>NZ_CANLEA010000101.1 GCF_947489565.1 uncultured Kordia sp. | reverse complement strand
GAGGACTTCACGGTAAATGGAACTGTAACAAGTGGAAACACTTCAAACACGAACGATAGTGGAACAGTAACGATCACCGATAACGATACACCAGCAATGAGTGTAGGTGATGTAACGGTAGCAGAAGATGCAGGAACAGCAAGTGTCGCGGTGAGCATTGACAATCCAAGTAGTGTAGATACGGTAGTATCCATCACAAC
>NZ_CANLEA010000100.1 GCF_947489565.1 uncultured Kordia sp. | reverse complement strand
GTACTTCTCGATACAATTCGCTTGGGCGAATCACTCGAAGTGACGTTATATTATTTGAAGAAACATAATTTCTAAAAGCAGATTTTACATTTAAAATTTAGCATTTTACGTTTATCATTCTATTGAATCTCGATTGCACTCGATCTTGTATTATAAAGTCAGTACCAAACGTCAGTTCGAGTGAAATTCTGAAAGAATTTTGT
>NZ_CANLEA010000099.1 GCF_947489565.1 uncultured Kordia sp. | reverse complement strand
ACAGCAACGATCCCAGCGGGACAAACGACAGTTGATGTAAGTATTCCAATTACAGATGATACTACCGGAGAACCAACGGAGGACTTCACGGTAAATGGAACTGTTACAAGTGGGAACACGAGCAATACCACAGATAGTGGAACAGTAACCATCACTGATAACGACACACCAGCAATGAGTGTAGGTGATGTAACGGTGGCAGAAGATGC
>NZ_CANLEA010000098.1 GCF_947489565.1 uncultured Kordia sp. | reverse complement strand
ACAGCAACAATCCCAGCAGGACAAACGACAGTAGATGTAAGTATTCCAATTACAGATGATACTACCGGAGAACCAACGGAGGACTTCACTGTAAATGGAACTGTAACCAGTGGCAACACAAGTAACACGAACGATAGTGGAACAGTAACGATCACTGATAACGATACACCAGCAATGAGCGTAGGTGATGTAACGGTAGCAGAAGATGC
>NZ_CANLEA010000097.1 GCF_947489565.1 uncultured Kordia sp. | reverse complement strand
CCTACGCTCATTGCTGGTGTATCGTTATCAGTGATCGTTACTGTTCCACTATCATTCGTGTTACTTGTGTTGCCACTGGTTACAGTACCATTTACACTAAAGTCCTCCGTTGGTTCACCGATAGTATCATCTGTAATTGGAATACTTACATCTACTGTGGTTTGTCCCGCTGGGATCGTTGCTGTAACTGTAGTAGTGGTATAATCATCT
>NZ_CANLEA010000096.1 GCF_947489565.1 uncultured Kordia sp. | reverse complement strand
AGCAATACCACTGATAGTGGAACAGTAACGATCACTGATAATGACACACCAGCAATGAGTGTAGGTGATGTAACGGTAGCAGAAGATGCAGGAACAGCGAGTGTAGCGGTAAGTATTGACAATCCAAGTAGTGTAGATACAGTAGTAAGTATCACGACAACCGATAACAGCGCTACCAATCCAGATGATTATACGACTACCACAGTTACAGCAACGAT
>NZ_CANLEA010000095.1 GCF_947489565.1 uncultured Kordia sp. | reverse complement strand
GATAACGATACACCAGCAATGAGCGTAGGTGATGTAACGGTAGCAGAAGATGCAGGAACAGCGAGTGTAGCTGTAAGTATAGACAATCCAAGTAGTGTAGATACGGTAGTAAGTATCACTACCACAGATAACAGTGCAACAAATCCAGATGATTATACCACGACAACAGTTACAGCAACCATCCCAGCGGGACAAACGACAGTAGATGTAAGTATTCC
>NZ_CANLEA010000094.1 GCF_947489565.1 uncultured Kordia sp. | reverse complement strand
GCAGCATGGAACGACTTAGATTGTGATAGTGACGGATTAAATAACGGAGAAGAAACTACAGGCGTAGACGATCCAACGACACCAGCTGATCCAAATGGTAATACAACCGATCCACAAGATCCAGATACGGATGGCGACGGAGTTACTGACGGAGACGAGGCAAACGATGGAACAAATCCAAACGATCCATGTGATTTTGTAGCAGCGAACCAAACAGTAAC
>NZ_CANLEA010000093.1 GCF_947489565.1 uncultured Kordia sp. | reverse complement strand
GCAATCTGATCAGCAGTTACATCATCACATTCTGCCAAACTTGTCGCATCTAAAGCAGCAATCTCTGGTGAATCATGTACGATTAAATCTAAAGAAACTACATTGAAACAACCTGTTAAGACATTTTCAACACGTACATACACTGTTTGATTGTATGGATTGATGTTTCCGTAAGCCGTTTCATTCGGGATTTCATTCACATCATTGTCTGCATCTTCTGG
>NZ_CANLEA010000092.1 GCF_947489565.1 uncultured Kordia sp. | reverse complement strand
CTTACATCTACTGTCGTTTGTCCCGCTGGGATCGTTGCTGTGACGGTCGTAGTGGTATAATCATCTGGATTGGTTGCGCTGTTATCAGTGGTAGTAATTGATACTACTGTATCTACACTACTTGGATTGTCAATGCTTACAGCAACACTTGCTGTTCCTGCATCTTCTGCAACCGTTACATCACCTACACTCATTGCTGGTGTGTCGTTATCGGTGATCGT
>NZ_CANLEA010000091.1 GCF_947489565.1 uncultured Kordia sp. | reverse complement strand
TAGACAGTGACAATGACGGCATTACGGATGTAGTAGAAACAGGTAATGGCGATCTAGACACAGACAATGATGGTGATGTAGATGCAGATGATGCTGTATTTGCTGATGGTAATATGGATGGTCAAGCTGATAACACAGCAGGAACAATTCCAGTCAATACAGATAGCAATGCAGGAGATGGACCAGACTTCTTAGACATCGATGCCGATGATGATGGAATTCCAGA
>NZ_CANLEA010000090.1 GCF_947489565.1 uncultured Kordia sp. | reverse complement strand
ACAGTAACGATCACTGATAACGATACACCAGCAATGAGTGTAGGTGATGTAACGGTTGCAGAAGATGCAGGAACAGCGAGTGTAGCGGTGAGCATAGACAATCCATCTAGTGTAGATACCGTAGTAAGTATCACTACCACAGATAACAGCGCGACCAATCCAGATGATTATACCACTACGACCGTAACAGCAACGATCCCAGCGGGACAAACGACAGTAGATGTAAG
>NZ_CANLEA010000089.1 GCF_947489565.1 uncultured Kordia sp. | reverse complement strand
AAAGAAGGACTCAGAAACATACCAAACCGCGGAATCGGCTATAGTATGTTGCAATACTTATCTGAGGATTTTAAAACAGAATATCGTCCGCTATTACTGTTCAATTACTTAGGAGATTTTGGTTCAGGCGTAGAAAGTACCGAAACAACAACCACTGAAGCATCTACGAGTTTTGAATATGGAAGTTATGACGTTGGAAATGATCGTTCTAAAAACAATATCAGTCATGT
>NZ_CANLEA010000088.1 GCF_947489565.1 uncultured Kordia sp. | reverse complement strand
TCTACACTACTTGGATTGTCAATACTTACAGCTACACTCGCTGTTCCTGCATCTTCTGCCACCGTTACATCACCTACGCTCATCGCTGGTGTATCGTTATCGGTGATCGTTACTGTTCCACTATCATTCGTGTTTGAAGTGTTCCCACTAGTAACTGTTCCATTTACAGTGAAGTCCTCTGTTGGTTCACCGGTAGTATCATCTATAATTGGAATACTTACATCTACTGT
>NZ_CANLEA010000087.1 GCF_947489565.1 uncultured Kordia sp. | reverse complement strand
CATTTGTACCTTTAGATTGTAATTCAAAAGGATATAAACTTGTAAACCAACCTACGGTTCTACTTAAATCTATTGCGTTTGTTAATTCCTCGCGTCCGTGTCCTTCAAGTTCTATTAAACAACGATCTATGGAAAATACTTCGTCTAAACTCAGCGATAAACTACTCAGCAAGATATCGTTTACATTTGTATTGTATCCAACATGGATTGAGCTTTGCAGCTTTTCTGTTTG
>NZ_CANLEA010000086.1 GCF_947489565.1 uncultured Kordia sp. | reverse complement strand
GACACACCAGCAATGAGTGTAGGTGATGTGACGGTAGCGGAAGATGCAGGAACAGCAAGTGTCGCGGTAAGTATTGACAACCCATCTAGTGTAGATACCGTAGTAAGTATCACAACAACAGATAACAGTGCGACCAATCCAGATGATTATACCACCACGACCGTAACAGCAACGATCCCAGCGGGACAAACGACAGTAGATGTAAGTATTCCAATTACAGATGATACTACAGG
>NZ_CANLEA010000085.1 GCF_947489565.1 uncultured Kordia sp. | reverse complement strand
AAAGCAAGGTCACTAAGCGTAGCCGAAGTGAGGAGCTTCAACAATGCCTCAATCGTTAACCCACAACCAAGCAAAAGCCAACCAAGCAAATAGCCGAATCCACAAAAAGCCAAATCAACAAAAAGACAAAAAAGTTTATAACATAATCCATTAGAAAATAGCGCATTAAAAGGATGGTTAAAAAAAAGGCAAAAAAAGGTTTATAAAAAAGTTGGATGGAATAAAAAGCTGCTTATATT
>NZ_CANLEA010000084.1 GCF_947489565.1 uncultured Kordia sp. | reverse complement strand
GCGTCAGTTCGAGTGAATTTGTGGAACAAATTTGTATCGAGAACAACTAAGAAATCGTAAAGCAATGTATTTTATCAAAGTATATCTCGATACAAAATCTTTATAAGATTTCACTGGATATGACGGAATAGCATCAATAGATAGAAAAATGGAACTTCAAATTTAAAAACGTCACTTCGATTTCTATGACAAAATCAAACGATTTTGATAAAAATTTTGATTTTTAATTAGAGCAAAAACAA
>NZ_CANLEA010000083.1 GCF_947489565.1 uncultured Kordia sp. | reverse complement strand
GTAATGGTGTTTTGACAACCTGTAGTATCATTGGTAGCCAATACAAAGATCGTTTGTACTGCTACCATCGCATTTGGATAGGCTGATGGGTTAAGTATTGGTGTATCACTTGCTAAATCTGCTGCACTTCCATAGTATATCAAGCTAATGCCTGGTACATTGTTGACTAAGTCTTCTGCTAATGAAGTTAAATCAAATACTTCGATTTGATCATCTAAAGTAATCGCATCACACAGTTCTAA
>NZ_CANLEA010000082.1 GCF_947489565.1 uncultured Kordia sp. | reverse complement strand
ACTTCTTGGTCTATACTTGGTAGATTCGTTTTGTCAATCTTTCCATTAGATGTTAGTGGAAAAGATTCCATCGTAATAAAATGACCTGGCAACATATAACTTGGCAGCACGCTTGCTAAATACGTTCGCAAAGCTGCTACTTCATTTCCTTCAGATAAAACGACATAACACACCAAACTTGAATGTGATGTATCTAAGACAACTAGAGCTTTTTCGACACCTTCATAGGATAGAACTTGGTGTTGAAT
>NZ_CANLEA010000081.1 GCF_947489565.1 uncultured Kordia sp. | reverse complement strand
GTGATACTTACAACGGTATCTACACTAGATGGATTGTCTATGCTTACAGCGACACTTGCTGTTCCTGCATCTTCTGCAACCGTTACATCACCTACACTCATTGCTGGTGTATCGTTATCAGTAATCGTTACCGTTCCACTATCATTTGTGTTTGAAGTGTTCCCACTAGTAACTGTTCCGTTTACAGTGAAGTCCTCTGTTGGTTCACCTGTAGTATCATCTGTAATTGGAATACTTACATCTACTGTCGT
>NZ_CANLEA010000080.1 GCF_947489565.1 uncultured Kordia sp. | reverse complement strand
GAATTCTGTATCGAGATCTACTCTGATATCACCAACGCAACTACTAATTTAGAAGTACTTCTCGATACAATTTTTCTGCATTTCGACAAGTTCAATATCAAAAAAATCACTCGAAGTGACGTTTAGTGAATGCTATAAACTACAACTGCAATATCACAGAAGTAAGAATGAATAAAATTTCTGTGGGATCTTGATTGAAGTCTTCTGAATCAGAATTAAAATTAATTAGAAGCATATCCCGTCAGATCGAGTGGAATTCTG
>NZ_CANLEA010000079.1 GCF_947489565.1 uncultured Kordia sp. | reverse complement strand
ATGAAGATGCTACAAATCCAGTTTGGGCAACAGCAGATTGTGATGGAGATGGAACGCCGAACGGAGTTGATCCAGATTCACAAGATCCATGTGTTGACGATGGCACAGTAGGCGATGAAGATACTAGCAACGCTATTTACGCTGCTGCAGATTGTGACGGTGATGGAACACCGAACGGAACTGATTCAGACCCGAATGATCCATGTGTTGGCGGAACAGTAGCAAGTGTTGATTTAACAAATATAACATCAGCATGGGCAA
>NZ_CANLEA010000078.1 GCF_947489565.1 uncultured Kordia sp. | reverse complement strand
GGTTCACCGGTAGTATCATCTGTAATTGGAATACTTACATCTACTGTCGTTTGTCCCGCTGGGATCGTTGCTGTTACTGTTGTGGTCGTATAATCATCTGGATTCGTTGCGCTGTTATCGGTTGTAGTGATACTTACAACGGTATCTACACTACTTGGATTGTCAATGCTCACCGCTACACTTGCTGTTCCTGCATCTTCTGCAACCGTTACATCACCTACACTCATTGCTGGTGTGTCGTTATCGGTGATCGTTACTGTTCCACTATC
>NZ_CANLEA010000077.1 GCF_947489565.1 uncultured Kordia sp. | reverse complement strand
TTTTACATTTAAAATTTTGAGTTTTACATTTTGTATTTAGCTCTTTAGTTTTTGTCACGAATTCACGAATGTTTTTTTTGGTTTACTCTTATGTTGATTTGCACGAATTTCGGTGTTTGTTGCCAATTTATTTATTTGTTTACACTGAGCTAGTCTAAGTGTTGCTTTGTTTTTGTCAGTTTGAACTACGTGTACTTTTACATTTTGTATTTAGCTCTTTAGTTTTTGTCACGAATTCACGAATGTTTTTTGGTTTACTCTTATGTTGATTT
>NZ_CANLEA010000076.1 GCF_947489565.1 uncultured Kordia sp. | reverse complement strand
ACTTCATCTCCATTGGTTACTCCATCGCCGTCACAATCTATTGCCAACCATGCTATTGTTACTGAAGCAAAGTTTTGTACTGTCACATCATAATCACAAGGATCACTTGGATCAGTTCCATTTGGTCCTGCTGTTCCATCTCCGTCTGGATCAACTTCTGTTATGTTTGGTACGCCATCACCATCGCAATCTGATGTTGCCCATGCTGATGTTATATTTGTTAAATCAACACTTGCTACTGTTCCGCCAACACATGGATCATTCGGGTCTGAA
>NZ_CANLEA010000075.1 GCF_947489565.1 uncultured Kordia sp. | reverse complement strand
GTAGAAGCACAAACAACAGATAGTTACACGCCACCAAGTGGAATAGACAATAACAACAACGGAATCGATGATGCATATGAAAACGCAGGCTTCATCGACAGCCCAGAAAACACAGATACAGATATCACTCCAGATTACTTAGATACGGATAGTGATGATGATGGAGTAAATGATCTAGAAGAAGCAGGACAAGGCACCTTCACAGGAACGGACACCGATGGTGACGGACTAGATGATGGCTTTGATACCAGTGATGATACAGGAGTAGAACCAGATGTAAATGATAA
>NZ_CANLEA010000074.1 GCF_947489565.1 uncultured Kordia sp. | reverse complement strand
GACAATGACGGATTAAACAACGGAGAAGAAACTACAGGCGTAGACGATCCAACAACACCAGCCGATCCAAATGGTAATACAACGGATCCACAAGATCCAGATACGGATGGCGACGGAGTTACTGACGGAGACGAGGCAAACGATGGCACAAATCCAAACGATCCATGTGATTTTGTAGCAGCCAACCAAACGGTAACGGTAGAAGCAGCATGGAACGACTTAGACTGTGATAATGACGGACTAACCAATGAAGAAGAAGTTACAGGCGTAGACGATCCAACGACACCAGCGAATCCA
>NZ_CANLEA010000073.1 GCF_947489565.1 uncultured Kordia sp. | reverse complement strand
AGTGGAAACACTTCAAACACGAACGATAGTGGAACCGTAACGATCACTGATAACGATACACCAGCAATGAGTGTAGGTGATGTAACGGTAGCGGAAGATGCAGGAACAGCAAGTGTAGCGGTGAGCATAGACAATCCAAGTAGTGTAGATACGGTAGTAAGTATCACTACCACAGATAACAGCGCAACCAATCCAGATGATTATACCACGACAACAGTTACAGCAACCATCCCAGCGGGACAAACGACAGTAGATGTAAGTATTCCAATTACAGATGATACTACCGGAGAACCAACGGAGGACTT
>NZ_CANLEA010000072.1 GCF_947489565.1 uncultured Kordia sp. | reverse complement strand
TGATCGTGCGTTAAAGTGCTCGAAGTAAGTAACGGCGCTAAATCTTCCAGAATTGGATAGCGAAGAATATCACCTACACGAAGTCCATAACCTTGTTGCTTTAAGCGTGAAACCACTTGAATCGATTTGATAGAATCGCCTCCTAAATGATAAAAATCACTATGTTTTCCTATTTGTGAAATGCCCAACACAGTAGTCCAAATTTCAGATAGTATTTTTTCCTGATTCGTCTCTGGTGCAACATAACTTTGTTTTGTGGCAACTTCTTGGTCTATACTTGGTAGATTCGTTTTGTCAATCTTTCCATT
>NZ_CANLEA010000071.1 GCF_947489565.1 uncultured Kordia sp. | reverse complement strand
CCAGTCAATACAGATAGCAATGCAGGAGATGGACCAGACTTCTTAGACATCGATGCCGATGATGATGGAATTCCAGATAATGTAGAAGCACAACCGACAGACAGTTACACGCCACCAAGTGGAATAGACAATAACAACAACGGAATCGATGATGCGTACGAAAATGCAGGATTCATTGACAGCCCAGAAAACACAGATACAGATGCAACACCAGATTACCTAGACACAGATAGTGATGATGATGGTATTGACGATGTGGATGAAGCAGGACAAGGCACCTTCACAGGAACTGACACCGATGGTGACGGA
>NZ_CANLEA010000070.1 GCF_947489565.1 uncultured Kordia sp. | reverse complement strand
GAAGATGCAGGAACAGCAAGTGTCGCGGTGAGCATTGACAATCCAAGTAGTGTAGATACGGTAGTATCCATCACAACGACAGATAACAGTGCGACCAATCCAGATGATTATACCACTACCACAGTCACAGCAACGATTCCAGCAGGACAAACGACAGTAGATGTAAGTATTCCAATTACAGATGATACAGTAGGTGAGCCAACAGAGGACTTTAGTGTAAATGGAACTGTAACCAGTGGAAACACTTCAAACACGAACGATAGTGGAACCGTAACGATCACTGATAACGATACACCAGCAATGAGTGTAGG
>NZ_CANLEA010000069.1 GCF_947489565.1 uncultured Kordia sp. | reverse complement strand
GCTTTTTGATCGCTTCGCTTTTTGATCGCTTCGCTTTTTGATCGCTTCGCTTTTTGATCGCTTCGCGTGTCTTCTTAAATTTCTAAAAGCGTCACTTCGAGTGAATTTGCTTCGCAAATTTGTATCGAGAAGTACTATGAAACGTTATCGCAAGGAAGAGGGGAAAATGACAAAACAATTTATTTCAAAAAAAAAGCGAACTAAAAATTTCAGTTCGCATATTATATTTTTTATTCTCTAACAAGTCTAACAAGTCTAACAAGTCTAACAAGTCTAACAAGTCTAACAAGTCTAACAAGTCTAACAAGTCTAACAAGTCTA
>NZ_CANLEA010000068.1 GCF_947489565.1 uncultured Kordia sp. | reverse complement strand
GCTAATGAAGTTAAATCAAATACTTCGATTTGATCATCTAAAGTAATCGCATCACACAGTTCTAAGCCTGGTAATTGTATTAGTACTGGAAGTTCATTGACAATCAGTGTTAAATTCGTAATACTAAAACATCCTGTTACTTGATCTTCTACTCTCACCCAAATCACTTGTGGACTTGGCGGAATGTTGCTATACGCATTTGGATTGTTGATTTCTCCAACCGTCGTTCCTACCACAGCATTGGCTTGTGTGTTATAGTAACGAACCGTATGTGTGGTTGGATCTTCTCCGTTTAAGATATCCATCTCTGCTTCTGTTAAATCAAATTGTGCAATCTGATC
>NZ_CANLEA010000067.1 GCF_947489565.1 uncultured Kordia sp. | reverse complement strand
CGCTGTTAGACTAATTAGATGTTTTTTTATTAGATGTTAGTCGTGAGTAGTGAGTATTGAGATACTTTCGAAGTACACTTTGTAAACGATTAGATTGTTCTTTGATACGAAATAAATTCGTGCCTATCATGAGGCAAAAGAATGGCCAAAAATAAATTCGTGAATTCGTGGTAAAAAAGACAATTTAAACCATTAGACACGCTTTGCTCTTAGAACACTTCGCTTTTAGACTAATTAGATGTTTTTTTATTAGATGTTAGTCGTGAGTAGTGAGTATTGAGATACTTTCGAAGTATACTTTGTAAACAATTAGATTGTTCTTTGATACGAAATAAATTCGTGCCGATCATGAAGTAAAAAAATGCCAAAAAGTAA
>NZ_CANLEA010000066.1 GCF_947489565.1 uncultured Kordia sp. | reverse complement strand
ATCTCGATTGCACTCGATCTTGTATTATAAAGTCAGTACCAAACGTCAGTTCGAGTGAAATTCTGAAAGAATTTTGTATCGAGAACAGCTAAGAATTCCAAGTACTTCTCGATACAATTCGCTTGGGCGAATCACTCGAAGTGACGTTATATTATTTGAAGAAACATAATTTCTAAAAACAGAGCACTTTTACATTTAAAATTTAGCATTTTACGTTTATCATTCTATTGAATCTCTATTGCACTCGATTTTGTATTATAAAATCAGTACCAAACGTCAGTTCGAGTGAAATTCTGAAAGAATTTTGTATCGAGAACAGCTAAGAATTCCAAGTACTTCTCGATACAATTCGCTTGGGCGAATCACTCGAAGTGAC
>NZ_CANLEA010000065.1 GCF_947489565.1 uncultured Kordia sp. | reverse complement strand
CACGAATTCACGAATGTTTTTAGGCTTGCTCTTCTGAAGATTTGCGCGAATTTTTCTTAGGTGTACTTTTGTTAGTTTATCAATTTGTTATTTGAACATGAACTATTAAACTTATAAACCATTAAACTTCTTTGTTTTCACCACGAATTCACGAATGTTTTTAGGTTTACTCTTGTGAAGATTTGCTCGAATCTTTCCTAGGTGCACTTTTGTTGATTTGCCAATTCGTTATTTGAATATGAACTCTTAAACTTATAAACCATTAAACTTCTTTGTTTTTGTCACGAATTCACGAATGTTTTTAGGCTTACTCTTCTGAAGATTTGCGCGAATTTTTCTTAGGTGTACTTTTGTTAGTTTATCAATTTGTTATTTGAACATGAACTA
>NZ_CANLEA010000064.1 GCF_947489565.1 uncultured Kordia sp. | reverse complement strand
CACTTTCAATTGCCAGAGAGTGATCATTTGGTATTTATCGCACATCACTTAATCATTGATGGTGTTTCATGGCGAATCTTACTAGAAGATTTCACCAACGTGTATAGCAGTTTTGTAGCAGGTGAAAAGATTCAATTGCCAGCAAAAACGACTTCATACAAAGCTTGGTCCAAAGAACAACATGCATATGTAGAAGAAGGAAACTTAGCAGCAGAGCAGAAATATTGGTCTTCTGTATGCGAACTTCCAAGTAGTAGTTATTTACCAGAAACACTGGCAACAACAACTCAAATACAACTAGATTCAACGACCGATTTTGAACTTACAGCTTCACAAACAGAAAAGCTGCAAAGCTCAATCCATGTTGGATACAATACAAATGTAAACGATATCTTGC
>NZ_CANLEA010000063.1 GCF_947489565.1 uncultured Kordia sp. | reverse complement strand
GTGCCATCACCGTCACAGTCTGCTGTTAACCAAGCCGCTGTTTGCGTTTGGGTTACTAAGATTGGATTGTAATCACATGGATCTTGTGGATCTGTATTGTTTGGTCCTGGTGTACCATCTCCATCTGGATCTACTTCATCTCCGTTGGTTACTCCATCGCCATCACAATCTATTGCCAACCATGCAATTGTTACTGTTGCAAAGTTTTGTACTGTAGCATCATAATCACATGGATCACTTGGATCAGTTCCATTTGGTCCTGCTGTTCCATCTCCGTCTGGATCAACTTCTGTTATGTTTGTTACGCCATCACCATCGCAATCTGCTATTGCCCATGCTGATGTTATATTTGTTAAATCAACACTTGCTACTGTTCCGCCAACACATGGATCATTCGGGTCTGAA
>NZ_CANLEA010000062.1 GCF_947489565.1 uncultured Kordia sp. | reverse complement strand
GCTACACTTGCTGTTCCTGCATCTTCTGCCACCGTTACATCACCTACACTCATTGCTGGTGTATCGTTATCAGTGATCGTTACTGTTCCACTATCATTTGTGTTTGATGTGTTCCCACTGGTTACAGTTCCATTTACACTAAAGTCCTCGGTTGGTTCTCCTGTAGTATCATCTGTAATTGGAATACTTACATCTACTGTAGTCTGTCCCGCTGGAATCGTTGCTGTAACTGTTGTAGTGGTATAATCATCTGGATTGGTAGCGCTGTTATCGGTTGTCGTGATACTTACTACCGTATCTACACTAGATGGATTGTCAATACTTACAGCGACACTCGCTGTTCCTGCATCTTCTGCAACCGTTACATCACCTACACTCATTGCTGGTGTGTCATTATCAGTGATCG
>NZ_CANLEA010000061.1 GCF_947489565.1 uncultured Kordia sp. | reverse complement strand
ACTGACGGAGACGAGGCAAACGATGGAACAAATCCAAACGATCCATGTGATTTTGTAGCAGCGAACCAAACAGTAACAGTTGATGCATCATGGAACGATCTAGACTGTGATAATGACGGATTGACCAATGAAGAAGAAGTAACAGGAGTAGATGACCCAACAACACCAGCAGATCCAAACGGAAACACTACTGATCCACAAGATCCAGACACAGATGGAGACGGCGTAACCGATGGAATAGAAGCAGTAGATGGAACTGATCCAAACGATCCATGTTTATATGAAGCATCAAGTCAAGACATCACTGCAGTAGAAGCAGCATGGAACGACTTAGATTGCGACAATGACGGATTAAACAACGGAGAAGAAACTACAGGCGTAGACGATCCAACAACACCAGCCGATCCAAATGGTAA
>NZ_CANLEA010000060.1 GCF_947489565.1 uncultured Kordia sp. | reverse complement strand
ACGATCACTGATAACGATACACCAGCAATGAGCGTAGGTGATGTAACGGTTGCAGAAGATGCAGGAACAGCGAGTGTCGCGGTGAGCATTGACAATCCAAGTAGTGTAGATACCGTTGTAAGTATCACTACAACTGATAACAGTGCGACCAATCCAGATGATTATACGACCACAACAGTCACAGCAACGATCCCAGCAGGACAAACGACAGTAGATGTAAGCATTCCAATTACAGATGATACTACAGGAGAACCAACAGAGGACTTCACTGTAAATGGAAGTGTAACAAGTGGAAACACATCTAACACAAATGATAGTGGAACAGTAACGATCACCGATAACGACACACCAGCAATGAGTGTAGGTGATGTGACGGTAGCGGAAGATGCAGGAACAGCAAGTGTCGCGGTAAGTATTGA
>NZ_CANLEA010000059.1 GCF_947489565.1 uncultured Kordia sp. | reverse complement strand
AATAAAATGAAGAAAAATTGTATCGAGAACAGCTTGTAAATTCATAGTACTTCTCGATACAACAAATCAGAGATTTGCCACTCGAAGTGACGTTTTGAATAATCTAATAGATTGTAAATATTTTGATTCGTCATTACGAGGAATGATCACAACACGTCAGTTCGAGTGGTTTTTCGTAATGAAATGAAGAAAAATTGTATCGAGAACAGCTTGTAAATTCATAGTACTTCTCGATACAACAAATCAGAGATTTGCCACTCGAAGTGACGTTTTGAATAATCTAATAGATTGTAAATATTTTGATTCGTTTTTACGAGGAATGATCACAACACGTCAGTTCGAGTGATTTTTCGTAATAAAATGAAGAAAAATTGTATCGAGAACAGCTTGTAAATTCATAGTACTTCTCGATACAACAAATCAGAGATTTGCCACTCGAAGTGACGTTTTGAATAATCTAATAGATTGTAAATATTTTGATTCGT
>NZ_CANLEA010000058.1 GCF_947489565.1 uncultured Kordia sp. | reverse complement strand
GTAAGCATTGACAATCCAAGTAGTGTAGATACCGTTGTAAGTATCACTACCACAGATAACAGTGCGACCAATCCAGATGATTATACGACCACAACAGTTACAGCAACGATCCCAGCGGGACAAACGACAGTAGATGTAAGTATTCCAATTACGGATGATACTACCGGTGAACCAACGGAGGACTTCACGGTAAATGGAAGTGTAACAAGTGGCAACACGAGTAACACAAATGATAGTGGAACAGTAACGATCACCGATAACGATACACCAGCGATGAGTGTAGGTGATGTAACGGTGGCAGAAGATGCAGGAACAGCAAGTGTAGCGGTAAGTATTGACAATCCGTCTAGTGTAGATACCGTAGTAAGTATCACTACCACAGATAACAGTGCAGTAAGTACAGATGATTATACGACAACAACAGTTACAGCAACGATCCCAGCGGGACAAACGACAGTAGATGTAAGTATTCCAATTACAGATGATACTACAGG
>NZ_CANLEA010000057.1 GCF_947489565.1 uncultured Kordia sp. | reverse complement strand
GTAGGTGATATTCTTCGCTATCCAATTCTGGAAGATTTAGCGCCGTTACTTACTTCGAGCACTTTAACGCACGATCAATCCATGGTAGAAGGCGAAGTGAATCTAACACCAATTCAACATTACTTTTTTGAGAGTGATGTTATTGTAGACAAACATCATTACAATCAATCAGCACAATTATCGAGCAAAGCACGATTAGACAAAAACATACTATCACAAAGTTTCGAAGCCTTAGTAAAACATCACGATGCACTTCGTCTGCGTTATTATGAAGCTTCTGGAGAAATGGTACAATACAATCTTGATTATAAAGCAGGAAAAAATACAGTACATTTTTATGATCTGAGCAATGAAACGGATTGGCAAGCACAATTAGACACTCTTTGTGAAGCCTTGCAAAGTAGTTTTGACTTATCAGAAGGCAATCTTTTCCAAATGGCACACTTTCAATTGCCAGAGAGTGATCATTTGGTATTTATCGCACATCACTTAATCATTGATGGTGTTTCATGGCGAAT
>NZ_CANLEA010000056.1 GCF_947489565.1 uncultured Kordia sp. | reverse complement strand
GTGATGATGATGGTATTGACGATGTGGATGAAGCAGGACAAGGCACCTTCACAGGAACTGACACCGATGGTGACGGACTAGATGATGGCTTTGATACCAGTGATGATACAGGAGTAGAACCAGATGTAAATGATAACCTAAACACAGGAGCCGCAGGTACAGATAACAACGATGATCCAAGCACGCCAGAAGTTGACTTTAGAGAAGAAATGGACTTTGACGGCGATGGTATTCCAGATACAGTTGATGTCGATGATGACAATGACGGAATCGCTGATGTTGATGAAAACCCAACAGGTGTAGATCCAAGTGCGGATACAGACAATGATGGTGTACCAAACTATCTAGATGATGCGCCAGGCGATCCACTAGTTGGAGATGCAAACGGAATGATTGAACCAGGCTTTGATGCAGACAACGATGGCATTCCAAATCATTTCGATTTAGACAGTGACAATGACGGCATTACGGATGTAGTAGAAACAGGTAATGGCGATCTAGACACAGACAATGATGGTGAT
>NZ_CANLEA010000055.1 GCF_947489565.1 uncultured Kordia sp. | reverse complement strand
AAAGACGTTTTGAGTTTATAATTTTGCCCAATCATATCTAAAAGCAAAGCATGTCCAAGAGCAAAGCAAGTCTAAAACTCTAAAAGCGCAGCGTTCTAACAGCGAAGCGCGTCTAACATCAAACATTTCTCGATACAATTTTTTACAAAAATCACTCGAAAAGACGTTTTGAGTTTATAATTTTGCCCAATCATATCTAAAAGCAAAGCATGTCCAAGAGCAAAGCAAGTCTAAAACTCTAAAAGCGCAGCGTTCTAACAGCGTAGCGCGTCTAACATCAAACATTTCTCGATACAATTTTTTACAAAAATCACTCGAAAAGACGTTTTGAGTTTATAATTTTGCCCAATCATATCTAAAAGCAAAGCATGTCCAAGAGCAAAGCAAGTCTAAAAATCTAACAGCAAAGCGTTCTAAGAGCGCAGCGCGTCTAACATCAAACATTTCTCGATACAATTTTTTACAAAAATCACTCGAAAAGACGTTTTGAGTTTATAATTTTGCCCAATCATATCTAAAAGCAAAGCATGTCCAAGAGCAAAGCAAGTCTAAAA
>NZ_CANLEA010000054.1 GCF_947489565.1 uncultured Kordia sp. | reverse complement strand
ACAGTAACGATCACCGATAACGATACACCAGCAATGAGTGTAGGTGATGTAACGGTGGCAGAAGATGCAGGAACAGCGAGTGTAGCGGTGAGCATAGACAATCCAAGTAGTGTAGATACCGTTGTAAGTATCACCACAACCGATAACAGTGCGACCAATCCAGATGATTATACCACGACCACAGTCACAGCAACGATCCCAGCGGGACAAACGACAGTTGATGTAAGTATTCCAATTACAGATGATACTACCGGAGAACCAACAGAGGACTTCACTGTAAATGGAACTGTAACAAGTGGGAACACGAGCAATACCACAGATAGTGGAACAGTAACGATCACTGATAACGATACACCAGCAATGAGTGTAGGTGATGTAACGGTTGCAGAAGATGCAGGAACAGCAAGTGTAGCGGTAAGCATAGACAATCCATCTAGTGTAGATACCGTAGTAAGTATCACTACCACAGATAACAGTGCGACCAATCCAGATGATTATACCACTACGACCGTAACAGCAACGATCCCAGCGGGACAAACGACAGTAGATGTAAGTAT
>NZ_CANLEA010000053.1 GCF_947489565.1 uncultured Kordia sp. | reverse complement strand
ATGTCTTGGTAAGCCGTTACCTTACCAACTAACTAATAGAACGCATGACCATCTAATACCGATAAATCTTTAACTATTGAATCATGCGATCCAACAGTACTATGAGGTATTAATCCAAATTTCTCTGGGCTATCCCCCTGTATTAGGTAGGTTTCATACGCGTTACGCACCCGTGCGCCGGTCGTCATCAAGTGCAAGCACTCATGTTACCCCTCGACTTGCATGTGTTAAGCCTGCCGCTAGCGTTCATCCTGAGCCAGGATCAAACTCTTCATCGTTGTTCTTTAATATATTATTCGAACTCAGAAAAATTATTCGTACTTCTCAAAAGATGTCTTTGCTTATGTTTTTTATCATTACTTTATTTCTAAAATAATTGCTGCTAATCAATATGTCAATGAACTCTTAATTCTTTTTATCTTTAACTTTCTTTCCGAAAGCGGGTGCAAATATAAAACCCTTTTTTTATTCTAACAAAACTTTTTTAAGATTTTTTTTGAAGCTCTTTCGCAAACTTCTTGCCTCTTATATAAAAGCGTTTTTTCTATCAGAACTTTTACCTAAACGTTACCGTTTTTAGCGGATGCAAACATACAACCTTTTTTAGTTCTCAGCAAAATCTTAAGCAATCTTTTTT
>NZ_CANLEA010000052.1 GCF_947489565.1 uncultured Kordia sp. | reverse complement strand
GACACACCAGCAATGAGTGTAGGTGATGTGACGGTAGCGGAAGATGCAGGAACAGCAAGTGTCGCGGTAAGTATTGATAATCCATCTAGTGTAGATACCGTAGTAAGTATCACGACAACCGATAACAGTGCGACCAATCCAGATGATTATACCACGACAACAGTTACAGCAACAATCCCAGCGGGACAAACTACAGTAGATGTAAGTATTCCAATTACAGATGATACTACAGGTGAACCAACGGAGGACTTCACTGTAAATGGAACTGTAACTAGTGGAAACACTTCAAACACGAACGATAGTGGAACAGTAACGATCACCGATAACGACACACCAGCAATGAGCGTAGGTGATGTAACGGTGGCAGAAGATGCAGGAACAGCGAGTGTCGCAGTAAGCATTGACAATCCAAGCTCAGTTGACACAGTAGTATCCATCACTACCACTGATAACAGTGCAGTAAGTACAGATGATTATACGACAACAACAGTCACAGCAACGATCCCAGCGGGACAAACGACAGTAGATGTAAGTATTCCAATTACAGATGATACTACCGGTGAACCAACAGAGGACTTCACGGTAAATGGAACTGTAACAAGTGGGAACACGAGCAATACCACTGATAGTGGAACAGTAACGATCACCGATAACGATACACCAGCAATGAGTGTAGGTGATGTAACGGTGGCAGAAGATGCAGGAACAGCAAGTGTAGCGGTGAGCATAGACAATCCATCTAGTGTAGATACAGTAGTAAATATCACTACAACCGATAACAGTGCGACCAATCCAGATGATTATACCACTACCACAGTCACAGCAACAATCCCAGCAGGACAAACCACTGTAGATGTAAGTATTCCAATTACAGATGATACTACAGGAGAACCAACAGAGGACTTCACTGTAAATGGAACTGTAACTAGTGGAAACACTTCAAACACGAACGATAGTGGAACAGTAACGATCACCGATAACGACACACCAGCAATGAGCGTAGGTGATGTAACGGTGGCAGAAGATGCAGGAACAGCGAGTGTCGCAGTAAGCATTGACAATCCAAGTAGTGTAGATACCGTTGTAAGTATCACTACCACAGATAACAGTGCGACCAATCCAGA
>NZ_CANLEA010000051.1 GCF_947489565.1 uncultured Kordia sp. | reverse complement strand
GTGATGATGATGGTATTGACGATGTGGATGAAGCAGGACAAGGCACCTTCACAGGAACTGACACCGATGGTGACGGATTAGACGATGGCTTTGATACCAGTGATGATACAGGAGTACAACCAGATGTAAATGACAACTTAGACGCAGGCGCATCAGGTACAGATAATGACGACGATCCAAGCACGGCAGAAGTAGATTTTCGCGAAGATTACGATCCATGTGCTGCAGGAACAGTAGTAGATTTAACAAATCCTCAATACGTTGCAGGAGATTGTGATGGTGATGGAGTAACTAATGGAGATGAAGTCGATCCAGACGGAGACGGAACAGCAGGACCAAACGGAACTGATCCAACGAATCCATGTGATTATGACGCAACAGCTCAAAACTTTGCTTCAGTAACAATAGCATGGTTGGCAATAGATTGTGACGGCGATGGAGTAACCAATGGAGATGAAGTAGATCCAGATGGAGATGGTACACCAGGACCAAACAATACAGATCCACAAGATCCTTGTGATTACAATCCAATCTTAGTAACCCAAACGCAAACAGCGGCTTGGTTAACAGCAGACTGTGACGGTGATGGCACTCCAAATGGAAGCGATCCAGATCCACAAGATCCATGTACTGATGATGGTACAGTAGGTGATGAAGACGGAACAAATCCAGTTTGGGCAACAGCAGATTGTGACGGCGATGGCACACCAAACGGAGTTGATCCAGATCCACAAGATCCATGTATTGATGATGGAACAGTAGGAGATGAAGATACAAGCAACGCTATTTACGCTGCTGCAGATTGTGACGGCGATGGTACACCAAACGGAGTTGATCCAGATCCACAAGATCCATGTGTTGACGATGGCACAGTAGGCGATGAAGATGGAACAAATCCAGTTTGGGCAACAGCAGATTGTGACGGTGACGGAACACCAAACGGAGTCGATCCAGATCCACAAGATCCATGTGTTGACGACGGAACAGTAGGTGATGAAGATGCTACAAATCCAATTTGGACAACAGCAGATTGTGACGGAGATGGCACACCAAACGGAGTCGATCCAGATCCACAAGATCCATGTGTTGACGATGGCACAGTAGGTGATGAAGATGCTACAAATCCAATTTGGACAACAGCAGATTGTGACGGAGATGGCACACCAAACGGAGT
>NZ_CANLEA010000050.1 GCF_947489565.1 uncultured Kordia sp. | reverse complement strand
CACTCCTTTAGATTAGCATTCAATAAATCATTAACTTAAAAATGGAAAAGATACACTATCAAGTCACTCCAAGTTTTAAAACTTATAGTTCGATTTAGATCTTTTCCATTTAATAGATATAACTCAAATTAGAAATTCGGGATTTAAAGCCCATTATCAAGGAGTTGAGTCTATCTTTTATTCACTCAAATCAAAGGTATGAAAACAAACTTAAAATTCATTGGTATTGATGTAAGCAAACACACACTAGATATCTGTATACTCACAGATACTTCTACAAGTTTAGTAATTAAAAATACCAAAGCTAGTATTGGTAAATTCTTTAGCAATCTATTAAAAGATACTACTTTAAAGTATCACATATGTATGGAAAATACAGGAAGATATTCATGGACATTGATAGATATTTTGACACCAATGCTATGCAAGGTGTATGTTGTTAATCCATTACATCTAAAAAGGTCTTTAGGTTTAACTAGAGGAAAAAATGATAAGGTTGATGCGATAAGAATTGCACACTTTATTAAAAAGAATCATACAGAACTAACACTATTTGTCCCTAAGAGAAAAGAGTTAAAACTATTACAAATACTTGTATCTGAGAGAAAATCAAGAGTGAACCAACGACAGGAGCTTTTAACCAAAAATAAAGAGATACAAGTAGTGAGTCATTCTAAAATCATTAGTTCAATCATCAAGAAAAACAACAAACTGATCAAAGAACTTTCTTCGCAAATCAAAGACTTTGAAACTGAAATAAAAAAACTAATTAAAAATGACACATCACTTAATAAGTTAGATAATCAACTTAGATCAGTCCCTGGTATTGGGAATATACTTTCTTGGAATTTACTTATAAAAACTAATGAGTTTAAAACGATTAAAACTCCAAGAAAGCTTGCTTGTTATGCAGGTGTAGCTCCGTTTGCAAACACCTCTGGAATCTCTGTCTTTGGAAGAAATAGAGTTTCTAATTTGGCTGATAAAGCACTAAAAAAACTATTACATCTAGGAGCAATGAGCGCCATAAGACTAGACAATGATTTGGCTGTATATTTTAATCGAAAAGTAGAACAAGGAAAAAACAAAATGAGCGTCTTGAACGCAGTACGTAATAAAATGATACACATTGTTTTTGCTCTAATTAAAAATCAAAATTTTTATCAAAATCGTTTGATTTTGTCATAGAAATCGAA
>NZ_CANLEA010000049.1 GCF_947489565.1 uncultured Kordia sp. | reverse complement strand
GTTACTGTTTGGTTCGCTGCTACAAAATCACATGGATCGTTTGGATTTGTTCCATCGTTTGCCTCGTCTCCGTCAGTCACTCCGTCGCCATCCGTATCTGGATCTTGTGGATCGGTTGTATTACCATTTGGATCAGCTGGCGTTGTTGGATCGTCTACGCCTGTAGTTTCTTCTCCGTTATTTAATCCGTCACTATCACAATCTAAGTCGTTCCATGCTGCTTCTACTGCAGTGATGTCTTGACTTGATGCTTCGTATACACATGGATCGTTTGGATCAGTTCCATCAACTGCTTCTATTCCATCGGTTACACCGTCTCCATCCGTATCTGGATCTTGTGGATCGGTTGTATTACCATTTGGATTCGCTGGTGTCGTTGGATCGTCTACGCCTGTAACTTCTTCTTCATTGGTTAGTCCGTCATTATCACAGTCTAGATCGTTCCAGGCTGCATCTACCGTTACCGTTTGGCTTCCTGATTCAAAGTCACATGGATCGTTTGGATTCGTTCCATCATTTGCCTCGTCTCCGTCAGTCACTCCGTCTCCATCCGTATCTGGATCTTGTGGATCCGTTGTGTTACCATTTGGATCAGCTGGCGTTGTTGGATCATCTACACCTGTAGTTTCTTCTCCGTTATTTAATCCATCATTATCACAATCTAAGTCGTTCCATGCTGCTTCTACTGCAGTGATGTCTTGACTTGATGCTTCGTATAGACATGGATCGTTTGGATCAGTTCCATCAACTGCTTCTATTCCGTCAGTTACGCCGTCGCCATCCGTGTCTGGATCTTGTGGGTCCGTTGTGTTTCCGTTTGGATTTGCTGGTGTTGCTGGATCATCTACTCCTGTAACTTCTTCTTCATTCGTCAGTCCGTCATTATCACAATCTAAACCATTCCATGCTGCATCAACTGTTACCGTTTGGTTGGCTGCTACAAAATCACATGGATCGTTTGGATTCGTTCCATCATTCGCTTCGTCTCCATCAGTAACTCCGTCTCCATCCGTATCTGGATCTTGTGGATCGGTTGTATTACCATTTGGATCGGCTGGCGTTGTTGGATCGTCTACGCCTGTAGTTTCTTCTCCGTTTGTTAAACCATCGCTATCGCAGTCTAAGCTTGTCCAAGCTATTGTAACTGTAGATACATCTTGATTTACTGGATTGAAATCACATGGGTCATTTGGATTCGTATTATTTGGTCCTGGTGTACCATCTCCATTAGGATCTACTTCATCTCCATTGGTTACTCCATCGCCGTCACAATCTATTGCCAACCATGCTATTGTTACTGAAGCAAA
>NZ_CANLEA010000047.1 GCF_947489565.1 uncultured Kordia sp. | reverse complement strand
AGTTTTGAATATGGAAGTTATGACGTTGGAAATGATCGTTCTAAAAACAATATCAGTCATGTCGGATTAGAAGTCACAGGCATCATTGTTTCAGGAGAATTATCAATCAGTATTCGTTATAGTCAAGCACATTATACCACAGCTCAGATTAAGCAATTAGAGCAATCTTATAAAAAACATTTACAACAGTACATACAAACATTATCCGACAAAAAAGAAGCCAGTTTAACACCAAGTGATCTTAGTTATTCAGCAGTCAGCATAGAAGAATTATCACAGCTAACAACAGAAACTGCAATTGCAGATATCTATGAATTATCACCATTGCAAGAAGGAATGTATTATCATTGGTTGTCAAGTGAATTGAACGAATTGTATTTCGAACAAATGTCGTATAGTGTTAATTCGCTAGAGATTCCAATTCCATATGTAGAAGCAGCCTATAATGAACTGATCGCTCGTTATGAAGTCTTAAGAACAGGCTTTAGAAATGATATTGGCGGAACTCCATTGCAGATTGTTCACAAGGATGTACAAGGAGATTTTCGTTATTATGAAGCTGCGAGCAGTGACATCAGCATAGAAGAATTAAAGGAGCAAGACCGAAAAGAAGGTTTTGACTTAAGCGCTTCTTCACTGATGCGTTTACAAATCTACAAAACTGAAAATGGAAGTTATGAATTCTTATGGAGTCACCATCATATCTTAATCGATGGTTGGTGTATGAGTATTTTGATCAATGATTTTTACGAACTGATTCGCTCAAAAGTATCTGGAAAACCAGCCGATTTACCAAAAGTACTCCCATACTCACGTTACATCAATTGGCTTAGAGGAATAGACAAACAAAGCTCGCTGAACTATTGGAATGATGTTTTATTAGGATACGAAGGCATCACACGTTTGCCAATGGACAAGCAAGCGGCATCAGAGGAATATCAACAATCACATATAGATTTAGAGATTTCTCAGGAAATATACACTTCATTAAAAGAAGTATGCGCACAATACGGATTCACACAAAACACACTCATACAAGGAGTTTGGAGTTATTTACTCTCACGTTATACACAACGCAACGATGTGGTATATGGTTCTGTAGTTTCTGGTCGTCCATCTGATTTAGAAGGTGTGGAAACCATGGTTGGACTGTTTATCAATACGATTCCAGTACGAGTGGAATTGAACGAAGAAGACACCGTTACAAGTGTACTCAAGCGTATTCAAGAAGGTACCATTAGTAGCAACGGACATCATTATTTGAATCTATCAGAAATACAATCGTTTACAAAGACTGGACGTCATTTGATAGATCACATCTTAATGTTTGGAAACTATTTGGTGGAAGAATCACGTGTGTCAGAAGTCGCTTCAGCAGAAGAAAGTAATACTGTAGAGATGGAAGTGAGTTCGTTTGAATCATATGAAAGAACGAATTACAATTTCTACATTCAAGTTGCACCAGATGCATCTTTAAGCTTCCGTTTTGTATACAACGAAGCGTTGTACAGCACAGAATACATTCAGCGATTGTCAGAGAACTTCAATACGTTGTTAACATCGTTTGTCACAAAACCAGAAGCACAATTAAGCAAATTAGCGTATGTATCTCCAGAAGAAGAATCATTATTGCTAAATACGTATGCGAGTGATGATATTAGTTACACAACCGAAGGTACAATTTTAGATCGCTTTGAGGAAATAGCAACACAGTATCCAACTCATACCGCAGTTGTATTTGAAGGAGAAACACTGAGTTACCAAGAATTAGACGAACAATCGAATCAATTAGCACATTATTTACAATCAGAGCACAATATTGGCACAGAAGATTTAGTAGGAATCTTACTAGACAGAAGTCAATGGATGATCGTCTCCATCTTAGGAATCCTAAAAACAGGCGCGGCTTATGTTCCTATTGATCCAAATTATCCGGAAGCGCGTAAGGAATATATCATTTCCGACAGTCAATGCAAAGTAACTATTGATCAATCACTTTTAGATACTTTTCAAAATAGCGAATATCCAACAACAAAACTAGCGCATGGAGTTTTGCCAAGCAATTTGGCTTATGTCATCTACACTTCGGGATCCACAGGAAAGCCAAAAGGAGTATTGATTGAGCATAAAAATGTATTCAAACTGTTCTTTAACAACCAACCTTTATTCGATTTTACAGACAAAGATGTATGGTCTTTATTTCATTCCTATTGTTTTGATTTTTCTGTTTGGGAAATGTATGGAGCGTTGTTTTTTGGAGGAAAACTAATCATTCCAACAAAAGAAACGGTGAGAGATACCGGAGCATTTTCAAAATTAGCGATTGCGCACGGACTTACTGTTTTAAATCAAACACCTTCGTCGTTTCAAGTCTTACAAGAAGCATTTTTAGAACGCAATGAAAAGCATTCAATTCGTTACATCATTTTTGGAGGAGAAGCTTTATATCCTTCATTTTTAAAAGCATGGGAAGCCATATATCCTGAATGTCAAATCATTAATATGTACGGAATTACGGAAACGACTGTGCATACGACGTTTAAAAAACTAACCGCAACGCATATTCACGATAATTTGAGTGTCGTGGGCCGCCCAATTCCCAATGTAAGTTGTTATATCCTAAGTGATCATTTATCAGTACAACCTATCGGCGTTATTGGCGAATTGTGTATTTCAGGTTCTGGTTTAGCGCGCGGTTATTTAGGCCGAGCTGAATTGACAGCAACTAAATTCATTGAGAATCCTTATGAAAAAGGAGAACGCTTATATGTCACGGGCGATTTAGCTCGTTGGCGCAGTGATGGCAGTATTGAGTT
>NZ_CANLEA010000046.1 GCF_947489565.1 uncultured Kordia sp. | reverse complement strand
AACGATCGAGAGATTGTTTTTGCTTAGCTGTTAATTAAGAAATTGAACTAAATACAAGTAGAGTCTCATAGCTCAGCTGGTTAGAGCGCTACACTGATAATGTAGAGGTCGGCAGTTCGAGTCTGCCTGAGACTACTAAGTATTTTAGAAGGAAATTTTAGAAGTTGAGTTTGTTAGGAGTTTTACTCAAGACTCATAACTAATAACTCATGACTAACTTATGGGGGATTAGCTCAGCTGGCTAGAGCGCCTGCCTTGCACGCAGGAGGTCATCGGTTCGACTCCGATATTCTCCACGATCGACTGTTTATATAGTTGAAAAAGTTCATTGACATATTGAGATAAAAGAGAAACGAGAATTAAGAAATTAATCTTCGAGAGAAAAAATATTAAATAATAAAGAGCAAAAAGTACAATAAGCTAAGTAAGGGCGTATGGGGAATGCCTAGGCTCTCAGAGGCGAAGAAGGACGTGATAAGCTGCGAAAAGCTGTGGGGAGAGGCACATACTTGTTGATCCGCAGATATCCGAATGGGGCAACCCGGCATATTGAAGATATGTCACATCGTAAGATGAGCAAACCCGGAGAACTGAAACATCTAAGTACCCGGAGGAGAAGAAAACAAAAGTGATTCCGCTAGTAGTGGCGAGCGAACGCGGAATAGCCCAAACCAATGTTGTTACGGCAATATTGGGGTTGTAGGACCACGACATTTGATGTTTACTGAATTAGAATCCTTTGGAAAGAGGAACCAAAGAGGGTGATAGTCCCGTATAGGCAAGGTAAATTATTGATAGTGGTATCCTGAGTAGCGCGGGGCACGTGTAACCCTGTGTGAATCTGGCGGGACCATCCGCCAAGGCTAAATACTCCTGAGAGACCGATAGTGAACTAGTACCGTGAGGGAAAGGTGAAAAGAACCCTGAATAAGGGAGTGAAATAGACCCTGAAACCATACGCTTACAAGCGGTCGGAGCTGATTTATCAGTGACGGCGTGCCTTTTGCATAATGAGCCTACGAGTTACCGTTGCTAGCGAGGTTAAACACTTCAGGTGTGGAGCCGTAGCGAAAGCGAGTCTGAATAGGGCGCTATAGTTAGTAGTGGTAGACGCGAAACCGTGTGATCTACCCATGGGCAGGTTGAAGCTGTGGTAACACACAGTGGAGGACCGAACCGGTTGACGTTGAAAAGTCTTCGGATGACCTGTGGGTAGGGGTGAAAGGCCAATCAAACTCGGAAATAGCTCGTACTCCCCGAAATGCATTTAGGTGCAGCGTATTAATAGTTTTATAGAGGTAGAGCTACTGATTGGATGCGGGGGCTTCACCGCCTACCAATTCCTGACAAACTCCGAATGCTATAAAATGTTTTAATGCAGTGAGGGCATGGGTGCTAAGGTCCATGTCCGAGAGGGAAAGAACCCGGACCATCAGCTAAGGTCCCCAAATATATACTAAGTTGAATAAACGAGGTTTGACTGCCTAGACAGCTAGGATGTTGGCTTGGAAGCAGCCATTCATTTAAAGAGTGCGTAACAGCTCACTAGTCGAGCGGTCGAGCATGGATAATAATCGGGCATAAGTATATTACCGAAGCTATGGACTCCAATGGAGTGGTAGGGGAGCATTCTATCTGCGCAGAATGTGGTCTGCGAGGACTGCTGGAGCGGATAGAAAAGAAAATGTAGGCATAAGTAACGATAATGCGGGCGAGAAACCCGCACACCGAAAGACTAAGGTTTCCTCAGCTATGCTAATCAGCTGAGGGTTAGTCGGGACCTAACGCGAACCCGAAAGGGGTAGTGGATGGACAACAGGTTAATATTCCTGTACCTGCTCACACTAAAAGTGACGGAGGCGAAAAGTTAGTGCGCACTGACGGAATAGTGCGTTGAAGGGAGTGGTAACACCCCGATAGTACAGTAAGGCTACGGCCGCGCTGATAATCTAGCAAATCGACTTCCAAGAAAACCGAGTGAAGCAGCCCGTACCGTAAACCGACACAGGTAGTTGGGATGAGAATTCTAAGGTGCTCGAGAGATTCATGGCTAAGGAACTAGGCAAAATCGACCTGTAACTTCGGGAGAAAGGTCGCCCATCTTCGGATGGGCCGCAGTGAAAAGGTCCAGGCGACTGTTTATCAAAAACATAGGGCTTTGCTAAATCGAAAGATGATGTATAAGGCCTGACACCTGCCCGGTGCTGGAAGGTTAAGAGGAGGGTTTAGCTTCGGCGAAGATCTGAATTGAAGCCCCAGTAAACGGCGGCCGTAACTATAACGGTCCTAAGGTAGCGAAATTCCTTGTCGGGTAAGTTCCGACCTGCACGAATGGTGCAACGATCTGGACACTGTCTCAGCCATGAGCTCGGTGAAATTGTAGTATCGGTGAAGATGCCGATTACCCGCAGCGGGACGAAAAGACCCCGTGAACCTTTACTATAGCTTCGTATTGACTTTGGATAAGTAATGTGTAGGATAGGTGGGAGACTATGAAATGCAATCGCTAGGTTGTGTGGAGTCGTTGTTGAAATACCACCCTTTGCTTATCTGAAGCCTAACCTCTAACGAGGAACAGTGCGTGGTGGGTAGTTTGACTGGGGTGGTCGCCTCCAAAAGAGTAACGGAGGCTTCTAAAGGTACCCTCAGCACGCTTGGTAACCGTGCGTAGAGTGCAATGGCATAAGGGTGCTTGACTGAGAGACATACAGGTCGATCAGGTTGGAAACAAGAGCATAGTGATCCGGTGGTTCCGCATGGAAGGGCCATCGCTCAAAGGATAAAAGGTACTCCGGGGATAACAGGCTGATCTCCCCCAAGAGCTCACATCGACGGGGGGGTTTGGCACCTCGATGTCGGCTCGTCACATCCTGGGGCTGGAGAAGGTCCCAAGGGTTGGGCTGTTCGCCCATTAAAGTGGCACGCGAGCTGGGTTCAGAACGTCGTGAGACAGTTCGGTCTCTATCTGCTGTGGGCGTTAGAAATTTGCGTGGATCTGACTCTAGTACGAGAGGACCGAGTTGGACTAACCTCTGGTGTATCTGTTGTTCCGCCAGGAGCATTGCAGAGTAGCTACGTTGGGAAGGGATAAGCGCTGAAAGCATATAAGCGCGAAACCCACCACAAGATGAGATTTCTTTAAAGGGTCGTGGGAGATGACCACGTTGATAGGCTACAGGTGTAAAGGCAGTAATGTCATAGCCGAGTAGTACTAATTACCCGTAGGCTTATGTACGGCTTCTTATTATTTATTATTATAGACTCAAACTCAAATTTATCTCAATATGTTACCTTATAGGCAACCTCTGGTTGCAGTTAAGAGTTAAAAAGTGTAGAGTATAGAGTTAAAAAACTCAAAACTTAAAAACTCATAACTAAAAACTTAAGGTGGTTATAGCAATGGGGCTCACCTCTTACCATTCCGAACAGAGAAGTTAAGCCCATTAGCGCAGATGGTACTGCAGAAATGTGGGAGAGTATGTCGCCGCCTTTTTTTAAAACCCTTATCTTAA
>NZ_CANLEA010000045.1 GCF_947489565.1 uncultured Kordia sp. | reverse complement strand
GAATTTTGTATCGAGAACAGCTAAGAATTCCAAGTACTTCTCGATACAATTCGCTTGGGCGAATCACTCGAAGTGACATTATATTATTTGAAGAAACATAATTTCTAAAAACAGAGCACTTTTACATTTAAAATTTAGCATTTTACATTTATAATTTTTAAAGTAACAGATTGCTTCGTCATACTTCCTCGCAATGACGTAACAAATTTTCTTTCTTCAATTTTGAAAACCTTCTCAAAGCGACAATAGTATATAATACGTCACTACGAGGAGTAAAGCGACGTGGTAGTCCGTGTATCTAATAATACAATTGTTATAAAGTAACAGATTGCCACGTCATACTTCCTCGCAATGACGTATCTAACAGCGTCAGCGATCTAAGAGATTCCTTAGCAAGAATCGATCTAGAAATCAAAGCCTACGCTGCTCATCACGTAAATCAACATCTTTAACACGCTTCTTTTTCCCAGAACCAAAATTATACGTTAATGACAGTGTAAACTTGCGGACTTCCCAACGATTTTCCCATTCCGTTCGTACATTATCTTGAATCGTTAAACTTCGCCATCTGCTGGTTTTAAAGATATTGTCAGCTCTGACTAACAAGCGAAATTTTTCTCCAAAAAAGAACTTCTTCACACGAAACGACATATCATACGAAGGTTTCGATTCCGTGTTTCCATTACGGCCAGCGGCTGCATAAAAGCTATTCCAATACACGGTCCAATCGTTTTTTAAGTTGAATGTCTGATTAACGGTTGCATACCAATTTGTCCCAGTTTCGTCATAACGAAAATTTGGAATCTCCGATCGTGCGTGATTGTATGAGAAATCACCATAAAAATCGATATCCCAAAAATTGAAAGGAGAAAGAGAAGTATTCAATGAAATTCCAACATCTTGTGAAGTGGCAATATTCGCCTGAAACATCGTAGTAATCTGCGTTTCTTCATCATAATCAAACACACGATCCATTAGATCATTCGTGAATTTTGCATATATAGAAGCGGATGTTTTTTGCTTGTAAACCCAGGTGAAATCTAGCGAATGTGTGAATTGCGGTTGTAAATTCGGATTTCCAACTTCTACATTATACGTATCTACATATTCAAAAAATGGATTTAATGATAAATAACGCGGACGCTGAATTCGTCTGCTATACGAGAATTTAAACTGATTGTGATCTAAATTATGATTCACACTAAACGAAGGAAACAACGATACATAATCGCCCGTATTCGAAGACAGAGCTGTGATGGAAGTTGCATCATAATCAATATATTCGGCTCGTAAACCTGCTTGAAAACTCCAGTTTTTACGATTATAATTCATAATTCCGTACAAAGCACCAATCGATTCTTTGTATTCCAATTCGTTGCTGCGATTAATGTCTAGCTCAAAATTGGTATTTGTAGTGCGTTCAAACAACATATTGTTATAATCATTAGAAACATAACTATATTTTAAACCTGTTTCAAGTGTAAACTGATCGCTTAATTGTTTTTCATAATCAATTCGTGTACTGAGAATATTATATTTCGTAGGATTGTCATTTCTAATGATTTCTGGATTTCTATATTGCTGATTGTCAGCTACCGTAAAATATGAATTTGTTGTAGTCTGATCTTGCGTATTGGTATAGGTTGCATAATTTATTTGCGCATCAAACTTCGTATCCAAACTATCGGAAGCAAAACTATAATACAAGTTTCCTGTCAAACGTTTATTGTTTTCATCGAGCGAATTATCTAAAATGGTAAAACGTTCGTAATTTCCATTATAAAACTCATTGGTGCGTCCTTCAGTTACTTCATTACTATTGTAAATGTTGAAATTCCACGAAGTTCCCAAGGTTGCATTTTTTGAAACTGCGTATGAAACGCCTAGCTTTGAAGTCAGACTTGTCGAAATTGGAAACCAATCGTTGATTTGATCCAAAGTGGTTTGTAAGTTTGGTTGCTCAATACTTTGCACTACGTTTCTATGATTGACAGATTCAAAGTATCCATAATAAATTCCCGCATTCAAATTCCACTTTTCTGTTTGATTGAACAAATTCAATCCATAACTATTTTTAATAAACTCCGCATAACCAACAGAACCAAATACATTTCCTGTAAAGCCAAGATATACGGGCTTTTTAAGTCGAATATTTAAAATTCCGCCTGTGCCAGCTGCATCGTATTTCGCAGAAGGATTTGCGATGATTTCTACGGCTTTGATATTGTCGCCCGCCAGAGTTTTTAAATACTGTTTCAATGCATCACCTGATAGAAGTGAAGGTTTTCCATCAATCAATATTTGTAGATTTCCATCACCGCGAAACAGAATATTTTCATCCTTATCCAAACGCATGCCTGGCAATTTACTCAACGTTTCAAGCGCATCATTTCCTGCGCCAAGTCCTGATTTATCTACATCGACAATCATTTTATCGCCCGTCATTTTAATCAATCGCTTCTTTTGCAAAATGACCACAGCATCCAATTCCGATACATCGACGGTTAAGTTAATATTCAATGTCTTTTCAGCATTTGTTTCTGTAAACACATCACTTTTATACGTCACATAACCGAGCGTTTCTACCTTTACATAAAAAGGTGCATTATTGAATGTGATTTTATAGTTTCCATTGTCATCGCTGTACGCATAGCCAAGTAACGTATCTGCGGAAGCGTCAAAAACAGTAATTGCGGCAAGCGGAAGCTTTTCATTGGTAGTTGTTGCCGAGATGGTTCCTGACAATGTCAATTCTTGCGAAAGCATCGTAAAAGAGTAAAAAAATGTGAGAATGATGATGAATTGTTTCATGTTAAAATGAGATTTTTAAATTGTAGTTCATTTTTGATCGTTATATCACTTAAAAACTATTTGTCACTTCGAGCGCAGTCGAGAAGCCAACAAAAATTTATATTCTAATTAAATCTCGACTGCGCTCGATTAGACATTATTTTAATGTATTAAAACTGCATCGAATCCAGAATGACGTATTGAATGCGTTTATGATTTTATTTGATCCAAAACTAAGTGAGAAACAATGTAGAAAATGATAAAAAACATGAGCGTATAAAAAGTCATGACGAAACCCAAAAACGATTCCATTAGATTTTTTGTGGGCTCTTTTTTCGGGTTGATATAAAAAAATGACCTGTTCGTCCCAAAAACAGCAGAAACATCAAGAAAACAGATACATTTGTGACATGGAAATTAAAAAGCATTGGAAATATCACGTTATTTTGGGGATTGCTCTTTTACTATTGGAATGGTTGGAAGACTATACCATTAATGGAATGAAAGGCTTGATGACCAATTTTAGTGGAGAATATCAAGGATTATTGCTTACTTTCTATGCCTGTTCTATTGCAATTTATTTCTTGAATTTCTTTGTCATCGCACCAAAATTACTCTCTAAAAAACGCTTGATTCCTTTTATTTTAGCGGTTTTCGGAATGATTTTACTATTTGCAGGATTGCGTTATTTGACCCAAGAAGTGATTCTATTTGAAATTACAGGCCAACACAATTATCACAACAAATCGCGCGAATTAATTTACTATGTTTTTGACAATTCATATTATGCAATTAAGCCGATTTTATACAGTACCATTGTATTTTTAGTATTGCAATACAATGAAAATAAAGACAAACTTTTTCAGTTGAAGCTGGAACATAATAAAGGCGAAATCAGCTTTTTAAAATCACAAATCAGTCCACATTTTTTATTCAATACCTTGAATACTTTTTATAGCGAATTGATTGACAAACAACCGAATACTGCCAAAGACATTCATCGTTTATCTGAATTATTGCGTTATGTCACCTATGAATCGAGTCAGGATTTTATGCCCTTAGCTAAAGAATTGAAGTTTATAGAAGATTATATGTACTTTTATAAAATTCGTTTTGAAGATCAGTTGTTTGTTGATTTTTCTGTGGAAGGCGAAGTAGGAGACAAGCAAGTGCCATCGTTGGTATTGATTCACTTTGTAGAAAATCTGTTTAAACACGGAATTGTGAATGATGAAAACCATCCTGCTGAAATAAAAGTTACTATTGAAGATCACTTTTTACAATTGACAACCAAAAATAAAGTCTTACTTTCAGACAAATATATGGACGCTGGCGTTGGTGCAGAAAATGTACAAAAACGTTTAAAAGCGATCTTTACAGATGAATTTGAAGTGAATTATAATAACGAAAACGGAGTGTTTCAAGCGTATTTAAAATTGCCACTATGAATACTACCATAAAATGTATCATTGTCGATGACGAACCGCCAGCAATTCGCTTGTTGGAAAAATATGTAGCAAAAGTCTCGTTTTTGGAATTGGTCACAGCTACCACCAAACCGTTGGAAGCTTTGCAAATTCTAGAAAAAGAACAAATTGATTTGGTGTTTTTGGACATTCAAATGCCTGAGTTGTCGGGAATTCAATTATCGAAAATCATTCACAACAAAACCAATATTATCTTTACCACGGCGTATCCACAATTTGCTTTGGAAAGCTATGAACTTGATGCGGTAGATTATCTGCTAAAACCCTTTGAATTTGATCGCTTCTACAAAGCTGTACTCAAACTCAACGAACCAAAAACTATAGAAACCACAAGTATCACCGACGATTTTCTATTCGTAAAAACTGATGGTAAAAACAACTTTGAGAAAATCTACACCAAAGATATTCAGTATATAGAAGGTTTAAAAAACTATGTTGCTATTCATTTGGAAAACAAACAAATCATTACTTACAACACCTTAAAAAACATTGAAGAATGCTTACCGACTTCGATGTTTATCAAAACGCATAAATCCTATATCATTTCCTTGGCGCATATTACCAAAACGGATTCCAATTCGGCCTACATTCAAAATACGGACATTCCGATTGGTGATACGTATAAAAAGGCGTTTTTTGATAAAATACAGGAGCGAAAATTATAGATTTCTTCTTAGATTCGTCATTACGAGCACAGCGCGGTAATCTGTTTATTGTATAGCGTATTTGTTATTTAAAGTCACAGGTTGCTTCGTCATGCTTCCTCGCAAGGACGTATCATATTTCTTTATCATTCAGAAACGCTACTAGATTTTAGACATATTAGATACGTCATTGCGAGAAGCATAGCGACGTGGCAATCTGGTTCTTTAGAATAGTTCATTATTTGTGGAACTATGCTATATTTGAAGAACTTCAATGTACAATTTGTATGTTTTTAAGTAATTTCATCAAAAAGAAAAAGAATGTCCGATACAATATCGAATCCGCTAAAATATCTAATTCTTGGAATTTCAGTATTCATTTTAGTGTACCTAATAATTGGCATTGGGCCCACCAATATCTTTGGATTGGAAGAAACTCTGCAAGAGAAAACAGGATATTTTTTTCATGAAACGATTGATTATTTTGATTATGGATTGATCGCATTGATTCCTTTTATTGGAATGCTACTGACTTCAAAACGCAAGAAATTTACCTACTCTAATTTGATAATTGATATCTTCATTATCCTACTTTGTGCAGCCATATCATTTATAATTGGAGTTTTTATTTTAACTTTTATCGGAAAACCTTCCAATCCATTAATTCCACAATACTTGATTGCGGAACCTATTGCGATCTATTCTGCAATTACTATTGGAGTAGGAATGGTACTTCCGTTTGTATTCATAAAACGGGCTAACAAACTAAGTGAAATAGACGAAATACATGAGATTGGTGCTAGAAACTAAGCTAACAAGACAGTAAGAATGAAAAAGTTTTTAAATAGAATTTTCGGAAAAAAGGCAACGCAAGACAAATTGCAATCAAAAAGTCTTGACGAAATCTTGCAATTAGAAGATGCTACTGAAACCGTAATTCAAATTGATGAACTTCTTTGGGGTAAATCAAAAAATGACACGAATTTTGAATCTCTGAACGACTATGAAAAAAATGTCTTATTCATTGGAATGTTAGAAAGAGAAGTCAATAATGGCGGATTTGATCAATATTTCTTTAACAGTTCTGGAGAATATGCGCATGAAACGCTAACGGCACTTAAAGATATAAATGCTCCAAAAATGGCAGCAATTTTACATCAAGCAATCAAAATATTTCCAACCGTGCCAATTCCAAAAAATGCTGAAGCACGAAGAGAATGCATGGAGAAAATCTCTGAAACCATCACAGACAACTGGGACAGTCTTGACAACGAATTTTATCAATATCCCGAAAACTTGACAGAACTTAGTATTGAATATGTGAAAAATAATAAAAGTAAGTTTCAGTTGTAAAACAAAAATATCGAAAAAATCTATTTATCATATAATACTTTTATTCTTTACAGTTTGAGATTGCCACGTCGCAAACTACTCGCAATGACGTAACCAATACAGCTAACAAGTCTAAGCTAGTCTAAAAATCTAACATATCTAACTTAAAAAGTTTACAATGAGCCTGTCGAAGTGTAAGATTTTATTTCCTATTTTAGTAAGATATATAAAAACTATCACATCGTACACAGTCGAGATGGAAATAAAGTAAACTACATGTCAAAAGAATTAAAACCTTCAGATTTTGAGAATGAATTGGAATATGTGGAAGCGGAATTGGGGATTAACATTCCAAATGGTGATTATAACATAAATAAAGAAGGAAAACTGTTAATGTTAGACATTTCCAACAACAGAATCTCGGATATCAGTTGTCTAAGGCATCTTAAATCATTAGAAAAGTTAATAGCCTCTAAAAATAAAATAAGTGATATCCAAGCACTTTCCAAGTTGACTTCCTTGACAAAATTGTCTCTTTATTCTAATCAAATTCAAGATATTGGAGCACTTTCTCCATTGACTTCCTTGACAGAATTGTATCTTTCTTCTAATCAAATTCAAGATATTGGAGCACTTTCTCCATTGACTTCCTTGACAGAATTGTATCTTTCTTCTAATCAAATTCAAGATATTGGAGCACTTTCTCCATTGACTTCCTTGACAGAATTGTATCTTTCTGATAATCAAATTCAAGATATCCAAGTACTTTCTAACTTGACTTCATTGAAAGAGTTGTATCTTAGATCTAACCAAATTCAAGATATCCAAGCACTTTCCAAGTTGACTTCATTGACTTGGTTGCATCTTTCTGATAATAAAATTCAAGA
>NZ_CANLEA010000044.1 GCF_947489565.1 uncultured Kordia sp. | reverse complement strand
GTACATATATTATAATTCAACTTCCGTGCCAAAACGGTATATTATATCTTAAAAAGATGTTGTTTTCTGTTAAAGAAGTAAAAAATGCTGTTAAAGAAAAAAAACACCTCACAAGCGTGAAGTGTTTTTTTACTAAACTAACCAACCAAATGTACTATGACTCTCTTTACTCAAGTAACCAGCTCTTTGTACTGTCATCATCAAGGTACACATATTATAAACCAACATTTATGCCAAAATATTGTGTAGCTTTCTAAATTCTAACAAAACTTTAGCATTTGCGGTCTTTAGATCGATTAGAGAAAGGCTTTATGAAAATTCGTAATTCTTATGTTTTAGACTATTAATTATCATTAGTTATTGATTAAAAAAAGACCTTACCCAAAACAGCAATACTACATGTTCCTATTTTGTGGGCAAAGTCTTGTTGAAACTAAAAATTAGTCATTACAGATAAAAACCGTGTTCATTGAGCAGGTTCTTACGTCTGTAAACTGGCAAGTATACACTACTCTTGTTACGCAAGTATATGTTTCTTCACATACAGCTCCGGTTCTTCCTCCTTGGATTTCTTGTTCTTTAAGATTAGCTACTACATTTTTTTTTAGTGCTAATGATTTAAAATGTTGTTTTTTCATGTTTATAAAAAGTTTAGTTAACACTTCAAATGTATACACACAAAAAATCTAAACTATTAATTTTTAAAGCTTTGTGATCATTTACCATTAAAATAGTGATGAATAAAAAATGAAATGTGATGAAATGGATTCTTTTTGGGATGACTTTTTTTTGACTAAAAAATCAAATTATCTAATTCGGTTACATACGAATTACTCACAGGAAGTTGTGTGCCGTTTACAGTTACTTCTTTACTGTTTTTTTCGGCTACTTTATCAATCCGTACAATATAGGAACGATGAATTCGAATGTATTCCAATGGATCTGGTGTTAGGTTGATAAATTCGCCAATCTTGGTACGTATGGTGTAATTTTTTTGTTCGGTGACAACTTCAACATAGTTTCCTGCTGATTTTACATACAGGATCGTATCCGTTTTAATTCGAATTTCTTTTCCTGCTTCTTTGAAAGAGAAGTAGAGTTCTTTACGCTTCACCTTTTTGACGAGCAAACGTAATAATTCACGAATAATATGTCGGTTATACGAGAGAATTCTATACTTAAAGAATAAATAAATCAATACAATGATGGAAGCAATAACAGCAATAATAAACCAAGTGCGTTTCCAAAACGGCGCATGTATTTGAATGGGAATTTCTATAAATGTGAGGTTATCAAGTTTGGTCGAAGTTGAAGCAGCTACTTTAAATGTATACTTTCCGTAAGGCAATGAAGGATATGAGATGCTTCTGTTTTTAGTGTGATACCATTTTGTATCCAAACCTTCCATCTTATATATATAATTCAACTCGTCGGAAGCTTTGAAATGAATACCTTCTACCAAAAATTCTATTCTATTTTCTTGATGAGAAAGATTTTGCAGCTTTTCTTTTGTTGCAATGGAATCATTTATATGAAATGCTTTAACTCTCAAATGATACGAATTGGTCGTTGTTTTTGCATCAAACAATTGTTTAGGCGCATACATTAATCCTTTCTTAGAAGCTATCCAAACGGTATCATGAATGATTTCTACATCACTAATTCCATCATTTAGCAAACCATTTGAACTTTTAAGTCCTGTAATTTGAAATGTATTGTTTTCTGTGAATTTTATTTTATTCAATCCAAAATTAGTACATGCCCAGATTTCATTTTTATTTTCAATATGGATTTCATTAATAATATCGCTACACAATCCATCTTCTTGTGTAATATTAAATACTTTTTCTGTTTTTTTATCGTACACAATAATTCCAGCTCCTAAGGACGCAAAATAGATTTCTTCTCTATCAAAATTTACATCAATATCATCTACTCTATTCTGAAATAATGGATCTTTTTTCATTAAAGTAGAAATTTTCCCTTCTTTAAATAGATATGCTCCATCAGGTGATCCAAAGTATATTTCATCATCCCAATTGACGACGTCATGTATTCTATAAGACATTTTATAATCTTTATATCCATCTTGCGTAAGATGTCCAATCCATCCATATTGCGCAATAAAAATCCCTTTTTCCGTCGGCTCTGAGAGTTTAACTGTATAATTTGAAAACAGCGAATCATTAAAAACCTTTGTACGTCCGTTTTTATCTTCTCTAAAAAAATGTGGCAATGAATTCACATACAATTGTTTGTGAATGGTATCAAATTCTACAAATGTCTTGGCATTATTATTTGAAGTATGTACTGTAGAAATCTGATGTTTTGCATCTAACTTTAGGACATCGCCAGATCGGTAGCCAACATACAATTCTCCTTTTGAATTTTTTGTCAACGATCTTGCCGGAGAAGAAATGCCTGTATGCTTAAATTGTATCGTTGGTTCTTTTATGTAGAATACACCTGAATGTAAGCTTGTAAACCAATATCCTCCATCATGGTCAATTAAAAAGTCAGTAATCGATTCTTCTTCTAAAAAGTGTTGTTTGACTGTACCTTCAATATCCAAAAAAACACCGCCGCCAAAATCATATCCTACAAAAAAAGTACTCTCATCAATGGGCTTTAATGAAACGATCAATTTTGTGTGTTCTATTTTTTTTAGGAGCTTTCCTTGGGCAGTTGCGATATATATATTGCTTCCATCTGTAAATACTACATATTGATTGCCAGGAAGCGAAATTGCATTGGAATAAAAGTGTTTTCCTCCTGGAAAGTATAATGTATTCTTTTTGTTTTTAGTCTGCCTTAAGGTATATGATAAGAAAAATGTATCATCATCTGTTTTATCTAGTGCTAACCAGCTTTCGTCAATATCTGATTCTATATTTTTATAGGGTTTTTCTAATAATTCACCATTCTTAGTTATGATAAATTTTCCAAAAATCCTTTCGCAAGCAATGTGCATATTTCCATCATCATCAACATATAAACTATTGATATGCTGATCTGATTTAAGGTTTTGTAACAGTTCATTATATGGGTAAGGCTTAAATCCTTTGAAGTTTTCGTTGAAATAAAATAATTGATTATTGAACGTTGCACAGTATATTGTTCCATCCTTTTGTGGATAAAGATCGAGTATTACAATATCTGTTAAACCATCACCAACGCCATAGGTTTTAATTTCATATCCGTTATAGCTTGCAACTCCTCTATCGGTAGCAATCCAAATGATTCCGTTTTTGTCTTGATGTAGTTGATGTGTTTCTAAGCTTGGCAATCCATCTGTAATGCCAAATTCTTTATAGATATAATTTTGAGCGCATAAAAATTGACAACAGAAACTTAAAAACAGGTAGAAAATACTTTTAGTATTCATAGAATCGGGCAATTGAAAATTTTTAAGAAGACTTGTGGCTAATATATTAAAAAATTACATGCATCAAATTGTCTTTTTAAAAGGTTTTCTTCTCATTTTTTTAAACGTAATAAGCTTTTTTATTAAGAATACAGTAGGAAAATTTTAGAATGTGTAGTTTAAAAGTTATTACTAAGACTAGGTGTGTTCTAAATACATTAAAAGAAAAAAGATTTAATTCCTTTGTAACTATATGATCATTTTAAATACCAATTGCTATGCAAAATTCATTTAGTTGCATATCTAATTCCTATTATAATTTAAACCACAATGCTTATATTTGGTGTTGACAAAATTCTAAAATGAAAAAAATTATTTATTCTTTAGCCTTGTTGCTTATCAGCTGTAATGTATTCAGCCAAAATTTGAGCCAAGATGAGTTTGGAAAAATCGACTCCACTATTAAAAATATTGCTTTCTCTATTGATGAATCTGATGATTTACAAATCTTTATAAGCAAGTTTAATTTGTCTAAAACTGATGCTAGCAAGGTTGAAAAATTGACTCAAAAAGAAAATATAAAATTCACAAAGAGTAAAGACACAAAAAGTTATATTTTACCTTTCTTCACTCCTACTGATAACCCAAATGAACTTAAAGTAACCATTTTTTCGTTTACTCAAAAGACTAGAAGACAAGGAGAGAAATTTCACAGAGGAAAATATCATTTTATTTTAACAAGTACTGTTGGATTTGAAAATGGGAAATTAGTATATAAAAATTCAAAATTTATAACAGATTCAAAATCGATCAACAAATGGTTTTTGGGTACCTATAAATCTTATGTCAAAAAAACGGGACCTATTTTTGATAAATATAAATATACGCCGCCACCGCCACCGCCGCCACCTACTAGTTTAAGATAAAAAAAGCTCCAATCGTTGTGATTGAAGTCATACAAAATCCGAGTAGTTACGAATATCTATAAAATGAATTCTTATTTTATTTAAATGCCTGTTTAGAGCGACAGAAAAAGCGTATTCTATAGTAACATTCTGTCCATATTCAATTCTCCAACAAGCGCATGATATTTGACTTAAAGAAATCCAAAAACCTTAATAAATATTACATCTAAGACCATATAAAAAAAGAAAAAACACCTCACAAGCGTGAAGTGTTTTTTTAAACTAAACTAACCAACCAAATGTAATCACGACTCTTTTACTTCGAGTAACCAGCTCTGTATAATGTCTACATCGTGTTACAGTTTATATACAACAAATATTGTGCCAAAAATGTATCACAACGTTTTTTTATTTGTGTTTTAATTTGATAGATTTACATCTAAAGAGCTAAATTTTGAAAACAATACTAGAAACTGAACGCCTGCGTTTACGCGAGTTTTCATTGAATGATACTGAATTCGTATTAGAATTGGTAAATACTCCATCGTGGATTCAATATATTGGCGATCGTAATATTCGTACGCCTGGCGTTGCTGAAGAATATATTAGAGAAAATCTACAAAAAAGTTATTCAAAAAATGGTTTTGGCTTGTGGTTAATGGAACTCAAAGAAACCGCTACTCCAATTGGTATGTGTGGTTTGGTGAATAGAGATTCTTTGGAAGATGTTGATATCGGATTTGCACTATTGCCAACATATGGACGTAAAGGTTATACGTATGAAGCCGCCAAAGCTACATTACAATATGCAAAAGAACAATTGCAAATTTTAAAAATAGTTGCCATTACCGACAGAAACAATGTCGCTTCTATCGGATTGCTGAACAAAATTGGATTGCAGTTTGAAAAAGAAATGAAACTTTCTGAAGATGATACGGTACTTTTATTTTCCTAACAACGTTCAGACATGAAAAAAGAACTCATTTATATACTCTTATGTCTTATAGTGTTGTACGCATTGCTTGGATTTCCAATGGATCTGAATACACTTTTGCAAGATTCTACTTTGGATATTAATGTTCACGACACGTACGTAGTTATTGACGCTATAGATTATATAATGAGCATGTTTGTCTTTACATTTTCGTTCCTATACTTTTTAAGAGTGCTGTTTACAAAATTTAAAAACCGTTTGGTAAATTATCTGTATATAATTTTTAATGGACTTTTTATCATTATCTGTTTTTTTATCATACAGCTTACATATGTTATTACGCAAGAAGGCGGCCTTATGAATTATTATGGTGAAAATGCAAATTTCCCGCTGTTTATTTCTATCCTAATTACCATCATCGCAATTTGTTTAGAGGTTTTTGTAATCCTTAAAATCAAAAAGAAATAGATGTTTTTACAATTTAAAAAAGGATTGTTGGTTGGGATTGCTATCTACGGAGTCTTTTTATTGATTGCGTTCCTTTTTAATATCTATTCTCCTCGAAGCGTACATGCACCAGGCCTAGACTTTTTAATACTCATTGGGTTATTTTATATTTCTCTTTTTTGGTCTATAATCAGTATGATTCTTGTGTTTTATGAAAAAACTAGACAGTTTGGACTCGGCATGCTAATCACAAATATCATATATATTATTTCTTGTTTGATTTTTGTTATGACAGCTGGTTAAATTTTCAAATTCTTAATTCCGCTTTCTAAATCCAAAATTCATACAAAATAGTATCTTTACGCAAAATTTACTTCATGTCAGAAATCGTTATTTATATTATCCTTATTGTCATCTTTTTAGCCGTTGGTATTTTCTTGGGAATGTACATCGGAAACCTAAAAACGAAAGCACAACAAGAAGGCTTACACGAACGTAATCGCCAATTACAATCGCAATTTGACGATTTGAAAACACAAATGCATGCAGAAAATGCTAAACAAAACGAGACGTTTCAGCAACAATTGCATGGTTTCAAAGAAAATTTAGCAAAAACGGAACAAGAACGTGAGGAAATTAGACGTGAAAAAGATTTTTTGAATGTAGAATTGGCGCGAAAGAATTCAGAGTTTGAAAATCTACAAAAGCAAAATATTGAACGTGACGAATCGCTTAGAAAGCAGCAAGAACAATTGCGTAAAGATTTTGAATTGCTCGCGAATAAGATTCTAGAAGAAAAATCGACAAAATTTACCGAACAGAATAAAGAGAATATTAAAAATATTTTGACGCCACTTCAAGAGAAGATTCAGCATTTTGAAAAGAAAGTAGAAGATTCTCAGAAGGAAAATATCAGTATTCATTCCGCTTTACGCGAAAAGCTATCCGAACTGAGCAAAGCCAATATTCAAATCAGTCAAGAAGCTGTGAATTTAACGAAAGCCTTGAAGGGAGACAGTAAAATGCAAGGAAATTGGGGCGAATTGGTACTAGAACGCGTGTTGGAAAAAAGTGGCTTGGAGAAAGATCGTGAATATGTCGTACAGCAGAATTTTACTCGTGACGATGGTTCGCGCGTACTTCCGGATGTGATTATCAATTTGCCAAACAACAAAAAAATGGTGATTGATTCTAAGGTTTCCTTAACAGCATACGAACGTTATGTAAATACGGAAGATGAAGAACGAGAAATAAGTCTTAAAGAACATCTAACATCCATAAAACGTCATATTGAGCAATTATCCGCTAAGAAATACGAAGATTTATACGAAATAGAAAGCCCTGACTTTGTTTTAATGTTTATTCCAATTGAACCTGCATTTGCCATTGCCGTCAACGAAGATACAACGTTATATAGCAAAGCATTTGAGAAGAATATTGTGATTGTGACACCAACGACTTTATTGGCAACTTTGCGTACCATTGATACGATGTGGAATAATGAAAAGCAACAACGAAATGCGATTGAAATTGCACGCCAAGCTGGAGCTTTGTATGACAAGTTTGAAGGTTTTATGAATGACCTCATCGGAATTGGGAAAAAGATTGATGCTACAAAATCGGATTATTCTGCTGCGATGAACAAACTCTTTGAAGGTCGCGGAAACATCATTAAAAGCATTGAAAAAATCAAGAAAATGGGCGCAAAAGCGAAGAAATCACTTCCTGAGTCTATTTTGAAACGTGCAGAAAGTGATCCAGAAAATGATGCGATTGCTGGTAACGAAGAGCCAAGACAGTTGTTATAACTGGTTGCTGGTTATAATATTTTAAATGTTGAATTTTAAATTGTGAATTTTCTTCAATACCTAAACTTATAAACTCATTAAACTTATAACCTATCAAACTCTTAAACTTCTCTAAACAGTGAAACATAAACAAATCAGTATTTTAGGTTGTGGATGGTTAGGATTGCCACTAGCGAAACATTTTATCGCGAAAAACTATACTGTGAAAGGTTCTACGACTTCTTCTGAAAAGGTTAATACTTTACACGAAGCTGCCATTCAACCGTATGTTTTTAGTTTAGGAACGACTAATGATGACAAATTATACACTGATTTTTTAGCGAATAGTGATGTGATTGTGATTAATTTTCCTCCGAGAAGAATTCCAAATATCATCACGATATATCAAGAGCAAATACGAGCTATTTTACCGTTTATCAACAATACACAGAAAGTTATTTTTGTGAGTTCAACGTCTGTCTATCAAAATACAAACGATTGGGTAACGGAAGATATAGATAATCAACCAGAAAAAGAGTCTGGAAAAGCAGTATTGGCCGTTGAAAATATTTTAAGAGAGCAGTTACAAGATCGATTGACGATTCTGCGTTTTGCGGGACTTTTTGGGTATGACAGAGTTCCAGGAAGATTTTTAGCCAAGAAAAAACAGCTTCCCAATGGAAAAACACCTATCAATATGATTCATCAAGATGATTGTATTGGATTGATTGATGCAATTGTAGCAAAAAATATTTGGGGAGAAGTTATCAATGGTTGTGCCGATGAACATCCGTTACGAGAAGTGTTTTATACAGCAGCTGCCAAAAAAATAGGATTGACGCCACCAGAATTTATACCTTCGGAATCGGTTTCATTTAAAAAAGTATCAAACATTAAGAGTAAAGAATTACTTCAGTACACGTATCAACACCCGGATCCGTTGGTGTTTGTGGTGTAGGTTTTGGGTGTTTGGTCTTGGGTCTTGGGTGAATTGTTAACACTAATTTTTAAATCAAAACGTAAACTTATAAACTTTTGATTTCCTTTTTTGTTGATTTGTTATTCTGTTGATCTGTCTATTTGTTAATTTGTTCTCATACAGATTGTAGCGTCGTAAACTTCTCGCAAAGACGTATCAAAAAAACTAGGAGATAAAGTCCTGTAACATTCTAAGTACAAAGTAAGTCTAAGTAATCTTTTTTACCACGAATTCACGAATTACTTTTTGGTAATTTTTTTGCTTCATGGTAGGCACGAATTTATTTCGTATCAAAGAACAATCTAATTGTTTACAAAGTGTACTTCGAAAATATCTCAATACTCACTACTCACGACTAACATCTAATTAGTCTAAAAGCGAAGTGTTCTAAGAGCAAAGCGTGTCTAATGGTTTAAATTGTCTTTTTTACCACGAATTCACGAATTACTTTTTGGCCATTCTTTTGCTTCATGATCGGCACGAATTTAT
>NZ_CANLEA010000043.1 GCF_947489565.1 uncultured Kordia sp. | reverse complement strand
ATTAGCCAGCTACTAAAATACTAAAAGGCAAAGCCGCGTCTAAGAGCGAAGCGATACCAAAGCGCAAGCGTGTCTAAAAGGCGAAGTCGATACTAAAAAGCAAAGCGAGTCTAACCTAATACAACAACTTAATCTCTTTCAAATCAAAAGCTGTCATAATCTCATCTTCCAATAAAACATTGAGTTTTCCGTTTTCGGCAACACCTTGAATAAATCCCATAAACAATTCTCCGTTTGTGTTTTGAAAAGTAGAAGGTTTGTCTTTTCGAAATAATAAAGATTCGTATTCTTCTTTAAGTACATCCAATGAACGTTCTGTAATCAATGCAGCATATTTTTTTAACTGTGAGGCGATATGAAACATTACTTCATCCAAGTCAAAATGAATTCCCCTAATCTTTTTTAAAGACGAAGCATTCAAGTTTATGTCAAAGTCAGTCTGATTCACATTCAAGCCAATTCCGATAATGGCTGCTGTCATTTTGCTATTTTGTATGACATTTTCAATCAAAATCCCACATATTTTTTGATTCTCTGACAAAATGTCGTTTGGCCATTTAATTGCTAATTTGGGAATTTGGAAGTGCTTTAATGCCTTATAAATTGCCAAAGAAGTGGCTATACTGATGTAAAACTGCTCCTCATTTTCTAAACAAGAAACCTTTTTAAACACACTAAACGTAAGGTTTTTGCCTTTTTCAGAGTCCCACTTTGTACCCATTTGACCTTTTCCCGCAGTTTGAGAAGCAGCCGTAATAATTGTAAAGTCCTCTAACTTTTCTTCCAAACTAAGCTGTCGTAAGTAGGTGTTGGTGGAATCAATGGCATCAAGTTTGATTATTTTCATCGTATATTTAAAAAACTTTAGATATTCTTATGATAAAGGAGTTACAAATAACATTTAAAAGTAATACTTTTGTATAAAATATAAATAATTGAATGACAAAAACTAAGGTAAGCACTGATCAATTGATTACAGGCATCATAAAAGGGATAGAAGAAGTAAAAGGAAATGATATCACCATCTTAGACTTACGCGAAATAGATAATACAGTTTGTGACTACTTTATAATATGCAATGGTACTTCTAATACTCAGGTAAACGCCATTGTAGGTTCAGTTCAAAAAATGGTTAGTAAAGAACTAAAAGACAAACCTTGGCACATAGAAGGTGCTGAAAATGCAGAATGGGTTTTAATGGACTATGTAAACGTAGTAGTACACGTATTTCAAAAACACATCCGAGAGTTTTATGATATCGAAGGACTTTGGGGAGATGCAAAAGTAACTTCTATTCAAGCAAATTATTAAAAATTACATTTTAATTTAATGGCAAGAGACAACAATAACATGACAAAAAAACCTAAGTTTAGTCCGTATTGGATATATGGTTTAATCGGAGTTTTTCTCCTTTTCTTAATACTTTCAAATGACTCTGGATCAGCTGACAAAGTAAGTTTCTCTAAATTTAAAGAACTTGTTCAGTACAATGATATTAAGAAAATTGAGGTCGTAACAAATACAAAAGTTGCTCGCATCTACTTAAAAGATGGCGCAGCTGAAAAAGATATTTATAAAGGAATCGTCAATAAAAGATCAAGTATCTTCTCTATGGGCGATAATCCAGATTTTTCAATCAAATACTTGAATCTTGAAAATTTTGAAAATTTTCTAAACCAAGCTAAAGAGAGTAAGAAATTAGATTATGAAATTGCTTCCGATCAGCAAGACAATACCATTTCTAGCTTTATTTTTAGCATTTTACCGTTTGTATTAATCATTGGAGTTTGGATTTTCATCATGCGTAGAATGTCTGGCGGCGGCGCTGGCGGCGGCGGCGGACAGATTTTCAATATTGGAAAATCGAAAGCAAAACTGTTTGATGAAAAAACAGACATGAAAACATCGTTTAAAGATGTTGCTGGTTTGGAAGGTGCTAAAGAAGAAGTACAGGAGATTGTAGATTTCTTGAAAAATCCTGAAAAATATACTGCTTTAGGAGGAAAAATTCCAAAAGGAGCTTTATTAGTAGGACCTCCGGGAACAGGTAAAACTTTATTAGCAAAAGCAGTTGCTGGAGAAGCAAAAGTACCTTTCTTCTCGCTTTCTGGTTCTGATTTCGTTGAAATGTTTGTTGGAGTTGGTGCTTCAAGAGTACGTGACTTGTTCAAACAAGCCAAAGAAAAATCGCCTGCAATTGTTTTTATTGATGAGATTGATGCTATTGGACGTGCCCGTGGAAAAAACAATATTACAGGTTCAAATGACGAACGTGAGAATACATTAAACCAGTTATTAACTGAAATGGATGGTTTTGGTACCAATACAAATGTAATTGTAATGGCAGCAACCAACCGTGCAGATATTTTAGATAAAGCCTTGATGCGTGCAGGTCGTTTTGACAGACAGATTCACGTAGAATTGCCAAATCTTAACGAAAGACGCGCTATTTTTAAGGTACATTTAAAACCATTGAAAAAAGCAGAAGGCTTAGAAGTTGATTTCCTAGCGAAGCAAACACCAGGTTTTTCTGGAGCAGATATTGCAAACCTTTGTAATGAAGCTGCTTTAATTGCTGCAAGAAAAGAAAAGAAAGCTGTTGAAAAGCAAGATTTTTTGGATGCTGTTGATAGAATTGTAGGTGGATTAGAAAAGCGTAGTAAAATTTTCTCTAAAGAAGAAAAAGAATTAATTGCTTATCACGAAGCTGGACATGCTACTGTAAGCTGGTTCTTAAAATATGCCGATCCATTTGTAAAAGTAACGATCGTTCCTCGTGGACGTTCTCTTGGAGCTGCTTGGTATTTACCAGAAGAGTCGCACCTAACTAGAACAGAAAAATACTTAGATGAAATTTGTGTGACTATGGGTGGACGTGCTGCTGAGAAATTAATGTTTGACAAAATTTCTACAGGTGCATTAAGCGATCTTGAAAGTGTTACCAGAAAAGCAAGAGCAATGGTTACCGTTTTTGGTTTGAATGAAAAAGTAGGAAACGTTACGTATTACGATCCTAATGGACAAGGTTTTACAAAACCATATAGCGAACGAACTGCTGAGTTAATTGATTCAGAAATTAAAGACATTATAGAAACACAATACCAAAGAGCTATTGACTTATTGGAAGACAAAAAAGATCTATTAGTCCTTCTTGCCGAAAGGTTAAAAGAAAAAGAAGTGATTTTTAGAGATGATCTTGAAGAGTTATTTGGACAAAGACCATATGAAAAAACTGACGAAATTAAATATTCGGAAGAAGAATAGTTCATTTTAGTGAACATTTATTTAAAAAGTCTCGAATTATCTTTAGTATAATTCGAGATTTTTTATCTTTACATTAAATAATTCCAAATCATAAACTACAATTGACTCCATGAGTCTTTTCAAAAAAATTTTCGGCTCCAAATCCAAACCTCAACAGGAAACGAATCCTGCGGAAGAGCGCGGAAAATATATGCCACAAATTCAACTTCCTATTGATGAACGTTTTACGATTAATTTCCGTAAGAATGGAGGGAAGTTTTTATACTGTGATTCCTACACGGACATATATGATAGTTTGGAAAATATCCTTTTAGAGAATAACTGGGAAGGAAAAGATGTTTTATGTTTTGACAATGAATTGCAAGAGCGATTTGACAATTTTGATATGAAATTTTCTCGTATCAACATGAATGCAAGCTTCTACTTGTGTTCTTGTGAATATTTAATTGCTGATAATGGTTCAATTCTAGTTTGTTCTAACCAAATAAAAGAAAAAAAACTTAACGATTTACCAGATAATTTTGTCGTCCTTGCCACTACTAGTCAATTGGTAACCACTATTGGAGAAGGGTTGCGTGGTATTAAAGGCAAATACAAATCTAATATTCCAAGTAACATCACTACAATCAAGCATTTTCAAGTACAAGAAGAAAAGGACTTTTTATCGTATGGAAGTAGCTCAAAAAACTTATATTTGCTGCTATTGGAAGACCTCTAGAATGAAAGAATTTTTGACTCGATCTTTGACTGGATTAATTTTTGTAACACTATTAATTTCTTCAGTATACTACTCACAATCAGCTATTTTCGCTGTATTTACCATTTTTGGATTATTGTGTATGTATGAATTTAGCAAACTCATTGGCTTAAAGGGTTTCATACAATATATTATCTTTTTAGTCACACTTGGCGTTTTTGTGTTTTGGAAACAACTACAACCTGAACTAAAAATCAAAGAAGCCACACTAATTTTATTGGTATTTTCCATATTTGTGTCTTTATTTTTAATTCGAGATTTATTCAGCAAAAAAATAATTCCGCAATTCGAATTCAAAAAATACCTGCTTACTACCTTTTATATGAGTAGTAGTTTTGCGTTTTTATTATTGATACCAAATGCAACGGAAACCTATGAACCGTATATTATTTTAGGGAGTTTTATCTTAGTTTGGGTAAATGATTCTTTTGCATATATCACAGGGAAAAACTTTGGGAAGCAGAAATTATTTGAACGAATTTCACCCAAGAAAACGGTAGAAGGTTTTTTAGGCGGATTACTTTTTTCTTGTATTGCTAGTTATTTTATATTTAAATTTACAGATACGTTAAATTTTAGCAGCTGGCTAATTATGGCGATCATCATCAGTTCTATTGGAACTATTGGTGATTTGATTCAATCGAAGTTTAAAAGACAAGCAAACGTAAAAGACAGTGGTTCTATATTACCAGGGCACGGTGGCATTTATGACAGATTGGACAGCATGATATTTTCAGCACCATTTATTTATTTGTTTTTAAAGATATTACATTATGTTTCATAAAGAAGGTTATAAGATTATCATTGTAACATTTATTATTGTTGCAGCTATTGTCCTTACTGCGGATAAGATAGATATTGCTTGGCTGAAATATCTATTACAAGGTGTTGCCGTTGTATTTTTAATTTTGATTCTACAATTTTTTAGAAATCCAAAGCGTGTTACACCTAAAAATGACGCACATGTCATTGCTCCTGTTGATGGAAAAGTGGTTGTGATTGAAGAAGTTTTTGAAAAGGAATACTTTAATGAAAAACGTTTGCAAGTATCCATTTTTATGTCACCAATCAATGTACATGTTACTCGATATGCCATTGGAGGAACTGTAAAATATAGCAAATACCATCCTGGGAAATACTTGGTAGCTTGGCATCCAAAATCGTCTGAAGAAAATGAGCGCACTACGATTGTAGTTGAAAATGAAACGTACGGAGCTATTTTATACAGACAAGTTGCTGGTGCATTGGCGAGAAGAATTGTCAACTATGCCGAAGAAGGCGAACAAGCGATACAAGGAGAAGATGCTGGATTCATTAAATTTGGATCGCGTGTAGATTTGTTTTTACCTTTAGATACGAACATTAACGTACAACTGAATCAAACCGTAAAAGGCGGCGTTGATGTAATTGCTATGAAATAATGAGTGCTTCTAATTTAGACATAGAATTTTTTGAAGCAGTTGAACGTGTCAACAACTGCACAGATTCCTTTGCTGCAGACTTCTTATTGCGTTTGTATGCATACTACAAGCGTGCCACTAATAATGATGATAAACCTAGTAGTAGTCGCCCAATTATCAACGCTTTTAAAATGAATGCATTGTTGCAAATGCAAGACATCTCTCCAGAAGAAGCCAAAATAGCGTATATCGAATTGGTGAATTCTTATTTTGAAAAATAACCTTTTTTAGACTTAATTAGATTGCTATCGCTGTTAGATTGTTAGACACGCTTCGCTTTAGTATCGCTGTCGCTGTTAGAATCACTAATTATTATTCAGATGTATTAAACGTCAATTCGAGTGATTTTTGCAGTGAAATAAAAAAATGTATCGAGAATATTTTGATGCATGCACTCTTACTACATTAGTATTTTGATTTTATGTGATGCTGAATCGAGTTCAGCATGACGTGGAAAAATCATTTTAAACTCGTGCCGAAAAACAAGCTAAAAAATTCGTGAATTCGTGGTAAAAAACAAAAAACCACATACAAAATTACTTCTGTACATGGTTTTAATTTATGATTATTAAATTTCGTTTCTTAGCACTCCTCGATACAAATTTGTTCCACAAATTCACTCGAAATGACGCTTTGATGTACAATTAACGATTGTTGATCTATTTAGTTTCAAACAACAAACTAACGAAGCGATTCCAAACTCGCTTTCAACGTTTCAATTTTAGCAATCGCATCTGCTTCTTTCTTCTTTTCGCTAGCAACCACTTGCTCTGGCGCATTGCTTACAAAACGCTCATTGGATAGTTTCTTACGAACAATTTTCAAAGAACCTTCTACATATTCCAATTCTTTAGTAAGTTTTTCAACTTCAGCTTCAATATCAATTGCTCCTTCCATTGGAATAAAATATTCATTCGATTTTACACGGAATGATAAAGCGCCTTCTAGTTTTTCGTCACTGTAGCTAATATTTTCTACATTCGCTAGTTTTGCAATCACAGTATCTAACGTAGTTGTAGCATTTTCATTATTCATAACCGTTAAAGAGATGGCATCTTTATTTGCAATGTTTTTCTCTTTACGAATCTTACGAATTCCAGAAACCACATCCTGAATCATTTCAAAATCTGTGATCAATTTTGAGTCACTTTTAGCGCTTTCTGGCCAGCTAGAAACAACCAATGCTTCTTCTTTAGAACGTTCTGCCATACGCTGCCAAATATCTTCCGTTAGGAATGGCATAAATGGATGTAATACTTTTAAATTATCTTCAAAAAGTGAAAGTATCATATCATAGGTTTTCTTATCAATTGGCGAACCGTACGTTGGCTTTACCATTTCTAAAAACCACGAACAGAAATCATCCCAAACAAGTTTGTACGTAATCATCAATGCATCCGAAATTCTGTATTTACTATACTGATCTTCCAGAGCAACTAATGCCTTTTGGAATTTTGATTGATACCACTCAATAGCAATTTTAGCAACTTCTGGTTGTACAGCATCTTCACTTACTTCCCAAATTTGCGTTAAATTGTATGCTTGAAATATTTTATTTGCAAATCCTTTTCCCTGCATACACAATTTAGACGTGTATATAGGCTCTTTTCCTGCTTCTTTCCATGCTTTGATTTCTTTCGGTTTTAAAACCTCTCCTTTGTCATCTACTTGATCAAAATCAAACAATAAATCGTTTCCTGCAGCAGAACTTAACAACAATCCAACACGAACACCATCGGCTCCAAATTCTTCTATTAATTTTAAAGCATCTGGAGAATTCCCTAATGACTTCGACATTTTACGTCCTTGCTTGTCACGAACCAAACCAGTTAAATATACATTGGTAAATGGTTTCATATCGCGGTATTCATATCCAGAAATAATCATTCGGGCAACCCAGAAAAATAAAATATCTGGTCCAGTTACCAAGTCATTTGTTGGATAGTAATATTGAATTTCTTCATTCTCAGGATGGCGAATTCCATCAAAAACACTAATTGGCCACAACCACGAAGAAAACCAAGTATCTAAAGCATCTTCATCCTGACGTAAATCATCTAGTGTTAAGTTTTCATTTCCTGTCGTTGCTATCGCCAAAGCCAATGCTGCTTCTTTCGTTTCAGCAACAGCAAAATCTTCTTTTCCATCTCCAAAATAATACGCAGGAATTTGTTGTCCCCACCAAAGCTGACGTGAAATATTCCAATCGCGAATATTTTCCATCCAGTGGCGATACGTATTTTCAAACTTCTTAGGAAATAATTTGATTTCTTCATCTTCCAATACCGCTTTTAAAGCTGGTTTTACCAAATCGTCCATTTTCAAAAACCACTGATCTGACAATCTTGGTTCAATGACTGCTTTGGTTCTTTCGGAAGTTCCTACTTTATTGATATGTTGTTCCGTTTTGATTAAGAATCCTTTTTCTTCTAATTCTTTCGAAATCTCTTTACGAACTACAAAACGATCTTTTCCTTCATAGTGCAATCCGAAGCTATTCAACGTTGCATCTTCATTAAAAATATCAATTACTTCTAATTTGTGCTTTTCTCCTAATACTTTATCATTTTCATCGTGCGCAGGCGTTACTTTTAAGCAACCTGTACCAAATTCGATATCTACATATTCGTCTTCAATAATAGGAATGACTCTGTTCGCTAATGGAACAATTGCTTTTTTACCTTTTAAGTGTGTATACCGTTCATCATTTGGATTGATACAAATTGCAGTATCACCCAAAATGGTTTCAGGACGTGTTGTAGCGATCGTTACTTTTTCGTCACTTCCTTCAATTGCATACGACAGATAATACAAGTTTCCTTGCTTTTCTTCATAAATTACTTCTTCATCAGAAAGTGTTGTTTTAGCTTCCGGATCCCAATTTACCATACGATATCCGCGGTAAATCAAACCTTTACTATACAAATCAACAAATGTCTTGATGACAGCTGCTGACATATCGTCATCCATTGTAAATTTAGTTCTGTCCCAATCGCAAGAAGCACCTAATTTCTTAAGTTGCTCTAAAATGATTCCGCCATGTTTATGCGTCCATTCCCAAGCATGTCCTAAAAATTCTTCGCGAGACAAGTCGGACTTTTTAATACCTTCTTGTTTCAGCTTATTTACAACCTTTGCTTCCGTAGCAATAGAGGCATGATCGGTTCCGGGAACCCAGCAAGCGTTATATCCTTTCAAACGCGCACGTCGTATCAATACATCTTGAATGGTATTATTTAGCATGTGTCCCATGTGCAAGACTCCTGTGACATTTGGTGGCGGAATTACTATTGTATACGCTTCACGTTCGTCCGGTTCTGAATGAAAATAGTTGTTTTCCATCCAATATTGGTACCATTTGTCTTCGATCTGACTTGGATCATACTTTTTCTGAATACTCATTTTGGTATTGTTTTTGTAATATTTAAGTTGACAAAAGTACTTATATCTATACTATTTAAAAAGTGTTTTATCACTTTTGCATTTAATTGTTAAATATGTGCAATTGATACCAATTACTTTGTTTTTTGTGAAATAAATTTTGTAAAATTATAAATAAGCACCTAATTTTACGCTAATACTAAATACAAGAATGATGAAAAAAATAATTACAATACTATTTGTAGGTCTATTTACCATTGCTTTACAAGCACAGGATAAGACTGCAAAAATAAAGTTTAAGTCAGAAACAATTGACTACGGAACTATTGAAAAAGGAGCTGATGGCGTACGTGTCTTTGAATTCACGAACACTGGAAATGCACCTTTAGTGATCACAAGAGTATACTCTAGTTGTGGATGTACAATTCCAAAAAAACCAGAAAAGCCAATTTTACCTGGTGAAGATGGTGTTATTGAAGTAAAGTATGACACAAAGCGTGTTGGACCAATTAGAAAGACAATTACAGTATATTCTAATGCAGATGAGCCTACAAAAGCCATTAAGATTAAAGGAAAAATTGTGGATCCTAGCAAATCGAAAAGCATTATGATGAAAGATAAATCTGAGGTTGAATCATCTAACAACTAATAAGAGAAACGTTATAAATAAAATGCCTTGTCAATGTTGATGAGGCATTTTTTTTGATCTTATTTTAGGAAATTTTAAATCTTAAATGCTAAATGTTGAATTTTAAATGTAAAAGTATTTTAAGATAACACGCGAAGCGATCAAAAAGCGAAGCGATCAAAAAGCGAAGCGATCAAAAAGCG
>NZ_CANLEA010000042.1 GCF_947489565.1 uncultured Kordia sp. | reverse complement strand
GTCTAACAAGTCTAACAAGTCTAACAAGTCTAACAAGTCTAACAAGTCTAACAAGTCTAACAAGTCTAACAAGTCTATCGTAAGATCAGCGTTTTAATCAAATCTTTCCCCAAACTTTCATTCAGCATTCGGATGATTTTTTCTTTTCCATAGCTCAATTCTTCGCGAAGCACCGCGGAAGTTAAAGAAACGTATAAGGTATCGTTTTTTAAAATGACATTTGTCGTATAATTATTCACACCATTTCCCATCAATTTTAACCAAGCATCGCGTGCATCAATTTTGTCCAAACCATCTTCCAATCGATGTTCGGAAACAAAATCTTTTAGTACTTCGCTAATGGCTCTATGTTCGGTATGTCTTTTCTTCAAAATAGATTACAGTTTAAAAATCTCGTAGGATTGATGAATTTCTTTTACAATACTTTCGGTACGTTCTACATGTGTGTCACTGATAAAAATTTGACCAAAATCATCATCATTTACCAAAGACATGATTTGTGCCACACGTTGTTCATCTAGTTTGTCAAAAATATCGTCTAATAATAGAATAGGAGTGACATTTGCTAAGTTTTTGATAAAATCGAATTGTGCCAATTTTAAGGCAATTAAAAACGATTTTTGCTGTCCTTGGCTTCCAAATTTTTTGATTGGATAGGTTTCAATGGTGAACAATAAATCATCTTTATGAACTCCCACACTCGTATATTGCAATACTTTGTCTTTCGCTAGACTCTCGTTCAACAAAGATCGAAAATCTTTTTCATGTAATTGACTTTTGTAACTGATATTTACAATTTCTTTTTCGTTGGAAATTGCCTTGTATCGCGTCATGAAAATCGGCAAAAATGCTTCTAAAAACTTTCTGCGTTCTGCATATATTTGAGAACCAAGTTCATGCATTTGATCATTGTAAATACTCAATGTATCGGCATCAAATGTACTGTTGAGTGCAAAATACTTTAAAAGTGAATTTCGTTGCGAAAGCACTTTATTGTATTTGATGAGGTTTTGTAAATACTGCTTGTTTGATTGCGATATGACGCTGTCCATAAATTTTCTGCGTGTGTCACTTCCTTCAATAATCAAATCACGATCTGCAGGCGAAATAATGACCAATGGTAAAAAACCAATATGTTCTGAAAGTTTATCATACGGTTTTCCATTACGCTTCACCATCTTTTTTTGTCCTCTTTTTAGTGAACAGATGATATTTTCGTCTCTATCAACTTTTTCATACAAGCCATCAATCACAAAAAAATCTTCTCCGTGTCTAATGTTTTGACTTGCAACAGGATTGAAATAACTTTTTCCAAATGACAAATGATAAATAGCGTCGAGAACATTTGTTTTCCCAACACCGTTATTTCCGACAAGACAATTTATTTTTTGATTAAAATCAAAAGAATTCGTTTCAAAATTCTTGTAATTAATTAGTGATAATTTCTTTAGAAACATGAAAATAGAAGCATCATTACAATAAAAATGCAAATTATTGAAAAATATCAAATAAATAAGCTTTTAATTCTACTTAAAAATTTTATTTTTGCGCACATTAATATACAATTTATGGCAACTTACAAGAAAAGAGGATATAAAGTAAAGACCAAAGTAGAGAAAGAGAAAGAAGTTTCTGCTGAAGAAATCGATAGTACAACAGCAGAAGTTTTTAATACTTTAGATGAAACTGCGTCCAAAACTGAAGAATGGGTCGCTGGGAATCAGAAGTTTATCTTTATGGGTATTGGTGCAATTGCTGTAATACTTATAGGATACTTAGTTTACACGAAATTATTTGCTGCTCCAAAAGAAACAGAAGCTGCAAATGAAGTGTTTCAAGCAAACTCATACTTCAATCAGGCTGTAAATATTAACCTGACTGAAAACATGCTCAATGGAATGGCAACAAGAGATTCATTATACAATTTAGCATTGAACGGTGGAGAAGGAAAATATGGATATTTGAAAATTATTTCTGAATACGGAGGAACGAGTACAGCTAATTTAGCAAACTACAGTGCTGGAATTGCATATTTGGAATTGAAACAATATGATAAAGCAATTGACTATTTAGAAGAGTTTAACTCTTCTTCTGCTGAAGTAATTATTGGAGCGAAGGCAAAAGGTGCTCTAGGTGACGCTTTTGCACAATTAGACCAAATGAATGAAGCTTTAGAATATTACGAAAAAGCATTCAAGCATAGTGCAAACGATGCAACGACTCCTATTTATTTATTGAAAGCAGGAATCACAGCATTAAGTTTAGATACACCGCAACCAGCAAAAGCATTAGAGTATTTTAATAGAATTGAAGATGAATATGCTTCTTTTAAAACTACTGCTGATGGAAAATTGCTAGATGTTTATATAGGAAAAGCAGAAGCCTTGAATAACTAACTAATTATGGCTACAGTAAATAAAAATTTATCAACATACGATAAAGCTACAATCCCAAATGCGAAAGATTTTCGATTTGGGATTGTTGTTTCTGAGTGGAATGAGAATATCACCGAAGGATTGTGTGAAGGTGCTATTTCAGCACTAACAGCTAATGGAGTAGCGGAAGAAAATATCATTCGTTGGAATGTTCCTGGAAGCTATGAATTGGTGTTTGGCGCTAAACATATGCAAAAAACACTTGAAGTAGATGCAATTATAGCTATTGGAAGTGTGATTCAAGGAGAAACAAAGCATTTTGACTTTGTATGTAGTGCTACAGCACAAGGAATTAAAGACTTGAATGTACAATCAGATATTCCAGTAATTTTCTGTGTATTGACAGATAATACTTTGCAGCAAGCAATTGATCGTTCTGGTGGAAAACACGGAAATAAAGGTGTTGAAGCGGCAGTAGCAGCGATTAAAATGGCAGAACTGCGTACGTTTTAGAGAATTTATACTTCTGAATAAAAATATATAAACCGTTTGGGAATTTCCTTCACGGTTTTTTTATGCTTCAATTTTAAAAAAGTTATTCTTCTTCAGTAGTAGTTTCAGGAAGTTCAAAGAAGCTAAACACCGAACTACCATAGTTTTTTGAAAAGCTAAAATTAGCTACATGTTCTAGTTTGGTTTCTTTTGCGTGTTCAATAATTAAAAAACCACCTTCTAACAACAAACCTCTTTCAAAAACACTATGCGTAATTTTTTCAAATTGCTCCGTTGTAAACGCGTATGGAGGATCTGCAAAGATGATATCCGATTGTATATGTGTTTTGTCTAGAAACTTATATACATCGCTTTTAAGCGCAGTAATATTAATGTCTAATTGCGCCGCCGTTTTTTTAATAAAACTCACACAACCATAATCACCATCTACCGCAGTAATAGTTTCGGTACCGCGAGAAGCAAATTCATAGCTAATATTTCCAGTTCCAGCAAATAAATCCAGCACACGAATTTCGTGGAAGTAGTAATGATTGTTTAGAATATTAAAAAGAGATTCTTTTGCTAAATCTGTAGTTGGACGCACAGGCAATTTTTTAGGAGCTTGCAGACGTCTTCCTTTGTGTTTTCCTGAAATAATTCGCATCTAAAAATTCGTTAATAAGGTGAAATCGTGATGATTTTTTGGTGTTGATACACTTTCGTGAAAGCTAAAAGTGTATTGCTTGTCTAAAAATTCAACATGACGAATATATGTATATGCTACCGTGTACAAAACATCGCTCTTATCAATATCGCCTAAAAAGTATAATTGCAATGTATTGGTATTTAATTGCAATTGCTCAATGGTAAAAAGCAGGTAGTAAATAAAATCTTCCGAAGAGGTATATTCAAAAGAATTATAAAATAATAGTTTCTTCTGTTGAATGGCTACAATTTCAAAATGTTCTTTTTGTACATGTACATACAGCGTGGTTTCTTCGCTGACATTTGCTATTTGAAAAATATTTTCTAACAAAATAGTTGCAAAATGTTTGTAATGAAACGCGCCATATTTCTCAAAAAATAGATTATTGATGTTTACATATGGAATATATACATTGACCATGTCGTTATTGGTAATAACATCGAAGGTCATATAATCGTTTGGTAAAATTTTGTTGTTATATTTTAGATAATCTGCTAAGTTTTTATCTGAAAATAAAGGTTTAGGAACAAAGGTTGAAAGCGTGTTTATATGACTTACGGTTACGGATTCAAACGGCTGATCGAGTAGGGCAGCTTCTTGTTCAAAAATAGCGACAATTTCTTTTTCTAATTGTAATGGATTGGTCACTTCTTCAAATAAAAAATGACGCAATTCCGTAATTTCATTGTCAACTGTATGTAGTATACAAAAAGAAAGTCCATTCAGTGATATCTGAATGGACAACTTTTTAAAATTTGTATGATCTATATTATTTCTTCTTTTTGTCATCTAATATTTCATAACTAGTTGGCCAGTTACCACTGTCACTTACTTTATCAAGTGATCCAACAAATACTTCGTCTCCATCAATTTCATCAACAGAAATAACTCTTTTTTCCTGTCTTAGTAAATCTTTGTCTAAATCGTGTAATATGATGTCTTTTTTAACTGAAACTTTAAAAACAGGTGCTACATAATTATTGATTTCAACAGAATCAATTTGCATTTTGAAGGTTTCCTTATCGTTTGATGCATAAGGAACATACTTCATAGTCTTGTAACGATTAGAGTTTTTGAAAAGTGAATCTCTCACAGGTTTAAAACCAAGAGTATCTATAATAACAGTATCTCTTTGCTTATCAATTTTATATGCTTTATCAAAATACACATAACTTGAATCTCTTTTTTCAACAATTGCAAACTCTGCAGTTTCAATGAAGTTTTCTAAATCACTGAAGTTTTTAGCATACTTACCACCTGTGATTGTTTTATGTGCTGATTGCGCATCTCTAATATCTTTCAAGTTATCAATAACAAGTGTGTAACGCTTAATCTTTTCTTTCTTAAACTTTACAGGCGCCATAATTGAAGCGTAAATTTGGTATCCAAAAAATACTGAAGCTGCCAAAAATACAATAGAAAAAATAGGTCTTAACTTTCTAGGAATCATTTTCTCAATTAAAAATAAAAGTCCAATAGCTGCGACAAGAGCAACAATTAATATTAATGGTGTTTTCCATGTTGCAAATGAACCTGGTTCTACCACTTCATTATTTTGAGCTACAGCCAGTGCAGGCACGAGTAAGAAAGCGATTACGAATGATAAGACTAAATTGAATTTTTGTTTTACGTGTTTCATCTCTATTAAGAATAGTTTTGTTTTAAAGAACATCAATATACGCAAATCTACAATTTTTTTTTAATGGTAAAAGTATTTGCCTAAAAAAAGCATGTTATATTTAGAAAAAATTAAATGATGCAGAATCATTCGATTTACTTTTCTATTTTCGCTTTCAATATTCTGCAAAAAGACGATAATGGCTAAGCTTATGGATGCAACTACATTTTATAAATTATTGAAAAGTAAATTTCCACATGAAGTTACTTTTAAACAAGATGTAGTTTTACACAAACTTTGCGAGTTTATTTTTGGAGATGATAACGATGCTTTGTTCTTATTAAAAGGATATGCAGGAACAGGAAAAACCACGACCATAGGAACTTTGGTTACGCATTTATGGCACACCAAAAAGAAATCGGTTTTGTTAGCACCTACTGGACGCGCTGCCAAAGTAATTAGCAATTACTCCAAAAAAGAAGCACACACCATTCACCGAAAAATATATTTTCCTAAAAAAGACAAAGGTGGCGGCGTTAGCTTTGTATTGCAACCCAATAAGCATCGTGATACACTTTTTATAGTCGATGAAGCTTCTATGATTCCAGATGCGCCAAGTGACTCTAAACTCTTTGAAAATGGTTCTTTACTAGATGATTTGATGACGTATGTGTATTCTGGACATAAATGTAAACTCATCTTAATTGGAGATACGGCACAGTTGCCGCCAGTGAAATTAGATATTAGTCCAGCTTTAGATGAACGAACGTTGGAGTTGAATTATGATAAAAATGTAACACTTATTGAACTTGATGAAGTTGTAAGACAAGATTCGGAATCTGGAATTTTAGTCAATGCAACAAATTTGCGAGAACAATTACACGATCAATTTTATGCAGAATATAAATTTCAATTGGATAGTTTTCCAGACATTGTACGTTTGACAGATGGATATGAAATTCAAGAAGCCATCAGCGAATCATATTCTGATGAAGGAAAAGAAGAAATGGCCATCATAGTCCGTTCCAATAAAAGAGCTAATGCCTACAATCAACAAATACGTAGTCGTATTTTGTTTAATGAGAACGAGTTAGCTTCGGGTGATTACCTTATGGTGGTTAAAAATAATTACTTTTGGCTGCCGGCGACTTCGGAAGCAGGATTTATTGCGAATGGTGATATTATTGAAGTTTTAGAAATTTTTGCCATCAAAGAATTGTATGGTTTTCGCTTTGCAGAAGTAAAAATCCGAATGGTCGATTATCCAAATCAAAAACCACTAGAAACCGTATTGCTTTTAGATACCATTCACGCAGAAACACCAGCGTTGTCGTACGAAGATGGAAATCGTTTGTACCAAGAAGTCATGAACGATTACGAAAGTGAAACCTCTAAATACAAGAAGTTTTTAAAAGTAAAAGCCAATAAATATTTCAACGCACTGCAAGTAAAATTCAGTTATGCCATTACCTGTCACAAATCGCAAGGTGGACAATGGAAAACAGTATTTATAGAACAACCCTATTTGCCCAACGGCGTTGGAAAAGAATACATGCGTTGGTTGTATACAGCCATGACGCGTGCCCAAGAAAAACTATATTTAATTGGTTTTTCAGACGATTTTTTTGTTTCGTAACAAAACAACCTTTTTACAGAAATATAAGCCATTCTTGGAGTAGCTGAATAATTTTCTGTATCTTTTTTAAAATAATTGTATTTTTGAAATCTTATAAAATTTCTTCCTTTTGAAAATAATAGCCATGATTCCCGCACGATATGCAGCTTCCCGATTTCCAGGAAAGCTCATGCAAGATTTACACGGAAAAACTGTAATTACCCGAACGTACGAAGCTACGGTTGCTACAGGACTCTTCGCTGAAGTATATGTGGTGACAGATAGTGATGTTATTCAGGAAGAAATTAGTCGTCACGGCGGAAAAGTAATCATGAGCAAAAAGCAGCACGAATCTGGAAGCGATCGTATTGCAGAAGCTGTTGAAAATGTAGAAGCAGATATTGTCATTAACGTGCAAGGCGACGAACCATTTACTGAAAAAGCGAGTTTAGAAAAGGTAATCAACGTATTTTATGAAGATCCAGAAAAAGAAATTGATTTGGCTTCTTTAATGGTTGAAATTACCGATTGGGACGAAATCAGCAATCCAAATACCGTAAAAGTAATTGTAGATCAGCGCGACTTTGCGTTGTACTTTTCACGTTCGCCAATTCCATATCCAAGAGATAAAAATGCAGGCGCAACATACTATAAACACAAAGGAATTTACGCATTCCGTAAACAAGCATTACTCGATTTTGCGCAGTTGCCTATGAAAATGTTAGAAGCAACTGAAAAGATAGAATGCATTCGCTATTTAGAATTTGGTAAAAAAATAAAAATGGTGACCACAACGGTGGAAGGTGTAGAAATTGACACGCCAGAAGATTTAGAACGCGCAAAAAAGATATGGAAATAATGAAGTATGACAACGTAAAAGTCATTGCTTTTGATGCAGATGATACACTTTGGGTAAATGAAACGTACTTTAGAGATGCCGAACATAAGTTTGCACAATTGTTATCTGCGTATGAGACAGAAAATACAATTGATCAAGAGTTGTTCAAAATGGAGATGAAAAATCTTTCGATTTACGGATACGGAATCAAAGGTTTTGTTTTGTCGATGGTAGAAAGCGCGATTGAACTCTCTAATGGTAAAATTTCTAACAAAGTACTTTCAGACATTCTCAATCTTGGAAAAGAAATGATTTCCATGCCAGTAGAATTGCTCGATGGAATTGAAGAAGTTTTGGAAACATTGAGCAAAAAATACAGATTATTGGTCTTAACCAAAGGTGATTTGCTTGACCAAGAACGTAAATTAGAAAAATCTGGCTTGACCAAATATTTTCATCATGTAGAAGTGATGAGCGATAAAAAAGAAAAAAATTACAGCGATTTATTGGAACATCTAGAAATTGACGTGAACGAGTTTTTAATGATAGGAAACTCATTGCGATCTGATGTGTTGCCGATAATCAACATAGGAGGAAAAGCGATTCATGTACCATTTCATACGACTTGGCAGCATGAAACGGTGTCACCAAATGAAGAATCTGAAGAATACGATGTCGTAAAAAGCATTACTGAAGTGTTAAAGTATTTGTAATGAGGAAGCTAAATGTACAGACATGGAATCGAAGAAAACACTTTGAGTTTTTCAATACGTTTCAAGATCCATTCTTTGCGGTTGCAGCGCCCATGGATGTAACCAAAGCTTACGAGTTTGCAAAAGCTACCAGAAATAGTTTTTTTGCAGTGTATTTGCACGATTGCATGAAAGCTATCAATGATGTTAAAGCATTTCGGTATCGTATTGAAAATGAAAATGAAGTCGTGATTCATGATAAAATTCATGCGTCAGCGACGATTATGCGACTTGATAAAACGTTCGGTTTTTCGTTTATTGATTATGATGAGAATTTTGAAGTATTCAAACAAAATGTAGAGCAAGAAAAAGAACGAATTTTGAATTCTGATGACTTGTTTCCACCTAAAAACACGGAAGATTGTATTTATTGTTCGGCATTGCCTTGGGTGAATTTTACTGGACATAAAGAACCTTTTCATGGAAAAAAAGAGTCTGTTCCAAAAATTGCTTTTAGTAAAATGGAAGATGAAGGCGCTAAAAAAGTAATGACAGTTTCAGTTTCCGTAAATCACGCATTGATGGATGGCTATCATGTTGGGCAGTTTACCGAAAAGTTTCAAGAATATTTACTAAAACACGAAATAAGCTAACGTAATATTTATATTTACAACATTAAATTAACTAACTATGCAGTATAAAAACTTTCCAATGGTTCCCAGAGTAATCTTCGGAAGAGGAAGTTTTAACCAGATACAGGAAATTTTAACACCAAAACGAGTGAATACCAAAGCGCCATTTATCTTTTTGGTAGATGATGTTTTTGAACATAATCCTTGGTTGATTGACAGAATTCCACTTCGCTTTTTAGATCAAATTATTTTTGTTTCGGCAGAAGAAGAACCAAAAACCTCACAAGTAGATGCTTTGGTAGAGGAATTAAAGTCACGTTTTACTGAAAATCCATCTGGAATTATCGGAATTGGTGGTGGAACTTTGCTCGATATGGCAAAAGCCGTAGCTATTATGTTGACCAATGAAGGAAGTGCAGCCGATTATCAAGGTTGGGATTTGGTCAGTAATGAAGCTGTATATCATGTAGGAATTCCAACAATCTCAGGAACTGGAGCCGAAGTATCACGTACGACCGTTTTGACAGGACCAGAAAAGAAATTAGGAATTAATTCTGATTATACACCGTTTGATCAAGTGGTATTAGATCCTGAGTTGACACGTGGTGTTCCTCAAAATCAATGGTTTTACACAGGAATGGACTGTTATATTCACTGTATAGAATCGCTTACAGGAACATATTTAAATGCATTTAGTCAGAGTTATGGTGAAAAAGCATTGGAATTGTGTCGCAATGTATTCTTAGAAAAAAATGTGCGCGATGAAGATTCTGAAGATAAATTGATGATGGCTTCTTGGCATGGCGGAATGAGTATTGCGTATTCACAAGTTGGTGTAGCGCATGCTATGAGTTACGGACTTTCGTATTTGCTTGGAACGAAGCATGGAATTGGAAACTGTATTGTATTCAATCACTTAGAAGAATTCTATCCGCAAGGAGTTTCTGAGTTCAAGAAAATGGTTCGCAAACATGATATTGACATTCCAAAAGGAGTTTGTAAAGATTTGACCGATAAGGAATTTGACAAAATGATTGATATTGCGTTGATGTTAGTTCCTCTTTGGGAAAATGCCTTGGGTAAAAATTGGCAAGAAATCATTACGCGTGAGAAGTTGAAGAATATGTATAAGAAAATGTAGCTTTGACTTTGCTCAGCTACCTTTTTAGACGCGCTTTGCTTTTAGATTTGCTATCGCTCTTAGATTGTTAGACACGCTTTGCTTTTGGACTTGCTGTTGCTCTTAGATTATTGGATGTGCTTTGTTTTTGGACTTGTTGTTGCTCTTAGATTATTGGATGTGCTTTGCTTTTGGACTTGCTGTCGCTCTTAGATTGTTAGACACGCTTTGCTTTTGGACTTGCTGTCGCTTTTTAGATTTTTAGACACGACTTCATCTTTTAGTATTTTGGTAGCAGGTTAATTTGTTTTCTGTTTTGGTTTGAATA
>NZ_CANLEA010000041.1 GCF_947489565.1 uncultured Kordia sp. | reverse complement strand
GGGATCTTGATTGAAGTCTTCTGAATCAGAATTAAAATTAATTAGAAGCATATCCCGTCAGATCGAGTGGAATTCTGAAAGAATTCTGTATCGAGATCTACTCTGATATCACCAACGCAACTACTAATTTAGAAGTACTTCTCGATACAATTTTTCTTCATTTCGACAAGCTCAATATCAAAAAAATCACTCGAAGTGACGTTTAGTGAATGCTACAAACTACAATTGCAATATCACAGAAGTAAGAATGAATAAAATTTCCTGAGTGTCTTTGTTGAAATTTTCAAAGCGATACTCCAAACCAGTTTGAAACTTCAAAGATTTTGTCCATAACCAACCAATTTGCGTCGTAAAACGCTGATCAATTTGTGGTGCGCTAGCGCTTACAACACTCAATAACGATTCTGTATTGGCTACAAAATACGGTTCACCAATATCTAGTTTTTCTCCCGAAAGTGGCAAATCAATGGTAAATCGGTAACGAAAACGATGTGTAGTATTATTTGTGGTAATGCGTTGTTCGGTTCGCAAGCGATGTCCAAAACGCACTACATTTGGACGATGCGCGTAATTGTATTGTTGTGTGAATCGCAATTCGTTGCTTTTGTCTTCAAAATTTTCTCGGAAACGATACATCACACCTGCACTTAGGCTATGATTTGAGTTAAAACTAAACGTAGAAAAGTGTACAAATTGAAGCTGTCTTACCGTAAATTCGAACTCACTATCACGATATACATAATTTCTAGAAACGGTCGCAAAATTTACTTTATAACTATCATTTACCGTATGATTTACCGCAAATTGAGGTTCAAAAAAAGTAGTGAAATCGTTTTGCGAAAATGATACAAACGAACACAGGAAACCCGCAAAAACAATAATTTTCTTAATATAAGATATGATCATACGAGCTTGGAATAACAGTTCTTACCAATGTAAAATCGCCTTCTTTGGTAAACGTAATTTCAATAAAATAACGCTTCTTTTTTGTCTTTACTTCTGCTATGATTTCATACGAATACGAACTTTTTCGATCGTTTGAAAATGCATTTTTCATGACGGTTTCAGCATCAATTGTAGGCGTATTATTGTATTGACGTTGTATTTTTTTAATTCGAAAAGCACTATACGTATTGTAGAAATGTTTTTTGACTTTTTCGAGCGTTTTTGGTGGAATATGTTGCTGCTTCACGGTCACTTCAACATCTTCTAAAAGTCCTTCTTTACTAAACTCAACACTGTATTTTCGGCCTTTATATTTTAGTTTGATTTCGTAACTAATTTTGATGCTGTCTTGTTCTTTATAATACTTCACCTTTGTAATCTTTTTAGGCAACGTTTTCTCTAAAAGATCCAAAGCGTTTTGTGGAAATGCTTTTTTCTCAATGCGTTCTTCTTTTTCGTGTTTATACGATTTCTGCGCTGTACAAACCAACGAAAAACCAAAAAAAAATAGTAAATAAAAGTACTTCATCATCCGTTTTTTAATTCGTCATATCGAAAACAACTGACGGTATGATCGTTCACCATTCCCGTAGCTTGCATATGCGCATATATCACTGTAGATCCTACAAACTTAAAACCTCGCTTTTTCAAATCTTTACTGAGTTTATCTGAGATTTCAGTCGTTGCGGGCACGTCATTTCTATTGGTAAATGCATTTTGAATGGGCTTTCCATCTGTAAATTGCCAAATATATTCTGAAAAACTACCAAATTCTTCTTGCACGTTCATAAACGCTTGAGCATTGGTAATCGTTGCTTTTATTTTCAACTTATTTCTGATGATTCCCGCATCTTGCAATAAGCTATTGTATTTGTCTTCTCCGTATTGCGCAATTTTTTTATAATCGAAATTGTCAAAAGCTTTTCGGAAATTTTCTCGCTTCCGCAGAATGGTAATCCAGCTCAAACCTGCCTGAAATGTTTCTAAAATTAAAAACTCAAACAGTGTATCGTCGTCATAAACAGGAACGCCCCATTCTTCATCGTGATAGGCAACATACAACGGATCGTCTCCGCACCAAGCACATCTTCTTTTTTCTGTAAAATTCATCTCGTAACTGTTTTAATTAATTCATGACAAACATCAGGAAATAGACCTGAATGGTTTCGTAAATTTACAACGCTAAAAATAAACCGCAAAAGCACATTGAAAATAAGAACGTAAGTTTTGTATAAAACCACGACTGAATTCCTGTAAAAAGTATTTACATTATGACAACAACAGATACGCAAATAAAAAATATAATTGAAGAAAGCTTAACGAAAGCGACTTCATATCAAGAATATAGAACTTTAGTGAAAAATTTAGTAGCTGAAGGAAAATCTACAGGCGAAACACAAACAGAAGCATTGTCAAATTATTCTATGTTGAATGACAAACGTATGAAGCGTTTGGACAAAACGACAAAGTTAACGGAAGAAGCTGTAGCCGAAATTAAAGCATACAATGGTAATGTAACTTGGTTGGTGTTGACAGAAAGTTGGTGTGGCGATGCCGCGCAAACGATGCCAGTGATTAACAAAGTTGCTGAATTGAATGATAATATTACGTTTAAAGTAGTGTTGAGAGACGAAAATGAAGCATTGATGAATGAATTTCTAACAAATGGAGGAAAGTCAATTCCAAAGTTGATTGCCATCGATAATGCATCGGGGAATGTGCTAGGCGATTGGGGACCAAGACCTACCATAGCAACACAAATGGTAAACGATTACAAAGCTGAACACGGAAAGTTAACTCCAGAGTTTAAACAAGACTTACAAGTTTGGTACAATAAAGATAAAGGACAAAATACAGTGGCAGATTTATTACAATTGGTATAGCCACATTGAATTAGCTAAAATTATTAGATACCTAAAGGATTGAAATGTCATATTTCAGTCCTTTTTTATTTTCCTGTCATTCCACACTTGTTCCAGAATCTATTTTTAAAAATGATAAATACCTGTCTACACAGGAGCGACAAAATAGAAATATATATTTCTTAGTTTACACATCAAAAGTGTCTACACTTTGCGAAGCAAAGGAAGTTCTAACAAGTCTAAAGCAAAGCGTCTCTAAGTACGAAGTACGTCTAAAAGCGTCAGCGCGTCTAAGAACGAAGACTCTCTCCAAAAGCTTCTGGAGAAATAGCATTCTTAACATCAAAATCGCCAATTTTTGTACGACGCAAGGCAGAAAGATGCGCACCAGAATGTAAAGCTTGTCCAAAATCATGCGCCAACGATCGTATATACGTTCCTTTACTACACACCACACGAAAATCAATTTCGGGCAATGCTATGCGCGTAATTTCAAATTCATTGATGGTAATTTTTCGAGTAGGAATCTCTACTTCTTCACCAGCACGAGCGAGTTCATACAGTCGTTTTCCATCTTTTTTAAGCGCAGAAAATATTGGTGGTCTTTGATCGATTTCGCCTAAAAACTGTTTTGTAGTTTCTTGAATCAATTCGTCTGTAATATGAGCTGTAGGAAATGTTTCATTAATTTCACTTTCCAAGTCGTATGATGGTGTAGTGCCACCAACAGTAATCGTTCCTGTATATTCTTTGACTTGTCCTTGAAACTCCGCAATTTTCTTTGTGTTTTTTCCAACACAGATAATCAACAATCCTGTCGCTAACGGATCCAGTGTTCCAGCATGTCCAACTTTTAATTTCTTTACTTTAAATGTTGATTTTAATGCCCATTTGACTTTGTTTACTGCTTGAAACGAAGACCATGTCAACGGTTTGTCAATCAATAAAGTTTGTCCAGCTTGGTATTCTTCGAGCGTTTTCATATTACAAATATGTTTGATATCCAACATATCCAATTGCGATCAATCCGACAACCAAACAGTAAATAGAGAAATAAGTAAGTTTACTTTTCTTTACCAAATTAATCATCCACGTACAGGCAAACAATCCTGCAACAAAAGCGGCAATAAACCCAAGTGACATTGGTAAAATATCAGAGCTTTCTAACGCAAGTTCACCACTAAAAATATCTTTTCCAATCTTCCCAAAAATTAACGGTACAACCATTAAAAATGAAAAACGGGCAGCTTTGGTTTTATCGTTTCCAAGTAATACAGAAGTAGAAATAGTTGCGCCAGAACGTGAAATTCCAGGCAACATGGCAATCGCTTGCGAAATTCCAATCACAACCGCATTTGAATAACTCACGTTTTTACTTGTATTTTTAGCTTTATCGGCAAAATAGAGTAGGATAGCTGTAACAATTAACATACAGCCGACTAAGAGTACATTTCCTTTAAATAATGCTTTTAGTTGATCTTCAAAATACACACCAACGATGGCAGCAGGAATCATGGAAATCAATACTTTTACGGCAAATTTAGATTCTTCATTCCATTGAAATTGGAACAAACCTTTCAGTAAGTCTAAAATATCTTTTCTGAAAATAACAATCGTACTTAAAGCAGTCGCAAAATGCACGACAACTGTAAACAACATGTCTTCTTTGACTTCGGCACCTAAAATAACTTTTCCTAACTCAATATGTCCACTAGAAGAAACAGGTAGAAACTCGGTTAATCCTTGAATAATACCAAGGATAATTGCATTAATTGTATCCATGAATTAGGCATCAGAATTCGGATTCAACAAAATGGCATATACTTCTATAGCAAATCCGATAATAATGACCATAGGTGCAATATGAATTCTGCGCATACTGAAGATATCTTCGTTAAAGACATTAGGATCATCGCTTCCGCCGCCGGCCATTAAAATAAATCCTAAGGCAATAACAGCTAAACCGATAAACATGAATTTGTAGTTTTTCTTCCCAAAAACAAAGCCATGTTGAGGTAGCGATGAACTTTCGGGTTTAGATGAATTCGTGCTTTCCGTTTTTAACGCATTTTTTTTAGCCACAGAAATCTGCTCCTGATTGTGTGGAGTATTTTTTGTTTTCTTGCGGTTACTTTTTGACTTTTTGTTTTTCATGTATACTCAAGTTTACCAATACCAACCGAAACATACCTCACTTGGAAACAAAAGGCTTTAAAACTCACTGTAAACAACGGTTGTGCCTTTTTCCATTTGTGAAATCTGTGGAACAATTCCGTCAGGATTGACGATTGTCCATCGGTTCGGACAGTACAAAGTAACGGTTTTATTTAAAACTTTAGAACTTAATTGCTTTAAATTTATTCCTTTCTCTAAACCACGATTGATATAGTAATAATGACTATCATTTTCCAATCGAATTTGTATATCGTTAGAAGCTCCTTCTGTAATCGAAACTATTTTTCCAGAAATAAGTACACAATCGTCCGATTTGACCGCAGTTACTGGCTTGAACGAATATGCTAAAAATACAACGAGTGCTATGCCTAAAAATATAAATGTGAATCTTCTCATAATTTATAATTTTTAAAAAATTAAAATGTCTTACTTAAATCACGTAAATATTTTCATCATAAATTTTTGGGTTTGGATTTGTTGCTATAAAGATAACTTAGTATTCTCCTAATTATTTTATAATAAAGGGTTAAAGTCTGTTAATGTTTTATTTACGGCTATAAATAGATCTTCCCTTTTTGTAGAAATCGATATGCAGTATTTTCCGTGCTTTATGGAAAAAAAACTCTTTTCCGTGGTACTTTTTTTCGATGGAATGTTTTTTTAGTATCTCTTTGTTAAAGAATTACTAACCTAAAAAATAGTAATTCTTTAATGAAAACTAACTTAAACCTATATGATTATGAGTACAACAACATTAAAAACACCAGCCGCTACGTTACCAATAACACTTCCTGATGAAAATAAATCTACTATTTATTTTTGGAAGCAATTACCAGTGAAAACTTCAACAGCTTCCAAGAAGTTATCTGAAAATAGTACAAGTGCTTTGAAAGGAGATTTAATAAGTCCTAGTAGTCAAATATTTGCTGCAAACCCTATCGATCAAACTTCTGATACACCATTGGCGCCAAAAGCAGATTTGGTAACATATATATCAGATGATTCCATTAACCTTGAAGTTACGGTCTATATAGATTCTAATTATTCTCCAAAGAACCTTAATCTTTACTTATCCAGTATTGATAATATAAATATTACAACACTTGATGTATACATATGTTATGACGGTTTAGAAGAAGTGCCTGATGGCTTGTATCCTTATACTTTCAATCTATCTATAGATAAAATTACACAAACAATAAACGGAACAGAAGTTAGCCTAGAAAGTAAAAAACTGAAGTCTATAACTACATATTTACACAATTCAGATCCTGTTACGTCAAGAGGAACGACCACAACGGTGAAAAAAGAAATGATGTAATAGACTAGTTTACCATCTTTTTTAAAATTAAGAACAAGTAGGGTTTTATGAACTCTACTTTTTTTGTTTCTTAAATTTGCCTACATTGTTGAGAAAGTTCTCCTGATGAAAGCAATATTTATTTCTACAACAGTGCTCTTTTTTTTCTTTAGTACTTCGTTACTATTTTCTCAACAAGAAAAAGAGTTGAGTCCTTTTCAAAAAGAGATTCAAAAGGCGACGACTAAATTTAATCATATTCCTTATTTTAAAAAGGCAACATCTTTTTTCTTAATAAACCAGTGGGATTCAACATTGGTGTACAGTGCTAAGCAGTTAATTGCTAAAGATAATAGTGCTGAACTTATCAATTATTGTCATTTTTTTAGAGGATTTAGTTTTAGAAATAAAGGGATATTGAACGAAGCCAAAGAGGAATTGGCTAAAATATCTCAAGACTTTCTTTTTTATAATCATATCAAAATTACCCTTGGAGGAATTGCATTTGAAAAAAGTGAATTTGAAAAAGCAATTCAATACTATAAAATCATAGATTCTATAGAGCCGAATCAATTAAAAGGTCTTAAAAAAACGAATATTGAAGAAAATATAGGATCGTGTTATTTACACTTAAATCAATACGAAGTTGCAGATAATTATTTTCAACGAAGCATCTCATTGCATGAAAAAAATAAAGATACACTTGAACTTATTGGGACTTACGGGAATATTGCTACGTCATACTACAATCAATATTTAGATGATAAGGCCATACCTTATTTTGAGAAGGCTTATGCACTTTCTCAAAAAATAGATGATTACAGCCTAAAACTTGAAACTGCAAATAATATGGCAGTAGTAGAGAACAATAGAAAGAATTTTGAAAAAGCATTACAATACACAAATGAGGTTGTGAAATATAAAGATATATTGAATGACCGTGATCGTAATTGGGCAATTGGCAAATTGGAAAAAGAGTTGGCTGTCAATAAAAAACAGGAAGAAGTAAATGCTCTAGCGTTAGAAAACAAACTAGAACGTGCAGAACGCGATCGTTATTTGTATGCTGCCATTATTTTGCTATTGCTGCTAGGAACTGTGTTCTATTTCTACAGAGAAAAAGTAAAAAGCAATAAAATTATTGTAACGCAAAAAGAAAACTTGAATGCGTTGAATGCGATGAAAGATAAACTGTTTTCTGTGGTGAGTCATGATTTGCGTTCGTCTGTATATGCTTTGAAAACGAGTAATACAGAATTGTCTAAAAACTTAGAAGCAAAGAATTTAGATGCCTTAGATGATTTATTGCATACCAACAGTTCTATTGTGAATGGTGCGTATAATTTGCTCGATAATTTACTCCATTGGGCATTATTGCAAACGGAGCAATCGTATTTTGAAATGCAAAATATGCACTTGTTTTTTATGGTGGAACAAACGGTGTACAATTACAAACCTTTACTGCTCGATAAAAAGATTCAATTTGAAAATAAAGTGCCCGAAGATGTCATGATTGTTGCCGATCAGGAATCGTTGAAAATTGTATTGCGAAATTTAATTGACAACGCGATTAAGTTCTCCGAATCAAACGATGCAATTACCATTTACACGAGAAGTACTTCCGAAAAACACTATGATTTAGTCATAGAAGATACAGGTTTAGGAATGAGTGAAGCAACGCGTTTAGAACTATTAAAAGATTCAGTAACGCTTGCTAAAAAAGAAAACAAACACATCATAGGAACAGGATTAGGCATGCAATTGTGCAAATCGATGATTCAAAAAAATAAAGGGAAATTTACCATTGAAAGTGAATTAGGAAAAGGAACAAAAATGATTGTATCTTTACTAAAAAACCTGTCCGATGGATCAAATTAATGTACTCATTATTGAAGATATACCCGCGCAAAGCAAAAAGCTTGCAAAAGTACTCCAAGAAAATGGGTATCATGTGGTCGCTGTAGCCACAACCTTCAAAGAAGCATTGGCAATCTTTTACGGAGATGTAAAGATTGATGTGGTCATTATTGATATATTTTTAAATGGTGTTCCAGACGGAATTGCTTTTGCCGAAACCATCAATACGGTACCAAATGCCGCAAAACCATTTGTGTTTTTAACAAGTTCTACCGATCGCCAAATATTTCAGCGTGCGAAGCTTACACAACCATTCAGCTATTTAATAAAACCTTTTAATGAATTGGAGATTTTATATGCGATTGAAATGGCAGTTGAAAAATTTTATGCACAACAAAATGTCTTTCTCAGCAAAAAAGAAGACACAGTTATTACGGACGATCATTTATTCATCAAAAAAGGAAAATCGCTCAAAAAAGTGCAATTATTAGAAATTATTTATATAGAAGTAGAAGAAAAATACTGTAACATCATCACGGAAAAAGAAAAGTTTGTCATTATGATTTCGTTGACGAAAATTTCGAAACTATTGAATCCTAATGTCTTTACGAAAACGCACAGAAACTACATTGTCAATTCTAAAAAAATTGAAGAAATTGTTCCAGCAGATAATCTGATTATGTTGTCGAGCAATCATCATGTGCCTTTGAGTGAAAAGTACAAAAACATCATTAAAAAGCTGCACACATTACGATAGCTGTAAATTAGTAATACAGCTGATCGGTACGTAAATTCAAGAAACGTTGTGTTGCAAAGAAACTACTAATCAAGGTAATTAAAATACCAATCACTAAAATACCAGCAAATACAATTCCGATATTAGTGGTATCGCTTGTGAGTTGCAATTGAGGAAGTGATTTGTCGGCATAATACAACGCGCCTGCCATTCCTCCTAAAGCTAAAATAGTAGCAATAAGTCCCATTTTTACACTATTCCAAATAAAAGGTTTGCGAATAAAACCTTTGGTAGCACCCACCATTTGCATGGTTTTAATAGTAAAACGTTTTGCGTAAATAGAAAGGCGAATAGAACTGTTAATCAACAAAGCAGCTACAAAAGCAAAAAAGATACATGCAATCAAAATTCCAAGTCCAACACGTTTAATATTAGCATTAAGTTTAGAAACCAATTGCTTGTCAAACGTTACTTCCTCTACAAAATTCTTTTCGCTAATCTCAGCAGCAATTTCTTGTAATTCGCTACTAGAAACGAAATCGGTTTTCAAATACACGTCAAGTGAATTCAACAAAGGATTTTCGCCCAAATAGGCAACAAAATCTTCTCCAATATCTGCGGTTAAATTGGCTGCAGCAGTTTCCTTTGATACGAATTCGGCAGACTTCGTATACTCAGCCAAAGCTAAAGTTTTTTGTAGTTGTTTAATCTCTACATCTTTGGCACTATCTTTCAAATACACCGTCAGCGCAATCTGTTCTTTGTAATAGTCAGCCACTTTCTTCGTATTCAAAACTAACAAGCCTAAAATCCCAAGTAGAAAAAGTACCAATGTTGTACTCAATACCACAGAGAAATAAGAGGAAATTAATCGTTTTTTTTGATACTTTTCAAAAGAAGAACTCATAAACAGTGCGTTAATTAGGTAAAATTATAAATTATATATTATAAATCTCGAATTTTAAATATAAAAGTGATGTTACTCAAAACAGTTACAAGTAAAAAACGCTTGTAAAAGCAAATTCGTATGCAGCGTACTTGAGATACAGCATCAAATAAAAAAAGTACTTCTTTTTTCAATCAAAAAATATTTTTTGGCACGTTAGTTGATAAAATTCCAGCATCATTCATCATAAAAAAACAAAACAATTATGAAAAAATTATTAATCGTACTAACAGGATTATTTTTTATTGCTAACGCAAACGCACAAGATGTAAAGTTTGGAGTAAAAGCAGGAGTAAACTTCGCAAATGTTGAAGGTGCGCCCGTAAATTTAGATTCAAGAACAGGATTCCATGTAGGTGTCACAACAGAACTAATGTTTAGTGATAAATTCTCAGTGCAACCTGAAGTTATTTACTCAGCACAAGGAGCAAAATTAGACAATATCGGGACTACAGAGTTAGACTATATTGCGATTCCAGTAATGGCAAAATATTATATTATTGATGGACTAAGTATTGAAGCAGGTCCACAAGTTTCATTTTTAGTAAATGATACGGTAACGTATGAAGATAGTGCGCTTGAAAATGATAATGCAAATGTAGAATCATTCGATTTTGGAGTGAATTTCGGATTAGGATACAAGTTCAACAACGGATTTTTTGCACAAGCTAGATACAATCTTGGAATCGCTGCTATTCAAGAAAATCCAGATATCACCAACAGAGTTTTTCAACTTTCAGTAGGATATCAATTCTAAAAAAATAGAATAATACTATACATACAGAGCGTCTTGATTTTTTCAAGGCGTTTTTTGTTTGTAATTCCTTTTAAGAGTTCGTGTTCAAATAACAAATTGACAAACCAAAAAAGTACACCTAAGAAAAATTCGCGCAAATCTTCACAAGAGTAAGCCTAAAAACATTCGTGAATTCGTGGTGAAAACTAAGAAGTTTAATAGTTCATAAGTTTAGCAGTTTATGCTCAAATAACAAATCAACAAATCAACAAACCAATAAAAGTGCACCTAGGAAAAATTCGCGCAAATCTTCACAAGAGTAAGCCTAAAAACATTCGTGAATTCGTGGTGAAAACAAAGAAGTTTAATGGTTTATAAGTTTAATAGTTCATGTTCAA
>NZ_CANLEA010000040.1 GCF_947489565.1 uncultured Kordia sp. | reverse complement strand
GAATTCGTGACAAAAACTAAAGAGCTAAATACAAAATGTAAAACTCAAAATTTTAAATGTAAAAGTACACGCAATTCAAAGCAACACTTCGACTAGCTCAGTGTAAATAAATAAATTGGCAACAAACGCCGAAATTCGTGCAAATCAACATAAGAGTAAACCAAAAAAACATTCGTGAATTCGTGACAAAAACTAAAGAGCTAAATACAAAATATAAAACTCAAAATTTTAAATATAAAAGTACACGCAATTCAAAGCAACACTTCGACTAGCTCAGTGTAAATAAATAAATTGGCAACAAATAAACAGATTAACAAATAAACAAAAAACACATAACCGCCACCAACCCACAACAAAACCATGGACACCAACAAAAAAATCGCCCTACTCACCATAAGACTATTACTAGGTTTCATCTTCTTCTTTCAAGGATTGGGTAAAATCTTCAAATTTGGTGTAGACAACGTATACAACAACTTTTTCGCAAAAACTTATGAAGGCATTCTTCCTGACTTTTTGCTGCAAGGAACTGCGTATTACACATCATACATAGAATTTTTAGGAGGTTTGTTGTTAATAATTGGACTAAAACGCGACTACACATTGTACGCTTTGGCATCTGTATTAATAATTGTAACTTTCGGGCATGGTTTAGTTGAACCAATCTGGGACTTATCACATGTGATGTACAGAGCAATTTTATTGTTGACCTTGCTCCTATTACCAAAAGAATGGGATCACTATCGACTAGACACACTATTGAAGAAAAAATAAACTGAAACGATTAATGAGTTATTTAGAAACTACACACGACGTATACAAAGAAGCAGCATTAACTCCTGATGTTGGACTGTGTTGCACAACAAATCCAATTTGGGAATTACCAGGATTAAAAATTCCTAAAATCATGCAAGAAATGAACTATGGTTGCGGAAGCACTGTGCATGCGCGTGATTTAACCAACAATCCTACAATGTTATATGTTGGCGTTGGTGGCGGAATGGAATTATTACAATTCTCATATTTCAATCGTCAAAAAGGTGGCGTAATTGGGTTAGATGTTGTTGATGAAATGTTAGAAGCTTCTCGTAAAAACTTTATCGAAGCCGAAGAACAAAATGATTGGTTTAAAAGTGAATTTGTAGACCTACGTAAAGGTGATGCATTAAACTTACCTGTAGAAGACAATAGCATTGATGTTGCCGCGCAAAACTGCTTATTCAACATCTTTAAAACAGAAGATTTAAAAAGAGCTATTGCCGAAATGTATCGCGTACTAAAACCACATGGAAAACTGGTAATGAGCGATCCAACGTGCGAGCAACCAATGAACGAAACCTTACGTAATGACGAACGTTTACGTGCCTTATGTTTAAGCGGAAGTTTGCCAATTGCAGAATATGTAAAAATGTTGACAGATGCAGGTTTTGGAACCATTGAAATTCGTGCTAGAAAGCCATACAGAATCTTAGATCCTAAGAATTATCCAACAGACGAATTGATCTATATAGAATCTATCGAAGTAGCGGCGATCAAAGATCCAATGCCAGCAGACGGACCTTGTATATTTACAGGAAAAGCAGCCATATACTTTGGTACTGAAGACTATTTTGATGATGGTTTAGGTCATATTTTACTAAAAAATCAACCAATTGCTATCTGTGACAAAACAGCAGGCGCTTTAGCAGGTTTAGAAAGAGACGATATCTTCATTTCAGATTCGACCTATCACTATGATGGCGGCGGATGTTGTTAATCAAAAGTATTGAGAATTGAGATATTAGCATTGAGAAGCACTTTGCTGTTAGATTGCTAGTGCTTTTAGAAACTGTTTTCTTTACATAACAAAACGTCACTTCGAGTGATTTTTCGAAATAACATGAAGAAAAATAGTATCGAGAAGTACTTTGAAATATATAAGTTCTTCAAAGCAGATCTCGATACAACAAATCACAGATTTGTCACTCGATCAGACGTTTGGATAATAAACTAATAGAGTTTTCCAAGAACTCAAAACATACAAACACCACAATTCAAATACTGAATCGTGGTGTTTTTTTTATTATACATTGAACACACTCAAAAAACCTCCTTTGCTTTTACTCAAAACCACGGCAGGTTTTGGTCATTTCCTCAGCTACTTTTACACAAAACCTCAGCAGCTTTTTTTGAGAAACTATTTTTGGTATTAAATTTTCGCTGATTTTAAAGTTTTTCATTGCATTTTACGGGAAACCACATTGCATATAAGTAATCTTTGTTTTACATTTAGAGAAAATAATAGGACGCTTCGTTGCGATTCGTTCCTGTTAGGAACCAATTTTAGTATAAAAACAGGAATTCCTGTTATAGATACGTTGTGCACAAGCTGAAAAAATATGATGCTTTTAGATTTAATATGTTTTGACTGCCTAATGGAACAGGTTAACAAAGGAGAACCGAATGTGTTTGATGGGACTTCTATTCCGACACCATTTGAGCAAGTAAATAATGATGGAATCTATGAAGTAAACTGTGCAAAAGGACATAAATCCAAAACAATAATCGACAACATAAATTTTGAAATTCTATTTGAATATGGACTAAATGCAATTGTTGACGGATATTACCGAGAAGCTGTTTCCTCTATAACTTCAGCAATGGAAAGGTATTTTGAGTTTTTTATTAAAACAATTCTTAGAAATACAACGACCGATTTTGACTCAATAAGCAAAGTTTGGAAAAAAGTTTCAAGTCAATCGGAAAGACAACTTGGTGCATACATTATGCTCTATTTTCAAGCGTTTAGTAAAGAACCACTATTATTAAATCAAAATAAAGAAGTACCATTTAGAAATTCGGTAATTCACAAGGGTTACATTCCAACTAAAGACGAAGCTGTCAATTATGGAAATTCTGTGATGAACATAATTGAACAATCTCTCATAGATTTAAAGCAAAAGTTTCCTAAAGAAACAGAGCTAACATTTGAACATTACGGCTATAAAAAGAAAGCCGAAGAAGAATTTAAAAAAATAGAAAAAGACACAGGAATTGAACAAAATTTTGCCTGTGTGAATATAATGACAACAATTGACGTTAAACACGGTAGAGAAATCAATCCAAAAGATGGAAGAAAAGGAATGGTTGAGGATAGAATAGTTAGTATTCTTAAAAGACGAGAACCAAGGAGATTGACTTTGCTTAAAGACAAACCGAAAGAAAAATAAAGCCAGTGCACAACAATGGCTATAAATAATTGCTTGTCCTCTCCTACTTCTGAAAATCCTCGCGGATTTTCAGTTTGGTGTATACTTGTAAAGTTAAGTGCTAAACCATGCAACTACTAATAGCTGAGACCGTTATATGCAATTACCAATAAAAACTTAATAAATGAATAGAAATTTTTTAATTGGAATTTTATTAGGTCTATTAATCGGCACACCTCTTATATTTTTTGGAATTCAGTTCTTTATTAAAGATTTAGAATCATTATTAAGAATTTTATTTTGGATAATAATCATGATAATTCTTTTGTCTGGTTTTATTTATGTAAATAGAGATAAAATATTAAGGCTAATTGGAATAAAAATAAATGATATTGAAGGAATTAAAGAAAATACTACTGAGTTAATTTCTGCAATAAATAATGGAGAAGAGAGAAAAGTAAAAACAAAGGGTATTCACTTATTAAATCAATTTATTAGTAAATATACTGAATATCAATTTAGAGTTTGGCTGTTTAGAATTGCCTTTTCTCTTATTGCATTAATTGGGAGTATGTTCATCGCTAGTTTAGCTATTAAGCAAAATGAAATTATTGAAATACAGAATGAATTAATTTCTAATCAAGGTGATTATTTAATCAAGTTAAATGAACCTCTTTTAGATATTAATGAAAATACATTTACATTAGAGCAATCTGGTTCTAAAATGTCTGGAAAACTAAATTTTTACCTTAAAAATTTTGGTCAAAGAGCTGCAAAAAACATAAAATATGAGGTTAGGTTTTTTGAAAGATTGCTAAAGGAAAATAAACTAATCGAACTTCAAATACCAATAAAAGAAGAGTTATCAAATTATATTTCAAAAGGCAATTCAATAAATATAAATACAGCCTATTATAAAGAAGATAATGAAAATGATGTCTTAATTCTATTTGATTTAATGTATGATGATGCTGGAATAGATACTAATTCTAAAAATGTCAAATTATTTTTCAAAGTTCCAGCACCAGTAAAAACTAATCTTATTATAATTAAGACCAGTTTATATAACGCGAGAAAAGAAGAAGAAAGGCTAATTCTTGATTTTCTAAAAAAGGAAAAATAAAAATATATAACAATGTGTATAATGCATTGCTTATAATAAACTACTCGGAAACCCCTTCGGGTTTCCCTCTGGTTTGTGATATTTTACCAACTTAGTTCCTAGTCTACGCAACACACCATAACACGAAGCTATTGTCGCAAACATTACTTCGAATAATTTTTCGAAATAACATGAAGAAAAAATGTATTTCGACTACACTGAATAGAGCTATCGAGAAGTACTTTGAAACGTCATTACGAGTGATAGCGCGGTAATCTGTTTATCATATCATCGTTTTGTTATTTGAAGTATGAGATTGCCACTCTCCAATCAAGTTGGAGATCGCAAAGACGTATCTAAGCTCAAACTACACAAACACCACAGTTTACGCATTCAACTGTGGCGTTTGCGTATTATACATTTTATAACGCGCTTCAAAAAACTAGTTTTATGGCATAAAACTGAGTTTATGAAACGTTTTTTAGCTATATTTTTCTGTATTACTTTCCTCGGAATTTCATTTGGACAAACCTATAATCCAAGAAAAAGAGATTCCATTCTAAAAGCAACAAAACAACAACTGTTAGCGGAAGCAAAAACGATCGATTATACATCGCTACCAAAGCAAATTGTAAAAGACTTGCCTTTAAAAAAATTAAGCGACAAGCCTACTTTTATCAAAACACATCATCTGGAAACTGTTTGCAGTGTTGGAGCTCAAGAAACACTTAAAAATATGCAAATGCTAGAAGAAAACTTCACCAGCCAGAAGTTTTTCAGTCAAGACATTTTTCTAGCGATTCAGAAGGAAATTAAAACTGCAATCATTCCGTATGTAGAAACTACAGGCTTTTCCAGCGGCATTTTGTTTTCTACGCATCCAGTGATGAAAAAATATCCTAAACTAATGCTAAATCTAACAAATACGATACCCAATACATTCAAGAGAACTTCCAGGAAAAACATGTTTGGCTATCTTCCTTATAAAACAGAACGCTTGGAGTCTCCATTGGTAATTCCAAACATATCATTTACATCATACATTCAACAAACCAATCATATTAATTTAGAATTTCTAAATCATGTTGGTCAAAAAGTAAGTGTCTCGGGTGAAATAAATGACACTAAAATATTTTTAAGTTATCAGTACAAAAAGGGCAAATGGAAATTAATGAATTCAAAAATCACCTATTTTGATCCCGAACATGCAACACAATTTGATATTGAATATGGATTCATAAAAAAGCATCAAAACAAAACATATACAATACAACAAAATCTTGAAATTGATGAAGGAGTTCTAGTTTCAGATATCGAAGTTAATTCCATAAATAAAAAATATTTTACGCCCAAACACCTTATCAATATTGACAGTATTACACATTATGACTTTTCTACATTAAAAAATAAAAAGTTTGTAGCCTATGATGAATATTTCAAATATGAATTGCTTCAATTTAATGGCGAATTATTTATACTTAAAATATTTGACAAAGATTATGATGACAATAATCAAAAAATATGGAGAGAATATTTAAATCCTAAATTGATTCCATTTGCCTTCACACAGGTAAAAGATAAAAAGAAAATCATTCAATTTTTTGATGAATGTACAGGATACATTATTCCTAAAAAGGAAGGTTTAGAAATAAAAATAGACAAACCTTTTAGTGTATCACGTGATACTATTTTAGAGTTTTCTGAGGTATCTGGAGCAAGTCAAGAATATTCAAGCAAAGAATTATTTGATATTTCAATGAGTTACAACCGTAATTTTAAACAATACTATACTGTAACAGAAAAAAAAGGTAAGAAACGTTTGTACAATTATCGTAATGAAGATGTGTTACAAAAAAGGTACGACTCCATCATCATTGACAATTTTATCATTGGTATCAAAAATGGAAAATACGATATTTACAACCAAACTTTCAAAAAACTCAAACTAGATAAAGTACAAGCCGTATTTTTAGATCTACCATATCTTATAGAATTACAGGTAATTCAAAATAATGAAATGAAATATATTTCTCTGTCCAACAATCCGCAGGAAACTTACAGAGTTATGAAACCTACGCCGCCATACATGCCTATAATGAAATCCGATATATCCTATGAAATTAAAGAAGATAAAAAAGGAGTTTCTATCATCCGTGAGTTTGCTTTTGACACTTTAAAAATTACAAAAGAGAAAGTTAAAAATGTATTCTTTCTTCGAAACAAAAAACAAAAAATTATTACCGATCAAGCACCATTCATTGTCCTGAAACATACAGATAATCGATATTCTATGGTTGATATATATCACCCAAATAAAACATTACTAGAAACTGTTGACAGAATTGAATTTATTGAAAATACCATCCGTTTCAAAGAAAATAACCTGTTCGGCTACTACGGAATCCACAGCAAAGGACGTTTTAAAAAATTGGAAGCTTTTCAAGGTTTCTTTGCCAAATTCGAATTGCCCAACGGACGAAAAGGTTGGCTTGATAGAAATGGGAAAGAATATATTGATTTATAGAAAACTCTTAAATAAACATAACATAATCTCTTTAAATTTCGACTTATCACTTCTAGTGATTTTTCGAAGTAAAATGAAAAAATAGTATCGAGAAGTACTTCGAAACGTCATTACGAGCGATAGCGCGGTAATCTGTTTATCATACAGTAGTTTTGTTATTTGAAGTATCAGATTGCCACGTATTTCTCGGGAAATACTCGCAATGACGTTTCTAAGAGTTCTACAAAGAACTCCAAACTCTTAAAACACCGCAATTCAGTGTATGACTTGTGGCATTTTCACATTAGATAGTTTATTTTTGATAACAAACTAAAAAAATGCACACTTTTTTCTTCAATCATATCGCACTTTCTGTAAAAGATGTAGACAAATCCGTTAATTTTTATCAAAAAGTATTTCAGTTCAAAGAAATTCCAAATACAGCTTCCAATTCAAAAACGAGATGGTTAGCCATGGGAAATAACAAACAATTGCATCTCATTCCGCGCCCAGATGCCGAAATAAAAACCAACAAAGCCGTGCATTTTGCTTTAGCAACCGCAAATTTCAATGCGTTTGTAGCGTTTCTAAAAGAAATAAACATTCCGTATTCTGATTGGCGCAATACACCCAACAAAGATTATGTTCGAAAAGATGGAATTCAACAAGTATATTTTCAAGATCCCGATGGATATTGGATTGAAATAAATAACGATATCTAATTCATTTCTAAACACATAACCGCACACGTTATTTGTATACATTCTAATTTAAAAAAAACGTTTTCAAACTGTAAGGTTACCGTTAAATTGCGGACTATAAAGCTCTAGTCTGAAATTTAAATTATTACATGAATTACACAATATTACGCATAACCTTGTTATGCTTTCTTTTTCCCCTAACATTATGTGCCCAAGAAACTACAGGTCGCTTAGAAGGTAAAATAAATGATACCAAAAATCAGCCTATCGCATTTGCGAATATTATCATTACAGACACCGAAACAAATTTTAAATATGGAAGTATTTCTCAGGAATCTGGATTCTATATTGTCAACAATCTTCCTCCAGGAAATACTTATAAAATTGAAATCAGTTTTTTAGGATATCGTACCGAAATTCTAGAAAATATTACAATTAATTTAGGCGCAACGACCACAAAAGATTTTACACTTAAAGAAGATAACGAAGCGCTCGATGCGATTGTTTTAGAAGTAGATAGAGCCAATTTTAAAAAGGACAATGAAAAGCTTATTTCTAAAAAAACAATTGCGCAAACGCCAACTATTAGCAGAAGTATTCAAGATTTAACCCGAACACTTCCGGAAGCAAATCTAAATTCTTTTGCAGGAGCTAGTAACCGATTCAACAATTTAAATATTGACGGAATTGCCAACAATGATGTAGTAGGTTTTCAAGAACCTGCAAGTGGCGCGGCTGGATCGTCTGCCAACGGAACGCCCGGAAGTTTGTCTAAAACACAACCCATTGCTTTTGGCGCTATCAAAGAATTGGCAGTAAAAACCACACCTTTTGATGTAAGCATCGGAAACTTTACAGGAGCCAATATCAATTTGGTAACGAAAAACGGAACGAATACTACGAAAACTTCCATTTATGGTTTTGGAAATAATCAGAGTTTGGTTGGGAAATATGCCGATGGAACACGTCAAGAAGTAGACAATTTTTATGATATTCAAATTGGTGCGAGTATTGGCGGCGCGCTGAAAAAAGACAAACTCTTTTACTTTATCAATGTAGAACAGTCGTTAAGCAGTCTTCCTGTATTAAACGCACCTGGAAGTGCGACTTCCAATATTGACTTTGAAACAGTTCAGTTGATCTCAGAAACGTTGCAATCGCGCTATAATTACGATCCGGGAACGTATACAAATGCAGATTTAGAAACTGCAAGCACAAAGATTTTTGCACGCTTAGATTATAATATTTCAGACAAACATAAATTAACGCTTCGCAACAATTATGTAAATAGTTTTTCGGATAATTTAGAGTGGAATGAATCTATTTTCAACTTTGGAAATCAAGGATATCGACACAACAGTATTGCAAATAGTTTGACGGCTGAATGGAATGCAAATTTCAACAACAATACCTCAAATGTATTATCGATTGGTTATAACAAAGTAACGGAAGACAGAGAGTTTGACGGACGTGTGTTTCCGCATTTACTAATTCAAGATGCTTCTAACAGAATCTTTGCAGGAACCTACCGAGAAGCTTCTGTATATAGTACGGATTTAAATACATTTCAAATCACAAATAAGTTTACCTATACAAAAGATAAGCATACATTTACCGCTGGTTTTTTAGTACAATACAACGACATTGATTATGGCTTTTTATCTGCTTGGAATGGACGCTGGCAATATTCATCTGTAGATAATTTTATAAACGATAGACCTTCTCGAATTCGTGGAGTATACAGGACTTCCAATAATAATTTTGACTTTGTAAGCAATACGCCTTCTGCAACTTTGGACATCTTAACAACAGGTTTTTATGCGCAAGATCGAATTCGTTTTAGTGACCGACTAACGGTTTCTGCGGGAATTCGTTTGGACAGTCAAGCCTTATTGGATGAATTGCCTGTGAGTGATGAAGTAAAAAATACACCAGAATTTAGTCGTTTCAAAAATACAATCAATGCTACACCGCAAATCAATCCGAGAATTGGTTTCAACTACTATCTCAACGATGATAAAAAAATTCAACTGCGCGGCGGAACAGGTTTATTTACAGGTCGTATTCCCTATTTATGGTTCGCGTATGCGGAATATATCTCAGGAACGGACTATTTTAACGTAGACATTCGCCCAACAGGAGAAACACCAATTGTTGAAAACGTGGAAGATTTGGCAAGTCAGCAACCTGGTTTAACCGAAATTAACTTGATTGATAATGATTTTGATTTACCACGTGAATGGAAGAGCAACATCGCTGTCGATTTTAAATTGCCCAACAACTTCGGGTTGACTGTAGAAGGAAGTTATACCAATGTTATTAATGGAATCTTCTTTAAATCGATCAACAGAAAAGACGAAACCGCCACATTTTCTGGCGCTGACAATCGTGAGTATTTTACGGATACAGGAGAAGACATCAAAATCAATCCGAACTTTACCAATGTGTTTTTATTAACGAACACAAACAAAGGATATCGTTACAATATCACACTTGGTTTAACGAAAAAAACCGATCAATACAACGGATTTTTAGGATATACGTACGGAAAAAGTAAAGACATTTCGAGTACGGTTCGAAACTCACCTGCAGCAAACTTTGAATGGAATCAATCGATCAATTCCAACAATCCTGATCTGTCATTTTCCAACTTCGATTTACGACATAAAATTGTGTCTTCGCACAGTTATCAATTCAATATTTCTGACAAAAGTGATTTCTTAATTTCTATGTTGTACAACGGAACTTCGGGAAGTCCATTTTCATTTGTAAATCAGGGAGACGTGAACCGAGATGGTTCTTCACGAAACGATTTGGTATATGTTCCAAGAGATCAAAGTGAAATTAATTTGGTAGACATTACAGATAATAACGGAACGGTGATTACCACTGCGGCACAACAATGGGAAAACTTAAACAATTACATCAATAACAACGATTATTTGAGTTCGCGTCGTGGTCAATATACAGAACGAAATGGTGCCAAAACACCTTGGAATCATCGATTGGATGCACGTTTTGAATATGGCTTAAAACTAAAAGGCACACATCGTATCAGTTTATCGTTAGATGTATTCAATGTACTAAACTTAGTCAACAGAAATTGGGGAAAACTCGTTTTTGTACCCAATGTGGTGAATTCAAGTTTTAGTCTGCTCAACTTTCAAGGCATCGAAAGCAATCAGCCAACCTATCAATTCAATATCGAAGATGCAACGCCTTGGGTTGTAGACACCGAGAGCTCACGATGGAAGGCGCAATTTGGAATTAAGTATCAATTTTAACCCGAATCATACGTATCTTTGTTAGACTATGGAAAACTATGTAGATATCTTTTTGAACTCATACAATCAGTACTGGAATTACTTCCTAGAGTTGATCTTTTTTCAAAAATGGGATAACTATTTTTATGGACTAATTGTAATTTCTTTAGTCGTTTGGTTGTTGGAAATAATGTTTCCTTGGCGAAAAAACCAATCCATTTTTCGAAAAGATTTTTGGCTAGATACGTTCTACATGTTTTTCAACTTTTTCATCTTTAACATCATCATTTTTGTAGCACTTTCGAACACAACTGCTGCCTTTTTTAATGATATATTAGGCGGAATTGGCATGTCACTTGAAAGTTTACAACTCTTCAATATAAGTGCACTTCCTGCTTGGTTAGGTTTACTTATCTTCTTTGTCGTAACCGATTTTGTACAATGGAATACGCATCGATTATTGCACAGAGTTGAATTTTTATGGAACTTTCACAAAGTGCATCATTCCGTAAAAGAAATGGGCTTTGCGGCACATTTACGCTACCATTGGATGGAAACAGTAGTGTACAAATCTTTGCTATACCTTCCGGTTGCTATTATTGGCGGATTCAACGTGCAACATGTGGCTTTTGTATACTTTTTCACCATTTCCGTAGGACATTTAAATCATGCGAATTTAGGTTGGGATTATGGATTTTTAAAGTACATTTTCAACAATCCGAAAATGCACATTTGGCATCATAGCAAAGAACTTCCTGTAAGGTATGGTGTAAATTTTGGACTGACTTTAAGTGTTTGGGATTATTTTTTTAAGACCAATTACATCCCAAAAAACGGACGCGATATTGAGTTAGGTTTTACCAACGACGAATCGTTTCCACAAGATTTTTTACGACAAGAAATCTATCCTATCAATCTAAAAAAAGAGTAACATGAAATATCTTTTTCTGCTTTTGTGTACATTTTGTTTGATCACTTCCTGTGGTACACAGCAAAAAACAGTTGAAAATTCTACCAAAGAAATAACGCCTGATATCCATGAATCTATCATAGATTCTGTGAACGCACAACACGATAAAATTGCAGTTACGAATCAACTTGAAAGCGAAAAAACAATTGATAGTGTTACTTTTATACAAAATGCTAAGTTTACAACATCTAAAGATTCTATTAGATTTAATAGCGAGGAAATGGCTGCTGATGTTAAAATTATAACTACAGAAAAGAACGTTGTTTTTAACCATCAAACCTTCAATGATTTACTAAAAAAACATGTCACAAAAGATGGTGTTGTCAACTATAAAGGTTTTAAAAAAGATCGCGCACAATTGCAAAACTATATTACTTCTTTAGGCGAAAATATGCCAATTGATGATTGGTCGAAAGAAGAAAAACTTGCCTATTGGATCAATGCGTATAATGTACTTACGGTAGATTTAATTTTGAGAAATTATCCACTAAAAAGCATCAAAGACATTAAAAAACCTTGGAACCAGCGTTTGTGGAAATTAGGTGAAAAATGGTATAATTTAGATGAAATAGAACATAAAATTCTACGTAAAATGAACGAACCACGAATTCATTTTGCTATTAATTGTGCATCATTTTCATGTCCGCCGTTACTAAATGAGGCGTTTACTGCGGAAAAATTAGAACAGCAATTAACGCAGGTAACCAAAACTTTTTTGGCAGATTCGCAACGAAATACCATTACATCAGATAAACTAGAGATTTCAAAAATCTTCAAATGGTTTGCAAAAGATTTCAAACAAAATGGTTCACTCATTGACTTTTTAAATACATATAGTGACGTAAACATCAACGCAAACGCGAAAAAGAAATACAAAGATTACAATTGGGATTTGAATGAGTAAAATTTCTATTATCATACCAATTTTCAACGAAGCAGAAACGATTGTTTCATTGCTAGAAACGTTGTTGGTTCGTATGAAACATTCGCAACATGAAATTTTATTGATTGATGGCGGAAGTACAGATACAACTGTTGAAATTGTCACTAACTTTATTTCCGAATTTTACAATCAGCAGCATTTTTCTAAAAAAAGATGCGTGGATTCTTTATTTGAAAATTCAGTTTCCATGTTGGAAATTCAATTGTTTTCTTCCGAAAAAGGACGTGCCAAACAGATGAATTTTGGAGCTCAAAAAGCAACTGGTGACATTTTATATTTCTTGCATGCAGATACGTTTCCGCCGAAACATTTTGACGAATTCATTCTACAAAAAATTAGCGCAGGTCATCAAGCAGGTTGTTTCCGCATGAAGTTTGATTATTTGCATCCTGTATTGATTGTGTCGCAATTTTTTACACGCTTTAATGTTAATTGGTGTCGTGGCGGCGATCAATCGTTATTTGTGATGAAATCCTTATTTCGCGAACTCAACGGTTATAATGAAAGCTATCCCATTTATGAAGACTGCGAGTTTATTCATCGCTTGTATGAGGAAGATGAATTCACGGTCATTCCAAAAAGTGTCGTGACTTCTGCTAGAAAATACCGCGAACAAGGCACTTGGAAATTACAGTATCATTTTGCGGTCATTCACATTAAAAAATCCAAAGGTGCAACTCCAGAAGAATTGTATGCGTATTATAAAAAGTATGTGGCTTCTTAGAGTTTTAGACCGCTTTCGCTATTAGATACTAGATCGCTTCGCTACTAGATTTTAGACTTCTTAGATTGTAAATATTTTGATTCGTCATTACGAGGAACGCTAGTGACGCGGTAATCTGTTTATCGTAAAGCACTATTATCATTTGAAGTCACAGATTTTAAACATTTTTTCAAAACTTTTGCAATGACGTTTCTTAGGAATTTTCATGTTTCCCTTTAATTTCACAACACGTCAGTTCGAGTGGTTTTTCGCAATAAAATGAAGAAAAATTGTATCGAGAACAGCTTGTAAATTCATAGTACTTCTCGATACAACAAATCAGAGATTTG
>NZ_CANLEA010000039.1 GCF_947489565.1 uncultured Kordia sp. | reverse complement strand
AAGCGAAGCGATCAAAAAGCGAAGCGATCAAAAAGCGAAGCGATCAAAAAGCGAAGCGATCAAAAAGCGAAGCGATCCAAAAGCGAAGCGATCAAAAAGCGAAGCGATCAAAAAGCGAAGCGACCCAAAAGCGAAGCAATCAAAGAGCGAAAGCACTTCTAAAACTCTAAGAGCGAAGCAAGTCTAAAGGCAAAGCCGTTTCTAACAAGCAAAGCGCGTCTAAAATTTAAAACAATTCAATTTGTCCATCATCAGATAATGGAGGTTCATTACCAGAACTATTTTCTCCTTGTACCGTTTCTTCGTCAATAACTTCTATATCTTCTGCGGGCGTTTCTTGTTCTTCTTCGTAAGGCAATGCTTCCAACGCATTTATTTGTCTCACTTTATCGGTTGTCAACTGATTTCCTTGCGCTTTGATTCCTTTTACAGAAATAAACTCTTCTAGATTGACTTCCAAGTTTGGCTTTTGGTCTTTTCCACGTTGCTTGTAAAAAACAACTTCTGCCATTGGTCGCCAATCGGTCATTACCAATTCTAATTGTGATTTCGGATGATCGGTGATAAAGTTTTCTACTTTAGATGTATTTTCAACTAAGAAACGTTTTATATAATAGCGTTCTTTTTCACCATCATAATAAATAGCGGAAATTGGCTTTTTAGGATTCCATTTTTCCAACACAATCATATTGTTATCAAAATGTGCTGTCAATTCAGGAAGAATGGTTTTTAATTCTCCCTTTTGATTAATGATCAACAAACGATCTTCTCCTCTAAATTCTCCAATTAAATCGCCTCTTCCATCTACATTTAAGCGTCTTACCGTGTCATCAAACCAAATTTTACGTGGTTTTAAGGTAGAAACTCCTTTTTCTTTGAGTTCTATACGTTTGATAGAATATTTAGTGACAATATTTCCTTTTACGCCTCTTCCTTTAATTCCTAAATCGGCAAAATCAAGATCCCATTTTAGTTTTTTGATGCTTCCTGCTTGGCGCAACAGAATGGTAATGATTTCCGCTTCTCCATTTGGATTGGCTGAGAAATACGTAATCATAGAACCTTTTTTACCTTGTGTTAAATCGTATTCCTTATCACGAGTTACACTAGTTACCGCAAAACGTTTAATGTAACTTGCGCCACCTTTTCCATCACGGTAAATCATATTGTAAATGGTACGTTTGTCTTTTTTCTTAAAGATGGCAACATGAATGATATTCTTTCCAATAAATGTTTTGGAATCTACGCGAGTTACTTGCATTTTTCCATCACGTGTAAATACGATAATATCATCAATATCAGCACAATCCGTCACATATTCATCTTTACGAAGTGAAGTTCCAATAAAGCCTTCTTCCCTATTTACATAGAGTTTTGTGTTTCTGATGACTACTTTTCGAGCATCTACATCGTCAAAGATTCTAATTTCTGTTTTGCGTTCTTTTCCTTCTCCGTATTGCTTTTGCAAACGTTTAAAATAATCAATTGCATATTCGATCAAATGTGCTAAATGATGTCGTACTTCAGCAATACTTTCTTCTAATGCATCAATTTTTTGCTGAGCTTTGTCAATATCAAACTTAGAAATACGCTTAATTCGAATTTCTGTCAAACGTGTAATATCTTCTACCGTTACCGCACGTTTTAAGTGTGTAATATGTGGTTTCAAACCTTCATCAATCGCATTGATTACACCTTCCCAAGTTTCTTCTTCCTCAATTTCACGATAGATTCTATTCTCAATAAATATACGTTCTAAAGAGGCAAAATGCCATTGTTCTTGCAATTCTCCTAATTGAATTTCCAATTCCGCTTTCAACAGCTCAACAGTATGATCCGTGGAACGTCGCAACATTTCTGAAACTCCAATAAATAAAGGCTTATTGTCAAAAATAATACAACCTAATGGTGAAATAGAACTTTCACAATTGGTAAATGCATACAAAGCATCAATTGTTTTATCTGGCGAGATATTATTTGGCAAATGCACTAAGATTTCTACATCTGCAGCCGTATTATCTTCTATCTTTTTTATCTTAATTTTCCCTTTGTCATTTGCTTTTAAGATCGATTCAATCAGCGACGTTGTATTGGTTGCAAACGGAATTTCTGTAATGACTAAGGTATTTTTATCTCTTTGCGAAATTTGGGCACGAACACGCACTTTTCCACCACGCAATCCATCATTATAATTGCTAACATCCATAATTCCCGATGTTGGGAAATCAGGATAAATCTGGAAGCGTTTTCCCTGCAAATGCTTGATAGAAGCATCAATCAGCTCTAAAAAGTTATGTGGTAATATTTTGGTAGACAAACCTACGGCAATTCCTTCTGCACCTTGCGCTAACAATAACGGAAACTTTACAGGAAGATTGACAGGTTCATTTTTACGACCGTCATACGAGAGTTGCCAATCGGTAATTTTTGGACTGAATACAACATCTAAAGCAAACTTTGATAAACGCGCTTCAATATAACGTGAAGCTGCCGCACGATCGCCTGTAAGGATGTTTCCCCAGTTTCCTTGCGTGTCTATCAACAAGTCTTTTTGACCAATTTGCACCATGGCATCCGCAATACTAGCATCTCCATGTGGATGGTATTGCATGGTATGTCCAACAATATTGGCCACTTTATTATAACGTCCATCATCCAAATCTTTCATTGAATGCATGATACGTCGTTGTACCGGCTTAAAACCATCTTCAATGGCTGGTACCGCTCTTTCTAAAATCACATACGATGCATAGTCCAAAAACCAGTCTTTGTACATTCCTGTAACTTTGGTAATCGTGTCTTGTGCATTGCTTTCATGTTGCTGATTTTCAGCATGTAGTTCTTCGTTATGTTCTTCCATTAAGAAATTTCGTTGTTATGCTTTATCACTTTATCAAGCGATTTTTTTAAGGCTCTTTTTTTGCGTGTACTTAATAGGGTTATATTAAATCGCACACGTTTTATTTGGTTGGTTTTCGATCTTACATACACATACAAAAAGCTGTATAAACCATAGTTTTGTATGCGATATCGTTTGAGTTTTTCTTTAGGAAATTCAGCTCTACTTTCGCGATAATTGACAAAATTAGAGAGAAACAATCCTTTGTTGATAAACGTCAGTACATTGCCATCGCTATCAAATTCAAAATACTTTGCCGTACTATAAAAGATCAGAATCAATAAAATAAGTGTAGCAGGAATTGCGTACCACATTTTTGCTTGATTCAAATCTTCCCGAAAAAGAAAAAGGTACAGCATTGCTAGAATGCTTCCTATTCCTAAAAAAAAGTAGAGAAACGGAACCCACTTTTTCGATTTTGCGTTGTTAAACCGCATGTTATCAACTATTTGTCTTCAATAAGGTCTAATTCCACCTTTAGGTTGTTAATAATAAATTCTTGTCTGTTTGGGGTATTTTTTCCCATGTAGAATTTCAATAATTCTTCAATGGAAGTTTCTCTGTCTAACATGACAGGATCGAGACGAATATCGTCACCGATGAAATGCTTGAATTCGTCTGGTGAGATTTCTCCCAAACCTTTAAATCGTGTGATTTCAGGCTTTCCAGATAATTTATTTATGGCGGCTATTCTTTCTGCTTCACTGTAGCAGTAAATTGTTTCTTTTTTGTTACGAACTCTAAATAGAGGCGTTTGTAATATGTACAAATGTCCTTCTTTGATCAATTCTGGGAAAAATTGCAAAAAGAACGTAATTAATAATAATCGAATGTGCATTCCATCTACATCGGCATCGGTTGCGATTACTATGTTGTTATAGCGTAAGTCTTCCATAGATTCTTCTATGTTCAACGCCGCTTGTAAGAGATTGAATTCTTCATTTTCATATACAATCTTTTTAGACATTGCATACGAATTTAACGGTTTTCCACGCAAACTAAATACCGCTTGTGTATTTACATCACGAGATTTGGTGATGGAACCTGATGCCGAATCTCCCTCCGTAATAAACAAGGTAGATTCTAATCGTCTGTCTTTTTTTACATCTCCTAAATGAATACGGCAATCACGTAGTTTTTTGTTGTGTAAACTCGCTTTTTTAGCACGTTCTTTGGCTAATTTTCGAATTCCAGAAAGTTCTTTACGTTCGCGTTCTGCTTGCAGAATTTTACGTTGTAGCTTTTCTGCTGTATCTGTGTTTTTGTGTAAATAATTATCAAGGTATTTACCGATAAAATCATTGATATACGTACGAACCGTTGGCAAATCGTCTCCCATTTCTGTAGAACCTAGTTTTGTTTTTGTTTGCGATTCAAAAACAGGTTCCATAACTTTAATACTTACCGCAGAAATGATGGATTTACGAATGTCTGAAGCTTCATAGCTTTTTCCATAAAAGTCACGCACGGTTTTTACAATGGCTTCTCTAAATGCGGCTTGATGCGTTCCTCCTTGTGTGGTATGTTGTCCATTTACAAACGAATGGTATTCTTCGCTGTATTGGGTTTTACTATGTGTTATAGCTACTTCAATATCATGCCCTTTTAAGTGAATGATAGGATATAGCATGTCTTCTTTGTTGTTGTTGTCTTCTAAAAGGTCTTTTAAACCATTTTCTGAGAAGAATTTTTCTCCGTTGAAAATGATCGTCAATCCTGGATTTAGATAGACATAATTGCGCAGCATTTTTGCCACGTATTCCATACGGAATTTGAAGTTTTTAAAGATAGTTTCATCTGGAATGAAAGTTACTTTGGTTCCGCGTCTGCGAGAAGTTTCATCTAAAAACTCTTCATCTTTTAACTCACCTGTAGCAAACTCTGCAGAACTTGATTTTCCATCACGTGTTGATTCTACTCTAAAGTACGTAGATAATGCATTTACTGCTTTTGTACCAACACCATTTAGTCCCACAGACTTTTTAAAGGCTCTAGAATCGTACTTTCCTCCCGTGTTCATCTTAGACACTACATCTACGACTTTTCCTAACGGAATTCCACGACCATAATCGCGAACAATTACTTTGGTCCCTTGTATGGATACCTCAATTGTTTTTCCTGCACCCATGACAAATTCATCAATAGAATTGTCAAGTACTTCTTTTACAAGGATATAAATTCCATCATCGGCAGAAGAGCCATCACCCAACTTACCGATATACATTCCCGGACGCATGCGAATATGCTCTCTCCAGTCTAGTGAACGTATGTTTGCTTCGGTATATTGTGAGTTTTGTGCCATAAATAGAAGTGGTATTAGGGTTGGATGCTAATATACTATTTACATTCAAAATATGAAACACGTAACCCTGAAAGTAATCAACAAAAAGCGCAATATTTTTGTGAATATTGCGCTTTTTACTTGATATTTTATGAATTTACCTTATTCTGACCAATAACGAAGTGTTACAACGATAAATCCGTCGCTTCCAACTAAGCTTGGATCTAGTGTTACAACAGCACTTGATGCGCCATCAAAATACCCATCATAGGCATCAAAACGGTAGGTTCCTGCTGGCAAGTTTGCAAATGTGTCAATACTGTAATAATCTGTATAGAAAATTGCGCCTGTATCTTGGTTTGTTGCTCCGTAACCAGGCAATGTTCCTGCTGGCACTGGTGCTCCAGTACGCTCGTCGACCAACTCAATACGAACATTATACACCATTGCAACTGCTTTAAAAGCTGTCGCTTCTGTTTTGATTTCTTTTGCCAAACGAATTTGTGTGTTTAAGAAACCTCTGATTTCACGAATTAATGTACGTGCCGTATTGCTATCGTTTTGTTGAATTGCTGTTTGCAACTCGGCACTTTTGATACGTACAAAATCTTCGTTTCCTTCAATTTGAGAAGCTTTGCTTTGAATGCTAGCAGGATCGCCTTGTGCTGCTTGTCCGATGTAATAGATTACTTCATCACTGAATTCTTCTACTACTTCCATGCTCCCATCCATAATTTGAAGATAGGTCGCTACATCTGCATTTACGTTGTTGTTTACTAAATAATCAACAGTTAAGGTCTTTAAAGCTGCTTTGACTCTTTTTGCTTCAATTCGAATAATTTCTGCCGAATCGAATGTTTCATCTAAATCGTCTAAAACAGTTTGTTGTGCATTTGTGTTTGCTACAAATAATAACAAAAATGCACTGAGTACTACGGTAATTTTTTTCATGGTAAATATGATTTTTTGGTTATACCATAAAAGTACGATCGCAATGTGTCTAAATGATTACTGTTATCTTATAAAATTCTTAATGTTTTTTGATACTTTTTATAGTTCTTTTGTGTGAATTGTGCTGTTAATATTGAATAATCACATTATAAATTTTCATAGGTATTCAATTAAAGTTTAGTAAACTTAGGCAGTTACTTTTTCTTTAGATTGATCAATACGATTCCCAAAATAACAATCAGTGCTCCAAAATACTGCAATAAACTTAGTTGTTCTCCTAAGAAAATGACCGCTAAAATTATGGTAGAAATTGGTCCTATTGCTGCAATAATTGCAAAGTTTGAAGAGCTTATATGCTTTATAGATTCTGACACTAAAAATGAAGGAATTACAGTTGCAAATACCGCAATTAGAAACCCTAATAGATATACTTGCCAAGGAAAATTCAATATATCAAAACTTCCCGCTATTCCGTAATGAATAAATACACAAATACAAGAAACCAACATGACATATGCTGTAAATTTTACAACGCCAAATTTAGGAATCAACCAACCACTTCCTACTAAATAGGAAGCGTATGTAAATGCACTTAATAAGATGAATGCGCCTCCTATATATGTCTCGGTTCCTGAAAATTGAACTTCCTGTCCAAACGCAATGATGATTCCAATATACGTTACACTAATGGCAAGGAGTTGTTTGGATGATATTTTTGTTTTTAAGAAAAAACGATTCAACAGCAGTACAATTGTAGGATATAAAAACAAAATGATGCGCTCAAGACTTGCCTTTATATACGTAAGTCCTATAAAATCGAACAGACTTGCTAAATAATAGCCTACAAATCCAAACATAAGTATCCATACATAATCTTTATGCGTTGTGGCAATAGGATTTTCTTTGTTTCTATACAGATATGCTATTATAAGGTATATGGGAAAAGAAAACAGCATTCTCAGCAATAAAGCATCTAAGGAATTTACTTCATAGTTATATATGAGTTTAACCATGACAGCTTTTGAAGAAAACAAGATGATTCCTATAATACCAATGCAAACTCCATATAAAAATGCGCTATTCGATTTCATCCAACAAAAGTATTATAAGTTTGTATAACAACATTGTCAAATACATTCATATTACAATGTTCAAACTACACAAGCTATTTTAATCGTTGACAAACATAAATTCAGGAATGTCTCTTACTTTATTTTCTGGATAGTTTACAGGTTTATTGTTTAGATGTTTGTTTATATTGAACTTATAATTGTATGAAGCAAAATCATCTTTCTTCACACGTCTTTCAATCGCTGCTAATAAAGCAAAACCATCTTGCGCCCATTCATCTACTTCTTTTTTTGATTTGAATTGCGTGTACCATTCAGGAGCGCCGTGCCAATAAACATGAAGTGCTGTTCCTTTGTCACACTGCGGTTGTTTGATTGCCCATCGTAAGAATTTTGTACCATTGTCCCAGTTATAGCCTGCTGCCAAAGTATCTATTTCCTCTGCTGTTGATTTGACCAATTCCTTCTTCCATCTAAACTTAGAAAAAGGTGATGGATGATTTTTTTGAGCATCTGTTATAATGCATGGACCGTTATTTTTACAGTAAAAAGTTGTAAAATAGTATGAGTCTAATAAATCAATTCGTGTACAATCTAATGATTCTAGATTTTCCACAAAATTAAACTCACATTCCTCTATCGTTCCCGTTAAGATTATTTTTTTGACTTCTGTGATACTACTAATATCTAATTTTTTCAAGTACAATGATTTAGGTGCAATTTTTGTGAAGTCAATCACTTCATCAGTTACATGTGAAATATTAACTTTTTTGAGTTTTTTCAATTTTGAAATATTGGGAATTTTACTAAAATTGAACGTTCTTCCTTTACTTCTGGTATCTATTTGAATAATTTCTCCCGTATCAATATCGACATTGAACTGCGGATAATATTTATTCCACCACATAAAATCTGCCAATTCCTGTACTGTCATTTTTGTGTTTTTGCCCAGCGTTTTCATGAAGTCATAGTTTTCTTCGTTGAAATCTACTGGCAATCTTCCTACGCGTACTGTTGGCTCAGGGAATTCCATATTCATAAAGTCTTCAAACGATACTCCATCTACATGTCGTTTATGATGACAATCAAGCATTTGCACAAAGTGATTGGAATGTTCTCTAAAGTCTGACTTATCTAATTCAGTAATTTCTGCTTTTAGCGCCGCATACGTTTCCTTACTTTCTTTGGGAGTTATGTCATTTTCAATGAATTTGTAAATGCGATCTTGTAATCTGAAGAAAAAGTCTTTCATAGTGTTTTTAGTCTCTGTGTTTTAAGGAAAGCGTATTTTTTTACCATAAATTGGTATTTAATCATTTACCATCATGTATGCTGGAATGTCTCTTACTTTATTTTCTGGATAGTTTACAGGTTTATTATCTAGGTGTTTATCAAGATTGAATTTGTAATTATAGGTTTTAAAATCATCTTTTTTCATACGTTTTTCAATGGCAGCTAACAACGCATAACCATCTTGCGCCCATGAATCCACTTCTTTTTTGGAAGCAAATTGCGAATACCATTCGGGCGAACCAAGCCAATAGATCAACAACGCCGTTCCTTTGTCACAGTTTGGTTGTTTGATTGCCCATTTTAAAAACTTACTTCCGTTGTCCCAATTGTAATGTTTTGCCAACTGATGAATTTCCTCTGTTGTTGAAGGAACGGTTTCTTTTTTCCATCTGAATTTAGTAAAAGGTTCTCCATGCTGTTTTTGTGCTTCCGTAATGATACAAGGTCCGTTATTTTTATTGTATGAACTTGAAAAATAATGGGAGTTTCGCGGGTCAATTCTTGTACAATCTAGCAATTCCAAATTTTCTACAAAATCAATAATACATTCTTGAATACCACCTGTAAGAATTACTTTTTTAACTTGTCTAAATGCCGAAATATTTAGTTTTTCTAAAAATAAGCTTTCATCTGCAATTGTAGTAAAATCAACAATTTCATCCGTAACATACATGACATTCATCTTTCGTAATCTTCTCAATTTTATGATTGATGGAAAATTGCTAAAGTTAAAAGTGTCGTCATAACTTCGAGAAGTAATACTTTTAATTTCACCAGTATTCGCATCTACATAATCTTCAAAATACATTTTATTTTTCCACATAAAGTCAGCGAGCTCTTGTACCGATTTTTTGGTATTTTTCGCCAGTACTTTCATGAAATCGTAATTATCTTTTTCAAAATCGACAAACAAGCTACATACTCGTATCGTTGGTGCTGGAAATTCTTGTTTCATAAAATCTTCAAACAATTCTCCTTTTTGATGTCGCTTATGATGATATTCCAAAGACCTTGTAAAATGATCTAATCTGTTTTCAAATTCCGTATCTTTTAATTCTTTGACTTGTTCTTTAATAGCGTCATACTCTTCCGTACTTTCTATTGGAGACAAATCAGATTCAATAAAACTATACATACGTCTTTTGGTAACGTGAAAGATTTTCATATTGTTTGCAGTATTACTAGAGAGCAAATAAAGTTTAGGTTTTGAATACTTTACGAAAAGAAAAACTTATGTGTTTCAGGGACATAAATTTTAGTTTGGCTCTTGTGAATTTTAGTTCTTAAAGCTACTTGAATTCTATCTAAAAACAAAAAACCTTCAAATTTAATTTGAAGGTTTTTAGATACTATAGTGTCGATCTGTATGTTACAATGTTCTATACATTAAATAAGAAATGCATCACATCTCCATCGTCTACGACATATGTTTTTCCTTCTATAGAAAGTTTTCCTGCTTCTTTTACTTTGGTTTCTGTTCCATACGTTACATAATCATCATATTTGATTACTTCTGCACGAATGAATCCTTTTTCGAAGTCTGTATGAATTACTCCCGCAGCTTGTGGTGCCGTAGAACCAATTTTAATGGTCCAAGCACGTACTTCCTTCTCTCCTGCCGTAAAATACGTTTGTAAGTTTAATAGTTTGTATGCTGCACGAATTAAACGAGAAACACCTGGTTCTTCCAAACCAATATCTTCCAAGAACATTTGACGTTCGTCATAATCTTCCAATTCAGCAATATCTGCTTCCGTTCCAACAGCCAATACAATAATTTCAGCATCTTCATCTTTTACGGCTTCGCGTACTTTTTCTACATATGCATTTCCAGATTTTGCTGAAGCTTCATCTACATTACATACATATAAAATTGGTTTTGCCGTCAACAATTGAAAACCTTTCATTAACTCTTCTTCATCTTCGGAAACTTCTACAGCTCTGGCAGAAATTCCTTGCTCTAAAGAGTTTTTAAACTTTTCTAATGTCGCTTGTTCTTTTTGCGCTTCTTTGTTTCCTGTTTTGGCAGCTCTTTTTACTTTTTCTAAACGTTTTTCAACCGTTTCTAAGTCTTTAAGCTGTAATTCAATATCAATTGTTTCCTTATCGCGAATTGGATCAACACTTCCATCTACGTGCACAATATTATCATTGTCAAAACAACGCAATACATGCATAATAGCATTACACTCACGAATGTTTCCTAAGAATTGATTTCCCAGTCCTTCTCCTTTACTTGCTCCACGAACCAAACCTGCGATATCAACGATTTCAACAGTTGCTGGTAATACACGTTGCGGATTCACCAATTCTTCCAACTTTTCCAATCTTGAGTCTGGTACATTTACCACTCCTAAATTGGGTTCAATGGTACAAAATGGAAAATTTGCACTTTGCGCTTTCGCGTTCGATAAACAGTTAAATAAGGTTGATTTTCCAACGTTCGGTAATCCTACAATTCCAGCTTTCATTTTAATGATAAAATTTTAGTGGTGCAAATATAGTTTTTTTGTTGATTTGTTTATTCGTTTGTTTGTTTTTTTGATGGCTGGTAATATGATACGCTATTTTTATTTCAAAGACTAAACTCGTAAACTTATAATATGAAAATTCTTATTTGTTTACGCTGAACATGTCTAAGTATTGTTTTTGTCACGAATTCACGAATGTTTTTGTGTATACTCTTATGTAGATTGACTCGAATTTAGGTTGCTGATAATATGATACACTATTTTTTATTTCAAAGACTAAACTCGTAAACTTATAATATGAAAATTCTTATTTGTTTACACTGAACCCGTCGAAGTATTGTTTTTTGTCACGAATTCACGAATGTTTTTGTGTATACTCTTTTGTAGATTTACTCGAATTTAGGTTGCTGATAATATGGTACACTATTTTTTATTTCAAAGACTAAACTAGTAAACTTCTTACTTGTCTACTCTCAATACTAACATCTCACACCTAGCAATTAAAAACCAATTTCAACCATAAAAATTGTTAAATACGGTTTTCCCGTTTTGAATTGGGCAACAAATAGTTGATTTTTGTGTTTCAAACCAATTCAAAAAACATATGTTTCGATTTTCTAACCTTGTTCTTGCTGTATTTTGTCTAAGTTTTTTGACAATGAATGCACAAGAGAAAGTTTCTCTTTCCTATTATTTACCTAAAGATGTTACGTACAATGCAGCTATTCCGACACCAGAAAGTGTTTTAGGACATGAAGTTGGGAAATGGCACGTAACGCATGATAAGTTAGTAATGTATATGAAAGTTTTGGCGGCAAACTCAGATCGAATTACGATGGAAGACCGCGGAAAAACGTTTGAAGATCGTCCGTTGTTATTGTTGACTATAACTTCGCCAGAGAATCATCAGAATATTGAAGATATTCGCCAAAAGCATGTTGAACTGACAGAATCAAGTGGCGCCAATGCACAAATTGCAAACATGCCTATTGTAGTATATCAAGGTTTTTCTATTCACGGAAACGAAGCTAGTGGAAGTAACGCTGCTTTGCTCCTTGCCTATTATTTGGCTGCTGCCGAAGGAACTCAGATTGATACTTTGTTAAAGAATACGGTAATTTTACTAGATCCTTCTTTTAATCCTGATGGATTGCAGCGTTTTGCAGGTTGGGTAAATATGCACAAAAGCGAGCACTTAATCAGCGATCCGCAAGATAGAGAGTTTAATGAATCTTGGCCACGCGGACGTACGAATCACTATTGGTTTGATATGAACAGAGATTGGTTGCCTGTTCAGTTACCGGAATCGAGAGCACGTATTAAAACTTTTCATAATTGGATGCCAAATATTTTGACAGATCACCACGAAATGGGTTCAAATTCCACGTTCTTTTTTCAGCCTGGAATTCCATCACGTACACATCCGTTAACGCCACAGATGAATCAGGATTTAACCAAAGAGATTGCAACCTATCACGCCAAAGCCTTTGATAAGATTGGTTCTTTGTATTATACCGAAGAGAGTTTTGACGATTTTTATTATGGAAAAGGTTCTACATTCCCAGATATTAATGGAAGTATCGGAATTTTGTTTGAACAAGGAAGTGCCCGCGGACACATTCAGGAGAGTTCAAATGGTTTGGTGACATTTCCGTTTGCCATTCGAAATCAATTTACTGCGGCATTGTCTACGCTAGAAGCTGCTAAAAATATGCGCACAACTATTCTGCGATATCAGAGACAATTCTATGAAAATGCAAGAAAAGAAGCGGCGCGTACTACTGCGAAAGGCTATATTTTTGGAGATACCAAAGACGCGGCAAAAGCGTATCACTTAGCCGAAATTTTAAAACGACATAAGATTACCATTCACGAAGTTAGCAATGATGTTACTGTGAGTGGTACAAAGTATAAGAAAGGTGCAAGTTATATTGTACCAAGAAATCAACGTCAACACCGATTGATCAATGCGATTTTTGAGAAACGCACACAGTTTCAAGACAGTTTGTTTTACGATATTTCGGCATGGACGTTTCCATTGGCATTCAACTTATCATACAACGATTTGCCATCATTAAGCAACGCTGGAAGTGAAATTACCGATTTACAAGCGCCAACCGGAAACCTCAACGGATCTGGAGAGTATGCTTTTGTTTTTGAGTGGAACGAATATTATTCGCCTAAAGCTTTAGCTAAAATCAGAGCCAAAGGATTGCGCGCCAAAGTTGCTATGAAACCTTTTACTTTAGAAGGTGTTACGTACGATTATGGAACTGTGATGGTTCCTGTGCAGAATCAGGTGTTGAATTTGCAAGAAATGCGTACTTTTTTACGAAGTATTGCAAAAGAAAGTCACCTCAACATTACGGCAGTTTCTTCTGGTTTGACCGAAGGAATTGATTTGGGAAGTAATAATTTTAAAGCGATTAGAACACCGAAAGTTGCTATGATGATCGGCGATAATATTACTTCGTATGACGCTGGAGAGATCTGGCATTTGTTCGATCAACGTTACGAGATTCCTTTGACAAAGCTAGATACACGCAATTTTAATAATATGAATCTGTCCAAATACACACATATTATTTTGCCGAATGCGTATTCGTTGCGAAAAGAGATTACGAATAAACTTAAAAATTGGGTAAAAGATGGCGGAACTATTATTGGATATAGAAATGCCGTTCGTTATTTGAGTCAAAATAATTTTATCAAATTAGATATTAAGAAAACGGGCATTCCTGCAAAGAATGTTTCGTTTGAAGAACGACAAGACCATAATGGCGCACAAGTGATTGGTGGTGCAATTTTTAATACGAAGATTGACAGATCGCATCCTATTAATTTTGGGTATTTAAAAGACGAATTGCCAATGTTTCGTAATACGACCATTTTTGTGAATCCTAATGAGAAAAGTTATCATAATCCGATTCAGTATACGAATTCGCCTCTACTTAGCGGTTATATTTCGGAAGAGAATTTGGAGCATTTGAAGAATAGTGTTCCTTTTCAAACGGCACGTATGGGACGTGGACGCGTGATTGTATTTACCGATAATACTAATTTTAGAGCGTTTTGGTACGGAACGAATAAGTTGTTGATGAATGCGATTTTCTTTTCTGGGATGATGTAGATTTAGACTCGGCTTTGCCTTTTAGATGCGCTGGAGCTTTTAGTATCGCTTTGCTGTTAGACTTGCACTTTGTGCTTTTGGACTCGCTTACGCTGTTAGATTGCGCTGAAGCGCTTTTGGACTTGGTTGCTGGTAATATGATACGGTATTTTCTGTTTATGCTGAGCTTGTCGAAGTATTGATTTTTTAAAATGATATATGATACGTCATTGCGAGGAACGCCAGTGACGTGGCAATCTGCTACTTCAAAAAAAAAAATGCACTACGATAAACAGACTACCACGTCGTAAACTCCTCGTAGTGACGTTTCTGATGTTGATCTGTTTGTTTTTAAAAATTGATTACCGTTTGAAACAGCACTAATTCCTAATTTCCCAAAACCTATTGCCTGTCGAAATGCATTTAGAATTTAAAAACTGTTCTCGATACTATTTTCTTTGAAAATCACTCGAACTGACGATCGAAACTTTGACATATCACTTTAAGGACTTATAGCAATCTGTTTGTGTAGATATACATTTATTATTTGAAACTTCTCAATACTAACATCTAACTTAATTAAACATCTTTCGAAATTCCATAGGAGACATTTCAGTTTTAGCTTTGAAGAGTTTGGTGAACGATGCTGGTCGTTCAAATCCTAAGCTATATGCGATTTGACTGATGGTTTGTTGCGTTGTCGATAGCTGTTGTTTTGCTTTTTCAATGAGTTTGTTGTGAATGTGTTGCTGCGTGCTATGTCCCGTCAAGGATTTTAGCATGCTGCTGAGATAGTTTGGCGATAGGTTTAAATTATCTGCTACAAATTGTACCGTTGGCAAGCCTTTTTCCAGAGTGGTTTCATCCGTAAAATAAGCATTCAACAAGGTTTCCAATTGTCCTAGTATTTTGTGATTGGAAATTTTTCGAGTGATGAATTGCCGCTCATAAAAACGTTCGGCATAGTTTAATAGTAACTCCAATTGCGCAATAATGATTTTACTACTGAATTTATCAATATTCGATTGATATTCTAGTTCAATGTTCTGTAAAATAGCAATGATTTGTTGTTCTTCTTTTTCAGAGAGAAATAACGCTTCGTTTACACTGTATCCAAAAAACTCGTATTGGTTTATTTGTGTGGTTAATAAACTTTTCCATAGGAAATCGGGATGAATCAACAGTAAATATCCTGATGGTTTGCTATTTATATTCGGATTGTTCTCCAAACTCATTACTTGTTTAGGTGCAATAAATGTCATTAAGCCTTCATCAAAATCATAGGCTTGCTGTCCGTAGAAGAATTTGTATGGAATATTTCGTTTGAGTCCAATTGTATAATAATCTTGCATCCATTGCAAATCTTCTATGTTGGCGTCATACTGCACCTTACTGTAATCTACTAAACTGATCAGTGGATGTTCGGGTGCAGCAATGTTTGCAAATTTGTGGTAATCGCTTATTTTTTTGAAATGTTTTCGTTGTTTCATTGTTAGATACGCTATCGCTGTTAGACTTGTTCCTGCGAAAGCAGGAATCTCTTAGACCGCTTTGCTTTTAGATTGCGCTAAAGCGCTTTTAGATTTGGTTAATGGTTGCTGGTTATATGATACGTTATTCTTTATTTCAAAGATTAAACTTGTAAACTTATAAACTCTTAAACTTCTTATTTGTTGATTTGTCAATTTGTTTTTTGTTTATGCTGAGCTTGCCGAAGTATTGATTTGTCTCACTCTTGACTTATCACTCACTACTAACAACTCATAACTCATAACTCATAACTAGTTAAAGATACTTTATTTTCAAATGCTACTCAAGCGTCAGTTCAAGTGATTCGTCCAAGCGGATTGTATCGAGAACTACTTTGATGTGTAGAATCTAAAATTTCAAAGCTGTTCTCGATACAACGAATCATAGATTCGCCACTCCTTTAGATTAGCATTCAATAAATCATTAACTTAAAAATGGAAAAGATACACTATCAAGTCACTCCAAGTT
>NZ_CANLEA010000038.1 GCF_947489565.1 uncultured Kordia sp. | reverse complement strand
GAATGGTTTTTCTATTGCTTTATCTTAATCATTTCCACGAATTGAACCGTTTCACAAACAATTCAACATTCAAAATTCAACATTCAACATTCAGCATTCAGCATTCAGCATTCAGCATTCAGCATTTAGCATTTAGCATTTAGCATTTAGCATTTAGCATTTAGCATTTAGCCAATAAACATTCTTAGTTGATTTTATACAAAATATTTTCTTCCGCTAAAGCATCCAATAATTCCTGCGTAATGTTTACTTTTTTCTTTTTACTTGGCGATTGCAATTTTATCTTTTCTTTTGCTTCATACAACGTAAAATGCAACGATTTATCACCTTTATGTGTTTCTAAGATTTCATTGATAAAATCGAGTGTTTTTTCTTCTAATTTATTTACATCCAATTGAATAGTTAACTTTCTCGCCGCCGATTCCATCACATCTTGCAATAATTGCATGGAATTGAATTGAATTCTAGGATCTCCGCGTTTTCCTGTGTCCTTATTTACCCAACCTTCTTTTATGAATGCTTTTATGTATACGAATGAATTCGGCACAAAGAAGTGTCTGAACTTTAAATAATCTTCTCCAAAAATTCGAAATTCATACGATTCCAAATAATCTTCTACAGTAAATAATGCCCAACCTTTTCCGTTTTTAGAAACTCTGTGTTGTACTTCCGTCACAACGCCCGCAAAAGGAATTTCACGATTTACATAGTTTTCCATTTGAGAGAAATAGGACAAGTCACCTTTACAGAAAAATTTCATTTCCGCTTTAAAATCATCCAAAGGATGTCCCGAAATATAAATTCCTACTACTTCCTTTTCACGCGCCAATTTCTCCATGGTTCCCCATTCTTCTGCTGGCGGCACTTTGGGTTCTTCTATTTGCACTTCGCTTGCTTCACCAAACAAACTAACTTGTGCTGAGTTTTTATTTTCTTGAAATTTTGCTCCGTATTTTACTGCTTTTTCTAAAAATGTGATGCCATCATTTTCTGCATGGAAATATTGCGCTCTGTGTGTATCTCCAAAAGAATCAAATCCTCCAGCAAGTGCTAAGTTTTCAAAAGCTTTTTTGTTTGCTGCGCGAAGATCTATTCGTTTCGCCAAATCGAATACAGACTTATATTTTCCTTCCGAACGTTCTTTTACAATAGTTTTTACAGCGCCATGTCCAACTCCTTTAATTGCGCCCATTCCAAAACGTACTGCTCCTTGATCATTTACGGTAAATTTATAGAACGATTCATTCACATCTGGACCAAGTACGTCCAATTTCATACGTTTACATTCTTCCATAAAGAAAGTAATCGTTTTGATATCGTTCATATTGTTGGAAAGTACCGCTGCCATATATTCTGCAGGATAATGTGCTTTTAAATAAGCTGTTTGATAGGCAATCCAAGCATAACAGGTTGAATGCGATTTGTTGAAGGCATAAGCTGCAAATGCTTCCCAGTCTTTCCAGATTTTTTCAAGTCTATCTTCTGCATGCCCTTTTTCAGATGCTTGCGAGATAAATTTCGGCTTCATTTTATCCAGTACAGCTTTCTGTTTTTTACCCATCGCTTTTCGCAAGACATCGGCTTCACCTTTGGTAAAGTCTGCCAATTTCTGCGACAGCAGCATCACTTGCTCCTGATATACTGTAATTCCGTAAGTTTCTTCTAAGTATTCTTCACAGGCATCTAAATCGTACTCAATATCTTCTTCTCCGTGTTTTCTTCTAATGAAACTCGGAATGTATTCCATCGGTCCTGGACGATACAATGCGTTCATGGCAATGAGATCGGCAAAGGTTGTTGGTTTCAACGATTTCATGTGCTTCTGCATTCCGGGAGATTCATACTGGAACACACCTACCGTTTCTCCTCGCTGGAATAATGCATAGGTTTCTTCATCGTCAAGCGGAATATTTTCAATGTCAATTTCAACATCGTGCTTATATTTAACTAGCTTGACGGTATCTTTTATTAGCGTAAGTGTTTTTAGACCTAAGAAGTCCATTTTTAGCAAACCTGCACTTTCCACAACTGAGTTATCAAATTGTGTACAGTACATATCTGAATCTTTCGCCAAAGCAACAGGAACGAACTTTGTAATATCATCTGGTGTAATGATGACACCACAAGCGTGAATTCCGGTGTTACGAACCGAACCTTCTAAGACACGCGCCATGTTGACCGTTTCAGCCTCCAAACCATCTTCCTCCGAAATATTCACCAATTCGTTGATAAGGACAACTTCTTCCGCTCTAAATTTTTGTTTGAGTTCTGCTTCCGATTTTCCAAAAATCTTTGCCAATTTGGTATTCGGAATCAGCTTTGCAATTCTGTCTGCATCACTCAATGGCAAATCTAACACACGTGCTGTATCACGAATGGAAGATTTTGCTGCCATGGTTCCGTAGGTAATAATTTGCGCTACTTGATTCGCACCATATTTGTCAATTACATATTGCATGACACGACCACGTCCTTCATCATCAAAGTCAATATCAATATCGGGCATGGATACACGATCAGGATTTAAGAAACGCTCAAAAAGTAGATCGTACAACATCGGATCAATATTGGTAATCCATAAGCAATAGGCTACTACCGATCCTGCGGCAGATCCACGACCTGGCCCAACGGAAACGTCCATGTTTCGCGCTTCGCGGATAAAATCTTCTACAATTAAGAAGTATCCTGGATATCCTGTATTTTCAATAGTTGCTAACTCAAAATCGAGTCGCTCTTCAATTTCTGGTGTAATTTCACCATACCTCTTTTTTGCACCTTCGTAGGTTAGGTGACGTAAATATTTGTTTTCTCCACGTTTTCCACCATCCATTTTATCTTCTTCGAACTGGAATTCTTCTGGAATATCGAACGCAGGTAATAATACATCACGGGCGAGTTCAAATGGCTCTACTTTGTCTATAATTTCTTGTATAGAAAGAATGGCTTGCGGCAAATCTTTGAACAAGGTTTTCATTTCGTCTGGCGACTTGAAATAATATTCTTGATTTGGCAATCCGTAGCGATAACCACGTCCGCGACCAATTGGCGTTGCTTGTTTTTCACCATCTTTTACACATAATAAAACATCATGTGCTGTTGCATCTTCTTGTGCGATGTAATATGTATTGTTCGTTGCTACTAAGGTAACATCATGCTTTTTGGCTAGTTTGACCAAGACTTCATTTACACGATTCTCATCTTCTTGATCGTGACGCATGATTTCTACATACAAATCATCTTGAAACGTCTCTTTCCACCAAAGTAATGCTTCTTCTGCTTGAGTTTCTCCGACATTTAACACTTTGCTTGGTACTTCTCCGTATAAGTTTCCAGTCAATACAATGACATCTTCTTTGTATTGCTCAATTACTTTTTTATCGATTCGTGGTACGTAGTAGAATCCTTTTGTATAAGCAATGGAAGACATTTTTGCCAAGTTGTGATAGCCATTTTTGTTTTTGGCTAAAAGAACTATTTGATATCCATTGTCTTTTCTGGTTTTATCTTCATGATCTTCACAAACAAAAAATTCGCAACCTACAATAGGTTTTAATATTTGTGCATCTGTAGTTTCTCCTTTTTCCTCCGCTTCCGCAATTTTAGCTTTGACACCTTTATTATAACTGCTCACTTCTTTTACAAAGTGAAACGCGCCCATCATATTTGCATGATCGGTGATAGACACGGCTTGCATGTTATACTTTCCGGCTGCTTTTACCAAATCGCCAATACTTGACGTAGATTGCAATACTGAGAATTGCGAATGATTGTGTAAGTGTGAAAACGGCGCATTTTTTAAAGCTTCAAGATTTTCTTCAATTTCTTGTTGAGAAATACCTTCGCCTTGTTGTGTTTTGGCTAAACGTTTTCGGATTTTCTCTGATGCTGCTTTGAGATTGATATGTTTCAATCCGATCATTTCGATTGACTGCGGATTGTTTTCCGAGAAACGTTCAAAATAATCTGGCGCAACATCTAGCTGCTCAATTGTATATTCTTTTCTTCTAATGAGTTCTAAGAAACAACGCGTAGTTGCTTCAACATCGGCAGTTGCATTATGCGCTTCGCCAAAACCAACTCCAAAAAGATACTGATGTAATTCAGTTAGTGTTGGTAACTTAAACTTCCCAAATCTTCCTCCTGGCAATTGACAAAGACTTGCCGTTGCTTCCGTACATGTATCTAATACGGGTAATTCTTGTAAATTATTTTCAACACCTTCACGATAGAATTCTGCGCCCATAATATTGACATCAAAACCTACATTTTGTCCTACGATAAATTTTGCTTTGGACAAGGCAATGTTGAATTTTGACAATACTTCATCTAAGGTTATCCCTTCTTCGACTGCTAATTCTGTAGAAATTCCATGAATTTTTTCAGCATCATACGGAATATTAAATCCATCAGGCTGTACCAAATAGTCTTGATGCTCAATAAGATTCCCCAATTCATCATGCAATTGCCAAGCAATTTGTATACATCTTGGCCAATTGTCTGTATCAGAAATTGGTGCGTCCCAACGCTTTGGTAAACCTGTGGTTTCGGTATCAAATATTAAGTACATATAACGTGGTTGTATCGGAGGATTTTGAAGCTATAAAATTACAATTTTTTTTCCTGTTTTTCTGATGGAGTTATTAACACCGTATTAGTGGTTGAGCGGCTTGTTGGAGCTCTTTTTAGCCACAGAAAGAAACGTTAAGTGTAAAGTTATTAACTATTTTTGTGGCTAGAAAAGCGACTAGCGAAGACACGACCGCACTTTTTCTGGGCGGAAATACCAAAAAAAGTCGTTTTAAGTAGTTGTGTTTCAGAAATAATAGTATTTTTGCAGCCTTATTAATAATCGAGGTCGAGAACCTCACAAATTAATTTTTATGTCTGTTAAAATTAGATTACAAAGACACGGTAAAAAAGGAAAACCTTTTTACTGGATTGTTGCCGCTGATGCGCGTGCAAAAAGAGATGGTAGATACTTAGAGAAATTAGGTACTTACAATCCAAACACTAACCCTGCAACTATTGACTTAAACGTTGATGGCGCTGTACAGTGGTTACAAAACGGTGCTCAACCAACTGATACTGCAAGAGCAATCCTTTCTTACAAAGGTGCTATGTACAAGAATCACTTACTTGGTGGAGTTCGTAAGGGTGCTTTAACGGAAGCGCAAGTAGAAGAGAAATTTACTGCTTGGATTGAAGCTAAAGAAGGTAAAGTACAAGGTAAAGTTGACAGTTTAGCGCAAGCTGAAGCTGATGCAAAAGCGAAAGCTTTTGAAGCAGAAAAAGCTGTAAACGAAGCTCGTATTGCCGCTAATGCTCCTGTTGTAGAAGATGCAGCTGAAGATGCTGGAGAAGCTCCTGCAGGTGAAGAAGAATAAATTATAGATATTACATATAATTTTTAGCCTAGTAAATACTAAATTTGCTAGGCTTTTTTTATGATATTGATATGAGAATTGAAGACTGTTTTTATTTAGGAAAAATTGTTAAGAAGTATAGCTTTAAAGGCGAATTGCTTGCAAAACTAGATACAGACCAACCAGATTTATACGACGATTTGGATGCTGTTTTTGTACAACTTGGACGTGATTTTTTACCGTTTTTTATTGAGAAATCCTCTTTGCACAAGTCAGATTTGTTGCGGTTGAAGTTTGAAGATGTAGACACAGAAGAAGATGCCGACCAATTATTGAAATGTGACTTGTATTTACCATTAGCAGCCTTACCAAAGTTAGAAGGAAACAAGTTTTATTATCATGAAGTTATTGGTTTTACCATTGAAGATGCTTCTTTTGGAAAGGTTGGAACGATTGTAGGTGTGAACGATTCAACAGCACAACCTTTGTTTGAAGTGGAACGTGGACCAATTGAGATTTTGATTCCGATGAATGATGATATTATTAAAAAGGTAGATCGCGACAATAAAACCATTCATATAGAAGCGCCCGAAGGCTTGATAGATTTGTATTTACAATAAAAAAGTATGTAGGATGATAAAAATGGCGGAAGTCGATTTGAAAACGAAGTACGGAACTTTTCATGAAGTACTTTTTTATGATGGACAGAAAGAAGCCATCGCTTTTTATATGGGCGATATTTCTGAAGGAGAAGATGTATTGTGTCGTGTACATTCTTCCTGTATTCATGCACATATTTTTAATAGTGTTGAATGTGAATGCAGAGAAGAAATGGCCATTGCACAACAATTGATTCAGAAAGAAGGTTGCGGAATTGTGATATGGCTAGAGCAAGAAGGAAAAGGAAATGGACATTATGCTTTGTTAAAAAGTATTCCTTTTAAACGTGCCGGAATGCCGCAAGCAGAAGCTTATGAAGCCGCAGGTTTTCAAAAAGACGCGCGCGATTTTTCGGCAGCAGCCAAGATTTTAAAAGCCTTGAATATCAAATCGATTACCATGTTGACCAACAATCAGAAGAAAGTCAATACACTTACCCAACACGGAATTACAATTTCAGGAACAAAATCGCTTGAATTATAAGTTATGAGCAAACCTTTTCGCTTTAAAGAATTTACCATCCAACAAGATAGAACGGCCATGAAAGTCGGTACTGACGGAGTTTTGTTAGGCGCTTGGACTTCTATAGAAAGTAATCCGTTTTCTATTTTAGATATTGGTGCAGGTACAGGTTTGATTGCACTACAATTGGCACAACGCTCCCATGCAGAAGTAATTGATGCCATTGAAATTGATGATGATGCGTACGAGCAAGCTGTTGATAATTTTGAAAATTCTCCTTGGGGCGATCGATTGTTTTGTTATCACGCAGGTCTGGATGAATTTGTAGCGGAAATTGAAGACAAATACGATTTAATTGTATCCAATCCGCCTTTCTATACCGAAAATTACAAAACAGACAATACACAGCGTGATACGGCACGTTTTACAGACGCTTTACCTTTTGAAGAATTGTTAGCTGGCGTTGCACATTTGTTAGAACCTACGGGAACTTTTCACACGATTATTCCGCACAAAGCATATGAGCATTTTGTAAATCTAGCGAAAGCCAACAATTTATTTCCTTATAAAACTTGTCATGTAAAAGGAAATCCTGAAGCAGAAGTTAAACGCAGTTTGATTTCTTTTTCGTTTGAAGAGAAAGCGAATAGTATTGAAGAATTAGTCATTGAAACTGCAAGACACCAATATACAGACGCTTATATTTCACTCACAAAAGCCTTTTATTTAAAATTATAACAATTTGTCTTTGTTTTGTGACATTTCATTAATTACTTTTGTGATCGCTATTTGCGGACATTCCGTAAATTTGAGTATTAAAAAATGCTATAAACACACGATTAATGAAACCAGATTTATTCCAAGCTCCTGATTACTATAACTTAGACGAGCTTTTATCCGAAGAACATAAATTAGTAAGAGATGCAGCCCGCGAATGGGTAAAGAGAGACGTTTCGCCAATTATAGAAGACTATGCACAACGTGCTGAGTTTCCAAAACAAATCATTAATGGGTTAGCAGATATTGGTGCTTTTGGACCTTATATTCCTGCAGAATATGGTGGTGCTGGCTTAGACCAAATTAGTTACGGATTGATCATGCAAGAGATTGAGCGTGGAGATTCTGGAGTTCGTTCTACAGCATCTGTACAATCTTCTTTAGTAATGTATCCTATTTGGAAGTACGGAAACGAAGAACAACGCCAAAAATATTTACCAAAGTTAGCTTCTGGTGAATGGATGGGATCTTTTGGTTTAACAGAACCTGATCACGGAAGTAATCCTGGAGGAATGACGACCAATTATAAAGATATGGGCGATCATTATTTATTGAATGGTGCGAAAATGTGGATTTCAAACTCACCTTTTTGTCAAATCGCAGTGGTTTGGGCAAAAAATGAAGAAGGAAGAATTCACGGATTGATCGTTGAGCGTGGTATGGAAGGATTTTCTACACCAGAAACACATAATAAATGGTCATTAAGAGCTTCTGCTACAGGGGAGTTAATTTTTGACAACGTAAAGGTTCCTAAAGAAAATTTATTACCAGGAAAATCTGGACTTGGAGCGCCGCTTGGATGTTTAGATTCTGCACGTTTTGGAATTGCTTGGGGAGCTATTGGAGCAGCCATGGATTGTTACGATACTGCTTTACGTTATAGTAAAGAACGTATTCAGTTTGGAAAACCTATTGGTCAATTTCAATTACAACAAAAGAAATTAGCTGAAATGATTACTGAAATCACCAAAGCACAATTATTGGCTTGGCGTTTAGGAGTAATGCGTGAAAATGGTACAGCTACTTCTGCACAAATTTCTATGGCTAAACGTAATAATGTGGATATGGCTTTAAAAATTGCCCGTGAAGCACGTCAGATGTTAGGTGGAATGGGAATTAGTGGTGAATATTCAATTATGCGTCACATGATGAACTTAGAAAGTGTTATTACTTATGAAGGAACACATGACATTCACTTATTAATCACAGGACTTGACGTTACTGGATTAAACGCTTTCAAATAAAAAACAGAAGCTTTTTACGAAGCTTTTTTCAATAAATCAAAACATGGGCAACGTTTACAGCGCTTGCCCTTTCCTTTTTTGTATTTCTTACAACACTTGCTTTTTACACTCTGTGCAATCTTAATTTTTTTCTTCGATTTTGCAGGAGCATCTTCGATGGCGATTAAAAAAGACATAAGAATTTATTTAGATATTAATTAGGGTACAAATGTAGTTATTTTAATTTATTCTAAATAAAAAAGTATCGTGATATTTATAAATTCACGCAGCCTTTTTGGAACTATTTTTGAAAATAAATACTGCTGAATTGTTTGGAAGAGTCGAAAGTTTGGGAAATCCCTTTTTAGGTTAATGGAAGTTATTTTCACTACTAAATGAGACCCCCTAATTTCTCGATTTAATACATAACTAACTTTTATATTTCTCTAAGTTTCCTCAGCAACACTAAAAAAAAAAGGGAGTAATCACAAGCATGATCTCCCTTTTATCTAATAGAATAATACTATTATAATGAGATTCCCCTAAACCTCAATATGTTTTTAACAAAATTAAACTATATCTCGTGAGGTGGATACGATAAAACATTACTTCTGTTACGGTTTTACCGTAATTATAGTAGGTTTTCAATTTGAAAAATACGCAATAGTCTGATTTACAATGCTTTACATTTTATTGAAAAAAGTAAAAAAAATAAAAAAATCTCCAAAAACCGTAATCCTTGGAGATTCTTAACATTAAAAGTAGCGCATTTAAATACAAGGACCTACAAGATATGTATAAGTTGGTTCACATAAATTTGGACCATTCGGATCGGTAAATTCAGGTCTCGTTTTTACCGAAGTCTGACAGTTAACCTCATTAGTTTGACAATTGACATCATTTGTACCCAAGTCAGTTCCTCCTTTAACACCTCTTGTTACAAGACTCATATCTAGTCTAGCAATACTAAGTTTTCTTAGATTTAATTTTCTGTTTTTTCTCATTGTAAATAGTAATAAAAAGTTTATGCTGCTAAAGTTAATCTTGAAAAAAAATCTTCCCAAGAAGAAACAGTCGTATTTATGTAAATACGACCAATAAATCTAAGCTTCATCCTTGATTTTATTGAGATTCTTGATATAAAACGAAGGATATATACCTGTCCGTTTTTTAAAAGCTTTTGAGAACGATTCTGCTGTATTAAATCCAAGTTCAGAAGCTATCGACTTAATGTCATAGGTCCTAAATCGAGTGTCATTTTTTAAACGTGTTAACGCATAATTCAAACGCAAATCTGTGATGTACTGTACAAATTTTTTCTGTTTGTGTGATTGTAATGTTTTTGATAAATACGTGCTGTTGGTATTCACTTTTTTGGCAACATAATTGAGCGTACATTTCTTTTGTAAAAACAATTCTTTCTTTTCAAACTTTTCCAAACCGTCCAAGATTTTTTGAATGTTCTCATCTGTAATTTTGTATGCTTGAGAGGTTTTTTCTTCGCTGTCTTTTTGTATTTTTTCCAAATCCTTTAGTTCGTTTAAAACTGCATCAAAACGATTCTTAAACGTTTTTTCACGATTTTTATAATACCAAAAACCTAGTATCGTAAATATTCCTAAAAACACACAGACATAAATTAATATTTTTGATTTAAAATGTGCTGTTTTTGTAGCATCTGTAAGTGATTCTATTTTATTTTTAAAGGTGACAATATCATATTTTTTATAAAGATTTTCAGATACTTGACGAATAAGAATATCGTTCTCAGTATCCTTTTCCTCAAAGATTTTAAAGTACTTTAAAGACTTTTTTATGTCTCCTTTCTTTTCATATACGGTTGCCAATAAAATATATGTTTCTTGAAGATGCGGAGAATAGGTATCATCTTTAGTGATTATGGAATCTGTTTTCAATAAATATTTCAATGCATCATCAAAATTATTTTGCAAAAAATAGTTTTTCCCTTTGTGCAAATAGACGATCGATAGCTGATTGTACAATCCGAGTGTATGTATTAGTTTTTCAGCTGCACTGAAATTGACGGCTGCTTTGGACAATTCCCCTTTTTTTTGATGAATAATTCCTTGTATAGCTAGAAAAATACTGTGAATTTCTAAATCACTTGCTTCTAAACTCTTGTGCAATCCTAAAGCACTGTATGTAGTTGCTGAGTCCAAATACTGCAATCTATCATTCGTAAAATCATCTGCAATGGTTGTATAAATATTGCTTAAATTCAATAGTGTATTTAAATATTCTGCCATTTTAGGTTCTTTCTCAAGAATTCCTTCATCATACAAACGAAGGTTTTCTTTTACCTTCATCAATGCCTGTTTTCGTCGACCAATTTGATTTTCAACTAATGCAATATTATGCCTAATTTTTGCCAGTCTAACGATATCATTTCTTTCTTCAAAGTATTTATAAACTTGCGTATAATGTAAAATAGCATTTGCATAATCGTCATAACTAAAGCAAATACCTCCTTTTAAACGCAAACTATTATAGTAATCTTCTTCTTTGTTCGCTTTCAATGCAATCTGCATAGATTCATCTACAAAAAAATGGGCGCTATCTTTTTCTCCTAGCACATTATAAATTTCTGCATTCAAATAAGCTGCATTATATCTATTTTGAATATCATTTTGACTTTTTGCTCTGGTATAATATGCCAAAGCATAGCTTTTTGCTCGCAGCGGATTCTTATATCGACTGGAAACAGCTAGTGACTTTAAGGAATCCGCAGAAAAACTCTGCAATGAGTCCATTTCCAACACTACTTGTTGTTGATCTTGTGCATGTATGTAAAAGGAGAAAAGGGAAAAAATAAAGGGAAAATACAGTCGCTTCATATGATTAAAAGTACTATGTTTTATTCAGAAAATTAATTTACAATCACAATTTTTTCGTTTTAGAAAAAAATAACAGCGCTAAATGGCGTATTAATCCAACTAACAGATGTTAATTTTTTTAAAAATAAATTGGTTATTAGTATCTTACGAAAGTTTAATTGGTTGACCAGTTAAACAAAGAAAATTTAGCTAACAAACCAACCTACTTTTGAATACGAAAAAGAAAACCAATCCTTTTCTGTTAGTATGCTATTTTTTAGTGCCATTTTTAGCCGTACTAGCATACAAATATTTCAATAGATCAAACGGAAATACATATGTAGCAATTGACACAGTAACTACTACTGACATTAATAATGCTGATAAAGTTCCTGAAACTATTGACTATATTTTTCATGTAAAGCCTATTCTTTCAGATCGTTGTTATTTATGTCACGGTCCCGATGATGGTACACGTGAAGCTAATTTACGATTAGACACCAAAGAAGGAGCTTTTGCCGCACTGAATGAACAAAAAAATCACTTTGCTATTGTTCCGGGTGATACCATTACAAGTGCGCTTGTAGAACGCATCAACACGGAAAATCCTATCAAATTAATGCCGCCAGAAGATTCCAATCTTTCGCTAAGCACATATGAAAAGAAAATATTAACCAAATGGATTGCACAAGGTGCCGTTTGGAAAGATCATTGGGCATTTGTTATGCCTGAAAAAAGTGAAGTTCCCACAGTAAAGAATGATAGTTTGATTGCCAATGAAATTGACAATTTTATTCTAACAAAACTCTCTCAAAAAGGAATATCGCCATCGCAAAAAGCCAGTAAAGAAAAGCTAATTAGACGTGTGTATTTTGATTTAACAGGATTACCACCAAGTCTAGCTGAAATTGATGCTTTTATACAAGACGAAGACGAAAATGCATACGAAAAAGTGATAGATCGTTTGTTGAACTCAACACGTTTTGGCGAACATTTTGCCACAAATTGGCTCGATATTGCTCGCTATTCTGACACACACGGATATCAAGATGATTTGGAACGTACGATGTGGCCTTGGCGCGATTGGGTAATTAGTGCGTTCAATAGGAATATACCATATGACGAATTTGTAAAGTGGCAATTAGCAGGTGATTTATTACCAAATGCAACTTTGGAACAAATCCTAGCAACAGGCTTCAATCGAAATCATAAAATAACTCAAGAAGGCGGTGTTATTGATGAAGAATATCGCGTAGAATACGTTTTAGATCGCACAAATACAGTTTCAAAATCTTTACTTGGATTGACGATGGAATGTGCGCAATGTCACGATCATAAATACGATCCTATTTCGCAAAAAGAATACTTTGGCTTTTATGCTTTTTTCAACAAAGTCAATGAAAAAGGACGCATGGATTATGGCGAAATTCCTAAACCCAATATAAAAATTACACAAAAAGAAATTGATGAAACACTGAATTTCATCAATATGCCAGATTCTATCAAAGAAGTACAACTCATGGTCATGAAAGACGATGCGCCAAAACGAAAAACTTTTGTACTCAAACGTGGAGCGTATGATGCACATGGTGATGAAGTGAGTTTTACAACGCCAAAAGCAGTGTTGCCTTTTACAGAAAACTATGAGCAAAATAGACTTGGCTTGGCAAATTGGTTGTTTGATGAAAAGAACACACTAACTTCACGTGTTGCTGTCAACAGATTATGGCAGCAAATTTTCGGAAAAGGAATCGTAGCATCAAGTTCCGATTTTGGAAATCAAGGTGCCTTGCCTTCACATCCTAAATTGTTGGATTGGCTAGCAATTACGTACCGTGAAGAAGGTTGGGACACCAAAAAAATGATCAAACGTATGGTGTTATCAAATACGTATCAGCAAACGACTAAAGTAAGTGATGCTTTGTTAGAAATTGATCCTGATAATGTTTGGTTGGCAAGAAGTTCACGTGATAAATTGACTGCAGAAATGATTCGCGACAATGCACTTGCCGTAAGCGGATTGTTGGTTGAAAAAGTTGGTGGGCCAAGTGTAAAACCTTATCAACCAGAAGGATTATGGGCAGAGACAACTTCTGGACAAGGATTGACAAAATACATCATGGATTCTGGTGAAAATTTATACCGAAGAAGCTTATATACCTTTTGGAAACGAACCGTTCCGCCACCAGCAATGATGACTTTTGATGCGGCTACACGCGATTATTGCACTGTTGAAAGACAAAAAACAAGTACGCCCTTGCAAGCATTGGTCATGCTAAATGATCCACAACTGATAGAAGCAGCCAATACCTTAGCGGTTCAAGTGTTACAAGAAGAAAGCTTAACAGATGAAAATCGCATTGAAACTATTTTTAGAAAAATTACTTCGCGAAAACCTGATGCAACCGAAGTGGAAAATTTGTTGACTTTTCTAAGAGAAGCCGAATCAAATTATGATGTCACTAAAAAAATAAATATCGCAGAAAATAGTATTACCAACGAAATTTCTAAAGAAAAAATATACGCGTTTGGCGTTCTCACAAGTCTAATTTTCAATTTGGATGAAGCAATTGTAAAAGGATAATTATGGAAGAAGTTCACAAACATTTTTTAAACAATACACGACGACAGTTTTTAAAAAAACTAGGTTTAGGAATTGGCGGAATTGCTGCTGCGTCTATGCTTGATCCGTTTTCTGCTATTGTTGAAGCTGCCGATTCTCCTTTGAAAGGAATGAATTTACCACACTTTGCACCCAAAGCAAAACGTGTCATTTATTTATTTCAAAGTGGCGGACCATCACAATTGGAATTGTTTGATTACAAACCTTTATTAGACAAATTGCGCGGACAAGATTTACCCGATTCTGTTCGAAAAGGACAACGCTTAACAGGAATGACGTCTGGACAAGATACATTTCCGCTAGTGGGAAGTAATTTCAAGTTTGATCAATATGGCGAATCACGCGCTTGGGTAAGTGAACTCATGCCGTACACTGCCAAAATTGTAGACGAATTGTGCTTTGTAAAATCTATGCACACAGAAGCCATCAATCATGATCCTGCCATTACCTTTTTCCAAACGGGTTCGCAACAAGCAGGACGACCAAGTATTGGCTCTTGGATGAGTTATGGTTTGGGAAGTTTAAACAACAATTTACCCACATTTACAGTACTGCTTTCTCGCGGAACAGGAAGACCGTTATCGCAACCGTTATATTCCAGACTCTGGGGAAATGGTTTTTTAAGTTCTTTACATCAAGGTGTACAATTCCGTTCAGGGAAAGATCCTGTATTATACTTAAAAGATCCTGAAGGAATGACGCGTGCCGAACGTAGAAAAATGCTCGATCATTTAAGCGAACTCAATGAAAAACAAGAACGTGAATTTGGCGATCCAGAAATCAACAGCCGCATCGGACAATACGAAATGGCATATCGAATGCAAACTTCGGTTCCAACCACAATGAATATTGAAGAAGAACCTGATCACATCATACAAATGTATGGTTCTGACGCAACGATTCCGGGAACGTATGCAGCAAACTGCTTATTAGCAAGACGACTTGCAGAACAAGATGTGCGTTTTATTCAATTATATCATATGGGCTGGGATCAGCATGAAAATTTACCTTCGCAGATAGAAAAGCAAGCCAAAGATATTGATCAGGCTACTGCCGCCTTAATTTTAGACTTAAAACAACGCGGATTGTTAGAAGATACACTCGTAGTTTGGGGCGGGGAATTCGGTCGTACCAATTACAGTCAAGGAACGCTTACAGAAACCAATTACGGACGCGATCATCACCCAAAATGCTTTACCATGTTTATGGCTGGCGGCGGCGTAAAACCCGGATTCACCTATGGAGAAACGGACGATTTTGGTTATAATATTGTCAAAGATCCTGTACACGTGCATGATTTACAAGCCACAATGATGCATCTCATGGGCGTTGATCACACAAAATTTACGTATAAACATCAAGGAAGACGTTTTAGACTCACAGACGTTTCTGGTCATGTTGTTCACGATTTACTAAGCTAATATGGATCGGAGAAAATTTTTAAAACAATCATCGTTAGTCACTGCAGGATTGCTTGTCACTCCAAGTTTGAGTTCTGCTTTTTCGCTTGGCGCGAATAATGATGTGATCGTTGGACACAATTCACACACCTACAAAATAGATCTTTCTTGGGGAAATTTGAATCCTTCCAAAACGCCTGTAAACGATTGTCATGAAATGGCACAAGATTCGAAAGGTAGAATCGTTTTGTTGACCAATCACACGAAAAACAATGTGATTATTTATGATAAGTCTGGAAAGCTATTAGAAACTTGGGGAACAGATTATCCGGGCGCACACGGTTTGACTTTGGTGAAAGAAAACGGAGCAGATTTTTTATTAATTACTGATTATGAACGTCATCAAATCATAAAAACAACTATCGATGGAAAAGTAGTGTTTACCATCGATTATCCTGCAGATACAGGAAAATACAATTCTAAAGGCGAATTCAAACCTACAGAAACAGCCGTTACTGAAAATGGCGATATCTACGTTGCAGATGGTTACGGAAATCAACATATTATACACTACAATCACAAAGGCGAATTGCAAAACATTTTTGGCGGACGCGGAACGGAAGATGGTCAATTTTTAAACGCGCACGGAATCTGTTATGACAATCGTGATGTACAAAATCCATCGTTATTGGTTTCTGCGCGTGAATTGAATGTGTTAAAACGATTTGACTTGAAAGGTAATTTTATAGAATCGTTCAATGTGCCAGGCGCGTTGATTTGTCGTCCTGTAATTCACAAAAAAGATATTTATTTTGCTGTATTACGATCTAAAAATGCAGTGAATTCTGATTCTGGATTCATCTTAATTATGAACGAAAAAAACGAAGTCGTTTCCTGTCCAGGCGCGACATCTCCATCTTATCAAAACAATGAATTAAGCGAGTTGTATCAAACCGTACGATTATTTCAACATCCGCACGATGTCTGTATTGATGATGACGAAAACATGTATGTAGCACAATGGAATTCAGGCAAAACTTATCCTATAAAATTGACACGTGTATGAAAAACTTTATGGGAATCTTAATTGCGTGTTTGATCTTTTTTAGTTGTACTGAAAAGAAAACAGAAACCACAAACTACGTACAAGAAGGAGAAATTCAATTGGCAAAACCTAGAATTGCGGTTTCGAGTACAATAATTGATTCTTTTGTAACGATGAAGCCTGAAATTCGCATGGAAAATTTATCTGTATTCTATGAAGTTGATGGAAAAAAGGGAATGGAATCATCTTCAAAAGTACAAACAACTGTCATCGCTGAAGAAGCAGGAACTTTCAATTTTAGAGGTTATCATCCCGATTGGAAACCGAGCGAGGCAACTGAAATTAGATTGTATAAAAAAGGATTTATTCCAGATAAAATAACTTGGCAAACTCAGGCAAGCGACACATACAAAGGACAAGGAGAAACGACCTTAATTAATAATAAAAAAGCTTCCTTAAAATTCAGAGATGTGGAATGGACAGGTTTTGATACTATTGCAAAAGCGACGGTTTCATTCCCGAAAAAAACCTATATCAAAAGTTTAACAATTGGCTATTTAATCGATCCAAAATCGTGGATTTTTCCACCAGAAGAAATTACATTGTATTTTAACGATAAAGATTCTATCAATTTGAAAATTCCAGCTTTGACTTTGCAAGAAATTATCAAACTAGACGACGTAAAAATTCCAATAGAAAAAGAAATTAACACTTTAATCGTACACGTAAAAAACGTTCAAAAATTACCCGATTGGCATGCTGGAAAAGGCTTGAAAGCTTGGCTATTTATGGACGAATGGATTTTTAATTAATGAAACAACACAACTACATACAATACTTGTTTTTTGGCGTAATTGCAATTTTCGGATTGCTCACTTTGTATGCAATCAACACTGCCGAAACACCAAGAATCATTCTATTTTTTGGACGATTTCATCCGCTTTTATTACACTTACCTATTGGCGCATTGATTGTTGCTTTTTTCATTGATATTTTAGGAAGAATTCAAAAAAACTATCCTGTCGCCACCGTTAGAAACATTTTAGGTTTTACTGCTTTTTTTGCCATATTAACTTGCTTTTTAGGATATTTTTTATCGCTCGAAGGCGGATACGAATCTGCTACACTCAACTTGCATTTATACACAGGAATACTTACTGCTGTATTAACGAGCGTATTGTTTTGGTACAGTTTGAAACCTACATTTAACACGAAAACGTCTTTTTTAATCTTGTTCGTGGTTTCTCTTGTGAGCATCAGTGTTGCAGGACATTATGGAAGTGTATTAACGCATGGTGATAATTTCTTAACGGAATACATCAAACCTTTACCTGAAGAACGCACCATCGAAGTGGTAGACAGTTTACGCATCTACGATGATGTAGTCACAAAAATATTTGACCAAAAATGTGTGCAATGTCACAATACGAACAAGCAAAAAGGCGCGTTGTCACTCACGTCTCCCGAAGCGATATTAAAAGGTGGCGAATCGGGGAATGTGTTCTTGGCAGGAAATGCAGAAGCCAGTTTATTGTATAAACAATTATTATTGCCAATTTCTCACGAAGATCATATGCCGCCAGAAGGAAAAGCACAATTGACAAAAGATGAAATATGGCTGCTTAAACATTGGATTGACGAAGGATTGGATTTTGAAAACTATGTAACCAACAGTAAAGAAAACGATACACTTTCGACACTTTTAGAAAAGTATTTAGTGTTTAATAAAATTGAAATTCCAAAAGCTTCTAGAAATGTAATTGAAACGGTAAAAAGTTCCCATTTTAGAATTTTAGAAATGGTTCCGGGTGAATCAGAATTGACAGCAAAGTATTTGAACAAAACACCAAGCAAAGAAGAGATTGAACAACTTTCATTGCTCAGTGAGCAAATCATAGAATTGGATTTTCACAGTTCGCATATTACAGACGAAATGATAACAGTGATTGGCGAATTGGAAAATCTAAAAATGCTCCGCATCAACAGTCCAGAAATCACAGATAAAGCGTTACAAAACTTACAAAATCTTGAGAATTTAGAAGTCCTTAATTTGTATAATACACAGATTTCTAACGATGGATTAGCAAAGTTGCTTAAAAGTATTCAACCCAAAAAAATCTACGCTTGGCAAACCAATATTGATGCACAAACCGCAGCCAATTTAGAAGCGGAATTCAACGTAAACATTCAGCATAGCATTGTGGATGGTTTTATCAAAAAAAGTCAGTTAGAAGCTCCTGTAATTACGCCAGCAGGCACATTGTTTACCGATACCATTCACCTCAACATTAAAAGCAGATTGAAAGATGTGGATATACGATATACTTTAAATGGCGAAACTCCTGATTCTACTTCCAAAGTAATTTCCAATCCGATTATTCTAGAAAACTCAAAAACACTTAAAATCGCCACGTTTAAAAAAGGCTGGTTGCCTAGTGAAATTTTGACACGAGAATACTCGAAAGTGGCAAATAAAATCACAAATTTCACAGTTCAACAAAAACCAAGTCCTGATTATGCCAGCGCCAAAAAACTCTTCGACCTTAAAGAAGGAACATTGTCATTTAAAGATGGCGAATGGACAGGTTGTTTTGGGTATGACTTAAACACCACCATTGATATCGGCTCCGTAAAAACCATTCATAATATTTCTTTCAATGCCTTAGAAGATGTTGGAAGTTGGATTTTATATCCGACAAAGTTTACCGTATACGCTTCCAAGACAAAAGGAAACTTCAAAAAAATTGGAGAAATTAATGTGTCTAGAACTGGAGAAGGTGGCGAACCTGAAATGAAAAAAATTACCTTAAATATTTCTGAAGCCGAAGCACGTTATTTCAAAATTGCGATCAAAAATCATGATAAACTTCCTAAATGGCATCCTGCGGCAGGAAATCCTGCGTGGATTTTTGTGGATGAGATTTATGTTTGGTAACATCAAAAAAATCAACGCATAAAAAAACCCTTCAAAATCAAAAAGATTAAGAAGGGCTTTAGTACTCGAGGCGGGACTTGAACCCGCACGGCCCAAAGGCCATTGGATTTTAAGTCCAACGTGTCTACCAATTCCACCACTCGAGCGTGGATATTATATTGAGCGAAAAACGGGGCTCGAACCCGCGACCTCAACCTTGGCAAGGTTACGCTCTACCAGCTGAGCTATTTTCGCAATTTATTTAAATGAACGTGCAACACTATTACTGTATTGCGGATGCAAATTTAAAACATTTCTTTAAATACCAAAACGTTTTCAAGAAAAAGAATAAATTATTTTTTAATCTTCTCGTAATCAGCTACTTTTTTTTACGCACCAACATGCGTTTTATTTCATTTAACTTCATCAATGCCTCTACAGGTGTGAGCGTATCAATGTCTGTCATCAAAATTTCTTGCTTAATTTCTTCCAATAACGGATCGTCCATGTTGAAAAAACTCAATTGCATGTCATTTTCCACACTTTTTAAATCATCCGCCAATTCTTCACTGGAATGCGATTTTTCTAAACGTTTTAATATTTTATTGGCTTTGTGAATGACTTGCTGCGGCATTCCTGCCATTTTTGCTACATGAATTCCGAAACTGTGTTCGCTTCCTCCTTTGACCAATTTACGCAAGAACAATACGTTATCTTTCAATTCTTTGACAGAGACATTATAATTCTTGATACGATCAAAAATTTCGGTCATTTCGTTCAACTCATGGTAATGCGTTGCAAACAATGTCTTTGCGCGCGATGGATGCTCATGCAAATATTCTGAAATTGCCCACGCAATCGAAATTCCGTCATACGTACTTGTTCCACGACCAATTTCATCCAACAACACCAAACTACGTTCCGAAATATTATTCAAAATAGAAGCTGTTTCGTTCATTTCTACCATAAAAGTCGATTCGCCCATGGAAATATTATCGCTCGCTCCTACTCTGGTAAAAATCTTATCTACCAAACCGATTCTCGCGGAATCTGCGGGCACAAAACTTCCCATCTGAGCCAATAGTACAATTAAGGCTGTTTGACGTAATATGGCAGACTTACCACTCATATTTGGTCCTGTAATCATGATGATTTGTTGTGCATCACGATCCAAATACACATCGTTGGCAATATAACTTTCGCCAATAGGCAATTGTTTTTCAATCACAGGATGACGCCCGTTTTTAATATCTAAATCAAACGAATCGTCAATTTGTGGATATATATAATTGTTTGCTTTTGCTAACGTTGCAAATCCGCACAGGCAATCTAACTTTGCAATGATGTTCGCATTTTGCTGTACAGCTTTGATATATTGATTGATCCAAATGACTAAATCGGCAAATAATTCTTGTTCTATTTGCGCAATTTTTTCTTCGGCACCTAAAATCTTCGTTTCGTATTCTTTCAGTTCTTCTGTAATATAACGCTCTGCATTCACTAAGGTTTGCTTTCGCGTCCACGCTTCCGGAACTTTCGTCTTGTGCGTATTTCGAACTTCAATATAATAACCAAATACATTATTGGAAGCGATCTTTAAGGATGGAATTCCCGTAGCTTCACATTCGCGCTCCAGCATTTTATCCAAATAGTCTTTTCCTGAAAATGCTATGCCGCGCAATTCATCTAATTTATCCGAATATCCACTTGCAATGGCATTCCCTTTTAAAATATTGACTGGCGCTTCTTCGTTTAAAGTCTCTTTAATTTTAGATCGAAGCAACTCGCATTCATGAATTGTATCACCAATTACTTTTAAAGCTTCGTTAGAGCTGTTACTCGTAATTTGTTTGATGGGAACAATGGCTTCTAATGAATTTTTAAGTTGAATGACTTCTCTTGGCGAGATTTTACCTGTAGCAACTTTCGAAATTAAGCGTTCAATATCACTTATTTGTTTGATATGATGCTGAATCTTCTCCAATTCATCTGCTTCTTTCAACAGATAATTCACCACTTCATGTCGCTGTTTTATTTGCTGACTATTTTTAAGCGGCAATGCCAACCAACGTTTCAGCAAACGTCCGCCCATTGGAGAAATCGTTTTGTCAATCACATCCAACAAGGTAATCGCATTGAATGCAGTAGAAGCATATAGTTCTAAATTTCGCACCGTAAAACGATCCATCCACACATACGCATCTTCCGCAATACGTGCAATAGAAGTAATATGTTGTAATTTGTTATGTCGTGTTTCCGATAGGTAATATAAAACCGCTCCAGAAGCAATAATTCCTTCTTTTAAATCTTCTACACCAAAACCTTTTAGCGAACTTGTATCAAAGTGTGTGATGAGTTTTTCTTCTGCAAAATCTGACTTAAAAACCCAATCTTCTAAGTAAAAAATATGATGATTGCTTCCAAAAGTATCTGCAAATGCTAGTTTCTTCTGCTTCGGAATTAAAATTTCGCTCGGTTTAAAGTTTTGCAAGAGCTTATCAATATATTCTGCTGAACCTTGTGTGGTCATAAATTCTCCTGTAGAGACATCTAAAAAAGAAATTCCTAAGAGTTTTTTCCCATAATGAATGGCACACAAAAAGTTATTCGTTTTTGCTTGTAATACTTCATCATTAAAAGCAACTCCGGGCGTTACCAATTCTGTCACACCACGTTTTACAATCTTTTTTGTCTGTTTTGGATCTTCTAACTGATCGCAAATAGCAACACGTTCGCCAGCTTTGACCAACTTTGGCAAATAGGTATTTAAGGAGTGATGTGGAAATCCTGCCAATTCAACATTATCGCCACCATTATTACGATGCGTTAATACAATTCCTAAAATATTGGCCGCTTTTACAGCATCTCCTCCAAAAGTTTCATAAAAATCACCGACTCGAAATAACAGCATGGCATCAGGATATTTACTTTTGATGCTGTTGTATTGCTTCATTAAAGGAGTTACTTTTTTCGCGCTACTTTTTGCCAATGTTTGCTATTTTTAATGTTATTTTTGCAGAAATCATAAATTGAACTCATTTAAACTTTTCATATTTGCTAAAAAATTGTTCTTTTAAATCCTGCTTTTGTATTTTTTGAGTTCCGTAGCGCTGCTATGTAACTAAAAAAATACTTCAACAGAACTTAAAATTCCTAATTTTCACTTAAATCCTAAAAGTCCAAATGAGTTCATTGCGAATTTAAATAAATTCAAGGAAAACTTACGAAGTATCTATGAGAAAACTCAAAAATAGTGAACTAAACAGATTGAGTGTGGACGAATTTAAATCGTCAGAAAAAACAAGTATTATTGTCATCCTTGATAATATTCGCAGTTTAAACAATATTGGTTCCGTTTTTAGAACGAGTGATGCTTTTTTGATTGAAAAGATTTATTTGTGTGGAATTACCGCAAAACCACCACATAAAGACATTCACAGAACAGCTTTGGGTTCTACAGAATCCGTGGCTTGGGAATATCGTGAAGATACTTTAGCGCTTGTAAAAGAATTACAAGGAAACAAGGTAAAAATAGCTTCTATTGAACAAGCTGAGAATGCTACGATGCTGCATGAGTTTGCTCCTGAGAAATCCAATACGTATGCATTGGTTTTTGGAAATGAAGTAAAAGGCGTGCAACAAGAAGTGGTTTCTGCAAGTGATTATGTGATTGAAATTCCGCAATTTGGCACCAAACATTCGCTGAATATTTCTGTGAGCGCTGGTGTTGTGCTTTGGGATGTTTTTAGAAAACTTCGTTTTTAGACTTGCTTTGCACTTAGATTCGGCTTTGCCTGTTAGACACGCTATCGCTTTAGATTGTTAGAATTATTCAATACGTCATTACGAGGAAATATGGCGAAGTACTTGCACTGAACTTGTTGAAGTAAGCTGTTACTTAAGAAACAGATTGCCACGTCGCTATGCTTCTCGCAATGACATATCTAACATGTCTAAAATCTAGTAGCGAAGCGATCTAGTATCTAACAGCGAAAGCGGTCTAAAAGATTCCCGCCTACGCGGGAACAAGTCTAAAAGCAAGCGCGTCTAACAATCTAAAAATCTAAGTAGTCTACATTTCATTAATCTCCGAAACAATTTTCTGATAATCGTTTGCATTCGCTACAAAATCTAAATCAGAAACATCGATGATTTTTACGTTTAAGTCTTTGTGAGTTCGGATGAATTCTAAATATCCGTTGTTGATTTTATCTAAGTATTCAGAAGGAATTTTTTGTTCATAATCACGTCCGCGTTTTTTGATATTTCGCAGCAAACGTTCTGTATTTTGATAGAGATATACATACAAATCTGGCTTTGGAATTTCTTTGTACATGATATCAAATAACTTTCGGTACAACTTATATTCCTCTTCTTGCAGAGTGACTTTTGCAAAGATCAAGGATTTCACTACATCATAATCAGATACAATAAAATCTTTAAATAAATCCAATTGTGCTAAATCGTCTGAAATTTGCTGATAGCGATCTGCCAAAAACGACATTTCTAACGGAAACGCATAGCGACTGTTATCTTCATAAAATTTTGGCAAAAACGGATTGTCTGCAAAACGTTCTAAAATCAGTTTTCCATTAAAATCTTGCGCAATTTTAGTTGCTAACGAAGTTTTTCCCGCTCCAATATTCCCTTCTATGGCAATATAATTAAATCGAGAAAAGTTCTTATTCGTATTTGGTGATTCTAAAGTTTCTTCGCTTACTTCAATACCTTGCGCAGGAACTCCATCATTCAATTGCGAAACCGTCTTTTTGTAAGTTGGATGAATTTTACTTGGTGCAATATCACACAACGGTTGCATGACAAATTTTCGTTCGTGTGCCAATGGATGTGGCAATACCAACAAATCTGATCGCATCTCTATATCTTCATAAAAAATAATATCAATATCAATACTACGATTTTGATAGCCTTTTTTACGACTTCGAATACGACCTAGAGAGACTTCAATTTCTATGATCTCTGCCATCATTTCAGCAGGAGACAATACTGTTTTAACACACAAACACGCATTATAAAAGTCATTGCCATCATAACCCCATGAAGGCGTTTTATATATTGGCGAAATTTTTACGACATGCCCAACTTTGACAGAAAGTTTCTGAATTGCGTTTTGTAAGTGTGCGCGTTTGTCGCCAACATTACTTCCAATAGAGATGTATGTAGTATGTAACAAGTTTGGATGCAATTAAATACGTTTGTAGAGCCAAAATAGCCGCGCCAAAGATAGTCAAAATATACAGATTGAATTGTGAAAATACCGAAAGTGTGTTTTTATTTTGATTGTAGAAAATAGTTCGATTTAATTTCACAAAAAATGTAACTTTTACAGAGAAAACTACACTTACTTTCTAATTAGTTAATTAATAGATATTTTTGCAAAAAAGCATTTAACTCATACGCTATGAATTTTTTTAAACGAGTACTTTCCACTATTGTGGGAATGACCATCTTTGTTGCCCTTTGTTTTTTAATCTTGTTTTTGGTGATTTTCATCAATGCAAATTCAGCTGACAACCTTGTCGTTGTAAAGAAAAATACAGTGTTAGAATTGGATTTGTATCAACCAATTGATGATTACGCAGGTCGATTTGATTACAGCAGCGTTCCTTTTTTCCCAAACACACCAGAATATGACGGATTGTTTAATATTATTGATGCGATTAATCATGCGATAGACGATCCAAAAATCAAAGGAATTTCTATCAAAAATAATTCGATTAGCGCTGGAATGGCACAAACCAAAGCTTTGCGTGATGCCTTATTATCTTTTAAAGAATCTGGCAAGTTTATAGTTTCATACGGAGATTTCTATTCACAAAAAGATTATTACCTAAATTCTGTTGCAGATACCATTTATTTAAATCCTGCTGGACTCATAGATTTTAAAGGTCTGGCAATGGAACGTATGTATTATAAAGATTTTCAAGAAAAGTATGGCGTAAAAATGGAAGTGATTCGTCATGGAAAGTATAAAAGTGCTGTAGAAGGCTATATTAGTCAAGAAATGAGTGACGCCAATCGTGAGCAAATTTCTGTGTTTTTACGATCAATTTGGGATGAAATGCGCAAAGAAATTAGTGCTAGTAGAAAAATTTCAACAGATCAATTAAATCTGTTAGCCGATGAATTGGCAGGACGTACAGCAAAACTTGCTTTGGAAGCTAAGTTAATTGACAAGATAGCTTATGAAGATGAGTACGAAGATGGAATTCAACTTGCTATGGGAGAAAATACATTGATCAATCGAATTAATATTTATGAATATGCCAGACATGTAGGCGAACGATATACTACAGATAGTTCTACTGAAAGAATCGCGGTGATTTATGCGCAAGGTCAAATCATATATGGAGACGGTGATGAAGCTATGATTGGGCAAGGTGTTATGAATGAAGCACTAAAAGAAGCCCGAGAAGATGATAGTGTAAAAGCGATTGTATTGCGTATTGATTCTCCTGGAGGAAGTGCTTTGGCAAGTGAATTGATTTGGAGAGAAATTGAATTGACAAAAAAAGTAAAACCTGTCATTGTTTCTATGGGGAATTTAGCAGCTTCTGGCGGTTATTATATTGCATGTAATGCAGATAGAATTTTTGCAGAACCTAATACCATTACAGGAAGTATTGGTGTTTTTGGCACGATTCCAAACATGCACCAATTGGCAGAAGATTTAGGCATCAATGCTGAGCAAGTTGGAACGAATAAGAATTCTGTACAATACAGCGTTTTTGAACCGATGACAGATGAACAACGTGCTTTAATTAAAGAAGGTATTGAAGATATTTACGATTTATTTACACAACGTGTAGCAGATGGACGTGGCATGACACAAGCCGCTGTAGATGAAATTGCACAAGGACGTGTTTGGACAGGAAATGATGCAGTTGGCATAGGATTGGTAGATGAAATTGGCGGATTAGACATGGCACTACAAGCAGCAGCAACGGAAGCAAATATTTCTTCATATGACATTTTGGAGCTGCCAGTATATGAAAAAGATTTACAAAGTATTTTGAATCAATATACAGGCGGATATATTCAAACCAAAGAAAAAATATTACAAGAAGAATTGGGTGATAAAAATTATCAATTGCTTCAAAGAATGAAGAAACTCACTCAAATGGAAGGTCCGCAATTATTATTACCCTACGAAATTGAGATTAAATAATTTTGTTAGTTATTAATCACAATAAAAGCCTTTCCTGGAAAATGGAAAGGCTTTTACTTTTTAATACATTAGAAATTAAATTTTCTAAAGCTTATTTTTTCTCACAATCTGGATTCCCTGAAGGTTTTGGCCCCGTATTTCCTCCACATCGTAATGTACATGCCAAAGCTGTAAGTTCTGTGCTTCCACTTATTCCTCCTCTTAACTGAGCATCAATTAAATTAGAAACCTTACTCTTGTTTAATTTCAATGTTTTTAAACTTTTTCTTTTCATAATACTATTTTTTTGAATTAATACTTGAACAAATTTACCATTCAAAAAAACCACTTCAAAAAACTTATAATCAATCATTTATAAATCACGAGTCGTCATTTATAAATAACGATTCATAATGAAAAGTTAAATCAAAAGTAGAGTATTGAAGGATCGGGAATCGATAAATTTAAAAATCAAAGAAGCGATATACGAAAAAAATTGGGTGATAAAAATGATAGCTTAGCGAAGAAAATAAGGAAGCTTATACAAATGGAGTGTCTGAAATTATTTTTACCATACATTTAACTTAAACACAAGCTCTTAAAACAATTTTAAGAGCTTGTTTGTTGTATTATTGTCTAGGGCACATTCCCCATACTGTATTCTTTTCGCATTCTGCTAATGTCCCACTGCCACCAACGGTACAGTTTCCACAAGTTTGCTGACCTGTGCATGATTCTCCTGCAGAGCAAGCCATACTTCCTCCTCCATGGATATTTATAGCATCAAGCTTAGAAACTACATTTCTTTTCAATGTTAATTTTGTTACATTTCTTTTTTTCATGATTTAATAATTTTAAGTTAATTACCTAAAAATAAACCATTTAACACAAATAAAAGTAAGGTAAAACCGTAAAAAAACCTTTCCGAAAAACGGAAAGGCTTATTAATTTTTGGTAAGAAACTACATTACAGACAATGACATTCTGAACCTCCGTTACAAGTCAATCCACATGTCTCAGTTCCGCCTCCACATGCATCAGATGCATCGTAAGGACATGTCCATCCTCTGTAAGAAAGGCGTCCAAATGTAGAAGATGTGTCACCACCTTTTAATTGTAAGTCTATTAAACTAGACACTCTACTTTTGTTTAATCCTAAACTTTTTAAATTCTTTTTTTTCATAATTGTGATATTTATGTGATTAATACTTCTACTAAGTTAGGTAGGTCGAAAATCACATCAAAACACTCATAGTCAACTATTTATAAATCACGAGTCGAAATTCATATATTTCGAGTATAAAATAATTTACTAAAAAAAGCTGCTTAAAAGTTTCTAATACTAGAAATTTTAAACAGCCTTTACATTAAAACTTTAAACACTAAATATCGTCAAATGGACAGCCCATATGACCACTTCCATTACCACAATCGCCTGTACAATTACCATTTGTACAATTAAAAGCCGTTTGGAAAGGCGTACAACCGTCGGAGCATCCTATAGAAAATACTCCTCCATTGACAATTCCTTTATTTAAATCAGAAATTGAATTCTTGTTTAACGACAACTTGTCTAATTTTCGCTTTTTCATAATCTATTCGTTTTTGATTCACAACTAAAGTACTACAATGCAACACGTTATAAAACAAAAGCATATTCAGATTTATAAATTTGAAAATAGTTTCTTCATCAAATCATCTTTTAGTATTAAAAAGAAACTTTAGTATCTTTACAGTATGACAGTAGCCGACAAAAAACTAGCTGGCAAAATTTACCTATATCTTGCAGCACTATTCATCACTTCGTTAGTTGTTTCAAACTTAATTTTTCAAAAGTTTTTCTATTGGTATCCAGTAGACATTCAAGTATTTGGGGAAAACCTCTTTGAACTTTCTGTGGGCTTATTACCATATCCGCTCACCTTTTTAATTACGGATGCCATTTCTGAGATTTATGGAAAAAAGAAAGCCAATCAGGTGGTCATTGCAGGAATTTTTGCATCATTTTTTTCCTTGGGAATTATTTTGATTTCTAAACATGTCCCTGCAACCACATGGTCTCCAGTAAACGATGGAACATTTGTTGGAGTTTTTGGAAATACAAATTTAGCAGTATTAGCATCCATGCTTGCTTATTTGTTTGCGCAGTTTATAGATATTCACTTGTATCATTTTTGGAAAAAACTCACCAAAGGAAAACATTTATGGTTGCGAAATAACTTTTCTACGTTTGCTTCTCAGTTTGTAGATACATTCTCCGTTATTACACTACTCTGCTCTTTTGGAGTTATTGAATGGGATCGCTATTTTGGCTTAATTGCTGCTGGTTTTATCTTTAAAGTTTTAGTAGCTTTTCTAGATACTCCTTTCTTGTATTTAATAGTTTATGCATTTAGAAAGCGTTTTGGCTTGAAAATTGGAGAAGAGATTGACTTAGATAGTTATACTGAAGAAATAGCAAAATAAGTCTATCTGAAATTATTCTGAAAATTTATCAACTTCTTAACAGTGAACTATTCATATTTCACGTTATTAGAAGTAGTAAAAAACCAAACTCATGAAATGAACCACAACGACTAGTTTGATGGTTCTTGAAGTGATTCTTGGCAACATCACAGATTCACGAATTCATTCATGTAAAATATCAATTTTATGAGTAATTCCATCTGATCAAAAAACAATAAAACATCAACTGATGAAAGTAAAAAAAATACTAAAAAGAACAGGAATTACACTTTTAATTCTCATCATAGCTTTGATAGCCACACCTTATATCTTTAAGGATAAAATTATTGCTATGGTGAAAGAAAGTATCAATGAAAGTGTAAATGCTCGTGTTGATTTTGCCGATGCAGATATCAGTTTTTGGCGCAATTTCCCGAAAGCTTCCATCATTCTTACAGACGTAGAAGTCATTAATAATGCACCTTTTGAAAATGACACGCTTTTTTACGGAAAAGAAGTTTCTGTAACCACAGGTATTGGCGAGCTTTTTAAAGGAAAGAATGAAGCAATACAGATTTATAGTTTTACGATTGATCATGGAAAGATCAATATTGAAGTCGATGAAGGAGGAAACGCCAATTATGATATTGCAAAACCCAGTGAAACTCCAGAAACGACAGAAGCATCTGAGGAAACATCTGATTTTAAACTTAAAATAGACAACTATCATATTTTAGATACAGACATCAAGTATCATGACTCAAAAAGCAAAACCTATCTAACAGTTGAAAATTTACAACATGAAGGTTTTGGCGATTTTTCACTGGAAACTTCCGAATTAGAAACTACGACCAATGCACTTGTTTCGTTTGCACTAGAGGATATGCATTATATCAACAAACAACAAATTGCATTGGATGCTGTGATTGGCATGGATTTGGTCAACGGAAAATATACGTTTTTGGAAAATGAAGCCTTAATCAATCAGTTGCCATTGAAGTTTGATGGTTTTGTACAAATCAATCCAGATTCACAGGAAATCGATTTGGAATTGCAAACACCTTCTTCAGATTTTAAAAACTTTTTAGCTGTTATTCCAGAAGCCTATGCGAAGAACATTTCAGACGTAAAAACAACTGGGAATTTTGAAGTTTCAGGAGAAATCAAAGGAATTGTAGATGATCAACACATTCCGAAAATTAACATTCAAGTCGTTTCAAACAATGCATCTTTCAAATATCCCGATCTACCAAAAAGCGTACAAAATATCAACATTGATGCACAATTAAAAAATACAACAGGAAAAACTGAAGATACCTATCTCAACATTAACAATCTGGCGTTTAAAATTGATCAAGATACATTTCGTGGCAACGGAACTCTTTCGCAGTTGACGACAAACCCGAAAGTAAATGCAACAATTAAAGGAAAGCTCGATTTAAGCAATATTTCCAAAGCATATCCAATAGAACTTAACAAAGAGTTGAGCGGAATTGTAGATGCAAATTTGACGACAAATTTTGACATGAATACTATTGAAAAAGAACAATATGAACGCATCAAAAACACTGGAAATGTAAAGGTTTCTGACTTTTTGTTTTCTTCGAAAGATGTCGTGAATCCATTAGCTATTTCAGAAGCAATGATTGATTTTGTTCCGGGAAGAATTTCATTGAAAAAATTCGACGCAAAAAGTGGAAAAAGTGATTTTAATGCGACAGGAAAGATTGAAAATTTACTTGGATTTTTATTTAATGAAGGAAAACTCAAAGGAGATTTTAATGTAAATTCAAATGCTTTTTACGTAAGTGATTTTATGGTTGCTAGCGAGGAAGGAAGCGAAAATCAAAATACAGAAGTCGCGCAAGGAGAAGCTTTAAAAATTCCAGCGTTTTTAGATTGTAGTATTAATGTGAATTCTAAAAAGGTATTTTACGATAATATTCAATTAAATAATGTAAAAGGAAACTTAGCTCTCGTCGATGGAGAAGCGATTTTAGACAATGTAACTTCGGATGTTTTTGACGGAAAAATCACGATGAGCGGATTGGTTTCTACAAAGAAAGATACGCCAAATTTCGCTATGGATTTAGGCATGAATTCATTCGATTTATCAAAATCATTTAACGGTTTAGAATTATTGCAAACCATTGCGCCGATTGCAAAAGCGTTGGACGGAAAATTAAACACCAATATTTCGCTGAAAGGTGATTTAAACGAAAGTTACACACCTAAATTCACTACAATTTCAGGAAATGCTTTTGCAGAATTAATCACTACAACATTAAAGTCTACTAATATTGATTTTTTCAATACTATTAATGACAAACTTACTTTTATTGATCTTAATAAAATTGACATTGAGGACATCAAAGCGAAGTTATCTTTTGATGACGGAAAAGTAAGTGTAAAACCATTTTCATTCAACTATAAAGACATCGAAATTACGGTGGATGGAAGTCATGGATTTGACCAAACCTTAGATTATAACGCAACGTTTCAAATTCCTGCAAAATATTTAGGTTCAGAAGTCACCAACCTACTTTCGCAAATAAAATCGGAAGACGCTAAAAACATTACCATTCCTGTTTCTGGAAAAATTACTGGAAACTTTACGAGTCCAAATTTCACAACCGATTTAGCAAACGCCACCAAAGATTTGGCTGTAAAACTTGCAAAAATTAAAGCACAAGAAGCTCTTGGAAATATTAGAACAGGAAATGACAAAGTGGATGAACTTTTGGATGGAATTTTAGGAAACGGTAAGAAAAAAGATTCTACGGTTACCACTCCAAATTCAACTATTAAAGACGTAAAAAGTGTACTTGATAATGGATTCAGTGATCTTTTTAATAAACGTAAAAAGAAGAAAGAAACGGAGAAGAAGAAGGATTCTGTGAATTGATTTTTTTGTGGATTTATTGGTTCATCCTTTTGCCAATTAGCGTCTAACTAAACGTCACTTCGAGGAATTTACGATACAGGAGTCTGTTTTTTTTCACCTTCAAAAAGAAAATTACTTTTTAATGTTAATTACGGTATTCCCGTAAACAATTTAGCATTTGATTTTATACTTTTCATTACATTTTAACCAAAATATTATACCATGAAAAAACAAAATCTCAACGTATTGAAATTCAACAAAAAGTCTATTTCTAATCTTTCACACGAAAATGCAAACAATTTAAAAGGAGGAACTTTTGTTACACTTTTTTGTTCTGCAAGTGCTGAAGAACACAGATGTGATCCATGCAATTAGGAAGTATCTAAAACTTTCTAAAGATTAAAAATCATAAAACCGAGTCATGTGTTGAATATAATTCATTATTGATTCGGTTTTTCATATAAAATAAGCATTTCACCTTTCTAGATCACATTCAACTTTTCATTAAAATTCAAAAAAATGTAATGATTGTGTAAAACTTCCTACTAAGTCTTCATGGAATTTTTACTTTACTTCGCGATTGGAATTTTGGTGACCTTTGTTGGTGCGCTTCCTTTGGGAACAGTTAATATTTCTGTTATCAATACCACGTTAAAAGCTGATGCGCGCAATGCGATGAAAATTGCCGTTGCTGCTGGAATTGCTGAAATCATTATTTCATTTTACGCCTTGCACTGTAGTGTGATGGTTTCTTCTTTTATTGAGATGAATCAATGGATTCAGATTACAATTGCGCTTTTACTCTTTATAATTGGTGGCTTTTTATTCTTCAAAAAACAATCGGAAACTCGCAAGAAAAAGTTTAAAATGTCCAAATATGTCACAGGTTTATTTCTTGGGTTGCTAAATCCGCCTGTATTAGTCTATTGGTTATTTATGATTTCGTATCTCAATCAAAATAATTTTCATTTGAACATGAATTCTTCGATTGCTATTTTATTTGTCTTCTTTGCAGGTGTGTATTTAGGAAAGTTATTAACCTTATATGGCTACAGCCGATTTAGTATTTTACTCAAAAACAGAGTCCAAAATATTGCTTCGATGATCAATCGTGTCATTGGTGTTTTGTTGTTTGTCATTGGTTGTGTACAGTTGATGAAGTATATGTTTAGTTAGAAACGCTAACGCTTTTAGATTGTTAGACACGCTTCGCTTTAGATCGGCTTCGCCTTTTAGCGTTTTTACTAAAATTTTTACTTGATTTCACTCGATCAGACGTTTCTATTTCAGAATTAAATATCTTTTAAGAACGCAGCATTTGTGACAATTATTTATACAAAAAAAGTAACCGAAAAATCATTCGTGAATTCGTGACAAACTTTTTAGAAGTATTCAGAATCTAGTATTGAGTATTGAGACACTTCAAAAGCAAAGCAGCTCTCGATACAAAATCTTTCCAAGATTTCACTCGATTAGACATTTCTAGTTCAGAATTAAATATCTTTTAAGAACGCAACATTTGTGACAATTATTTACACAAAAAAGTAACCGAAAAATCATTCGTGAATTCGTGACAAACTTTTTAAAAGTAGTGAGAATCTAGTATTGAGTAGTAAGACACTTCAAAAGCAAAGCAGCTCTCGATACAAAATCCTTCCAAGATTTCACTCGATCAGACGTTTCTAGCTCAGAATTAAATATCTTTCAAGAACGCAGCATTTGTGACAATTATTTACACAAAAAAGTAACCGAAAAATCATTCGTGAATTCGTGACAAACTTTTTAGAAGTAGTGAGAATCTAGTATTGAGTAGTGAGATACTTCAAAAGCAAAGCAGCTCTCAACACAAAATCCTTCCAAGATTTCACTCGATCAGACGTTTCTAGCTCAGAATTAAATATCTTTCAAGAACGCAGCATTTG
>NZ_CANLEA010000037.1 GCF_947489565.1 uncultured Kordia sp. | reverse complement strand
CAAATTAGTATCGAGAAGTACTTAGAAACTATAAATGTAAAATGCTAAATTATAAATGTAAAAGTTATATTTCAATATGTCATTACGAGGAGTTGCGATGAAGTAATCTGCTTGTATAATACCAAACGTCACTTCGAGTGAATTTGTGAAACAAATTAGTATCGAGAAGTACTTAGAAACTATAAATGTAAAATTCTAAATGTAAAAGTTATATTTCAATATGTCATTACAAGGAGTTACGATAAAATAATTTACTCGTGAGAAACAGATTGTCAAAAAAACAAATCAACAAAAAAACAAATCAACAATAAAAACAACCAATGAAAGTAATCATCATCGAAGACGAAAAGCCATCAGCAAGAAGACTCAATCGTATGTTAGAAGCAGAAGATATGAACGTAGAAGTCATGTTGCACTCTGTAGCCGAATCTGTTGAATGGTTTCAAAATAATGAACATCCAGATTTGATATTTTTAGACATTCAATTGTCAGACGGATTGTCCTTTGAGATTTTTGAAGTGATTGATATTACTTCTGCGATCATTTTCACGACTGCTTATGACGAATATGCCTTGCAAGCTTTTAAATTGAATAGTATTGATTACTTACTCAAACCGATTGATGAAGACGAATTGGTTACTGCTGTAGAAAAATACAAATCACGTGCGCCAAAAGCACAAAATGTACAATTGAACTTTGATGATATCAAAAAACTATTGGTAAATCCGATAGAACGCACATACAAAAAACGCTATACCGTAAAAGTGGGACAACACTTAAAAATGATTCCAATTGACGAAATAGAATGTTTTTACAGTGAAAACAAAGGAACCTATGCGCATACGGTTGAAGGCAGAAATTATCTCTTAGAAACTTCGTTAGAAAATTTAGAAGACGAACTATCGCCAGAAATATTTTATCGTGTGAGTAGAAAGTTTTACATCAATATCAATGCTATCAAAGACATTGTAAGTTACACCAACTCTCGCTTACAAATAAAACTACACAACTTCCATGAACAAGAAATCATAGTAAGTCGCGAACGTGTAAAAGACTTTAAAAATTGGCTGAATTAGCTTAGAAATTATAAATGTAAAATGCTAAATTTTAAATGTAAAAGTTGTGTTTCGATACGTCATTACGCGGAGTTGCGACGAAGTAATCTGTTTATGCAACACCAAACGTCACTTCGAGTGAATTTGTGAAACAAATTAGTATCGAGAAGTACTTAGAAACTATAAATGTAAAAGTATTTTCGAACAAACGAATAAACGAACAAACAAATCAACAAATAACCAAAATACATCCAAGAGCGAAGCGATCTAAAAGCAAAGCGTTCTAACAGCGGAGCGATACCAAAAGCACGAATGTGCGCTCTAAAAGCGAAGCGCGTCTAAAAAAACAACTCACTCACACCAAACAACAACTCACTATCATTTTTTTTAGCAGAAAAATTGTTTTATTGACTTTTATACTTGAAATTTAAAAACAAGTATGATGACAACAAAACGAACACTTATATTACTAGGAAGAACGCTACTTTCTACATTCTTAATAATACTATTTCTCTTTAGCTTTGAACTTATAGAATCCTTTAATCATACAAATTATGATTATACAAGGTTTTTTCAAAAGTTAGGAAAAGTAACAATTGCATTCTTTTTACTATTTTCAGCTTTCTTCGCTACGAATGAATGGTTGCGTATAAAAAACAAAACACAGAAACCTTTTCCATATTTTCTATATGCCATCGGAACCCCAGTTTTACTCTCTGTAGTAATGTGTGGTGTTAGACATTACACTAGTTTTTTAGGAAGAGATGATATTCACTTACTATATATTGAAACAATAGCGTATGTTATTATTATTATGTTTCTTCTAGCTGCGATTCACTATTTAAAATATAATTTTAAAACTAAAAATAGTACTTCCAAGAAAATAGCATGGAAAACTAAAAGCATGTACAAAAAGGTAGCTATATATGCATTAGTACTTACGTTTCTCTATATGATTTACACTGTTATATTCTATATTTATCATGGAGGCGTTGGACTTAATTATCTAAATTTAGAGTTCCTGTTTTTTATGGGGAAAGAGTATGTATTCAATTTTTGTATTGCGTTTTTATGCTGGCATCTCGTTGTATTATTTTATAGCTATTTAGAAACAAAAGTTTCAATTTTAGGTTCACTAATTATAACGACATTAGGAATTTTTGTAATCATGGAGCTTTTAATAAACATGTATTTTTTCCTCAAACTATTAATGTATACAGATTATGATATCGTCATAAAGAATTTTAATTTTATATATTTAATTACGGGAGTTGGAGATAGGAGTGTATTTGTGATTATTTGTACGTTGTGTTATCAGTTTTTATACTTTAATGAAACGCGTTCAACTGAGCAAAAAGCATTGAAAGCTGCCATAGGGAAACAAACGGAAAAGTATGAAAGTCTCCGCCGTCAGTTAAGTCCACATTTTTTGTTTAATAATATCAATGTATTGACTGCTTTGATTGAAGAAAATCCGCAGAAAGCTGTTCGTTTCTCAGAATCTTTAGGCAATATTTACCGACATTTTTTGCGTCAAGAAGATGAAGATATTGTATCGTTGCAAAGTGCATTATTATTCTCTAAAGACTATTTAGAATTGCTAAAGTATCGCTATGAAGAAGCATTTCAATATGTATTGCCAAAAACAGTTGCTTCACATCAATATATCATTCCATTAGCATTACAACAAGTGATAGAAAACACCATCAAACACAATGAAGTTTCCGCAGAAAAACCATTGCAAATTACAATAGAAATACAAGACGATTATATTAGCATTCAAAATACAAAACAACTCAAAGCCACCATTGAAAATACAAAAGGAACCGGGATTGAAAATATTCAAAAACGCTATGCTTTTTTAACCGAAAAAGAAGTTGTCATTCAAGATGAAGCTGCTAGTTTTACAATCAAATTGCCACTATTAAATATGGAAAACGCATGAAAGCATTAATCATAGAAGACGAAATTCCATCGAGTAGGAGATTGGCGCGAAAACTCATGGAACAACAGGTTGAGGTGGTTGCAGAACTTTCTTCCGTAAAAAGTGCCATTTCATGGTTGCGAAACAATGAACATCCAACCGTATTTTTTGTAGATATCAAATTAGGTGACGGATTGATCTTTGAGATTTTTAAAGCTGTTAAAACTTCTAGTTATATTGTATTTACAACAGCCTATGATATGTATGCTTTGCAAGCGTTCGATTATAAAAGTATTGCGTATTTATTGAAACCTATTTCGACAGAAAAATTACAAGAAGCGATCGCCAAAGTAAAAAACTTTCATCCAATTCCGAATCAAGTGGAAGAAGTCCAAAACTTTATTCAGTATTCAAAAGAAACAGCATATAAAGAAAGTTTTGTCGTAAAAGTTGGTCGTAAAATTAAAATCATCAAACTCGCAGAAATCGTGTGTTTTTATAGTGAACACAATACAACGTTTATTCACACAAAAAACAATCAATCTTTTCCTGTTGATTATTCGCTATCACATTTAGAAACTGTTTTGCCAACAACAACATTCAATCGAGTCAATCGGAAGTTTATTGTACACAAAAGTTGTATCCAAGACATTGTAAGTTATACGAATTCACGCTTGCAAATAAAACTAAACAACTTTAAAGAACAAGAAATTATAGTAAGCCGTGAACGAGTGAAAGACTTTAAAAATTGGCTGAATTGACTTTGAAATGATAAATGTTGAATGCTGAATTTTAATGTAAGATTCAAAACGAAAACAATTACCTAAACCTAAGAGCGCTCACACTGAGCGGAGTCGAAGTGTAGCGCTCTTTTATACGTTTAAAAATTAAATGTAAAAACCAATCCTAGCGTATTAATTCTAGAAATTCTATGTGGATCTGCAAAAATATTTTTATTGGTGTCAATACTTAATCGGTTAAAATCTCCTTGAGAACTAAACATCATACCTAGACTCATTTTTGAACTGATGTGATACGACATTCCAACACCAAATTGTAACCCAATGCTCCAACCACTGTAAATATCATCTACATGCCCGCCATTAAAAAAGATAAATTCATCTCTGTAAATAACCTGCCCATAAGGACCAACATTAGCAAGCAAACGTACTTTAGGTGCTACCTTATAATTCACACTAAATAGTAACGGAATTTTAAAGTTTGCACGTTCATGATAAAAAGGTCCATGCGTATAATAAAAACCATTTCCTGTCATTTCAACGATTCCAATTCCTGTTGAAATTCCGTAATGTTTTCCAATCCGATATTGTACTAAGAATTCGCCAATATTTGCATCTAAATTATAATTTGGCTGCCATCTGCTATCTACAACTGCATATCCAATACCGCCGTATGCCATAAAACTAAATCTAGAGCTTGATTGATGGTTTTCATCAGTAGTATGATCATTTTGTGCGTGTAGCGTTGTAAAAGAAAAAATAAGGGTTAAAAGTGTAATTAAACTAAGTCTTTTCATCTGATATATTTTGTAATTGATGTCCCTAAACTAGATGCAAAAGTTGGAATTCAAAAGAATGCCTGCCCGTAATTGAACAATATAGGGCAGGCAATTTTTAAGAAAATCGTTGTTGTATTTCTATGTTGAATTCTTGACTAGAGAAGACTTTTTCAAACACAAAACATAGCTATAAATTGAATGTAAATAACAAACCAGCTGTGTTAATACTTTTTATTTTTTGATTGTTGTTGACATTCACATCAGATGCAGTATCAAATCGGCTAAAATCTCCTTGTGTATTAAACATCAAACCGAGACTAAATTTGTTATTGAAATCATACGACATTCCAATGCCAGATTGTAATCCAAAATTCCAACCTTCATAAATGTCTCCAATAGTAGCATTGCCTGCAAAAGTAAAATCGTCTTTAAGAATAGTTTGTGCATAAACACCAATATTGGCAACCAAGCGTACTTTTGGAGCAATATTATAATTAGCACTCAATAACAACGGAATTTTAAGTGTTCCACGTTCGTGATAAAAGTTTTGCCCAGCATTATCAAATCCAGTTCCAGAAAGTTGGTTAAAACCAAGTCCAGTGGCAATTCCATAGCGTTTGCCAATGCGATAATTTAATAGAATGTCAAAAGTACTGGCATCTAAGTTATAATTTGGCTGATTGTCATTATCAACAACAGCATACCCAACACCACCATAACCAATGATGCTAAATCTAGAATCTGAAAGCTGATAATCAGTGTACGTTTTGTCTTTTTGATCTTGAGCGGTCAAAAAATGAAAAGAAAAAAGGAATGTAAATAGTAACGTAATTTTCAATAATTTCATAAGTTAAAGTTTTAATTTTCAATAGAAAACTACTTAGAAAATCTAAAACTTTATAAAAATGATACTCGAGATTTATAAATTTTAACGAAAGATTCACGAATCGTTTCTTTTTTTATTTAAACTTTAACAAAACCTTTTAGGTTCCAGGTGAAAATGACTGAAATTTAAATATGTAATGAAAAGATAGTTTCTTCATGACACTCAATATTTATAGTTGAAAAACTGTTTGTTTAAATTACTAAAACATATAGTTCATTCACTTGTTTTCTTTTTAATTGATAATTAGTCACTTTTGAGTTTTTGTTAATCCAGAATAATCCAAAAAGGCTTTGCAGACAATTCCCATCTCTTATTTTCTTCGCTGATTCTTTTAAATATTAACTTATTTTACGAATATTTTTACTTAGTTTTGAGTTGTGATTCAAAAATCGAACATACTCAAAATGCGCAGTTTACTACTGCTAGCTATCTTTGTATTATTAAAGATGGGCGTTGCGCATTCCATGTCTCATGCGTTTTCTCATGATGATGTTGCAGAATGTGAGGATTGTTTTTTGATTTTAGATTCCAACGAAAAAAACCTTTTTGATTCTCATACAGATACTTTTGAAGAAACAACTCTTTTAGTTGAAACACTTCATAAGCCAATCATATTACTGTATAAGAATCCTGTAGTTACAGAGTTTTATACTACTCAATTCTTCAATAGACCACCACCAGCTTTGGTCTAACATAAAATACACTTTTTACAAACGTACATGGAAATGTTATGGAATGATTCATTGCAAATGAATTATAATAATGCATTGCATATAATTAGTATTCAATAGTATTCACGAATTTCATTTTCTTCTGTACATAATCATCAATCATACTATGCTGATTTGTGTTGTATTACAGCACAATTAGAGCGTAATCAATCAATACTAAATTTATGATACGTATTAATAACCTCACCAAAACTTATGGTGATTTCACTGCTTTAGATTCACTTTGTTTAACGGTAAAAGAAGGAGAAATTTATTGCCTTTTGGGTGCGAATGGAGCAGGGAAAACAACCACAATCAATCTACTATTAGGGTTTATCAAACCTACGCTTGGTAGCGCATACATCAATGATATCAATGTGGTAGAGAAACCAAAATTGACCAAAAATCACCTTGCTTATATTCCTGAAAACTTAATGTTATATCCTAGCTTAAGTGCTATAGAAAACCTTGATTATTTTTCGGGAATTGCCAATAAAAAGTTCAAAAAATCAGAACTAGAAGCCTTTTTAGTCGAAGCAGGATTGCAAACTTCAGCATTTCATAAATCGGTCGCTAAATATTCAAAAGGTATGCGCCAAAAAGTAGGAATCGCAATAGCACTCGCCAAAGATGCCAAAGTATTGCTTTTGGACGAACCTACTTCTGGATTAGATCCGAAAGCAAGTAATGAATTTGGACAATTACTTCAAAAACTACGACAAAAAGGAGTGGCAACATTGATGGCAACACACGATTTATTTCGCGCGAAAGAAGTCGCAACAACTATCGGAATTATGAAAGATGGACAATTAAAACAACAATGGTCAGTGGATACACTTTCCTTAAAAGAGTTGGAAGATAGTTATTTGGAAACCATGTCTTATAATTCGTTGCAATCATGATCGTACATACGTTTAGAAAAGAAATTAAAGAATTGTGGCGCGACGGTCGTGTCAGAATCGCTTTTATCATCGTATTGTTTCTCACCGCAATCGCAGTGTTTATAAGTACCAATCATTATAAAAATGTGAACGAACAATATGTGGAAGCAAGTGCTAATGAACGTGAAGTTTGGGACAATCAAGGAGAGAAAAATCCACACTCCGCAGCACATTACGGAACCTATGCTTTTAAGCCAAAATATCCGTTATCATTAATTGATCAAGGAGTAGATAAATATACCGGAACTTCTATTTTCTTAGAAGCACACAATCGCAATGAAGCACAATTCATCGCAGCTTCCGATCAGACAGGATTGGCGCGTTTTGGAGATTTGACACCAGATTTTATTTTGTTGTTTATCATTCCTTTACTGTTGATTTTAATCGCATACAATAGCATTACCAAAGAAAAAGAGAATGGAACACTCACACTTTTAAACAGTCAAGGCGCCGTAGGTTGGAAGATTGTTTTTGGAAAATGGATGGCCATCTTTTTTCCTGTATGCATATTATTAAGTGCTCTATTCTTAATTACAGGTTTGTTATTGTCTAATTTGCCAGATTTTGGTGTGTTTAGTTGGGCATCATTATTCACATTGCTTGTAACATATCTGATCTACTATGCTATTTTTATCAATTTGATATTGATTATTTCAGCTTCTGTAAGTAAATCTGGAATAGCTTTGGTGCTTTCTTTAAGTGTTTGGATTTTAGTGTGTTTGGTTTTACCCAAAGCAGCCAGCAATTTGGCAGAGTACAAATATCCATATCCAACAAGGCAAGAGTTTAGTGAAAATATTGCGCAGGATAAAAAACAAGGCTTAGACGGTCATAATCCGTGGAGTAAAGCAGCAAAAGAATTAGAAGAACAAACGCTCAAAAAATATGGAGTAGATAGTTTGAGTCAGTTGCCATTTAATTATGATGGTTATCGAATGCAAAAAGGAGAAGAGCACGAAGCGGAAATCTATTTTAAGCATTATAATTACTTAAAGACACAATATTCCAATCAAAATGGAATCTATCAAAAATTAGCTGCAATTTCTCCCTACTTGCCAGTACGATTTTTAAGTATGGCGATTGCAAAGACTGATTATAATACACATTGGGATTTTTCAGATGCCGCTGAAAACTATCGAATTGAAACTCAAAAATTCCTGAATGATCATTTTGCAGAAGCATCTACATATGGAGAATGGGGTTTTAAAGCAGATGCAGATTTTTGGAAACAATTACCAAAATTCAATTATGAACCGCCATCGTTATCAAAAATTATACAAACCAATACTTCAAGCATTATTATCATGCTGGTTTGGTTGGTAGGTTCTTTCACATTATTGTTTTTCACTACTAAATCACTGTAAAATGTTACGATATAATTTTAAATATGAATGGCTTTTATTGATTCGTAATCGATGGATTCAGTTACTAAGTATATTGTTGCTTCTGTTATTTGGATTTGCAGTATACAATGGCATTCAAAAAGTAGAAGCGCGCCAAAACAGTATTGAAGCTGCCGTAACAGAACTTAAAACACAAGAAACAGCAACGTTAAGCGTGTTAGATTCTTTAGAAAATGGACACAAAGTCAGCGTGTCTAGATGGCGATTGCCTTCACGACCTGTAGTGATTGGTAATTCTTTAGCCAGAGTAGTTAACATGCCAGCAAAATCTACTGCCTTTATAGCTACAGGACAATCAGATTTATTCACGCATTATGTAAAACCAACAGTTACAGGTGACGATTTATCGATGAGTTATACAGAAATGACAAGTCCAGTACAACTACTGTTCGGGAGTTTCGATTTGGCATTTGTCATCATTTATCTGTTGCCATTATTAATCATTGCTTTCTCGTTTAATGTTTTAGCTGCTGAGCGTGAAAGTGGAACGTTGAAATTGTTGGCTTCTCAACCAATTCGAATCAGAACCTGGGTTTTACAAAAATTAGGATTGCGCTTTTTTTGGTTGATTTTATGCATCAGTGTTACACTTCTGCTAGTCTTTGTCATATTTTCCTTTGATTTCACAGCAAATTGGACATCACTTTTAGTATTAATAGGATACATTATTGTATACGCGCTATTTTGGTTTGTATTGGCGTTTGCAACCAATATTTGGATTCGCAGCTCTGCTAAAAACGCCATTGCACTAATTGGTTTTTGGGTATTATTTGTATTGTTATCACCATCCATATTGAATCAATTGAGTAATTCTTTGTATCCGATGCCTTCCAGAACTTTAATGCTCAATCAGATGCGAACGCTCAAAGCAGAAGCGACAAAGAAACAGGATAAAATTTTAGATAGTTATTTAAGAGATCATCCTGAATATGCCATTAATGATAGTACACAAACCAGAAACTTTTATCATAAATACATGGCAACACAAAATTTGGTGAAAGAAGAATTGCGCCCTGTGGTAGAAAAATTTGAAACACAATTAGAGAATCAGCATCAATGGGCACATACCTTTAGTTGGTTGTCTCCTGCATTGACGGTTCAAAATGCATTGAATGATTTGGCAGGAACTTCTGAAAAAGATTACCAAGAATTCAGATCTCAAAGTTTAGAGTTTGCTCAACAATGGAGAGACTTCTTCCTTCCGTTTATGTTTAACAATCAAAAATTTGCGAAAAGCGATTATAAAAATCTTCCTGCATTTGCATACACTTATAAAGAGGATGCCACTCATTTAAGAATTTTAGGATTGCTAGGAATAAGCTTTATGATTATGCTATTGGTTTTCTTATTAAAACCCATGAAACAAAAAATAAGTATCGTTTGATTAGCCATTATTCGATCAGTATCCATTGTGCTTCCTATGCTGGAAGTGCAATGGTTTACATTATAGCTTTGAATAAAGAATATTTACAAACATTCTTCACATCTACCAATCAATAATATTTGAGAAAAATTGATCGTTCTATTTGGAATCCTAGGAATGGTCATTTCTACAGACAAACAATCTACTTTTCCACAATCTTGACATTGAAAATGCGGATGAATATCTACATGATGAGAAGAAGAACAACCATCGGTACAAGTAGCATACCATTTGAGTCCATCTTTATCCACAAACGAATGGACAATACCATCACTTTCTAAGCGCTCAAGAATTCTGTAAATAGTAGTTTTATTCATCTTTTCCTTTAAAAGCTCAATAAGTTGTACTGCAGAAATCGCTTCTTTATTCTCAGTAAAAATGTCAAGTAAGGTCTGAACTGATTTTGTTTTTCGTATAACTCCCATGTTTCAAAATTAAGGAACTAAGTTGCTTTAACAAAAATAATATTTATATTTGCAACTAAGTTGCATTAATAATATGGTTTTATACAAGAAAAAGTCTGATACAATAGGAATTTATGCTAGTAGTCTTTGTTTGGTTCACTGCTTAGCAACGCCATTACTGTTTATTGCACAATCACAAATGATTTGTTGCGAAGGAACTTCAGTGCCACTTTGGTGGAAAGCCTTAGATCTATTTTTTTTGGTGATTTCTTTCGTTGCAATTTATTGGTCAGTAATATCTACCAGTAAAGAATGGATGAAGTATGCATTATGGACTACTTGGTTTGTTTTAAGTTTTATTTTGATAAACGAACGCATGCAATGGCTTTCTATACCTGAGTATGCTATTTATTTTCCGTCTTTAAGTTTGGTGTTTCTTCATTTTTATAATAGAAAGTTTTGCCATTGCAAGGAAGATCGTTGTTGTGTTAATAGTAAAGTTCAATAGTTTTAATCTTTTACACAAATGATTCATTGTTCCATAAGTTCACTTAGTAAAACCCAAATTCCACCAAAATATAAATTCTTGGAGGAGAACATTTATAAGGATTTAAATGATAAAGCAGGATTTTCTACGTACCGCATCGGAATTACGATTCATAAAAAACATTCGCTAAAAGAACTAAATACATTGGTAGAACCTTATTTTTTATATGTAGAAAAAGAACTTGCTCTAAAAGACTATACTAAACAATATTTTATCCTTGGCGGCGAATTAGAAGATATACAAAAGTTTAAGTCTATGTTCAAATAGATTTTGATGCGATTACTGTTTTCAGAAAAGTAACTTCAATCTAAAAAATAAAAAAATAGTATATACTTTGATATTAACTAGGATTCTGTTAGTTTTAGGAAAACCGTATACATATACATTAACATGAAATATTTTTTTACCATCGTATTTTTCACGTTGTCCTTGACTTTAGTGGGACAAGAAAACAATCCTGATTTTAAAAATCTTGTGCAACTTGGCGAGATTTATTCTAATAACGTGAATGCCACAGGAGAAGATTTTAAAAAATCTGTTGAAGCATTGCGAACGCCAGGATTGAACCATATTATTGATGCTTTGATTGCTGTTGGAGCAGCAGATGAAAAGTTATTGACAAAAGAATTTCTTTCCAAACCATCTGCCCAAGAGCTAAAGTATTGGTACGTAATACGTGAAATTCATTATAATAATCAACCTGAAACTACAGAAGTAAAATCCAGTGAACAAGTCGCAAAGGAAACGCTAGCAAAAGAAATAGATAGTAGAGCATTGGTAGACAATTATTATTATCGAATTCAAAGTGGAATTGCAAAGATTTTTAATGAGAAAGATTTAAGTACGTACAACTTTAATCTTGACGAGTATGGCTTGGAAAATGATACAGAAAAAGCAATGTTATATTTCTCCATTTCTAATGCATTGACACAACGATTTAGAGTGTTGAATATGGTTGAAAATTATGATAAGTTACTTGAATTTGCGAGTAAATTACCAACTTTTAATGAAAAACCATATTACGAATATACCGCATTTGACTTCGAAGATTTTGAATGGACAGGTTATGATAAAAAAGAATCATACAAAAAAGCACATTTAAAGGAACTTTACGGAGCTTTGTACGGACATTTTGTAGCATTTGCTAAAAAAGAAAAAGGAGAGGAATTGCGAAATTTATATTTCAACTCTATCTTTTCTACTCCAGACTATTTTAAATACGCAGCAGAACTTGAAGAAAGTTTACAGCAATTGTACAGTCAATCTAAAAAATAACAAACGTTCCAAAACGCTAAGAAGCTTCTTTTTCGAATTACTAGAAGATATAGTGCATTCACTTAACAAATATATCTAGTCACTCATTTATTTTTCTTTTTGACTAATAATCAGCCACTTTTGAATTGAAAATTTCAAAACAATACAAAAGGCGCATGCTGAAAAGCCAAAATAGAGTAGGTATTTAATCTAAAAAAATTAATTATGAGTTTAGTAGGAACATACGAAAACCAAGATTCAGGAGCCGTATTACAGATCACAGAAGCAAATAGCAGCAACGGACAAGGAAAAGGTTTTTTTACAATTGGAGATGTAAATGTAGCAGTTTCAATTCATTATCATTTTGTTGCGAGTGGTTTTAAAGGAGCAACATTGGTGTTAAATGGATTCCAAGACGATCCAAACCATTATGTTGGTAGTGCAGGAGCTACAGACAGCACAACTGGAGAAAACGGAATTCGATTGTCAGGCGGATTGGCCGTTGAAAATATTGTAATTCCATTTTCAGGACTCTTTGCAAAAAAACAAGAATAAGTATTCACAAAAGTTAAAAGCATCCTTTTTATATAAAAGGATGCTTTTGTAGTATACTATTCTTCTTCTTCTTCTTCTTCTTTCAAACGATTATCGTCAAAGCCAGAAGGTAATATGTTTGGAATGTATTTAATTACGATTGGCAATAATAACATTCCGCCAGGCAGCATAAAAATTGCCAAACTCGGAATGCTTTTAAAAATGTCTAATAATTGATCTTTGACACGTTTCTGCTCTTCATCCGAAAGTGATCGGGTTGTAGATTGTGTCAATAAAATCATCAATTCTTTACTTTCATACATCTCTGTAGCCAGTCGCTTTTTGTTTCGATTGATGAGCTTTTTAACCATGTTGCTAGAGTTCTCATAAAAACTCTGAATCATATTGCGCGATTTTAATAAGGCAACCTCATCTTTATGTTCTTCATAAAACTGGGCAATATCTGCGGCAGCTTTCATTAAAACATCGTTGGTTACTTGCAAGTCTTTCCCCAAACGATCTAGAAAAGCATGTTCTTCATCATCAATGATTTTATCTGTCCAAAAGGTCATGCAAACCAAATCGATGATATAATATCTCGTTAACGGATTGGTTACTTTTTTGATAACATCATCATATTGTAATCGCTCACGATGATCGTAACGAAAAGAAGATTCAAAAAGTTTGATTAGACTCTTATCATATTTAGTTTTTTCTGTCTTTAAATCTAAGGCAGCAAAAATGATGGTTTCTATCGTAGCTTCTAAATCACGTAAGTATTGATCTGTAACTTCGCCAGTTTGTAAATATTTTTCATACGCTAATACATCAACAAATAATAAGGTGTTGGTAATTAGGTAATTGAAGTTTTTGGTGATAAGATTGTCATCAATGGCAATTCGCTTATTAATCATGCTTTCCAGCAGATCATACGATTTCTTTTTACCAAGGAATAATTCCTGAAAGAACGAACTTTTAAAATCATCTACGATATTATAAAAATCGGTAACACTATCTACAAATTTACGTTCCGAAGTATAGCATTTGTGAATGTAATGAAACGATAGAATCATATTCACTTTACACAATTCTTCGTGGGTAAGATCGGTAGTTGTTACACTGTTAAATATGGCTTTTAAGTTTGTTCCATAAATAAAACCAGAAGCTTTGAGTTCGTTATACAAAGCGTCAAGCGAACAGCTAACAGGCGTATTATCGCTAGCTTGATATTCGGCTAATAATTTTTTGATCCAGCCTTTGGCAGATGGGTTCATGATGTATTCAAGTTCTATACAAAATAAAGCTACTTTGAAGGAAGTAGCTTTATCAATATATTATTTTTTTATTTCTTATTTGATAATTCCACCACAGCTTACACGTGCACCAGCATTACCAGATGGTTGCGATTTTCCATCGTCAACACCTGCGTGAACTATGATCGATTTTCCAATGATGTTTTTCGTTTCATCATCACATCCTAGACACCATTGATCTGTAGAAAATTCAACAGTAGCTGATCCGTTTTCTTCAGTTTCAAAGTTTCCAATATCACCTCTGTGGTATCCAGTTTTTGCGTTCCATCTTCCGTGTGGCTCTGATGTTGGATTCCAGTGTCCACCAGCAGATTTTCCATCGGCAGAAGAACAATCCGCTTTTTCATGAATATGAATGGCATGCACTCCAGGAGTTAAACCGTCCATAATAGCAACCATTTTTACTTTTCCTTCTTCAGTTTCTGTAAAACTAACAGTTCCGGTAACTTTGCTATCATTTTTTGCTTGTAAATCGAATGTGACTTCTTTTCCTCCAGATGAACAGCTAGCCGCAATGAACAACAATCCTACGAGCATCATTAATATTCCTTTTCTCATTATTTTTGGTTTTGTGTTAGTATTCTAATTTCGCATAACAAGTTAAGTAGTAATTGAAACAAAAACAAACGAAATAATTTTCTTAATCTTTAAATTCTTCTTTCTTTTTAAGGTATTTATCTAAAAATGAGAGAATTTGACTGTTGGCTTGTATCTGATTTTCTTTTTTCACAAATCCGTGTCCTTCATCTTCAAACAATAGATATTCAACAGGAACACCATTTTTCTTAACACCAGCTACAATTTCGTCCGACTCTACTTGTAGCACTCTTGGGTCTTTTGCACCTTGTAGTACCATCAAAGGTTTTGTCACTTTATCAGTGTGAAATAATGGTGAAATTCTTTTAAGACGTACAGAATCTGCCGTATGCGGATTTCCTAATTCTTCATACAATGCATCTTTAAATGATTCCCACCAAGGTGGAATGTTTTTTAGCGTACGAATCCAGTTTGTAACTCCAAAAATATTCACACCAACTTTAAATTCTTCTGGCGTATATGTTAATGCAGCCATGGTCATATAACCACCATACGAACCGCCTATAATCCCAATTTTATCGCCGTCAATTTCTGGTTGAGAAGCCAGCCAATTTTTACCTTCTACACAATCTTGCAAATCGCCTTCACCATGATTTTGATCGTCCATTTTGTAAAACGTTTTTCCATAACCACTACTTCCGCGATTGTTTACAGCCAAAATAGCATATCCGTGATTCACTAAATACTGAATTAATGCACTGAATGATTGGCGAGATTGTCCACCAGGACCACCATGAACCCAAACCATTGCTGGAACTTTTTTATCTGCAGTAGCTTGTTTAGGTAAGTAATAAATAGCAGGAATTACAGTACCGTCAAACGATTTGTAACGAATCACTTTCGCGGTTACCATATCGTCTATGTTCACTTCTTTATTCAAAGCATTTGTGAGCTGAGTTAACTTTTTCGTTTTTAAATCGTAGGTATATAAATTTGACGGCGTATTTGAGCCACCAACATATAATCGCATGATGGTATCATCTCTTGAAAAAGAAACACTTGTAATGCTTTTGTCTTTAAAATCGGGTAAATCTACTTTTTTTCCAGAAGCAACTTCGGTTACTTCTATTGCATTTTTAGCATCTTCATTGGTATATGTTACACGATATGTTTCTTTATTTGTAGTATAACTTCCACTAACATCCCATGATTTCTCTAACACTTTTGTATGTGTTTCATCTGTGATGTTAAATTTCATCAAATAGGCAAATTCTGCATCAGCATCCGTTGTGTAAAATAATGAAGCATTGTCACTTGAAAATTCTTGCGGATTGTTTGCACTTACACTCTTATTGACTTTGGTTAATTTTTTAGTAGCGATGTCATACACAAATAAATCGTTGTCATTGGTATTGATCGTTTTCGATAATGTCAAATACTTTTTATCGTCCGAAATGTCTCCAATGCCATATCCAGCTTCGTTTTTGTAGATCAATTTTGAAGTAAATGTGGCTAAATCCATTTCATACAAATCCATATATCGATTATCGCGTTCGTTTGATTGATAGAAAAAGCCTTTTTCATCTTTTGTCCAACCAAAGAAAGAAGCTCTTGCGCCTTTTTTAGGCGTCAATTCTTGAGAAGTTCCATCGGTATTTTTTACAAATAAGTGGAAAATTTCATCTCCATTTCCATCCATAGTATACAAAATGCGCTCATCTTCTGGAAAGAAACTAACCGCGTATACCGATGAACTATCCGATTCTGTAATTGGAGTATAATCACCGCCATTGGCAGGAATCGTATACATATTGTTAATTCCTGAACGGTTACTGGTGACTAATAGTTTAGATTTGTCAGGAGAAAAACTCCCACCAGAAATACTTTCGTTATCCATAATTTGCTCAATCGTATATTCTTTCACCGATTGTGCAGTGTCCTTTTTGTCAGTTTTCTTTGAATCATTTTCACACGAAAAAAAGAAAATACTGAGTATGCATAATAGACTTAGTTTTTTCATCTGTTAGTTTTTTAATTGAAATGATGTTGTTTCCTTAAATGGCTTTATATCAATTTGCTCCATTTGAGTGCGATATGCATTCCATTCATCTGTAAAGAAAGCATTCGTTTTATTTAATGCATCTTTAAGTGCGTCTTCTGCATGCTTTAGTAAGGTGCGCTCCGTGCTTGTCAATCCACTTTGACGTGAACCTGAATACCAACCTGCAGCTCCAATACGTTGCATAACATTTACTTCTGGATTTCGTGTAATTCCTTGTCGTTTGTCTACTTTTCCTAAATACAAGGCAATCACTTCATCAATTCGTTTGATGATATTTTTAGATTCTTTGATAGCATCTTTGTGCTTTTTCTTATCTAATTTACTCAGTGTTTTTTGATACGTAGTGGCAGCATTTTTACTTTCTACCAATTGTTTTACGGCATCGGCAGCAGTTTGCGTCATGTTTTCAATTTTCTTTCCAGCGGCATATGTTTCATCAATATTTTTCTGAGAAACATTTAAACGCGGATCACTAGCTACTTTAATTGTAGTTTCAGAAGTTTGATCGCCATAAGTCATTTTTAACTGATACATTCCAGGTTTTACGCCCATTCCACCACGCTCACGTTTAGACTTACGAATGGTTCTTGAAGGTCTATCGACACCTTTTTCGTTCATTCCCCAGTACATTCTGTGAATTCCATTTTCTTTAGGTGCTTTATTTTTTAGGGTGCGAATCAATTTTCCGTTATTGAAAACTTCCAATTTGATAGAATCCCATTTTACTTTCTTTTCCTCTTTTGCCTCATCTTCCTTTTTCTTCTTGTCTTTCGGATCTTTTTTAGGCATTTCTTTCTTTTGAATGTAATAGGAGATCATAGCGCCGCCTCTTTTGTTTTCTCCGTGATACATAGCATCAGCTCCAAAACGACTTCCCGTAGGTTGTTGGTACGCTGCTTGATACGCTGTTGGCGGTTCAAACAAAGCAATATTTTTAGACAGAATGTTTTTGTCACCAGCAATAGCACGCAACGGACGAATATCGTCTAAAACCCATGCTGCTCTACCAAAAGTTCCAATCACTAAATCGTGTTCACGTGGTTGAATTACTAAGTCTTTGGTAGAAACTGTTGGAAAACCAGCCGTCCATTTTTGCCATTTGTTTCCAGCATCTAAAGAAATGTACAATCCATCATCTGTTCCTAAAAACAATAAGTTTCTATTTTCAGGATCTTCTACAATAGAAAGCGTATAACTTTTTACATCAGAAGCATCTACAATGCGTTCCCAAGTTTTACCATAATTGGTGGTTCTGTATGCATAAGGTTCGTAATTGAACCTGCGATAATCATTGGCAACTAATAGCGCTTCACCTTGTTTTTTGTTAGAAGCTTTAATTTGTACAATCCAGCTTCCTTGTGGCAATCCTTTAATGTTTTTGGTAACTTCTGTCCATTCTTGTCCACCATTTCGAGTAACGTGTACGCGTCCATCATCGGTTGCTGCCCATAACATGTTTCTTTCTAAAGAAGAAGGTTCAATCACTAAAACGGTACAGTGATTTTCTGCTCCAGTAGCGTCCATCGTGAGTCCGCCACTTTCTGCTTGTTTTAATTTTTCAGGATCATTCGTAGATAAATCTGGAGAAATTACTTCCCAAGTCAGTCCTTTATCCGTGCTTTTATGTACAAACTGACTTCCAAAATACAGTGTATTATTGTCAAAAGGATCAATATTAATGGCTGCATTCCAATTGAAACGTAGCTTTACATCTGCATCAGGATGCGTTGGTTTTACGGTATAATTATTTCCAGTCATCCAATCGTAACGCGATACAAAACCTTGTTGACTCATAGACCAACCGTAACGAGAATCGTCTTTATCTGGAACTACATCAAAACCATCACCAAACGAAATTTCTTGCCAATATGAGTTGCGAATTCCTTGTGCGCGCCAAACATACGCTGGTCCGCGCCAAGAACCATTGTCTTGCATTCCGCCATATACATTATAAGGATATTCATTATCGACATTGATATGATAAAATTGTGCTACAGGTAAATTTCCTATAAAGCGCCATGTTTGTCCACGATCTTTAGTGATGTTCATTCCTCCATCATTTCCGTCAATCATAAACTTTCCATTCTTTGGATGAATCCACCATGCATGATGATCAGGATGTACACCATTGCTTACACCATATGCTGGCATGAGTTGTTTGAAATTTTTTCCGCCATCTTCAGAAACATTTACATACGTGAAAATAGTATAAATTCTATTCTCGTTTTGTGGATCTACATATATTTCAGAATAGTAAAACGGACGATTTCCGATACCAGGTTTGTCACTTACTTTTGTCCACTTAAATCCACCATCTGTACTTTTATACAAAGCATTTTTCTTTGCTTCAATTAGTGCATATATAATGTTTGGACTGCTTGGTGCGATGGCAACTCCGATTCTTCCCAAATCACCTTTTGGCAATCCTTCTTTATCGGTTAATTTTTTCCATGTTTTTCCTCCATCGTGTGTAATGTGTAATCCAGAACCTTTTCCTCCAGATTTAAAAAACCACGGATCACGTTTGTGTTCCCACATAGCAGCAATCAATTTATTTGGATTAGTTGGATCCATTACCAAATCGGCTGCACCAGTTTTATTATTTGCGAATAGAATTTGTTTCCAAGTTTCACCGCCGTCAGTTGTTTTGTACACACCGCGTTCTGGATGTTCTCCCCAAGGCGAACCAATAGCAGCTACATATACAACATCTGGATTTGTAGGATCAATAATGACACGATGAATATGTCTTGTTTTCTCCAATCCCATGAGTTTCCAGTTTTTTCCGCCATCTAAGGACTTGTAGATTCCGTAACCACCATTCAAACTATTTCTAGGATTTCCTTCTCCTGTTCCCACCCAAATAACACTTGGATTTGATTGTTGAATGGCTACTGCACCGACAGAAGCCGTTACTTCTTTATCAAAAATAGGTTTCCATTTAATACCGCCAGAAGTAGATTTCCAGAGTCCACCAGAAGCTGTACCGACATACATTACATCTGGATTTTCGGTAACAACATCAATGGCCGTGACTCGACCGCTCATTCCGCCTGGTCCAATGTTACGCGGTTTCATATTTTTTACAGTTTCCATAGAAAATTCCTGAGCAGAAATATTCCAAACAGAAAAAGTGAGTACTAGTAGGATTAGTTTTTTCATTTTAGGTTGGTTTTGGTTTTTATTTAGTTTTTTGGTTGATGGTTTGTTATTGTTTATCTGTTATCTGTTATCTGTTATCTGTTGATTTGTTGATTTGTTGATTTGTTTGTTTGTTTGTTTGTTTGTTTGTTTTTGCGAGCGTTTTGAAAAAACGTGTGGCACTCTGGTTCTAACTAGCAGATTACTTCATCGAAATTCCTCTGAATGACATATTGAAATACAACTTTTACATTTATAATTTAGCATTTTACATTTAAAATTTCAAAGTACTTCTCGATACAATTTTTCTTCATTTCATTTTGAAAAACCACTCGAAGTGACGTTTGGTATTATATTAACAGATTACTTCGTCGCAACTCCTCGTAATGACGTATCGAAACACAACTTTTGCATTTAAAATTTATCATTCAACATTTATCATTTCAAAAAACCACTCGAAGTGACGTTTGGTATTATATTAACAGATTACTTCGTCGCAACTCCTATTAATGACATATTGAAATACAACTTTTGCATTTAAAATTTATCATTTTACATTTAAAATTTCAAAGTACTTCTCGATACAATTTTTCTTCATTTCATTTTGAAAAACCACTCGAAGTGACGTTTGGTATTATATTAACAGATTACTTCGTCGCAACTCCTCTTAATGACATATTGAAATACAACTTTTGCATTTAAAATTTATAATTCAACATTTATCATTTCAAAAAACCACTCGAAGTGACGTTTGGTATTATATTAACAGATTACTTCGTCGCAACTCCTCGTAATGACGTATCGAAACACAACTTTTACATTTAAAATTTATCATTCAACATTTATCATTTTACTGATGTCCCAAATGACAACCACATCCTGGACGCATGAAACTATTTGATTCTTCATGCCAAGGAAATGCTGCGTTGTATTTATTGTTTTCCCAATAGAATTTTGTGCGTTCTTTTGATTCGTTTCCAATTTCGTTCATGGTTTCCGTATCGTATAAACGACCGTTAATCATGGTATGTGTAATGCTTTCTGTATTTCGAATATTTTCCAAAGGATTTTTATCCATGATGATTAAATCCGCTAGTTTTCCAACTTTTAGCGAACCAATATCATTTCCAGCTCCAATGTATTCTGCAGGATTGATGGTCGCTGTTTTTAAAGCTTCCATTGGCGTCATGCCTCCTTGTGCCATCATCCATGTTTCCCAGTGCGCACCTAAACCTTGTAATTGTCCATGTGCTCCGATGTTTACTTTGACACCTTTGTCTGCCAATGATTTTACAGTTTCAGAAACTAAAATATGTCCGTTTTTATATTCTTCTTCTGGTAACATGGTACGATGTCTTGAACGCGCGTCTATGATGGCCCTTGGCGTATATTTTAAAAGCTTTTCATTCTCCCAAACATTCGTATGTTGGTACCAATAATACTCACCATTTACACCGCCATAGTTTACAATCAATGTTGGCGTATAACCTGTTTTACTAGTTCCCCACAATTCTAACACATCTTTGTATACTGGAGAAATAGGAATGTTATGTTCTACACCTGTGTGTCCATCCATAATCATGGTCATATTGTGATAAAAGGTTGATCCACCTTCTGGTACTACAAAAATACCTTCTTCACGAGCAGCTTGTAGTACTTGTTGGCGTTGTTCACGGCGTGGTTGGTTGTAACTTTTTACCGATAATGCACCAAATGCTTTGGTACGTCTGATAGAAGATCGTGCATCTTCTAAATTGTTGATTACTGCTTTGAAATCGCCATCAGCTCCATAAAGTATAAATCCAGTAGAGTAGAGGCGTGGTCCTACAAGCGTTCCATTTTTTACCAATTCAGACAAAGCAAAAACCGTTTCTGTATTCGCAGAAGGATCGTGTGCTGTCGTTACTCCAAATGCCAGATTCGCATAGAATTGCCAATGTTTTTGTGTCGTTAATCCATAACGGAAAGCACCAATATGTGCATGTGCATCTACCATTCCTGGCATGATTGTTTTTCCAGTCATGTCATACGTTTTTGTTCCGTTCGGAATACGAATATCAGCTCCAATAGCTTCAATACGATTGTCTTTTACGAGAATGGTACCGTTTTCAATCACTTGATCATTTTCCATTGTAATGATACGTGCATTAGTAAATGCAATACGACCATTGGGTTTGTCTGTTTTTAATTTTAGATTGATTTTAGTTCCTTTCGTAGTAATTTCGGCTGTTTTTTCAGGAGAACCCTCAAGAAAAGTGAATTTGTCTTTGATGTCATTTGAAAAATATTCGTCACCTAAAGTCCACATCACTTTTTTGCTGTTTGGAGACCAATGTAAATTCACACCAGCATCTTTGGCAATTTGCGCTACAGGAAATGCTTTGGTTTTGTTGTCTAAGTTTATTTTTTGACCTGTAGTAATCATAGGCGCTACATAGGCTTTGTGCAATTGTGAAAAAGCAACCCATTTATTATCAGGACTTGGTACAATTCGGTTTGCATATTTTGAAGTAAAATGTGTGCGTTTGTCTTGTCCTTGAAGATTCACACTTATTAAAGATTTTGTCAAGTTCCCAAAATACGTTCCACCCGTTTGTAAAAAGATACGTTTTCCATCTACAGAGAACATTGGATATTCACCTTGCGTTGTTACAAGTTTCGCCTTACTTCCATCAGCTTTCATGGTATAAATACCCGCATTTTTAGAGAAGGTAAATCCTTGATCGCTGTTTCCGCGTTCTTTTCGGTAGACAATCTGTGTTCCATCAGGAGAAAAAGCAGGTGTTCTAAAACTTCCTTTTTCAGACGATAATTGCATCGAATTTCCACCATTGACAGCAATTTTTCGAATCGTACCTAAATTGAGATCATTCCAAGTTACATAGACAATTTCTTTTCCGTCAGGAGAAAAACTAGGTTCCGATTCAAAATCAGTTCCTTTTGTCAATCGTTTTGGTGTTCCGTTTGGTAATTTTTTCTTCCATAAATAACCAACAGCATTGAATACTAAGGTTTTTCCGTCTGGAGAAGTTACTGCTTGGCGAATGACTTTTGCATCAAAATTATCGGGTGCTACTGGCGTGTTAAATGAAATAGCTTCTGCAATTTGAAGCGTTGCATTTACTGTAAACGGAATGTTTGTTACTTGCAAAGACGCAATGTTGATCTTATTGATTTTTCCGCCAGACCAAAATACAATTTCGTTATTGTTTGGCATCCAGCTAAAGTTTGGATATACACCAAATATTGCCCACGCTTCTTGCTGATCTTTGTCTAAAGCATCATATAAGGGCCATTCTTCACCCGTTTCTAAATCGTGTAAATACAATACAGATTTGGTGCGAACTCTTTTTATAAAAGCTAGTTTTTTTCCATCTCTTGAAACTTGTGGACGTGAAGCTCCGCCAGGTCCACCAGTGACTTGTGTTGTTTTTCCTGTTTGGAAATCGTATCGTTTGATGACATAAATCTGTTTGTTTGGATCTTTGTTGTATTGAAACGATCCGCCCGGATATACATCTTCACTATAATATAAGTAGCGTCCGTCAGAAGAAACAGAAGGTTCGTTGACGTCTTGTTGTGCGTTTTTCTTTTTGGTAAGTTGCAAACCAGATCCGCCAGTAATGTGATATTGCCACATTTCTCCTGCACCCAATGAACGTTGTGAGGTAAAATGCTTTCGTGCTATAAATGAATTTCCATCAGGCATCCACGTAGAGTTGTTGAGCAAGCGGAAATTTTCTTTGGTAATTTGTTTGGCGTCAGAACCATTGGCATTCATCACCCAAATATTATCACCGCCGCCAGCATCACTTGTGAATAGAATTTTTGAACCATCTGGACTGAAATGCGGTTGTATTTCAAATGGAATTCCTGTGCGAAGCGCTGTGGCAGTTCCGCCAGAAATAGGAATGGTATAGATGTCTCCCATCATATCAAATACAATGGTTTTCCCATTAGGACTTACATCTAAGTTCATCCATGTACCTTCATTTGTGGTAAAAGAATGTGCTTTGTAATTGAAATCACCTTTGGGATTGGCAACACTCCATTTTTCTGCGTTTTTTTTGTCTTGTGCACACAGTATACACACAAAGAGAAGTCCGAAAAGGACCGAAAGATTGGTTCTCAGCATTTGGCTATTATTTAAACTCCTAATTTAGCCAATATCATGTTAATATTTCTTAAAAGAGTGTTAAGGTGTTTTGGAGAACTCTTAAAAATAAAAGATTCCGAAAGAAATGTTATATAAGTTTTGTTTTCTTCTTACGTAATTTCCAAAACCAGTAGTTCATATAAGCTGTTCCGAAAATACTTGGAACTAACCAACCTGCAATTCCAGGAATGAATTGATTGACTACAATAAATGCAGTGACGGCAGCAATATAACCGCCCAACATTTTTCCGATATGTAGTTTTAGCCAATGTTTTCGAAGCTGTTTTGGTTTTTTGAAAAGAAGTATATCTCTTGTCGCAAATATGATTCCAATAGTTCCGAAAATTGCCAATACAGTATTGAGTTTTCCTGTCCATAGTAATGGATAACAGATCATAACAACTCCAGTGAGCATCATAAATACAGAAATGATTTTATCAAGTATTAAGGATGGATTTGGCTTTTTAAAACGCAATGCACGATATCCTGTTATGATAAAATAGGAACTGAATAATCCAATGGTGAACAGAAATGCATTTTCATGTTTGGGAAGCACAGCAATGACTAGTGCTAACAATGCTGAAAACAACATGGAATAGTAAAAAACAATTCCTGATTTTTTGTGTGTACTGTTTCCTTTTGTGGCAATAATAGCAATGAATCCTGCAATAAAAGCGATACTGCCCAATATTGCATGTGTATAAATAAGATAAGTGGCAAACGTCTCCATGTAGTTATTTTTTATCAAATCTCTACAATTGTATGATGTTGTAGAATTCTTTGTAACCGAATTGTCTTATTTGTGGGACGAATTGTTATTGTATGTTAAAGTGCAATGCAAGCAAATCTTCCAATACTACTTTTAAAGCACTTGTATTCAAAGGTTTTGTGAGATATCCGTCAAAACCAATCGTTGAAGCTCTGTTGATGTCTTCTTCATGTGCATAAGCAGTTTGTGCGATAACGGGAATATCTGGATTAAGTGCTTTTATTTGTTTGGTAGCTTCGTATCCGTTTAAGATTGGCATTTTGATGTCCATAAATACAATATCGAAATTGGATTCTTTGACAAAATCGATGGCTTCTTGTCCGTTTTTCGCCCAAATAATTTCCTTTTCATTTTTAATGACATTGTTGAGCACTTTTTGTAACACAATATAATTGAGTTTCATATCTTCTGCAATCAGTATTTTTACAGCAGAATCAACAGTTTTTGGAGGTTTGATTTTATCTTCATCTGAGAAGTTTTCTTTGGTAATGTATATTGTGAAAACCGAACCATTTGGTTGATTGGCTTGGAGTTTGATTTCGCCGCCTAGCGAACGAATGTTTTCTTTTGCAATGGAAAGTCCAATACCCAATCCATCATATTTTTTAGAAAGTTCTTTTTCTTCTTGATAAAATTCGTCAAAAATGGTTTCAAACTTTTCAGGACGTATGCCAATTCCAGTATCAGTGACCGTGATTTCTACATGTTCTGATTGGACTTCATATTGTAATGTTACATTTCCTGAATTTGTGAATTTAATAGCATTATTTAAAATATTGCCAATAGCTTTGGTGAAACGTGTTTTATCAGTTTTAATATATTTTTCTTCTTGATTTTTAGCTTTTATAAACGTAAAATCTAACTTTTTATGTGCGGCTTTTGCAGTATATATTTCAGAGAGCGTTTCAACTTCCTTATGAATGTTTATAATTTGATAATTGGGAATGATATTTTTCGTGGTCAATTCTGAAATTTCAATAACGTTATTGAGCACTTTCGTCAGATTGTCACTTTCTTGTAAAATAGTACTGATATATTCTTTCTTTTCATCTTCAGAAATATGCTCTTTTTGTAAAAAGTTAGCGAATCCGATAATGCTATTCAAAGGCGTTCGTACTTCGTGAGATATATTCTGTAAAAACAATGTTTTTAGCGTATTACTACGTTCAGCGATCGTTTTTGCTTCTTCTAGTGCTTTGGTTCTTTTGGAGACTTGTCTTTTTAAATAATAACTCAATCCAAAAAAGAAAACTAACAACACAGCAACTACCAAGAGTAAAATTTCCCAAAATGTAGCTTTTTGATGAAACGGAACTACAATATTATAAAGCCACTTATTTAAAATCTCGTTCTTTTCGTCAAGCGATATAGCATTATTTCCTTTTTTTATAATTGTTGCCAAAATAGGTTTCTCTTTGTGAATGGCAATACCTAATTCATTGGCGTACTTTATGGGTGTTTTTATGGTGAGACTGTCAATTGCTTCTTTTTGAATGAGATAGTTGCTAATAGCTTCCAATCCTATAAAAGCATCTACTTCATGATTGGCTAAGGCTTTAAGACCTTCTTCTTCATCTTTTTTAGGTACAAGAATGATGTCGGGATATTCTTTCTCTAAATATTCTTCAATAGCATAGCTTTTTCCAACCGTTACTTTTTTTCCAGAAAGTTGTTTTAATGAAGTAATACTAGAATCATTTCGTGTAATAATGACATGATTCCCTTTGAATATAGGTTTGGTAAATGTTAAATACTTTCGGCGTTCTTTCGTATTTTGAATTTCCAGAATAATATCGATCGTTCCTTTTTTAGCATCATTCACAAGTGTGCTCCAATCACTATAAAATTTCTTATCAAATGTATGTTCAATTTTATCTTCAATGGTTCCAAAATAATCTAAAAGGATTCCATCAATTTCTCCTTCTGCATTTACAAATTCATACGGAGGATAATTGATATATATACCTACATTCAAATCTGGGTTCTCATCCAAATACGCACGTTGTTTTTTAGATAAAGTAACACCAGTATTACATGAGGAAAGTGTAAAAAAGATACATATTATTGCATAAATACACTTAGAATAATATCGGCTAAAGGTCATTTCGAGGCAGTTTATATGCCTAATTTACTGTAAATTATCGAAAAAAACGCCGTTTTTTAGATTAGATTCTTATTTAAAATGATGGAAATGAATATCATAGCTAAGTCTACGGTTATATTTTCTTTTCTTTAAAAGAAGTATAATCTTTCAAGTTATAAAAGAATACAATTTAACTTCATCCAAGTATAGGGTAGAAAAGACAAAATTTTTAGGGTGTTTTTACCCTTGAAAACCTGTAAGAAAGCTACTATTTTTATGGTTCACAAATTTAGATAGTTATGAAAATTAGAAATAAGACTTTCGTCAGATGGAGTATTGCAATAGTTATATGCTGCTTATTCTCGTCTTGTTATTCAGTTCGCTTAAAAAATGTGTACGGTGATGCAGAACCAGATCCGATAAGTGATAGAACTGATTATTACCGAATGATGAAAGTCCGAGAAATAGATACCGTGATTACAATTTCTGTAGTTGATAAAGATTTTACCATGTTATTGGATAAATGTGGACCAAGTGGAATTCACACTGTAGAGTATCGAAATACATTTGGTGGAATTCTACTGAGTGCCGTTACTTTTGGACGAAAACGTAGAGTGCGTGTTAAATATGTATGTATGAAATCTAATAACTAAGAAATCATGGCAAAGACAACACCTTACGCAAAAAGTACTTGGGATACACTTCATAACAACGGACCATTTCCGTTAAAAACCTTATATGTGACAGAGTTAGCAGGTTCTGCACATATGTTTTCAAAATACGATCGTTATAATGATGCTGCTCAAGAAATTCAACGACTCATCCGTGAAGCAGCCGATAAAAATCAAGGGTTTCGTGCCTATGGTTCTAGCTGGTCATTATCGCATATTGCGCACCAAAAAGACAATATGCACTACAATGGTTTTATGAGCATTCATATTCCAATTTCGCAAGAATTAACGCATGAAGATACAAGTTATGCGAATGAAAATCTGTTCTTTTTTGAATGCGGAAATACCATCAAACGTATTTCTGAAGTATTAGGTTCGCATGGAAAATCATTGAAAACGAGCGGCGCTAGTAACGGACAAACCATTGCAGGTTGTATTTCCACAGGAGTACATGGTTCTGCCTTGAATGTAGGTTCTATTCAAGATTATGTAGTTGGACTGAATATTATTATTGGTGATAAACCCACTGATATTGTGTATTTGGAAAGACATACAAAACCAGCGCTGAATGATGATTTTGCTGAGAAAATAAACGCAAGAGTGATCCGAAATGATCATTTATTCAATGCAGCTTTGGTAGGTTTGGGCGCATTCGGATTTATACATGGAGTTGTGATTGAAGCAGAAGATCGTTTTCTGTTGAAACGCTATGTAAAGAAAATTAAGAAAGAATTGGCGTTGGAATTGGCAGATACGATGGATTTTAAAAACTCAACCTTCAAAATTGAAGGAGAAGTAGATGCAGATGGCAAACCATTACGTCCGTATCACTACAAAGTATTCATCAATCCGTATACAAATGAAGATGATTATGTGGTAGAAGTGATGTATAAAAAAACATATCAAATTCCATATCCAGATCCGTTTCCAGTCATTAAAACATCGTTATATAAAGACTTAATTCATTTATTGATAAAAATGTCGGAGAAGTTTCCAAAGGCAATTCCTTGGTTTATCAAACGATTACAAAAAAGCATTTTACCTGAAGTCAATGAAGAAACTTTAGGAACTTTATATGAAACCTTTTGGGATGCGCCGTATCAAGGACCTGCATTTGCCTGTTCGGTGGGAATTGATCATACACATTCTTCAAAAGCGTATCAAGTTTTAGAAGAAATGACACAGAAAGAAGGGCCGATTCCAGGAATTTTTGCGATGCGATTTGTAAAACAAACAGACGCGACACTTGGATTTACAAAGTTTCCAATTACCTGCATGTTAGAAATTGATGGGGTTTTATGGGAGAAGTCGCGAAAAATTATGAGTTTGACGGAATATTCAAGGCGAATGATTGAAGTATTGGAGGAAAATAACATTCCATTTACGATTCATTGGGGAAAAAATTCCGATTGGAAATTCCCTAATTTGGTCAAGAATATGTTTGGTGATAAGGTGACAGCGTGGAAAAGCTATCGCAACGGATTGCTATCAACAGAAATGCAAAAAGTATTTTCAAACGGCTTTTTAGAAGATACAGATTTACACACGCCAAATGAAACGAATGAAGAAGATTTGATCGTTTCACTGTAAAGACAGAAACTTTTGTTAATGAAGTTGTGTAGACTGACAGATATTTAATAATTTAGGAACACATTAATAGAACTGATTTTGAGTTACTCGGCTACCTTTTTTGAAACGCATTCAGTGCAAGCACCAAGTATTGATGCGTCTGAGACTGCGAAGTTTTCAGCAGCAGGATTGCAGGTGTCTGATTATTATTTGCCGTATCAAAACTATAGCATATTGCAAAATCCGTTTCGGAAATTCCCTTATTTTTCGGCTGTTAATGTAGATGGAAAACGGTTCTTTAAATTGAAAAGAGCTAGTATTTTTGAAGGAAGTGAACGTTGGGCAAAAGATGAACGCATTCCTGAAGAAGCACAATGGGGAAATGCTTTGTATGGTGCCAAAAAATATGATTTTGATCGAGGTCATTTAGCAAAACGTGAAGATGTACAATGGGGAATTGATGAAGAAGCGGCCCGCGTTGCAGCACGATCCACATTTTTTTATACAAACGCAGCTCCGCAAGTAAGTAAATTGAATAGAGGCGTTTGGAAACGTATTGAAAATTATATTTTACATCATGAAGTTGTAAAAAACAGTATGAAAATCTGTTTGTTCAGTGGTCCGGTATTTCGTGAAGACGATCCGGAATTTTTACAAACAGTCAATGACGAAACGGTACGATTGCCATATTTGTTTTGGAAAGTGGTGTATTATGTAAAAGACAATCAATTGTATAGAGCAGGATTTTTGACGAGTCAACGCAGACAAATGCAGAAAAAGCGCATTATAAAGCCTGTAAGTCGCTCGGAAGAAGGTGTACGATCTACACATTTCAATGCTTTTAAAGATGCAGAAACCTATCAGGTAAATGTATCTTTTATAGAACAAATAAGTCAGTTGTCTTTTGAAGCTGCTACAGAAACATTTCAAAGTGACGATCCTGAACGCATTATTCTTTCACGTGTAAACGTTCGTAATAGTAGCAACGAAAGTGTACAAATGGAAGAGCAAGTAAAAAGTATGAATTTAAAACTATAACATCATTTCAAATAAAGTCAACATATTATTCATTAAAGCCAATCCGATTGATAGTGATGCACTTCGATTGGATGTGGAAGAAAATGCGATACGCGATGTTTTAGGCAGTAGTGATGACAAAACTAAATTTGAATTTGAGTCAAGAGGCGCTGTGACCAAAGACCTTTTGATCGATCATTTACTGAAGATAAAACCGAATATTCTGCATATTTCTGGGCACGGTAATACAGATGAGCAATTGCTTTTAGAAGATATTGAAGGATACAAAGAAGAAGTATCTATTCAAAAATTGTCGAATGTTTTATCTGGATTTACAGATCATATCAACTGTGTGTTTTTAAATACCTGTCATAGTTTGGCAGGAATTGACGGTTTCAATAAAAATATCGCTTATATCATTGGAATGAAAAACGAAATTCCGGATGATGTCGCGATTAGTTTTTCCAGAAACTTTTACAATGCGTTGTTTAATGGTAGAACGATTAAAGATGCTTTTAAAATTGCGTTGTCGCGAATTGCCATGACCGATCAAGGTGACGAGCATATTCCGAAATTGATTGTCAATAAAGAAGCGCTCAAACAAGAAGAAGTAGTAGTAGAAGCTGAAGACGACAATCCTGAACATAGATTGATTAATACGATTGTATCTGAAGAAGAAATCGCCATCGCCAAAAATGGTTACAAGAAAAGTATCAGTTTTCATTATCGATTGATTATTGGAGCTGTAGGATTTGGTGTTGGACTCTTTGTATTTCTATATCTAAAAGGAAATAGTGATCTCACTTCTTCACTCTTAGGATTGATTCCTAGTGCTTTTGGAAGCTATCCATTTTTAGAAATTCAGAAGCGAAAAAACAGAATCACATTGATCAAAGTATTTGAAATAAAACGGAAACGTTTGCTAAATGCTTTGGCGCAACTTTCACCGCATGAACGTAGAGAATTAAACGACGAATTTAAGCGATTAATCATCATCTAAAAAGACTAAAATTACATGAAGACGTATAAATCCATAGAAGAAACGATTGCGGATGTTCGTAAAAAAGACAAACGCTATAACTATATGATTTTAGTCATAACACTGATTATGATTACGGTTATTGCAACAATTGTCATTATCAATTATGAAAATAAGGTAAAGAAAAGTCAAGCTCAGATTGCACAAAATGAAGATGTCATTGAAGCCAATGAAATCATGATTGCGAAGCTCAAAACCAAAGAAATTGAAAACAAACAATTGCGCGAAAAAGATTCGGTTCGTACCGATTCTATTACGCAGTTGGTGACTACATTGCGCAAAGAATTATCGATCATCAAAAAAGAAATTGCTAAAAATAACGGTTCTAACAGTAATCAGGCATTGGTATTAACAAACATTAATCTGGCACAGGATAAACTGAACCAAATCACCAATAACATTAGCGATAATACCATTGTTCGTTATTACAAGCGTAGAGCAGATGGGAATCGGATTGAAAGTTTGATTCAAAATATGAAAAATCCTAGCTTTCGATTGAATCTAAAAGATGTACCGAATGACAATGGACGTGTCAAAGTAAATACATTATGGTTTGGTGCCGATGTGAATAGAGTAGAGGTTTCAAAATTGCTGGATGCTTTAAAGAGAATCAACGTGCGTATTACCAATGTAAAAGAGTTTGACAATCCAAAAACTAAAGAATGGAAAAAGGGAGCGATAGAAATTGGATATGAACCGTTAAATACGGTAGCAAATATAAAGCTTACGCAAAGCGAAGTTGCCAATTTACGAGTTAATAATAATAATATAAAATACAATGTTCGATTCTATTCCTATAAGCCAGATCAGCGGACAAAAAGTAGGTTGACAGCATTAATAAAGAAGGAAAATTATAATATTAAAGTATATCCAGACTGGAAAAAACAATACAGTTTCTTTGCCAAAGTTCCTACGGTTTTCTATTATGATAAAAACACAAAAGATATTGCCGAAAAGTTAGCAGCAACACTATCTAACTATGTGAAAGGTACAGGCTTTAAAGTCCAATTTGGAAGTGGTTACGGAATCAAACAAAGCGAAAAGAAAAATACGTTTATTGTGCATTATACGCAGTAGTTTGTACCGTATTTATTGTAGCATTTTTTTGTAGTGGTTCATAGAACTTTCGCCATATTTACTTTTTATTTCGTCCAATTCTTGCGTCAATAATGCATTTAATTCTTCGTTATGAAAAGAATGCATCATGGTAAAAATATCTTCATATAAAAAAGGTACAATATCATCCCTTTTCAAATAATTTTTTAATGCTTTGATGAGCTGATTTTCATAGTCTGCTTTGTGATGATCAAATACATATTTGATTGCATGAATGTTTTCGTTGTTAAACGCTTGTTTTTCAATTACAGGTAAATATGATTTGTCATAGATTCTGTTTTCAAAAACAGTCATATACAATAACCAATCGGCATTATTAGTTGCAATAATTAAACTGTCTAACTTCAATAATTGCGCATCCTTTTGGAGCGCTACTTTTTCATCATTAGCAGAGAGTCTGAGGTCATTCCAATACTTGTAGTATATTTCAGAAGAAACGAAATCAGAACCCATACTGCATCCTTTCATTGTTTTTACTTTTTTATCAGTCTTTAAAAAATCCTCAAAAACATCTATAAACTTAGGATTTTCTTTATCAATCAATCCAAAAGTAGCATACGTAGCAACGGCGTTATTCGTATCTTTTGTTAGTACATACAATTCATCTGCAGAAGCTAGTCTTGCTAAATTTTTATAATTATTATATTGTGTACTTGGAGAACCTGCATATCCAATATGACTGCTCTGAACTTCATTGAAATTAGCAATAGTATCTCTTAAATTCAGCACATTTTTATTCGTGATCACGTATGTCTTTTCCTTGCTAGGCGATTGGCAAGATAAAAAAATGAATATGCCGCAAAATAGATAAATACTTATTCTTTTCATGTGTGAGTAGATTTTGGATTTCTGCCGTAACAAATTATGTGCTAAGTCTCTCAAAGTTAGGTTAAAAGTTTCACTTTAAAAAACAAGTTTTTCTAGTTAGGTTAGCGGTTTTATGGTATTAATGGTTATAAAAATGCTACATTTTTTGAAGAAACTAACGTCTCCGGTTTTTTGTGTATTTCTTTTCTATTTGTTTGATGTGAATTATCTCTTTAAAGTAAAGTGATTGATAAATTCTTTTGGCGAACCATCAAACGGATCTACATATTCCACTCTAAACCAGTAATCCTGTGATGGCATTGGTGAACCATTGAAGGTTCCGTCCCAACCGATTCCTGCTGGACTGATCTGTTTTAATAGTTTTCCATATCTGTCAAAGATGTAAATCTTCGCACTAGGTTGATTTCTAAGTCCTATGATATTCCATGTTGGATGGTACTCATCTCCATTTGGAGTGAAGAATTTCATATAATCAATCAGTTCAAAGGTTCTTACCAGTTCCCCACAACCATTGGTGTCTCTCACAGTAACCGTGTGTTCTCCTGGTTGTAAGTCTAAGAACTCTCCAGTCTCTTGCCACTCTCCATCATCTAATTGGTATTCATACACGCCTGAGCCTCCTGTTGCTGTTGCTATTACATTGTGCGTATCTGCAAAGGCTGGTGTGGTAATCTGTACATCTAAACTAGCTGGTGCTGAGGATGCTTCATACGTTACACTATCACTATAGCTACAGTTTGTTGGGAAGTTGTTGTCAGTAATCACTAAACTATAGGTTCCTGCCGTGGTTACTTGTACTGTTGCGGTGTTAAAGATTCCATTTGGAGTATTCCATAGATAAGTAAAGCCTGCTCCTTGGTCTTCTCCGATGAATGGTCCATCTTGAGTCGTTCCTGTAGCTGCATCCACACATAAGATATCATCTGCTGGTAATGTGAAGACTGGTAATGGGTTCACTTGTAAGTTCACTAGTACTGGATCAGATAAACATCCTGTAATGGTTTGTCTCACTCTTGCATATAGCGTCTGTGGATTCGATGTGTTGGTATAACTTGTGGTATTAGCAATTGCATTGATATCCGCATCTGCATCTGTTGCTGTCTCATAGTAAGAAACTGCCATGTTCAATTGCCCATTAATGATATCTGCATCTAAGGTTGTTAGATCAAACACTGCTGTATCTTGATCTGCCTCATCTACTGCACATAGTTGATACGTGTCTGGTGCTGTTGCCGTTGGAATTGGTTCTACACTGAGTTCTAAACTAGCAATATTGTTGGTGTTTACACATCCTGTTGCCGTATTCTCCACTCTGATAAAGATTGTCTGTGGATCACTCATGTTCTCAAAACCGTTTACTAAGGCTCCTGTACCTGCTAATGCCTCTGCCACTGTTAAGTGATACGTTACTGTAAAGTCAGCCACCATCTGTGGAGCAGTTAGTAAGTCTAATGAAGCTGTCACTACATCCCATTCAAATTGTCCTACATTGTCATTGTCATACTCACAGAATACATAAGTAAATGCCGTTGCTGTAAGTTCTGGCAATGGATGTACAATTACTGGTAATTCTACTACCTTATAACATGGTAACATATTACTATCAATCTGAATATCACTCTCTACTCGTACATAGATAATCACTTGTCCGTTCACATCTGCTGTTGCCATGTCTACGGCATGCATTGTTGGATCAGCAATTGGGTTGATATCTGCGTCTGCGTCTTCCTGTGTGGTATGGTAACTTACCGTTACATTACTCTCATTGTTGACAATCTCTGCTTCTGATTGTGTCAGATCAAAGATTAAGATTCCGTTGGTTGCATCTCCGTCGCTGTCATCATCACAAGCCTCTAAGATTGCAGGCATTGTGTTTGGTGTTGGAATTGGAAGTACTCTCAATGTCATGGTAATATCTGTAGTACATCCTGCGGCATTGGCTGCTCTGATGTATAATACTTGTGGATTGCTAATGTTTTGATAAGCTGTTGGGTCTGCTATTGGAGTATCTGCGTTTAAGTCTGCTAATGAAGCATAGTACGTAAGTGTTAAACTAGTATCTCCTCCTGTGATCTCTGTGTACTTATCTGTTAGATCAAAACTACTGATCTCATCACTCTCATCACCACTTTCTAAATCATCACATAGTGAGAAAGGTGTTGGTTGTACCAGCACTGGTGGTGGCACAACTATAATATCAAAGCTTCCGATAGCATAACATTCTGTAGTATTGTCTTCTAAACGTACCCAGATCGTTTGTTGATTCACTGTAATATTGATGTAATCCGTTAGATTCACTATTGGAGATACATCATCGATTGCATCTTGTTCACTCTCGTGATAAGTTAATGTTAAAGCTCCTGGTGTTTGCGTACCATAGATCTCCATTTGAGTCTGTGTCAAATCAAACATTGCAAAACCATCTAAACTTGCTGCATCATCACACACTTCTAAATCAGTGATGTTGATTGGAACTTCTGGAATTGCAATCACATTGATCTGTAATGGTGTCACTGTAAAACAGCCTGTAACCGTATTGGTGGCTAATACATATAATGTCTGGCTATCCATTACAATGTTGGTATATGGACTTGTTAGCGCATTTAAATTAGCAATCGCTTCTGCTTCTGTTTCATGGAAGCTATAGACTACATCTGGCTCCATGTTCACAATAGCAGTGACAAGTGCATCTAAATCTGTAGCTACAAAACCGTCATTATCATCATCACAGGTATCTGCTAAAAGCAGTCCATTTGGATCTAAGGTTGGACTCGGTAATGGATTTACACGAATATCAAAGGTAATGGTGTTTTGACAACCTGTAGTATCATTGGTAGCCAATACAAAGATCGTTTGTACTGCTACCATCGCATTTGG
>NZ_CANLEA010000036.1 GCF_947489565.1 uncultured Kordia sp. | reverse complement strand
TTAGACTTGTTAGACTTGTTAGACTTGTTAGACTTGTTAGACTTGTTAGACTTGTTAGACTTGTTAGACTTGTTAGAAACTACAAATTTTGGATTTTAAAAACGTCATTTCGAGTGGTTTTTCGTAATAAAATGAAGAAAAATTGTATTGAGAAATCCTTAGAATACCAATTATTACTTGCTGCGAATTCACGAATATCTTTCTTCTTGGTTATTCTTATAAAGGTTAGAATTTATTTTTAGCTTGTTTATCGGCACGAGTTACAAACTCGCACTAACGTTCATTGTTAAACGCGCTTTACCTTTAGATTACTTCGTAATTAGATTTTTTTGAAAAGATTTTATCTCTACTGAAAATTCAACTAAACTTAGTTTCAAAGTATTTCTCGACACTAATTTGCTAAGGCAAATTCACTCGAAATGACGTTCAGAAAACCAAAAAACCAACACTCTAATAGCGATAACGCTTCTAACATTCCAAAAGCAAAGCGCGTCTAAAAATCTAAGACGAAGCTGAGAAGGTTAGAATCTATTTTTAGCTTGTTTGTCAGCACGAGTTACAAACTCGCACTAACGTTCATTATTAAACGCTCTTTGCCTTTAGATTACTTCGTAATTAGGCTTGTTAGAAAGTTATTTTTTGTCATTCTCAATGTATGTGCTGTAAAAAAGCTATCAACATTGCTATAATTCAAGGAATTGCGACAAGCATTACTAGGTAGAATCGCTTTAATCCTTAATATTTGAATCATTATTAATTTAAAAATATTGAATTATGGAAATGTTTGAAAAATTTAAAGCATCTAGTATCATGACTTCAAAAATAGTTGGAGGAAACACAACTAATGAAGACGAAGAAATTATTACTACTTTAGGTACTATTACAAATGAAGGAGATTGATAATATTTTATGTTCGCACAAGTTTTGAATTTGTGCGAACATTTTTTTTGAAAAGATTTTATTTCTACTGAAAATTCAACTAAACTGAATTTCAAAGTACTTCTCGATACAATTTTTCTTCATTTTATTACGAAAAACCACTCGAAGTGACGTTTGTAATAACTGAACTCGTTTAAATATTTAAAAGCGATACTGCTTCCAACATTCGAAAAGCGGCATTGCATCTAAAAATTGAAATAGACCGAGTTTCAAAGTACTTCTCGATACTAATTTGCTAAGGCAAATTCACTCGAAATGACGCTCAGAAAACCAAAAAACCAACACTCTAATAACGAAGCGTTTCTAACATTCCAAAAGCAAAGCGCGTCTAAAAATCTAAGAACAAAGCTACGCCGAATTACGACTCGCATTAATGTTTCCAAATAGCGAACGCGTCACCATTTTTTCATAGATTTTTAACTCACTTTCGTTAGCCTCAGGATCTTTTTGCAATTCTTGAATCTTACGCAATGCATATTGCTGAATCGTAAGTAACGGTAAAACAATCTTTTCACGCGCATGAATTGAAGCTTTTCCTGCTTGTTCATTCTCCATTAAACTTTCATAACCTGTTAGTTTTAAGAGCATTCGTTTTGTGCGATTGAATTCTTCAAAAATTATACTCCAAAATTCACCAAACTCCTCATTATCTTTCATATACGCAGTTAACTTAAAGAAAGACTTCGTCAAACTCATCATACTATTTTCAAGCAATGTTCTAAAAAAAGAAGAGTTTTTATATAGATCTTCTACAGCTTCAAACTTTCCACTTTTCTCCATATATTCTAGCGCTGTTCCAACACCATAAAAACCAGGAACGTTTTGTTTTAATTGACTCCAACTTCCCACAAACGGAATAGCTCGTAAATCTGAAAAGTTAAATTCTTTCGATTTTGAACGCTTTGACGGACGACTTCCAATATTCGTTTTTGCATAATACTTCAATGTGCTCATACGCTCTAAATATGTTAAAAAGCATGGATGTTTTTTGAAAGCTACATACGTATCATAACTTATGGAAGCTAAAGCTTCCATTGTCTTTTTATCTTCGTCTGAGAATTCTGCCGTAGCACTTGAAAATATTTCATTTGAAATTCCCGAACTCAATAATTGCTCTAAATTGTACTGACACGATTCTGGAGTTCCAAAGTTTGAACTAATCGTTTGCCCTTGTACTGTTAGCTGTATTTCTTCATCTTGAATGGTGTTTCCTAAAGAAGCATAGAATTGATGCGTTTTTCCTCCTCCACGCGCTGGCGGTCCGCCTCTACCATCAAAGAAAATTACTTTGATTCCAAATTCTCGTGAAATCGCAGTTAATTCTTCTTTAGCTTTGAAAATACTCCAATTTGCCATCAAATAACCACCATCTTTGGTTCCATCAGAGAAACCTAACATAATGTACTGCTTATTTCCTCTGCGTTTTAAATGTGCCGCATACGCTTCGTTTGTATACAAAGTTCGCATGACACTTTGCGCTGCTTGTAAGTCTGGAACGGTTTCAAACAATGGCGAAACATCTACATCTGGCTGTTTCCAATTGCACAAACGCAACATACTAAATGCTTCCATTACATGCAATGCTGACTGATTGTTACTAATGATATAACGATTGGCTCCACGTTCACCATTATTACTCTGAATGGTTTTCATTGCGTAAATTGATGAAATGGTAGCATTTGTAATTTCGTTTTCAAAATATTCAGATGCCACTACAGCATCGATATTTGTAAGCGCTTTTATTTTTTCTTCTTCGGTAGCATTGGCATAATCAATAGAAAACAACCCGTTTTCGCGTGCTTCCATTACTTCCACAATGTTTTCAAACACACCTTGATGCACTCTTGAATCTTGACGAATGTCTAACATTGCAAAGTGAAACCCGAATAATTTCACCTTATTGATCAAATCATTGATTTCCGCACTGAATAAGGATTGATGATCCGAAACAATCACATCTCTAATCGCTTTTAGTTCCGCTTCAAACTCAGCCAAAGAGAACATTTCGTCTTCTTTACGCAAATATACGTTGTCGTACAACATACGTTCTAAATGCGCCAAACGCTTCTCTACACCTTCAAACGTGAGTCTACGCTTAAGTTTACGAATGTCGCGATAATAATTCAGTAGAATTGTGCTACGCAAGCGTTCTGCAACTTTCAAGGTGATTTCTGTCGTTACAAACGGATTTCCATCTCGATCGCCGCCAGGCCAAAAACCTAAATCAATCACCTGATTATCTAATTCTTCATCTTTAAAGATATTGTCCTGAATGTAATTGTATATTTTACTTGCAGAATGGTAAAAAACGTTCTCTAAGTACCAAATTAAGCTGACTGCTTCATTGTAAGGCGTTGGCTTTTCCTTTTTGAAGAAAGGCGTTTTTCCTAACTGCGCCAAGAGCTTTTTGATAGTCAGCAAATCATCTTTTTCAATAGCTTCTGCTAAGTCTGTAATGATTCCTAATACTTGCCCAGGATAGAACTGCGTTGGATGCGCCGTCAATACCGGACGAATTTTAAAACGTTTTAAATAGGTTTTGAGCGCGTCCATTTGATGCTTCTCTTGTGCTTCTTCCTTGATGTTTCGCAGCGTTCCACGTCCGTCCATATTGTTTACAATTGGAAAAGCAGCGTCTTCTACAGCATCAAACAAAACTACCTGACGCTCAATATATTGAATGAAACGAAATAGCAATTGGACTTTTTCTTTTTCTGTTTTGTCCTTTTCTACATAACGCTCAAAGAATTTATCCATGATTTGCGATGGATTTTTATCACGTTTGTATCCTTCTTCACAAATCTCACTAAATAAAGGCAGTAAAACACCTGTATTTGAGATTCCATCAAAAGGTAACGTCATAAAAATACTGTTGTAGATTTGATATTTGGAAGAAACATTTTCTTTAAAGCGTTCTAATTTTGGTTTGCGAGACATAAGCTCTAAAATTTTAAGATGGTTTTTTAATAAAAAGTATGGTTATCACCTGTTAATAAACAAGTTACATTCAATAAAAAAACCCTCACACGAAAAGCGCAAGGGTTTTAAATGCTATATTTTTCGTTTTTTCCTTATAAATCGTTAAAAATTGAATGCATCAAGCGGTTTTTGTCATTGATGCTCTCTTCTAACGAAATCATGGTTTCTGTACGTGAAACACCTTCAATATCATCAATCATAAAAATGATGTCTTTTGCGTGTTTTGTATTCTTTGCACGCACTTTACAGAAAATATTAAATTTTCCAGTAGTAATGTGTGCTACCGTGATATATGGAATTTCGTGTATTCTATTCAATACAAACTTCGTCTGTGAGGTTTTTTCGAGAAAAATACCTACATAAGCTATAAATGAATACCCTAGTTTTTGATAGTCTAATGTTAGCGAAGAACCTTTTATGATTCCTGCTTCTTCTAATTTTTTAACACGAACGTGAACTGTCCCTGCAGAGATTAATAATTTCTTTGCGATGTCCGTAAATGGAATTCTAGTATTCTCAATCAGCATGTCTAATATCTGATGATCCACTTCATCTAACCTAAATTTTGCCATGATTATCTTATATTATTTTTTAAAGATAATGCAAAAAAACCAAAAAAAATCGAATAATAATGCATAAAACACCATTAGATATGTTAACTAATTGTCAATTTTATTGAATTTTCTTAAATATTGGATAACCTCACTTTCCAACGAAAACGATTGAAATATATGCTTCGCAGAGATTGCCTCCTGAAAATCAATGATTTTGTGTGCGAACGATTTTTTTAACATTTTTTTATCCTCAATATAGGGTTCAAAGTGAATTTTTTCATTTTTGAGCACTTCTTGGTACATAATTCCCAAATCGAAAGTTTCATTTTGGTCCGTTTCAACGTTTTTTAAGATGACATCATAATGTTGTTTTTCGTTTTCTGGAATTTTAAAATACGCGTCCGTGTATTGCCCTATAATTTCGGTTGAACTTACGTATTGAATTGCTTCTATAAGTGCATAAAAGATCAATTCACGCACTTTTTCACGTTTATAATCATCCGGAAAATGTCCGGCTTCAAACAAAACAGTTGGTGTTCCTAGTGACTGAAAGGTATCTCCAACACAGTTTATATTAAATCCATCATCATAGCGACCAATATGGTTTGGAATGAGTTTTTGAAGCATTTCGTTCATTTTTACAATGATTTCCATGCTCTTTTGACGATTCGTTGTAATGGAACGCTCTTTATCTTCAGAAGGCGTTAAAAAGGATAGTATAGATGATTTATCTGTATATCCAGCGCTGTACATTGTTCGTTGTCCGTGTAGATTAAAGCAAAAATCAGGTTGAAATGCTTCGTAAACAGTCTTTAAAACGACGCTTTCTGGCTGTGAAAGTGTTTGTGCATCACGATTTAGATCAATTTCATTAGCATTTAAGCGTGTGTATGCATGCGATCCATCTGGATTCAACATCGGAATGATACATAAAGTACAAGTCTTTAAAATCGTTTCTGAAACTTCACTAGATTGCTTTAATACGTTTAATACGTCAAAAACAGCCTTTGTTGTGGTAGATTCATTTCCGTGCATCTGTGACCACATGAGTATTTTTTTATCTCCATGTCCAATGGTTAGGGAATAGATAGGACGATTCAACACAGAGCGTCCAATTTCTTTTATGTTGAAATTTAAAGGAACAGTATTTAACAACGGAGAAATATCATTGAGTGTAATATAACGACCTTGTAATGTTGATTCAAAATGTGAGCGATACCAATTCGCTAATGGATGTGTATACATATGTGTTTGGTTACAAGTTACAAATGTAAACATTGTATATTTTACAATTGTAAACAGTAAATCAACATGGGTTTGTTTAGCATTGTAAACTGATATCTGTGTTAACTATCATTACTGGTTTACACAGTTAACTATTAAAAATCTCACATTGCTAATTAAAATTTAAAATATTATTAATCAATTACTTATAATCTGTCACTTAAAGTTATTTTTAACGTCTTAATTATTGTTTAACATTGTATACTTGTACATTTCAAACATTCTATTTACATTTGTAAACACATGTATTTAAAACTCTTTGTTTACAATGATAAACACTCCTGATTTTACAAAAAGACTTCGAAAAGTTATTGAATATTACGATTTATCTGCTTCTGCATTTGCAGATCGATTGGGCGTACAGCGTTCAAGTATTTCACATATTCTATCAGGAAGAAACAAACCGAGTTTAGAATTTGTGATGAAGATTTTGAGTAGTTTTCCTGAAGTAGAATTGTATTGGTTGTTGAATGGAAAAGGCAGTTTTCCAAAAACAGATAGTCCTGAAACTGTAAAACCTACTCCTCCAATTTCAAAACCAAATACACCACAAACTACTTTTCAGCAATCATTGCCTTTGGAAGAAAAAATTCAAACTTCTATTCCAACTCAAATTTCGTCTAATGGAAAAACAATTGATAAGATTGTCATTTTTTACACGGATGGAACTTTTGAAGCGTATCAGAAGTAATTTCTCTAACTATATTTAGTAGTAATAGAATTCCAGTGATTATGTATGTAATTAGTAGTAGTATTCCCAACAGAGATAATTCTGAAAGAAAGAAACTATAAGCCAACCAAACAAGTGTTACTAAAACAAAGGTTATGCTAAACAATCCAGTTCTTGTTTTTAAAGAATCAGATTTATTTTTTGCATAAGAAAATAAAATCAACAAAGTAATCGTAATCACTACGGTTGCCATCAATATTATTAACTCTAAGGGTAATTTATTTTTTTCACCCAAGCCTATAGCCCACATCAATATGTATATTAATTTCCCTAGAGATATTAGGGAATATACTATTGAAGTTGAATAATAATTTATTTTCATATTCTTTAAGCTAATCACTAATACTTAACTCTTCATTATTTGTGACAGGATTAAAGGTAATAAATTACGACCGTTATTTATTAGTTCATTATTTTATTTATCACCAGCTGATTTTTTAGTTACTTTGTAAAGAATTCACACAAAATAATATTCTAGTGAAAAAAATCATTTTCAGCATTTGTACCGCCTTATTTCTAACTTCTTGTTATCATGTAGAAGTGAATTGTAAAGATTTTAAAACAGGAACTTTTGAGTTTACCTATGAGATTAATGGTGAGACAAAAACAGGAAAATCAGTTCGTACAGATACCTTAAGTGTTGATTATTATGAAAATAAGATTGACACATTTACCATTCGTTGGGTAACGGAGTGTGAGTTTATTGGTAGGAAATTGCATCCTGTCGATTATTCGGACAGCAAACCAATTCAGATGAAAATTATTTCTACAACGGAAGATTCGTATTTGTTAGAGTATAACTTACTTGAAGATCAATCTACTAAAAAACGTGGTACTGTTAAAAAACTAAAATAATATGTTCGAATTATTTTCAAATCCAGATGTTTGGGCAGCGATTGTAACGCTGACATTATTAGAAATTGTTTTAGGAATTGACAATATTATTTTTATTTCGATTGCTGCTGGAAAATTGCCTGATAAACTTCGCAAACGTGCAACGAACATAGGTTTGGCACTTGCTATGGCGATGCGTATTATATTACTGTTTGGAATTTCGTGGTTGGTAGCCATGAAAGCTCCTTTTTGGCTCATCAACGAAAGTTGGGTTACGGGCGGTATTAGCTGGCAAGCTGTGATTTTATTTTTTGGTGGAATTTTTCTATTGTATAAAAGTACCAAAGAAATTCACGAAAAAGTTGTCGATCGTGAGCATGACGAACGTGAAGTGAAAAATCACCGTTCTACGACTTTGACAAAGGCAATTATTCAAATTACCATGATTAATATTGTATTTTCGTTTGACTCTATTTTAACTGCGATTGGTATGACAAACGGAATTTCTGCAAATCCAACAGACGCTTTAATTGTGATGATCATTGCTGTTGTGGCTTCTGTGATTATTATGATGCTGTTTGCAAATCCTGTAGGTAATTTTGTGAATAAGAATCCTTCGATTCAGATTTTAGGATTGTCATTTTTGATTTTGATAGGATTTATGCTGATTGCAGAAGCAGCACATATTTCTCACCTGAAAGTGTTTGGACAAGAAGTTGGCGCTATTCCTAAAGGTTATTTGTATTTTGCAATTGCTTTTTCTTTGATGGTAGAATTCTTGAATTTACGTATGGCAAGGAAGAAGGCTCAGTAGTTGTTGATTGTTGATTGTTGATTGTTGAATATGATACGCTATTCTTTATTTCAAAGACTTAACTAGTAAACTTATAAACTTTTAAGCTTCAACCTAATTATTCAAAATTTCACCTAAAGCTTGAAAATACTCAGGAAAATTGATCAAATTGTTATGTTCACCATTTTGAATGGTATAAAACTTTTTGGCACCACTACCCGACTTTTCATGTAATATTTGTCCGTGCTCATAAGGAACGACTGCATCATTGGTTCCGTGAATCATATACGTTGGTATTGAGATTTGTTGAATGTTTTTTACATTCTGAAAAGGATATTTTAACAACCATTGCAGCGGTAAAAACCAAAAACGTTTTTTTGCGACTTCGTATACACTTGTAAACGTGGATTCTAACAATAGTAATTTCGCATTGCGTTGTGTGGCCGTATGTGTTGCAAAAGCTCCACCAAGTGAGCGACCAAATATGATAATTTCTTCTTCTGAAAACTTTGTTTTGGCAAAATCATAAAACAACAAAGCATCTGCTAACATGCTGTCATAACTACGTTTTCCTTGACTTTTTCCATAACCACGATAATCCATAATAATGACATCATAGTTATAGGTTTTGGATAAATCTTCTGCCCATTTCCCCCAATATTCTAAAGTACGTGCATTTCCATGGAAATATAAAAGGACGCCTTTTGGGTTTTCTTGTTGATAGTGCAATCCATGTAAAATAGCATCATCCCAAGCTTTTAAGTAGAGTTCCTCAAAAGCTATAGATGACGTAAATACGTGATCTTGTGGCAAAGTTTCACTTTGGAATATTATTTTTTCTTGAAAAGCGAGTAACATAAAAATTATAAGCAAATATAAAGCAATCAGTGGAATCCCAATACGTTTCAAAAATTTCATCTAAGCTTTTTTCCTTCTAAAGTTTAAACTAGAGTTTTTAGGATCTATTTCTTTCGGTAATTCTGAATATAAAATCTCTTCTAAAAAACGATGGTATTGCGGAAAGGTATGCAAATTATTATGTCCGCCATCAATTACAGGATACAATCGTGCCCATTTCGGATTTATTTTAGAGAGTTTCACACTGGTTTTGAACGGAATAAGCTTATCATTGGTTCCATGAATAATTTTAATCGGACATTTTACATATTCAATCCAACGATAGGTTTTTACCGGAAATCGTAAAATCAACGACATTGGCATAATGGGCAAAAAACGTTTTGTAATATGCTTTACGCTGTAATATGGCGCATCAAGAATTAATAAACGCGGATTATTGCTAGAAGCCAATTTCGTAGCAAATCCGGAGCCTAACGATCTTCCGTACAAAGTGATATACTTTTCGTCTACTTGTTCCTTTAAACGGTCGTATACGTATTGTAAATCCTTTTTTATGCCTGCTTCCGTGCGTTTTCCAGTACTTTTTCCGTAGCCGCGATAATCTACCATCAATACATCAAAACCATGACGTGTAAAATCGACTGCAAACTTTCCCCAACCTTTAATGCTTCTTGAGTTTCCTTTTAAATATAGCACGACACCTTTTGGTTTTCGGACTTTAAAGTGAATTCCGTTGATATTGACGCCAGGATCAACTTCAATATTATATTCGTCAAAAAGTTGATTTTCATAATTAAACTCAAAATCACTTGGCAATTTTTCAGCTTTGAAGATAAAGCGTTCTTGCAGAAAGTAGAGTACTACATTCGCAATAATATAAACGATGATAAAAATTACAATTCCAATTGCCCAGTATGACATCTATGCGTGTGATTTTAAAGTCTTAAGATAGGAAAAGTAAAATACAAAAGCACTAATCTTATATAAGATTAGTGCTTTTTTTATGATAAAGAATTCTAATTAATGTCTTAACAGCCAAGAATTGATCCCAAAGCATTGCATGCAACTTGCAAACTTGGACTTTGTTGACTGCGTGTAGTATCATTTGTATTACAGCCTCCGCATCCAGTTTCACAGGTTTCTGTTTCTCCACAATATAGCGTATAACATGTAATTGTATAATTCGGATTTGTTTCAGATGCATCCGTTGTAAAAGTAGTTGTTTCGCCTGAATTATATCCGCCAAGTTGATTCGACAAATTTAAACTTGAAATTTTGCTTTTTTTTAATTTTAATGTTGATAAACTTTTCTTTTTCATAATGATCTTTTTTTAGTAAAAATTATTGTCTTTTTATAATTAACAATTTGCCATTGTTCCAAATCCATTACACGCAACTACAATACTAGGTGACTGTAACGATTTGGTAGTATCGTTAGTAATACAATCGGTAGGATTCTCCGAAATACATTCTTGACAACTACCACAATCTGTATTTTCCGTTACTACATTCGATGGTTCTTGTTCAGTAGCTCCTGTAACTGTTCCTCCTTTGGTTCCGTGTAGAAGAGTTAGGTTTGAAATTCTACTTTTTCTTAATTTCAAATTTGATATATTACGCTTTTTCATTACAATATATTTTAATGTTAATACTGTAAAGAAACTAAAAATATGAGTGTTTTTAGGAGCTTACCGTTGACAGTTCATAAACTATCAATCAATTTCTAAGTCGTCACGTAGCTTTTTTAGGTATTGAGATGGATAAATTCCCGTTTGTGCTTTAAATGCTTTTGAAAAGGTTTCTTGACGTTTGAAACCAAATTCTTCTGCGATGGCTTTAATGGTATATGAACGTAATTTTTCATCATTTTTTAATCGTATCAAAGCTGCATTAATTCGCAATTCGGTAATATATGCTTTGAAGGTTTTGTGTTTGTAATTGTTGATTACATTCGACACATACGACGTATTTGATGCTAATTTTTCAGCAACATATCCCAAACTACACTCCAACGACAAAAATTCTTCTCGTTCCTCAAACATTGTTAGTTTCTCCAATAATAGTGCCGCTTTTTTGTCCGTCACTTTATCCGAAATACTGGAAACCGTTTTCTGTTTTGATGTTTTTTGTGCTTCCTGTGCAGTTTCTAAAGCAATTACTTTTTGCAAAACTTCCGCAGCCTTTTTTTGAATGCGTTTCACTTTCAGTTTGTAAAAAACAATACTTCCTATTAATAACAATACAAGAAAAACAGCCAATGCATACAATAGTTTTTTTCGTTTTTCTTGTGCTTGAAATTCTTCTTCTAATACTTTTACTTTTTTGTTAATTTCAGCAATATCATGTTTGGTATGAATTGTTGAAACTACTTTTATGTTTTTCTTTCTTTCTTGTAGCAATAATCTATTTTGTTCTTCAAAGTGAAATTTTGATTGCTCCCTATCTTCTATTTTAGAATAATTCCAGGATAATAAAGCGTGTAGTTCACGTTCATTCGAATATGTTTTTTCGGAGTTTTTTAAGAGCGTATAAAATCTTTCTAAACTTTGAATGGCTTCTGAATGGTTTTCGAGAGCATCATAATTTTTCCCCAGATAAAAATATGCTGTAGCACGTAATTTTTCATCCTTAATTTCTTCGGCAAAGACCGTAATTTCGTTTATTAGTTCAATACTACTATCATACTTTTGTTCCTGAAAATGAATAATTGCTTGATTCATTTTTAATTCATAATAATAGATAGGATATTCAGTCTTTGAGCATATTTTCAATCCTAAATCATTATAATAAATTGCTTTTTTGATATGATCTTCTTCTTCACTAACTTCCTGCATTCTCAGATATATATCTACTAAATTTCTATAGGATGAAATTTGAGTTATATTCTTATACGCAGTATCTATTTTAATCGTATTGGTAATGGTAAGATTTTCTTTGTACATCGCAATGGCTTCCACATACGCTTGATTCATTTGCTTGATGAATGCAATATTAGCCGAAGGACTAATTTCATACGATCTGTCTCTACTTACTACAGCATATTCCTTTGCTTTTATGAAATCATCTAGTGCATCTAAATGTTTTCCCATATCTAAAACAATCGATCCTTTCTGATTGTAAATTCTACTCAATAAAAGTGCATTATTCAGTGTTCTTGCTAAAGAAATTGCTTTTTCAATGTCTTGGAGTGCTGCTTTATTTTTAGTTAATAAGGATTTACTATACGCACTTTTTGACAAAGCATCAATGATATTGTTTGTATCGTTTTCTTTTACAGCATTTTTATACGCAGCTGTAATGTAGGTATTTGCCTTCTCTGGATTTTTATTAATTGTTTTAAAAAAAGATTGTACAAGTTCATCATACGATTTAACAGCCAATGAATCAGCCTGACTATACAACGTTGTACTTCCGCAGAAGCAGAAAAAGAAAATACAGATTTTGAAAATTGGGGAACAGCAATACTGTTTGAAATTCAACATAGTATAATTTTGAAGTGTGATTTACAAGATACATAATATTGAATTAGAATATCTAGATATTTTTATTGGTTGCATTCGCAAAGTCTCTAATGTAAACATAAAGACACGATTAATAAAACAGTGATAAAAAAAAGCACTAACTATACTTAATAATTAGTGCTTTTTCTCTTTGATAGTTGTTATTTAACAGGCTTCATTGTTTGAATTTTCAGCACACGTAGGCGCATATGATCCTAGATTCCATGTTTTTAAGGTTCCATCATTAGTTCCACCAACTATAGTATGTAGTTTTTTGAAACTTGCGATATTTTTCTTTCCCAATTTTAATAATGATTCATTACGTTTTTTCATACGAGTAGATTTTAATGTTATAGTATAGAAATTGTTGTTATTACTAATTCCTATAGTATATACGCATGAATCTGATTTTTATTGTTACTTCAAATTCTCTAAAATAAAGTCTACCGTTTTATTCGTATTGTTGTTTTGCATGTACGAATCTGTAATGTGCTTAGAATCCAATGCGCAACCATTTTTTGCCAACGATTCTATGCTTTCTAAGTAATTCAAAGAAATTTTACCACGCAATAATGGTTTCATATCTTTTCCTGATTTGTAGTAATCGTATACTTTTTTTAATCCTGTGAGATATAAATAGTCTTTGGTAAATCCGCCGCCACGATGCGCTCTTGTTGATACATTAAAAGCTGTTTCACGATCTAAATCATACGTATTTACAAACAATCGGAATGTTTTAGAAAACGAATATCCTTTCGCCAAACTATCGACTGCAATGACTCTATATGCCAATTCTTTTAAACGTTTTACCGTTAAATTGTTACTCATATATTCTGAAAAAACGGCCAAACCTTCTTGAGTTTCTTCATAATTTGGAAAACCGTTGGCGAATATTTTTAGTGGATGCAATAATCCGTTCATCGTTGTTACCATGTGCACACCAATTTCATGATTGGTCAATACGGCAATTTCATTATCTGAAAACGTATGTCTTTCATTAATCACGAGCGTTTTGATGTTGTTTAACACCATGGCGATAGCGCTCATATCTTTTGAAAACTTGATTTGATATGAAAAATCGTATTGTGATGAATATTCTCGGAATAACTTTGCTGTTTCTTCTGCACTGTATTTTGGTTGAAACTGCGCTTCATTTTCATCTTCTTCATCAAAATGCAGAATAAACTTAGCATTTTCGACATCTTGCTCTGTTGGTGTTCCAAAAGAACGCAAACTATTGTAATAAAACTTATGTTTTGTTCCGATGGTTTCTATACATTGAATCAATCCAGAATATGCATAAATAATATCTTCGTACAATGCTCTAGTAGATTCATTTTCAATTTGTTCTATAGGTTGTTCAAATAACTCTCTATGCAAATGAAAACGATCAAAGTCAATTTTTGGATATACAAACTTAGGATCGGTAAGGTATTTTGATTGGAAGAATTTTTGTTTTTCTTCTTCCATATTCAATGGGTTGACATAACTTAGTAATTCTACTTTCTTTACTAAATCGTCAATATTTTTATCTATTTCAAAAAGCACTTTGCTCGCTACATTGATATCATTCATTCGTACTACGTTCTTTTCTTAGCTATGTTTTTGATAAAAGTCGTTTGCATGTTGCGGAACAAGCGTTTTTAAAGCTTTTTCTAATGCGGAAACCACTTCGGGGAACATGATTTGATTAATTTCGTCGCAATATATCTTTTTTACTTCAGTTGCCAAAACTAAGGTATTGCTAAAATGCTGTGTTATGAACTTTAAAAAGTATCCGTTTCCTTGAAACGTATCATTGATTTTTGACGTAGAAGCAATTCCATTGGGTAATTTTATTTCGGACAACATGTTACGCCAAGACTCTATAATATCACCAAAACGCTCATTATCAACATTTCCTGTGCCTAAATTAAACGTTGGTACTTCTCGCTCCCAACGTTTCCAATTGTATGAGTGCATATCATACACGACACATACACCAAATTTTTCTTCCAATTTGGCAATCAACGCATGTACTACTTTATAAAAATTAGCATGCTTGTCCAAACTCTTCTGCTTCATTGCTGCTGGCAAAGGCGAATGCCACAATTGTTTTCCCCAAGCATCTTCGTAAATAGCGCTTTCTGGAGCACGGTTTAGATCGTATTCAAAACGAGAATCCATTCCGGCAATCACAATTGGATGCGTTTGTACCATTTCTTTCGTGGCTGGATCTTCTTCAAACCAACGCTCATATTCGGTATGAATGCAATTTTCCCAAAGTTCGCGTCTAAATTGATGTCCGTCATGCACAGCACCACAAGCATATGGCACGTATTTGTCAATTTTAATCGTAAAAGAATAATCGGCAGAAACAGCTTCAAATAGTTCTTCTTGCTGAATCTTGGTTACAATTTGGTCAATAGTTAGTTTTTTCATAATCATTTAGCTATCCTACTCTAAATATTTTTATTTCTTTTTCTACATCAAAATCTCCATGAGCTTCATTTATAATTTTGACAGAAACTTTATAATCTAATTTATAGATTTTTAAAAGTTCATCCAACTCCTCTTGCTGTTTTTTAGCAATTTTATAATCTCTTCTGTATTTATTTATGGGACCAATAGCTACTGCTGCAAAGCATATGACTAAAAATATGACAAATGGAGACATTGAATAACCTCTTATAGAAGTTTCTGAAGCACTTAATAAATTAGCGACTATAAACACGCCAACAATCCCTAAACAATAGAAAATAAAGTGGCTGATTGTATCTTTTTTAGTTTTAGTCACCAATTCTAGTTTTGTATACACATCTACAATTCTAGCTTCTAATTGCTGTTCTAATTTTATCACATCGCACTTATTTTGAAAACTAGGTGCTTATTGTGTAATTCCACATATGGATCCTGTTTGGAAATCATAAATTCTGTGATCACAAATATGACAATGTGCTTTAGTATTCATCAATAATTTATTTAAAAATAATTAAAACATTACTTTACAATGTATCCTCTTGTTCTATAATGAGAAACTCGCACATCTGATTCTTACTCTAAATTATTCTTTTTTAATAATGATTCCAATTCTCGGAGTTTTTTTTCGTGAATATCTATTTGTTTTTTGCATTGTTGTACAGGTCTAAATGCAATTGCCAACAAGATTCCTCCAGCACCAATAGCCGCTTGAAATATTGGGAATTCTACCCATTCAGAAAAACTTGCATATGCACCGAATCCAATAACGCCAAGAGCAATAATTCCTAAGGTGCTAGCTTGTTTGAATAGACTTTTTTGTTTTAACTTCAGTTTTTTCAAAATTGTCGATTCATTGTCTATTTCAATACTGATAGATTCTTTATTTTCTTTTTCCTTCATAATTGTAATCTATAATACATAGATAATCAGCATATTATATTCAATATCATCATAACCAAAATTAGAACTACAGTAGTTTTTTTGCAAATTTATATGTTTGGTTGTTTACTCAGTTTCTTTGTATAAGTTTCCCCATTCTGTCCATGAACCATCATATACACTGTATTCTTTAAAACCTGCATGTTCAGCTGCTAAAGCCAGAATACAAGCTGTAATTCCTGTGCCGCATGAAAACGTGAATGCTTTTTTTTCGGTTTGATAGGATGAAAATATTGCTTGAAGTGCTGCTTTTGATTTAAATGTCTGATTGTTTAATAAGCTTGTATATGGAAGATTTTTTGAGCTTGGAATTTGCCCGCTGCGCAATCCTTTTCTCGGTTCTGGAATGTTGCCAGTAAATCTTCCTTCGGAACGCGCATCAAGAATACAACTGTTTGAAGTTTCTATCTCCTGAAGCATTCCGTAATAATTTTTGAATAGATGCAAACGATCTTTCCCTTGAAAATTTCCTAAATCTCCATTGTATAAAGTTTTGCTTTCTACTTGATAGTTTGCAGCTTTCCAAGCAGGAAATCCGCCGTTTAATACTGCAATATTGTCAAATCCCATAGCTTTGAACATATACCAAACTCTTGGTGAAGCATAAATCCCTAACTCATCATACACAACAATGGCACTGTTTTGATTGATGCCTAATGTTTGTGCTTTTGCAGTGAAATCTTCTACGGAAATCATGGTGTTTGGAAAAGGTGCATCAATCACACTAAAGACTTTTTTGATATCAAAAAAACGTGCGTTCGGAATTTGAGTCGTTTCCGTTTTAGAACCTGCATCTACTACTCTTGGAATGGTTCCATTTAAAACAACAAGATTGATTGCATGAAGATGTTCCTGCAACCAATCTGTAGATATTATTGGGTTTGTAATTTGTATTTTCATTAGGCTTCGTCAACAGCTTTACGTAATCGAACACGTCTGTCAAATGCCTGTAATTTATCCGTGACTTTACTTTCAACGAAGTCAATTACTTTTTCCTGAATTTTCACTTTATATACTTTGTTAATGTAGGTAATTCCGCCTGGAGACATTACATTCACTTCTACTAGTTTTCCTCCAATAACATCAATTCCAACAAAATACAGTCCGTCATTCACTAATTTCGGACCAATTTGCTTACACAAAGCTTTTTCTTCTTTGGTTAAGGTATGTTTTTGAACGCTTCCACCAGCACTTACATTCGATCTGTGATCATCTGATCCTGGCACACGCTTCATGGCTCCGATAGGTTCTCCATTTAAGAGTAAAATACGAACATCACCTTGATCAGCTCCTTCAATATAATCTTGTAAAATGACATAGTTGGAAGAACCATCACCACTTGTGATATAAAAATCTAGTAAGGATTTAATGTTGTTCATGGCGGATTTCTCAATTAAAATCACACCTGAACCTCCAAAACCATTCAAAGGTTTCAAAATCATTTTATCTGCTTTCGATTCTTTGATTTGCTTTACTAAATAGTCTTTATTTTTAGAAACATGCGTATTTGGAATGATATTGCTGTGCGCATCTCCAAAAGCCGCTGTGTATAACTTATTGTTAGCTTCTCGCATTCCTTGCAACGAATTCACAATAAAGACATCATCTTTTACAGAATCCAAGAAGTTCAACATAATTGGATCTAATGGCGGATTTGCACGCATAAAAATTACATCAAAACCAGCTAATGGCAACATTTCTTCTCTTAACTGTGCTTTTGTATAAAACGATTTTAAGGTGCTGGGCACTTTGTCCATTCTACTGATTACAGTACAAAAAGCATTCGTTACACTATCGCGAATGGTTAAGTTAGAAGGTGTACACATAGCAACGCCATGTCCGCGTTTTACACATTCTTTAATTAAAGCTAAACTTGTATCGTTTTCTGGATCGATATCTTCCCAAGGATACATTAAAAAACAGATATTCATTGAGGTAATTTTTTTGGTTGGTTTTTGGTTCTCTTAAAAATATATAAAATAGTTGGTTTTTATACTATGATTCTTCAGGTTGATAATTATCGTCCCAATTTTTAGGTTTAGGATCGTGTAATTTCCCTAATGATTTGGCGACAACCATTGAAACGGTGGCATCTCCTGTGACATTGATAACGGTTCTACACATGTCTAACGGTCTGTCTATTGCAAAGATTAATGCCAATCCTACTGGTAGTAATGCAGGATCAAATCCTACAGATTCTAACACAATTACCAACATTACCATTCCTGCACTTGGTACAGCTGCACTTCCAATAGAAGCCAATAATGCGGTAAATACGATGATTAATTGTACTTGAAAATTGATGTCTTCTGGTGTGAGCACTTGCATGATAAATACGGCAGCAATTGCTTGATATAAACTCGTTCCGTCCATATTTACAGTAGCACCAACTGGCAATACAAATCCAGAGACTTCTTTATCAACTCCAATATGCTCTTCTACTCTTTCCATCGTAACTGGCAAGGTTGCCGCACTGGAACTTGTTGAGAAAGCTAGTAATTGCGCAGGACTTATTTGTTTTAGGAACCATAATGGCGATTTTTTCGTGTATACGCTGACAATGATTAGATAAAAAACAATCATTAAAATCAATCCGCCCACAACACACAATCCATAGGATAAAAGTTTCATTAATATCTCAGGATCATCAAAGGCGACAATAACATTTGCTAAGAGTGCAAAAACGGCGTATGGTGCAAATAACATAATTAAATCCACCATTTTCATGACTATTTCATTCAAGGAATCGAATATATCAATCATGGGTTTGGCTTTTTCTGCTGGAATGAGTAATAAACAAATTCCTAAAAACAGTGCAAAAAAGATGATTTGAAGCATTTTAGCTTCTCCTAACGATTTAAAGATATTTTGTGGAAAAATATCTACCAACGCTTGTAATGGTCCAGCATCTTTTTGCGCTGCCGCTTTGGTCATTTTATCTTTGACACCATCAGAGTTTACATATTTTTCTTTAATTTTTTCAATCGTTTCTTTCGGCATTCCTTCTCCTGGTTTTACCGTATTTACAATTCCCAACCCGATGATAATCGCAACGAGCGTTGTAACCACATAAATTCCTATGGTTCGTAATCCCATCTTTTTAATTTTGGCAATATCTTTTAAATCAGAAATACCTTTAATGAGCGAAGCTAAAATTAACGGAACTGCAATCAATTTTAATAAATTGATAAAAATAGTTCCGAAAGGTTTTACCCAACGACTTATAAAATGCTCAGCTCGTGTAACTTCAACAGTTTTAGCTTTGATTTCTTTGAACGAACTCACTATTTCTCCATTTATGACCTCTTGGACAATTTCGTATGAAGCAGGAATTTCTTTTAGAACTACTTTTTCACTTCCCCATGAAGTCCATAATAGGATGAAAGCGAAAAGCACGCCTAAGACCATTCCTATCAAAATTTTCCAATGTAATGCCATTTTTTTCATGCAGTGGGTTTTATTTATGTTGTTGTTTTTGAATTAGTTGACGTAAATGCTTTTGAAATTGGTTTTCGTAAAAAGATTATTACCAATCCTACTAAGATATATAAAAAATTGGTGATTAAATTTGCTTGTAGTGTTTCTGCAGTTTCATCCAATGAAAAAACTCGGCTATTGATGTTTGATTTGATCAACGTATAAGCATCAATCAAAATATAGGGTACAACAAAAAACACCATGTAGAACCCTAAAATACAAATAGTAGCTTCCAATACATACCTACTGTTCATCCCCGAGAAATCGAAACGATCTGTTGAAAATCCTTTGTCTAACTTTAGCAATTTCACAATGGTTGTTGCTTGCGAAAGCATGAAATAAATAATTGCTATAAAGAGCAAAATAATACCTGCAAGCTCAATGATTTGTGATGCGTCATATATTTCTCTGTACAAAATTAATTGTGTGACTAGTGGAATGATTCCACTAAAGAAAAAATACAATGCTAATACTTTTACTACAACTACAAAAAAGTCTTTTACGGTCATATTTTGATCGTTTTATTCATTAGATAATAATCGGCTAATACCAATGCTGCCATGGCTTCTACAATAGGCACAGCTCTTGGCACGACACATGGATCGTGACGACCTTTTCCTGTCATTTCAACAATTTCACCATCTTTGTTGATGGTATCTTGCGATTGCATAATGGTTGCTACAGGTTTGAATGCTACATTGAAGTAAATATCCATTCCGTTGCTGATTCCGCCTTGAATTCCTCCTGAAAGATTGGTTTTCGTAGTTCCGTCAGCATTAAATATATCGTTGTGTTGACTTCCTTTCATTTTGGCACCTTCAAAACCACTTCCATATTCAAAACCTTTTACAGCGTTGATGGATAACATGGCTTTTCCTAATTCTGCATGCAATTTATCAAACACAGGTTCGCCTAATCCAATAGGTACATTTTGAATTACACACATTACAGTTCCGCCAATAGTATCGCCTTCTTTGCGTATTTGTCGAATTCGTTCCTCCATTTCGGCTGCTTTCGCAGGATCGGGACAACGAACAGGATTGCTTTCTGTCAACGAAAAATCCAATTCATGATAAGGTGTATCTAATGAAATTTCTCCTACTGAAGATACAAAAGCATTTATGTTGATGTTTGAGAGTAATTGTTTTGCAATCGCTCCAGCTACCACTCTACAAGCGGTTTCTCGTGCCGAACTTCTTCCGCCACCTCTATAATCGCGATGTCCGTATTTTTGATCGTATACATAATCGGCATGCGATGGACGATACGAGTCTTTGATATGTGAATAATCGCGTGACTTCTGATTGGTATTATGAATGGCAAATCCGATAGGAACTCCTGTAGTTTTTCCTTCAAAAATGCCCGAATAAAACTCAACAGTATCCGGTTCTTTACGTTGCGTCACAATTGCTGATTGCCCAGGTTTTCTACGATTCATCTCATGTTGAATCATTTCTAAATCCAATTCCAATCCTGCGGGACATCCATCAATAACTCCTCCAATTGCTCTTCCATGTGATTCTCCAAAAGTGGTCAATTTAAAAAGTGATCCAAAAGTATTTCCTGCCATCCTATTTTTTTAACAAATGTAAATTTAAACTAACAGATTTAAAAACCCAACAAATGCTTAAAATTAACTTAACATTTGATGGATTCAATTGATAAATTATTAACATTCAGACAACTAAGCTTAACGCTAGTTTTTCATAGAATTTTCTTGTTTGTTTTTTATTTGTAGCGTTCTAAGAATAGTACATGAAAAAGCGAAAAATAGATCTAGTTGTCATATCCGATGTTCATTTAGGAACGTATGGCTGTCATGCCAATGAATTATTGGCCTACTTGAATAGTATTGATCCTAAAAAAGTTATTTTGAATGGCGATATTATTGATATTTGGCAATTTAGAAAACGTTATTTCCCAAAACCACATTTGCAAATTATTAAAAAGCTGATTGACTTTACAACCAAAGGTGTTGAAGTTATTTATATTACTGGAAATCACGATGAATCATTACGTCGTTTTTCAGATACAAAACTTGGCAATTTTTCATTGGTTGATAAACTTGTTTTAGAGTTGAATGGTGAAAAAGCATGGTTTTTTCATGGCGATGTGTTTGATGCTTCTATTCAAAATGCAAAATGGATTGCAAAATTAGGCGGAATGGGTTATGATTTGTTAATTCGTTTCAACCGTGTAGTCAACTGGGTTTTGTTAAAATTTGGACGTGAAAAATACTCGCTTTCCAAAAAAATTAAAAACAGCGTAAAGAAAGCTGTAAAATACATCAATGATTTTGAAGAAGTTGCTGCCGATTTAGCCATTGATAATGGTTACGGATATGTAGTCTGCGGACATATTCATCAACCGCAAATGGAAAAGAAAACTAACAGAAAAGGTTCTTGTATCTATCTAAATTCTGGAGATTGGGTTGAAAATTTGACTGCTTTGGAATATCATAAGAACCGTTGGAAACTCTACCGTCACAACGAAGATCGTTTGACCGCTTTTTATGCAGATGAAGAGTTGAAATCTATGGATTATAAGGATTTACTTGCTGCTATTACGATTGTGGAAGATCCGAAATAGTTTAGATTGTTAGACTTCTTAGATGAATTTAGTTTGCTTCATAAAGCAACTTGATTTCTTCTGAATTTTAACAGAAATACGTGCTGTCTGTTTTAAACCGAAAATAATTATTAATTTGCCTCTGATTAATAGTTGCATAATTAAGACTACGCGTAATTTACCCTACATTCCCATGAAAAATTTAAAGAAGAAAAGTTTTAAACAATATGTATTATTTTCATTCGGAGAATTGATTTTAATCATTGCAGGTATTCTCATTGCTATGAATATTAATAATTGGAATGAGAATCGCATTTCTTTGAATAAAGCAAACTCATATATTGCTAAAATCAAGAAAGATTTAGAAATAGATACTACCTATTTCAATAGCGCTATCAAAAGAATTGATTTAAAAATAGATTACAAAAAAAGCTTATTCAATGCAGATAGTTTAGCTAAGTTTTCAACAAGCAACATACAAAGCCTCGTCACTTCTGGAACTAATAATATTTCTATCAATGACGGAACTTATAAAAAAATGGTAGAATCGGGAATTGTAACATTACCTGAGAAAGAGTTTTTGTTTGAAAAGTTGAATAATTATTATTCCGTTTTTAATAATTATTTGAATGAATTCAATAGTTGGGAAGCAAAATCTGTAGATAAGGACATGGATTTTTGGATATACCAAAATCATTATGAATTGGAATATATTGACGCAACTTCTTCTGTGACAAATAAAGAAGAAAATAGAAAAAACCTTTTGAACGTTGTAAGCTCAAAAGAAGGGAAAAATTATATCAATATGGCGATTTTAAGGGAAGAACGAATGAAAGAGATTTATACAAAGGCTAGAGATGGCGCTAAAAAATTAATCAGACGCATTGATTCTATTCAGAACTAAAATAGTTTCAATTTATATTTACCGTCTTTATACATTATGTCAAACTTTCCTGTTTTATTTTCTGTGTTCCAACCGTTTTCAATTGCAAATTCTATCGATTTTCTAACAAAGTTTGGAGTTACTATTTGCGGCTCATAGTCTGGAGGTTTATTTTCTTTATTATGTACATACAACCAATCATCATACCAGCCATAATCAATAAATAGCTTATTATCTTTATTACTGACAGGTCTTACGTCTACTCCTCCTGAGAATTTCCAATTAAAGATTATTCCCATAACGGTAATTTTTCTAAATCCTTGTCTTTTTTGAGGTATTGCCATTTCGTTTTTTAAAGAATTAATCAAAGTAATGTGAAAAATTATAAAAATTGTAGTTACAAGAGTCCAAAAGCCTTGTAAAACCAGCTAATTTAAATCAGCGCGCGTCTCAGCACTGTAATTGGATGTAAAGCATCTTTATCAGTTCCATCTTTTATTTGATGACGACAACTTGTACCATTGGCAGCAATTATGGTATCTACTTCTGCTGCTCTAACCGCAGGAAATAAGGATTGTTCGCCAACTTTCATGCTGACTTCATAGTGTTCTTTTTCATATCCAAATGAACCTGCCATTCCACAACAACCTGAAGCAATAATGGTTGGTTTGTAATTTTTTGGAAGATTTAAGATATCATACGTACACTTTTGATTTGAAAGCGCTTTTTGATAGCAATGCACATGAATTTTGATGTTTTTAGCTTCTTCTGTAAAGGATTCCGAAGTAATTTCGCCTGCTTTGATTTCTGCCGCAAGGAATTCTTCCAATAAATATGTATGCTTTGCAATCTTTTTAGCTGCCTCTTTATCATCTGCCAAACGGATATATTCATCGCGAAATGTGAGAATTGCAGAAGGTTCAATTCCTACCAAAACAGCATTTTCATTGATCAAATCTTTAAAGATATTTACATTTTTGTTAGCTACTTTTTTTGCTTCCGCTAAGAACCCTTTTGATATAAATGTACGTCCGCTTTCTTCATGCGAAACATGCTTGATTTCATATCCTAATTTAGATAAAACGATCAAAGCATCTTGTCCAATGTCAGATTCTAAATAATTGGTAAACTCATCACTAAATACATATATTTTTTTAGATTTTAAAATATTAGCATTTAACTGATTTAATGAATTTTGAATTATTTTATCTAAAGTTTTACTTGAATTAATAGGTAATGTGCGTTCTTGGGCAACTCCTAGCCTATTTTTAATCATTTTTGATGTAAAACGATTTGTTTTTGCAAAGTTAGAAAGTCCCGGAAACTTGCTTGCCAAACGATTGGATTTGGTAGAAAATGCAAACGCTTTATCACGAAAAGTTGGTTTGTTTGATTTATAATATTGATGTAAAAATTCTGCTTTTAATGCTGCCACATCTACATTACTTGGACATTCACTAGCGCAGGCTTTACAACTTAAACACAAATCAAAAACTTCTTTCAGTTCTTTATGATCAAATTTATTCTCTTTTTCTGAGACGGTTAGAAACTCTCGCAATGCATTAGCTCTTGCCCGCGTGGTATCTTTTTCATTGGTTGTAGCTCGGTAACTTGGACACATAGCGCCCGAAAACGAAGCTGGTTTTCTACAATCGCCCGAACCATTGCATTTTTCTGCAGCACGCAAAATTCCTTCACTATCTGAGAAATCGTATAAAGTCTCTATTTCTGGCTCAGTCCGATCAATTTCATAGCGTAACGAAGTGTCCATTTTCGCTGCATCAACAATTTTTCCAGGATTGAAAATATTGTTCGGGTCAAAAACAGCTTTCACTTCTTTTAATAATTCGTAGTTCTTCGCTCCTATCATAATGGGAATGAATTCCGCACGCACAATTCCGTCACCATGTTCACCACTAAACGAACCGTTGTATTTTTTTACCAATTTGGCAACATCGTGTGTTATTTTTCGGAACAATACGACATCTGCTTTCTTTTTTAAGTTCAATATGGGACGTAAATGCAATTCTCCTGCTCCTGCATGTGCATAATACACCGCTTTTTGCTGATATTTTGCCATTAACTGAGAGAATTCATCAATATAATCCGCCAAATCTTCTAGCGCTACCGCAGTATCTTCAATACATGCCACCGCTTTTTTGTCTCCAATAATATTTCCTAAAAGTCCTAAACCTGCTTTGCGCAATTCCATTGCTTTGCTTATTTCATCACCTTTTAACACAGGATAATGATAGCTTTTGTTTTCGTTTTCAAGCGAAGCGATTAAGGCTTTTGTTTGTGTTTGTAAGTCTTCTTCCGAATTTGATCGTAATTCGAGCAATAAAATAGCTTGTGGATCTCCTTTTACAAAGAATCTGTTTTTGGCTTGTGCCAGATTTGACTTTGTACAATCTAAAATGATCTTATCCATCATTTCGCAAGTGTACAAATTATGTTGCATGGTCAATGAAACCGATTGCAAACAGTCTTCAATACTTTTATAATGTGCTGCAACTACGCAACTTTGTGTTGGTGGCAATTCATCTAGCTGAAGCGTTATTTGTGTTGTAAATGCCAAGGTTCCTTCACTTCCTGACAGTAGTTTACACATATTGAAGGTCTCGCCATTTGCTGAAAATGGTTTGGATTTGAGCAATTCGTCAATGGCATAACCTGTATTTCGTCTGTGAATGGCTTCTTTAGGGAATTGCGCCGTGATTTCCTGTTGGTTTGCTTCATCAGAAAGCATGTCATATACTTTTTGATAAATAGTGCCTTCAAGCGTGTTTAAAGTTCGTTTTTGATGGAATTCTTCGGTCGTGATTTCTCCAAAAGTCACTTCACTTCCATCAGATAATAATACGTCCATTTCAATGACTTTATCGCGCGTAACGCCATATTTTATCGAAGTCGTTCCCGAAGAGTTGTTTCCTACCATTCCACCAATCATACAACGATTGGATGTAGAAGTATTGGGTCCAAAAAATAAATGAGTTGCTTTTAAATGATTGTTTAGCGCATCACGCACAACACCAGGTTGTACTGTGACCGTTTTTGCAGTTTCATCAATCGTTAAAATTTCTGTAAAATATTTTGAAACATCTACTACAATTCCTTCACCAACACATTGTCCTGCCAATGAAGTTCCTGCTGTTCTTGGAATAAGTGATGTATTATTTGTGTTAGCAAAATCGATCAATAGTTTTAAATCGGCTATATGCTTAGGATACGCAACGGCTAGCGGGAGTTTGCGATATACAGATGCATCCGTAGCATATAAAATCCTGTGTAAATCATCATAAAAAATTGCTCCTGAAAAGGTGTTTTTCAACTGTTCCAATTTCGCCTTCATGCCACTATTATTGATCTTGTGTGTAATTTTCGCAGCAATATAAACTTATTTTTTTAGTTATAAATAACAAACAAGCAACGTATCACAATAAGATATTAACATGTGAAATTAATTAAAAAATGGTTCTTTTATAAATGGTACGGTTGTTGGTTTATTTCATCAAACAAAATTAAAAACATAAACTAGTAAGACATGAAAAAACTATTGATTTTAGGGATTTTATTTTTAGGATATACGGCTTCTGCTCAACAAATTTCAGATAATGCCATTGGTTTGCGAATTGGTGGAAATGATGGATTTGGCACTGAGATTTCGTATCAAAGAGCTTTGTGGGATAATAACCGTTTGGAATTAGATTTAGGCTGGAAAGACAGCGATGAGTACGATGCGTACAAGATAACTGGACTGTACCAATGGGTTTGGAATATTGATGGCGGATTTAACTGGTATGCTGGTGCTGGTGGCGGAATTGGAAGCTGGAATAGCAATAGAAACTTAACAAATGATGGTTTTTATGCGTTTTTAGCTGGTGATGTAGGTATTGAATATAATTTTGATTTCCCATTGCAGCTTTCTATAGATGTGCGTCCAGAAATTGGCTTTGACGATGGTTTTAATGATGATTTAGGTTTGGACTTAGCCATTGGAGTGCGCTATCAATTCTAATTTTTCTAGGGTAATTCTTCACATTTGGTTAAATTTGCGCGTTTAACTTTTAAAATTATTCAATAAAAATGTATTTAAACGTGAAGAAAGTATTTGTGATTACTAGTGTTATTGGTACACTACTGTTTACTTCTTGTGATAAAAAGACACAAAATTCAACAGATGGATATACCATAGAAACTACCATTAATGGACTTCCTGATGGTGTACGTGCATTTTTGAAAACTTCTAATGAAAAAGGTGTTCCACAGCCAAAAGATACCGCTGTGATACAAAATGGAAAATTTACTTTTACAGGAAAAGTAACGCATCCGGAATTAGGATTTATCTATGTAAATGGTGCTGAAGGTAATATTAATTTACTTTTAGAGAATGGAAATATAACTATTGAAGCTGATAGACAGAATCTTTCCGCAGCAAAAGTTTCTGGTGGAAAACACAATCAAGAGTATGTGAATTTTATTGAAGAATCGAAAGTATTAGCTGAAAAAGTACAAACTGTAAGAGCGCGTTATCAAAAAGCAATTGCTTCAAAAGATACTGCTGTTATTAATACAGCTAAAGCTGAAGTTGCTAGTTTGGATAAACAAGCTATTCAATACCAAGAAAAATATGTGCTAGAGCATCCAGATTCGTATATTTCTGTAATGTTGGTAGATCGTATGTTGCGCAATAAGTTGACAACTCCAAAAAAGGCAAAACAGTTCTTTGACGCACTTCCAGACGATTTGAAAAAGACACGTGTTGGCGAAAACTTATATACAAAATCAACGGAATTACTACGTTCATCACTTGGTTCGGTAGCTCCAAATTTCTCTGCGCCAAATCCTGAAGGAAAAACAATTGCATTAAATGATATCAAAGGAAAAGTAACGATCATCGATTTTTGGGCAGCTTGGTGTGGACCTTGCCGTAGAGAGAATCCGAATGTTGTAAAGATTTACGAAAAATATCATAAAGATGGATTGGAAATCATTGGAGTTTCTTTAGATGGTCGTCCAAATCAAAATAATGCAAAAGAAGATTGGCTTCGTGCTATTAAAACGGATGGTTTGACATGGCCTCAAGTTTCCAACTTAGATGGATTTAGAGATGCTATTGCTCGTACATATAATGTTCGTTCTATTCCTGCTACATTTATCTTAAATGAAAAAGGTGAAATCGTAGATAGAAACTTGCGTGGCGCATCTTTAGAAGCAAAGATTAAAGAATTATTAGGAAAATAAAAATAATTTAAATTAGATAGAAACTGATTTTCAATAAGTTAGTTTTTTATCAAAAAAAACGCATATTTTTTATTTGCACGGTTCAAAAACAATAGTATATTTGCAACCGCAATAAAGCAAAAAGCGTTGGGGAGATACTCAAGCGGCCAACGAGGGCAGACTGTAAATCTGCTGACTATGTCTTCGCAGGTTCGAATCCTGCTCTCCCCACATCAAAAAAGAAACCATGTCATTTGACGTGGTTTTTTTGTTTTATGGAAAAACTAAACAAAGTTTGTATTTTGAGGTAAAACAAAAAAATAATTCAGCGTTAGCTGTTGGTTTCTTATTTGCAGGAGTGGTGTAATAGGATCATCAAATAATCCTGCGCTGCCCACAAAAATATAAAACCACGTCAACTGACGTGGTTTTATATTTTTTAAGAAAGATCTTTTTTTATTCTAAAAGTCGAAGCGTTCGTTTCAACAATAATTTTAAATCAAAAATGTTTTTTTTATCTACTAAAGAAAAAGAACTTACAATTCCACTTTCACTAGTATATACAATTCGTATCTCTTTTTTTACTTCAACATCTATATCCTGATCTTCTAAAATTATTTCAGCAATTTCGATAGGTTTGCCTTCTACATCAAGAGAATCTTTGAACTGTTCTCTAATTGCCTTTTCTGTATCCTTCCGCATCGCTGCTTTAATTCCATCATTCAGAGTCTCTGATGAATGCGTGAATTCATACTTCTCTCCTACTTTAAAAACCCCATACTTCCTCACTACTTTAGTGTCATGTCCCATAGGATCTTTTTTAGGAATTGTATCCTTAATATAATATTGATATGAAATTTCTTTTTTATAAAATCCAAAAATAGACTTGATATCTTGTTGATAAATACGCGTTACAGAAAATGAACCTTCATTTAATTGCTGTTCTAATGAAGAAATTAATTCTAATAAATCTGAGTCATTTGAAAATTTTTGTTTTGCCTTTTTTATATTTTTTTGAATTTTCTTATTCACTTTTTCTTCATTAGTAATACTAAATTCTGCTTTAGCGATATTTAAGTGAATCTCGCTTTTTACATCATTTAGAAGTACACTTTCCAAATTATTGTTATCAAACTTGTCTAAATAAATCGTAGCATTTACAAAATCACCTTCAGTTTTGCCAAATTTGAAATTCAAATGATAGTTTGTAGTGTCTTTTCCCTCTGGTGTATGATTTATTCTATTCACCTCATAGGTCAACTTTTGTCCTTTTTTAAAAATTGGAAAAAATTGAATTGTAGAATCTTGTTCATTAGTAATTACTTGCGCAGACATACTATAACAAAGTATACATGCAATAAGGGTAAGTGTAGTCTTTATGTTCATCATAATCAGTTTTGAACAAATAAAATACTTTTTTTATCCCTTTGCAAAGGGAAAATTCCCCATATTTAGCATATTTCTATTAAATCTTCCCTGATTTAATCAAAACAAATAGTGCAATAATAGGAAGTGCCAATAAAATTACGATTTGTGTCTCCTGTACAAGGATGCTTGGTCTAAGTATTAATGTTAGGATGAATCCCGCGACAGCGCCACCAAAATGGGCATCATGACCAATATTCCCAAATTGTTTTTTCATTCCATAAATAGAAAAGACTAAGTAAAATATTCCCACGATATATCCTTTTACTGCAAACGGAACAAACATGACATACATGTCCATTGTAGGATTCAGTAAAATACCTGCAAATAGTACTCCTGACACAGCGCCACTAGCGCCTAATGCACTGTAGTGTGGTTCGTTTTTATGAAAATAATACGAAAGTGCGTTCCCAAAAAGCAAACTCGCTACATAGATTAATAAAAAGTATTGTGGTCCAAGACTGTAAATAACCGTATTCGCAAAAAAGTATAAGGTAAGCATGTTAAATACCAAATGCATGATGTCTGCATGTAGAAATCCGGAAGTAATCATTCGGAAATGCTGACCGTTTTGAATGGCACTGATGTTGAATAAATATTTTCTTATAAATGAATCGTCTTCAAACCCTTTGATTGACGGTAAAACGTTTGCCAAAATTATTCCAATCGTTATGGGTTCTAAATTCATCATAAAATTGCCTTTATTACGTGTCAAATATAGCTATATTTGTGAAAATTTAGTATACTTATGCAGCTTATTGCGTTCATTTTAATATATCCCATACTTTGGTTGATTTCTATTCTGCCATTTCCTGTACTCTACTTATTTTCTGACTTTTGTTATTTTATTGTTTATCGCCTTATTGGTTATAGAAAAAAGGTGGTACGCGGAAATTTAGCCTTGGTTTTTCCTGAAAAAAGCGATGCAGAACGTTTGAAGATTGAGAAGAAATATTACAGTCATTTGTGTGATATGTTTCTGGAAATGATTAAATCCCTGACAATTTCTGATGCTTCGCTGAGAAAGCGTTTTGTGTTTCCAAATATTGATCTGATTAATGAATATGAAAAGAAAGGACATAGTATCATTTTAATTTCTGGACATTATGCCAATTGGGAATGGATGAATGTGATGAAAGAGTATGTTTCTTTTAAAGGATATGGAATTTATAAGAAATTGACGAATAAGTATTTTGACAAATTAGTGCGTGATATTCGTGAGAAACGAGATTCTACCTTAATTACAACCAAAGAAACTTTTAAAGTCATCAAAAAGAATCAAGATGCAGGTGTTTTAGGAATTTACTATATGGTAAGTGATCAATCGCCAAAGCCTTTACCGCATTATTATTGGACTGATTTTATGAATGTTACCGTTCCTTGTTTTGATGGACCGGAAATATTAGCACGAAAAGCCGATATGCCTTTCATTTATTTTAAAATAGAAAAAGTAAAGCGCGGTCATTATCAAGGATCATTTATCGATTTGACTCCAAAAGGAATTTCAAATTACGCAAAACATGAACCAACCGAGTTTTTTTATAGAGAACTGGAAAAACAAATTAGAGAGGTTCCTGAATATTATTATTGGGTTCACAAACGTTGGAAACACAGAGATAAAGTACCGCCAAAACATCTGAAATAAAATTAGTATATTTCGTGTATGAAAAAAGCATCAACTGTTACATTTTCTCAGGATCAAATTGTAATTACGGGAAATAAATCACCTTTATTTACTAGAATTCTACTTTTAGTTATAGCAATCATTGCTATCATAATTCCTTTAAGCGTTATCATATATCGTGCTGTAGATGGCTTAGGCTTTCATTTTGTATTTGTTCCTATTATACTTATCACTTTAGGAACTGCTTATTTTATGTTACGAATGTTTTTATGGAATACATATGGAAAAGAAATTCTAACATTCACCGAAGACGGAATCACTTATAAATCTGATTACAAATATTTTAAAGGAAGTACTATTATTGTTCCTAAATCTCCAAACGTGCAGTTTTCTCGTCATAATAAAGAAGAAGCTACTTGTTTATTTTCCATTGAAAATAAGGAAAGTCGTATTGAAAACGTATTGCCAATATCTGAGCATGATTTACAAAAAATAAAACAAGAAATTGACCAATATTGTAGATCGTGATTGTATTACACTACTCTACCTTCTTTGATCGCTTTGCTGTCCAACCAACTTCCAATAGCTAGTCCAAGCGCCAATCCAATAGGTAAGCCAAATGCTATATTTCCAAAAGCAACGCCCCAAGGCATTCCAAGCGCCATTCCTAAAGGCATCCATAGACTTACATAAAAACCTTTGTTGACAAGTTTGTGTTTTGTGATTGCGGCACTTTTAATTTTTGCTTTCTTTTTTAAGAAGTTGCGACGAATTTCTTTGTCTTCAAAACCCGTTTTATAAGGAATTGCGGCTACATACTCATCTATTTGTGTTTGAAACGCTTCTAAAGCTTCTGGAGAAGCAGCATGCGTTGCCATTTTTTCTAACAATCGCTTAAAATATTCAGTTTCTACTTTTTTATGTAAAGATTCGTCAAAAGAAGCTGTTTTTTCATGTAATGTATGAAGCGTTGTATTTTTCCAATCTGTATATGTAAGTCCCATAGCTTTTTTTATTTGAATTGTATCCGATAGAATGAGTAGCTAGTTTTTTGTTTTTGTTACACCATTCTAAAAGATAACGATCAAAATTGAGGATATCGTATTTTGGATACTAATTAACAGTATTTTGACGAATTTTGATAAAAAAAGCCATCCAAATGGACAGCTTTTCGTTTTATATTTTTTGCTCTTCTATAAGTTTGCAATCGCTGAAATCTCTTTCATAATGCGTTGTGCCAAATCATCGGCTTCTTGTTGCGATTGTGCTTCTGTATAGATTCTAATGATAGGTTCTGTGTTTGATTTACGTAAGTGTACCCAATTTTCTGGGAAATCAATTTTAACACCATCAATGGTAGTTACATTTTCGTTGGCATACTTCTCTTCCATTGCTTTTAAAATTCCGTCTACGTCTAATTCTGGCGTTAATTGAATTTTATTTTTACTCATAAAATAGCTTGGATAGCTATCACGCAATTCGCGAACGGTCATTTTCTTTTCAGCCAAATGTGTTAAAAATAAAGCAACTCCAACCAATGAATCTCGTCCGTAATGCAATTCAGGATAAATGATTCCTCCATTTCCTTCTCCTCCAATAACTGCATTGGTATCTTTCATCTTTATCACTACGTTTACTTCTCCAACGGCACTTGCTTGGTAGCTTCCGCCGTGTTTTTCTGTCACATCACGTAAAGCTCTTGACGATGATAAGTTAGAAACCGTATTTCCTTTTACTTTTCCTAATACATAATCTGCGCAAGCAACTAAGGTATATTCTTCTCCAAACATTTCTCCATCATCGCAAATAAATGCCAAACGATCTACATCTGGATCAACGACAACTCCAAAATCTGCTTTTTCTTTAACGACCAATTCAGAAATATCACCTAAATTCTCTTTCAATGGTTCAGGATTGTGTGGAAAGTGTCCGTTTGGTTCGCAATATAATTCTACGACATCAACATTTAAAGCACGTAATAACTGCGGAATGGCAATTCCTCCAGTAGAATTTACACCATCTACCACTACTTTAAAATTTGCTTGTTTGATGGCTTCAACATCTACTAATGGAAGGTTTAACACTTCTTCTATATGTTTGGTTATATACGTGTCATTTGGTGTTACCGTTCCTAAATCGTCTACTTCTGCAAAATCGAAATCGTCACTTTCTGCAATTTCTAGGATTTCTGCGCCATCAGCTCCATTTAAAAATTCACCTTTATGGTTTAAAAGTTTTAAGGCATTCCATTGTTTTGGGTTATGACTTGCCGTTAATATAATTCCTCCATCTGCTTTTTCTATAGGAACTGCAACTTCTACCGTTGGTGTTGTTGACAATCCAAGATCAATGACATCGATTCCCAAGCCAACTAACGTATTTACAACCAAACTCTGAATCATAGCTCCAGAAATTCGCGCATCTCTACCAATAACAACGGTAAGCTTTTCTTTCTTATATTCTTTTTTCAACCAAGTTCCGTACGCACTTGCAAATTTTACTGCATCAATTGGTGTTAAATTATCACCAACATTTCCTCCAATGGTTCCACGAATCCCTGAAATTGATTTGATTAATGTCATAATATATTATCTAAATTTATTTTTAAGTTTTAAAAACGGTTTTTCAAAGTATTGATATGATACGTGCGAAACTATAAAAGTTATACCAAAAACAAGTCCATATGAAAGTAAAATAATGGTTATATCCGACATTTCTACTTTTGAAACCAATTTAAGTAATATCAACCCGACAAGTTGCATCACTAACGGATGAAACATGTAAATTCCGTACGATATTTTTCCTAAATAGTTTAACGGCTTGTTTCGTATAATAATTACGGGACTGTAACTTAAAGTCATTATTGCAACACTAAACAATATCATACTTATAAAGTGGTATGCATTTGGATCAATTCCTTTGATCAAATCTGTAAAGAAATACAAGATAAATGACACCAAGATAACCACTTTGAGATATTTGTGCATTTTATTTCCTAAATCGTATCGTTCATGTAATACTGCTACTAATCCGCCTGTTGAGAAGTAAAAGTATAAAAAATCAAATTTTCGCAAGAACGGAAATAGATCACTTGCAAAAATAGCAAAGTATACTAAAGTAAAAATCAGGATTAATATGATAAAGAATTTCTTTTTGATGAATGCTAACATTGGCGGAATGAGCAAATAAAATTGTTCTTCGATTCCAATAGACCAGAGTATTTCTATCGCGCCACCAGGTTGATATAAGGTGGAAGCTACATTGGGCAGAAAAAAAACATATAACAACAGGGCATTTGTCAAATCGTAATCTGCTTCGTAAGGAATTCCCATGTACGACAATATTACTTTGTAATAGAGAAACCCGACAAAAAGAATTAAAAAGTATAGTGGGTAAATCCGCAAGATTCTCCGAATATAGAAGCTTTTAAGGTCTATTTTTCCTTTTTGCATCACTTCTCTGTATAATAATCGGATGATTAAAAATCCGCTGAGTGTAAAAAACACATATACAGCTTCTCTACCTTTATGAAAAATAACGCCATCATTGTATGCTGCCAAGCCTCTATTCCTAAAAAACTCAGGAATATGTACGAGCATAACAGGTATTGTTAATAAGAAACGTAATGGATTAAGGTTTGGGAGAAGTTTCAAACGATGTTTTTTACAAATATAATATTCTCAGAAAAATATTCTTAGTAAATTTAACAAATGAATTTCTTAGCACACATTTATCTTTCACATAACGACGACGAAATAAAAATCGGGAATTTTATTGCCGATAGCGTTCGTGGAAAAAAACATCAAGAATATCCACCAAAAATTCAAAAAGGAATTTTACTCCATCGCCATATTGATACGTATACAGATGCGCATCCTACGGTTCGAATGAGCACGAAGCGTTTGCACAAAAATTACAGTCATTATAGCGGCGTTATTGTCGATATTTTATACGATCATTTTTTGGCTAAAAACTGGAAAAACTATTCCGATATTCCGCTGGAAACCTATGTAAATGATTTTTATCTTTTGTTAGAAGACCATTTTGAAATACTTCCGCAGAATGTAAAACGCTTACTTCCACATATGATTCATGACAATTGGTTGCTTAGTTATGCTTCTATTGAAGGTATTACCAAAGTATTGGAAGGCATGAACCGTAGAACCCAAAATCGTTCAAAAATGAACTTGGCCGTTGTGGAGCTTCAGGAGTTTTATGATGAATTTGAAGCTGAATTCACATCGTTTTTTGATGAACTAATTGAATTTTCGAAACAAAAACTTAACGAATTATAATTATGAATAAATCTTTTCTTTTTGGCTTCTGTTGCTTGCTTCTTTTTTCTTGTAAAACCGAGAAAGTAAAAGGTGTAATCGCTGAAAATGCTATGGTTGTATCGGCGCGTGAAGAAGTTTCTGAAATTGGAAATATCATTCTTAAAAAAGGTGGAAATGCTTTTGATGCCATGGCAGGAATCGAATTAGCACTCGCAGTTGCGTATCCGTATGCAGGAAGTTTAGGCGGCGGCGGATTTATGGTGTATCGATTGGAAGATGGTCGTATTGGTTCGTTAGATTTTCGTGAAAAAGCACCATTGGCAGCAACTAAAAACATGTATATCGATTCTATTACCGATCAAGTAATTCCAAATAAAAGTACGCTTGGTTCCATGGCCGTAGGAATTCCGGGGAATATTGCTGGTATTTATGCTTCGCATGGAAAATATGGAAAACTAGCTATGGAAGAAATTATTGCACCTGTGATTGAACTCGCTAAAAAAGGAGTGGTTGTGACCAAAAAGCAGCAAGAACGTTTAGAAAAATACCGTGAAACCTTTTTAAAAGTAAACAATCCAAATTTCTTATTTGCTAAAGATTGGAAAGCAACAGATACCATCAAACGGTTGCAATTGGCAAAAACCTTGGAACGCATTCAGAAAAATGGACGTGATGAATTTTACAAAGGTGAAACTGCGCAGAAATTGGTTGATTTTATGCAAAAATCTGGCGGAATTATGACGATGGAAGATTTGGCAAAATACGAAGCAAAATGGCGTACGCCTATTACCTTTACCTATGATGATTTACGCGTTATTTCGATGTCGCCACCATCAAGTGGAGGAATTTGCTTGGCAGAAATTATGAAAGCGATTGAACCGTATGATTTGGCGGAACTTGGACATAACACTACCAAAGCCATTCAATTGATTACGGAAGCGGAACGTAGAGCCTATGCAGATCGAAACCACTTTTTAGGCGATCCTGATTTCGTTACTATTCCCACAGAAACTTTATTAAGCGAAAAATACATCAAAGAACGTATGTCTACATTTTCTTTTGAAAAAGCCACGCCTTCGTCAGAAGTTGCACACGGAAATATTGAGTTTGTAGAAAGCGATGAAACTACCCACTACTCTATTGTAGATTCCTTTGGAAATGCCGTTTCTGTTACGACAACGATTAATGGTGCGTACGGATCTAAATTGTATTGTGAGGAGTTAGGTTTCTTTTTAAACAACGAAATGGACGATTTTAGCGCAAAACCTGGTGTTCCGAATATGTTTGGACTCGTAGGTGCTGAAGCGAACAGTATTGCGCCCGAAAAGCGTATGTTAAGCTCTATGACACCAACAATTGTTGAAAAAGACGGAAAATTATATATAGTTGTAGGAACGCCTGGCGGATCAACGATTATTACCAGTGTTTTGCAAACTATTTTAAATGTACATGAGTACAAAATGGGCATGCAGGAAGCCATCAATCAGCCGCGTTTTCATCATCAATGGTTGCCAGATACTGTAAAGATGGAACCTAAAGGATTTAGTGATGAATTGAAAGCAACATTGACCAAACTTGGTTATACGATTGATGCAACGAATAGTCCTGTGATTGGAAAGGTAGAAGGAATTTTAGTCTTACCTGATGGAAAATTGGAAGGCGGCGCAGATCCGCGTGGGGATGATAAAGCGGTTGGTTATTAGATTGTTAGATTATTAGAAACGCTTTGCTTTTAGATCGGCTTTGCCTCTTAGACTTGCCTTGCTTTTAGTATCGCTTTGCTCTTAGATACGCCTTGCTTTTAGTATCGCTTCGCTCTTAGACACGCCTTGCTTTTAGTATTTTAGTATTCTGAGCGTCACTTCGATTTCTATGACAAAATCAAACGATTTTGATAAAAATTTTGATTTTTAATTAGAGCAAAAACAATGTG
>NZ_CANLEA010000035.1 GCF_947489565.1 uncultured Kordia sp. | reverse complement strand
TAAACTTCAACATATAACATTTACAATAAAAAAATCACATAAGAGTAAGAAAAATCTAAGAGCAAAGCGATCTAACACCTAACAGCGTAAGCGGTCTAAAAGCTCACCTAAGAGTAAGAATTAATTTAAACTTCAACATATAACATTTACAATAAAAAAATCACATAAGAGTAAGAAAAATCTAAGAGCAAAGCGATCTAACATCTAAAAGCGTAAGCGGTCTAAAAGCGAAGCGCTCTATTTCTATTTTCAAAGAAGAAAAAAGACAATTGCACCATCAACAATAAAACCATGGCAACGATTTGTACATGTACGACTTGTGCTAGATTTTCATGGAAGAAAACCACTAAAAGAACTTGAAGCATTCCAAACAATCCAGAAAGTACTACCGGAATGTATTTGTCTAAGGATAAATAATAATATGCAAATATGTTTGACAGCGCAAAAATGCCTGTTGCCAATGCATATTTCCATAACAATGGTGTAATTGCCAAATAGCTTTCACCAAATAAAATAGTGACGATTTGTGTTGGAAACAAAACACAACCAATAATAATAACAGCTGCAATTCCAGCAATATATGTGACATATTTTAATAAGATAGGAACCGTAGATTTTCCTTCTTTTTGCAGTTTTACCACCGTAGGCAATAGCAACATCACAAACATCCATGCAATGAAATATACCACACGTCCAATTAAGGCTAAGGAAGCATACAATCCTGCATCATAAGATTCAAAATAATGCTTTACCAACAGAATATCACTGTTGTTGATAATAATTTGTGTCAGTTCATAAAAAGCAGTAATAATAAAAAAGTTACGCACCAATTTCCCTTGTTTTCTGTTGAGTACGGTTGCACTTTTCCAAGAAATATTTTTGAAGTCAAAAGGAATCAATCCGCAGCAAAAAGAAGCAATAATTCCCAAAGAAATAATCAAAGCAGCATCAATTTGTAAAAAATATAAAAGTGCTAACGTGATGACTAAACGACTGATCATTTCGGCTTGATAGGTTACCGAAAGTGACACCAATTGTTGTTTTCCTTGAAAAATTCCGCGATTGACACTCATGATAAAGTACAATGGAATTCCCAATCCGAAAACGACAAACATTAACGAAGATGAGGTTTTAAAAAATGTTTGCAATTCTGATGCAAAAAGAACAATTAAAAATCCTAAAAAAATTCCGGTTAGCACAGATTTCTTATACATACTTGCGGCAAACGCTTTAAAAACAGTAGCTTCAAACAGTACTGAAAACTTTGCGGTTACCAGTTGAAATGTCATTGCCACAAAAGATAGTACCAATAAAAAAGTAACTAATACAGCAGCATCTGCAAACTTTTCTGGACCTAAAAATCTACCTAACAATAAATTGTATGCGTAGTTTCCGCCATTTACCAACAACACACTTACCATAAATAAATGTGCTGTGGTAAGGCTACTTTTTAATTTTTTTGCGATTGCGATCATGTTATTATTTTAAAAAAAAGGTAATTAGAAGATATCTCACTTCTCATTTCTATATACTCAATACTAACTATGCTACTTGCGAACAGTTAAAATCTTGATATACATCTTTGCAACCATTTCCGATTACGGAGAACATTTTGTGATTTCTTAATGCGATTGCCGTTACCGTTTTAATTCCTTCCAAACCATCGTAATCAATTTCAGATACTCCATCAATATTTACCACTACATTTTGGTATTGTTCTATGATGTATTCGAAGTGAATAATGAACGCTCTAGAAGTTGTTGCATTTAATTTTCCATTTAATAAAAATGTTCCGTTTTGTTGTGTGATTTGTAAAGCCATTTTGTTGAGTTTTTGTGATTAATACTGACACAAATATCTTCGAAATCCTTTGAAAATAGGCTCATCGTCGGTGAGATTCAGTTTTCTTGCGACGAATGTTTGGAAGCTTATGCTTAACTTACAATTGTCAAAAATCAAGTATATGAACACACGATATATCCTACTTTTTTTGTTTCTATTAATGTCTTTTTTGGGTGTTGCCCAAAACATGAAAGAAGGTTTTTCATATTTAGAAAACGGAAAGTATCCAGCAGCAGAAACATTCTTTAAAAGGGTTTTGCAAGACTATCCAAAGAATAAAACAGCGCGCTTGTGTTATGGTCGTGCTGTTGGACTTAATGGTAATGCTGCAAAAGCAAAAACGATCTTTACAGACTTATTGAAGGATTTTCCTAGCGATTTTGAAGTGAAGTTGAATTACGGCGAATCTTTATTATGGAACCAAGAGTTCAATCTCGCGAAAGCGTATTACCAAAAATTAGTTACAGAAAATGCGACTAGTTTTCCTGCGTTATTAGGTTTTGCAAATACTTTATCAAACCTGAAAGAATATCCTGCAGCCTTAAAGTATGTCAATAAAGCATTGGAAGTTTCTCCAGGAAATCCGAATGCGATGACGTCAAAAAAGTACATCTATTTAGGAAATGCCTACCAAAAACAGCAAGCGCAACAGTATTCTGAAGCAGAAAACGTATTAAAAGAATGTCTGTCACTTTTTGCGAATGATAAAGACGCATTGTTGAATTTGGCGAACTTGTACTTGATTATGGACGAATTAGACAAAGCAAAAGCAACATATGATACATTACTTGAAGGCTCTAAAAATGTTTCCGATAAAATAACAGTATTGAATGGTTGGGCTTTGATTGAACATTTAAAAGGAAAAGAAAAACAAGCGTTGAAATCAAGTCAATTGGCATACGATAGTTTGACAGATACTGTTGATGGCGTTGTAACGCAACAAACGAAAGAACGTTATATTCAAGCATTAATTTGGAATAAAAAGTATGCAAAAGCTGAAAATTTAATCAATGAAATCACTTCAACACAACCAAACGAAAACTGGATTTTGGCATTGCGTGCAACCTTAAATGTCTATAAAAGTAACTTTAAAAAGAGCTTGGCTGATTACAATCAGATTTTGGTAAACGATTCCACGTCTTTTGATGGAAACTTAGGAAAAGCCAATGTCTTAAAAGCTTTAGGTCGTTATGACGAAGCCTATGCTGCCGCAAAAAAAACACTGACATTTTACGACAATCAGAAAGATGCGACGAACTTTATAAAGGAATTGGATATGAAGTTTTCGGCGTTTTATGATGGAAAAGCCTCGTATACATTTGATAACGGTGATAATGAAGCGTTTTCGGTGCAAAATACGGTTGAAGTTCCGTTTTCAACACGTTTGAAACTTCTCGGGAATTACACCTATCGAACGACAAACAATACGGTGACCAATAACAAAGCGACTTCGCACGCGGCTTCGGCTGGTTTGGCCTATCAGATAGTTCCCAATATAACTTTCAAAGGAACTTTGGGAATTACTACTGCAACTGCCGAAACTACCGATTATACGCAGTTATTAGCAGATATTTCCTTGGACATTAAACCATTTAAACTACAAACCTTAGCTATTGGGTATAAACGTGAATTGCAGAGTTTCAATGCTGATTTATTAGATCGTGAGATTGTACAGAATCATTTATACGCCAATTATAATGTAAGCACCAATTTTAATCTCGGTTGGTTTACACAATACTATTATACAGCGCAGAACGATGACAATTCCAGACATTTGTTATTTACTTCGTTGTACTATAATCTTTTGAGCAAACCCTCTTTGAAAGTCGGTCTGAACTATCAGTACATTACCTTTGAAAATCAGGTGCCAACTATTTATTTCAGTCCTTCAACATTCAACGCTGGCGAAGTTTTCTTAAACTTAATCAAAGATGAAAACATCACCAAAGTTGACGAATGGTTTTATGAACTTACGGCTGCGACAGGTTTGCAATATATTGAAGATCAAGATTCACAAAGTACGTATCGTTTTCAAGGGAAATTGGGATATAAATTCTCCGATCGTTGTTTGGCCAATATATTTGGTACACGAAGTAATATTGCTTCCGCAACGGCAGCAGGATTTACGTTTACGGAGATTGGAATTCGATTGAAGTGGGTTTTTGATGGGAAACGTTTTTAAGGAAGTTCTCAATTTAGCGTTTTGTGAGCAATCCAATTTTCTACTATTGGCCAAATCTCTCTTTTAGAATTTTTAGATTTTAAAATTCGACTATGATTGTAATCTTCTAAATTTCCATTTTCTTTTGAATAAAAAAGCAGCCTATTTTTTTCATTTTTGAATGCTTTTAAAAACTCTTCACAACCTTCTTTTGGTGCAATAAAACGATCTCCTTTTGCACAAATGGATAATATTGGAATAGTAACATTTTTCATTTCTTTTAAATAGTCAAAATTATTTTCTCCTATAAAGTTATTCTTTAAATTCCAGTTAAACCATTGTTTCATAGTGTAATAACTTTCACTGTGTTCAGTGGATCCAACTGCTTTTGAAGGAACTTTGCCTATTAAAAAAGTAACATATTTACTAAATAATATTTTTAGTCTATTATTGAGTTTATTTCCTGCACCAAAAGCTTGCACTCCAAATAAGGTAATGCTATTAATTTTCGAATTATAGTTTGGATTGTTAATTAAAAACATTGTCAAAATAATTCCGCCACCACTATGAGTTAAACAATCTATACTATTTAGATTCTGAATATCAAATAAAAACTCGAAGGTTGATTCGAGGTCGTATTTTGCGATAGTTTCAAAATTAAATGGATGCTTACTCTTTGAGCTTTTTCCATGATTTCTCCATTCCATTATCCAACATGTAAACCCTTTTTCGGTTAAATATGATGCAATTCCGCTGCATATTTTTCTATTTGAAAATGTCCCATGCGTCAAAAAGATATGTTTGTTATCAACCTTTTCAGAATTTAATTTCCAAAGAGCAATGTTTTCGTTATCCTTTGTTTTTATATGATAAAGTTGTTCTTTCAGGATGTTAATTTTTTAATGCTTAAAATAGATTCGAAATTAAACTTTTTACAAACAACAAAAAAGGCAAAAGAATCCAATCTTTTTGCCTTTTCTTAATTAACCAAATTTAATCACCATGAAAAAATCACTACCATTATTTAACTATGAGTTTTAGGGTTTTGTAGGTTTGAGTACGACTGCTTAGGTTGCAGAAATACAATCCGGGACGCAGGTTATTTCGGCTTAGGGAAACCGTGTTTTGACCAATTTGGCTTTTAACCTTTGTTGTATAAACTACCTTGCCTACTTGGTCATACATCAGCAATTGTACGTCCTCGGATTGTTTGGCTGTGAATTGTATTTGAGTTTGTGTTGTCATTGGATTAGGCACAGCCAATATTTTGTTTGTTGCAGCTTCTATTTCATATTCAGCGATATCAAGTGTGTTTTCCATCCCAAAACGCGCAGTATGTACTTGTATGTTAAATGGTGTGTAACTGTGATAATCGCCTTGTGTTGAAAATATGATGGTTTTTACATTGCTTATATCTGCCGGATTTCCATTACCATCTTCAAATTCATTGAACGGAATGCGATACATGGTTTCGGTATTATTTTGTGAAATGGTTACTCTGTAACGGTTGTTCCAATCGGTTAAACCTTCTTGTAATAAGATAATTTCCACAGGTTGCGAGTTGGTAATGTTAAATTGAAAAGCATCATACATACTTACATCTAAGGTTTGATCGCCTGGTAATACATGTCTGAACAAATTGATAGTTCCTTGTACTTGTCCAGAAACTGTTGCTTGTCTTTCCACTTCATAGGTGTTTTCGAGATCTTCTACTGTTGTATTATCTACCGAAAAATTATTGACGATTACATTGTCTTCTTGGTAATCAATCCCCCAAGGTCCATCAGCTAAATACAAAGCATCTTGCTGAGCAGAAACGTCTGTACTTAAGGAGAGTCCAATATCAAACAACTGTCCTGTCGCAATGGTTACAGTATCATTCCAGTCTCCAGTTAAAGAAACATTTTGTGAAATGCTAGTGCGTTCGGAAACTTCGTTAGCTGCCATGTTTGCATCAAATAAAAAAGAAGTTGCATTTACTTTATTGATGAGGTTTAAATGAATGTTTCCGTTCGTATAATAACCAGAACTTACAAATACTGGTGGAATGACATCATTTACAATTTGACTGTTCAATGGCTTTTCTAGCGTAAGTGTATCAATAATATGGTTTCCTATCGTAAATACTTGCGAGAATGAGCTTCCCCAAATTTGAAAATTGAAATAATCACCTTCAGGATATTGCGCAATATTCCAGAAACTATACAATTCATTAGCGGCTTCGCCTAATTTTACAGAGAAACTCAATGTATATTCCGTTTCGCCTGTAGGTCTTTTTATTTTAGCACTGATGAGTTGATGACCTCTTACAATTACTGTTCGCACATCTTCTAGCGATGAATTATTCAATCGGTCACAAATAACTTTAGAATGATCGTAAATAGCACCTTCCGTAGCCGTTGCCAATACCGCAGAAACACGTGTGTTTTCTTGATACATATCCAAAGCAAATATTTCTGAAGCATTTGTTATTTCTAGTAAATCTGTTGGACTTGATATGTGTGCAGTTTCGGTGCCGAACATGCCTGTATCTGGTAAATAAGAATCTAAATTTGTGTCACTTTCTGGATTTTCGGAAACATAGGTTTGCTTATCAAAAAATGCTTGTAACTGTTTTTGATTTTGCGAATCTCCAGTTTGTGTTCTTCTTAGGTTGCGTTGTGCTATTAAACCTGCTAGATTTCCATTACTTTCCAATCCGCCATCATAAGCTGAAGTCACATTTGAAGAACTTTCTACATCGGCGTAATTGGTCGTTTTTAATGCGCTATAAGGATTTGCAGTTACATAAAAAATAGCATCGTTAAAATCATTATCACAAGAACCATAGTCGCGACGAATGTCTTCAAAACCAAGAATAATACGTTCATTATCTGGATCGTTTAATAATACATTATGGTAACGTAAATTTGGATCAGCTTCTGGGTTATAATCTGGGTTAGAATATAATTTCCACAAACCTGTTCCAACCGTACTTGCGCTTGAACTCCATGCGTTTGCTAATAAAACCCAACCAATTCCTGTTCCTGCTTCAAAAGTTCCGATTTTTACCTTGTCACCAACTTGCAATCCGCCGCCGCTTCCTAAAGCAGAAGCATTTGGAAAAATAATGGTGATGTCTTCGTTACTTGGAGCTGTTGTTGGAGGATTGTTAAGATCATATGTGTAAAACCCTAATACATTTCTGTAACCAGCACCTTCACTGATAAAGGTTACCCAAACATCGGCAGTTTGATTGATACTTAAATCAGTATCATAACCAGACGAAATATAATGCGGATTGTAATCTGGAACAGGATAGCTTTCTGGGAGAGAATTGCTAATCATTTCTTGTGTCTCTACCGAAACATTATCTCCTGGAGTTTCTAAATATAGGGGTGTTCCGTTAGAAGTAAAATCACCTAAATATTGATAGTTCTGTGCGATGGTGGTTGCCGTAGCAAATATGCTTAAAAGTAGTAGTAGTTTTTTCATAATATTCTGTATTTATATTACAAAGCTAGGGACTGAAAACTTCGAAAAACCCGATTCACGGCACGATCATTTTAAGTGTAGATGAAATGCAATTTTCTTCAGACTAACCATTTTTGTAAAACTCTACAAAGCCAATAAATAAAGGTGTTTCAAGCGTTTTTTAAATCGTATAAACAATGTTTTAATAGCATAAAAAAGGCAAAAGAATCACTTCTTTTGCCTTTTCTTAATTAACCAATAAAAATTATCACCATGAAAAAAAATCTTATACCATTATTTAACTATGAGTTTTAGGGTTTTGTAGGTTTGTTTGTTTCCTGCTATTTTACAGAAATACAATCCAGGACGCCAATTATTTCGGTTTAGGGGGATTGTGTTTTGACCAACTTCGGTGCTAACCTTTATTGTATAAACTACCTTGCCTACTTGGTCATAAACAACTAATTGTACGTCCTCGGATTGCTTTGCAGTAAATAGGATGTTTGTTTTCGATGTCATCGGATTTGGAACCGCTGAGATCGCTTTTGTTTCGTTTTCAATATCTAAAACACTTAAAGTGCTTTCACTTGAGAAATATAAATGTGATACGTCTATTGTACGTGTAATAAGTTGTCCGTTTTCGGAAGCGATGGTGAATACGATAGTTTTCACATCGTTTAAAGCTATATTGTCATTTGTTGTGGATGATAAATTTGAAATTGGAATGTTATATTCTTGATCAGTATCTGTAAGTGTAATGAGTGTTTTAGGTTGTGCTTCCCAATTGCTAATACTTGCCTTTACAAATGCAATTTCGAGTTTTCCTGTTCCGCTCGCTGTAAAGTTGAACGTATTATAATCGGTTAAATCGACTGCTTTGAATCTTGGTGTCAAGGCTCTGTATGCTGCAAAATAAGTGCTTGTAGTTGCATGTAATGCTATGTTTCTTTCGATTGGAAATACATCTGCATCAAATTCGAAATCATTTGGTGAAATCTCATAATTCAATACGGTAGTGCTTTCTTGCGAATCATCAATTCCCCAAGGACCATCAGACATAAATAAATCGTCTGGAGTAGCAACGCCATCGCCAATTCTAAATCCTATATCAAATAAGTTTCCTGTTGGCACTTGCAAGTTGGTAATGTAATTTCCGTTCAAGTCTAATGATGAACTCATAGTGTCAAACTCATTCGTTTCCGTAGTTCTATATCCTGCATCAAAAGCAACGGTTGATGTAGCGTTTGTGTTGATGATTTGTAAATCGAGCGCACCATTTTCGTAGGTTCCTTTGCGCACAAAAACTGTTGGTGGCGTAGAATTGTTATAGTCTGAAATTGGTTTTTGAACACTTAATAAGTTCAATACTTCTTCTCCCAAAAGGTATAAATCATCCAAAGAATTTGACCAGATTTGAAAGTTGTAAAACGTTACATCGCTTTCATATTTGTCTAGATTCCAGTGACTTTCTACAGCAAAATTCAGATCGTTATTCACTACTTTTGCCGAAAGACTTAGTACGAATTCAACAGTATTGTCTGTGTTTTTTATAAGCGATTTTATAAACTGTTGTCCGTTGATATCAATAGTTGATACTGAAATCAATTCTGCGCCGAGCAAACGATCGCAAATATACTTTGTGTGTTCATATACACCATTTTCTGTTTTTAAAGCTAAGATTGAAGCTACGGAGTTGTCTCCTTTGATATAATCTACCGAATAAATTTCTGTAGCATTGGTAATGTTTACCAAATCTGCTGGAGTAGACTCGATGGCGTCATCTTCATTGATAATATCTAATGGAATAAAGTCTTGCAATTCAAAACCATTTGGATTCGATTCTGCATAAAACTGTGATCTTAATACTTTTGGTGCATTTCTTCTATCAAACTTAAAGCTGGTTTTTGCACGATTGTAATTACGTTTGTTGATAGCATCAGACAATCTTCCATTGCTTTCCAATCCACCTTCATTTCCACCAGAAGATTCTGGATTGATCACTTCGCATTCGCCATAACCTGAGCAAGAAGGATCTTGACAATCAATCAAACCATCGCCGTCATCATCAATACCATTATCACAAATTTCCTGAGCTACTGGCGCTGTTGGACAACGTGCACCATCATTACTAGCACTTGATGGTCCAAAAGCAAACAAATTAGAAACCATTCCGTTACTACCGTTTAAATCTTGTACGGCTTGAATTACATATATAGTTCCTGTTTGATTGGCAGATACATAAAAACGTCCAGAAGCATCAAAATATACAGCGCCATAGGTATAATTTAAACCTGATAAAATAGGAACTGTACCTAATGATTGTACTGTATTTGTATTTGGGTTAATTCTGTATAGTTTATTAGATCCTTTTTCAACCGTATATAACATATTATCAACTGCATTAAATGCCCAATCATGAATATTTATGTTTTGCGATAAAGTTTCTGTACTTAAATGTTGTGTGTAGGTTTCTGAATTAGGATCTACGTCAATTTTATAATAGGTTGTTCCGCCTCCTTTTAAGTGATAAACTCCTGTAGCACTTACATCGCCAACGTATCTGTTTGAAGAAGGCAATTCGTCTACATAATAAGTGGTTGTTTGAAAGTCTTCACCAATTCGTACAATGGTTTTTGCGGGAGATGTTAACGAGCCCCAAATATATCCATCTGTAGGATTGTAGGCTGCTGCATTGATATTTCCTGAGGTTACATTCTCCGCTACTAGAAATGAACTTCCAGAAGCTAAATCAATTGAATAGACATCATTATATTGAAACAAATATGCATTATAAACGCAGTTAAATGGTTCGTTTTGAGCGTTTGTAATTGCTGTAGTAAGGATACTTAAAAATAGTAGTATATTCTTCATGACGTTTGTTATTTACATCACAAATCTAGAAACTCAAAAAAGGGAAAAACGCGATCGTCGGTGCTATCAGTTTAACTGTAGACGAAATGCAATTTTCTGTTGACTAACCAAATTTTCGAAAAGGTGAAAATGCGGTCTTATCGTTATATTTGTTTGTATGAATGATGAAAACGCAAGCAAAAAAAGAAAGAAACCTTGGCCAACCAAAGCTGCTATGGAACAGGTTTATGAGTTACATCTTTGGGGAAAAGGAAATGCAGATTTTTATTCTGGTGAAGGTTCTCACGATCCTGAGCTAGTGAATCCGTATGTAGAAGTTGTACGCTCGTTTTTGACTTCTGTTGAAAAACCGCTGATCGTTTGCGATTTGGGTTGTGGCGATTTTAATGTTGGAAAAGAATTGATTACATATGCTTCAACATACATTGCTGTAGATATTGTTCCTGATTTAATTGTACGCAATACAAAAAAGTTTTCTGCTGAAAGTGTAACGTTTCACTGTTTGGATATTGCTGTTGATGCCTTACCAATTGCTGATTGTGCTCTGGTACGACAAGTATTGCAACATTTATCAAACGCTGAGGTGGAAAAAGTGGTGCGAAAGTTAGAAAAGTATCCGTATGTAATTCTCACAGAACATCTACCGAATGGAAGTTTTATTCCAAATAAAGATATTATTTCAGGACAAGGCATTCGACTCAAAAAACAAAGTGGCATAGATTTGTTAGCAGCTCCATTTCATTTTAAAGTAAAAGAAGAAAAACAATTGCTATCAATAGTTCCAAAGAACGGAAAAGGTGTGATTGTGACGACTTTGTATACTGTTTTTTAGATTTGCTTTGCTGTTAGACCGCTATCGCTATTAGATATTAGATCGCTTTGCTTTTAGACTTGTTCTTTTGTTATGTTGAATGCTAAGTGTTGAATTTTAGATTGTTCTCACTCTTGTATTTTTCTCTTATTCTTTTTTAATCACGAATTCACCGATGTTTACTCTTGTGTCATTCCGCATTTATTGCGGAATCCACTTTGAAGTATACACAGAGTTTTCTTTTGAAAATACTCAATACGTTTCAAGCTTGTTTGGCGGCATCAGTTGTAAAACTCTCGCTAACGTTTGTTGTTATGTTGAATGCTAAATTTTAAATTATTTCTCACTCTTATGCGATACTGAATCAAGTTAAGTATGACGAAATTCTGTCTTTTTCTAAATCGTCTGATCGAGTGATTTTTCGTAATAAAATGAAGAAAAATTGTATCGATATCTATTTTAAAATCAAGGTTTTACTGTGAAAATGTCTAGAATTTTGACTCTAAAGGTCTTGTTTCTTTTCCAAAGAATTCTAAAATCTAAAGTGATAACGTGTCTAAAAGTGAAGTGAGTCTAAAATTCTAACAACGACAGTAGTCTAAAAGCGAAAGCGAGTCTAAAAAAACTATTTCCCTTTTCCTTCCACAATAACTACAATTTCACCTTTAGGAGCTTTGTTTTGATAATGAGCTAAGACTTCTTTCGCGGTACCACGAATATTTTCTTCGTAGAGTTTGGTCAATTCGCGAGACACAGAAACCTGTCGGTCTTCGCCAAAGTATTCACAAAAATGTCCTAATGTTTTGACGAGTTTATGTGGTGATTCATAAAAAATCATGGTACGCGTTTCTTCTGCCAAAATTTTAAAACGTGTCTGCCTTCCTTTTTTAACAGGCAAAAAACCTTCAAAGACAAATTTATCATTGGGCAATCCGCTATTTACCAAGGCAGGCACAAAAGCAGTTGCACCAGGCAAACACTCTACTGGAATATTATTTGAAATACATTCACGTGTCAATAAAAATCCAGGATCGGAAATTGCGGGCGTTCCAGCATCACTGATTAAGGCAAAAGTTTCGCCTGCTTTCATTCGTTGTACTAAAGCTTCAGTCGTTTTATGCTCGTTGTGCATATGGTGACTATACATAGGTGTATTAATGTCGAAATGCTTCAGGAGTTTTCCGCTGGTACGTGTATCTTCTGCCAAAATAAAATCTACACTTTTTAACACTTCAATAGCTCTAAAAGTCATATCTTGAAGGTTTCCGATAGGTGTTGGCACAATATAAAGTTTCATCAATATGAATTTAAGCGGTTGAAATTTCCGTTACATTTTCGGTTCAAAAATAACTATTACAACATAAAATGTCGTAATTCCTATACTTTAATTGTTATGTATACGCAACCTTTTTGGATTTCCCCCATCATTATAATAATATGAAACAACTTTACGTAACCGTTTTTTGCTTGTTCAGTTTTTATGTTGGATGGACTCAAACCACAGATTTATCTGCAAGTATTGAAGCTACTGACCTTAGTGGAACACCAATTTCTAACATTGTACTTTTTCAAGAATTTTACTATGTTACCACGATAAGTAACTCAGGAAATGATGTAAGTAATGCTACATTTTCACAACAATTTGCACCCAATGTAGAGGCATTGACTTTTGAAAGTTTGAATGCAGTTGGTGGTGCCGTAGATGCTACTAATTTTGTGTATGATGGAAATACAGGTGTTGCTACAGCGTTGCTTCCAAATTTACCTACAGCTTCTAGTGTGCAAATTCGAATTTTGGTAAGAGCGCCAAAGACTTCTGGAGGAATTTCTACAACAGCAACCATAACACCGCCAGATGGAACTACTGATACTTCGCTAGATGGAAATACGTCTATCATTTCTATGGATGTAACTTATGTTCCATTAGATTTTACAGTTTCATATTTACAAGTAAACCCAACTTCGGGTACAGGAATTTCTGCATGGGGCGATCAAGTTACCTTTGAATTTACCATTACAAATAACAGTACTATTCAATATCCAATTGATGATTTTAATTTGTTGCAAGGTTTGGCTTCTAATTCTGTGAACGGGAATACCATACTGCGATTACTATCGTTACAATGTATTGGAAGTACCAATGGTGCTAACTGTCCAGGAGATTTTGGACCACTTCCAGGACCTCCATTTATCATTACACCTTTAACAACTGTATATACGTATGGTCAGGAAATTATTTTTCCGGCACAATCAAGCTTAACATTTAGCGCTGTTTTTGAGTATAATGAAGGCGATTGTGGTCTTGAATCTGAATTAATAGTAGCACAGAGTTTTGCGGAAATTAATCTGGCAGAAGCCAATACCGCTTCCAATCAATCGAATATAGAAATCACAGATTTGGTAGATTCAACAGTATGTCCATGTACAGATGTTTCCATTGCTACAGAACAAATAGATCCGCTACCAGCTGGTGTATTATCTGATTGGAATCAACAAGTAACCTATCAAACGACATTGACCAATAGTGGTCCATTAGATACGACCATTCAGTTCTTTTTACAAAACTTAGGAATTTCTTTCGATTTTATCTCTATTACCTGTGTCAGTGCTACTGGAGGCGTAGATTGTGCAGATATTAACTTTGATATTGGTAATCAATTTTGGGTAGTGGAAGATTTTCCGATTCCAGCAGGAGCAACGATTATTATAGAAACCGTAGTGCAATATATGGAACCCGATTGTCCAACAGATACAGTCATTGATTCTCCTTTTAGAAGTACCGTTAATATGTTAGAACATGTCGATTGTGCTCCTGGCGATAATAACGAATTCAATACCATAACCTTACCACAATCTATGGGAACTGATGATTGTGTAAGTCCAGACAGTGTATCTATTTCAAAAACACAAGTGAGTCCTGCATTGCCGTTAGGAAGTTCGGAAGACAATCCTATTCCTTGGGGAGATATTACGTATCATATTACGATTAATAATAACAATCCAAACGATGTTCCATTAATATTGAGTGATTATTATGGAGGCAATAGTGTTGCTACAGGAACATTACAATCGGTAACTTGTATAGAAACCACAGGAACTGCAGCTTGTATTCCAATACCAAATGCCAATATAGGTGTTGAACTCACTGCAATTGATGAGGTATTCTGGGAAATTACCGAAGCTGAAAACTGGATACTTCCTGCTCAAAGTTCAATTACATTTGAAGTAGTTGTCAATTGGAATCCACAATGTTCAAGTTTGGTCGTACCAGTAACAAATGCAGCTACGTTAAATATTGTGGGCGTAGGTGCTGCGCAAACAGTTACGGAAACAAGTTACTTGACTTCTTGTGTCGATTTAATCATTCAAACGTATCCGTCGCAGGCAACAACACCTATAAATTCAAATTTTGACTGGATTGTTGATATTACCAATAGTATTACAAGTTCTACGGCAACCGATGCCATATTTACAACGACAGTAAACAATGCTTTTACAATTACGGGAACACCAACCTGTACAGTAACGAGTGGAAACGCTACTTGTATTACCACATTTAATGTAGATACTACAACCAATGAAGTTTCTGGAATTATTCCTTTATTAGATCCAGATGCTACTATACAAATCATAATTCCTGTGACGGCACCTAATTTTGGTGGTTCGTTTACCAATGTTGCCGAAGTACAGCCTGATCCTGCCAACAATGCAGAATCAGATCCAAGTACCAATATTTCTATTTCTAGTGTGCAGGTACTATCGCCAAGCGTAACCAAAACATTTACACCAGATGAAATTATTGCGACTGAAACTTCGCTATTAACGTTTACCATTGAGAATGTTCCTGGAAATTTAGCGCAATCAGGAATTTCTTTTACAGATAATTTACCTGCGGGAATTGTCTTAGCGGGCGATCCGTATTGGGTGCAAAGTAACGGCGCTACAGCAGATTTTGTTGGATTGACAAATGATGATTTTGTCGGAATTGCCAATTTGGTAATTCCAGATGGTGTTGCCAACTGTACTTTTGCCGTTTTAGTTACTTCCGCCGTGAGCGATTTATATACGAATGAATTTGCAAACTTTTCCAATCTGAATAATGTTGATGCATCTAGTGTGCTTGCCACCTTAAATGTATTACCACTTCCGCCAAGTGCCGATTTGGAAATTTCACTAACACCAAATCAAACAGAATACTGTGAAGGAGATGATGCTATTTTTACGCTAACCATCACAAACAACGGTCCGGATGATGTAGAAAATGTAGCTGTTGAACACTATTTAAATACGCCAGGTTTTACGTATGTTTCAGATAATGCAGGCGGAACCTATACAGCTGCTACAGGAATGTGGGAACTTTCAGGAATTTCTATTGCAAGTGCAGCAGGCAGCAATACGTTTACTGCAGAAATTACAACGACCATTTTAAATGTAGATAACTCTGCCAATCAATATGAAACAACTGCAGAAATTACGGCAACCAATATTATCGACTTAGATAGTGATGTAAATACGAGTTTTGATGTAGATGATTTAGGCGATTCGCTGGCAGATGATGACGAAATACAACTCCAAATAGCTGTTTTTGAAATTCATAATGATGTTGATTTGGCAATAGAAAATACCGAAGTTTGTATTGGAGATACTACCATGCTGGTGATTAACAATCCAATAATGACTTATACTTATAATTGGTATGAAGCTTCGAATCCTACTCAAATTGTATTTACAGGAACTACGTTTGAAACAGGAGCTGTTACGACAGATACAACCTATGAAATTGAAATCATCAATGAGAATAACTGCCCTGGAATAGCACGTGAAATTGTTGAGGTAACCGCGGTTTCTTGTGTCGATTTAGGAATTGAAAAAGTTGTAGATATTGATATGCCTTCTATTGGAGAAACGATTCAGTTCACCATTACTATTACCAACAATAGTAGTGAAGATGCAACAAATGTCATTATAGAAGAATTGCTTCCAAACGGATATCAGTATGTATCACACGTAGCAAGTAATGGAATGTATGATCCTAATACACAGTTGTGGAGCATTACCGCATTAACAGCTGGAAGTTCAGCCACATTAACCTTAACAGTGATAGTTGTAGATGGTGATGATTATTCCAATATTGTTCAAATCATAGATCAAGCAGCAACTGACATAAACCTCGCTAATAATAGTGCAACCGCAGTTACATTTCCAGATTGTTTAGAAATTCCGAGTGGTTTTTCTCCAAACGATGATGGCGTAAATGATGTATGGGAAATAGCTTGTTTAGACAATTATACCGACAATGAAGTGGTTATATTTAATCGTTGGGGAACCATCGTTTACAAAACAAGGAATTATACCAACAATTGGAATGGAGAAGCCAATCAAAATGTAGTATTGTTCAATAAAAATGAGCGCTTGCCTGTTGGAACTTATTTCTATGTGCTCAAATTACAAGGAAATACTATTGAAAAAACAGGTTGGATATATTTGAATTATTAGGCTTTAAAAAGATCGCTTTGCTCTTAGACCGCTGACGCTATTAGATCGCTACGCTTTTAGATTTTTTTCTCACTCTCTTATGTGATTTTTTTATTGTAAATGTTGAATTTTAAATTGTTCTCACTTTTACGTGATCTTTTGGACTCGCTATCGCTTTTAGATTTTTGTCACTCTTGTGTGATATTAAATTACACTTCGATACACCGAACGTAAAAGTTAAACATGACGTTACTGTTGTATTTTTTACAATTTGTCATTCCTGTGTAGGTAGGAATCCATTTGAAAATCTGAATATTGCTATGAAAACAACATGACTCCTGATTCCAAAAATCTTAGTTCTCCCTGTCAAATCAAAAATTACGCAAACTTACGTTCAATAATTTCCATAAAGCGTGTTTCGTATTCCTCTTTTCCTGCCCAATTATTATAGTCAGGCTTAATCATATTATAAATAAAGTTTTTCGCTTCCGTTTCATTTTCAATCGTATTTAATTGAGAAATCACACGATTATAATCTTCCTGATTGCCATCAAATAAATGTTTCGTAAACGCAATACGATCGTTCAATCCAAGAGAGATTCCTGTATTTAAACGGTCATTCAAAGACTTTGGTTGTGCTACTTTGGTTTTTACTTCTACAGGAGCTTTTACTTCTTTGGTAATAGTTTCTGCAACCTTTGGTGCTGGTTTTGGCTTTTCTACTTCTACAACTTCGTCAATTTTTTCAAATGTAGGTTGTGGCAATACATCTGCTAAAATATCTTCTAAAGTTTCACGCTTAGGTTCTTCAGGAATAGCAGTTAACAAAATTTCTTCTTCGGTTTCTTCTGGCATTTCGGCAACCATATCTTTAATAGTTTCCATCAATGGCTCTACCAATTCATCTTGTTCTGGATCTTCACTTACCAAATGGTGTCGTGCGAAAGAATCATCTTCTGCATTCTGTTCTACCTTATCGTGGTTATATACATTCTCTAAAGTTTGGAAGAAAGAAGAATCGGCATAATCAGGTACGGAATCTTTGAATTGTTCTTCAAAAAATAGCATTACCGACAATTTTTCAAAAACTTCTTTCGCCTCTTTATGTAATGCAACTACATCTTCTTTGCCTTTTAGTTTTAGGATTCGATGCGCGATACTTACTAAATCTCCTTCTAATTTTTTCTTCATAATTTTTAAACTAATGTCGTTGTATAACCTTTGGTTTTTTAATAAATTTGTTCCACCTTTACAAAAACGAGTATAAATTCGTTTTCGACTTGAAAATTACAAAATGTTTCTCGAAAATACAGTAAATCATAAAGAACAATTTGGTTGGATTGAAGTTATTTGTGGTTCAATGTTCTCTGGAAAAACAGAAGAATTGATCCGAAGACTCAAAAGAGCACAGTTTGCAAAGCAAAAAGTAGAGATATTTAAACCTGCCGTTGATGTTCGTTATGACGAGGAAATGGTAGTTTCTCACGATGCAAACGAAATTCGCTCTACACCTGTTCCCGCCGCCGCCAACATACGATTATTAGCCCACAATTGCGATGTTGTAGGAATTGACGAAGCACAATTTTTTGATGATGGAATTATTGCTGTATGCAATGATTTAGCCAATCGAGGTATCAGAGTGATAGTTGCCGGTTTGGATATGGATTTTAAAGGAAATCCATTTGGACCGATGCCTTCACTTATGGCCACAGCCGAATACGTCACCAAAGTACATGCCGTTTGTACCCGAACGGGAAACCTAGCACAATACAGTTTTAGAAAATCCAAAAGCGACGATCTGGTCTTGCTAGGAGAAACTGATGAATACGAACCATTAAGTCGCGGCGCTTATTATAAAGCAATGCTAAAAGAATCAGTGAAAGATATTGAAGTTGATGATGCGGAAGAAATCATTCCAAAACAACAATCTGACAATTAACTACCATAATGTTACACATACAAGAATCTGTTTTAGAAATTAATTTTAAAGCACTACAACAAAACTTTGAATTCTTAAAATCAAAAACCAAAACTGGAACTAAAATTTTAGCAGTAGTCAAAGCCTATGGCTATGGAAGTGATGCCATAGAAATTGCTAAGTTTTTGCAAGATGAACTCAAAGTGGACTATTTTGCAGTTGCCTATATTCGAGAAGGTGCTTATTTACGAGCAGCAGGAATTACGGCACCAATTTTAGTACTGCATCCGCAAATTGTAAACCTAAAGCATGCTATTGCTTACAATTTAGAGCCAAGTCTTTATAACGACCGTATTTTTACAGCCTTTGCAAAAGAAGCAGCCAAGCAAGGAAAAAAAGAATATCCTGTACATATAAAGTTCAATACAGGATTGAACCGTCTGGGCTTTTTTCATACTGATACAGAGCATATTATTAAAAAGCTAAAAACGCTTTCGCAAATAAAAGTGGCTTCTATATTTTCTCACTTAGCAGCATCAGAAGATCTAAAAGAAAAAGACTTTACGGAAAATCAAATACAACTTTTCAAAGAAATTAATGAAGAGTTTCAAAAAGGACTCAATTACAAACCAATTTTACACATGACCAATACTTCTGGAATATTAAACTATCCAGAAGCGCACTTCGATATGGTTCGAACAGGAATTGGATTGTATGGTTTTGGAAACGATCCAAAATATGACAAACATTTACAACCTGTAGCATCCTTAAAATCGGTTATTTCACAAATTCATCGCATAGAAAAAGGAGAAAGTGTAGGGTATAATCGCGCTTTTATTGCAGATGATTATGCGACGATTGCCACCATTCCGCTTGGACATGCAGATGGAATTAGCAGACAATTTGGAAATGGAGTAGGCAGTGTTATCATCAATGGAAAACCAGCACCTATTATTGGTAATGTTTGTATGGATATGATGATGGTCAATATTACAGGAATTCGCTGCAATGAAGGTGATGAGGTCATTATTTTTGGAGAAGGACAAAGCGCCGATGAATTTGGAGAAAAGATAAATACCATCTCGTATGAAATTTTAACTGCGGTTTCTCAACGAGTAAAACGTGTATTTCTTCGTTAATTAGGTCTTTAGTTCATTCTAACAAATTGAAAACTATCATATTTTTTACTACTTTTAGATTCAATAATAACTAACAATCAACATTATGATTAAAGAATTTAAAGAATTTATCACTGGTGGAAATGTGATCGAATTTGCAGTAGCCGTAATTATGGCAGGCGCTATTGGCGGAGTTGTAAAAGGATTTGTTGACAACATTGTAATGCCTTTTGTAGGGTATTTTACAGGCGGAACAGATTTTTCTCAGAAGAAAATAATCTTAACAGAAGCCGTTGTAGATGCAACAGGAAAGGTAACGACTCCTGAAAATGCAATTATGTGGGGAAATTGGGTGAATGCTATTGTAAATTTACTAATTGTAGGTTTGGTGATGTTTTTAATTGTAAAAGCATACAACAAAACAAAGAAGAAAGAAGAGCCAGCTCCAGAAGCACCAGCAGGACCAACTCAAGAAGAGTTATTAACACAAATTAGAGACTTATTGAAAAAGTAATTTTTTCAAACATATTATATAAAAAAGCCACTCTGTACAGAGTGGCTTTTGTGTTATATGTAACTTTTTGTGAAATTTTTGATATTTGGAAAATTTTATAAGATTTGCGCAGTTTTTATTCCTAATTTTACAAAAAATAACATGCTAAAATAGATTCTTATCGAAATTAGATAGATATTTTTGTATGATACATTAAGACTATAAAAATAAAAGTAATGAAAGTAGCAGTCGTGGGCGCAACAGGAATGGTAGGAACTGTAATGTTAAAAGTATTAGCAGAGCAAAAATTTCCTGTAACCACTTTAATTCCAGTAGCTTCAGAAAGGTCTATTGGAAAAGAAATCACCTATCAAGGAAACGCATATCCTATTGTAAGTATGCAAGATGCTATTAACGCCAAACCAGATATTGCACTATTTTCTGCGGGCGGAGGCACTTCTTTAGAATGGGCACCAAAATTTGAAGCCGTTGGAACTACGGTAATTGACAATTCTTCTGCATGGCGAATGGATCAAACAAAGAAATTGGTGGTGCCAGAAATTAATGCGAATCAATTAACTTCTAAAGATAAAATTATTGCCAATCCAAATTGTTCTACCATTCAAATGGTTGTGGCATTGGCACCATTACATAAAGAATACAAAATAAAGCGTATTGTAGTTTCTACATATCAATCTATCACAGGAACAGGCGTAAAAGCGGTTCGTCAGTTAGAAAGTGAATATGCTGGTGAAAAAGGAGAAATGGCATATCCGTATCCAATTCATAGAAATGCATTGCCACACTGCGATGTATTTGTAGAAAACGGATACACCAAAGAAGAAGTAAAATTGGTCAATGAAACTAAAAAAATCTTAGACGATAATACCATTGCTATTACGGCAACCGCCATTCGTATTCCGGTAGTTGGCGGACATTCTGAAAGTGTAAATATTGAATTTGAAAATGATTTTCAGCTCGATGAAGTTCGCAAAATATTACAGGAATCACCTGGAATTGTAGTACAAGACAATCCTGATACCAATGTATATCCGATGCCAATTTATGCGGAAGGAAAAGACGATGTTTTTGTGGGGAGAATTCGCCGCGACGGATCGCAACCAAATTCATTAAATATGTGGATTGTATCTGATAATTTACGAAAAGGTGCAGCTACCAATGCAGTACAAATTGCACAACACTTAGTAGATCATAAATTGGTTTAAAAACTGAATCATAAAAATTAAAGACACTTCCCAAACAGGAGTGTCTTTTTTTATACAATGAACTATAAATTAGTGAGTTATTAAATCTGTGATATAGTTCTGATCGTCGAAAATAGTTGGTGCATACGGTATCTTTTTCATATCTTAAGAGTATACTAACACAAAACTCTTCACCTATGAATTCCAAATTTACCAAAATTATCCGTTTCGTATTAGGGCTAATTCTCATTGTATTTGGTGCTAATAAACTTGTTATGATTTTTATGGATGCTGGCTTTATACCACAACCAAAGTTACCCGAAGATGCAGGTAAATTTATGACTTCACTGGGTAATACAGGATACATTCTTCCTATTGTTGGCGCATTGGAAGTCTATGTTGGAGTTTTACTAATCCTAAAAAAATGGGTGCCTTTTGCCTTAATCTTACTAGCACCAATCTCTGTAAATATTTTACTATTTCATTTCTTCTTAGATTTATCGGGCGGAATGATTGGCGCGCTCGTTGTAGCAACATTAAATACGATACTCATATACAAACATTGGTCACAATTTAAACCGTTATTTTACTAATAAAAAGTCTTAGCATTTTGTTAAAAACCACTTCTAATTAACGGAAGTGGTTTTTTTTAAAGTAAATTTGAGGGAAACCAATCCTTGTACTAGACATAATTTGCTCTAAATAAAAACCCTGCAAATTCGATCTAGCACATCCAATTAAAATAGTACTCAATGAAAAAATTGTTAATAATTAGCTCTCTCGCAGTATTTTTCTTCTCTTGCGAGAAAGAACCTGAAAAACAAACGAAAGAAGTGGTAGACATTTATTTTAACACCGAAGTAAAAGATCCGTATCGTTGGCTAGAAGATGATCGCTCAGCAGAAACAGGAGCTTGGGTAAAAGAACAGAACAAATCAACTTATGGCTATTTAGATAAAATTCCATTTCGAGAAGCCATCAAAAAAAGATACACGAAACTTATAAACTATGAAAAAATAAGTGCTCCTTTTAAAAGAGGTGACTATACTTATTTTTATAAAAATGACGGATTGCAAAACCAGTATGTAATCTATCGACAAAAAGGAGACGAAAAAGCAGAAGTATTTTTAGATCCGAACAAATTCTCTGAAGATGGAACAATTTCTATGGGAGGCGGAATGAGTTTTTCAGACAATAAAAAAATTGTTGCATATCCTATCTCAGAAGGCGGAAGCGACTGGAGAAAGGTTGTCATTATGGATGTAGCTTCCAAAGAAGTGGTAGAAGATACTTTGGTAGATATTAAATTCTCAGGAATTTCTTGGAAAGACAATGACGGCTTTTACTATTCAAGCTACGACAAACCTAAAGGAAGTGAATTATCTGCCAAAACAGATCAACATAAATTATATTACCACAAGCTTGGAACGCCTCAAAAAGATGATAAAGTAGTTTTTGGAGGAGCGCCAGAAGAAAAGCATCGTTATGTTGGTGGTAGTGTTACAAAAGATGGAAACTATTTATTTATTACAGCATCAGTATCGACTTCAGGAAATAAATTATTCATGAAAGATTTAACAAAACCTGATAGTAAAATCGTAACTATTTTAGATCATACCAATACTGATTCAAGAGTTATTGAAAATGTAGGTTCTAAATTATACATTATGACAAATATGAATGCGCCAAACCAAAAAGTAGTGACGGTTGACGCATCAAATCCTGCTCCAGAAAACTGGGTAGATTTTATTCCAGAAACCAAAAATGTATTAAGTATCTCAAAAGGATCAGGTTATTTCTTTGCAAGATATATGGTAGATGCCGTTTCAAAAGTATTGCAATATGATTATGATGGAAAACTAGTTCGCGAAGTTACCTTACCAGGTGTTGGGACTGCTAGCGGATTTAATGGAGAAAAAGATTATGAAACGTTATACTTTTCATTTTCAAATTACAAAACACCAAGTACAACCTATACATACAATCCAAAAGATGGAGTATCAACAGTGTACAGAAAACCCGGAATTGACTTTGATCCAGACGAATATGAAAGCAAGCAAATATTCTACACATCTAAAGATGGAACCAAAGTTCCTATGATTATTACACACAAAAAAGGAATTGAAATGAATGGTAAAAATCCAACGATTCTATATGGTTACGGAGGATTTAATATTTCATTGACACCTAGTTTTAGTGTTGCCAATGTCGTTTGGATGGAACAAGGTGGAATTTATGCCGTAGCAAACCTTAGAGGTGGCGGCGAATATGGAAAAGAATGGCACAATGCGGGAATTAAAATGAAAAAGCAAAATGTATTTGACGATTTTATCGCTGCGGCGGAATTTTTAATCGAAAATAAATATACATCTAGTGACTTCTTAGCCATTCGAGGTGGTTCAAACGGCGGATTGTTAGTAGGTGCAACCATGACCCAACGTCCAGATTTGATGAAAGTTGCGTTGCCAGCAGTTGGTGTATTAGACATGCTACGTTATCATAAATTCACTGCTGGTGCAGGTTGGGCGTATGATTACGGAACTTCGGAAGACAGCAAAGAAATGTTTGAATACTTAAAAGGATATTCGCCATTGCATAATGTGAAAAAGGGAGTTCAGTATCCTGCAACACTAATCACTACGGGCGATCATGATGATCGTGTAGTGCCAGCACACAGTTTCAAATTTGCAGCGGAATTGCAATCAAAACAATCAGGAACCAATCCTACGCTTATTCGTATAGAAACAGATGCAGGACATGGCGCAGGAACACCAATTTCAAAAACAATAGAACAATACGCTGATATTTATGGCTTCACGTTGTATAGTATGGGCTTTAAAGAATTGCCAAACAAATCGGTCTTAGAAGAGTTTAAGAATTAAGCTTTTTAAAATAACATATACAAACCGCCAAACTGATTTTCAATTTGGCGGTTTTTTTATTAGAAAAAATTGTCATTCCGCATTTATTGCAGAATCTACTTTGAAACTTAATAAATTGCCTGTTTAATAAGCATTTCACATCTTTTAATAGATCTGTATAAAATTAGTATCTTTGAGTATAAAGTCTTTATCATGGATGTGCAATTAGAGAAATATAAATTAATGGAGTGGTTAGTAAATCTAAAAGATGAAGCTATCATTCTTAAACTGAAAGAACTAAAAAATAATCTCTCTAATTCTTCTGATTGGAGTACAGTATCTGAAGCTGAACAACTATTCATTGAAGCTGGATTAAAAGATATTGAAAATGAAAATACGTTTACGCATCAACAGGTTATGGAGGAAATAAATAAAACGTATGGACTTTGATACATGGAGATTATTTGGACGAAATTAGCAAAAATCACATATATTGAAATTCTTGAAAATTTAAATAACAGGTGGACAAAAAAAGAAATTAGAAGTTTTACTAATTTAACAAACGAACTACTTAAGAATATTCAAGAGAATAAAATTATGCATCCGTTTGTTCACAATGATCTTGGAATACAAAAAAGTATTATTCATAAAAACGTTTCTTTATTCTACAAAAAAGATACAGTTGCTAATAAAATCTACCTAATTACTTTCTTTAATAATAGAATGAGTCCAGAGGTATTAAAAAGATTACTCAATACCTAAAACTTGCGGTAAACTGTTTCTCGGATATGTAGATTTTCACAATTATCTCCGTATTTTTGCAGTGCTAAAAAATTGCCATGCTTCAAGTTCAACAAATTTCCTTTTCTTATTTGGAAAACATACCGATTTTAAAAGACATCTCTTTTGAAATTCCGCAAGGAACACATGTGTCAATTATTGGCGAAAGTGGCTGTGGAAAAAGTACCTTACTCAAACTTATTTATGGTTTACACGATTTGGATGCTGGAGAAATCTTCTGGAAAGACGAACAAATTTTAGGCCCAGCCTATCATTTAGTACCTGGCTTTGAACGCATGAAATATGTAGCGCAAGATTTTGACTTAATGCCATACACAACGGTTGCAGAAAACATTGGAACCTATTTATCCAATTTTTATCCGGAAGCAAAACAACAGCGCATTCACGAATTATTACAAATGGTTGAAATGTCTGCGTTTGCAGATGTAAAAGTAAAACTACTCAGTGGCGGACAACAACAGCGCGTTGCTTTGGCAAAAGCCTTAGCGCGTGAACCCGAAGTATTATTGTTAGATGAACCGTTTAGTCATATAGACAACTTCCGAAAAAACGCCTTGCGTAGAAACCTGTTCAGTTATCTCAAAAAAGAAAATATTACCTGCATTGTAGCTACACACGATCGCACAGATGCACTTTCCTTTGCAGACACTACGATTGTGCTGAAACAAGGAGAAATCATTGCAAAAAGTGATTCTAAAGGCTTGTATAACAATCCTCCAAACAAATATGTAGCTTCTCTTTTTGGAGAAGTCAATGAATTGCCTGCAAGTTTATTTTCAGAAGAAACTTCAACAGAAACAATGTTAGTGTATCCTCATCAACTGAAAGTTTCTGAAACTTCTGATTTTAAAGTCACCGTGAGACAAAGTTATTTTAAAGGAAGTCATTATTTAGTCTTAGCGAAATATGAAAAAATGATTGTATTTTTTGATAGTTTGGAAGTGTTAGAAAAAGGTGTTGAGGTAGCTTTAGAACTTGGTTAAATTAATTTTTAACACAAAAATAAAGCTGAGAAAAATAGCATTTTGAAAATAATTCCACTTAAAAGGTAGGATTAATAGACGTTCAGTTGTCTTATATAAAGAGTAACTCTCTAATAATCAAAGATTACATCTAATATTTTGTTATATTAGTGCACTAACTAAACTAAAACATGATCAAAAAACTACGTAAAATTGCTATTTTAGCAGTGCTTTCTGCTACTCTTTTTTCTTGTGGAAACGATGATAATGATCCCACAACACCGGAGCCACCAACTTCAATGGATGACGACTATGTGCCGATTCCAACTTCGCCTGTAGTATTAGATATGGACGCTTTTCCATTTGCTACACTTTCAGAATACAGCTTTTTTGAAGGTGATATAAAAGACCAAACACCAGCATTAGGTGTCATTCCATATGAACCTATTTCAACTTTATTTACAGACTACGCCAAAAAGAAACGTTTTGTTTGGATGCCAAATGATGTGCAAGCAACATACGTTGATGATATGGAACTGATAGACATGCCTGTAGGAACGTTTTTAATAAAAACATTCTATTATGATAACGTACAACCGGGCAATACCACACGCATCATAGAAACACGTTTAATGCTAAAGAAAGCAGACGATTGGTATTTTGCTGATTATGTTTGGAATGATGCGCAAACAGAAGCTACATTTAGTCTCGATGGTTCATTTACCAATGTAGAGTTTATGGAAGCTGGCGAAATGAAAACGACAAATTATAGAATTCCTTCAGAAGTAGAATGCTTTACCTGTCATAAAAGTGGTACGGCTTCTGTTCCTATTGGGATGAAACCACAAAACTTAAATAGCATGTACGATTATGCTGATGGAACTGAAAATCAGCTACAAAAGTTCATCAACGAAGGATATTTAGAAGACAACTTACCTGCAACCATCAATACCGTAGTAAAATGGAGCGACGAAACACAACCTATCGATTTACGTGTACGCTCTTATATTGATATTAACTGTGCGCACTGTCATCAAGAAGGATCGCATTGTGATTACAGACCTGTGCGTTTTGCATTTCACGAATCTGGAGATCCTAATAACTTAGGAATTTGTATTGATCCTGATGAAGAAATTACTGGAATGATCAATATTGTAACACCTGGACTCAAAGAACGTGCGGTAATGTATTACAGATTGAATACAGAAGCGGAAGAATTTAGAATGCCATTACTTGGTAGAAGCATTATCCACAAAGAAGCTGTTCAAATGATTGGACAATGGATAGATGGAATTACCACCGAATGTGAATAAAAGACTATCAACTAAACTAAGGTTACGAACGTATTTAAAAATTCGTAACACAATAAAACCAACCAACCTATGAAGAAAATTACTTTACTAATATGCTTTTTTGCATCCTGTTTTTTTGCAGCTGCGCAAACTACGGTCGATTGTTCGGCTGGCGCTGTAAATACAACGTATTGTTATACAACAAATGATACAACCAGTTTTGTTTTTGTAAGTTCTGATGGATCAGATTTGCAAGTAACATTTAACGCTGGACAAACAGAAAACGATTGGGATGAATTGATCGTTTTAGATACTGACGGAACCGAACTTTATAACGGTTATGGAAATAATGGTGACTTAACAGGATTGACATTTCAATCAAGTGGAGATACCATTACAGTCATGGCAAATTCAGACGGAACCATTAGCTGTGATACTAACGGATACGTGCATTGGGATTTTGACGTAAACTGTGCAACTTGTACCAATCCTACAGTAACCTATACAGTGGTGGATGATTGTGCAACAAGCGGTGGATTTTTAGTAGATGTTAATGTTACGGACTTAGGATCGGCAACATCTGTAACGATTTCAGACAATCAAGGAAGTTCCAATCAAAATTTATCCAATGCAGGAACGGTTCTGTTTGGACCATTTGCCAATGCAACAGGTATTGTTATTACCATTGAAAATGATCAAGATGTAAACTGTGTTGTCAATAGTAATTCTATCACGCAAAGTAACTGTCCGCCACCAGGACCAGTTGGTGTTACTTGTGCTTCAGGATCTTCTACATTTCTATTCACAGAAGAATTTGACTCACCATCTGGATGGACAGGAGATTTGAATAGTGGAAATGGTTCTTGGGAAATCCCTGATGGAAATACTTCTGGAGGAACAGGACCAGATGCCGCTTTTAGTGGTGCTAACTTCATGAACTATGAAGCTTCTGGAAATACTTCAGCAACCGCTTCAGCCGTGAGTCCAGCAATCGATTTAACAACGGCAACAGATGGCGCAGAATTATCATTCTACTTACATGCGTACGGAGCAGATATGGGAACTTTAAATGTAGGAATAGGAACTTCTGCTTCTGGACCTTTTACAACAGAATTTACACTTTCAGGAGAACTACAAACAAGCGGATCTGAAGCTTGGGTTCCAGTTGGTGTAAATTTAGATTCATATTTAGGTCAAGTAATTTATGTAGAATTTAGTCATACAGGTACAGGAACTGGTTTTTCAGGAGATATGTCTATTGATTTAGTTCGTATTGAAACTTGCGGATCGTTCTGTATTGCACCTTCTAGTATAACAGCATCAGCTATTACACAAGATTCAGCAACCATTTCTTGGTCGCCTAACAGTGGAGAAACAGCTTGGGAATATGTAGTACAACTTGCAGGAACAGGAGCGCCAACAGGAGCAGGAACTGCTTCAAGTGCAACAAGTGTTAATGTGAATTCATTGAATGCAGGAACACCTTATGAAGTATATGTACGAGCTATTTGTGGAATAGACGCAAGTATTTGGGGCGGACCATTAAACTTCTCAACATTAGCGCCACCACCGCCAGCAGACTTTACAACATCAACGGTAAATACAAATGGTAGCCAAAGAGCTGCTGTTGATATGAATGGTGACTTTTTAGACGATGTAGTTTCTATTACTTCAACCAACGTAAATATCTTTTATCAGCAAGCTTCTGGAGGATTAAGCTCAACAGCAACAAATATTACCACCACAAATGCAGACAATACACCTTCTTGGAGTTTAGCTGCAGCTGATTTTGATCGCAACGGATTTACCGATTTATTATACGGTGGAGGAAGTGGAGTTACATTCATGAAAGCCAACGATACAGGAACAGGATTTACAGAAATTTCAGGATCAGAATATGTATTCTCGCAACGTTCAAACTTTGTCGATTTAGATCAAGATGGAAACTTAGATGCTTTTGTATGTCATGATGTTGATCCGAATGTATATTATATGAATGATGGAAGTGGAAACTTAACTTTTAACCAAGGTGGACTTGGAGATATTGCAGGTGGAGGAAACTACGGTTCTATCTGGATTGACTACGATAATGATAGAGACATGGATATGTTTATTGCAAAATGTCGTGGAGGTTCAACTACCATCAACATTAATGAATTACACGAAAATGATGGAACTGGAAGCTTTACAGAAGTAGCGTCTGCTGCTGGTTTAGCAGATCCGTTACAAACATGGTCTTCTGCTTGGGGAGATTATGATAACGATGGAGATATGGATGTTTTTGTGGGAGCTAGTTCTACAGCAGACGGAACACACAAACTAATGCGAAACAATGGAAATGGTACTTTTACAAATGTTACCGCTTCTTCAGGAATATTACCAGCATTAACCAATTTAGGAATTGAAAATGCTACATATGACTTTGACAATGACGGAAACTTAGACATCGCTTCTAACGGAAGTATTTTATTTGGAAATGGTAATATGACATTTACAGTATATGACAATGTAATTTCAGGAAGTAATGGTTCTTTTGGAGATTTAAATAACGATGGATTCATTGATGCAATCTCAGGAACGACTTTATATACCAATACTGGAAACAGTAACAACTGGGTAAAAATTACCACGACAGGAGTTGCAAGTAATATCAACGGAATTGGTGCTAGAATTGAAGTACACACTGCTTCAGGAACACAAATTCGCGATGTACGTAGTGGAGAAGGTTTCCGTTATATGAGTACATTAAATGCACACTTTGGTATTGGAACGGAAGATACAATTACTAATATCATTATTTACTGGCCATCTGGTACAGTTGATAATGTAGTAAATCCAGCAATCAATACACATCATGTAATTACAGAAGGACAAACTTTAAGCATTCCTGATGAAACGTTGGAAAGTGTTGCTATTCATCCAAATCCAGTTGGAAAAATCATGAACATCAACAGTCCAGTGAATTTAGTTGGTAAAATTGCAACGATCTTTAATATTGAAGGAAAGCGTGTACTGAACTTAAAACTAAAAGAACATTCAATAGATGTTTCTAAATTACAAACAGGAAACTATATCCTTCGTTTGGAATCTGATGGAAAAGTATTTACACAAAAATTCATCAAGCAATAAGAATTAAAACATACAACAATCATACAAAACTCCAATACTATTTTAGTGTTGGAGTTTTTTTATGGACTATTTATTCTCTCCAAGAATTATCTTTTTATGAATATAAATCGCCTTAAATACAATTAAAAGTCCATTGAAATAGGCTTTCTCAACTCATTCTCTAAAAATATTTTCAAAACTTTTTGTTATAAATAACACAAAAAGTGAAATGTTAAATTATGTCAAAAGCAACTATAGAGAAATAGTTGTAAGTGGTTGATAAATAATATTTTACAGGTCAATTGAAAATTGTTAAAACCAATAGTTAAAATTGAAACTATAAGTTTTAGCTATTATTAATTGATTTTAGTGATGATGATTTCGGTAAGTTTTTTTCATGCAGTCGTCCAAGTATCCATACTTCAATAAAAAAATTATTATGAAAAAGACAATTTTATCTATGGCACTTGTGGGACTTTTAGGTTTCACTTCTTGTAGCAGCGACGACGATGCTACAATTGTTAACAACAACACAAACAATGTTGTTCCTACAACAACATTTAGAGTAACACTCAAAAATGCAATCAATTATTTAAATGTAAAAACAATTGGTTCAGGTCCATTAACAACAACAGACGCAACGCATCAAGTATCGTTTAAAGCAACAAAAGGAACGTATGTAAGCTTTGCCAATATGTTTGCTCAAAGTAACGACTGGGTTTTTGCAACACAACCGCAAGGAATTAAATTATGGGATGGCGACACGCCATTAACAGGTGATATTTCAGACAATATCAATGTGTGGGATGCAGGAACAGAAGCAGATGAAGACTTCTTAAACAATTTCCCATCAACTGAATTTACTGCCCCAAATCAAACCGGACCTAACTCAGGAACACCAGATAGCAACCCTGCTTTTAGAAATACAGGAAGAAATATCCGAAATTATTTAACAGCCTATCTAGCGTATGATACTACTGCGAGAGAATTTACATTGACAATCACAAAAGCAAACAGAGAAGCTTTACACAATCCAGGATATGTAACACCAGGAATTTTGGTAGTACACACACAACCAAATGCCTTATTTGAAGAAGGAGCACCCGTAAGAGCAAATGGTTTAGAAAGTTTGGCTGAAGACGGTTCGCCGCAAGCAATTTATGACTGGTTTTCAGAAACAGGCTCAACAGGAGCTCCATTACGTCTTTCCTCTTCATATTCGGTACTTTCTCCTGGAATTGCCTACACACAAGGAGAGCAATCGCCATTCTTTACAAGAGGAGAAGTTGCTATTGCAGGTTCAGGATTAGAAGAACTAGCAGAAGATGGAAATGCTGATATCGCATACGAATACTTAAATGGTTTAGAAGGTGTAACTGCTGTAAAAAGTGCAGTTGGCGCTGCGCCAGGAGAATCTATTATATTTGAAATTGATGTAGAAGAAGGTAAAAGATTAAACTTTGCAACCATGTTAGTTTCTACAAACGATTGGTTTATCTCAAACAATCAACAAGGAATAGAAGTTTTCAATGCAGACGGAACGGTAAAATCAGACATCGTTATCTATAAAAACTACTTATACGATTCAGGAACTGAGTTTGATCAAGCAGTTGGTTTAGGAGATGGACAACCAATGAACGGAAATGTTTCCGTAGCAGCTGATGCAGACACTACTGTAAGACGTGTTACAGAATTAACAGATGTTCAATTTGGAAAAGGAACCATCAGTTCTCCAGCAGGAGTTACTCAAAACAATGACGACAGAGGCGGATACAACTTAATCGAAGTTACAGTAGAAGCCATTAATTAAATAATAACGATCAACATCGATGTTGTAAGTATGGCATAACCTACATAATTTTTAACAATTGATTGGTAAGTTATAGCCAGAAAAGTGAGTTGCAGTTTTGTAGCTCACTTTTTGTTTTTTTAGACATTTTAGATTGCTAGATTTTTAGACGTGTTAGTATTTAAATTAATTTGAGATAGGCATTTTAAAAAACATTCATAAATTCATGAAAAAAAGTAATGCCCACAAGAGTAAGCAACAATTTAAAATTCCACATTTAACATTCAAAACAACAAAGCCAAAAGTCTAAAAATCTAAGAGTGAAACGATCTAAAAGCGTAGCGATCTAACATCTAATACCCAAGACCAAACACCTAACAAGCTTTCTCCAAAACAACATCCAATGAAAATACATTCTTATGTGTCAAACGCTTGGTTTTTGAAAATACATCCATCACAATATCTTTTTCTTGCTGTATGATGTTAAAAACTTTCTCTAAGCAGTCATAATCCTTTGAAGTAAACTGCTTCATGCATAATATATAAGGCAAATCGTTTTGGCTTGTCAAATACCGAACACCAGCTTTGATGGCTGCTTGATGACCACGGTTTTTTTTGACATCAATAATTGAAATCGGAATACTAGCTTCTTCTTGAATTTCTTTCAAAAGCTCAAAAGTATTGTCAGTACTTCCATTGTTTACAAAACAAACATTCAATTTCTTCTTTTCTGTAAAAAGTGTAATTAACTTCTGTACTTCAATAGCTCTTTCGTCATTACGGAATATAATTAAAATTCCAATCTTCATAAGTATAGTAGGTTTAGGGGAATCAGGTGAAATTAGGGGGAAACGTGTTTTCTTTTTTTAAGTTTTATATTCAATACCGTCGAAATATTATGCAATTTCAAAATTTGTATTTACCTCTTTAGTTGAGGCTTTTTTTTTGCTTCTGTACGACCAAGCAATTTGTCCTAACTGACCAATGATTTTGATTGAATCTTTCATAGACAGCTTAGAACCATCAGCATGAATCCAACGTTTCAAAGGCTTCTCGCACATCATTGCTTTTGCTTTGTCCAATCCAAAATGTCTACGCATACGCATAAAAATCTCTACATCAAACAACCACTTCGTAATGAACTTCTTGTCAAACGCTAGATTGATTACATCTTTATGAAAAATCTTCGCGCCACATTGCGTGTCTTTAAAGTTCATGGACAGAATATTTCTAATAATCAAATTAATCGTCATACTAATAACTTTACGGGCAGATTCTTTGGTAATATTTGCGCCCATTCTGCTAATTCTAGAACCACTTACAATCTTAAAATCAGAATTCTCTATCGTAGAAACCAATTCGTCAAAATCTGCTAAATCAGTCGATAAATCTGCATCTAAAAATCCAATATAATCCAAATCAGCTCTCTGTGCCATATGCAACATTCCCAAACGAACAGCTTCTGCTTTTCCACCATTCTTTTCACAATCGTATACGGTAATAAAATCTTCTCTTCCTTTCTGTAAATCGTGCAAAACTTCTAACGTAGCATCTTTACTTCCGTCATTCACAAAACACAAATGATATCCAGAATTCTTGTCAATAAAATTGGTAAATTCAGTGCTTAACAAACGTTCTGCTTCGTTATAACATGGAATCACAACACCAACACATCTTTGCTGAATCATAACTGTATCTGTATGTGTGACTGCTGTATGTTTTGGAACACCAATCAATCGTTTCACACGAGCACAAACTTCATTCAAGCTCAATGGTTTCTTCATATAATCATTCACACCTAAATCAAAACCTTTCGTAATCATTTCATCATCGGTATTTCCAGATAATATCATAATTGGTGTATTATCTTGTCTATCTCTTCTAATATGTTGTACGATTTCCATTCCGGAAACAGTTGGCATATTCATATCTACAATTACTAAATCTGGCTGAAACATATCGTATAACTCAGCGCCTTTCAATGCGTTTGTTTCTGTGAGTACTTGGTATCCTAATTCCTGTAATCTACTTTCTAATGGAATTAAAACTAATTTCTGATCGTCTATGGCTAATATTTTCATCGTACTGTGTTTTTAATGATTCATATTCTTGTGTAATATTCAGTTGTATTTGTGTTGTTTTCTGAATGACTTACAGGTCAAAAGTAGTTGGGAATCGCAGACGATTTTGCCCAAAACACCTTAAACGAATCTATCTTTAGACGAAATGCAGTTTCCTTTAGTCCAATTAAAAAGTAGACCGTTTATCTTTATTTCATCGAAAAAAGCTTTTACAGTCAGTAGTTAAAATTGTAAGTAAATAGCTATATTCAATAAAAGAATAAAATACTTTTCATGAAAAAGACGACAAACAAACTATTACTACTAGCGCTACTTCTCGGAGTAGTGTTTCATGGTACGACGATCTTTTTCACCTTAGAAACCACTTATGACGCCTTAATTCATTTGTTCTTTGCCGATCATTATGCCAACAGTTGGTTTGAACCATGGAATTACAAATGGTACACAGGATTTACCGTAATGAGTTATCCGCCATTGGTACATCAATCTATCGGAGCATTATCGTTTATTGGTGGGCTAAAGTTTGGATTATTTGCGGTTGCCATTATTGCCGTCATACTCTTTATTACAGGAGTTTATCGTTTCTCCTTATTAATGACAGGAAACAAAAAAGTGGCAGGTTATGCAGCTATTTTAGCGGTTTTCTCGTCTTCTTTTGTAGAAACCTTGCACATATTTGGGCAATTGCCAAGCATCGTTGGAATTTCTATATTAATGCATGCCTTGCCAGAGATTTACCTTTGGTTAAAAACAGGTAAATACAAATACTTACTCACGTCGCTTTCGCTGATTGCTGTTACAGTAACTTCACATCATGTAACGCCAATCTTCGGAATGGTATTCTTTATCTTTCCGTTGATCGGAATGGCAATTATGGATGCTGCACGTGCACAAGTCAATTCGATAAAAGAAATCACACTTTTAGTCTTTTGGAGAAACTTTAAAAAGCTTTTTAAACGCATCGTTTTATTTGGAATGTCTTCTTTGGCGATCATTGTCGGATGTATTTTACCGTATTGGATCAACTCCAAAAACAATCCGATTACGCAAGTGCCCATTCCACACGGTTCGCGCGATCATTTCTTGGAAATTACGTCATCTGGATTGGTATTCTTTCTAATTCCGTGGGGAATTTTACTGTTCCTATTACCATACATTTTCTATAGATACTACAGCAAACGGTATTTGTTTTTCGGTTTGTCCATCACCTTATTATTTATATTAGGAACAGGTGGCACAACTCCGATTCCACGTATGATTTTGGGTGAAACGGCTTTCAATATCTTAACCTTAGACAGATTTACATTATGGGCTTCCATCATGTCGTTGCCAATCTTTGGCGAATTTATCTATCGTTTCGCAGAAGCAGATTTAAAAACGTTTTTTCAAGAAAAATTTGGCGCTATGTATCACAGAATCATTGGTGGTGCTTTGGCAGCGTTGTTTGTATTCATGACCATTTTTACCATGAGTTTGGGATATTTTAGACCATCGCAACCAGAAAAAATAAACATGTTACCCATTGTCAATTTTCTCAATCAAGATCAGCACGATCAATGGCGATACTTAACGCTTGGTTTTGGAGATCAAATGGCATGGTTGGCAGCACAAACCAATGCATTATCGGTAGATGGAAACTATCATTCAGCACGTCGTTTGCCTGAACTCACAACAAGACCGATAGAACGTTTAGAAAACTCAAAATTTAAAGGAGTAGCCGGCATTGGTTCGTTGCAACAATTCTTAACAACACCTGAAAAATATAACCTAAAATACATTTTCTCGAATGACAAATTCTATGATCCTATTCTCTATTTCTGTGGCTGGCAACGCTTACCACAATTGGAAAATGGGGTCATGGTTTGGGAAAAGTTAAACGTTCCGCCATTATCTTCCATTTTACCAAAAGATGAGGTAGCAACTTGGCAAAAACTAGCTTGGGGAATTATTCCATTTATGACTTTGATATTGGCTTTTTTGTTGAACATTCAACCAATCTTTCTAAGATATATTCAGCGAAAGCGAACCGATGCTGAAGAGTATTTACAATACCATAAAAGCTACACTAAATTTTCTAGTAGACTTGTGAAAATCAATCATATTTGGGCAATCATCTTAATCGGAATTTTAGCATTTGGAAGCTATCAATTCTACATCAAAAACGATTCGCAACGTTCGCCAGAAAATGTAGTAAAAGCCTATTACGACGCACTCGATTTCAAAGAATTTGAAAAAGCACACAGTTTAATCAATCCAGAAAATAAGATCACTATTGCACAGTATATGCTAGAAATCTCTTCCACAGATGGTTTGTTAAGTTCATATGCAAAGTTAGATGCAATAGAAACGAAACTAACAACGAAAACCGATAGTTTGGCAACCTTAAAAGTAACTACAAAGTGGATTACACCTTTAGAAAGAATTGAAAAATCAGATTATAAAACGGTTGTAAAACGCAATGGGAAATGGTATTTAGAAGCTGAAACTATCGAAGCCGATTTGCCGCCAGATCAATTATATTCAAACAATAAAACCGCCTATTACAATCACGGAAGAAGACGTATTACGACCGAACAAACCTATCATGAAGATGTCTTAAAACAACCTGTTTTAGAGATTATCACAGCAAAATTGGTCAAGCATAATGGACATTACGCCATTGTTGGTGAAGTGCAAAATATAGACAATGTGCCAGCCGATGTGGTGCTCAAAGGAACACTTTATAACGACAAAAATGCAGCATTAGCAACGTACAATGCAAAATACCATATGAAGCACAAACTCATGCCGAAAGAAGTGACTTCGTTTCGTATCAACTTTGAAGGTATTGCGTGGTCAAAAACCCAAGATTCCATTCCAGAAACCTTCAATCCTGATGAGTTTACGCCGGTAGATTTAGCAGATGCACCAACCAAATTTAACTTACAAGCTGCGGGAAATGTTTCCGGTTCAGATCTATATAAAAATATTGTACTAAGCGAACTAGATATTAACCAAAAAACCATCCGTGGAAACCTGTTCAATAGTGGATTGCAAGAAATTACGGTTCCGCAAGTATTGGTTTCGTATTATGATGAAAATCAACAACTTTTGTGGGTAGATCATTTGTTTTTAGACAAAGCCATTCGTCAACAACGCAAGCAGCCATTTCAGTATCAAATCTTGCAAAATGAACAAGTGGAAATCATCAGTACAAATATGGAAAACTGTTATGTAAACGGTTTGCCAAACGAAGATATATCAAACAAAATCATCCCAAATAGAAAAAACAACAACGTATTACAAAACATTTCGCATCCGCTGTACAGTCAGGTGAAAATTGAGTTGAATGCGTATATCGGAAATCCAAAATGAAAAAATTAACATACATACTATACTTTTTAGTTTTTGCGTCAAGCGCGAATGAACTCTCGGCAGCCACTTCCGACGTAATTCAACTAGAAACAACACAACAAGAGTTCACGGCAGGCGAAACGGTTGTCTTGATATTTTCAGGAACGCAAGATGCTTCTATTCAATTGTATTGCGCCAACAGTTATGGAACGACATTGATCAGTCCAACCATAAAAAATGAGCAATTACACTACAGAATTCCAACACAAATATGTGCTAAAACTGGCGTTGTCAATTGGAAATTACTAGACAAAGCAAACACACTTTCAGGAACATTCAATATTCGCTCACAAACAACTCCAGTTTCTATGGAAACCTATGTTGGTCCGCCAAGTATTGAAGCTGGTGAAAGAGATTATACGATGTTAGTGGTGATTCCAACTGATGCTTTGGACAATCCTGTAAAAGAACATACAGAAGTTGCCGTAAAACGTCAATTTTTAACCAATGAGCAACAAGAAACGATTCAGACAAAAAACCTAATTGCGTATCAACGAATCTATGCGCCTTCAAAAAGTGGCAGAATGTTGTTAGCAACCGAATGTATGGAACTCAACTCAAAAGAATATACGGTAAATGTCATGCCTGCAATTGCTAGCGATTTTGAAATTTTTGCCAAAAGTCCACACAAATACGCTGATGGAAACCAAATTACAACGTTGACGACTTCTGTGTTGAGAGACGAAAACAATAATATTGTGAGTGATGGAAGTTATGTAGAATTTCTCATCACAAATACCGATGGAAATCTTTTAAAAACTGCAGGAATGACCATTGATGGCGTGGCAACTGCAAAAATGATTCATCCGGATCATGCAGAAACTTGGACGGTAAAAGCATATGTTGCTGGAATTTCGGAAAGCAATACCATTTCATTGACCTATGCACAAGTGATAGAAGATTTTACTGTGAAGTTTTCTGAAAACAATAGAAACATAACTATTGGTCCTTTGCAAAGCTTTATGAAACAACTAATTCCAGATGGTTTGCAAGTCAAACTGAAAATAAGTCAAAACGGCAAAACAATCGAAACCGATATCAAAGAATCGCGTGATGGCTTTGTGAATTTTGAATTGAATTCGAACATTTTTAGTAATGGAAACTATGATATTGACATCACAACGGCTGGCATTACAAAAACATTTAAAGCAAGAAAACTATGGTAAAAGCAGACAAAAATATCATCCGTAGCTTTTTGGTGTTGACGTATATTGTCATCATTTCCATGCTAATTTTCTTAATTAGCAGCGCGTTTACTTATTTAAACACAGGTGCCGACAGAAGCAAAATGCTGCATACAGAAGTTAAAAAGGCGGAAGTTTATTTGCCCAAAATGAGTTGGACAAACGATGGTAATGAAGGTCGAAAATTGGACGCGCAAACCTTACTAAAAATTGAAAACGATTATTTAGATGCTTGGTATGTAAAACAAGTGGCGTATAAAACCAATCAAACCACAGGAATTGACGATTATTATACTGAAAGTGCGCGTAAGAATATTGTAGACTTTATAAGGGAAAATCAGCAGCAAAATATTGTTGTGGATGCTACAACTCTTTCGCACCAACCAAATATTGAATTCTTTAGTGCAGATGGACAACTCATTGTGTTGAAAGACGAAAATGTAGTGGAATACAAGCAGTTGTACAAAGATGGAAAATTCATCATGGAAACTACGGAAGTTGCCAATTACAAAGCAGTTTTGCTTTTGGAAGATGGTTTTTGGCGTGTGCGTCATTTGGTGAAAGAAAGTGTAAAATCAATTGTGGAATCTTCGGAAACAAAAGCAGTCTCCAACTTGAATATGAAGGGAATCAATTACTATCCGCAGGCGACACCTTGGGACATGTTTGGCGATCAATTTGATATCGGAATCATTCAAAAAGACTTTGATCTTATGAAAGATGCTGGTTTCAATACCATTCGAATTTTTGTACCATATGAAGATTTTGGAAAATCCAATGTAAAAGAGGAAAAGCTTCAAAAAGTAGCACAAGTGTTAGATGCTGCCGAAACCAAAAAACTCCAAGTTGTGCTGACACTTTTTGACTTTTATGGAAACTATGAAGTATTAGATTGGACATTGACGCAGCGACATGCTGAAACGATTGTTTCCGAGTTTAAAAATCATCAGGCAATCTTGGCTTGGGACCTAAAAAATGAACCAAACTTAGACTTTGAATCGCGTGGAAAAGAAAATGTATTGGCTTGGTTAGATAAGATGATTTCTTTGGTAAAATCGATTGACAAACAACACTTCGTCACGATTGGTTGGTCCAATACGGAAAGTGCTCATTTATTACAAAACAAGCTTGATTTTGTGTCTTTTCACTATTATAACGCTGCTGCAGATTTTGCTCAGAGTTACACAAACTTAAAATCGAAAATCAACGATAAACCAATTCTTCTTGGAGAATTTGGGCAATCGTCGTACGGTGGATTTTGGAGACCTTTTGCTGGTTCGGAGAAAAAGCAAGCTACCTATTATCAGGAAATGAAAAGCATTTTAAAAGCGGAAAACATTTCGTATTTAGCCTGGACGTTGTATGATTTTGAAGACATTCCAAGTTCAGTTGTTGGAAGTCGTCCTTGGCGTACCAATCCGCAGAAAAAGTTTGGAATTATTGATACAGATGGGAAGAAGAAGGCTGCTTTTGAGTTTGTTGTGGAATGATGTTAGTTTTTGGATGTCATTCTTCAAAAGTATTAAGTATTCAGATGTGAGTATTGAGAAGTTTCAAACAGAAGCTCCTGTGTAGACAAGAATCCATAATACATCATATTTCGATTTCGCTCAATATTCGTGCGGAATGACACAAGAGTAACGTCATGTTGAACTTGATTCAGCATCGCATAAGAGCGAGAAAAAATCTAAAAGCGAAGCGATCTAATATCTAACAGCGTAAGCGGTCTAACAGCAAAGCGAATCTAATAATAAAACATTTTAAACTAAGAAATTAGTTTAAACTAAATATTTAGTTATATTTGAATGCAATCAAAAATATAAATTGAATATGTATTCAAAAGCGATCAGTAAATTATTTCTTGTATGTGTTTTAATAGGAAGTTTGTGGAGTTGTTCAAAAGCTCCAAAAACTATAAAAACCATAGAATTTTCAACAGATTATAAATTCAATACACAAATTCAGGAAAAAGTAGAAAAGGACACTGTTGCTTGGAAATATCAAATATCTGCAGCCGATTATGCAACTAAAGGTGACTATAAAAATGCGTTACAACAATGGGATTTGGCAATGCGCGGACGTGATAGAAACTATTCGACTTCTCAAATAGATTCATTGCAAAAATTATATACGGTTGTCAATGCAAAAGAATTTATTATTGCAGAAGCTGCAAAACATCAAGTTGTCATTATCAACGAAGCACATCACAATTCCATGCATCGTATGTTTACAAAATCGCTCTTAAAAGATTTATACGATCAAGGATATCGTTATTTGGCATTGGAAGCATTGGCAAATGGAGCCGATTTGGATGCAGATTTAAACACTCGGAAATATCCAATTCAAAAAACTGGGTATTATACCAAAGATCCACAATTTGGGAATATGATTCGAACAGCTTTATCACTTGGTTTTCAAGTTGTTTCTTATGAAGCAACAGAAAATGTAAATGGTAAAGAGCGTGAAATTGCGCAAGCCAAAAATCTTCAAGAACTTATAGAAAATGATCCAAAAGGAAAGTTTGTAATTCACTGCGGATTTGATCATGTGTTGGAAGGAACACATCGTTCTTGGGAAAAAGCAATGGCAGCACGTTTAAAAGAATACACAGGAATTGATCCGTTGACGATTCATCAAGTGTTGTATAGTGAAAAAGGAAATTCAACATACAATCATCCGATGTTAAAAGCGTTTAATGTGGCAACTTCTTCCGTTTTGATCGATAAAAATAAGCAGCCTTTTAAATATACACGTAGAGAAAGTTGGTCAGATATTGCCGTTTTTCATCCAAAAACAAATTACAAAAACAACCGACCAAATTGGCTTTTTACGAATGGAAATCAACAAATAACGATTGATCTACAAACAGTTGAGTTAGATTTCCCTGTGATGGTTTTAGCCTATAAAAAAGGAGAAGACATCCAGACTGCAGTTCCTGTGGATATTGCGGAAGCAAAAAGTAAAACATCTGTTTGTGAATTAGGTTTGAAAAAAGGGAAATACGAAATTGTTGTTACCAACAAAACAAAGACAATTATGTTTGAAGAAATTGTAGAGTAGTTGTTGGGAAAGAGCCAAGACTTTTAGAGTCAAGAGTCAAGATGTTTTCTTAGAAAGCTTTTACTCTCAAAGTAGATCTCGATACAATTTTTCTTCATTTTATTACGAAAAATCACTCGATCTGACGGTTTGGTAATACACAAAATTTCGTCATACTTCCATGCAAAGACGTTTCAAATAAAAACGTTAGTGCGAGTTTCCGAACTCGTGCCGATAAAGCTTGAAAAGTATTGAGTATTTAGATGTGAGTATTGAGAAGTTTCAAATAGAATAATGTAGTTTCAAATAGAAAATTCTGTGAGTACTTCAAAGTGGATTCCGCAATAAATGCGGAATGACACAAGAGTAAACATTC
>NZ_CANLEA010000034.1 GCF_947489565.1 uncultured Kordia sp. | reverse complement strand
ACGAGGAATGATCACAACACGTCAGTTCGAGTGGTTTTTCGTAATGAAATGAAGAAAAATTGTATCGAGAACAGCTTAGAAATTCATAGTACTTCTCGATACAACAAATCAGAGATTTGCCACTCGAAGTGACGTTTTTAATAATCTAAATCGATACCTAAAGTGATTCTAAAAGCAAAGCGCGTCTAAAATTCTAAGAGGCAACGCCAAATCTAACAGCGTCAGCGATTCTAAACCTCTTCCATCTGAGTCAAAATCTCTTCCAACTTACGTACATGCACACCATACAATTTATCTGCCCATTTCACAGTAATATAATAAATAACAACTCCAGAAAGTAAATATCCTAAAATCACTAGCAGCAACGTACTTGTAGACATTTGCAGTAAAAACCATTCTGTAAAACGATCTTCTCCAAATTTTACCGCGCCCATAAAAATAGCTGTTACCGAAACAGGTAATAACAAGGAACCTGCAATAATTCCGGTTTTATAGACTTCCATCGTGAGTTTGATATCGTGAATAAAGTTTAAAATCGTTTCTTTCGTTTGCTGTCCCACACTAGAAGTTCTGCGTAAAAACCAAATCATTTTCGCTAAATATCCCAAAGTCATTAAACTTGTAATGAACATAAAAATAAAATATACGGCACGTGGCAATTCATACATTTCTATTAAAAATGGATAGGTGAAAAAGATGACAATTCCAGCAAGTTGTATGGCAATTTCTCCTTTCATCGTTTTGCGAATCTTGGCAATTGGCATCTGACTTTCCTTTAAGTTTTCTAAACTTGTTGGCAACTGCAAATCATCTTGATTTTCGTTATCCATAAGTTCTTTTATTTTATCAAAATCCATGATTCTGTGTTTTTATAATTTCTTTTAATTTTTTCTTTGTTCTGTTGAGCTTTACGCGAACATTTACAGGTGACATTCCTAAATTTTTGGCAATTTCTTCTCCCGAAAACCCTTCGATAAACTGGAAAATCAAGGCTTTTTCAATTTTGTTTAATTCTTGAACAGCTTTGTAAAAAGTGGCAAGTTGTTGTTCTTTTTCGTCTGAATAATCTTCTTGAACCAATTGCACATGTGCAGGCATTTCATAACCATCAGGCTTTCGTTTTTCTTTCTTAAAAAATACAATGGCAGTATTTAAAGCAACCCGATACATCCAGCTTGAAAATTGACTTTTTCCATTGAACGATTGCAATGATTTCCAAAGTTGTAAAATAATTTCTTGCACCAAATCTTCACGGTCGCTCGCATCTTCAAAGTAGATCCGAGAAACCTTGTGAATAATGCCTTTGTGTGTGGCAATTTTGCTAAGAAATTCTTGTTCTGTGAGTTTCAATGAATCGAGCTTTAAAATACAGGCGTAATTGTATATCCTTGTTTGCGTAATAATGAAATAACGCCGTTTTCTCCAGGCAAATGTGCTGCGCCGACGGCAAATAAATTCGATTGTTGTTTCATCATTTCTGGCATTAGTTTGGACCAATTTGTATTGCGAACTGTCAACATCCAATATGCTGCATTTTTATTAAAAAAACGCTCGTCGTTCATGCCGTCATATAGTTTTTGAAGTTCTTCTTTTTTGTAAAACATCACCATTTCTTCTAACGCCGTTTTATAGGCTTCAAACAGCTCAATTTGTTTCCATAAAAAGTCTTTTGGATACGCTTTCGCGAAAAAATCTAATTGACCATCTAGCGTTTCTAATCCTGCTACTTTTTTGTTATTTGCTTTCGCTATGCTTGTCAATTCTACTTCATACATTTTCTTTATAGGACAGCTGTAACTTTGCTGAATCAACAAGGTATACACCGTCATTAAGGTATAATTATTCACCATTTTCAGTGACATATTCAATTCCTTTTTCAATAAATTGTCTAAATAGGTTTGTTGTGCTTTTGATAATTCTTCCGTCAGTTTTCCGCCAGACATCATCTTTTGTTGCACTGCCATTAAAGCTTTCGTGTCCGACATGTCTACTTCCAACACCAAACGTTCAGTTTCGTTGAAGGCTTTGGTTACTTTTTCGGGAATGGTAAAATCGTCTTTACATAAAATATGAACTGTTCCCAGAAGGTAGGAAGGTTTCTCTAAGTTTTCGTGTTCTATTTTCCACAATACGGAATTTTCAAGTTTTGTGTCTTGCGCATTTGCTATAAAGCTGCTTACAATAAAGCAAAGTAATATAATGAGTTGTTGCATGATTTTGTTGTTTATCACAAAAGATATTTTTTCAGCTGAATAGATCTTAGTGTTGAATTAATTTCTATTTGCTCCGTAAGTATCGACTTTGAAAATATGTTACAAAAAAATGAAAACTATTTTATAATTAACTGATTTTTAATATTATAAAAAATAAAATTGTAAAATTACTTCGCAGCAATTACATCAATTTCAATTTTTGCACCAATGGCCAATCCGCCAGCAGCAAAAGTTGTACGTGCAGGTTTGTTTGGAAAGTATTGTACGTACACACTATTGAAATCTTTAAAATCGTTGATATCTGCTAGAATTACCGTGCATTTTACGACACGATCCAGTGAAGAATTGTGTTGCGCCAATACTGCTTTTATATTTTCCAAAGCTTGTTTTGTTTCTGCTTTTATTCCGCCAGGTGCTAAAATTCCTTTAGAATGATCTTTTCCTATTTGACCTGATAAGAAAAGTAAATTTTCCGTTTCTACCGCAGCGCTAAAAGGTGTGTTTTGTCGTTGTGGCAAATGTGATTTATGAAAGGTGATATCACTACTTTTATTAGAATCGTTCGCGGTTTGACAACTACTAAAGCATAGTAAAAACAGTATACAAAGAGAAAGGAAGTTTTTCACAAGATTATTTTTTTGGTTCAACACAAATTTAAGAAATTAAAATAGTATCTTTTTTACATGGAAAAGATACTCGTACTTGGAGGCACGCAATTTATAGGTCGTACTTTAGTTGAACAATTACAAAAATTAAACAAATACGATATTACGTTGTTTAATAGGCAACAAACACAAGCTGATTTGTTTCCACAGCTAAAAAAAATAAAAGGCGATAGAGAAACAGATGACGTCCGTCAAATTGAAAATGGACATTGGGATTATATAATTGACGTATCGTGTTATTATCCTGATTCACTTTCAAACGTATTGAAATCCATTAAAGGAACACTTAAAAAATACATTTTAGTTTCTACGTGTTCGGTATATGATAACGAACATGATCAATCGATATTGAGAGATGAAACTACCAAAATACTTAGTTGTACTGATGCTGAACGAACTGATCGTACAAATGCGTCGTATGGAAATCGCAAAGCGGAATGTGAACGGATTTTAAAACATTCGACTCAAGAATATTTAATGCTGCGTCCATCATTGGTATATGGCGCGTATGATCATACCGATCGTTTTTATTATTGGTTGTATCAAACAAAAAAACACACAGAATTACTACTTCCCGATTTTGGCAAACGCGTATTTTCGTTGACCTACGTGCAAGATCTTGTGCAAACTATTCTAAATGGTATTGAATTGCCTGTGACAGGAATTTATAATGTAATTACGGCTCAGAAAACGTCTATCCAACAAATTGTAAATAGTGCTGCAAAGCATTTGCATACAACTTTTGAAACTGTCAATGCAACACCTGATTTTCTACATCAGCAAGACATTAATCAATGGTTTGATATGCCGTTATGGTTAGATTGTGATTATCATACGTATGACAATACTGCATTGAAAAACGATTTACAAATAGTACCGACAGACTTTGAAGAAAGTGTAAAAGAAACGATTGAATATTATGATGCTCTTGGTTGGAAAGAACCTATTTATGGAATGTCTGAAACAACTCGATTAGCACTTATTGCCAAATTGAATTGTTAACTTTCTATTTTTGATGAGATTCCCACTTTCATCTCGACTGCGCTCGATGTGACACGTGAGAATTAAAAATACTGTCCAATACCAAAGACAATTCCGCGACCTGCATTTTTGGTAACTCCATGTCCGTAATCAATTCGGAAAATAGCATTAAAGATTCGTTTGTGTATAAAACGCAGTCCGACTCCAGGATAGATTCTAAAGTTTTTACTATCGACAAAATCTCCAAAGTCTCCACCAGGATTTCTCCAAGTTCCCGCATCAAGGAATCCGTTTCCTTGCAGAATAAACCATCCTTTTTCGTATAAAGTATAGCGATATTCAGAATTCAATACCATACTTGCCGTTCCACGATCAATGATGTTTCCGACACCACGAATATTTAAGTTGTTGTCCACAGAAAATGGTGCAAACGGACTTGAATTGTTGGAAGCTACACCAAATCGAAAGCGATTTGCCCAGTTTCCTCTTTCGCCCACTCTTTCAAAATATAAAAAGTCACTCCAACCAATAAGGAAGTTGTTTTGAAAGTCATTTGCCGTGGTTACATATTGTAAATACAAGGTGTTTTTGTATCCTTCTACATATTGGTAATCATAGTTTAACGCATCGTATTCATACACAAATTTCAGCATTTGTTTGTCCAACGATAAGCTTTGCGGAATAGCATCTGAAGTAATTCCAGATAAGTAATCATATTCTTCTTTAAAGATGTTGATTCCAAACTGTAAGCGATGTCTGAAGTTGATTTGATAGAGCGCTAATACTTCAAATGATGTATTGCTATATTTATAGTTTGCCGATCCACCATCAAAGAAAAGCGGTTCTTCACTCGTCCAGTTTTGGTGATTGATGGCGACTCCAAAATTCCGCGTAAACAAGTTCGGTGCGCGCAAATTGATTCCGTATGAGTCAAATCCGTTGTTTTGGTAAAATCCGCCAAAAGCGATATTTCTTCCCAAAAAATTATAATCATACAATCCAACTTTATACGCTACTTGCTCATTCGTTGTGGTCCAAAGATTGACATTTGGAATGAGTGTAAAGTTTTCTTCAATATTGAAATATACATTGTATAAGTTATCATGCGAGTAAAATACTTGGTAATACGCATGCGAAACACCAGCCAAACGCTTTAATAGAATAACATCATTCTCCAGCTGTAGTGAATCTAAAGCGTCACCATTTCTGACACTAATGTAATTTTTTAAGAAACCGACTTTGTTCTTTTTTTGTCCTTGAAATTTTACATCATAGACAATTTTTTCTTGTGCAATTCCATAAAATGCAATTAAAAGAAACGCGAAAAGGAGGATATTTTTTTTCATAGCTATTCAGCCACAAAGATACTTTGAATAACTGTATTTACCCAATTATCTTCGCTGACGTCCATTAAGGTAAATTTATACGAATTGTTAACGGTCAATTCAAGTGGCGTTTCCGTTGTGATGTTTAAAACCACATTGGACGTATCATAGTATTGAAATTGATTTTCATACGTGTAGGTTCCTGAAAGCAAGCCATAATCAATAGTAGAAAGTACTTGAAAATAAATAGCATTATCTCCGTTAGCGTTGTGTTCCCACATAAATCTTGGCATTTGAGAAACTTGTTGATTTATAGTAACCTCATCGTTCCAAACAGTTGGTTTTGAATTGTTTTTAGTACGAATTGGATTTGAAATTTTCACTTCTCCATTCAATTCAAACGTAACAATCACCCATTGATCTTGAGCAAAAGGTCTTGTAAATTGATAGATGAATCCATCAAAAAGTGCCGTAGAATTGATCGCTAATTCGTTGTAACTTGTATAATCGTCTTTATCAACATTGGTTGTATTTGTCTCAAAAAACCGAACATTCGTTGCGCCTTCTTCTAGATAATAAAAAACATGTACAACAGCGTCATCGTTAACATCACTTGCTGCACAAGCAATCACGGCACCAGTTTCTATAGTACGATTTGCAATCATATCAGACAACTTGGTGGTGTTTTGTATATTGATTGCCGCTAATGTATCATCTGATTGACAAGATACTATGGCAAAAAACAGTGTGCAGTATATGATTATTTTGAAACGATTCATCAGTATTTTTATCGATGTGCTTTATAATGTTCTCGCAAGACTTCTTCTGCGGGTTTGTTTTGTGGCGTAAATTGGTGATCTTCCAATCCGCCCGATCTTTCATAGTTGTGAAACCATTTCCAGATAAATCCGCCAGCAAACCATTCTTCTTTCCAAAACTCGTTAAACAAGGCTTGCAATGCGATTTCTTGTGCTTTTAAATTGAGTACTTTTCCTTTTCTGCTAGAATCCCAAGGTTCTTTCCCTGTGTAATCCATGCTTCGGTAACCGTATTCCGTAAAAACTACTTTTCGATCTAGTTTTTTGGACAAATCCACAATCTTCTTTTTGTGTGGTTGCCAACCTTTTTGCAAGGTTTCTAATGAAGGTGTTTTGTCTTCACTCAATGGAAAATAAGCATCAATTCCAATAAAATCTAAGCCTTTCCAAAATGGTACTTTGTCAAAAGAATCCCAGTTTTCTGCGTAGGTTAGTTTTCCTTTGTATACTTTTTTCACTTTCGTGATGAGTTGTTTCCAAAATTCAGGTCGTGCCGCTACAAACTTGTGCAATTCCGTTCCTATACAATATACTTCAGCTTTAATTTCTTGTGCTAGATTTGCATATTCAAGGATAAAACTTTCATACGAAGCTTCAAACGCTTTCCAATCTGCCTCAGATTCCATTTCAATAAAACCTGTAAACTCACCATTCCAAACCCAAATTTGCGGTTTGATCATGATTTTGATATTGTTTTTTTGCAGTAATTCTGAATATTGTTTGGCTCCTTTTCGAGTTTCGCCAAACCATTGTCTGTCTGTATTGTGAATGACTTCTGTTGCAGATAACTTTCGCAAAAAGCCAAAAGGCATAATGGCGGCATAGTTTGCATTCACTTTAATGACAGGATCAATATTGGTTTGATCAATAGCTTGCGGTGCAGCTACAAAACTTACACCATTCATTTTTTGTGTTTGACTTGTACATGAAAATTGCAACAAGGCAAAAAAGATACAAAGGAGTCTAAATTTCATCAATGATTTTTTTAGACTCCTAAAATACTATATTTCCTAAAACAGTGCTCTTAAACCTATGCTAAAAGTTTGTCCAAGTCCTTGGAAGTTGTTTCCACGTACAAACTTGTCAAAAGAAGCTTCTATGTTTAATACGTCTGTCAATTGGTATTTTGTTCCAATTCCAACAGAAGTTGAATTTTGTCCAAAGTTATTTCCTAAATCAATTAAGAATGCTTGCTTTGTATTTACATATACTGTTGATTCTGCTGATGGGAAGTAGCTTAAAAATACAGCTAATGGTAAGAATAAACTATTGTTTGCAAAACGTTCACCTACATTTGAATCATTTGGATTTGCGTCTTCTGATTTTTCTCCAAAGTTGAATCCGAAATCAGCTTGTGTAAATAACTGCCATTTATCTTGTCCGAATGTTTTATCGTAGAAGAATTTTGTTTCCCAAAATATACTTCTCTTATCTAAATATGGAGCGTTTGCTTTGTCTTTAAAAATTGGCAAATAGATAGAACTCGTAAATGAGAAGTTTGAGATGTTTTTAAACGGTTGCACACGAATCGAAGGCGCAATTGTAGTTAATCCGCTTCTTGACGTTGCATCGTCTCTAAAGTTAAATACATCTAAAGCACCTGCACCACCAAACGTATTGGAACGTACTTGGAAAATGAATCCGATGTTGATACGACGATTATCGCTAATTCCTGTATAAATTTCTGTAGTATTTGTAAAAAATGTTTCTCTTGGAATTGTTACAGAAGTACTTCCTTCATCTGTTCTTTCTGTTTGTGTATAAATACTATTGAAGAACTTAATATCCCATTGTCCTTTACGTAATAATTTTGACGGCGTAAATTCCTGAATGTTTGTTAAATCGTCTGATGTGTCTTCATCTTGATCATCGTCTTGGGCAAAAGAGAAGCTTACAAAAAGTAGGGCGAATAGGGTTAAGAATAAGTTTTTAGTGTTCATTTTAATTTAATTTAGTATTGTAATTAGTTATTTTTTGGCTGTTAGCTTTTTGCTCTTAGCCTTTAGTTTTTATTTTTTGTGTATTAGTCTGTTTGTTTTCTTAATTTCAATTGAAAACACTTTTACATTTATAATTTTGAGTTTTACATTTTAAATTTAATTTCTCAACTTTCTGTCACGAATTCACGAATATTTTTGTTTGTGTATTTGTTCTTTCATTTTCAAAATATTCTCGACTGCGCTCGAATTGACAATCTTAATTCTATAGTTTTCTAAAACGTCACTTCGAGTGATTTTCGCTAGAAAATTGTATCGAGAAGTACTTGCTAATTCTAAATTTAAAATATAACATTCAGTATTTCAAAAATTACTTCGTTTGATTCAATTTCCAATTATAAGGATAGTAACTGATTTTAGATTTCTCTGCGATTTTTTCCTCTCTGTATTTATTGATAAAGTCGATTTCATTTCCGTTTTGTGTAAAGTCTTCTTTGTACCATTTCATGATTTCAGAAAGTTGTACGCGTTTTTTACGTGCATTTACTTTGATAAAACTGTCACTATTTAAAGCAATTCGTGTTTGCCTATCTAATTGATTGTCTAATGTATTAGGCAAATATGCTTCTGAAATAATTGGAGGACAACCTAAACCTGCACAGACCAATACAAAGTGAAAACGAGCATCATTAAACTGTCCGCGTAACAATTTGTGTTCTATATCGTTCAGTGTAATCTTCTTTCCTCCTACAGAATGTTTTGTTTTGTCGAAGAATCCTTTGATATCTAGTGGTGATTTTACAGGATATTTTTTAATAATTCCTTTAATTACAGATAAGTTGTAGATGTTAATCCAAAAAGCTTGGTACGTATTGGCATCGCTTTTATCGACTGTTATACTATTGGTAGAAGCCAGAATTTTTTCCAATTCAGCAGGATTCTTTTTAATAGCTTTATAATTTACGCGTCCATTTGTTACATGTGCTTTAAAAAATGCATCAGATGACTTAAAGAAAGCGTCTGTATTTTGAGCAAATCCAATGGTGCTCATAAATAATACAATTAGTGTGATGATTTTATAGTTCATAGCAATTTTTTTCAATATTAATTTCATTTTGTAATGGTGGATAAGTCCGCAAAAAAGTGAGGAACTTACAAACTTTCAAAAAAAAGTTTTCATTTCGTATCAATTTGATTTTCAAGCGCCAAACCAGTTGTTATTTTTTAAAAATCCTTACAAAAAACTTTTAATTTATAATTATTCTAAATTCTTAATCTTGTTTAAGTTCTTAACTTTAACATCGACAGAATTCCCGACACGAGTCAATTCCTACTCATATTTAGGAACTTAATAACCAATCAACATTTTATGGAACATATTGTAATCATAGGTAATGGAATTTCAGGAGTTACAGCTGCCAGACATATTCGAAAGCTTTCCGACAAAAGAATTACCATTATCTCAGCTGAAACAGAATATTTTTTCTCGCGTACTGCATTAATGTATGTATACATGGGACATATGAAGTTTGAGCACACACAACCTTACGAAAATTGGTTTTGGAAAAAGAATCGCATCGAACTTAAAAAAGGGTTTGTATCACAAGTCAAAGACGCTTCTAAAGAATTGGTTTTTGCAAGTGGAGAAACTATGAAATACGATAAACTCATCATCGCTACAGGCTCAAAACCGAACAAATTTGGTTGGCCAGGACAAGATTTAGATGGTGTTATGGGAATGTATCACAGACAAGATTTAGAAAATTTAGAAAAATACGCACCTAATAATAAAGTATGTAAACGTGCTGTCATTGTTGGCGGCGGACTTATCGGAATTGAATTGGCAGAAATGCTCCAAAGTCGCGATATTCCAGTAACGTTTTTAGTACGCGAAACTAGTTTTTGGAATGGCGTATTGCCTGCGGGCGAATCTGCTATGATTAATGAACATATTAAAGAACATCATATAGATTTGCGTTTAGGTGTGAATCTACAAGAAATCAAAGCAGACGAAAACGGAAAAGTAAAATCGATCATCATCAAAGAAACTGGAGAAGAAATTGAATGCACCGTTGTTGGACTCACTGCAGGAGTTTCGCCAAATGTAGATTTCTTAAAAGACTCCAATATTGAACTCGGACGCGGTGTAAAGGTTAATAGAAAACTAGAAACTAATATTAAAGATATTTATGCAATTGGCGATTGTGCCGAACAACACGAACCTATTGGACAACGCAGACCTATTGAAGCCGTTTGGTATACAGGTCGTATGATGGGCGAAACCTTGGCACAAACTTTATGTGGAAATCCAAGAGATTACAATCCGGGACATTGGTTCAATTCTGCAAAATTTTTAGACATTGAATACCAAACTTATGGTTGGGTTTTTGGTGAGCGTGGACGACCAGCATACGAACAACATTTTCATTGGAAACATCCTGAGAAACATATTTGTATCACCATTGCATTTCACAAAGAATCGAAGTTATTCTTAGGAATCAACACCTTTGGAATTCGCATGCGTCATCATGCTTTTGATAAATGGCTCACTGAAGAACGTTCTGTAGAATATGTTTTAGAACACTTAGCAGACGCCAATTTTGATCCTGAATTCTACAAACTACACGAAAAAACAATCGTAGCACAATTCAATCAAGAACACAACACTAACATCCAACTCAAAAAGAGAAGTTGGAAACGTATTTTTCAATTCTCTTAATTAAAACTCAGATGAAAACATTACAAAACATAGGAATAAGCCTATTACTAATAGGATTAGCCATTTTCACCATATTGCCGTTTATTGGCTCTTACAATCTTAGTGCTGAAAAATTTGATGAAATCGTTCAAAATAAAGGCATTAAAAGCGAACTTTTTATTGCAGATGTAAAGAATAGTACCGTAGGTAAAGAGATTACCAATCCTTTTACGTTCTCTTCAAACTTAATAAATGCGATTGCTACTTCTAATGAAACACACAAACAAAACAATGAGTGGGACAAAGTTATTTGGGACAAACCTCATAGTTTTTCGTATGCAATTGCGAAAGATGTAGGTTCTGGACCTGTACGAGAAAACAAAGGATTATTTTGGTTTTTAACCTTTGGATTAGGAATTATTGGAGCACTGATGTTTATCATTCCTGAGCTGTATCGCAAACCTATTCCTGGTATTAAAAACAATGGCGTCTGGCTTAATCCATCTACAAATAGAGGTTGGATTGCTTGGTTTGCCTTTATATTTTTAGTTGGATTTTATGTTCTTCTCTACTTTTTCCCGGATTATATTGTCAATTGGACATATTTGGTAGATCCAATAAGTGAAAGTATTAGCGGAAATGCTGCGAGCCAATGGTTTTTATACGGTTTCCTATACTGTGTAGTGATGACTGTGATGGCAATTCGTATGTACATTAAATATCGTCATAACAAATATCAAATGTTACGAACGACTTCTGTATTATTCTTTCAAATTGTATTTGCGTTTTTAATTCCAGAAATTTTAGTAAGCTTTGAAAAGCCTTGGTACGATTTTAAAAATGCGTTTCCTTTAGATTATGACTTTTTCTTTCAGTGGAATATCAATGATTTGATCGCTAATGGCGGATTTGGACTCTTCATTTTGGTATGGGGAATTTTACTAACGATCGTTGTTGTGCCTGTGATGGTATATTTCTTTGGAAAACGCTGGTATTGTTCGTGGGTTTGCGGATGTGGAGGATTAGCGGAAACATTAGGTGATCCATATAGACAATTATCTGACAAATCTTTACGATCATGGAAAGTTGAACGTTGGTTGATTCATGGAGTATTGGTTTTTGCAGTGGTCATGACAGGAATAACTTTATATGCCTTCTTCACTGGAGCTGATGCTGTATTGGGCATTAAAACACAAACCATTCAAGATACGTATGGATTTTTGATCGGATCAATCTTTGCAGGAGTTATTGGAACTGGATTTTATCCAATTTTTGGAAATAGAGTTTGGTGTCGCTTTGGTTGTCCATTAGCAGCATATTTAGGAATTGTACAACGTTTTAAGTCTAAGTTTAGAATTACGACTAATGGAGGACAATGTATTTCATGCGGAAACTGTTCTACATATTGTGAACAAGGAATTGACGTTCGTGCGTATGCGCAAAAAGGACAAAACATTGTGCGTTCATCTTGTGTAGGTTGCGGAATTTGTAGTGCCGTTTGTCCAAGAGGAGTTTTAAAATTAGAAAATGGATCAGATGATGGAGCAACACGTCACGAAATTCCAGAAGTAATTTTAGGAAACGACGTGAATTTATTTGATATGTTAGAGGAGAATAAATAAGATTTGAGAAGTTAGTATTGAGTATTGAGACTTGTATGTGATCTTCGATAGAAAATTTTAAATGCTAAATTTTGAATGTTAAATGTATTTCTTAGGTAATTCAGTAACTCATTTAACATCTATAATTTAAAATATAACATAAAAACTAAACGTCAGTTCGAGTGGTTTTTCGTAATGAAATGAAGAAAAATTGTCCTTCGACAAACTCATCAGAACTATCGAGAACAGCTCGGAAACTAAAAAATTTAAATGTTGAATGTATTTCTTAGGTAATTCAGTAACTCATTTAACATCTATAATTTAAAATATAACATAAAAAACAGTCAGAAGCCAAAAGCTATACATCATGAAACATCTATTAATCATTATCTGTTTGAGTGTTACATTCAGCGTAAGCGCACAAAAAGAATATCAAAAAAGTTATTACGATAATGGACAACTTAAAGAAGAAGGTTGGACCAGAAAAGGCGTAAAAACTAAATATTGGAAATTCTATTATGAAAGTGGAAGTCTTCAAAAAGAAGGCAGCTTTAAAAATGGCAAACCCGCAAAATATTGGTACTTTTATCGCGAAAATGGCGCAAAGAAAAGCGAAGGACATTACGTAAAAGGCAAAAAGAGTAAATGGTGGCTTTTTTATGATCAAAATGAAAAGATAGACCATAAGTGCCAGTTGAAGAATAATCAAAAAAACGGATATTGCCTGCGCTATAAAGATGAAGAATTGATTCGTGCTGAGAAATACGAAAATGGTAAGAAGATTGGCGAATGGACCGATTTAAAGAGTTTTAAAAAAGAAAATAGCGTTTGGGATTTACAGTGATGTTGGGTCTTGGGTCTTGGGTCTTGGTAAACGTAAATCAAATAAAACTCAAAACGTCAGTTCGAGTGGTTTTTCGTAGTGAAATGAAGAAAAATTGTATCGAGAACAACTTGGAAACTAAAAATTATAAATACTAAATTTTAAATGTTGAATGTATTTCCCATGATAATTTAAAACTCATTGAACATTTACAATTTAAAATACAACATAAAAAAAGCCGAAAGCGATAACACGCCAAAAGCTAAAAAATAAAATATGATTATAAAAGTCATCATTCCTGCATATAATGAAGAAGATTCTATTGCAAATGTAATTCAGGAAATCCCCAAAAATGTTACCGAAGTTATTGTGGTAAGCAATAATTCTACAGACAATACGGAAGTAAATGCTAAAGCAGCAGGAGCTACTGTTTTGAAAGAGCCGAGAAAAGGCTACGGATACGCTTGCCTAAAAGGAATGGAATATATTGCCAATCAAGAAGAAAAGCCAAATATTCTTGTATTTTTGGATGGCGATTATTCGGATTATCCTGAAGAATTGACTAAAATCGTGGCACCAATTATAGAGCAAGATATTGATTTTGTGGTTGGTTCGCGTGTAAAATCGCTTCGAGAAGATGGCTCTATGACTCCGCAACAAGTTTTCGGAAATTGGCTAGCTACTTTTTTGATGAAGTTGTTTTTCAGGGCACGATTTACAGATTTAGGCCCTTTTAGAGCTATTAAGTATGAAAAGCTTTTAGGTTTAAAGATGGAAGATAAAACGTATGGTTGGACCGTAGAAATGCAACTCAAAGCATTGAAACAGAAATTATCGTATGTCGAGGTTCCTGTAAAATATAAAAAGAGAATTGGTGTCTCAAAAGTTTCAGGAACCGTAAAAGGTACTATATTTGCGGGCGTGAAAATTTTAGGTTGGATTTTTAAATACAGTTTTAAATAGATGGGATTTGATGCAGAATTTTTCAAACTAGCACTATCGTTTTTTGTCATGGCAATTTACGGTATCGCTTTGGTTTTGATTTTAATGTATAGTTTGGCACAATTGAACTTATTGATCAATTATTTACGATCAAAAAAGGAAGAAGACAATGCGCCTCGCTTCGATTTGAATAATCCAGATGAAGTTCCGTATGTAACTATTCAGCTTCCTGTGTATAATGAATTGTACGTAATGGAACGCTTGCTGGATAATATTGCATTGATCGATTATCCAAAAGAGAAACTTGAGATTCAAGTATTAGACGATTCTACGGATGAATCTGTGATTTCTACCGCAGCACAAATTAAGAAACTACAAGACATAGGATTGGATATTGTACATATTCGCCGTGAAGATAGATCTGGTTTTAAAGCTGGTGCTCTCAAAGAAGGTTTGGTAGATGCCAAAGGGGAATTCATCGCGATTTTTGATGCAGATTTCCTTCCAAAAGCTGACTGGCTCAAACAAACAATTCCTTTCTTTAAAGATGAAAAAATTGGCGTAGTACAAACCCGTTGGGGACATATTAACCGCGATTATTCATTACTTACTAAAATTCAGGCATTCGCGCTAGACGCACATTTTACGCTCGAACAAGTAGGTCGAAATTCCAAAGGACATTTTATCAACTTTAATGGAACTGCCGGAATTTGGCGTAAAACCTGCATTATTGATGCTGGAAATTGGGAAGGTGATACACTTACCGAAGATTTAGATTTAAGTTACCGCGCACAGTTGAAAAACTGGAAATTCAAATATTTAGAAGATGTAGAAACGCCTGCCGAATTGCCTGTAGTAATTAGTGCTGCACGTTCACAACAATTCCGTTGGAACAAAGGTGGCGCAGAGAATTTCCGCAAAATGGTAAAGCGCGTTATTTTTTCAAAAGACATATCGTTCAAAACCAAAGTTCACGGAATTTTACACTTACTCAACAGTACCATGTTTTTAAATGTATTGATTGTGGGTATTTTAAGTATTCCGATGTTATACATTAAAAACACATATGGACATTTAGAAATTTACTTTACAATTTCTAGTTTCTTTATCATTAGCACGATTATATTTTTTATCTGCTTTTGGTTTCCATTCAAGCGTGTACAAGGTGGCGGATTTCTGAAATTCATTGAATATATACAGATGTTTTTTACTTTCTTTTCGGTTGCCATGGGATTCTCAGTGCACAATTCTGTAGCCGTTTTAGAAGGTCATATGGGAAAACGAAGTGAATTTGTACGTACACCAAAATTCAACATCAAAACCTTGAAAGATTCTTGGAAGAATAATAAATACATTAAAAAGAAAGTTTCTGCAAATACAATTATTGAAGCAATTTTAATGGTGTATTTCTTGTTTGGAATGTACAGCGCGTATCCATTAAATGATTTTGGATTATTTCCTTTTCACTTAATGTTATTCTTAGGTTTTGCCTTTGTATTCTTTAATTCGATTCGTTCAAAAGTGTGATCGCTTCCGCAGAGAAATATCATAGCTTCTCTATTATTCTTGTGCTTATGAGCGCCTTTGTATATTTCTACATTGGCTATCCATTAGTGCGCACGGATGTGACGATTTTAATTACGTTATATGCGATTGGATTTGCTAGTTTTTTCGGATTGATTCAACTTAAAAAAACGAATTTCTTATTCCTTGCGGGAATTGCCATTGCGTTCCGATTGGTATTTTTAGGCAGCATTCCCAATTTGTCACAAGATTTTTACCGCTTTATTTGGGACGGAAGAATGTTGGTAGAAGGCTGGAATCCGTATTTATATTTACCAAACGATTTGATGGCTGCTGGAACGGCACCTATTGCGGAAGCGCAGGAATTATTTAACGGAATGGGTAATTTGAGTGCTTCTCATTATACTAATTATCCGCCAATCAATCAGTTGTGTTTTGCCATTGCAGGATTGTTTGCTGGAAAAAGCATTTTAGGTTCTGTAGTTGTTTTGCGCGTCTTAATCATTTTGGCAGATATTGGAACCTTGTATTTTGGCAAAAAGCTCTTAGAACGTTTAGGATTGTCTGTTCACAATATTTGGTGGTATATTCTCAATCCTTTTATCATTATTGAGCTTACAGGAAATTTACATTTCGAAGGCGTAATGATTTTCTTTGTGGTTTGGAGTTTGTATTTATTACACAAAGGTTCTTGGATTTGGGCAGCTGTTGTGCTAGCCTTGTCAGTTTCTGTAAAATTGATTCCGCTAATTTTTCTCCCGATATTTTTTCAATGGTTTACCAAACATAAAGCTTCTGAATTGTCTCAAAAAACATGGCCAACCATTTGGAAAGGCACTTTGAAATTACTCGCTTTTTATGGAATTGTCATCATTACAATTGTAGTTCTCTTTTTACCTTTTCTATCCAATCAATTCATTGAAAATTACCAAGAAACCGTAGAATTGTGGTTTCAAAATTTCGAATTCAATGCAAGTTTCTACTATATTGCACGTTGGATTGGCTATGAAACCATTGGCTGGAATTTGATCAAAGATATTGGTCGCGTGACGCCAATTATTGTACTTGTTTTTGTTGCAGGAATCAGTCTTTTCAGGAATAATAAAGACTTTCAAAAAACCATTACAGCATTGTTGTTTGGACTTTCCTTCTACTTTTTTACCACAACGACCATGCATCCTTGGTATCTGGCTACTTTACTGATTTTAAGCGTATTTACTAAATATCGATTTACAGTAGTTTGGTCGTTTATGATCATCTTTAGTTATACTGCTTATCAGAATGCAGGATACGCGGAAATCCTCTATTTTGTAGCTTTGGAATATGTTGTTGTTTACGGGTTTTTAATCTATGAATTGTTTTTTCGCAACACAAAAAAAGTGAAAATTCAGACTGCATAATAATTGTTACACATTGATATTCTTCTTAAAAGAGCTTAATTTTTCCGCATTTTTCATTATTTTTATGATTATAACCAATTTATTTACTGATTATGAAAACATTACGTCTCTTACCATTTGCATTTTCGCTGCTGTTTAGCATTTCATTATTTGCTCAAATAGACGGCTCTCCACGACAGTTTGAAAGTACTTCTCAATTATTTCAAGAACTGCGTAAAGTAATTAACTCCAAAGAAAAAACTGCGTATCAAATTGATTGGGACAATGTAAAAGGCAGTCCATATTTGAACGAAAGCTATAAGTTAGGACAGTTTTTTGTCGGTGATAAATCGTATGGAAACGTAATGATGCGTTTTAATACGTATACAGACGAAATTGAATTAATGCCTGTGGATGGAGAAGAAATCGGTGCTTTAATGAAAATTGATGATTCGAGACTTACTTTTGAGAACAAGACTTTAAAGTTACTTTCTTATAAAGATGAAGACGGTTACGAACAGCAAGGGTATTTGTTGGCATTAACCAAGAATAACGACTTACAATTAATGCTTAGAAAAAAATGTGTATTCTCTCCAAATGAGAAAGCATTGACTGCAAACCAAAAGGATAGAGCTGCTAAATTTACGCAATACAACTATTTCTATATTTTGAAAGATGGAAATTTAACAATGATCAGTCCAAAAAAGAAAGATGTATTAAAGATGTTTCCTGATAAGAAAAGTGAAATCAAAGCGTATATAAAGTCTGAAAGATTAAAACTTAAAAAAGAGGGCGATTTCGCAAAATTAATAGACTATATCGCTACTTTATAAATCGAATAGTTACAGTTAAAAAATAGCTTCTTCTAGATTTTACAATAGATTTAGAAGAAGTTATTTTTTGTTTAAATAAGGCCTAAATCCTTCGCGTTGGCAATTAAATGAATGGCATTATTTGCTTTGAAATAAATTTTCAATTTGCTCAATCGTTTTTCAATAGAACTCAAGCTATTCGGAGAAACACTGCGCGCTTTTAAATCTTTTGCAATTTCATCCTGACTCAATCCTTTAGATAATAATTTGAGCAATCCGATGTCGTAATCGTCAATTTCCATATCATTCTTAGGACTTAAAGCGCCACTAATTTTTTGAGACAAATATTGCTCTCCTTTATAGACTTCTTTGATGGCATTGGCAAGCTCTTGCAAGCTTTTTCTTCCTTTACAAACATAGGCATCAATTCCATACTCACTCACTAATCTTCGTACGCGTTGCAATTTATCTTCCACTGAATATACAATGATTTTTAAGTTTGGATGTTCGGATCTTAACTTGGCAATTAACTCTTCTCCCGAATTCAAATTTTGTTCTCTATGATCTTTCACAAATGATAAATCTGTGATCAATAATTCATAAGGCTTTTCATCTTTTCGTGCTCTTTTCGCTTTCAAATCTGCATCGTCACAATATTGCGCATGATCAATGGTGGTAATTTCCATTTCGGAAAGAACTGTTAGGACTCCTGTGTTGATGTCGTCCATATCTTCGGCTATTAAAACTTTGGTAAACATAGGCTATCTATCATACTGGTACATTAATACTAAACTTACAACCTTTCTGTAGTTCTGTATCAAAAGTAAGTTTTCCTTTAATTGCTCGAATACGGTTTTCCGCATTATGTAACCCATTTTTAGAAATTTCTTTTGTAAAGCCTTTCCCATTATCAATGTACTGAATGAACAATTGTTTGTTTTGTTTTTCGATGGAAACCACTACTAATGCGGCATTGCTGTGTTTTTTCATGTTTGTGAGCAATTCTTGCAAAACACGATAGACAGTAACTTTTATGTGAGATGAAATTCCTTTCCAAATTTCAATATCATATCTTTTGAGTAGCACATTTACTTTTTCAGATTGATAACTTCTGAACAAATTACTCAGTTCATCCGCAAATGCTTTGCCTGTTTCTACCGTTTGAATTTGCTTAGAAATATCACGTGCTTGATTATAAATAGTATCCAATTTATCTAAGATAACTTCTTTCTCTGGCGAAGCCGTTTCAAGCTGCGTCATTAATTCATAAAGATCATTTGCTAACTCGTCATGCACTTTTGAGGAAATTCGCGCTTCTGTGACATGTACTGTTTTTAGCTTTTCAATTTTGTGACGACGTTTGATTCGTTGGTAGATGATAGCTGTAGCAACAAGAACCAATAATAATACTAGAGATATAACCAAAAGTTGATTTCTTATTTTTGAAGCTTTATTTTCTGCTATTATAGTATTATTTTCTGCTTTAATTCTTTTATTTTCAGATTTTTCAAAATCAAACTTAGTATTTACAAACCTGCTTTCTATACTATCTTTTTCTTTTGCTACTATTTCTTCTAATACCAAATATCTAGTTATATTTTCTTCACTACCATTAATTTTTATCAATTGTTGATATGCTTCATATAATGATTTTCTATTATCAAGTCTTTCAGCTAGTCCTACGACTTCTTTTAAGTATGATAATGCTAGTTGTTGATTACGTTCTGAATATATTTCTGCCAGTTTCATGTTAATAGATATTAACTCAGAAATATGATTACCTTTTTTAAAAACAGGCAATGCTTTTTTTAGAAGTGAATCTGATCGCTTAGTATATCCATATTTAAGAAACAGTGTATGTGCTAAATTACTATTGATTCTTGCCTTTTTGGTTTCTGTTAATTTATTCGAACTATCATTCAATAAAAATTCATAAATTTTTATAGCTTTTTCATAATCTCCTTTTTCTTTAAGGATATTAGCGCGTGTATTATTATAAGTTCCAACTAAAACAGGATTTCTAATTGCTAATGAATCTACTATCAAAGCTAGCGCTTGATTAATTCTTTTTTCAGCAATTAATAAGTCTCCTTGTTCTTTTGCAGATACAGCAATGTTATAATATAATTTGCTTGTAACTCTTTTATGCGAAGTATTTTCAACATACTTCAATCCTTCTATGCAATACAATTGGCTTAATCCAAAATTCCCTTTCTTTTTCTCAAGATTTGAAATATCTAATAATTTACTTGCTGCTTGTAAACTATCCTTTATTTTCAAGTATAAATTTTTCGAATCTATAAAATCTTTATATGCCAAACTAAAACTATCAATTGCTCTGTAAGTCCAACCTCTCTTATAAATTGCTTTTGCCATATTCAAAGTATCGTTGGTTTCTTCTGCAAATTCATACAGTTTTTCACTGTAATATATTGCGGAATCATATGTTTTGTTAAGCCGATGATCTAAAGAAAGTCTATTATAGGCATCTTTTATCGAAGGAGTGGAATTCTCATCTTTTGCATGATAAAGCATTTTTTGTGCATAAAAAACAGCACTATCATATTTTTTTTCCAGCTCTTTTTGATAGGCTTTATTTTCTAAATCAAATACTTTTTTTGATTTTTTTGGAAGTTGAACTTTGTTAGTTTCACAGCTATTATAGAGTACTATAAATACTATAACTAAAAAGAAGGATGTCACTGATAGTAGTTTCATCCTTCTAAAATAGTAAAAATATAATTACAATATTGTTTAATTTCCTTTTGGTTTTTCACTACCTCCCTCTTCGGAAACTTCTTCATCTTCTCCTTCCGTGGCTTGTTGTTCAAATTGTATTTCTTCTTCGGCAATTGAGTTAGGTGTACAAGAAAATAATGCGCAATTGAGGAAAACCGTAAGTATTATTAAGCTGAATTTTTTCATTTTGTTAGTGTTTAAAAATTGGACATAGGTGTTGCCGTCCGAGGAATACTCAGTGTAGTCTTGGTGTAGCAACACAGCGAAATAGAAATGGCGCCGATTTCTTGTGTTTTGGGAAGTGAAGAGACAATTACAAAGAACATAGCTACTTCCGGGAGCTACCTTTTTTGCTTCTTATCTCAAGAATAAACTGAGTTAAATGCAGTAGATCTAATTTGATTTATATCTCAGTTTTTAGAAATATTTCTGTAACAAAGAAACTGAGGTTTTGAATGAATGAGTGGAAAGTTTAAGGAAGAGTCTCGGAAAGTCTGAAGAAATTAGTTTCCCCATTTTTTATCGAATTTTTAAACGCTTTTACAATGAAGAAGAAACCTAAAACTACAAGTCATGCATAAAGAGTTAGTATTAAGTGCTTTTGAAAAAGCAAAGAAAGAAGTAAAAGAAGCCACGGGAGTTACCATGTCTATTACTGGACTCTCAAAGAAGATTTCAGATTATATGATGGACGAATGTCGTTTCCAATATCATGAGAAGAGTCTTCGGAATAAGTATAATATTGCGGCAAGTGGAGAAATTGTAGAACTGAAAAGCTCCGTTGCGAATTGTTTATGTAATTATCTTGGATATGAAAATTATGCAGATTTTATCCTCGAAAGAGAAAAAGAAATGAACCCCATAGAAACCGCAGAAGCAGAAATTATAGAAAGTCAACAGATAAGAAAACAGTCATCTATGGGAGAAAAATTGAAGATTGTAATTCAAAAGAATAAAGTGACGTTATTTTTTTAATATTTTCCTTTTTAAAAAATTCAAAAAAGTGACGTATTAAATTTTTAAAATCTTTATGTAGAAGGAAGATTTTTTAAAATTACTCAAAAGATATATTTGTATTCCCTCTTAAAAACAACAAAGCCTCTCGTAATGAGAGGCTTTGTTGTTAGTATTAATATCTTCTGTATTATAAGTGCTTTAAGTTTATGACTTCTTGGGTCGTTAAGTTTCGCCAATGACTTCTAGGTAAGTCTTTTTTGGTTAATCCTGCGAAAACCACACGATCCAAACGTGCTACTGTATAGGACAAATGCTCAAAGATTGCTTTGACTAAACCATTGCTACCTGAGCTTACTTTGATGCCTATTTCACGTTTTGAAGCTCCTTGAATCCAAGAAATCTCTTCTACTTCATGTTTTACACCACGAATATTGAGTCCATCTTTGATTTTATTAAAGTCAGCTTGACTCACGTTTCTATCCAACTCTACATGAAAGATTTTACGAACTTTTTGATTCGGATCTGTTAGTTTTCTTGCCAATTCTCCATCATTGGTAAACAGTAATAAACCTGTGGTTTGTCGTTCCAAACGTCCTACAGGCACAATTCTGGCAGTAGTTGCGCTGGCAACTAAATCCATTACCGTTTTACGTCCTTTTTCATCTTTGGTTGTTACTAAAAACCCTTTAGGCTTGTTCAACAAAATATACGTTGGCTTTTCAGGATTGATAACACGTCCATCAAAACGAACCTCATCTGTCAATTGTACTTTATAACCCATTTCTGTAATCACTTTACCATTCACAGTCACACTTCCAATAGAAATGTGCATATCTGCTTCTCGTCGTGAACAAATACCTGAGTTTGAAATATATTTATTTAAGCGAATCTCATTCGGATTGTTTGAAGATTTACGCTGAGGCGCTGCTTTTTTCTTATAATTTGAATTTGGCTGCTTTTTATCAAATGGTTTTTTTCCGTCTGAAGATTTCTTTTTATCAAAAGGCTTTTTTCCTCCGTGACTCTTGCTATCTGCTTTGACTTTACTTTTACCGTGTCGCTCTTTTGCCATTATACTATGCTATAAAATTTTTGCAAAGATACTTTTTAATTTACGATAACCGAATCTAGAATCAATTATTCGTTTTTTATGTTTGAAATATATAATTCGTTCAAAATCAAAAGGTCAGCTAATCGTTAATTTTAATTGTGCTTTGACGTTCTCTATTGACAGATAACTGCGTGACATCTGGACGCGAATAGTGTCCGACAGCATCAAAATTTTGACGTTCTTCCAACACGCGATTAAAGTCTAACGTAGCAATGATCAAACCTTCTGTGTGTAATACTGGTGGAATTAACCATTCACCATCTGGACTTGCAATACACGATCCGCCATTTGCCAATTCATCAGGAACATTTTTCAAAATTTCATCTACATTCGGAATGTCGGATGGAATGTCTGATTTTCGCATCAAACTAGAAACAGAAATCACATACGAACGTGATTCGCGTGCAATAAATCGTGTGATATCTTTAGTATTAACTTCACTTCCTGGCCAAACGGCAATATGCACATTTTCGCCCATTCCATATAAAGCAGCTCTTGGCAAAGGCATCCAATTTTCCCAACAATTCAATCCACCAAGTGTAAAATCTTTTAATGGATGTACTTTCAAGCCATTTCCGTCGCCACTTGCCCACGTTAAACGTTCTTCATAGGTTGGCATTAATTTTCGGTGCATAGATTCTACACTTCCTTCCTGATTAATGTATGCCAATGAACAGTAAATACTGTGTCCACCTCTATCTGCAGCGCGTTCCATCAATCCTAAATAAATAGCAATAGTATGTTCTTTTGCCAAGTTGCAAATTTCGTCTAAATCGCCTTTTTCGACTTGAATAGCGTTTTGCACATAATGTCTGTGAATTTCTTTTTGAGTAGTAGAATTGAATACAGCTCCGTTTGTGTTTGCTACCCAAAATGGATATCCTGGCAATAATGCTTCTCCAAAAACAATGAGTTCACAATCTTGCTGACTTGCGTCGAGAATTTGCTGTTTTATTTTGTCTATAGTTTTGGATTTATCTAACCAAACTGGTGCAATTTGCGCTAAGGCAACTTTTAATTCATGAGAAGATGACATAGAGTAATTTTTTATTTAATATGATTCAGCTTTGTTGGTCGATTAAAAGTAAAGAACCTTTAAAAAATTAACATTTTAGCTGGTATTGAATTGTTACAAATTACCAATTTTCAAGTAGAAAACATACTTCAAAAACCGCTTTAACAATTTTGAATCATCTGTGAGTTTTTATCACAAAACTCTGGTAATTTTATTCAAAATCACATCAATATTTAAGAGTGGAATACTGAAAACTCCAGAAACAATGATGAATTTTAGAATGTTGTGAAGTAAGATATAGTGTGACTTTGCAGTGGCTTTGTAAAGTATTAATACCGATATAATTAGCAATCCTATACTTCCGTAGAAATAATAGCTCATATAACTCGTATCATACTTCGAAATCAAAAAGATAGTTACCGCAATGGCAATCATTGCTGAAAATGCAATTAATCCTTTGGACACTTTTTCGCCATACATCACAGGAATGGTTTTGTAATCTTGTGCCAAATCTCCTTTGATATTTTCTAAATCTTTGATGAATTCACGAATTAGAATTAACAGAAAAAGAAACGCAGCATGTACAAATATGACACTACTTAGGTTTCTGTAATAGATAAATACCGCAAAAAATGGCGTAATTGCTAAGACTGCCGAAGTCAGATTTCCAAGAAATGGAATCTTTTTCAATTTATGAGAGTAAAACCAAATTCCGAAGATATATGCAGAAAAGAAAATAAATGCATTGAACGATACAATGCTGGCAATGGCTACCGATATGAAGTTTAGACTAAAATAGGTGGTGATTTTCGTGCGTTGACTCACCAAACGATCTAACATTGATTTTGTAGGTCGATTGATTAAGTCTTTTTCTGCATCGTAAAAGTTATTGATAATATATCCAGCGGCAATGGCTACTGCAGATGCTAAAACAAGTGCCAATAGATGTCCATCTAGAATGATTTCCATGAACCCTTCTTTTGGTGCCAAAATATATTTAGCAGCTAAATATTGTGCAATGACAATAATTAGAATATTATATCCTCTTACAACAGAGAATAGACTGAAGAGTTTGTAGAAAAATAGCTTTCGCTTTCTAGATAACATGTGTGTCCAAACTTTAGAAGTTGTATACTACTTCAAGTTTGTAATCCCTTAGCGTTTCTTTTGTTTTTTCAATATTCTGCGTAAATCCAAGAATGTATCCGCCTCCGCCAGATCCACAAAGTTTTAAGTAATAATCGTTTGTATCAATTCCTTGTTTCCAAAGTGAGTGGAATTGTTGTGGAATCATTGGTTTGAAGTTATTGAAAACTACTTTTGACAATGATTTTAAGTTTCCAAATAAAGATTTTACATCTCCTTTTAGGAAATCTTCTACGCAAGAATCCGTATGTTTTATAAATTGATCTTTAAGCATTTTACGGAAACCTTCTTGCTTCATGTTTTCCATAAAAATATTCACCATTGGTGCCGTTTCTCCTGTAATTCCACTGTCTAATAAAAACACAGCTCCTTGACCAACTTCGTTTTGTGAAGGAATTCCTGTAGGTTCAATATTATCTTTAGAATTGATTAAAATCGGAATGCTTAAATAGCTATTTAAAGGATCTAAACCTGAACTTTTTCCGTGAAAGAACGATTCCATTGCTCCAAAAATTTCTTTCAGTTTCAATAGTTTGTCTCGTGTCAAGTTCTCTAAAACGGTAATTTTATCGTACGCATACTTGTCGTAGATTGAAGCCACTAATGCTCCAGAACTTCCTACTCCATATCCTTGCGGAATAGAAGAATCAAAGTACATTCCTTTTTTCAAATCGCTTTTGAGAGCATCAATGTCAAACGTTACCAATTCAGTCGCTAATGCTTCCAAATGATTTGCAAAACCTTGTAAACTTTCATTGGAATCTTTTGCTTCTTCAGAAAGATCTTCGTCAATTTTTAAAGCTCCTTTGTAAAAGTTATATGGAATGGATAAACCTTTAGAATCTTTGATGATTCCGTATTCTCCGAAGAGTAAAATTTTTGAGTAGAAAAGAGGTCCTTTCATTTGTCCGATTTTATTTTCTTGACAAGTCAAATGGAATTCGCTTCAAGCTCATTTCATTTGTCCAGTTTATTGAGGCTATTATTACTGTAAAATTACAACTTTTTTGCACCAAAACCTATTCTATCACAAATGTGATGTTCGTTTTGGCAAAATTGTATGAGTTCTTTTTGTATGAATGGATATACGATATCTTTTTCATTTTCAGGATATAATACATGTACATTGGCTCCAGCATCTAAGGTAAAACAAACATGTGTTCCTGAAGTTTCACGAAATTTCCAAATTCGATTGATGATTTCCAATGTGTTTGGTTTCATGAGAATGAAATACGGTGAAGAAGTCATCATCATTGCATGCAAGGTTAATGCTTCGCTTTCTACAATGGCAATGAATTCTTGTAAATCTCCATCTGCTAATACCGATTGCATTTTGGTCAAGTTTTCATGTGCTTGCTCAAAACGTTGCTTGGCAAACGGATGATTGTGCATTAAATTGTGTCCCACAGTACTACTCACCTGCTTTTCTCCTTTGTCTACCAATAAAATGGTATCGTGATAGTTTTTAAATACTTCATGCACTTTGTACGGATATTTTATTCCGAATAAGTCCGAGCTTCCAACAGTATCTTCATGCGTTCCCCAAACAATTAAATCGCCTTCAATACTTCTGCTGGCACTTCCAGAACCTAAACGCGCTAAAAACGATGCTTTTTGGTTAAATGTCTCATCTGTCATTGCTGGATTGAGTTCTTTTTCTAAACTCATTAAACACAACGCCAACGCACTCATTCCTGATGCAGAAGAAGCAATTCCGCTACTGTGTGGAAACGAATTTGAGGTTTCAATCGTAAAGTGATAGCTTTTTAAGAATGGAAGATATGGTTCAATACGTTTTAAAAATGTATTGATTTTTGGTTTGAAATCGTCTTTCTGTTTTCCTTCAAAAAATAAGTCAAAAGAAAAACCATCTTGCGTAGTTTCATGCTTTTTATAGGATAATGTTGTTGTGGTAGCACAAGCATCTAAAGTGAAACTGATGGATGGATTTTGTGGAATTTGATCTTCTTTTTTTCCCCAATATTTGATAAGTGCAATATTACTTGGCGACTTCCAAGTGACATTTCCAGATTCAATACTTTTAGTATATGCTTTCGGCAGAAATGCAGCTATTTCCATAGACGATTTAAAATTTATGCAAAGATACGACTTTAGACTTATTTAGACTTCTTGGATTGTTAGACTTTTTTAGACTTGGTTTTGGCACGAGTTGCAAATGTTTTTGGCCGAGTTGCAAACTCGCGCCAGTAATGTATTTTCGTATGAATTTTCAAACTAACTTATCATTACTATTTTTTAGCCACGAATTCACGAATTGTTTTTTGGTCATTTCTGTTTCTAGATTGACACGAATTGTTTTCGTATCAAAGAGTAATCTAGCTATTTTTAACACTCATTTGCTTCCTTATGAATTAGTGAAGTACAAATTCTAAAAAAATTAAAAATTTATCTCAAAATACTGAGAGCGACAGCTAGTTTTTTTGAAACATCTTTACAGGAGTTGTTTTTTCACCACGAATTCACGAATTTTTTTAGTTTGTTTGTATAAATTCCAACTCATACTAGCTTTCCTTTTTGAAACGTCTTTGCCAGGAGTTTACGACGTGGCAATCTTTTTCTTCAAAAAACAGTACCGTTCTACTATGAACAGATTACTTCGCTATAGCTCGTAATGACGAATCGTAGTTTTAGCTTGTGCTAACGATGAGAATAAGTCTAATATTCTAAGAGCGCCAGCAAGTCTAACAGGCGAAGCCGATACTAAAATTCTAAAAGCAAAGAGCGTCTAAAGATCGTAGATCGATTCTGAAATAATATAACTTCCTGTCCAAGCATTCTGAAAGTTGAATCCGCCCGTAATGGCATCTATATTCAGAATTTCACCTGCAAAATATAAGTCTTGCTGTTTTTTACTTTCGAAGGTTTTGAAATTGACTTCTTTGAGGTCAATGCCGCCTGCCGTGACAAATTCTTCTTTGAACGTACTTTTTCCTTTTACGTTAAAAATAGCCTCTGTAAGCTGGCATGCCAATTGTTCTGTTTGTTGTTTGTTGAGATCTGCCCAACGCGTTTGTTCTTTAATTCCTGCTGCTTGAATGATACGTTGCCACAAACGTTTTGGTAAGTTGAACGGATTGTTTTTATGCACCGCTTTTTTAGCTAGTTCTATTTTAAAATCTTTGATCATTTCCAAACAATCATCTTTAGAAACATGATCTAACCAATTGACTTCTATTTGAAAATTATACTGTTTGTCAGCCAAAATTCGTGCGCCCCAAGCGGAAAGTTTTAAAATTCCCGGTCCGCTCATTCCCCAATGTGTGATGAGTAATGGTCCGTTGGATGCTAGTTTTGTCCCAACCACTTTTACACTAGCTGGAGTTGCAATTCCCAGTAAATCTTTGATGCGTGCATCTTTGATGTTAAACGTAAATAGTGATGGAACCGCAGGAATTATCGTATGCCCAAGCGTTTCTAAGAGTTTCCACATTTTAGGATTGCTTCCTGTGGTCAATACTACTTTTCTTGCTTGTAAAATTCCTTGACTCGTTTCTACTTGCCACAAATCGTTTCCTTTTGAAATATTTTTAACCGCATGATTTGTTCTGAAGTCTACTTGATACTTTTTCGCTTCACGCAGAAAACAATCAATAATGGTTTGAGAAGAATTGGTTACTGGAAAGATTCTTCCATCATCTTCAATTTTCAATTCCACACCACGTTCTTCAAACCAACCCATGGTATCGCCACAACAGAATTGATGAAAAGGTCCCAAAAGTTCTTTTTCGCCTCTTGGATAATAGTGTATGAGTTCTTTCGGATCAAAACATGCATGCGTTACATTACACCTTCCGCCACCAGAAATACGAACTTTGGTCAAAAATTCTTTTCCTCTTTCTACAATGACAACAGATCTTTCAGGATGTTTTTCAGCTATATTGATTGCTGTAAAAAATCCTGCTGCACCGCCGCCAATTATTAACACGTCTATGATTTGCATGAATGATTGTTGATTGTTGGCTAAATTGTTTATACTCCTTTTTTAATAAAAACGCAAACCGTTAAACTTATAAACTCTTAAACTTCTTTTATTTGTTAATTTGTTGATTTGTTGATTTGAATTGCTTACTCTTATGTTTTAGCGCTTACACTCCATTTTTTGTAAAGAAATACTTTTTAATTTAAAATTCAACATTTAGCATTTAAAATTTCAGAAGTCTTAAACTCTTCTTAATTGAGTCACAAAATTTTATGTTTACTTCTTATTATTCTATTTTTGACCAAAACCTAGCAATATGAAGCCTTATTCTTTAAAATATCTCCTATTTCTTTTGTTATGTACGAATTGCGCTGTGAATTACGGTCAGCTAAATTATGCAGGAAAGATTTCGAGTGATCTCAAAGAAGTTTCTGGGATGGAAGCCATTCCAAATTCAGATAGTTTTTGGATGATTAATGATAGTGGAAATGATCCAAAAGTGTTTGAAGTAACTGCCAAAGGAAAAATTTACAAAACCTTGTATATTCAAGGAAAAAATAGAGATTGGGAAGATTTGACAAAAGATGCAGAAGGCAATTTATATGTTGGCGATTTTGGCAATAATGCAAATTCTCGAAAGAATCAGACGATTTACAAGTTAGCTGCGACTGATTTAGCTTCTAAGAAAAGTATTGATCCAGAAAAGATTAAGTTTTCGTTTCCAGATCAGAAAAAGTTTCCTCCCAAAAAGAAGAAAAGACATTTTGATGTAGAATCTTTTTTTCACCATAATGGATATTTGTATTTGTTTACGAAGAGTCGTACCAAGTCAGATTATGGACGTACCAATTTGTATAAAATTCCAGCTACCACCGGAAAACACAAAGCGGAGTTTATCAGTACTTTTAATACGTGTAGTGACTTAGATTGTTGGGTAACTTCGGCAGCGATGAGTCCAAATGGAAAGAAAGTCGTATTACTATCACATAATGCAGTTTGGCAATTTACCGATTTTAAAGGTGATAATTTCTTTAGCGGAACTGTAAAAAAGTACGATTTAGGACATACTTCTCAAAAGGAAAGTATTTGTTTTAAGGATGATAAAACCGTTTATATCTCGGATGAAGAATCGCATGGAAGTGGTCGAAATTTGTATAGCTTTCAACTTGATTAAATAATTTTTTTCTACAACAACATCTGTGGTCATCCAAACTTTATTTTGCTTAGCTTTGCACTTTGTAAAGGATTTTAAATGAGCGATATTCAACTGACAAGAATCAATAAGTTTTTAAGTGAAGCCGGTTACTGTTCGCGCAGAGCTGCTGATAAATTAATTGAACAACGACGCGTAACTATTAACGGGAAAGTTCCAGAAATGGGCACTAAAATTGCACCTGGTGATGAAGTTCGCGTAGATGGTGAGTTGATTACAAATTCGGAGGAGAAACAAGTGTATTTGGCATTTAATAAGCCTATTGGTATTGTATGTACTACAGATACGCGTGTGGAAAAGGATAATATTATTGATTATATTAATTATCCGACGCGAATTTTCCCAATTGGACGTTTGGATAAACCGAGTGAAGGCTTGATTTTTTTGACGAGTGATGGCGATATCGTGAATAAGATTCTTCGTGCACGTAACAATCATGAAAAAGAATATGAAGTGACTGTGAATCGTCCGATTACGAGTGATTTTATCCAGAAAATGGGCGATGGAATTCCGATTTTAGGAACACTGACCCGAAAATGCAAAGTGGAACAACTCACAAAATATACTTTCAAAATTATTTTGACACAAGGTTTGAATCGTCAAATTAGAAGAATGTGCGAATATTTGGATTATAGAGTTGTCAAACTGAAACGTACACGTATTATGAATATTTCTTTGGATGTTCCTGTTGGAAAGTGGCGCCATTTGACCGAAGAAGAATTGAAAGGAATTAACGACTTAACCAATGCTTCCTCCAAAACACATCGCGAATAAAATTTTATAGCAAATGTCTCAAGATATTCCAGCGATCCGATTTCAATCTGGTTACGACAAACTAGATGGTATAGAAATTCTTCGCTTGGAAGATATTTTGATACGTTCGCATGATCACGATCCTGAACAACCGCATCAAACAGATTTTTACGCTTTCTTTTTATATACAAACGGCAATACAAAACATTTGATTGATTTTGTTTCGCATGAAATTCGCAAAAACGCGTTGGTTTGTATTCGGAAAGGACAAGTAAATGCTTTTCAGTTTGCCGAAAATGTGACAGGTTATGCTATTTTATTTACGCAGACCTATTTTGAGAAACAGTTTAAAATACTGCCAGAATCTATTATTTTTCGATTGTTTGCTTCGCAATTATTTTCGCCAGTGATTCAGATTCCTGAAGATAGAAATGTGGTTTCTTATTTTGACTTGTTGTTTCAAGAGTTTTACAATGTCGAACAAACTCACAAAGAAGCTATTGTCAGCGGCCTCTTCACCATTATTGTTTCTAAAATAGAACAGTTACGCCATCAGCAAGTAGAATTTACAACCGAATCTAATTATTTGTATTTATTTATACAGTTTGAAAACTTAATTAAACATCAGTATACCACAAGTAGAAATGCTGATTTTTATGCAAAATCTTTAGGCATAACTTACAAACATTTGAATCATATTTGTAAAGAAGTCATTCAGAAAACTGCCAAACAATGCATTGATGATTTTATCATTCTGGAAGCTAAAAGAAATTTGATTAATTCTCGTATTAAAAGTACTGAACTTGCGTATCAATTAGGATTTACGGAATCGACTAACTTCGTTAAGTATTTTAAAAAATATACTGAATTAACCCCAAATCAGTTCAAAAAACTACACTCTAAATAGTTTAGGTTCGACTTTAACCTTTTTTATTTCAACTTATACCTACGCTTTTTTTCTATTCAAGTATACTTTTGTCTCATTACAAATAATCAAATACAATGAAGGTAAAAAGCACACTTATTATATGCGCATTTGCAATAGTGTCATGTAATACAACACAGAAGAAAAAAGAAACCACTACAAACACAGAAACACAAACAACAATGGAAAAAACAGTATCAAACAAGGAAAAAGCAGTCGCTGTATTGGAAAGTTTAGAAACAGGCGATCAAACAGCAGTCGCTTATATTAACCCGAACAAATACATTCAACACAATTTGGCCGTTGCTGACGGATTGGAAGGATTTGGAGAAGTATTACAGCACAAACCAGAAGGCGGATTTAAAGCAAAAGTGGTAAGAGCTTATGAAGATGGAAATTATGTATTTACACATACTGAATATGACTTTTTTGGTCCAAAAGTAGGTTTTGATATTTTCCGTTTCGAAGACGGATTGATCGTTGAACATTGGGATAATTTACTAGAAAAAGCAGTACCAAACCCAAGTGGACATACACAAACCGACGGACCAACTTCGAGTACAGATGCCGAAAATACTGCCGCAAATAAAGCATTGATCAAGGATTTTGTTGCTACTATTTTGGTGAATGGTCAGTTTGATAAACTTGGAAATTATTTTGATGGCGATAATTATATTCAGCACAATCCTGCGATTGCAGATGGCGTTTCTGGTTTAGGTGCAGCTTTGGAAGCAATGGCAAAACAAGGAATTACGATGGTGTACACCAAAAATCACATTGTTTTGGGAGAAGGAAATTTTGTTTTGGCAGTAAGCGAAGGAACTTTTGGTGGACAACCTACTTCTTTTTACGATTTGTTCCGCGTTGCAAATGGCAAAATTGCGGAACATTGGGACGTGATGGAAACGATACTTCCAGAAGCAGATAGAAAGAATACGAATGGAAAGTTTAATTTCTAAAACTTAGTATTGTTAATTGTTATATATAAAAGTCTGACTAACGTCAGACTTTTTTGTTTTTTTTAGAACCCTAAAAGTTCTTTAAACTTGTATGATTGTCTGCGTGAGATTTCGATTTCTTGATTGGAGTCTTTTATGGTGACTTTGAGTTTTCCATTGAACCAAGGAATGACTTTGCCTACATGGTTTAAATTGACGATTTGCTGTCGGTTGGCTCTGAAAAAAGTTTCTTCTGGCAGTTTGGCTTCTATTTGGTTGAGCGACTTGTAAATTAATGGTTTGTGATCTTCAAAATAGACTCTTGTATAGTTTCCAACTATTTCGAATACGGCAATCTCTGAAACTCGAATGAGCCAACAGTTTTCGCCATCTTTGATAAATATTTGACGATGCAACTCATATGGTTTTTCTTCTGTAGCTTCTTTTTCAATAGTCGCAATGACTTTTTCTATGGTTTTGGAAAATCGACCTTGATTGATGGGTTTTAGCAAGTAATCAAAAGCGTTGTATTCAAAAGATTTAATCGCATATTCGTCATATGCTGTTGTAAAAATTGTGATAGGCACATTGTCTAACATTTCTAGTAACTCAAAACCATTTTTTTCAGGCATATTGATGTCTAAAAATAAAACTCGCGGCTGTTTTTCATTGATGAGTTCGTAGGCTTTGTCTACATTTTCAGCTTCTGCGATCAATTCAATTTGCGGATGCTTTTTTAAGAGTTCTTTGAGTTCATTTCGCGCCAAGCGAGAGTCTTCTACTATGATTGCGGTTATGCTTTCCATATCTAATTTACAGGTATTTTGATGATAGCATGCACTTCATTTTCTACTTCATTTAATGTAAATGTAGCTTTTTCTCCATAAAGTAATTCTAAGCGTTGCTTGATATTATCGACGCCAATTTTTGTAGAATCTGTCTCCGATTTTAGCGTTCCTGTATTGTTGACTTGTAAAACGATTTCTTCATTATTATCTGTGACAATCAATTTTATTTTTCCTCCATTTTTCTGAGTAGATACGCCGTGTTTGATGCCATTTTCTACCAACATTTGCAAAATCATTGGCGGAATTTTTACTTGTAGCAAGGATTCGTCCACTTCTTGTTCGTATTGTAAACGATCTTCTAATTGAATTTTAGAAAGCGCTACATAGTTGACTACCGTTTCTATTTCTTGTTCAATTTGTATGGCATCTACTTTATTCATGTTTAAAGAATATCGTAACATTTCTGAAAGTCTTGTCAACATTTCTCTCGATTTATTGACATCTTCCAACATAAGTCCGCGAATATTATTTAAACTGTTAAACATAAAGTGCGGATTGAGTTGTCCTTTGAGTGTATTTAATTGCGATTCTTTCAGAGAAGCTTCTAAACGTAAATGATCCATTTTATTACGTTGCATACGCATAATTGATTTAATGGCCACGTACAGCAATATCCAAAAGAATATATAAATACTGACATTTATAGAGGTAGGAAAGATGATTCTATCCGTAATTTCAAGTGCTTTTCCATGAATTGAAGTATAGAGCATTTCACTCATAAAAATGAGTACAAATACAAATACAAATGATATTAACAAATACAAGAGAATTACTTTCAGGTAATTTTTTCGTGTTTGGTTTTCAATAAAATTGATTCGTTTTAGGTATAATCTCAACCAAGATGTAAGTCCAACACCTAGAATAACAAATGTCAATCCTTCAAAAAGAAAGTAGCTCGTTTGAACTTCACGATTGCTATTTCCGAAGTTTGTTTGTGCCCAAATATTGATACTAATTAATGATCCCCAACCAAAAATTTGTAAGAGCCAGAAAATGTATGTATTTGCTTTCTTGGGAGTTGCCATATCTTAAAAATAGGTGTCAAATGTATTGAAAATGCACTTTCTCGAGGCTGAAAAAGTGCATTACTATTGATTGATGATTTAGAATCTTGCGTTGATCCACTCTGAAACAAAGTTTAACGCAACAGGAGCAAATGTTTCTTCTATTTCAGAATATTCACTTAATGCTCCTGTTTCTGAGGTTTGAAATAGGTGGTTTAGGTCCTTAAATTCCTTGATAGTTACGTCTTTATTATGTTGTAATCCTTTTTTAATTCCGTCTAAGTTTAGTTTTGGCAATACTTGAAAATCTTTTTCTCCATTAATGGCCAATACTGGGCAGTTTACTTTTTTCAAAGATGTTTGCGGATCGTATCCTAAGAACGCTTGCATCCATGGAGAAGTAAACATTTCAATTTGTCGGTTGATATTAGCATCTGTTAATTCTTCTTTTGCTTTTGGAGAAGTCATTTTTGTTTTTATACTTTCAATTAATTCCTTCATTTGTTTTTTTGAAGCTTCTCCTTTAAAGTCAGCACAGATGTCAAAAACTTTTGCAGATACTTCTTGAGAAATCGCAATATCACTTGCTGGATATCCTTCTAATTCTGCGGCACGTTTTCCTTGTGTAAGTAGTACTTCTTTTCCGTCTACGCCAGGTCCTGCTAATAGTACACAAAATGCTACTTTGTTGTTTCTAGCAGCGACTATTGGCGCTATCAATCCACCTTCACTGTGCCCTACTAATCCAATTTTGTTGGGATCTACAACATCACTACGTGTTTGCAAGTATTCCATGGCTGCTTCTACATCGTTAGCAAAGTCAAACGAAGTAGCTGCTGAGAAATTACCTTCCGATTTTGCTGTTCCTCTATCGTCATAACGTAATACGGCAATTCCTTGTCTTGTTAAGTGATCTGCTAAGACTAAGAATGGTCTGTGTCCCAATAGTTCTTCATCACGATTTTGTGGTCCTGAACCTGTAATTAGAATGGCTACAGGTGGATTTTTCACATTTGCAGGAATCGTTAAGGTTCCTGAAAACTTAATATTATCCGCTTTCTTGTTTATAAAATTTACTTCTTCGGAAGCGTACGGATAAGGTTTTTTAGGTTCTTGTGGTCTTTCTTTTTTGGCTTCTTTTTCTCCTCTTTTCATATCTAAAGGAAATGATTGTCCTGCTTGAGTGAATGTTCCTGTGAAAGCACCATTTTCATACATTGCTGTATATTCCATTGCAATGTCTCCATATGTAATGGTTAGTTTATTATTTACAAACGTCGTTTTGTCTGTAGGCATGTCGAATGCGTTTTGCTTTGGACTGTCTAACGTTGTTGTAAATCCATTGTCGCTTTGAGAAATATTGAATACAATAGGAAGTTCTATTCCTTGTATACTTAATTCTCCTTTCCAAGTTCCTGAGATATCTTGCGCGGAGGCAACGATAGCTGCCAAGAAAAATGCGAGCCTAAAGATGAGTTTGAATAATGATTGCATGTCTGTCGTTTTTTGATTACGATGTAAAAGTATAGCACTTTGGAGTTTCTACAATCGAAAATATGGCGAACGGGAAATTGATTGTGGTGAACGGTTTGTTGGGTGTTGGTAATATGATATGTTATTCTTTGTTTCAAAGACTAAACTTGTAAACTTATAAACATGTGAACTTCTTATTTGTTGATTTGTTCTTTTGTTGATTTGTTGATTTGAGCGTTCTTGAGAAACTTCCCAAGACCTAAAACCTAAGACCTAAAACCTAACTACTTCCAGATGTCTTCATATAAAACAGGATAGTCTTCTACTTCAATGACTTCTATTCCAACAGATTTAAGGAAGAATTTTTTTCCAATCGTTTTTGGGTTATTGTCTTCAGATTTCATGATGTACCATCCTTTGTGACTGTATTTTGGAAAACGCTTGAAGAATTTGGCGCGTTGAATGAGTAACCATCTGAAAAAAACTTCTGTTTCGTCCAGACTTAATCCGAAAATACATAAGGATTTATTGAACATGATATCAATCCACGTATTGTTTGCAACCCAAGGATTTGTAGTGTTGTTAGGAATGTAGCCGTAATTATTATTGACCATTTTACGCGCACGTTCTACATTTCCCATATATTCAGATAGTCCAAGTTTGATGCTTCTGTGATATTTTACCATTCCATTCATATACCAAACACCAAAACCATCTAATGGCGATTTGAGTTCATTGTTTGCATAATATGTTGCCCAAGGGTAGTGATCTGTGAAACTTGTGTTTGCAATTCGATGCATGTCTAGCTTCATCGATTTTGGAATTAAATCGTCAAAATTAGTCGTCAAGATTGGCGCATTGAATGTTTTTATTTTATCTAATATTAAGTTTTGTGCATTGTCAGGTTGCCAGTCTAACATTTTTGCTTTTACATCTTTTTGTAATTGTGTTGAAAAGCCGGATTGTGTTACATTTTGCAAACCCAAAGCATCATAAAATTCTATGAATGAGATACCTTCTGGAATTTCGTCCATAGGTTCATCGGCATGAGTTTTCCATAAATCGAGCAATAAGTTATACCATGAAACATTGTCTTTTTGGTAATGCAAATTGATTCCATTTCCTAAAATAAAACCTAGATCTTCTTTGTGAGTAAAAAGAATTTCTTGTATTTCTGAAGCTGTTTTAGTCATGGTTTTCGCGTATTGATGTTGTTATTTTATCCTTTGTGGTGAAGATACGTATTTAGCGTTTCCTTTCAAAAGTTGAACTCACTCTAGTCATATTATAAAAAGAAGAAAGCCCCAGAGTAAGCGACACTCCAGGGCTTAAATAGACAAGCGTTTTTTTTAAAAATTGCCACGTACTCGAATCGTATTAATTTTCTATGATGATAAATTCACTTCGTCTATTCAGTTGATGTTCGTATTCAGTGCATGGGACACCGTTACGACATCTATTGACGTGCCTAGTTTCTCCGTAGCCCTTGCCTTTGAGCCTACTTTCATTGATACCATTGGTTATTAGAAATTGCATGGTAGATTGTGCACGTCGATTTGATAAATCCATATTATAATCGTCATCCGCTCTACTATCTGTGTGTGAGCGCACGTCAATTTTCATATCTGGATATAGTTTCATTACTGCAATTACTTTGCGTAATTCTATTTCTGCATCTGCTCGGATATAGTCTTTATCTAAATCAAAATAGATTGGATTTAATCCTAGTATTTTCACCAAATCAGCACCAATAGGAGCTACAATTGGTTTTTCTAAAGAGTTTCCTGTTTTGAGAAATAGCGTTTTTTTGATTGTTTTATTGAGTTCGTTTGTGGTTCCAAATGTTTTTTCGGCAGTGGTATAGTTTTCCTTTGCTGCTCTAATGGCATATTGCGTATTACAATCTAAAGGAAACTCAAAACTTCCGTCATCTTTGGCAAATGTTTGCGCTAAAACATTGGTATCACCATCCAACAATACGACTTTAGCGTTTGGAATTGGATTGTTTGTTTGTTCATCCAATACGATTCCTTCTAGTTTTTGGCTACATTTTGAAATGATTTTTTGTGTTCGCGTAAAGCTGTAAATATCATCATCTCCCATACCGCCTTCACGATTGGAAGCGAAATATCCGCTTCCTGTAGTTTCGTTAATGATAAACGTAAAATCATCCTCAGGACTGTTGATTGGGCGACCCAAGTTAAAAACTTCCCTGAAGTCATTTGCCCTGTCAATATCTGACACAAAAACATCTAACCCTCCCAAACCAACATGTCCATCGGATGAAAAATAAAGCTTATTATCTTTACTGATAAACGGAAAGGTTTCTCTACCTTCTGTATTGATGGTATCTCCTAAATTTTCAGGTTCTCCAAACTCCGTTCCTTTAATTGCTACTTTGTATAAGTCTGACTGTCCTTTTCCTCCTGGTTTGTCAGAAGCAAAGTATAATGTTTTTTCATCTGCGCTTAATGCTGGATGCGCTACTGAATATTGATCACTGTTAAACGGTAATTCTTCTACATTCCACTTGTCATTTTCGCGTGTGGCTCTGTAGAGTTTTAACTTGTTTGTTCCTTGATCGTCTTCTTTGTATTCTTTATTTGTGTAATTGTTTCGTGTAAAATATAAGGTGTTTCCGTCTTTTGTATAGACTGCTGTAGATTCGTGATATTTTGAGTTGATGTCTCTTGACATTTTTTCAACGGTATTTGCTTCATCTTCTGAGACAATATTTACCTGATATAAATCTAGAAAAGGTTGTTCGTTCCAATCATGAATTCTTTTGGTGGCACCACGATTTGATCTGTTGGATGCAAATACCAATCTGTTTTGATAGAACGAAGGTGCAAAATCTGACAAGTCGGAATTGAAGATTGTTTTTTCAAGTTTAAAACGTCCTGATTGTTGTTCTATTTCTTGTAAATAATTGCGTTCGTTTACAAATAATTTTCCGCGAAAGTCTTCTCCTTTCCTTTCATAAAATTTTTCCATGATCGCATCTGAAGTCGCATATTGTTCTGTACTTTTTAGCGAAAGCGCATACCTGTATAAATATTCTGAATCAATATCTTCTGAAAAGTTATATAAAGCTCCGTACCATTTTGCTGCATTTGCATAATCTGCTGTGAAATAGTAAGAATCACCTAACCGCGCTAATAATTCTACCGATTGATATCCTTCTTCAGCTACTTTCAGGTACGCTTCACGTGCATCGATAAAGGCATAATTATCATATTGATTATTTCCTTTTTTGATATTTTTTTCTTGTGCGTTAACCGCTCCTATTCCAACGATTAAGACAGCTATGATTGTGTATATTGTATATCTCATGTGTAACTATTTTTGTTGGATTAAAAGAATCTTGGTGATACCATACGTTTGTTTCGCTTGAAGAGTTCAAATCGAAGAAATACTTCGTAAGAACCATCGTTGAATTGTTGTAGTTGCGTAGTTTCTCTATCGTATGCAAATCCAATCATGAATTGATCCGATAGTTGAAATCCGGCCATAGCGCTGAGTGCAGCACTCCATCGATATGCGGCTCCAAGCGTGAGTTTGTCATAGATTAAAAAGTTAGCAGATACATCTACCTGTAAAGGTGCTCCTGCTACTAACTTTACCAAACCTGCGGGTTTAAATTTCACTTCATTTGAAAGATCAAATACATATCCTGTCATTAAATAGTAATTGACACGTTCTCTGGCTGTTGCGCTTGAGTTATTGTTATTTGAAGATTCATCAAAATGTTCTGTTTCTAGCATGTTTGGCACACTCAATCCTAAGTAAAATTTAGGCGTATGATAATATAATCCGGCTCCAAATTGTGGCGAAAAACGCCTATCAATATTGATCATGGCATCTGGATCACCTGGATTGAATGCTCCTGTATTGAGTCTGTTAGAATCTATATCTAATAAATGTGCTCCTGCTTTTATACCTAATGCCAATCGTCCTTGCTCTCCTACATCTAAGGTGTAGCTAAAATCGATATCGATGTAACTTTCTTTGGCAATAAATATTTCGTCATTGGTTATATTAAGACCTAATCCGACACGCTTTCCTACTGGTGAATGCATAGACGCCGTAAAAGTTCTTGGTGCTCCATCTAGTCCTACCCACTGCGTTCTGTATAATCCTAGAAAACTAAACACATCTCTTGATCCAGCATAGGCAGGATTTATACTCAACGTATTGTACATGTATTGGGTATACTGCGCATCTTGTTGAGCTGTTGTATGATTAGAGAACAACACTAAAACCAGTAGAGCTATAATGGTTACATAATTTTTTTTCATAAGTGTATGTATTATACCTACCGGAGCAAAACTCCGATAGGTGTTTGTATTGTTTTTATCTTCTATTAATGTAAAGTGGTCCTGCTTTTTCTTGTCTATTGCCGTTTCCGTCTACATAAGACAGTACATAGTAGTAGGTTCCTACAGGTAAGCGATCGTCTTTTGCTATGGTGACTCTACCTTCAGAGTATCCTCGGAAGAATTTATTTCCTTGACCATATCCGTCTACATCGTATACTTTAACTCCCCATCTGTTATAGATTTTTAAGTTATTGTTAGGGAAGTTTTGAATTCCTCTGATAGTGAACACATCATTGAGTCCATCACCATTTGGTGTTACTATGTCATATACTTCTAGAGGAACATTTGGATCTCCGTTGTTTACCTCTAAGTAGTCTGGAATGTCATTTCCGTTTTCATCTCCAAGTTCGTCTCCGTTTGGAATTGCATCACCATCACAGTTGAGTGCTAACCATGCAGCACTTACCGTACTTAAGTCTTGACTGTTGAAGTCAAAATCACATGGATCTGCTGGATTGGTGTTATCATTGGAAACTTCGACAGCATTTGTAACTCCATCGCCATCACAATCTCCATTATTCCATGCATCAGAAGGTGCTACCGTTTGACTTGCTATGTTGAGACTACAATCATCTAAAGGATTGGTTCCATCTGCAACTTCATCGCCATTCGTTACTCCATCACCATCACAATCTGCATTGCTCCATGCGGCACTTACTGTGGCTAAGTCTTGACTTGCTGTGTCGTAATCACATGGATCTTGTACACGAGTTCCATCAGTAACTTCATCACCGTTTGTCACTCCATCACCATCACAATCAATCATTTCCCAATCAACTGTTACCGCTGAGATATCTTGACTCAATACTTCGTATTCACAAGGATCTTCTGGATCAGTTCCGTCAATTGCTTCTTGACCGTTTGTAACTCCATCGCCATCACAATCGAGATCATCAAAGTTCATCGTAATGATAGATACATCTTGACTATTGACATCAAAGTCACATGGGTTTTGTGGATCGGTCGCATCTAATATTTCCTGACCGTTCACTACACCATCTCCATCACAATCGATTGCATCCCAAGCATCGGTTACAATTGCTATGTTTTGGTTTGAAGCATTATAGTCACAAGGATCATCTGGATCTGTACCATCTGTTATTTCTTGTGCATTTGTTACTCCATCACCATCACAGTCTAGGTTTTCAAAAGCTGTATCCGCTGGAACTGTTTGACTTGCTGGTATAAAGTCACAAGGATCATTCGGATCTGTACCATCGTTTGCTTCATCTCCATCAGTAACTCCATCGCCGTCTGTATCTTCATCTAATGGATCCGTTATATTACCATTAGGATCGATCGGCGTATTAGGATCGTCTATTCCTGTAGCTTCTTCTCCATTTGTCAATCCATCACTATCACAGTCTAAATCATTCCAAGCAGCCGTTACGATTGCTAAATCTTGATTTACTGGATTGTATTCACATGGATCGTTTGGATTTGTACCATCAACTGCTTCATCTCCGTCAGTAACTCCGTCGCCATCCGTATCTGGATTCAATGGATTTGTTACGTTACCATTTGGATCGGCTGGTGTTGCTGGATCGTCTACTCCTGTTACTTCCTCTTCGTTTGTCAGTCCGTCATTATCACAGTCTAAATCATTCCAAACTGCTTCTACTGGTACTGATTGACTTGCTAATATTAAATCACAAGGATCGTTTGGATCAGTGCCATCGTTTGCTTCATCTCCATCGGTAACTCCGTCTCCATCCGTATCTGGATCTTGTGGATCGGTCATATTACCATTTGGATTCGCTGGTGTTGCTGGATCATCCGTTCCTGTCAACTCTTCATCATTATTTAGTCCATCATTATCACAATCTAGACTACTCCAAGCTGCATCGACTGCTACCGTTTGACTTCCTGAAATATAATCACAAGGATCATTTGGATTTGTACCATCGTTTGCTTCGTCTCCATCAGTAACTCCGTCTCCATCCGTGTCTGGATCTTGTGGATCGGTTGTGTTTCCGTTTGGATTCGCTGGAGTCGAAGGATCATCTACGCCTGTAACTTCTTCTTCATTGGTTAGTCCGTCATTATCACAATCTAAACCATTCCATGCTGCTTCTACTGCTACCGTTTGACTTGCTGTTATAAAATCACAAGGATCATTTGGATTCGTTCCGTCATTTGCTTCGTCTCCATCGGTTACACCGTCTCCATCCGTGTCTGGATCTTGTGGATCGGTTGTGTTTCCATTTGGATCGGCTGGTGTTGTTGGATCGTCTACTCCTGTAAGCTCTTCTTCATTATTTAATCCGTCATTGTCACAGTCTAAATCATTCCACATCATGGAAGCTGTCACTGTTTGACTCAGGATTTCAAGACTACACGGATCGTTTGGATCAGTTCCATCATTTGCTTCATCTCCATCGGTTACGCCGTCTCCATCCGTATCTGGATTTTGTGGGTCCGTTGTGTTTCCGTTTGGATTTGCTGGTGTTGTTGGATCGTCTACGCCTGTTACTTCTTCTTCATTCGTCAGTCCGTCATTATCACAGTCTAGATCGTTCCAAGTTGCATCAACTGTTACTGTTTGGTTTGCTGCTACAAAGTCACATGGATCATTTGGATTCGTTCCATCATTTGCCTCGTCTCCGTCAGTTACTCCGTCTCCGTCCGTGTCTGGATCTTGTGGATCGGTTGTATTACCATTTGGATCAGCTGGCGTTGATGGATCATCTACTCCTGTGGTTTCTTCTCCGTTGTTTAATCCGTCATTGTCACAATCTAAGTCGTTCCATGCTGCTTCTACAGCAGTGATATCTTGACTTGATGCTTCATATAAACATGGATCGTTTGGATCAGTTCCATCTACTGCTTCTATTCCGTCAGTAACTCCGTCGCCATCCGTATCTGGATCTTGTGGATCGGTTGTATTGCCGTTTGGATTCGCTGGTGTTGTTGGATCATCTATGCCTGTAACTTCTTCTTCATTGGTCAGTCCATCATTATCACAGTCTAATCCGTTCCATGCTGCTTCTACCGTTACCGTTTGATTCGCTGCTACAAAGTCACATGGATCGTTTGGATTTGTTCCGTCATTTGCTTCGTCTCCATCAGTCACACCGTCGCCATCCGTATCTGGATCTTGTGGATCGGTTGTGTTTCCATTTGGATCAGCTGGTGTTGCTGGATCGTCTACGCCTGTAGTTTCTTCTCCGTTGTTTAATCCATCATTATCACAATCTAAGTCATTCCAAGCCACTTCTACAGCAGTGATGTCTTGACTTGATGCTTCGTATAGACATGGATCGTTTGGATCGGTTCCATCAACTGCTTCTATTCCGTCAGTAACTCCGTCTCCATCCGTGTCTGGATCTTGTGGATCGGTTGTATTACCATTTGGATTCGCTGGCGTCGTTGGATCATCTACTCCTGTAACCTCTTCTTCATTGGTTAGTCCGTCATTATCACAATCTAAACCATTCCATGCTGCTTCTACTGCTACCGTTTGGTTGGCTGCTACAAAATCACATGGATCGTTTGGATTCGTTCCATCATTTGCTTCATCTCCGTCAGTCACACCGTCACCATCCGTGTCTGGATCTTGTGGATCGGTTGTATTACCATTTGGATCAGCTGGCGTTGATGGATCATCTACTCCTGTGGTTTCTTCTCCGTTGTTTAATCCGTCATTGTCACAATCTAAGTCGTTCCATGCTGCTTCTACAGCAGTGATATCTTGACTTGATGCTTCATATAAACATGGATCGTTTGGATCAGTTCCATCTACTGCTTCTATTCCGTCAGTAACTCCGTCGCCATCCGTATCTGGATCTTGTGGATCGGTTGTATTGCCGTTTGGATTCGCTGGTGTTGTTGGATCATCTATGCCTGTAACTTCTTCTTCATTGGTCAGTCCATCATTATCACAGTCTAATCCGTTCCATGCTGCTTCTACCGTTACCGTTTGATTCGCTGCTACAAAGTCACATGGATCGTTTGGATTTGTTCCGTCATTTGCTTCGTCTCCATCAGTCACACCGTCGCCATCCGTATCTGGATCTTGTGGATCGGTTGTGTTTCCATTTGGATCAGCTGGTGTTGCTGGATCGTCTACGCCTGTAGTTTCTTCTCCGTTGTTTAATCCATCATTATCACAATCTAAGTCATTCCAAGCCACTTCTACAGCAGTGATGTCTTGACTTGATGCTTCGTATAGACATGGATCGTTTGGATCGGTTCCATCAACTGCTTCTATTCCGTCAGTAACTCCGTCTCCATCCGTGTCTGGATCTTGTGGATCGGTTGTATTACCATTTGGATTCGCTGGCGTCGTTGGATCATCTACTCCTGTAACCTCTTCTTCATTGGTTAGTCCGTCATTATCACAATCTAAACCATTCCATGCTGCTTCTACTGCTACCGTTTGGTTGGCTGCTACAAAATCACATGGATCGTTTGGATTCGTTCCATCATTTGCTTCATCTCCGTCAGTCACACCGTCACCATCCGTATCTGGATCTTGTGGATCGGTTGTGTTACCATTTGGATCGGCTGGTGTTGTTGGATCGTCTACGCCTGTAGTTTCTTCTCCGTTGTTTAATCCGTCATTGTC
>NZ_CANLEA010000033.1 GCF_947489565.1 uncultured Kordia sp. | reverse complement strand
CTGCAGAAATGTGGGAGAGTATGTCGCCGCCTTTTTTTAAAACCCTTATCTTAACTGATAAGGGTTTTTTTGTATCATAAACTCAATGTTTTCTTTCTATCTTTCTCAAATGATTAGAAACAACCAACTTCAGACTTTAATACACTCTTTAAATCCTTCGTATTTATTTGTTAGAATACTTTAATTGCCTTTCTAATAGATTGTCGAGACATCAGTGAAAAGTATCTTGAGAGGTATTTAAAATTTATTATAGTAATCTTATCTTGATTTGTTTTTATAAAGAAAAGATTCTTTTAGTTGAATTTTAGATATTTTATTACAGAGGAGAGTTTCTACATAAGTAGGCAAGTAACTATCTAATCGTTTTATTATGATTTAGTGATGAAGGAAAATTGGGATAAGAGATTTTTCAAAACCTATAGATGTATGCAATAAGTATAAAAAAATAAACCTCTTGAGTGATCAACTCAAGAGGTTTGTGAAACAAAAAATAGAAGCTTATTATTTTACAATAAGCTTTTTAGTAGTCTTTATATCATTAGATGTTATATTGATTAGATATAACCCAGATGCAATGTTACTTACGTCTATAGTATTATCAGCAGATAATTGCATATCAATTACTTTTCCTGTATTATCAAATACTTCGATTTCAATATCTTGTATTCCATTTGGAAGTTGAATTTTAACAATATCACTAGCTGGATTTGGATATAATGATAAACCAGATAGTTCATTTTCTTCCTCAACAGATAAAGTGTTAAAGTCAAATGTACTCATTCCAGAGACAGCAGAAGCATTTGGGTCTACTACATTTGCAAATTCTGCCATTCCATTATCAATCATATCCGCTTGCATGAATGATTTTAGAGGTGTTACTGTGTTTGCTAATGCAGAATTATTTTCCAATATATACATAGTTCCAGTTGTTGGACTTCCATTTACTGTAAACGTATACATATTAGAGTTCGTTGCAGCAGAAGGCGCAGGCAATGATGCAGGCGTTCCTAAAGTTTCTGTAACTAGATACCCGTCAATAGTCGGTTGTGCAACATTATTTCCATCAAAGAACGTCGCACTTGCGGCACTTCCTAAAGAAGTAGCCGATCCTGTATCAATGGTTACTCCATCTGGAAGTATAAGTGTAAATCCATAACTCTGAACAGAGGTTGCAAAGTTATTTGAACTTGTATTTGGTACTGCTTGTACTGTAAAACTGTACCCGCCGTTATGCATCAACGTATATGTGTATCCATCTTGTGCATTCAGCTGGAAAGCTAAAAGACAAATACAACTCACGATAAATATTCTTATTGTATTTTTCATAATATTAGTTTTCTGGTAATTGTTCTTGAATTTGATATGTACTAAAGTTTAGGAAATTCCCTGGATGTGCTAATACATTTTGTAATAGTATTGGTGTATCAGGACTTGTTCCAGTATATTGTGTATTTCCGTCCATGTTAATATCATTTGTATTATAACCATTTACTACATAAGTAGGGAAGTTTAAAAAGTTCCCAGGATCATTCAACACTTCTGATAGTATACTTGGTGAATCAGGAGTTGTTCCTGAATATTGTACCATGGTATCACCATTCGCATTTCCAGCCCATAATGCCATATCTCCACTAGCTAATTGTACACGTGAATTTGTTCCAAATACAGCAGTACTATTTCTAGTAAAATCTGTAATCCCTGTAGTAGCTACCGATAATGCTCTGGTAGTTTGTGTCATTACACCTAAGTGATTTCGATGTTTTACTGTAATAAAATAGTTGCCAGTAATTCCTCTTAAGATTACATCCGATGTTCCATCTAAGGCAACAATATCTCCATCACGTTGTACTAAAGCTGATGTACCATCAATAACAGTTGTATTGTTTGCGCTACTTCTGATTTCAATCCATACCCAATCAACAATATTATCTTCAGGAGTACCTACTCCAGAGATTCCTCCATCATTAAATACATTAGAGTTATTGATTACATCTCCAGCATCATAAGGACTTATTTTTGGAATTAAGTTTCCAGAACGTAAGTTATCATTCATCAAGTCATCATCAACAGAGTTTAAAATAGGACCCTGTAAGAAGACTACTGCTCGTACTCTTAGATCTACAACTTGATTTGGATCCAAGAATCCATTGAATTGATCAACATCAAATCCGTCACCATTACTACCTTCATAAAGTACAGATAATTGTAAATTATCAAGTGTCGTTGAAGGTAATAGTCTTAAAGAAAACCCATCACCGTTACTTCCGTCATATAATACCGCTAAATCTGTATTTTCAAGTGTAGTGGCAGAGAGAGTTCTATTAGAGAACCCATCACCATTACTACCATCATATAATACTGCTAAATCTGTATTTTCAAGTGTAGTGGCAGGTAATAGTCTTAAAGCAAATCCATCACCATTACTACCTTCATACAATACTGCAAGTGAAATGTTTTCAAGTGTAGTGGCTGTCAATATTCTATTAGAGAACCCATCACCATTACTACCTTCATACAATACTGCAAGAGAGATATTTTCAAGTGTAGTGGCTGTCAATATTCTATTAGAGAACCCGTCACCATTACTACCTTCATACAATACTTCTAATGAAAGATTGGTTAATGTGATTGATGAGACAATTTCTCGGTCAAATCCATCACCATTACTTCCTTCAAATTGAGCAGCAACTTGCATACTATACAGGAGAGAAATAGACAATAAGAAAATAATTCTTTTTTTCATCTCCTTCATCTTATGGTGCAGTTCTAGCAGCTCTAAATCCTAAACGGTTATTTCCAGAAGCGATTATTGATGCTCCGTCAAATCTATCTGAAACTCTAATGAAGTCTGATCCATTTAACCAGCTTCCACCTCTGTAACTATATCCGTCTCCAGTAGTATTGTTTGGCCAGTTAATAGCGGTACCATTTCCGGTAGAACTGATAATTCCATTTCCATGTACACCTGTAAAGTTACGACCTTGCACAGTTCCTACAGTTATAACTCTTTCATATAAATTTCCTGACATTTCCATAACACCGTAGTATGAACCACCAGTTTCTTCACGATTGTTATTTACAGCACTTGCAGCAAAGATTCCATTACGTAATGGTCCGCTAATTGTACCATTCGTATCGGAATAGATGGCATTTCCAGTATTTGTTTCTGGATTTGTGATTCGCTCACTTGAAAAACCTGAGTTGACTAAAGTATACGCGTTGGAAGCAATATTAGCACTTCCCCAAGCAAATTCACCTGGTTTAGGTAATATTGGTCCCCTACAGGCTTTTTCGTATTCCAATTCTGTCATAGGACGCATTCCAGTCCAATCCATATAAGCATTCATGTCTCCAGGGCTTAAATAACTACAAGCTCTGTCGGGTGCTGAAGTTGTGGCACTTGCAGAACCTCCTGTCCATGAAATCGTATTTCTACTAATTACTGCATCACTGTTTTTGTGAGTGGCATCAGTAACATCTCTGTTCGTTTTTTGTGTTTCTGTTAAACTATTGAAGAATCCTAACCATTGTGCTTCTGTTACTTCATATTTCATGCTATAAAAAGCACCAAATCCTTTAGGGTATGAAGCACTCAATGATCCTGTTTGGTCTCCACCGTTTGAATTATCAGCCGTATAGTATAAGTTTCCTGATGTGTTTGCAATAGTTAACACACTTTCAGAAGTAATTCGGTATGAAGAACTTGTTGAAAATCCACCAGAGTGAAATTTATTTGCTTCATCACCCGTAGTTCCTCCTACATAGAACGAACCTTCTGGTACATATACCATTTCTATAGCAAATACTTGAATGTCAATAATGTCATTCGTATCTGTAGAACCAAAGTTCCAGCGTAATTGTGTGTTTTGAAAATTCACGTTTCCGCTACCGTCAGCAGATCTGTAGATAAAAGCTCCCATTCCATCAGATGTAACATCTAAAGTAGATCCAGCTGCAGCTACAGAACTTGCTTGACTCACAATACCGTGTGTCCAACTTCCATTATTTACTCTGTATTTAATAAATACCCAAGCAGCGTCCCAATTTGATGGACCTGAACTAATTCTCCATGAGTTTTCCCAAAATAGGTCAAATTCTACATGAACCCAGTTAGAAACTTCATTTAAGTTTTCAAGTGAAATATTGTTCACTTGGATGTTGTTTGCTTTTGTATTTGTGCTAAAGGCAAAACAAATTAACATTAAGAATAGTGTAATTTTTTTCATTACTTTGATTTTGATTGTTAGTATTAGATAAATTGTATTATAGTTTTACATGTGCGCATAACGTACATTTCTTAAATTACATAGCTATCAAAATTTGGGGTGGGCTTAATAACGATTCAAATATATGTGAAGAAAAAGTTAATAAGTTCAGTTTTTGTATAAATGGAATCAAATGTTGTATAGTTTGTTTTTACTGAAAAAAGGTGAAAATCCCCTTGTTTGTTATCTATTTAAGAAACTAAACCGCATATACATATTTTTGAACCAATGATACGAACGGCGTCAGAAATTAACCCGAAAAGTGTACCTTTAGACTATAAAACCATACTTATGTTAAAAGCAATTTTAATAGATGACGAACCTAAAGCTCTTGAAAGCCTTTCATGGGAGCTAGATAATTTTAGCGACGAGATTGAAATACTCGCTACATTTACCGATCCGGAAGAAGCTTTAAAGTATATAGAAAAAACTCCATGTGATTGTCTTTTTTTAGATATAGAAATGCCCACTATGGATGGTTTTCAGTTCTTAAACATGTTAAAATCAAAGGATTTTGCTGTGATCATCACAACTGCTTATAATGAATACGCTATTAAAGCGTTAAAAGAAGAAGCGATCGATTATTTGTTGAAACCGATTGATATGGATGACTTGAAAGTAGCCATTTCGAAAGTGAAAAAATATATTTCTAGAAATGATGTTTCTACCGAAAAGTTTGAACGCATTTTATCTGATTATAATAGCCGATTCAATAAAAAACGAATTACCATCAATACGGATGGAAAACTAATTTTTCTGGACTTAGATGATTTACTTTTTGCAGAATCTGACGGAAACTACAGTACATTATATTTGACCAATTCAAAGAAAATAGTGCTGACAAAAAAACTGAAAGAAGTAAATGCAATGCTGCCTGATGAACGTTTTTTTAGAATCCACAATTCATATATTGTCAATTTAGACAAAATCAAAGAGTTTATAAAATCTGATGGCTACGTCATTTTGGTTTCCAATCATAAAATACCAATTTCAAGACAACGCAAAGCAGCGTTCTTAGAAAAATTATAAAGAAAATTTAAAGTGTATGTGCCAATTACCTAAGAATGTATTACTCATTCTTTCCCTCTTCTTATCTACCCTTAGCTTTTCACAAACTGTAGACAATACGTTGGTGAAGGAAGCGAATGCACTTTTACAAGAAAAAGTTAAAGAATATGGAGAAATAGATGGAAAACTGAGAGCTTATAAAAAAGATTCTCTAAAACTTCAATACATCTTAGACCTTTATAAAGAAAAGAAATATCTAGAAGGAGAAAGTTATACGCTAAATGCAATAGGCGAATATTGCCGAAATACTTCTCAATATGACAAAGCTATTTTATTCCATGACAAAGCTTTAACCAAAGCGCAAGAAGCCGAAAACAAACAACTACATGTACGATCATTGAATATGCTAGGTGTAGTGTATCGTAGACTTGAAGATATACGAAAAGCATTAGATTATCACCAAGAAGCATTAGTACTTGCAGAAAGTATCGAAGAACGTACAAAAGTTGTCAAGAAAAGTATTGCTGTTTCCCTGAATAGTATGGGAAATATTTATTTGGCTTTAGAACAATACGATTTAGCGATACAGCGTTTCCAAAAATCAATGAAAATTGAAAAGAGTGTCGATAATAAACTGGGCTTGGCAATTAATTACCATAATATTGGGTATGCTAAGGAAGCCACTGGAGATTTAGAAGGCGCACTTGTTGATTACAGAGAATCGTTGCGCTACAACAATGAGATTGATTCTGATTTAGGACGTCTTATCTGTAATTCTACTATTGGTAGAATCTACATTCAGCAAGAAAAATATCAAGAAGCCGTTAAAATTATTACCAAAGCCTTAAAAATTGGAGAAGGACTGCGAGACAACTTCCATCTTTCAGGCGTTTACCTTAATTTAGGTTGGGTATATCTGGAATTGAAAAACTATAAACTCGCGGAGAAATTCTTAAATGAAGGTTTGGAACTTTCGAAAGAATTCAATCTAAAAAGTGCTGTTGCAGAAGCCTATATGCATCTATCTACGTTGTCTCAAAGACAAGGAGAATTTGAAGAAGCTTTATCGTATAGAGAGCAATCATACGAATTGAATGAAAAGATTAGAAATGATCAAAATTTTAGGTATGTCAATGATTTGATTGTAAAGAACGATCAAGAAAGATACAGTCAGAAAATAGAAAATCTTGAAAAAGAAAACGCTACCGTAAAGGAAACGTTGCAACGAAATAAAAATATTTGGGTTACAAGTAGTGTAGTGTTGGCATTTTTGGCAATTATGATTTACATTTTGTACAGACAGCGTTTGCTAAACAATGAAAAGAAGATTTTAACGCTAGAACAAGACATGCTTCGAAGTCAAATGAATCCGCATTTCGTATTTAATTCGTTGAACTCCATCAAACAATATATCATTAGTAATGAGCAAAAAAATGCGGTACATTACTTGAATAAATTCGCAAAACTCATTCGTAAAATACTAGATGCTTCCCGCGTAAAAGTAGTTTCTTTGAGTGACGAATTGGAAACCATGGATTTGTACATGAGTATTGAAAACATTCGTTTCTCTAATGAGATTAATTTTGAAGTATTGGTTGATGAATCTATCAATCTTGAGCAAATAAAAATTCCATCACTTGTATTGCAACCTTTCTTAGAAAATGCACTTTGGCATGGATTATCGTCCAAAAAAGGAGAAAAAAACATAAAATTGTCCGTGTCAAAAACACAAGGAGATTTTGTGACTATTGCAATAGAAGATAATGGAATTGGTCGTGAAGCTGCACAAAAAATCGCAGCCAATAAAATTGTAAAACGAAAGTCTATCGGGATAACACTCACCAAAAATCGTTTGACAAATTTTGTAAAAGGTTTCAAAAACAGTTTTACCATTCACTTCATGGATTTAAAAGATCAATATGAAAATCCAAGAGGAACCGAAGTTGTTCTCAATATTCCGCTACGATAGTTTTTAGAGTATTAAATAATAGATTTTACTAATTGCCTCCGCGACTTCTGCTTCTACTTTCTGTAGCTCTTGATGATGTTATTGGACAACCCGGAACGGCTGAATAAGTACACTCTTCTTGTGTGTCGCAAAAACGAGTTTCTTGGGTTCCAGCAGCACCTCCCGTAAGTTGATGTAAATTTTCCATGCTGGAAATTGTCTTTTTCGTAAAATGAAGTTTTTTCATAAGGTTTCTAGGTTTAATTAAATAGGTATGTAAATGTATGCGATTGAACCTTATGAAAATAAAAGTTAGCTTGACAATTTATAAATTATCATATTTTATCTTCTTTAAATAGTAGGAAGGAGAGATGCCTGTTTGCTTTTTAAAAACTCTGCTAAAGGTTTCATGACGAGCAAAACCAAACTGTTCGGCAATATATTTTAGGGTGTATTGTTGATAGTGTTTTTCAGATTTTAATTTGACCAATACTTTATTAATTCGATATTCATTCAAGTAATTTGCAAATGATTTCCCTTTATATTCATTCACAATTTTGGAAAGGTAAGACGTATTTGTATCAATTTCTTTGGCTACGGAATTTAAAGTACAACTTACGGCTAAAAAGTATTCGGTATTTTCTAATTGTGCTAAAGAAGCTAAAATACGTTTCACTTCTACATCTTCAATTTTTTTAGTGTGAACTGTGGTAAGATTGTGTGTTTCTTTACGAGTTTTAGTGTCAATTTTTTCAAGAATCTCCGCTAACTTTTTACTATTATAACGATTCTTTCTATAATAAAATAACGCAACGATTCCGATCCCAATAATTCCAATGATGGTAATTAATAAAATAATTTTTTGTTGATAGGTAGCCTGAGTTTCTATCTGAGAAATCTTTTTTTCTAACACAGAAACATTATACGCATTCTGCAATTTTGCGTATAACTTTCGATTGTCTTGTTGCACTTTACCACTTGAGTTTTTGTATTTCTCAAAGTATTGATCTGCTTTCTCGTGATTATTTACATGAAAATAGTTTTTAGTGAGCAATAAGAAGATTTCAGCAGTGTCATTAAAATGAAAATCTTTAGTAGCTAAAAGAGCACTTGCTTTTTCGAGTATGTCAATAGCAGCTTGATGTGCTTTGGTTTCATCATGCAATCGTCCTAAATATAAGTACAAAAATATCTTCCATTTGGCATCATTGTTTTCTTCAAAATAGTGCAATGCCTCCTGAAAAGCTTTCAAAGCTTTGTCGTATTGTTTTGTAGCTTGAAACCATTGTCCTTGTGTGCTTAAGAACAGAAAATATCCAAAAGTATCATCGTATTGCTTGCTTTTCTTTAGTCCGGAGTCTACATAAAATTGCGTGGAGTCTAAATATTTAGCATTTGCTTCTACGCGAAACATATCTAAATATAACTCTCCAATAAGATGCATGGCACTAATTTCACTGTAGAACTCTTTTTCTTTTGCAAAACCTTTTAACGCAATATGTACATCTTTTAATGCTTCTTTAGGTGTTTGCAATTCTTTCTTGATGAGTGCAATATTATTCAACGCAACCCAACTCATATACGGATCGTCTGAATTTGCATTTACGGTAATGATTTTTTTATAATTAGAAAAAGCAGTCTCCAAATCTCCATCTTCATAAGCTATTGTTCCTTTCAAGTTATAACAACTGACAAGCATGTAGGAGTCATTAGCTTTGGTTGCATAATACTGAAGACTATCAATAGCTTGTGTTAAGTTTACTTTTTTTCCTTGTCGTTTATATGCTAAGGCGAGTTTGTAAAACGCTATATTCTTTTGATCTAAATCGTTCGATTTTCTAGCGATTGCCAACATTTTTTGCGCATATATTTCTAAGGATTTAAAATCAGTATTCTGATCCGTCATGAATAATGAATCGAGTTCATCGAATGAAAGTGAACTGAGGTTAAGTTGTTTTATTTCTGTTTGAGCAGATAATTCTAATGAAAGAAAAGAAAGTAGTATTAAGAAGTATCTGTAAATGCGCGGTAGGCTATTTTGTATCATTTGTTATAGCAAAGATTTATTCGCAAAATAGAGATATTGAATTGTTTACCAAAATTTCATTCCAAGTAAAACAGCGTAAAAAGCACTTTTTGACCAAAGAAATTTGACTTTTTATAAATTATCAAGACGTTTCATAAATTGGCAAGAAGCTCTTTTTTTTCTCTCAAAATTCCCCTGTTATTTAGCGGCATTGTTAACCAAACAAAACTAAAACAATGAAAAAAAAAGACCTGAAAAACTTGACACTGACTAAGAAAACCATTTCTAAAATAACCACAGAAATGTTGCAAGGAGGCGCTATTGATACCTTAAGAGCGTCCAAACCATACAGACCTGTTCCTATTTCGGCAAGATATAGTAATTGTGCATCGTATTGTTACGCGTGTCAATAACAAAACAGAATGAGCGGCTTACATAGGAATGCATAGTATTTCTATTTCTCTACATATTAATACCACAACAATTTATTACGAACCCTTTTAAACCTTATTAAAATGAAAAAGCAGAATTTAAAAAATCTAAAATTGACAAAGAGCGTTATTTCTCAATTAGAAATTATCAACGGAGGAGCGCAAGATCGTAGAACAAGAGGCGATGGCTGTGTTCCAGTTAGGCCATTGACTTATCAGCGTACTTGTCCAGTATCAGCATGCTATGAATGTTCATAATTATATAGTATTGCTTTAAAAGAAAGAAGCGACTGCAAGTCGTTTCTTTCGTTATAATGACTCATTATAAGCGGCTAATTCAAAAAATGGTTTTCTCCTACAATTCCCAATACTGTTTATCTATAAATCTTTTAAATCAAAACAAAAATGAAAAAACAGAATTTAAAAAACTTGACTTTTACAAAGAGAACAATTTCTAATATGAATGCTATCAGCGGAGGAGAAGCTCAAAGAACCAGAGGAGGTTGTGTTCCACCAGCATCTACAATGCCATGGGTAGATTCGTGCAGAATATCAGCATGTTATGAGTGTAAATAATTTAATATAGTATTGTTGAAATGAAAGAAGCGGTTTTTTAACCGTTTCTTTTACAAGTCAATACTTAAATTATTACAAGCGATTTAATTTCAATAGAATACACGGTTTCCCCAATAATTCTATAACTGTCTTTATTTTATGAACCTTTTAAATTAAAACCAAAATGAAAAAGAGAAGTTTAAAGAAATTAAAAGTATCGAAGAAAACGATCGCAACTATTCAAGAAACATTAATTAATGGAGGCGCGCGTCCTTCAAAACCAATTCCGCCTGCTTCAACGTTACAAGTACTTACTTTATGTAAAAAAACATTGTGTTTTGCTTGTGACTAATTCAAAGCGAATAATTACAAACTGAACTAAAATCAAAATCATGGTTGAAAATTTTCTCAACCATGATTTTTCATGAATTATCGTGTGCAAATTATATGAATGGCATCAACGATTTGTATGTGTTCGTAAGTGTGTTTATTTCAAAGTATCGTTAACAATAGTATCTTTTACAACGGTCGTAGAATCAATTTCCGGTGTGCGTTTTCTGTTTGGATAGATGTCTGAGTCGGATAATTTTTCACTTATTTTCCAAGTTTCTCCCAATTGATTGACAATTTGTTCATTCCATTTTGAAGGATGTTTTGCATCAATCCAAACGACATCTTTATACGAAACATCAACCAAAGCTAAATCGGGTGTAGAACCACCATCAAACTGATTGCTGTTTTCACGTTTTGCAGCAATAGTACTCAACATGAACAAACGTCTTTTTCCTGCAATATCTCTAATAAAAGGTCTAAATTCAACAGGTTTATTCACGTTCCAATCGTATTCTTTGCGTGATTCCATTACTTTGGCTGGCATTGCAGAAACTCCTGCCAAACCTTCTTTTTTGTTAGCGTGGTTATAGTAATACACTTTGTCGCTTCCGTCTGCAGGAATAAAAACACTGATTGATAAACCTGTACGTTCATTTCCAATAGGTTCTAAACCAAACCAATGATACAAACCGTCATAAGCACTATCAGTTGTTCCTGTAAATTTAAAATCGGTTACAAAAGGTTGCTGATTTTGATCTTCTTTTAAATCTGGAATTTTCACTGCCGTTTTCTTATTCCACGGAAGTGGATCTGTAAATCCGCCTAAAAACATCATTGATTTTGCTTGAATGCGTGATACTTTTTCCGATAAGGTATTTTGACGTGTTAAATATGGATACTTGTGAACTTCTTCTGCGGGAATAAAAGTTCCTTTACCAATCAACAAGCGTTCTAAATAATCATTAAAATCGTGTTCTCCAGTTTCTACAACCATCACACCACCAAAAGTTGGATATGGGAAAAAGAAACCATTCCATTTAATCAAACTAACCACCTGAACCCATTTTCCTTGATCGTTTTTCATATAATACGCTTCATGCGGCTCATAATTAAACAACTGCCAAGGATTGAAACGTTGTACAACCGCATTATAGGTGTTTCTACTAAAGGCTAACGATTCACCAATAGAGAATGTTGCTTTAATTCTATTATCGTTTGAAAAACGAGGAGAAGGCGACGTACTTGACACTGAAAATAATTCTTCAATATTGTCTTTTGTACGCTGTATAAAATATTCTTGAGAAGGTTGCACGGCCATAGTCCATTGGTTACGATCGTCTACACGAACCAATTGCGGAGCCGAAACTTCTTGTGTTTCTGTAATAGATTCATACGCCATTGTTTTGATATTATTGTATGGCTGAATGCGCTCGTTTCTACTCAATGGTAAATCTGCAATTTCTTGCAAATTCATATTGTTGTATACGTTATAGGTCTGCATATATTCATACATTCCTACGGTAAATAAAACAATATAAACCAATACGATACTGGCTAAGGTTAAAAAACCTTTGAGTATTTTTTTGGGTGTACTGACTGTTCTTCGAACAAATCTGATTCCAAAAAACAGAATCACACCAAACAATAATAATACAAATAAGTACTTTCTTAAAAAGAGCAAAAACGGCTGATATTCATCTCTTAAAATAAAAAGCGCACAGAAAAGAATCAATCCTACAACAATAAGAATGATTTTTTGTTTTGTTCCACGGTTCCAAAATCTTTTTAACATAGTTCTTACTTTATTAGTCCTTTATCTTTTAAACGTTCTCTAGCACTCTTTTTTGGTGCTTCTGGTTCTTCGGTTGTTTTTTCTTCGGTTGTTTCCGCTTTTTTATCATCAGATAAACTGTCCACAGCTTCTTTCCCTTTGGTTTTTAGATCGTCAATAATTTCTTTGCCGGTATCAACCACTTGATCAATGATTTCTTCAGATTTATCTTTAATGCTGATCATAAAATTACCTAGATAGATTCCGATCATAATTCCAATCAAAGCAGATACATATTGATATTGGATTCCAATATTTTTTATAATAGGAAGAAATAATACCACAATCAACACAAAAATTAAGAAAATATTTATGTAGATAAATCTTGGCATAAATCCTTGTTCTATGATAAATCCTTTTTTGCTATTTGCGGGTATTTGCAATTCCTTAGAATTGAAAAGTTTATTGAAAAATCGATATAATTTATTGTTTTTAGATTCTAACCAGTAAATGCTGATTCCAAAAACAACGCTTGAAGCAAATATGATAACTTCTAATATGTTCATGAGTTCCAGGTGTTTTGTTTAATTAATTTTATGACCCAATCTTGATAGGAGCCATCCCAAGAATTATATTCTTTATAAAATGTTTCCTTGTCGTACCAATACAAGAAAAGTGGATCTTTATATGCGGACGTTTTTACAATAAGCTTCCAAATAAGTTCCTGTAATTTCACAGGAATGTCTGGAGATGGTATTTGAATACATGCCAATATTTCTGGAGTCAATCCGCCTTCAACAGCCAGCGCATTGGCATCTTTTGCTTTGAGTTGCATACGATTTATAATCATAAGTTGCTTACGCGTATCTGGGCTTAAGCGATTCAAATATCGTTTGTATACATTTGAGTTCTCTATAATATCACTTAATGAATGTGTAGCATCTTTAATATGTGATAAGAAAATTATTTTTTTCACACGTTCAAAATATCCAATTTCATCGCTTTTTTCAGGATCTAGAATGAGCATTTTTTCAGCGGCCAAAGCACTAAAAAAGCGTCCATCACTAATGTGAAATGATTTTGTTTTGTTCGAAGTTTTTACTTTGTCAGCTTCTTCTTTATTTTCAAAAATTAAAATATTTTTTCCGCTTTCTTGCTTTCTAATCACGTATACGCCACCAAAGGCTTTTGTGTAAAAAGAAGTCGTTAAGAAATTCATGCGATCCATTTTGAGCGTTCGCGAACGTAAATCTCCATGTTTTCTAGCAGAAGCTAAAATTTTTAAATGCAGATTTTCTTCTAAAAAATTATCTTCTTCATGAAACTCTTCAATCAACTTTAATTGTTGTTGTTGTATGTTGTATAAATCTTCAACAACCGTAAAATCAACAGAAATCTGATTGTATTTTAATAAGTCTTCAGGTTCATAAAAAGCATCTATATATTGGTTTAAATCAACACAAATTGCGGCATCACGCGTAATGTCTTTAATAATGTGATTTTGCTTTTTAAATATGTGATGCATAATGTCTTTATCAAAACTATGAAAAGGCGAATATGCAGGTTTTTCGTTTTGTTTAGGCGAAAGAATAATAGCATTTGGATTGGCTTCCCCCGAATTTAAATATAAAAAATCATCTTTTTCATCAGCAATTTCTGGACTCCAACCTGTGACATCAATATGAAAACTTTTGAGTTGTGTTGGCGCAGTTCCAATAAAAGAAAGACATTTATTATAGCGTTCTACCAAAGCACCAGTTACAGGGACTAAGGCAGCGCCAAATAATTCAGATCGTTTTAATTTTTCCATGTGTTAATTTAATTCACCTTTTTTCAAAAATAAGGTATCTCTTGCTAAGATACTTTATAAGTAGCTAATTTTTGTTGCTTGTTACAGCGAATGCACTATGCAATTTAAAATTCTTAAAGAAAAATGCTGCTTTATAATAGAAAAATAAAGTTTTTTTAGACCATCTGCACAAAAATGAGATTCCTGTTTTGTGGTCGAGATTTCAATAATTTCGACTTGTGATTGTTGAATGTCGAGTAAGCGCTGTTTTTTCAACAAACTCTGCAATATATCTTTGATTCGTATTAATCATTAAAATATTTAAAAAGATGAAAAAGCAACAATTCAAAAGTTTACAATTAAACAAAAAGTCTATTTCTAGTTTACAAGAATCTTCAGTAAAAGGAGGAACGTTTATTACACTTATTTCATGTCCGGGAGTTGGAATTTGTGCTCCAACAGGAGGAGGTTCTAATAATACATGTCCGCCACCACCACTGACAAATGGATGCCCAACTATTTCTTGTGACGATGTAGGTATTTGTGCTCGTTAAAAAGAAAAAAGGGAAAGCGACATATATTCGCTTTCCCTTTTTTTTTGAAGTCAACTAGTACTGTTATCCTAATCCTGGACACGTAGCTGAAAGTTTGATACTTGAGTTAGGTCTCGAATCACCTGGATTTGTTTGATTACAGCTTGCAGGTTGGTTGGTTTGTTCATCACAACTATTTGTATGACAAGTGACTGAAACCTCACCAGTTTCTTCACAAATTGTGATTGCATTTGAGTTTTCAGAGCCACCCAAAAGAAGATTAGGAGTGTTTATTGCAGCAATTTTATACTTATATAATTTTAATTTTCGCATGATTTAAAGTATTTGTAAAGGAAAAATGAGTGTTTTTTTAAATAAAAATTTCTTTGTTCTTAGTTTTTGAATCAAAAACTATCCTTGTAAATCAGGACAAGTTGCAGATAGTTGAACACTATTGTTAGGTCTGGTATTACTTGGATAACCTGTTTTACAACTATTGGGTAAGTTTGTGATGTTATTACCACAATTACAGTTAGTAAAACATGTGACTGAAACTGCTCCTGTTTCTTCACAAATTGTGACTGCATTTGAGTTTTCAGAGCCGCCAAATACTGAATGGATATTTCCAATTTTGGCAATTTGCATCTTTTTTAAGCTTAATTTTTTCATATGTCTTAATGTTATTTTTTGATGCTAATATAGAAGCACATCTCTTTGAAATCAAGGGTTTATAGTCGAAATCCAATAATTTCGAGCACTATTTGGTTTTTTAGACTTCAGTTTCGTTTATTTTTTTGATATAATACGAAGGATATAATTTGGTTCTTCTTTTGAAGTCTTTCGAAAACGATTCTGCAGAATTATAACCAAGTTCAGCAGCAATTGATCTGATGTTATACGCTCTAAATTTTCTGTCGTTGGTTAGTTTCTCCAAAGCATAATCAATACGAAGATCTGTGATGTACTGAATGAACTTTTTTTGTTTGTGTGTTTGAATGACTTTGGATAAATACGTACTGTTTGTATTAATTTTATTTGCCACAAAACTCAAAGAACAATTTTTATTTAGAAATAATTTGTTGTCTTCGAACTGTGTTAAACCTTCTAGAATTTTTGAAATATTCTCTTGACTGATATTTATTTTTTTAGGAGAAGATTTTTTCTGATTCTTTTGCTTCAATTTCTCTAAAACACGTTGGAAATGTTGTTGATTTTGTGATTGCTTTCGTTTGTAATACACCACAATTCCAAGAATGACAAACAACATACATCCCAAAATAATACTATAATGATAACTTTTTTCTTCAAGATTAGTTTCTAAGGTCTCAATAGAATCTTTAAACTTAACAACATCATATTTATGATACAATTTATCTAAACGTTGCTGATTTAAATCATCGTTTCGCGCATCTTTTTGATGAAACAAATTAAAATATTTGATGGCATTTTCAGAATCGTTTTGTTGCTCGTACGATTTTGCCATGAGAATGTACAATTCTTGAATATCAGGAAAATCGGTTTTTGTTTGCTGTACTAAAGAATCTGTTTTTTTAAAATACGAAAGCGCTTTTTTATACTTGCCTGTGACATAATAATTTTTACCTCTGTATAAGTATAGAATGATGAGTCGACTCGGAAGATTTAAATTCTGAATTAACTCTTCGGCCTTTATCAAATCGGTAGTAGCTTGTTCAATATTGCCTTCTTCGTGATGAATAATTCCTTTGAGTCCAAGCGAAATGGCAAAACCCAAATCGTCATTATATTGCAAGCTCTTTTTGATGGCAATCGTATTGTAATATTGTGCAGAATCTAAATATCTTGTATCTGCTTTTCTTTGATCAATAAACATATTTGTATAAATGTCACTGATCGTCATTAGCGAATTAATATATGGCAAGCCATACTGTGCACCATCTTTTTGATTCACTAAATCTTCATAAAATGGAATGTTTTTCTTTACCAATTGTAATGCGTCTGCATTTTGACCTATTTGCGTTTTGATCAAAGCAATATCGTTGGCAATATTTGCTTGTGCCAACAGATCATTTTGTTGTTTTGCGATCTCGTATACTTTGGTGTAAAATTCAATTGCTTTTAAATAGTCGCCAAATTCATAATAGATACCTCCTTTAAAATAGATATGATTGACAAGGAATTTTTCATCATTTTCAACTTGTTTGATGGCAATATTTATATGATGTAACGCACTGTCTTTATTTCGCAACGTACTATACATATTCGCCAACTGAAAATGAATTTTATGCGCGATGATTTCTTTTGAATCACTAGAAGATTGTTTTAAAAGTGCAATTAAATACTCTTTAGCAATGTTGGGATTTGTTTTTTGAAACTTTCGAAATCCACTTTTTAAACTATCAATTGATACTTTTTGAAGCGTAGTTTGTGTTATTTTCTCAGAAGTTTGCGCAACTGTGAGTTGTATGAAAAAGACAGCGACGAGTATGTAATACAACTTTTTCATGATGTCTTTAGTTTGTCTAAGTATAGCTGTGTTTCAGGAATCATACTCTGCCATTCACGATGTGAAATAGGAGCAATATTATGTGCTTTTAATTCAGAGATACAACGTTTTACTATAGGAAATATGACTTCATACTTAGGCATTTTTAAAGCATATGATTTTTTGACAACGACACTATTAATATGCCAAGAAACATTTTTTTCACTGTATTTTCGAATCATACGATATATGAATTCATTTTCAATATACTGATTGTTCTGCTTAGGATTAAAAATAACTTGAATTTCAATCCATTTAGAACCTTGAAATTCGTTATGTGCAGCATGCATAATCACGATATATTCATCAATTTTCCCCACAACATAGCCGTCTTCTAATACTTTGAAGTGATGTCTTTCTATAAATGTTTTGAATAATTTTTTCTTTGCTCTTTTACGACGATGTCTTCTATGTAATTTTGGATGAAGCCAATAAAGGATAGGTGCAAGTACGATAGCAACACCTAGTGGAATTAACAAAATCAGTCCAGTTTTTTCTTTCCATGACAAGGTTTCGTCTGGAAAAATAGACGTTCCTACAGGAGCCAAACAAACTAAATAGGTTAAAAGGAAGTATTTTAAAAAGTTTTCTCTTTTCAAAATTATCGTTTAATATAGTACACTTCCGCAATCTTTTTATCTTTCACGACATACATGACTACAAACTCCTTTGGTGTTCCGCCTTTTTCATAAATTACTTTCTCTTGGTCTATAATGGTGTTGCCAGATACAATTCGCTTCTCAATATAACTAAATAATTCAGGTGTTTTTTTAAAGAAGTCTCCATAGCGTTTAATTAATTTATCTTTCCCTTGGTAGCGTAATTTTTTTGGAAAGTCATATACCTTAACGTCGTCACTAAACAAGTCTGAATATGCTTTTATATCATGAGCATTATAGGTTTCCATTTGTTTTTGTGCTATAATTTTCACTTCTGTATTTTCTTGTGCTGTCGCAAAAGAAGTCACAAATAGAAACAAGAAGAATAATTTTTTCATGGTAGTTTTGTTTATGTTATTGTGGACGTTTTAAGAAATAGACTTCTTTGATTTTGTCATTTTCTACTTTGTACATCACAATAAATTCTAGAAAAGCTTGTCCTTTTTGAAACCGAACGTTTTCTTGTAAAATTACAGTATTACCCGTCGCAATTTTATTTTCAATTTCGCAATACAAATCAGGACTTTTTCTAAAAAGATCACCGAAAATTTCACGTAGTTGTTTTTTACCTTTTAAAAATACTTCTTCTGGAAAGTTATAAAATATCACATCATCACTAAAGGTTGCTGCAAAAGCATCAATATCTTTAGCATTATAGGCATTGATTTGTTTTTGAACTAAAATTCCAGCGTCATTTTGTGCTTGAACAGTATACGTTGTCAAGGAAATGGCTGCAAATACTAAAATGAGGAGTTTTTTCATAAGCTTGGTGTTACAAAGATTAAAAAATTAATCTTCAACGAAATAAACTTTCGCTATTTTTCCATTTTCTATTTTATAAATTGCTATAATTTCACTGTAATTTCCATCGGAATATTTTATACGTTCGTGATCGATCACCGTATTTAATCTAGTTGTTCTATTTAGAATTTCGCAATGCAAATAAGGGTATTCTTCAAAAAACTCTTTCCAATCTTTTTTGAATTCTTCTTTTCCTTTTTTTTCTAATATATCTGGGAATGTGTAAATTTCAATATCATCACTATACGTCTCTAAAAAAGCTTCTACATTTCCTAGATTATAAGCATTCACTTGTCTTTGAACAATATTTTCAGGAGTTTCCTCTAGAATGTCTTCTTTTTTATAAACACTTCCTGCTTTTACAACATGACTAATTTGTTGCAATGCTTTAATATCTTCTAAAGGATTTTTATCCAGAATAATCAAATCTGCCATTTTTGACACTTCAATACTTCCTATTTCGTTGTCTTTATCTAAAACTTTTGCAGCATTAATTGTAGAAGCTTGAATAATTTCTAAGTTAGACAATCCAGCAGTTTTCATGTCTTGTAATTCTTGTTGATATGAAGTAGCGTGTAAGGTTCCAATATTTCCAGCATCAGTTCCTGTTGCAATATTAATGTTGTGTTTTTGCAACAAGGCTAAATTATCAGCTTTAATTTTATCAAAAGTAGCTAATGCTTTTTTTCTAAGCTTACCATATCTTTTATAATCATTGAATAATTTTATATTACCCAAATGTTTGTAATCTTGAAAGCTCTTAATTGGAAACGGATTTGATAATCGTAGTTCTTCATTGGTAAAAGAGATTTCTTGTGAAAACGCTTCAGCATATTGATTGCTCACCATTAAAGTAGGAACATAACTTACCTTCGTTTTTTTAATCATTTGTATGAACTCTTTATCAATTGGTTCATCGACACTGTGTACTAAAATATCAGCTTTGGCTTTTAAAGCGCGTTTGGCAGTTTCTAAATCTGTTGCGTGTACAGCTACTTTTAAATTGTGTTTATGACTTTCCTCAATGGTAGCTTTCACAATTTCATAATTTAGTTCTGTATTCTCATTATTGATATACCAAATTTTGATAAAGTTAGGTTTGTAGGGTAATTGCTCCTTTACTAAATTAACAGCGTTCTCTACAGTATGTGCTTTGATAATAGGACTGTCTTCAATGTCAAAAGCCTTTGGTTGATAGGTAGAAATTAAAGGTCCTGTTAAATAGATATTTGGGAATTCAGTATTATTACTGTAACGATCACGAATTTTAAAATTATACATTGGTCCACCAACATCAATAATAGTTGTAATTCCACATTGTAAATAGCGTTTCAATAAGTCGGCAGCATGAACACGCAACCATTTTCGCTCTTCGTTATAAGGTCTATATGTTCGTAAATCAAATGCATCTGGACGTGTATACAAGCTTCCAGATTGAAATAAATGTACATGACTATCAATTAAACCAGGAAGTAACCATTTTCCTGTTCCGTCGATTTTTATAATATTAAAACTATCTGCGGAAATCTTCTTTTTAATCTCAACAATTTTTTTGTCACGAATTAAAACACTCTGTACTTTCTGTTTTCCATTGATAACATCAATGATAGCTATATTTTCAAGAAGTACATCCTGACCTTTTGCATTGAGTTTAATACTTTTTATTTCTATAGGAATTTCATTAGGAGTAAACTCACTTTTAATTAATAATGAATTTGAATTTTCATTACTGTCAGGTGTTTTGGGACTTAAATTATATGAAAAGTTTTTATTTGCATAATCAGCTCTCCAATAGCGTATAAATTTATAATGTAGCGCTTCTTCAAATCCGGAATTTGCAATAGTTACATTGTTCCAAGAACCATCTTTCTCTTGAACTTTCAGTGTGAAATTGTCTAAATAAAATAGTCCAGCTCCTTCAGTCGTCGCTCCAAAGTGTATATAGTTGGCCGAATCTTTTATAAAGCCTTTAAGCGAATATGTTTGCCATTCATTCTTTGTAATAGGTGAATCGTACATTCGTCCTTTATGTAAAGACTGTCTTTTGCCATTATATACGTTTATAAATAGTTGCGCATTTGCCTTGGGAGAAAATTGTTTTACTTTAGCTTGAACAGAAAAAATAAACTTTTTATTAACATGCTTTTGTATTGGAACTCTTTGAGAAATAAAGGTCGATTCACTATTTTGACTGTAGCTGACAAGTACACATAAAAATAATAAGAGAGCACTTTTTTTTATCATCACTATAACCCTTCTTCAAAACGACTGCGCGCTTCTGTTCCTATTTTCATTTGCATGATTTGTTGTTCTACTTTACGTGAGAAATCAGTATCTGCAATGGTAGCCACATTGTCTAAATAACGAATGACTTCTTGCTTACGAATTTCAGCAAAATTGAGTCCTTTCATGTTAGACTTCATCAATTCTTTCAGCATACCCAATTTGGTATCGTAATCTTTTTGGAAATAGACTTCTGGATTTTCAAACCAATCGTCTTCCAAGTTAAAATCTGTCAAACGTAGTGAAATGGCACTTTGAATATTTCGGATATCTCTAGAAGAGAAAAACGGAAATTCTTTTTGAACAGCTCCATATAAATTTGAGTAAAAAACATGATCAGTTAATGAACTATTTTCTAAAGTATCATTAAAGATTCTTTTGATTTTATCGTCTTCCGGTTCTTTAATATTCCCAAGAATTTCGCCAGCACTGTTCGCTAATGTTTGATCACTTAAATATTTGTACGAAGGATGATCTTTCATAGAAACGAAACCAGGCAAGGTTTTTTCAATTTTAGACCACCAAATATAATCTTGATCTAAGAAATCTTGTTCCGTACGCGCTCCGTCAATTTTAAAACGTCCTTGAATTCTCGAAATAACGGCTTTGTCTAATTGTTCGGGTAAATTGGTAAATAAACCAATGGAACTGTTTCCGTGATTTACCGCATAAGCACCTTCTGTATAACGTAAAAATACACCAATTACTTCTTTTACTCCGGCCGAAACACCTTGAGCAGTTCGTTCTTGTAAATTGTTTTCTGCATCATCAATAGGCGCAAAAATCAATCGTGAAGGATCTTGCATTGGCTTCATCCATTGTACCATTTTTTCTGCTGATCCACCTTGAAAAGTCGAAACTACAGTATCTGGCATTGGGTGAAATAAAAATGGAATATCCAAATGATCACAACGTTCTTTTAACATCGTTGCAATAGCCGCAATCAGCATACTTTTTCCTGTTCCAGGAATTCCGTATCCCATAAAAACAGGCATAAATCCGCCCAATTCTTGAAAAGGATTTCTTTTGGTCGCAATGTCGTAACTCATCAAACGTTCTACCAAACGCTTGGCAAAGTGTTTTGCATCTTTGTTTCCAACAATTTGCTCAAAACGAATTGGATTAAATTCCACACTCTTGGCGCTTCCTGTAAAAACAGTTTCCCATCCTGCAATAGAAAATTCAGAATCTTCCAATTGATAGGTTCTGTCTGTAATGACATCGGTATGATCTAACGCGCCTTTTCGTTGAATGATTTCGTCTAAATACGCTTCAAAGTACATTACGGTAAAATCAATCACATCTTGTTCAGAGTTGACCAAGTTTGGATGATTCATATATTTGTCATAATAGAACAATTGACAAGAAATTCCTTTTGTAGGAGACAACAATGACACTTCTGGAATACCTGCAAATTTGTTTTGCATTACAGTATTTTCTTCCGAAGCTTTTTCTTTTAGTTTTGCTACTACATAATACGCCAAACTGAACAACATAAATGCCGTAGCGGTTTGTTGTTTGGATTCGTATTCTTTGCGTTGATCTGTAGAAAGACCTGCTCTTTTTTCATGAAGAATAGACAAACCTGACGCATCATAATAACTGTCTCGGATCCATAAACCAATAGCAATGGCTTCCTGTAGATTGAACAGTGTTTCATTCAGCGAAAGCGGTAAAGCAACAGAATCTGGTAATAAGCGTTTTTTAAGACTTAAAATCGTTTTGGAGATCGAAATTGCATTAGCGCCACCATTTCCTTTGGCTTTCGATAGATATAGTAAAATATCTTCTTGCTCTTTGTTTCCATCTCTACTTCTTGCTTTATAACCTTGTTCCCATTGTACACTTTTGATGAACGAAGAAGCTTCTTCACGCAAAATTGTCAATTCAGTCTTTTTGATAGGAAATGTCGGTTGTTTCTCCATGTATGTTTTTTTGTTTGTTATTGGTTTGTCGCTGTGCTCTTTGTTTTTTTGTCAATTCGTTGATTCGTCAATTTGTTGATTCGTCAATTTGTTGATTTGTTCTTTTGTCAATTCGTTATTCGTTTGAACTGAGTGAAGTCGAAGCGTCAATATTTCAACTTCAATTTCGAGTTCAATTTCAAGCTCAATTCTCAGGCAATTCTTCTACTTCAAAAGGTTCATGATGTAAGTGAATAATAGTGTTTGGAATTTTTCCATACAACAATTGAATGACTCTATGCGGAGCTAAAATATACTTGTGCGTTGTGATGTCACTCCACACTTGAATTTCTTGCTTCTTAAATGATAATAAATCATTGCTTACTTTTGATGAATTTACTGCATTGATTGTTTCCACAGTCGTCGTCAGCGAGAACGAATTTAGTTTTACATCTTTTTGCGCAATTGCTTGCAACAAAGCTTGTGTAATTTCATGATCATCTTTGGAAAAAATACTGTGTAAAATTCCTAAATCAACACGTTTTATTTTGCGCGGATGCACATTTTTCAAACGTTTGTCAATCATATACGCCATATTGTTCAAATCTTGATGGCGATCGGCACAATCTTTTATCGTATCGTAAATTTCTTGTTCTATTTCATCATCATGTTTATAATCAAAATACATAAAACAAATAAACGGTCTGTTGAGCGTTACATCGTAAAAAGCCCAGTCGAGCACATAAGTCGCAAAAGTACTTTTCGTCTTTTTGATTTTCCCTAAAACAAACTTTTTGAATACTTTTTCTTCCTGAATTCTATTGTAATAGAGAGACGAAGATGCTTCAAACAAATCGCGTTTGCTCACATGTTGTTTGTGCACCATTAATTGGCGAATGAACTTTTCTTTGAATTCGCTAGCAGCTGGTAATTTGGCTTTAAACTCTTCTTTCAAGTCCAGATCGTTGTGAATATAACGCAACTCTAAATAGTTTGGAAAACCAGATTCGGTCAAATCGACCTTCATTTGCTCTTCGTCAAAGCGATATTTTAACTGCATTACACGAAGTGAGAACGCCAAACGTTTGCAATAGTTTTCTAAAGCTTTCAGTTCTTCTTTGGTGCAAATTCGGTAATGATTCCATTCCACCAAATTAATCTCAAATTCATCCAGAACATGCATTACCATTCGGTAATACAAATCATATTGGTCGTCCGATTCTAGCGCTGCAGAATCTAAAGGTGTTGTGATATCGTTTAAAGACATTAAAACAAAATTATATACGTAATTACTCGATAATCGAGATTTAAATGTTTCGACGCTTGCGTCAATTTTTTTAGTCGTTTCTTATCAATGTTTCACGAATATGCCTCGAAGTAGTTAGCTATTTTTTGGCATGTCCGCAATACGACCAGGCTTTCGGCTGTATCTTTTTAATACGTCATTGCGAGATACATTGAAAATTTTAGTGACAATCTATTTTTTTACAAACAAATTACTTCGTCGCAAACTCCTCGTAATGACGTTTCAATTTTAAAAAGGATGCCGCCTCAATCCTTCATGCAATATCGATGAATATGTAGTTTTCAGAATTAACCTAACAAGTCATCAGAACCACCATCATTGGAAGAAGCAGGACTTCCGCCACCGCTTTCTCCACCAGAAGCGTCGTTTCCGCCAGCATCTCCAGTAGATGGATTTTCATTGTTTTGATAATACTCTTCGAATAATTCTTTCATGTCAATTCCGTAACGATCAGCAAAATTCTTGCGGATTTCCACATCCTTTTCACGAATTTCTTGTAACGATTCTGCATAACTACTATAAATACCTTTCATTACTTTTTCGTGAACAGGAATATTTTCCATCATATCTTGACGCGCTTTCGAACTTGCAGTGTACATTGCTGCCAATGTTTCTCCGATTTTCTCATCAGTTTTTACACCTAAGTGTTCTAAAATTGCAGCAAACTCTTGATCAGTACGTGCTTTTAAAGCCACTACATAACCATCGTAATAACGGATTCTTTCTTCCGTATCAGATTTTAGTTTTGCTCTGTGCGTTTGTAAGTTGCTACGTAAAGATGTCAATACTTTAATCGTTAAGTTGTGTTTGTGCACAAAACTATCTTTACTGGCTGCTAATGTGATGTATGCAGTTCGTAAACCATCAAGCTCTTCTACTTTTTGTTCAAGTTGCGTAATTTTAGCCAACGCTTCAGAATATTCAGGAGATTGCTTGTCAACAATTTCTTCCAATTCTTGTCGTGCCTGACTCAACAATGCTTTTTGTTTTTCGAGATCTGCTTCTGTTTCTTCTTTCTTCTCTAAAGCTTTTGTGTGGTTTTTACTAGCTTCTACGATAGCAACTTGTAGTCTGTCCTCAACTTCTTTGATTTCTATTTCACGATCTTTCAAACGTTTTACAGCTGCCTGACTCTTAAATGAAAGTTCTTTCAACAACGTTTCCGTATCTGAACTTTCAATACGCTTTTGAAACATTTCCTTTGCTTTTGAGTCTGCAAATTTTCTGTCCTTTTCCGCTTGTTCTAATTCGGTTTTCTCTCTTTTAATTCTAGACTTTCGTCCCCAAAGATTATTCCACCATGTATCAGGCTTGTCTATAGCAGCTTGGTATTCTACTTTTGCTTTTTCAAGTTCTTTCTGCGCATCATCAATAACACGTTGTTCTTCATCGTTTAATGTTGAAAAACGCTCAAAAATAATTCCTACTTCGTCTTGATAATCCGTTAAGTCTTTAATGGCATCGAGGAGTGAAGTACGATCTTTTTCAGCCATATCCACCACATTGTCCAAAGTTGCGTTCAATATTTTTTGGCGAACTTCGGGACTATCTTCTTGGGCAAGTTTCGACTTCATTTGGTCAATTGCTCTTCCCCAATCTACTTTGTCATTAGATTTTTGTTTTTGTTCTGCTCCTGAAGTTTCTAGTAAATCAAAATCGTCAGCCATATATTACGTGGTTTTTTATTAATGAATGTATTTTTTTGTCGTTTGTTTTCGGTACTAGTTGTTTTTAAAATGTATTGAGCTATGAAAGCAAAAAAACGTTTTTGAAACTAGCTTTTAAATATAAAGAATTTAACAATAATATCTGTCTATTTTTTTCCGAGTTGTTACAGGTTGGAATTAAAAAAGTGAATTTACGTGTTATTTTATAGTGTTTTTTTGGTGTTATGATAGTTTTACTACAATAAATAAGTATTAATCAAAACCCAAATAATTAAAATTCCAATTCCTAATAAGCGAATGATGAATAGTTTTTTAGCAGAAAATACCTTTTCTCTATTATGTTCCATAAGTGCAATAATCATATTGCCCGCATCCAAACCAGGCAGCGGAATTAGATTGATGATGACCAACATCAATGCTGTGAAACTGAATACACTTAGAAAGGATAGAAAATTATGAACTTCAAATATTGCTACCGGAATTCTTCTCAGATAACCGTTCATTTTTTCCGGACCTATAATTAATGTTCTTACATATTCAGTAGTCGTTTCTAAATTTTTATAAAAACGAGCTGTGATTTCGGATACACTGTAATTTTCATGAGTAAATTCTAATTCACTAAGATTTCTAGCCATAATAAATTGATTCATACTATCACGATTGGCAAGAATCATTTTCTTTTGTTCTTCAGAAATTGACAATCGAATTTTTTTAGAATCTCTGGTAAGATCAATATGTACACTATCAGTTAGTAATACATCTATCATTAATTCTTTAGCATCAAATTCAGTAATTTTTTCACCATTAATTGCTATTAGTTTGTCACCATCTTGAAAACCTATATGTTCTGCAACTTCGCTCGCTTCAATACCATAAATCAAGTTGTCATTTGATAAATATACTTTTCCGTAATACATCATTATAGAAGCATATATTATAAACGAAAGAAGAAAAAGAAATATAGAACCACTTAGTTCATATACAAAACGTTTCCAGTGCCATTGTTTTCGAAGATCTCTCAGTTTTGTTTTAAAAAGTTTTAGACAGAGAAATTTCCCAATGTTTTGGAATAAGACAGCAAGTAGCATCATACATTAAATCATATAAGGAATTCGTGAAATTACACAATTCATTAGAAACTGAGAGAAAATACTTTAAACTATTAAATGAATAACCTCATTAATACTAACGATTCAAAAATACGTATAATTAAGTATTGTTTTAAGCTAGTTTTTGAAGGATATTTATAAAGAACGAAAAAAATTAACCAAATGAAACCATCAAAAACAACTATTCAAATCGGAAATCAATTTAAAGAAGTAGAAATCTATTATGACGAAGTGAAAGAATCCAATTTGACAATAGCCATTAATAATAATCAAGTGACTGTTTCCCAAGAATAGCAGGACTTGTTTTTTGACTTCCCGATTTTGACGTTACGATACAGAGATTTTTTGGCACTTTTCTTGATGAAGTTTGGCAACGTTAAAACCAATTTTATGAAATCAAAAATTTTACTCTCTCTACTCGTATGCAGCTTTGTTTTTAGTGTAAGTCATGCGCAAGGAAAATTAAACAAAGCTAAAAACGACCTTTCGGGAAGTGGCTCCAGTAATAACGATTCACGTTCTTGGAATGATGATGACGATGATTGGGGAGACGATGATAATATCAATTTTTTTGAAGGTGTTTTTTTTGAAATTGCTTACCAAATAACCATCGGGGTTTTTATTGGAAATGCAGAAGAACGCTATTTTTATAAATATCCATATTCAAACGGTTCTCATGGAGAATATGCATATCCAGAAGACGATGTGCCTGTGAAAAATGCTCAAGTGATTCTTTCTAATACATTTTTTACGAGTGGAAAAGAATTCTATGGCAATGATGTAAAACTAAATTATCGTTTTGTTCCCTTAGCAGGTATTGAAGTGAATCATCTGCACTTTTTCGAAGAAAATCCCAAAAATGAACTTGGTGTAAGTTCTTTTATGTTTAATTATTATCGAGTTCGAGAGCAATATATAACTGCTTTTTGGGGAGTTGGAGCTACATATGTAGGGAATGGTGTAGATGAAGCAGGATTCGCATATCAAGTTGGTGTCGATGTGTATTTAGATCAGCCAATAAGTATTAGTGCTTTTTGGAAACAAAGTTTTATCAATGATTCTTCGATAGATGAGTTGAAGCTACATGCACGTTATCACCTGAAACGTTTTTCTGTTCACGGAGGTTACAATCGTTACAATCTTGGAAGCGTTCGTATCAATGCTTTAGGTTTTGGAGTTGACTATCGTTTTTAGAAACATAACTTTATAAAACAAAAAACGCGTTGAAGAAGTTCAACGCGTTTTTATATACTATATATGGAGTTTATCCTTTAATAACTCCTCTTGAAATTACAATTTTTTGAATTTCAGAAGTTCCTTCATAAATCTGTGTAATCTTAGCATCACGCATCAAACGTTCTACATGATATTCTTTTACAAAACCATTTCCTCCGTGAATTTGAACAGCCTCTACGGTATGTTCCATTGCTACTTTAGAAGCAAATAACTTTGCCATAGCACTTTCCATATCATAATTCTCTTTTGCATCTTTCTTACAAGCTGCTTGCATTACTAAATGACGTGCAGCAGTAATATCTGTGTACATGTCCGCTAATTTAAAAGCAATAGCTTGGTGATTGCAAATTTCAGTTCCAAAAGCTTTACGTTCTTTCGAATATTTCAATGCCAATTCATATGCTCCAGAAGCAATTCCTAAGGCTTGTGCAGCAATTCCAATACGTCCACCAGAAAGCGTTTTCATCGCAAACTTAAATCCAAAACCATCTTCACCAATTCTGTTCTCTTTTGGAACTTTAACATCGTTAAATTGTAAGGTATGCGTGTCGCTTCCGCGGATTCCTAATTTGTCTTCTTTTGGACCAATATCAAAACCAGGCGTTCCTCTTTCTACGATAAACGCGTTAATTCCTCTATGTCCTTTATCACGATCTGTCTGTGCAATTACTAAATATACATCTGCGCGTCCACCACTAGTAATCCAGTTTTTAGTACCATTAATTACATAATGATCGCCCATGTCAATCGCCGTTGTTTTTTGCGAAGTAGCGTCACTTCCAGCTTCTGGTTCACTTAAACAAAATGCTCCTACATTTTCTCCAGTTGCTAACTTTGTTAAATACTTTTGTTTTTGCTCTTCAGTACCATAGGCTTCTAAACCATAACATACTAATGAATTGTTTACAGATACAATTACAGAGGCAGATGCATCAATTTTAGACAATTCTTCCATAATTAATACATAAGAAATTGTGTCCATTCCGCTTCCTCCATATTTTGGATCTACCATGATTCCCATAAATCCTAATTCGCCCATTTTACGAACCAACTCATTTGGAAACTCTTGTTTATTATCACGTTCAATAACTCCAGGAAGTAATTCGGTTCTCGCAAAATCTCTCGCTGCATCACGAATCATCATGTGTTCCTCTGTAAGATTAAAATCCATAATTATATATTGTAATTGTATTAGTAAATTTTTAAAAAAGTCGCACAAAGATAATTCTAAAATAGCAGATTTTCAATAATAAGCACTTATTTTTAGGAATTCTTAATTTATTGGAGTGATAATTATCAATCTTGTGTAAAAGTGAATTTAAAACAATAAATTTTAAATACATTTACAATATGAGTCAGTACAAAGTGATTGGTGTCATGTCAGGAACTTCCCTCGATGGAATTGATTTAGCCTATATACATTTCGAAAAAGCAGCACACTGGAAATTTAAAATTCTAGTGGCGGAAACCATTCCGTATCATAAAATAATGGAGAAAGATTTGCAAGATGCTATTCATTATAATAATCGAGATTTAGGACGCTTTGATACATACTACACGAAGGAATTGGCCAAGGTTATCAATTCGTTTATAGAAAAACATAACATTACGGATGTAGATGCTGTATGTTCACATGGACACACTATTTTGCATCAACCAGAAAAAGGAATTACTCATCAAATAGGCAATTTGCCAGAATTAGGAGGTTTATTGAAACATCATGTAAAAACAATAGTTTGTGATTTTAGAGTGCAAGATGTGAAACTTGGCGGACAAGGCGCACCTTTAGTGCCAATTGGAGACGAATTGTTATTTTCTGAATATGATTATTGTTTGAATTTGGGCGGATTCGCAAATGTGTCTTTTCATAAAGAAGGAAAACGTATTGCGTATGACATTTGTCCCGTAAATATTGTGTTGAATAAATATGCAAAGCAATTAGGGTTTGATTATGATGATAAAGGAAAATTGGCAAAATCGGGCGAATATCTATTAAGTTTAGGTTCAGAATTAGATAACTTACCGTATTACAAACAGCTTCCACCAAAATCATTAGGATTGGAATGGGTTCAAAAAGAAATATTTCCCCGATTAGAAGCATTTAAAAGAAAAGAAAAAGATCTTTTGCGAACATTTACAGAACATGCAGCAAGACAACTGGCAAAAAACTTTAAGATCAGATCGAAAATACTAGTCACAGGCGGCGGTGCATACAACGATTATTTATTAGGCAGAATTCATTATCATAAAGAACTCGATTTGGTAAAACCTGCCGATGAATTGATAGAATACAAAGAAGCGCTAATCTTTGGGTTTTTAGGTGTGTTACGCTTGCGCAATGAAGTAAATTGTCTGAAAAGTGTTACAGGCGCAACCCAAGATCATAGCTCTGGGAAAATTTACGATTATCATTAAGTTAAATTGTCTTAAATGTTTGCCTCTAAGAAGCGAACAATTTTTATATTTGCTAGAATACAAACTATAGTACACTAAATACAAATACTTGAAAGAATTACTCAAAATATACGAAAATAAAGCACCTGAGATCATTTTCAACTGGAAAGATCCTGAAACAGATGCGGAAGGTTGGACGGTAATCAACTCACTTCGTGGAGGTGCAGCAGGAGGTGGAACGCGCATGCGCAAAGGCTTGGATATGAATGAAGTCCTTTCGTTAGCGAAAACCATGGAAGTAAAATTTACAGTTTCTGGTCCTGCAATTGGAGGCGCAAAATCGGGAATTAATTTTGATCCACGTGATCCGCGAAAAAATGGCGTATTAAAACGTTGGTATCAAGCAGTAGCACCTTTATTAAAAAGTTACTACGGAACGGGAGGAGATTTAAATGTTGACGAAATTCATGAAGTAATCCCAATTACCGAAGATAGCGGTGTTTGGCATCCGCAAGAAGGTGTCTTTAATGGGCATTTTAAACCAACAGTTGCAGATAAAATTAATAGAATTGGTCAGTTACGTATGGGCGTAATCAAAGTCATTGAAAGTGACAATTATTCTCCAGATGTTTCTCGTAAGTACACAATTGCCGATATGATTACTGGTTTCGGTGTGGCTGAAGCAGCGCGTCATTTTTATGATATTTATGGCGGATCCATCAAAGGAAAACGTGCTATTGTACAAGGTTTTGGAAATGTTGGAGCAGCAGCAGCGTACTATTTGTCTCAAATGGGCGCAAAAATAGTCGGAATTATTGATCGAGTTGGAGGCGTTATCAACGAAGAAGGATTCTCTAATGACGAAATCAAGCAGTTTTACTTGAATAAAGATGGAAATACGCTTGTAGCAGATAACATGATTCCATTTGAAGAAATAAATCAACGTATTTGGGAATTGCCAACAGAGATTTTTGCACCATGTGCCGCATCACGATTGATTACGCAAGAGCAAATTGATAAAATGATTGATACTGGATTGGAAGTTATTACCTGTGGTGCAAATGTACCGTTTGCAGACAAGGAAATTTTCTTTGGATCTATCATGGAACATACCGATCAAAAAGTGAGTTTAATTCCGGATTTTATCTCAAATTGCGGAATGGCACGTGTGTTTGCTTATTTTATGGAACGCAGAGTATCCATGACCGATGAAGCTATCTTTGAAGATACTTCTAGAATTATCAAAAAAGCATTACAAAATACATTCAAACGAAATGCATCAAAAGTAGATGTAAGTAAAACAGCTTTTGAAATTGCATTAAAAGAATTAGTCTAAACATCAACATAAAAAATAGAAATGGAATCAGCAATAATAGCCGTATTTGTCTTAGGATATTTAGCCATAACCTTAGAACACAACTTAAAAATTGATAAGCTCATTCCCGCATTAGCCATGATGGCAATTTGTTGGGCATTTATCGCTTTTGGAATCGAAGATTTTCAAAATTGGTTTGACTCAGGAGCACATGCGCTCGTCGGCGGAGATGGTGGTTTTGGAGAACTTGCCAAACCCGAAAAGATGCACATGATGGAAGAAGGTCTATTGCACCATTTGGGGAAAACCGCAGAAATTTTGGTCTTCTTGCTTGGAGCGATGACTATTGTAGAAATTATTGATTATTTCAATGGTTTTGCAACAATAAAAAGCTTTATCAAGACCCGAAGTAAAAAGCGTGTTCTCTGGATTTTTGGATTCTTAGCATTTATTTTATCTGCTATCATAGACAATCTTACAGCAACAATAGTGTTGATTTCCATCTTACAAAAAATCATTTCCGATAGAAACATTCGTATTTGGTATGCAGGTTTAATTATCATTGCAGCAAATGCAGGTGGTGCATGGTCACCAATTGGAGATGTTACCACAACGATGTTATGGATTGGAGATAAAGTGTCTACAGGAAAACTATTTGGATACTTATTCGTACCATCATTATTATGTATGATAGTTCCAACATTTATTGCTTCATTCCTAAAACCATTTCAAGGTAATTTGCCTGATGAAGAAGAAGGAGTAGAAGAGAACAAAACACATCGTTTTGGGCCAACCATGTTATATTTAGGGTTATCAGCTATTATTTTCGTACCTATTTTTAAAGTAGTAACACATTTACCACCATATGTGGGAATGATGTTATCACTTTCGGTAGTGGCAATATTTGCAGAAATATATAGTAACTCCAAATTTACAATGGCTTCAGTTGGAGCAAACGAAGGGCATGATGCCGATGGCGGATCTGCACATCACAGTCCGGTACATCATTCTTTATCAAAAATTGAATTGCCAAGTATCTTATTCTTCTTAGGAATATTAATGGCTGTAGCAGCCCTGGAATCTCTGGGATTACTGTTCAACTTTGCAGATTGGTTAAAAGATGCTACGCCACAATTAGGTACAGAAATGCATGAAGGAGGAGTTTCAGACTTAGTAGTTATGGCACTTGGAGTAGGTTCGGCAGTAATTGATAATGTACCATTAGTAGCAGCAAGTTTAGGAATGTTTACAGAGCCTTTAGATCACGAACTATGGCACTTTATTGCTTTTGCTGCAGGAACGGGAGGAAGTATGTTAATTATTGGTTCGGCTGCTGGAGTTGTAGCTATGGGAATGGAAAAAATAGACTTCTTTTGGTATCTTAAAAAAATATCTTGGTTAGCCTTTATTGGATTCCTTATCGGTTCAATAGCTTTCATGGTCATGCGAACCTTGTTCTAAGTATATCAGCACCGTATACTTAATTAAAAAAAACACCGTTATTATAGTCTAAATCAAAAAACAACTATGTTATTATTTCAAACCCCAACAACAGCTGTTGAAAATACTGAGCCTCAAGAAGAAACATTCTCTATAATACAATTAATTCTTGATGGAGGAATTGGTAGTATTATTATTATCAGTATTTTGTTGCTAATGCTTGCCGTTGCATTGTATATTTATTTTGAGCGAACATTTGCAATCAAAGCAGCTTCAAAAATAGATAAGAATTTTATGAATCAAATTCGAGATAATGTCTCTGCTGGAAAACTAGATGCTGCAAAAATGTTATGTGCACAAACAGATTCTCCGGTGGCAAGATTAACAGAAAAAGGAATTTCTCGAATTGGAAAACCCTTAGAAGATATTAACAAGGCTATTGAAAATGCAGGTACTTTAGAAGTGTACAAACTCGAAAAAAATGTAAGTATTTTGGCAACTATAGCTGGGGCAGGGCCCATGATTGGATTTTTAGGAACGGTAATCGGTATGATTATCGCCTTCCGTGAAATGGCAACAAGTGGCGGTCAAGCCGAAATGGGATCACTTGCAGGAGGTATTTACACTGCGATGACGACAACAGTTGCTGGTTTAATTGTGGGAATTATTGCGTATATTGGGTACAATCATTTGGTTGTGAAAACAGACAAAGTAGTGCACCAAATGGAAGCAAATGCGGTAGACTTCTTAGATTTATTAAACGAACCTGTATAACCTGAATCTATGAAGTTAAGAGGTAGAAATAAAGTAAGTCCAGAATTTAGTATGTCGTCCATGACAGATATCGTATTCTTATTATTGGTGTTTTTTATGTTAACATCTAATTCACCAAACGCACTTGATTTACTCTTGCCGAAAGCCAAAGGAAAATCAACAAACACGCAAAATGTAGCTGTAAGTATCAAGAAAAATTTGCAAGTATATATAGATTCGGATCGAGTGCGAGAAGGGCAATTGGAAGCAAAGCTAAAAGCGAAGTTGAGAGGGCAAGATTCTCCAACAATAATATTAAGAGCTGAAGAAGGTGTTCCTATCGAAAAGGCAGTGAATATCATGGATATTGCAAATAAAAATAAATATAAAATCATTTTAGCTGTTCGACCGCAATAATGAGTTTGCTTGAAACAAGGAATAAAAAATTTAATTTGCCCTTCGTTTTTATTGCAGGTGTACTCTTTTTAGCTGGTTTAGCGTATTTCGCGAATTATTTAGAAAACCTATCAGAAAAAGTAACTGATGTTGAGGTTCAACAAGCGAAAACTAAAAAAACAATAAGAATTCGAGTTGAAGAAAATTTAGATGTTTTCCTTGATGGAACGAAAATTGATGTTAATCAGCTTGAGGAAGTATTAAAAATACAATTTGAAGGGTATGCAAATCCAGTCATAACGCTAAAAATAATAGAGAATATTTCTCTGGAAATTATGGGAGATATTATGGAAATTGCAAGAAAAAATAATTATGAGATTATTCTTGAAACAGCACTAAAATAAAGTATTATGTCAATATTCAATACAGAACACAAACGAAAATCAGCAACTATTACAACAGTGTTGATGGTTATTCTATTATTATTAATGTTTGTATTTGGAATGAAATACATGAATCCGCCAGAGGAAAGCGGAATTGCCGTAAACTTTGGAACTACAGATACAGGAAAAGGTCAGGTGGAAACACAAAAAAATCCAAAACCTGTAGCGAAATCTCAACAAGAAGAAGTAGAGCAGCCTCAAGAAACGGAACCTGTAGAAGAAACGCAACCAGATACGTCTGCAGCTGAAGAAGTAGTAACCCAAGACTCTGAAGAGGCAATTGCCATAAAAAAGGCAGAAGAAGAAAAAAAGCGTAAAGCAGACGAAGATGCTAAAAAGAAAGCAGAAGCAGATCGTATTGCAAAGGCAAAAGCAGAAGCGGAAGCAAAAAAGAAAGCTGAAGAAGCAAAAAAGAAAGCAGATTTTGAAGCGCTGACGAAAGACTTAAATAGTGAAGGTGGTACTGGAAGTGACGATGGAGAAGGAGAAGGGCCAAATGATGGAGATGGAAACAAAGGAAATCCAGATGGAGATCCATATGCGACAAGTTATTATGGTGCACCAGGTACAGGCGGCGGTGGCGCAGGAGGTTATGGTTTAAATGGAAGAAGCAAGCTTAGTGGAGGAAATGTAGATAAGCAAGATTGTAACGAAGCTGGACGTGTAGTTGTGAAAATTACTGTAAATCGTGCAGGGAAAGTAATTGATGCCGTTGCTGGAGTAAAAGGAACTACAAACAGTGCTAAATGCCTCTTAAAACCGGCAGAAAAGGCTGCATATGAGTACCGTTGGAATAAAGATTCAAAAGCACCAACTACACAAGTTGGCTTTATAGTGGTGAATTTCAAATTAGGACAATAGTACTTTTTTAATGACAGATAAAAAAGCCTTGCAATGGTTGGAAGCACAATATGAAGCTTCTTATCAAAAAAAAGGTGCTTCAAACAATTCGGGAGCATGGGATTTAGTGAAAATTACCAAGTTTGCGGAGCATTTAAAAAGTCCTCATACAAAATTTAAAAGTATACATGTGGCTGGAACCAACGGAAAAGGTTCTACAAGCCATATGATTGCTTCTGTACTTCAAGAAGCAGGTTATAAAGTCGGTTTGTATACGTCTCCGCATTTAAAAGAGTTTAGAGAGCGCATTCGCGTGAATGGCGAAATGATTTCTCATAAGGCAACTCTTGAATTTGTAAGAGATTATAATATCTATGTAACTTCAGAAAATCTTTCGTTTTTTGAATTGACTGTCGCAATGGCTTTTAACTATTTTGCGCAGCAGGAAGTTGATATAGCAGTTATAGAAGTTGGTTTAGGTGGGCGATTAGATTCTACAAATATCATTACTCCAGAAGTCAGTGTGATTACAAACATAGGATTGGATCATGTGCAATTTTTAGGAAATACATTGGCAAAAATAGCAGCTGAGAAAGCAGGAATTGTCAAAAAAAATATCCCTGTAGTGATTGGAGAATATCACAAAGAAACCTTTCCTGTTTTTGTCGAAAAAGCTGAGAATTTGAATTCAGAAGTATATCTAGCAGAAAAAACAATTCAACAAATCTATCAAACAGATCTTTTAGGAGATTACCAGCAGAAAAATTACAAATCGGCAGTGCAGGCCATTCGATTGCTAAAAAGCTTTCAGATAGAAGAAAAACATATTCAAAACGGATTATTAAATGTAGTTTCAAATACAAACCTCCAAGGGAGATGGCAAATCGTATCTGAAGTTCCAAAAATAATTTGCGATACAGCACATAACAAAGAAGGTTTGCAAATTGTCATGGAACAATTGCAAAAAGAAGATTTTCAAGAATTGCATATCGTTTTTGGGGTTGTGAGTGACAAAAATTTAGATAAAATATTCCCGCTATTTCCTAAAAATGCATATTATTATTTCTGTAGTCCAAAAATAGATCGTGCTTTAGATGTTTATGAATTACAGCAAAAAGCGGAAGAATTTGGTCTAAGTGGAAATGTATATAATTCAGTTTCAGAAGCCTATATTGCAGCAAAAGCTAAAACTACGGATAACGATGTCATGTACATTGGAGGAAGTACTTTTGTGGTGGCTGAAATACTTTGAAATTTTTAGGTTTAAATTTTGTCAGATATAAAATCTATTTTATATTTGCATCCGCTATAAGCAACAAGGGTGATTAGCTCAGCTGGTTCAGAGCACCTGCCTTACAAGCAGGGGGTCACTGGTTCGAATCCAGTATTACCCACAATATTTACTGAAATTAATGAATTTCGGGGCGATTAGCTCAGCTGGTTCAGAGCACCTGCCTTACAAGCAGGGGGTCACTGGTTCGAATCCAGTATCGCCCACAAAAAAAGCTTCTTATTTAAGAAGCTTTTTTTAGTTTATAACAAATCTAAAATTCGTTCCAAGGCCATTCCGCGAGAGCCTTTAATTAATAAAGTGCTATTTTTCACTTCTGGGAAATGTTCTTTTAAAGATTCGTAAGTTTTGTAAATGCTAACTTTTGAGTTTGTGTTCTTAGTGATTCCGAAGTTTTCTCCAATCAAATAAATATGATCAATTGCTAAAGTACTAGCATATTCATTTATAAATTGATGTTCTGTTGCTGCACTAGGACCAAGTTCAAACATGTCGCCCAAGAAAGCAATTTTAGTGGTGTCGGTTAGGTTTGAAAAGTTGTCTAAAGCAGCTTTCATGCTTGTAGGATTTGCGTTATACGCGTCCAAAATGATTTTATTGGAGTTTTTATGTATAATCTGCGATCGGTTATTAGAAGGAATGTATGCTTCAATGGCGTCTTTTATTTGAGAAAGCTTTACGCTAAAATAAGTTCCAATAGCAACAGCAGCTGCAATGTTTGAAAAATTATACGCACCAATTAATTGACTGTGGATTTCAGTGTCATTTACAATTGCTTTTACCATTGGGTTTGCACTTTGAAAACGAATGTTTGGTGTGTGTGTGTCGGAGCTTCCAAACGTGTAACTCTTTGCTTCGCGTGTTCTTTCTGCTTGTTTGGAATCATCTCCGTTGACAAAAATGAGTTTGTCATTTGCCTTTAAATAGTCATATAATTCGCTTTTTCCTTTGATAACTCCTTCAATACCGCCAAAACCTTCTAAATGAGCTTTTCCAAAATTCGTAATATATCCGTAATCTGGTTCGGCAATATTGCTAAGAAAAGCGATTTCTTTTTGATGATTTGCGCCCATTTCTACAATTCCAATCTCTGTGTCGGAAGTCATGGAAAGTAAAGTCAGCGGAACACCAATATGATTGTTTAAGTTTCCTTTGGTGGCAGTGGTTTTATATTTTTTGGAAATTACTGCGTTGATCAATTCTTTTGTGGTGGTTTTTCCGTTACTTCCTGTGAGTCCTATAATAGGAATGTTTAGTTCTTTACGATGTAAATTAGCTAACTTTTGCAGTGTTTCTAATACATCTTCAACAAGTATCGTGCGTGTGTTTAGTTCATATTCTTTTTCGTCAATAACAGCATATGCAGCGCCTTTTTCCAAAGCATCCTTAGCATATATATTGCCATTAAAATTCTCACCCTTTAAGGCGAAAAAAATACAATTAGGTGTTATGTTTCTTGAATCGGTTGATACTGTCGGGTATTTTTGGAATATTGAATATAATTCTTTCATCATCACTTCTGAATTAAATAAAGTTTAAACGAAAAAAAGCCCTGATAAGTCAGGGCTTTTTTTACACATATGAGTGTGTATATTATTTTCTAGGACTCTTTCTTCCTTGTGCTTTTGAACCTACTCTTGACATTGCACATCTAAATCCGATGTAAGAAGTTGCCATATATTCAGGGAAAGCTCTTCTTTGTGCTGGATCAATCCAGTACGCTCTATCTTTCCATGAACCACCTTTGTAAACTCTTACGTTGTCATCAATTAATGTAGTTCTTGTGTTCGACTTGTCATATTGTCTTAACATTCCAGTTGAATCAGCTCCAACTACGTGCTTTGGTGCGTTATACATGCGCTTCGCATCTGATTCTCCGTCTTCGTCTTCGTTAAATAAGTCGAAGTATCTAGAAGAAGAAACATCACCATCACGATAGTTTCTGTTGTCAGATTTATCGAAATTCGTTCTTAAGTACGTTTCGTTTTCATCAATAGGAGTTTCGGCTAATTGACCTGGAAGGTTTCTTGCCATAACTCTTCCGTTAGGAAGTGTATCTAAAGTGATTGTACTTGTCGTTACGATTTCAGACTTTCCTTCGTCAGTAATTACGTTCTTAGTATAAACGTTACCACGATAGTAGTTAAAGTCACTTGCTTCATCATCTACAATTGGACGATATACATCAGAAACCCATTCTGCAACATTTCCTGCCATATCATACAATCCAAAATCATTTGGAGGGTACGATTTTACACGAGCAGTAATATCTGCACCATCATCAGACCAACCTGCAATTCCACCATAATCTCCTTTAGAGTTTTTGAAGTTTGCTAACTGATCTCCACGTCTTTTTCTGTTTCCACTTCTTGTAAATTCACCTTTCCATGGATATTTCTTTCTACCACGAACGTTGTTGTATTCTCTTAATCCATCTAAACCTTTAGCGGCATATTCCCACTCAGCTTCAGTTGGTAAACGATACTCAGGTAAAATAACACCAGAAGTACGTTTTGCATATACATTACTATCTGATTCTGTAGAATCTTTTGATTTATTTGATTTTTCAGCAATTCTTCCTTTATACTCATCGATCTTACCTCCATATGTTTTGGTAGGATCTGTTAAGTATGCTTCAGTGCTGAATGTAGCTTCAGGGCTTAAACTATCAACAGATTTTGCACCTTTAGCAATATATCCTTCACGTTCTAAAACTGCTTCGTTAACTCTATCAGTTCTCCACTGACAGAATTGGACTGCTTGAATCCAGTTTACACCAACTACAGGATATTCTGCATATCCAGGATGTCTTAAGTAGTTAGTTGTCATTGTTTCGTTAAATCCTAAACGATTTCTCCAAACCAACGTATCTGGCAATGCACCAGTATAAATGTTTCTGTAGTTTTCATTCTCTGGAGGGAAAACAGTTTTTGTCCAATATAAGTACTCTGTGTACATTAAATTGGTAACTTCTGTTTCATCCATGTAGAATGATTGAACGTGTTGTTGGTTAGGGGTATTGTTCCAGTCGTGCATAGGATCATCCTGGGTTTTTCCCATTGTAAAAGTACCTCCTTCTACAAATACCAATCCAGGAGCAGTTTCCTGGTCTTTGTATTTTGTATTGGCTGTGAATCCTCCATCTTTTCCGTCAATACGCCATCCTGTGGCTTTTGAGGTGTTATTTGATGATGATCTTTTACAGCTAAAAAATCCGAATGATACTACTGCGACAAGTAGCATAATTTTTAATGTTCGCTTTTTCATAGTCAAGACTTGAGTATTGAAAATTTTAGGTTTGCAATATAGTAATTAACGACAAATTATCAAGATTAATTTCAAAAATTAATATGACATTCTACATCAATTATAAATATCAATAGTTTTCATATAACGGGCACAGTTGTTATTTATTATTCTTAATTTTGTTTTTTTAAAAAATTAGCTAAAACATTGAATAATATTTCGATGTATTTATCGTTAAAGATGCAATGAAAAAAACTCTTACTTTTCTATTAGGCCTCCTTTTTATAAGTGCATATGCGCAAAATAAGCACTTTGATTTAACGTGGAGCGAAACACCAAAAGAATTTTCAAAGGAAAATTCGTCTGTGAAATTGCCAACATTCAACGAAGAATATTTTGTTAGTAATGATGATGGTACGATCAGTTTTATAGCGCTATGGGACGATGATCGCTTTGTGAACAAAAATTCTATGCAGATTGAAAATGTAGTGTATGGAAGCATTACCAATCAAAATCTAGGCGGAATTGATAAGCAACGATTGCCAACATCACTTCAGGCAAAAATTGTAAATTCTGGCGCCAGAGGTAAAAATGCACACATATTAATAGTTTCTCCTTTAATTAGAGAAAATGGAGTTGTTAAGAAGGTGCTTAGCTTTGATGTAAACTATACATTTTTGGCTGGAAGACCGAATTCTATAGCAAAAAATAATACCAATATTACCAGTTCGGTACTCGCTAGCGGTAATTTTTATAGATTCTCAATCGTAGAATCTGGAATTTATAGATTAGATGCAAACTTTTTAAATCAAGTAGGATTAAATACAGGAAGCATTGATCCAAGAAAAATAAAAATCTATGGAAATGGTGGAAGAATGATTCCGCATTTAAATTCTGCGAATGAAAATTATGATGTCACTGAAAACGCAATTACGGTTTTTGGTGAAGAAGATGGAGCATTTAATGCCGAAGATTACATATTATTCTATGCGGAAGGAACAGATGTATTCAATGATGATAGTCAGACACATATTAATGCATACACGGATAAAACCTATTATTTTATTACTGCAGATGGTACCGAAGATGGAAAACGAATTCCAGAAGCAGTACAGCCAACAGTGGCACCAGATGTAACAATTACGACATATGATGATTATCAATTTCACGAAGTAGATAACGTAAATATTGTAAAACTAGGAAGAAGATGGTTTGGAGAAGTTTTTAATATTGAAACGGAACGTACTTTCAATTTTACATTACCAAATTTAGTGACTTCTGAACCAGTACGTATCGGGATTAAACCTGCAGCAATCTCGAATAATATCACAAACATGAATACTATTATTAACGGTCAGCCTGCAGAAAATATCAATGGACAATCTGCATTTAACTTTACATTTCCGCAAATAAATGATTCAAGATTGGCAACAGAACACAATGTAAGTGGTGTTCCTGCAAACAGAAATGGATTAATTATAGATGAAGTAAACTTAAGTTCTGGAGATTTAAATATTACCTTAAACTATCAAAATAATGGAATTGCAGGATCTATTGCCTATCTCGATTATATTTCGGTAGAATCGAAGCGTACATTAATGGGAATTGATGATCAATTTAAATTCAAATATAATGATGCGCGAAACATCATAGGAATTGGTGAATATGTGATTTCAAACGCAGCAAGAGTGTACGAAGTTTGGGATATCACAGATATTTGGAATGTTACGAAAGTAACAAATACTGATTCGGCTACTTCATTCTCGTTTAGAGCGCCAATGGGAGAAATCAGACAATATATTGCTGGAGATACTTCTCGATTCTTAATTCCAACGATAGAACCAAATAACCAAGTGCAAAATCAAGATTTAAAAGGATCAATTTTTGCAAATGGCGATATAGAATATATAATCATCTCGCCTGAAAATTTAGCTTCACAAGCAGAACGTATTGCAGATTTTCATAGAGGAAACTCAGGAATGAATGCGCAAGTAGTGACACTAACAAGTATTTACAACGAATTCAATACTGGAAATCCTGATATTGGTGCTATTCGTAACTTCTTAAAGTATGTATATGACAATGCAACTGTTCCAGAAAATCGCTTAAAATACGTGTGTTTCTTTGGAGATGCTTCGTATGATTATAAAGATAGAATTCAAGGAAATACCAATATTGTTCCAGTTTTTCAAGCATATGATAGCTTTAACTTGACAAGTGGTTTTATGACAGATGATTTCTACGGAATGATGGACGATAATGAAGGAACTATGGCTGTTACAGATCGTTTGGATATTGCTTTGGGAAGAATGTTAGTGCTCGATCCAAATCAAGCAAAAAATATTGTAGACAAAACGTTGGTATACTACAGTAAAGAAGCTTTTGGACGATGGAGAAATACCGTAACCATTGTTTCCGATGATGCTGAAAACAACTCAGACAAAGACTTAGAAGTAGATTTAGATGCACTTGGTGATGTAATTTCTACCGAAAAACCATTCATCAATATCTCTAAAATACACTCAGATGCCTTTCAACAACAATCATCAGCAGCTGGTGAACGTTATCCAGATGTAAATGAAGCCATCAAAGATAACATTGCTTTAGGTTCTTTAGTTGTAAATTACTTTGGACATGGTGGTGAAGATGGATTAGCAGGAGAACGAATTTTTGAAAAAGGAGACTCGCAAGAATTGGCAAACGATTGTCGTCTTCCATTATTTATTACAATTACTTGTGAATATACACGTTTCGATAATCCATTACGTGAAACAGCAGGAGAATTTATGTTTTGGAATGAAGGTGGTGGAGCTGTCTCTTTATTAACGACCACACGACAAATATTCCAGAATGTTGGAGTAAGTATCAATGAATTGCTAGCAAGATACCTGTTTTCATACGGTTCTAACGAATATGAACCAGTATCGGAAGCATTGCGTCTAACAAAAAATTTAGTAACTACAACGAATAAACGTACGGTTTTCTTTATTGGAGATCCAGCAATGAAACTTGCAATTCCAAGACCAAGAGTAAATCTTACGGCAATTAATGATGTGCCAATTACACAGCCAACAGATACGCTAAAAGCACTAAGTAGAGTAAAACTGGCAGGAAACATTACGGACGATTCAGGAAACTTAATGAGTAGTTATAACGGAACTGTTTTTTCTACGATTTACGATAAAAACATTCAGCGTCAAACACTGGCAAATGACTTTCCTTTTGTATTGGACTTTGAAACTTTAGGTGAAATTATCTTTAGAGGAAAAGCCGAAGTTGTAGAAGGAGAATTTGAATTTGAATTTGTAGTGCCGCGAGATATTACAATTCCTGTTGGAAATGGACGTATCAGTTTTTATGCTGAAAAAGAAGGTGTTTTAGAAGATCATACTGGATTCAACGACAGCTTTAAAGTTGGAGAACTCAACGAAGATGCTCCTGTAGATAACGATGCGCCAGTAGTCAACTTATTCTTAAATGATGAAAGTTTTGTCTCTGGAGGAATTACCAATGAATCTCCATTTTTGTTAGCCAAACTCTCTGATGCTAACGGAATCAATACAGCAAGTGGAATTGGGCATGATATTGTTGCGGTCTTAGATGGCGATGAAGTCAATCCGATCGTATTAAATGATTATTACGAAACCGAATTAAACGATTACACGCGAGGAATTGTAAAATTCCCACTGCGTGATTTAGAAGAAGGAACGCATACATTATCGCTCAAAGCATGGGATGTATACAACAACTCTTCAACAACAGAAATACAATTCACAGTTTTCAATGAAAGCAACTCGCTTACGATTACCAATGTGTTAAATTATCCAAACCCTTTTGTAAGTTATACAGAATTTTGGTTCAATCACAACAGTTCTAGTGAGCTTGATATTATGGTGCAAATCTTTACAGTTTCAGGAAAAGTAGTACGTACATTAGTAGGAAAAACAAATGCAGGTGCTACAAGTAAAGACTTCAGTTCATTGTCAAGAGATATTGTCTGGGATGGCAAGGATGATTTTGGCGATAAACTAGCAAAAGGAGTCTACGTATACAAGATTACTGTAAAATCTCCGTTAACAAATCAGAAAGTTGAAAAATTTGAAAAACTTGTAATACTATAAATAAAAACTATATTTGTTAAAATTTAACTGAATGAAGAAGATATTTTTATCCTTATTGTGTTTAATCCCATTGGGAATGATGGCACAAACGACGGTAGTAAATCCAAATGATACAAGAGTAATTACCACAGGAGTTCCTTTCTTATTAATTACACCAGACGCAAGAGCAGGTGGAATGGGAGAACTAGGAGTTGCAACATCACCTGATACATATTCGCAACAATGGAATCCAGCAAAATATGCTTTTGCAAAGGAACAAATTGGAGTAGGAATCAGTTACACGCCTTATTTAAGTGACTTAGTAAATGATATATTTCTAGGAAACTTAACGTTTTACAACAGAATCAGCGAAAGAAGTGCATGGTCTGCAAGTATCAAGTACTTTAGTTTGGGTGAAATTGAAATTATTACACAACAACAAGCAGATATTGGAAACTTTACGCCATTAATTGAAAGACCAAACGAATTGGCAATTGATGCGTCGTATGCATTGCGTTTAAGTGATCAGTTCTCAATGTCGGTAACAGGTCGTTTCTTGCGTTCTGATTTGAAATTGCAATCGCAGCCAGATGTAGAAGCGAATGCCGCAAGTACATTTGCAGTAGATATTGCAGGATACTATCAGTCTGAAGAAACTGCATATGACAGTTTCAACGGACGTTGGAGAGCTGGATTCAACATTTCGAATCTAGGGCCAAAATTAAAATATGACGAATTAGGACAAGAAAACTTCTTGCCTACGCAATTAAAATTAGGAGGTGGATTTGATTTTATCTTTGACGAATACAACAAATTAGCAGTAAGCGTTGAAGTAAATAAATTATTAGTACCAACACCACCAAAACTCGGATTCGTTGATTTAGATGATGATGGGAACCAAGATTCAGACGATTTATCGACACCTGATGTAAATGAAAATGAACCAACAATCATTGTAGAAGGACAAGATGATGATGTAAGTTTCGTTTCAGGAATCTTCCAATCTTTTGGAGATGCACCAGGAGGTTTCAGTGAAGAATTAAAAGAATTCACATATGCTTTAGGAGCAGAATACTGGTACCAAGATTCATTTGCTTTACGTGCAGGATACTTCAATGAAAGCGAAATCAAAGGAGCTAGAAAGTTCTTTACGCTTGGAGCAGGATTCAAATACAGTGCTGTAAAAATTGATGTATCTTACTTATTCTCTGCATCACAAGTTCGTAATCCATTAGAAAATACATTGCGTTTCTCTTTAACATTCAACTTAGGAGACACGTACGACGAATTGTAAAATTCACCACATAAAAAATATTACAAAAACCTTTCAAGTTCCTTGAAAGGTTTTTTGTTTTTCAGATAAACAGATAAACAGATAAACAGATAAACAGATAAACAGATAAACAGATAAACAGATAAACAGATAAACAGAT
>NZ_CANLEA010000032.1 GCF_947489565.1 uncultured Kordia sp. | reverse complement strand
AAACTTGGAGTGACTTGATAGTGTATCTTTTCCATTTTTAAGTTAATGATTTATTGAATGCTAATCTAAAGGAGTGGCAAATCTATGATTTGTTGTATCGAGAACCACTAGGATTCCCTAAAGTTCATCAATTAAAGAGTTTAACTACGAAGCAATTCAAAATTCAACATGTATCATTGAAAATAACAAATCCAAAAGCGAAGCGACCCAAAACCCAAAACCCAACAGCAAAAGCGACCTAAAAAACCTACTTTTTACGTTTAAAAACAGCAGGATTTCCAAACCAAACTTCATCTTCCGGAATATCTTTATTTGCAAAAGATAAAGCACCAATGACGCTATTTTTACCAATGGTAATTCCGTGATGTAGAATACAGTTTGTTCCAATAAAAACATTCTCGCCAATATGCGCGCCGCCAATCTGTTTCTTTTCGGTATCTAAATTATTGGTCATTAACTTTGGAGAAATATACACATTGTCTTCCACCACCAAACCTCTGGCCAGAATAGAATCATAACGAACCGTTACATTATTCTTGATGACACAATTTCCAGAAGAAGTCACGCGGGAATCAATATAGCAGTTTTTCCCAATGACAGTGCCTTTGCGCAATTCGACATAATTCTTTATCACCGTATTATCGCCAATAACAACATCATCTTCAATAATACAAAACCTTCCAATGGTAACATTTTTACCAATAGTAGCTTTTTCAGATATAAAATTAAACTCCATAGAATACTCGGGGAATTGGTGAATACATATTGAAAAACGAAAATAGAAAAATAAAACTAAAAAGCAGATGCTTCATCAAAATATCACAATTCAGAAATGAATTGTAGCGTACTAAACTTTCTAAAAACTTCGTATATTTAAGAAAAAAACACATGAAAATTCGTTATACATTATGCTTTCTGATATTCACAACATTTTTATGGTCGCAAGAAGATCTTGTTGATTTTGGAAAATACAAAGATGGTGAACGTTGGAAAATAACGAATGATGGTGTCATGGGCGGACTCTCTGAAGGAGATTATCGTTTTTCAGACGATGGTGTCGTTTTTAGTGGAAAAATTTCGTTGGAAAACAATGGCGGATTTTCTTCGTATCGAAGTCCATATAAAAAACGCGATCTTTCTTCGTATAAAAAAATAATCATTCGTTACCGTTCCAAGCAGTATGACATGGGATTTACCTTAGAAATGGACAAACGCTGGTTTGTTCCGTATTATAAAGTAAACTTACCAAGCACAGAATGGAAATGGGTTGAAAAAGAAATTATCTTCACAGATTTTGTTCGATACAATATCGGACGCGAAAGAGATGGAAAACCAACTCAAAAAGAACTGAAGAATATCTTGCGTATTGGATTCATTTCAAACGAGAAAAAAGCAGGTCCATTTAAAATAGAAGTGGATTATATAAAATTCAAATAGATACTTATCTTTAGTGACTTCCTTTTTAGTATTTTTGATTCTTGCCAAAAAGAAGGAATAAGATTAATAAATCATAATATGAATATTTACAGAGGTTTTTTATTGTTAATAGCAATTCTGAGTGCAATTGGTTCAGCATATTTCGGAAGTGTTGAAATCTATGAATACCAAACAATTACTTATTCAGCAGCTAATGGTGGAGCTATTGGTTTAGGAGTACTTAGTGGAATGTGTTTTATCGCGATTTCAATCACTTTTATTGGGAAAGAAGAAAAATAATCATAAAATAAAATGTCATATAATATCGTACTTGTAGAACCTGAAATTCACACTAATACAGGAAATATAGGACGCTTAAGTTTGGCGTCAGGTTCCAACTTACATTTGGTAAAACCCTTTGGTTTTGAAATCACAGATGCGCGACTCAAACGTGCAGGACTGGATTATTGGCAACATTTAGATGTGAAAATCTATGAAAATATAGAAGATTTTTACGCTAAAAATGCGGATAAAAAAATGGTATATCTTTCAAGTCAAAGTGAAAAGGCATACACTGAAATTCCGTTTGAAGATGAGTTGTTTTTAGTCTTCGGGAAAGAATCAGTAGGTTTAGCTCCGGAAATCACAGCAGCAAACAAAGAGCACTTGTACACCATTCCTATGTTTAGCGAACACATTAGAAGCTTGAACTTAGCAAATGCGGTAAGTATTGTAGTGTATGAAGGCATTCGTAGACTTCACTAGTATTGTAAAAAAAAAGCGGACCGAAGTCCGCTGTAATATTATTATGCGTCTGCTCCACATTGACTAGGAACGCCGCCACCTTCTTCCGTTGGTAAATAGCTTGTATAAAGGTCTGGAGCTTCTTCTTCCGCTTCATTACATCCTAAATTATAACCATTAATTGGACAAGTCGTGTCGTACGAATTTCTTCCTCCTTTAACTTCTAACGTATTTAAATTAGAAATTGATTTTTTGTTTAACTCTAAGAATTTAAAATTTCTTCTTTTCATGATAATTTGTTTTAAATTGATATTGAATCAAAACTATGCATACAAATCATCATAAAAAACAAACGCTATTGATGGTTTATGAACTGTCAATAAGACCGAATTATTTTCAAACGAACAAACGAACAAACGAAATTTAAAATGTAAAACTGAAAAATGTAAAATGAAAAAGTATTTTTAACCCAAGACCCAAGACCCAAGACCCAAGACCCAAAATCAAGAGCGCCAACGTTCAACATACTGTTTGGCAACATGTTCATACTCGTGAAACTGCTCAACAAAAGCACGTGCATTTTTACCAATCGCAATCATTTCTTCAGGATTTTCAATCAAATGACTTAGTTTTTCAACCAAATCGTCCACATTTGGAGTGGCATTAATCAAGGCTGGAGCTTTCAATTTGTAATACGCTTGAAAATCTTTTTCAGCACCAGAAAACACTACTTTTCCTTTTGCCATCGCTTCCAAAGCATTGTATCCTTGATCATATCCATACAATTGATCCATAATAATATGTGCTTCATTGTAGGTCTGAATATATTCCTTATACGGTAAATTAGAAGCTGTCTTTACATTGACGCGATTTGGATACTTTTCTTCAATAATTTTCAAGGCTTTTTCAATCAGATTATTTCCTTTTTTTAAATAATTGACTTTATTTACACCATGAAAAATATTGACTTTCCCATTATATTCCAATGGTTGAAAAGCGAGTGAATCGATATTGATCGGAAACGGAACTAATGGTAGTACTTTTGCATGTTCGCGATATGCCATTTCATAATCAAAGTTTGCAGGTATAATACCTTTTACATGTTTAATGACAAAATGATGCAACTTTTCATGCGATTTTGATAAGTATTGCAACGAATAGCGAAACCATTTTTTGGTGCTTTTATCCTTTTGATAAGCCGTTAACATGTGATATGGTAAATCTGCACTCAAAATATAATTCACATAATGAAAGTCATCACCACAAGAAGACAAATACACATTTTTATTATGCTTAAAAATGTACTTTAATAATTTTCGTTCTATGGATGGAATCGTCGCAAATGGAAACTCGTTGATCAATTGTACAGCGTCGTAATTGCGAAACGACTTTCTATGTTTGTAAAAACGATATGCAATTTCTACAAAGGCAATATCGATATTAAAAATTTTAAAAAGTAGTTGGCGAAATGCATTCGGAACCTTTTTATGAAAAAAAGTAGCTTCGAGCGAAATATCAATTGGGTAGTTTTTAAAGTTGTCAGCGCGACCGATCAATGTAACATCGTGTTGCAACTCTAGTAGACCTTCTTTGAGCGAATTATGAAATCTACTGTACTCTCCTACCAATAATATTCGCATAAACAGTATATTTGCGTGAAAGATAGTAGGAAAACTTTATGCTGCAAAATTCTAAAAAGAAAATCTGTATAATTGTTGATTGTCTCAGTGGCGGAGGCGCGGAAAAGCAGGCAGCAAACTTTTCTAAATCGCTTCATGAATATGGATTTGAAGTATCGATTATTTCTCTAAAAGATACCGTTACGTATGCGTATGAAGGAACGTTGTATAACTTAGGTCAACGTGAATCGTCCATTAAAGTTATCAAACAGCTTCAGAAGTTTTTTGCTTTTAAAAAAGCGTATAAAAAATGCAATGCAGATATGTATATTGACTTTCGATCACGGAGCAGATTTTTAATGGAATATGCATTGCACAAATATATCTTTGATGCCAAAAAAATGATCATGATGGTACATAGTTATCAGATTGAATGGCATATCCCAAAAGGAAAAATATTCAAAAAAATATATAATAATACGCATGCAGTAGTTGCTGTTTCTGAAGCAATTGAAGAAAAATTGAACCGCTTATACGCTTTTAAAAACCAATTACACATTCCTAACTATATTACTGCTGAAAAAAGGGAAGAAATCACTACTTTCGAAACGCAAAATGAGTACATCATTGCGGTAGGACGCTTGCAAAATGACATCAAACAATTTGATCGTTTGATTGAAACATATCACGCCTCTAAATTGGCAGAAAGAAATATAAAACTGTTTATTTGTGGTGATGGAAGCGATAAAAAATCGTTAGAAAATTTGATTTCAACATTGCAGTTAGAATCGCATGTAAAGCTATTGGGATTTGTGGAAAATGTGTCGGAATATATTCGAAATGCAAAATTTTTAGTGTTATCGAGTAGGGTAGAAGGCTTTCCAATGGTTTTAATAGAAGCATTGCAACAACAAACGCCAGTAATTTCATTCGATTGTAAATCAGGACCAAGTGAAATAATTCAAGATGAAATAAACGGTTTGCTCGTTGAAGATCAAAACTTTGCGAAGTTAAAAGAGGCAATGTTACTTTTAATCGAAAATATGGGATTGTATGCGATATGTAAACAAAATGCATTATCTTCCATAAAAAAATTCACCGAAAAACCAGTAATCCAGAAATGGATTAAACTAATAACCACCTAAAAATATGTCTACAACTGTTGCTGATATTCAACTCATCACAATTCCCAAAATTGAGGATTATAGAGGAAATATCTCTGTCATTGAAGGAGATACAATTCCGTTTAAGTGTAAACGTGTGTATTATTTGTATGATATTCCCAGTGGCGCTAAAAGAGGTGGACATGCGCATGTAGAACAACACGAGGTTTTAATAGCCTTGAGTGGAAGTTTTGAAGTGATTTTTAAAGATGGAACAACCAATAGACGCATTCAACTCAACAAACCAAATCAAGGATGTTTAATTCCACATGGAATTTGGCGTGAATTGGAAAACTTTTCTTCTGGAGCGGTTTGCTTGGTATTAGCTTCTGATGAATTTGATGAATCTGATTACATTCGTGATTATCAGGATTTTGTGATTACCAAAGAAGATGTGAAACTTTCTAAATAATTACTTTTGGATATTTAAAATTCAGAAGTATTTTTAAGACCCAAAATCTAAAAGCAAAGCGCGTCTAAAAATCTAACAATCTAAGTAAGTCTAAGTAAGTCTAAAAAGAAGTTACCCGAATATTACACTTCAGCAAAAACCCTTTTAATTTTTTTAATAACACCAATACAAAACGTGGGCTTTTCAATAATAACCGTTGTTTGGAAGTAAGATTATTGTAGTCTAGGTGTTTCAGCATTGCATTTCGTTGGGGAATTGCATTTTCTAAAGTATACAGAGAAGCAAAAATATAACGATACAAATCGAGATACTTTTTTAAGGAATTGTGTTCTTTTGCGCGTTCTTCATACGCATCCAAATTTGGTAATACCTTTGTGGCGATGGACGTTTTGCTCATTTGATCAGGAACTTCAAAGCGTACTTTTGACAAGGCTTCATAATGATACGCAACACGATATTGAGAACCATATTTTACATAGAAATCAATATCTTCAGCAAAGGTAATTGTCGGATTGAAAACTGCGGTTTCCGTACAAATCGTTTTTTTAAAGGCAAGACTACTTTGGCAAAAAATAGGTTGAAACATGCTTGCTTCAAAGAAATCTGCAATCAAAAAGGAAGTGCCTTTCAAAGCAGCATCTATATTTTTTTGAGGAATTAAATCGTCATGAGAAGTATACACTTCCATATAATCGGTTCCAAAAATAGAAGCTTCTGGATGTGTATTGTATAGATTTTGAATGGTTTTCAAAAAGTTAGGAAGCCAAACATCATCTGCATCCAATAAGGCAATAATATCACCTTTAGCTTTGGAAATTCCATGATTTCGAGTTGCAGAAAGTCCTAAATTCTTTGGGTTTTCAATCAGTCGAATTCTGTGGTCAGAAAGCTTCGAAACTACAGCGACACTCTTGTCTGTACTTGCATCATTTACAATCAACAATTCAAAATCTGCGCATGTTTGTTGCAACACACTTTCTATAGTTTGTTGTATGTACTTTTCTTTATTATATAATGGAATAATTACGGAAAAAAGTGGCATTATTGACGCTTATCTAAGTAACAAAGATACGTTAATCTGTATAAGTCAAAAATAAACATTGAAGGATTGTTGGAAAGCAAATTTTTCTCAAAACGTTTTCCAAACCAACGATACATCATTGATAAAATATGATTGAAGCCAAATTTCTTTACGCGACCAAACACTTTGGTAATCAAAATATCATTGTATTCAATCAATCCGTTTTTCAAAAACAAAATCAAGACTTCTACCGATTCCATTGATTTGCGAATAAATTCTTTACTCGTGTCCAAACCTAAATGATACACAGGATTGTGAATATGTGTCATGTGTACAGCAGCATGTTTCAAATCGTTGGCAAACAAGGTATCTTCATGACGTGCATTTGGAATATCTTCGTTGAATTTTACTTTTTCAAAGACATTTTTCTTAATCAAGAAACTCAAAGTTAAAAAGCGCAAATACAAAGCTTCTTGGCGCTGTTGTACGTTTAAAGCTTCGCGCTCTTTCCCATAAATCCAACGCAATACATTTTCCTGTTTTGGTTTTTCTTCTTGATATAAAATTCCGCCATAAATCACTTCTTTCTCATCAGAAATTGTTTCTATATACTTAGAAATAAAATCGGGAGCCACAGGAATTACATCTGCATCTAAAAATAACAGCCAATCATAGGTGGCTTTTTGTGAAAGTAAATTTCGGATTTTACTACGACCAATATTTTCAGGTAATACGGTATAAGAAGCATTTGAAAATGTATTGATACGCTCATTCTTTTTGATTGTTTCCTGGTCGTTAGAATGATCATCCAAACATAAAATTTCAAAAACAATAGCTGTCTTTGTAATTTGCTTGTGAATTTCTTCCACTAAAGAAGAAATATCATAATCATACGTTGGAATGAGTATCGACAGCATTTTTGGTAGCAATTAGTACAATTTCAGGTGATGAATAACCAAAATAGGCATCATCACTTTCAGGGGAGAAAGATAAGGTTTTTACTGTAAAACCAACCTTTGTTAAGCGTGTTTTTAATCCTTCTGGAGAATATATACGTACATGATCTTCTTGTCCAAAATGTTTCAATCGGTCTTCCGGACTTGTAATGCTTTCGTTTTCATAAATAGCACCATCTTTAAAAGGTGTTTGTATAAGCACGTTTGCGTTGGGTTTGGCAACTCTGTACAATTCTTCCATAGCTTTGATATCATTTGGAATATGCTCTAATACATGAAAGCAAATAATAGTATCAAAACTAGCATCTTTTTGATCAATGTCTGTAATATTAAATCGAACATCCGCAATAAATTCATCTTCATAATCGGAAGTTAGGTACTGTATATCGGATCGTTTTTTTAGTTTTCTGTAGATATTTCGTGAAGGCGAAAAATGCAATACATGACCTTTAAGGTAATTTTCAGCATTCAAAATTTTCCACAAACGACGATTTCTGGCTAAGCTTCCGCAGAAAGGACATAGTAAATCTCCATTATCTAAAGGAATAAAGGATCGCAATTTCTTTTGGCAAACACCACACTGATGTGTATTTCCCAAATAAAAAATGCCGTGAAAAAATCTGAAAAAAGGTTCGTTTTGGAAAATAAAACGCTTCGGAATTACCTTTTTGATGGTTTTTTTGAGCGATTTATACATTTTTCTGAACGACTTCAAACACTTTTCCTGCGTCGCATTTTAGTGTTTTGGAAGGATATTTTAAAAGCAATGCGTAATCGTGGGTAGCCATTAAAATAGTACGACCACTTTTATTAATCTCTTGCAATACTTGCATGACTTCTACACTTGTTTGCGGATCTAAATTTCCGGTAGGCTCGTCGGCAATAATCAATTCAGGATCGTTCAAAAGTGCGCGGGCAATGGCAATACGTTGTTGTTCTCCACCAGAAAGTTGATGGGGAAACTTGAAGTTTTTTGTTTTCATACCAACCTTATCCAACACCTCATCAATCTTGGCCTGCATTTTATCTTTGTCTTTCCAGCCTGTAGCTTTTAAAACAAACAATAAATTATCGGCTACGGTACGATCTTGTAACAATTGAAAATCTTGAAAAACAATGCCTAATTTCCTTCTTAAAAAAGGAATATCTTTCTCTTTTAAGGTTTTTAAATCGAAATCAACGACACTTCCTTCTCCATCTGTCAAAGGCAAATCGCCATACAATGTTTTCATAAAACTACTCTTTCCAGAACCAGTTTTTCCTATCAAATACACAAAATCACCTTTATTAATAGCGAGGTTGATATCGGAAAGAATGAGGCTTTCACGTTGAAAAATAGAAACGTTTCTAAGACTGAGAATTTGTTCCATGAATTATAAGGGATTTAAAAATCGATTACACAAAGTAAAGAATTAAACCGCAATACGGAAAACTTATTGTAATAAATGCTGAATTTGGAGAAAAGAAAAGCGAACTATGAAGTTCGCTTTATAAAAAACTATTGATCAACATCTTTTGTTGGACAATGACCGTACGATGGACAGTGACAAATAGATCGAGGTTTTGAATCTGTTCCACCTTTCAGCTTTTGGATTGTAAAAATAGTTTCTTTGTTAAGGTCAAGTGACTTGATTTCCTTCTTTTTCATGATTGTAATGGTTTAAAAATTAATAAGTTATAAGATACGGAGAACATGACTTAAAAGGTTCATTTCGATATGAATATTCGCTCTTTTTGCGAATTTTGTAATTTTAATAGCTTAGAATTCAGAATTTTATAATTTTTAAAGTGCAGGCATACTCAATATTGTCGATTTTTTAGAAGTCAGACATGAATCAATTGTTAATAAAATACTAAATACGACCTAGAAATTGCTTTTTATATGCGATTGATATAATTATACCAAAAAAGAGACGTTATTTCTATTAGTAAAAGAATTTCTTAACCTGTTAAAATTGGCGAAACAGATATATTTACGTTAAGTTTGTGATGGAATAGAAATTCAATACGCAAAGCGTTGCAAACCTCATAAAACCACAAGATTCATGAGCAAAAAAAATCTTCAATTCATTCTATGCTTTGTGCTCGTATGTTTTCAACTATCGCATGCACAAAAAACCAAAGTATACACACATGATTTAAAGGAGTATAATGAAGCTTTACATTTGTATAATAGCAAACAGTATCAGGCTTCTCAAGCACTTTTTGATAAAGTAAAAGGTGGAACTTCCGATTATGAAACCGAAGCCAATTGTGCTTATTATATTGCCAATTGCGCCGTGCGATTAAACCAGCTAGGCGCGGATAATATGATGGAAGATTTTGTAAAAAGATATCCAACAAGCACGAAACGAAATTCAGCCTATATTGATGTGGCCGATTATTATTTTGAGAACGGGAAATATTCGCGTGCCTTAAAATGGTATGATAAATCGGGAGATAAAGGATTGACAAATTCGCAAAGAGAAGATTATAACTTTAAGAAAGGATATGCCTATTTTACTTCTAAAAAGTACGATCAATCTAAACAGTTTTTTCAAAAATTATTAGATTCTCCAAAATACGGTTCACAGGCAAAATATTATACAGGATACATCGCTTATCAGGAAGATAATTATAAAGAAGCAAGTGAGTATTTTGATGGTGTTTCACAAGATGAAGAATACAATGAGAAGCTATCGTATTTTAAAGCAGATATGAACTTTAAGATTGGAGAGTTTCAAAAAGCAATCGATTTGTCTAAGAAAGAACTGCCCAATGCTGATCGAAAAGAAATTTCAGAACTCAATAAAATTATTGGAGAAAGTTATTTCAACCTAAAAAAATACGAAGAAGCCATTCCTTATTTAGAAAAATACAAAGGAAAAAAAGGAAAATGGAATAATACAGATTTCTATCAATTAGGATATGCGTATTACAAACAAAAAGACTACAAAAAAGCCATCAAGCAATTCAATAAAATTGTAGATGGAAGTAATTTTGTTGCGCAAAATGCTTATTATCATTTAGGAGAATGTTATTTGAATACCGATCAAAAGCAACAAGCGTTGAATGCGTTTCGTAATGCTTCTCAAATGGATTTTGATGTAAAAATTCAAGAAGATGCAGGTTTAAACTACGCACGATTGAGTTATGAAATTGGGAATCCGTACGAAAGTGTTCCATCGGTATTAACATCATACTTAAAAAAATATCCTGAAACAGAACATCAAGCAGAATTGGAAGAGCTATTGGTAAGTTCTTATATTACTTCAAAAGATTACGAAGCTGCTTTGAATCTGTTAGAATCAAGTAAAAAATACAGCGACAAAACTACGTATCAAAAAGTAGCATTTTACAGAGCTATTGAATTGTTTAATGATAATAAATATCAAGAAGCTTTGGAATTCTTTGAAAAATCACTGAAAGAAAACGAATCTCCAGAATATACAGCAAGAGCCACTTTTTGGAAAGCCGAAACCAACTATTTATTAGATAATTATGATATTGCTTTGGAAGGTTTTAAATCCTTTGCCAATGCAAATATCACAGATACCGAAGAAGCACAAACTATTGACTACAATTTAGCATACACATATTTCAAACAAAAAGAATATGCAAGCGCTATTTCGAGTTTTGAGAAGTTTATCACAAACAATTCGGACGATAAAGCACGTGTAAATGATAGTTACTTACGTTTGGGAGACAGTCACTTTGTAACGAGCAAATATGCAGATGCAATTAAAGCCTATGACAAAGCCATTGCAATGAAAGGTATTGATGAAGATTATGCATATTTTCAAAAAGCAATTAGCCACGGTTTTACTGGAAAAACAAACACGAAAATTAGTGAGTTAGATAAATTTATCAAGCAATATAAAAAATCGTCTTTACGTGATGATGCTTTGTATGAACTTGGTGATACGTACATAAATATTGATGAAACTGAAAAAGGATTGAATACATATTCAAAAATGATTCAAGAATATCCAAAAAGTTCGTATGTACCAAAAACAATCTTAAAGCAAGGATTGATCAACTATAACACAGGGAAAAATCAGGTTGCTTTGACAAAATTCCGATCAGTAGTATCGAAATTTCCAAATACAGAAGAAGCCATTCAAGCAGTTGCTACGGCTAAATTGATCTATATCGAATTAGGAAAAGTAGAAGAATATGCGAATTGGGTAAAGAATCTTGATTTTGTAGATGTTTCTGATGCTGAATTGGACAAAGCAACGTATGAATCTGCAGAAAAGCAATTCATCCAAAACAATACAGACAAAGCTATTGAAGGATTTGAAAAATATGTGCAACAATTCCCTAACGGAATGAACGCCGTAAAAGCAAATTTCTACCTAGCACAATCATACTTTAGCAAAGGAGAAACGCAAAAAACAATTCCACATTATGAATATGTATTACAAAGCGAACGTAACGAATATACAGAACAAGCGTTGGCAAGATTAGCACAAGTATTGTTAGAAACGGATAATTATACAAAGGCAATTCCGGTCTTAAAACGTTTAGAAGAAAGTGCCGATTTCCCGCAAAACGTAACCTTTGCACAGTCTAACTTAATGAAAGCAAATTACGAACAAGATAATTATACCGAAGCAGTTGCTTATGCAGAAAAAGTATTGGCAAATGACAAAGTGGACGATCGTATTCGAAGTGATGCGCATGTCATAATTGCACGTTCGGCAATTGCTACCAATGATGAAGACAAAGCAAAAGCAGCGTATGTAGAAGTGCAAAAAATTGCCAAAGGAAAACTGGCAGCAGAAGCATTGTATTATGAAGCGTATTTCAAAAACAAAGAGAGCGACTATGAAGGCTCCAACAAGGCCATCCAAAACTTAGTGAAAAACTATTCTAGTTACAAACAATTTGGTGCCAAAGGATTAATTCTTATGGCGAAAAACTCGTATGCGTTAGAAGATTCATTCCAAGCAACATACATCTTAGAAAGTGTCATTAAAAACTTCAAGAAATTCCCAGAAGAAGTTGCTGAAGCAGAAGCAGAATTGGCGAAAATCAAAAAGGCAGAAGCCAAGCGAAATTCGTCAGTAACACCTGTAGAAGAAGAAGGTGGAAACTAATCAGCAGCACGACACATTGAAATCAAACAAAAACTTACAAAGCAAGCACAACATGCGAACTCATATATTAAAATCAACTTGTATTCTAGCGATATTTTTTATAGCAAATTTGGCGACTGCTCAGGATAAAGATAAAGACAAGGATAAAGACAAAGAAAATATTGGTACGGAAGTCGTAAATGTGGTAAAACCCTATACACCTTCTGTGTCAGATGCTTTTAAAATAAAGCAAACACCTTCGTTGAACGATAAGGAAACTGGAACAAAGAAAGAAATCAAATATTCTATCTTTTCATTTCCAGTAGCATCAACGTTTACGCCAGCCAAAGGTAGAGCGGCAGGTTTAAAGAAAGCCAAAAGAGTAAAACTGTACAATTCGTATGTTTCTCTTGGTTTAGGAAACTACAATACGGCAGCACTTGATTTTTATACAAGTAGAGCTATTAGTAGAGATGAAACTTTTGACATTGCATTGCGCCACCATTCATCGCAAGGTGGAATTGATGGAGTAGAGTTGGATGATAACTTTTTTGATACAAAATTAGATTTAGCTTATATCAATCGCAGTAGAGACTTATCGTGGAAAGCCAAAGCAGGATATCAACATCAAGTCTATAATTGGTATGGTTTGCCTGATATTGCAATAACGCCAACTCAAATAGCAGGAATTGACGAACAACAAACCTATCATAATTTATATTTAGGAGCTGATGTTGATATGGAAAATTCATTCTTCAACGGAGGAAAACTCATGTACAGAAGAATGTTTGATGCTTCAAGTTCAGGAGAAAACAGATTGATTGTACAACCAGAATTTGAAGTAGAAATTGCAGGAGAGTTAATCAATGCTTTAGTTGATATAGATTATGTTGGCGGAACGTTTGAAAACAGTTTTGCAGGTACAGGAAGTTTAGATTATAGCATTTTAAAAGCGGGAATCTCTCCAAGTTTAGTCATTTTACGAGATGATTTAACGGTAAATTTAGGCGCAGGAATTTATGTTGGATTGGACACAGAAAATAGTGAAAATGATTTCTTTATTTATCCAAGAGTTACGGCGCAATACCGTTTAAGCGGTGATAATGTAATCGCTTACGCGGGATTAGAAGGTGACTTAAAACAAAACTCGTACTACGATTTTGTACAAACGAACTTTTTCATGTCGCCAACGCAAGCAATTGCTCCAACTGATCAGCAATACAATGGATATTTAGGAATCAAAGGAAAACTAACAGGAAGTGTAAGTTACAACGCTAGAGCTTCCTATGTTTCAGAAAACAACAAAGCTTTATTCAAAGTAAATACCTTCAATCCAGCGCCAGATAACGGATATACGTATGGAAACTCTTTCAGTGCAGTATACGACGATGTAACGACGCTTTCAGTATTTGGAGAAATTAATGTAGACATTACAAGTAACTTTAAATTTGGAGCCAAAGCAGAATACTTCAACTACAGTACAGACCGTCAGCAAGAAGCATGGAACTTGCCGGAATTAGAAGCTTCAATTTTTGCAGACTATCAAATTACAGAAAATTGGTTTGCAGGCGCTAATATCTTCTTTATTGGAGAACGTACAGACGAAGTAACGTTTGCGCCAGGAACGACTATTGCACCAACACAAATAGTAACTTTAGATAGTTTTATTGATGTAAATGCACACTTAGGATATCGTTTCAATGATCGTTTATCTGCGTTTGTAAAAGCAAACAATATTGCAAATCAAGATTACCAACGTTGGGTAAATTTCCCGGTGCAACAATTTCAAATTATGGCAGGAGCAACGTATAAATTTGATTTCTAAATCAAAAAAAACATACAAAACAAAGCAAGAGCGTTCTATCACATGGAACGCTTTTTTTGTGAATTTTCTCCAGATGAATTTTTCATGAATACAAACCATTTAAAAAGTTGTATTTTTAATTCCTAAAAGCTGTTGTTTACACTGAGGGCAATCGAAGTGTATGGAGCAGTACCATGAAAAAACCACCAAAAAATAACAAATCAAATGACCAAAAAATTATTCCTACTATCGCTTATCACCATCTGTTTCTCTTGTTCTCAAAAAGAAACGGTTGATACCATTATTTTCAATGCAAAAGTCTATACCGTAGACACTAACTTTTCCAATGCAGAAGCCTTCGCCATCAAAGAAGGGAAATTCGTAGCTGTTGGAAATACAAGTGACATCTTAGCAAAATATGAAGCAGAAAAAAAGATTGACATCAACGGAAAAACAGTATTTCCAGGTTTTATAGATGCGCATTGCCATTTTTATGGATTGGGCTTATATAAACAAAGTGTAAATTTATTTGGAACGGAAAGCTATGAAGAAGTCATAAAGCGAATCTATGACTTTCAAAAAGAAAGAAACATGCCTTTCATTATAGGTCGTGGCTGGGACCAAAACGATTGGGAAGTAAAAGAATTTCCAACGAAAGAACGTCTTGATAAGCTGTTTCCAGATACGCCAATTGCGCTAACTCGTGTAGACGGACATGCATACTTGGTAAATCAGAAAGCGTTGGATTTGGCAGGAATTACACCAGAAACGAAAGTAGAAGGTGGAAAAATACAGCTCAAAGACGGAAAACTCACAGGAATTTTGATAGACAATCCAATGGATTTAATTGACAAGATAATTCCGCAACCCAACAGAGCACAACAAATTCAAGCGTTACAAGAAGCGCAAAAAGAATGTTTGTCGTACGGATTAACAACCGTAAATGATGCAGGTTTAAGCAAAGATGTCATTCATTTAATCGACAGTTTGCAAAAAGCTGAAACACTCAAAATTCGCATGTATGCAATGATTAGCAACACGCCAGAAAATGTAGCACATTATATTGATAAAGAACCATACAAAACAGATTATTTAAATGTGCGTTCATTCAAAGTATATGGCGATGGTGCTTTAGGTTCGCGAGGAGCCGTTTTAAAAGAATCATATTCTGATAAAGAAAATCATTTTGGTGCTATGGTGATCAGTCCCGATGAATTATCAAAATTAGCAGCGCGTATTGCTAAAACAAAATACCAAATGAACACACATGCTATTGGCGATTCTGCAAATTATCAAGTATTAAAAACCTATGCAAAAGTATTGGAAGGACAAACAGATCGTCGTTGGAAAATAGAACATGCGCAAGTTATAGACGAACCAGATTTTGATGTATTTAAAAACGAAAACATAATTCCGTCGGTACAACCAACACATGCTACAAGTGATATGTATTGGGTTGGTGAACGTTTGGGTGCACATCGCGAGAAAGGAGCATATGCTTACAAAAGATTGTTAAACTTATCAGGGAAACTAGCATTGGGAACTGATTTTCCGGTAGAACATGTAAGTCCGTTCAAAACATTCTATGCGGCAGTTGCTCGAAAAGATTCTAAGCATTACCCGGAAGGTGGTTATCAAAAAGAAAATGCATTATCGCGTAAAGAAACACTCAAAGGAATGACCATCTGGGCAGCGTTTAGCAATTTTGAAGAAAACGAAAAAGGAAGTATTGAAGTTGGGAAATTTGCAGACTTCATCGTATTGGATAAAAACATCATGGAAATTCCTGAAAATGAAATCCTAAATACGAACGTTTCAGAAACATACATCGCAGGAAAAAAAGTGAAGTAAGTTCAGAGAAAATACAAATTCCGATACATGGAAATTAGGCAAGAATACACCAAGCGAATAAATGATGTACTGGATTTCATAGAAAATAATCTTGAAGCTAATTTATCGCTTGACTTGCTGGCGTCAAAAGCTCATTACTCATCCTATCATTTTCACAGAGTTTTTTCAACAATTGTTGGAGAAAATCTAAATCAATACATCAACAGAAAACGTATTGAGCGTATTGCTTCAATCTTGTTGGTACATACTGATAGAGGAATAAAAGAACTTGCCTATAAATATGGTTTTAATAGTGATAGTTCATTCTCAAGAGCGTTTAAAAAATATTATGGAATAAGCCCTACTCAATTTAAAACTGAAGGAAAAGAAATACTTAGCAAGATTGGTATAGAAGTTTTTTCAACTGAAAAATACATTTGTAGCATTGATAACCTTAAAAAATGGATTGAAATGAATGCACAAATAACCTTAAAGAAACTCGAAAAAATACAACTTGCCAGCATCATGAATATTGGAAACTTTGATCAAATTCCTAATATGTACCAAAGATTGATGGAATGGGGACATGCAAAAGAGGTCGTACCTGCACAAGATTTTAAAGCACTTACAATATATCATGACAATCCTAATGTAACGGAACTTTCAAAAGTTAGATATAGCGCATGTATAACCGTAAACAAGGAACTAAAAACTGATGGAGATATTAGGCCTGTCACAATCCAAAAAGGAAATTATGCAGTAGGGAATTTTGTGATTGATGCAAGTGATTTTCCAAAAGCGTGGAAGAGCATGTCAGTCTGGGTTATTGAAAATAACTATACGTTTAGAGACGGAACGTACTTTGAAGTATATTTAAATGATTACAAAACACATCCGCAACAAAAGCATATACTAGAAATTTATATTCCCATAGAAGAGTATGACAAAACAAAAACGAAGCAAATTCCAGTAACATATGAGTATCATGAATTGATAGGCTTCATGAAAAAAATCAAGTCATTTTTCGCAAAAGAATATAATGCCGAATTTAAATTTGGAAATATATATCAAGGAAACAAAGACTATTCTTATTTTTCGCTTACTACTGAAGAATTAAAAAAGCTACAATTGAAGTTTGTGATCATTCTTGATCATACAAATATGTGTTTTAAACTATGTCTGTCCGGACAAAATAAAGACATCCGAAAAAAATATTGGACACTTTTCAAGGAGAGCAATTGGAATACATATACTATCGTAACAGCTATCGAAGAGAGTTTGTCAATCATTGATCATACACTCGTAAAACATCCTAATTTTGAGGATATAACTGGGCTTATAGCGCAGATAGAAACTGAATCGTTCAAATTTATAAATGAAATCAGAGCTATCTTAGAATCATAAAGTCTGTCTGCAAAATCCTTTAAAAAACAAAAACTCAGAAATCCTACGATTTCTGAGTTTTCAAATAACCAATAATAACAATAAATAAAGAATAATTAAAAACTAAACGGTACCGCGACACTTATATTGTCCCATGCAAGTATCATACGAGTACCATCAGTTTCCTTTGTGAATGCAATAGAAAAATACTCTATCACATCCGTTTTTTTCACAGGAACGTCCAAGCGAGCAATGTCTTTCTCTTGATCATAATAATATGATCCCCAAACGTCTGTATCTGAGTTTATAATAATCGTCCAAGTTTTTTTATTCGGAATCGTAAATAAAGTATACGTTCCTGCTTTAATTTCTTGGTCTCCTAATTTTACATCTTGAAAAAAAGTGATTTCCGTAGCTTCATTCGCGCCTGTACGCCAAACCTTGCCATAAGAAACCAAACTTCCAAAAATACGGCGTCCTTTCTTTTGTGGCCTTCCATACACAACCTTTACAACGGGCGGTGCATTTCGTTTAGCTTTATAATAACTTATATCATGAGGACTCTTATCAATATCACTGAATTTTTGTGCAGCAACATCCATACTGAATAATAATGTAACAATAAGCAATCCTGAAGCTATAAAGCGCTTTACCATGGTGCAATTTTTTCGATATAAAATTACTAAAACTTCTTCTTAGCATTATGTTAAACTTTCAATCAATATGTTAAAATTGTATAGAATACAAATGATTTACATGTAAATAAGTAAGGTGAGTCCATATTTCTTCTCTTTTTAAACATAAATCTTGGATCATCTTTACAATATTTAATATAACGTGAGTTTGACATGAAAAATCGTTATACTACTAGGTAATCTTCAGAAAAATAAATGCTTGTCAGTTCGAGCGCAGTCGAGAACACTAGAAAAACTAAAATTTCAATTGAATCTCGACTGCGCTCGATTTGACATTTAGTACATATTTTTCCAATATTAAATACAACCACAAAAAGTATGCTCTTTTCTAATGGAATTTCTGCCAATTTTACAAAACAAAAGTTTATAAGGATTTTTGAAGCTAAAAAGTTTTAATAAATAACAAATATTGTATTTACGGTTTCAATATGTAAGTATAAACATGTTTAATGTTTTTAAATTGAAAGTTTACGTCAATATTTGTAATGTAATTGTAAAGAAAAGAAATTATGTGTGGAATTGTATGTGCTTTCGAGCTTAAAGAAAAATCAGAGGAATTAAGACCTCAACTATTAGAAATGTCTAAAAAAATCCGTCATCGCGGACCAGACTGGAGCGGAATTTATAGTTCTGAAAAAGCAATCCTTACGCACGAGCGTTTGGCAATTGTAGATCCAGCTTCAGGAAAACAGCCTTTATTTAGTGAAGATAAACAACTCATCTTGGCTGCGAACGGAGAAATATATAATCACAGAGAATTACGCAAACAATTTGAAGGTTCGTATAACTTTCAAACACAATCGGATTGTGAAGTAATTCTAGCTTTATACAAAGAAAAAGGAAGTACGTTTTTAGATGAATTGAACGGAATCTTCGGTTTTGCTTTGTATGATGAAACGCAAGACGCCTATTTAGTAGCAAGAGATCATATGGGAATTATTCCTTTATATATTGGATGGGACAAACACGGAACCTTCTATGTAGCCTCTGAATTAAAAGCATTAGAAGGCGTTTGTAGTAAAATAGAAGTATTTCCCCCGGGATACTATTTAGATAGCAAAGAAGGCGAGTTAAAACAATGGTACAAGCGCGATTGGATGGACTATGAAGCGGTAAAAGACAATCAAACTAGTATTGATGAATTGCGTGAAGCTTTAGAAGCATCTATTCACAGGCAATTAATGTCTGATGTACCGTACGGAGTATTGCTTTCTGGCGGATTGGATTCTTCAATCACTTCTGCTGTTGCAAAAAAATATGCGCAAATGCGTATCGAATCTGATGATACAACAGAAGCTTGGTGGCCACAACTACACTCGTTCTCAATTGGATTGGAAGGTTCTCCAGATTTGGCTGCAGCACAAAAAGTAGCAGATCATATTGGAACGGTGCATCACGAAGTTAAATTTACCATTCAAGAAGGTTTGGATGCGATCAAAGATGTAATTTATCACTTAGAAACTTATGATATCACCACAGTTCGTGCTTCTACACCAATGTATTTATTGGCAAGAGTCATCAAATCTATGGGAATTAAAATGGTATTATCGGGTGAAGGAGCTGATGAAATCTTCGGAGGATATTTATATTTCCACAAAGCACCGAGCGCAGAAGAATTGCACAAAGAAACCGTGCGTAAACTCGATAAATTATACCAATACGATTGTTTACGTGCCAACAAATCGTTAGCAGCTTGGGGAATAGAAGGTCGTGTGCCTTTCTTAGATAAAGAATTTATGGATGTTGCTATGCGCATCAATCCAAAAGATAAAATGATCAACGGTGAACGTATGGAAAAGTGGGTATTGCGTAAAGCATTTGAATCGTACTTACCAGAAAGCGTAGCTTGGAGACAAAAAGAACAATTTAGTGATGGCGTTGGATACAGCTGGATTGATACTTTAAAAGAATTGGTAGAAAGCGAAGTATCTGACGAACAATTGGCAAACGCAAAATTCCGTTTCCCAGTACAAACACCAAGAGCTAAAGAAGAATATTACTATCGTAGTATTTTCGAAGAGCATTTTCCATCGGAAACAGCTTCATTAACAGTTCCATCAGTACCATCTGTAGCGTGTAGCTCGGTAACTGCTTTAGAATGGGATGAATCTTTCAAAAACATGAACGATCCATCGGGTAGAGCAGTCGCAAATGTGCATGAAGAAGCGTATTAATCCTAAAACGTCATTTCGAGTGATTCGCCCAAGCGAATTGTATCGAGAAGTACTATGAAAAGCAAATGGATTCCTGTCTACACAGGAATGACAAATAAACAATTACACACATTTTTCTCAATTATAGTTTCTAAAGACGCCATGCATATATTTGTATGGCGTTTTTGTATTTTAGAGAATCATAAGCGTATCTTTAAAACATGCAATTCAATATTACGGTACATAACTTTGAACTTCCACTTCAACATCCGTTTACAATTTCTCGATACACAGTTACCGTGCAAAAAACGATTGTAGTTGAGATTTCTGATGGACAATTCACAGGTTATGGAGAAGCAACCGTAAATCCGTATTATAACAGTTCGGTAGAAAGCTTGAAAAATGCTATCGAAAGTGTCAAAACTATTCTTAAAAATATTCCCGAAAATATACATCCAACAAAGCTTTGGGAACAATTAGAACCCAAGTTGCGTGATAACTATTTTGCGTTGTGCGCGATTGATACTGCGTATTGGGATTTGTATGCAAAACAACAACAAAAACCATTGCGACGCTTCTGGAGTGAACACGATGTGAATTTGCCAAAAACAAACTTCACCATCGGAATTGATGCAATTCAAGTGATGCAATCAAAGATTCAGGAAACGCCTTGGCCGATCTATAAAGTAAAACTTGGCACTAAAAACGATGTAGAAATCATACAAAAACTCCGTGAAGTGACTGATTCTGTTTTCAGAGTTGATGCCAATTGTGCTTGGACGGTGGAAGAAACACTCAAAAATGCAGCAATTCTTAGAGAACTCAATGTCGAATTCATAGAACAACCTTTGCAAGCCGACAATTGGAAAGGGATGAAACTACTGAAAAAAGAAAGTGTATTACCGATCATCGCAGACGAAAGTTGTCAAAAACTAGCAGACGTTTCTAAATGTGCAGAAGTTTTTCACGGAATCAATATCAAACTTATGAAATGTGGTGGCATTACGCCAGCGTTGCAAATGATACAAATCGCGAAAGCAAAAGGACTTCAAATCATGGCTGGTTGCATGACGGAATCTACTATTGGAATTTCAAATCTCACACAATTAGCGCCTTTACTAGATTATATCGATGCCGACGGCGCCATGTTACTTCAAAACGATATTGCCACTGGAGTCACTTTCAATCATGGCAAAATTGTATATGCCAACGGAAATGGTTCGGGAGCTTTTCTGATGTAAAAAAAGAAAATGTTTAAGTATTCTTTGCAACATAAACCCAGGCTTCTTTCCCAGAATTGAACGTTTCTAAAACGCGTTTGTATTCCTCAACTTCGTATGTATCGGTGTCTAATAATTCTTGTTCTGTTATTTCAAAAATAACACCTTCAATATGATCCTCAGAATTTAAAGTCTTCACCGCAATTGGATGAAACTTTTGTTCACTTTTAGCAAGCACTTCAGTATTTGTAATTTCTAAAGATTCTAATTTATAATTGGTCAACGAATCTTTACTGCCAGATAAAATACGGTTATAGGTTTCTTGTTGTACTTTTTCGAGTTGCAATGTTCCGTATGAAAATAAATAATGTTTCTTTTCAGATGCTTTATTCTTTTCAGCAGTAATAATCTGTTTTTTGATGGAATGAGTTACAATATCTTTCGCTTCTGCATATGAAATATCATACACTCTTGTCAACTTTTGATACTGTTTAGGGTACTTTTTTAGGATATCATCATAATAACGGTCTAAAGCTTCTTTTGTGGGTAAATTGTATTGAAGTCTTACTTGAAAACGTCGTAACAAAGCAGTATCTATAATTTCTACATAATTTGTGGCGGCAATTAATAAAGTGTCGTTGGGTATATAATCAATCAGTTGAATGATGGTATTTACAATACGTTTCATTTCTCCAGAATCCTTACTGTCGTAATCTCTAACCTTGCCTATATAATCGAATTCATCAAGAAATAACACCGCTTTTTGACGCGCTACTTTTTTAAATATATTCGTAATATTTCTTGCGGTTTCTCCTAATTTTGATGAAACAAAACTTCCTAAATTTAAAATAATAATTTCTTTGTGTAGCTCCTGTGCAATGGCTTTGGCTGTTGCTGTTTTTCCACAACCAGTATGACCGTGTAATAACACTTTATTTGCTATAGGTAAATCATATTGCATTAAAGCTTCAAAATGATTGAACTCATCAAGCATTTGTTGCACTTGCTCTTTATTATGAGTACTTAAGTGTATTTCATCCAAAGAAATGGAAGTTTCCGTAGATTTCAGTATTAAATCATCGAGTCTCATATACTATTTTTTTGAGTAGCTAAGTAATAAAATGCAAATATAAATATGGACTCCTAACTAATTCAAGTTTTTAAGATTAAATTTGATGATTTTTACCTTTTACAAAATAGATTTCCAATAATTGAAAGTGATATAAGTCGTAACGCTTTAGTTAATGAACATATTCTTCTTTGTCACTTCCATATAATTATCTTTAGTTACATACCAATCAAAAAAGGCATTCAGTTCTTTTTCATGGGAAGTAGACCATTCTTCATATCCGTGAGCATCACCAATTTGTAGAATATAATAGGTGTAGGCTTCAAGCATACCAGCATCTGCTAGTTTCTTATGGTAATCGAATAAGACATTCGAATATTTTTTATAATCTTCTTCAAAAAAATGTTCAATAAAACTAGCGCGCATTTTTGCAATAGTTTCCGAGTTTACTTCTTTCATTCCTAGCATTCCCAATATAAAATGTTTTCCGTAAATGGCGCAAAGTGGCAAGGTCAATTCACCATTCTCCAAGTCTTTTACATCCATAACAATTTCACAAAAGTCTATTGATGATTCTTCTTCTCCAAGTGTAATAGCGCCTTTATAAGTATCGTAAATCAGCTTACTCATTTCCTTTGTGCGCTGCGTAGTACGTTCTAAATTCATAAAAATCTCTGCATAAATCAATCCAGACAATTTATCGCTAGAACTCAAATATAATAACGCCAATCGGTAATAATTAGAAGGAAACATTGGATCGGCTTCAATACCTTTTCTATAATTTATAGCAGCTTCATTATAATCTTCTTTAAACCAAAAAACATTGCCTTTCTCTAAATGCAAATTTCCAGCATTTGGAAACTTTTCCATGCCTTTTTCATAGGTTTTAATCGCTTTTTTCTCTTTTCCAGAATAACTATATGCGTTGCCCAACATTTGATATACTTGACTGTTGATGTTCTCGTATTTTAAAGTCTTTTTTAAGATTTTAATAGCTTTGTCGTATTCTTTCTTTTTAACGTAAGCAAAAGCTTTCTCGTAAGGATACAGGAAATTTTTCGGATCTAATTTTTCACATTCTTCCAAAATAGCAAAAGCTAAAGGTCCGCAACCAAACTCAGTAACTCTAGATTTTGTATATGTAATTTTAAGATTTGAAGATGATTCAATAACATCAGCAGTAGCGTTAGTAATCCAATAAAGCTTTTTACGTTTGTGACTTGTTTGATGCCGTTTTTTAATATCTATAGTTTCCTGTTCAGTCTGATTCTCATATTTTAAAAAATACGTTGTCTTTGGCTGTAATGGACGCGTTGGTTTAAAAATAGCTTGCGCTAGATTTTTCTTGCTGTACAACACTTCTTGCAGCGCTAATGTTACAATATCTCCAGATTCGCTTTGCAAGTACACGATTCTATTCTTAAAAGAAGAAATCGTTTCCATAGTTCGCGTGCCAGAAGCTTCAATCACAAACATTGCGTTTTGAGAAATCATCTTTTCCATAGGATAAAACTTCATAAAATCTACGCCACATTTGGCATTGACTTGTTGAAATCCGATAGCTATAAATATATATAATACTAGTTTTTCATTGCTTGAAAAATATGTGAAACTTAAAAGTAGTGTAAACCTTAGACCTTTAGAGTTAATAAAAGTTTAAAGTTATGGTTGTTCTATTGTGTATTCATTGTGATTCTGCAATTCATAAAAACAAAAAACGCCCAGAATTTCATTAAAAACTCTGAGCGTTTGATGTATACTATAAAAATATTTACTGCTTGATAAACTTCTTTGTGGTGATGGCACCAGTTTCTGTTTCAAGTGTTACAAAATACATTCCTTGTTGCAAGTTAGTAACTGGAATTCTTGAAACAGCTTCATTAGCTGTAAATACATTTCTTCCTTGAACATCTACAATAGAAACCGTTTGAATGGCTTGTCCATTTTTTGACTCAATCGTTATAAAATCTTTGGCAGGATTTGGATATAACTGAAATTGAGAAGCATCAACAGTATTTCTAGAAAGTGTTAATGTTGTATTACGTTCGTATGTTTCTGTCATTTGGTCAATGCCTAAAAAGGCAGAAACAAGATGTGCATCTGTATATCTAAAAGCAATATTATCTGCATTATTATCATAATAATAGTACGTAGTTTGTGTCAGTGTTCCAATATTATTAAAAATAGGAGGAATACTAAAACTCAAATTCTGATCAACACGTAAACGTGTAACAGGCGCTACATAATCATTAGCAACGGCGTCTGTCATTGTCAGTGTACCATGAGCATCTACAGTGGCAGTAAATGTCCCTGTAAATGTTCCGCTTGTACCCATGAATGAAAATGTTCCTGCGGCTGTTCCCGAATTATTAGCTCCAAAACTCAAAGGAAATAAACCTATAAAAGCATTTGTCGTGCTATAATTTAATGTAATATCTCCTTGCGTACCTCCTGTAATATAAGTTCCTGTACCATCAGTTCTTAAAAAGAAATTGCTCGCCACTGGAGGCGTTCCTTGCGTAGTAATTGTTTGTACGTTTGTAGTTCCAGGGTATGTTGTTAACTGCGTTGCATCTGGTGCAGCATACGTATCTATATTTGTTCCTCCTGGAGTAAGTCCGTTAAATGTCCAAAAAACATTCGCTCCTGTTGGCGATTGGTCTAAAGCACTAGACGCTGCTAGGATAGAAAAGTCCGTCCCAGAATCACTTTCGTAGGTTGAAATAGTTTGAGAAAATCCTGCAATACTAAAAAGTGAAGCAAGTAAGAGTAATTTTTTTTTCATTGATAAATATTTAGTAAAAAGTTATTAGTGATGTAAAACTAATAAAACAATGTTACTAAAAGGTTGTTTTAGGCGCAAAAAAGCTGTTTTGTGGTATTTTACACTAAAAATAAAAAGTATTTACACGGCTTCTAAGCGCTTCTGTAAATTTTGAATCAGACTTCTGGAAAAAAATACTTTAAAAATGTTTTTAAGGCTATTTAAAGCCGCTCTAAGCAATTTTAGATAAAAAGGATAAATGTTAATAACTATTTGAAAAGCTGCTTAAAAGTATATCAAAATGAATTTTTGAAATCTTATATTTGTTTTTTTACAACTAAAAAATCAAAACACATTACGCTGTTTTAAAAATATAAATTAAGGAGAACATTTATGAGCGAAGAAAATAAAAATCAATATTCTGCATCCAGTATACAGGCATTAGAGGGAATGGAGCACGTACGTATGCGTCCGTCCATGTATATTGGAGATGTTGGAATTAGAGGTTTACACCACTTGGTATATGAAGTAGTTGATAACTCTATTGATGAAGCATTAGCGGGTCATTGTGATACCATTACTGTTGTTATTAATGAAGACAATTCTATTACGACAGAAGATAATGGTCGTGGTATTCCAGTAGGAATTCATGAAAAAGAAGGTGTTTCTGCATTAGAAGTTGTAATGACGAAAATTGGTGCAGGAGGAAAGTTTGATAAAGATTCTTATAAAGTATCTGGAGGATTACACGGAGTTGGTGTAAGTTGTGTGAACGCATTATCTGACCACTTAAGAGCTACTGTTTACAGAGATGGAAAAATTTGGGAACAAGAATATGAACGTGGAAAACCATTATATCCTGTAAAAGCAATTGGTGATTCTGACAAAAGAGGAACGGCAGTAACGTTTAGACCAGATGCTACTATTTTTACACAAACTTTAGAGTATAATTATGAAACGCTTGCCAATCGTATGCGTGAGTTGTCATACCTTAACAAAGGAATCACAATTACACTTACTGATAAGCGTAACAAAGATGAAAAAGGAGAGTATGTGGGTGAAGTATTTCATTCTGATGAAGGACTGAAAGAATTTATCAAATACTTAGATGGAAACCGTGAGCAAATTATTGCCGATGTGGTTGCCTTTGAAGGTGAGAAAAACGGAATTCCTGTAGAAGTAGCAATGACCTACAACACTTCATATTCTGAAAACTTACATTCGTATGTAAATAACATTAATACACACGAAGGAGGAACACACTTATCAGGATTTAGAAGAGGTTTAACACATACACTTAAAAAGTATGCGGAAGGATCTGGAATGTTAGATAAATTAAAATTTGACGTTTCGGGTGATGATTTTCGTGAAGGACTAACCGCTATTATTTCTGTAAAAGTTGCAGAACCACAATTTGAAGGACAAACCAAAACAAAATTAGGAAACCGTGAAGTATCTGCGTCTGTAAGTCAGGCAGTATCTGAAATGTTGACTGATTATTTAGAGGAACATCCGGAAGATGCTAAAACCATTGTGCAAAAAGTAGTATTGGCTGCACAAGCACGTCACGCTGCACAAAAAGCACGTGAAATGGTTCAGCGTAAAACAGTGATGAGTATTGGAGGTTTGCCAGGGAAACTGAGTGACTGTTCTGAGCAAGATCCTGCAAAATGTGAAGTATTCTTGGTCGAGGGAGATTCGGCAGGTGGAACGGCAAAGCAAGGTCGTGACCGTATGTTTCAAGCCATCTTACCATTACGTGGTAAAATCTTGAACGTTGAAAAAGCAATGCAGCACAAAGTATTTGAAAATGAGGAAATCAAAAATATTTTCACGGCTTTAGGTGTTACTATTGGAACTGAAGAAGATAGCAAAGCATTGAACCTTTCAAAACTAAGATATCATAAAATTGTAATTATGTGTGATGCCGATGTCGATGGATCGCATATTGCAACCTTAATCTTAACATTCTTCTTCCGTTACATGAAAGAATTGATTGAAAACGGACATATTTATATCGCTGCGCCACCATTATACTTAGTGAAAAAAGGTGCAAAACGTAGATATGCTTGGAATGATGATGAACGTGATGCAATTGTTGACGAATTTGGAGGCGGAGCAGGAATCCAACGATACAAAGGTCTTGGAGAGATGAACGCAGAACAATTGTGGGATACTACAATGAATCCTGAGTTTAGAACCTTACGTCAAGTAATGATCGATAATGGAGGAGAAGCAGATAGAGTATTCTCAATGTTAATGGGAGATGAAGTGCCACCACGTAGAGAATTTATAGAAAAGAATGCTGTGTATGCAAATATTGATGCATAAAAAGTTATACATAAAAATAAAAAATGCCTCTTTTACGAGGCATTTTTTTATGCGTTATAGTGTCCAAAATAATATTATTGTTTGATAAATCGGGAAAGAATTGTGTCTCCATCTTTATAAGTAGTCTTCATAAAATAGATGCCTGGTTTTAAAAATGATAAATCTAAGGAGTTTTGTTGAGGCGAAATTTTTGCTTCAAAAATACTAGCACCAACTAATGACAAAACGTTCATTTTTTCTATAGAATATCCTTTAAAGTCAAAATGTAATTTCTTCTTCACAGGATTTGGATACATAAGAATTCGTTTCTTATCAAATTTCTTTACAGATAAAATATAATTTCCATGAACGGCAATGTCTCCTTCTGGTGAAGTAATTGTTAACGTCTTCCTATTATTGCCTTCATCTACAATTTCATAATTTAACGTTCTTGAAGGACTCAGATCTCCTAAGATAATTGTAGATAAATATTGACTTTCAAGAAGGCAATTTGGAGAGCAATCTCCTAGCGTTATACTTGGTTGTTGAATTGTAAACGAAGTTGGAGAGATGACAAGTGGAGGCGCTAAATCAAAACCACTGTTAATACCAGCTACATTAGCAGTAAAACTATAATTACTAGCATCGGTTCCTATAAATCGAATTCCTGGAATGTACATAGGTAACGGTGCTTGAGGAACATCAATTGTAGTTCCGTCAATAACCATGTAATGTAAGAGCCACTTGTTTTCATTGTTCAGTAAATCTTGTTGCGCAAACCCTAGGTGAAAGGCGAAAAATGCGCAAATTAATAGTGTAATTTTCTTCATGTCATAAATTTTTTACATAAATATAGGAAAAATAATTGTTGACAAGCTGCTTTTTATGCCTTTGCACTATCTGATACTTTATTAATTATTTATGGGAAAAGAGTAAAAAAAGGGGCTATTTCCTGTAAATAATCTTATATGATTTCATTATTTTAGAACAATAAACAAACCTACACTTAAAATGAAAAAAACAATTACATTACTTCTTGTGCTGTGCTTTTCTGTATTGCAAGCTCAAGAATTAGAAAGCCTCTTGCTGGCTGGCGACGATGCAAGTAAACTTACTGAGAACTACATGAATCCGTTGATGAAAGGAGCGTTGTATAGTATTAATGGAGGTTGGTATTCTACCGCAAAAACACATAAAAAATTTGGTTTTGATGTGACAATCTCAGCAAGTGCGAGTTTTGTTCCGAATTCAAGTTTAAACTTTATATTCAATCCAGCAGATTATGAATTTTTAGCGACAGCCAATGGCGAAACATCAATACCTACAGTCATGAGTGAAAACGGTACGCAAACTACCATTGATGTCCGAATTCCCATTGATGGAACCAATACATTCAAAGTAGGAAGCTTTGAAATGCCTGGTGGAATTGCAGAAGATTTTCCTATCAATGCTGTGCCAACACCAATGATTCAAGTTGGAGTTGGATTGCCAACGAATACAGATGTAAAACTAAGATATGTGCCAAAATTAAGTTTCGACGACGATGTTGAGGCAAGTCTTATTGGAGTCGGATTGCAGCATGACATCACACAGTACTTAGGTCCAATTGATAGATTGCCTATACATATTTCGGTATTGGCAGCCTTTACACGATTAAATGCAACCTATGCCATCAATGATGATAGTTTTTCGGACAATGTAAGCATCCAAAATGGAGAAGCAGACTTTACCATGAATGCATGGACAATTCAAGCTTTAGGTTCTTTAGATTTTACGGTTATCACACTTTATGGTGGCGTTGGATACAATCAAGGGAAATCTGAAATCAACATCAAAGGAGATTACAACCTTAGTTATGATGTGGAAGATTCCAGTGGAAATGTAGTCTCTACGATAAGTGAAACCATTTCAAATCCAGTGAATCTCGATTTTGAAGCCAACGGAATTCGCACAACCTTGGGAGCACGATTCAATTTGGGACCAATAAAAATCTTTGGCGACTACACTTTTCAGAAATTCAATACATTAAGTGTTGGATTGGCTGTAAGTATTCGATAATAATTTTGGTGTAAATAATTCAAAATAACATTGTTTTTCACTGTAAAAAATATGAACTTTGCAGCTTTAAAAACAATACATCAAAAAAATATAAAAATATGAAAGTTACAGTTGTAGGAGCAGGAGCAGTAGGTGCTAGTTGTGCAGAGTATATTGCAATCAAAAATTTTGCTTCAGAAGTCGTTTTATTAGATATCAAAGAAGGATTTGCAGAAGGAAAAGCTATGGATTTGATGCAAACAGCTTCTTTAAATGGTTTTGATACAAAAATCACAGGAAGTACAAGCGACTATTCAAAAACAGCTGGTAGCGATATTTGTGTAATTACTTCTGGAATTCCACGTAAGCCTGGAATGACACGTGAAGAATTAATCGGAATCAACGCTGGAATCGTAAAATCAGTTTCTGCAAGCTTAATAGGGCATTCTCCAAATACAATCATCATTGTAGTAAGTAATCCAATGGATACAATGACTTATTTAGTTCACAAAACAACTGGATTGGCAAAGAATAAAATCATTGGAATGGGTGGAGCTTTAGATAGTGCTCGTTTCAAGTACAGATTAGCAGAAGCTTTAGGAGCGCCAATTTCTGACGTAGACGGAATGGTAATTGGAGGACACAGTGATAAAGGTATGGTTCCATTAACGGCACATGCAACACGTAACAGTGTCAAAGTTTCTGAATTCTTATCAGAAGAGCGTTTAAATCAAGTAAAAGAAGACACGAAAGTTGGTGGAGCTACATTGACAAAATTATTAGGAACTTCTGCTTGGTATGCACCAGGAGCTGCAGTTTCAGGATTGGTTCAAGCAATTGCTTGTGATCAAAAGAAAATGTTCCCATGTTCAACATTGCTTGAAGGAGAATACGGATTAAACGATTTATGTATCGGAGTTCCTGTAATCTTAGGGAAAAACGGAATCGAAAGCATCGTAGAAATTGACTTAAGTGAAGCAGAAAAAGCACACTTAGAAGCAAGTGCAGAAGGTGTTAAGAAAACAAACGGATTACTAGAATTATAGTACTCGTTATTTATAAAAAATACCCTAAAACCTCATCGTTAATCACTTTGAGGTTTTTTTATATCCATAAAAATGTAACATATTTGCACAAATAGATACAAACCTTAATAGTTGTAAATAAACAAAAACTAAAAACATGAAAAAAATATTAGTACTTGTAGCATTGACATTCAGTGTAATGGTTTCTGCTCAAAAAGCAATCACAGAAGGAAAAATTACTTCTAAGCAAACAATATCTACAGATAATGAGCAAATGCAAGCACAATTAGCAATGCTTGGTGATATGGAAACAATTACATTATTCAAAGGGCAAAGTTCAAGATCTGAATTAGACAACCCAATGTCTGGAAATGTAACAACAGTTATCAATGCTGATACAAAAAAGATGTTAGTTTTAATGGACAATCCAGCATTAGGAAAAATGTATAGTGTAGATGATATTTCATTAAGCGAAGAAGATTTAAAAAGTGTTACAGTTACCAAAGGAAGTGATACTAAAACGGTATTAGGATATACATGTCAAAAATACACAACATCTATTACGAAAGATGGTGTTAAAGTAGAAATGATATTATACACAACAGAAGCTATTCCAGTAGTTTCACAACAAACAACAGCATTAGGAGATAAAATAAAAGGATTTCCTTTATATGCTGAAATGAAAATGAACCAAATGGGAATTGACATGACAGTAACTACTGAAGTGACTAAAATTGAGCCACAATCAGTTTCTTCTGAGTTATTTAGTACAACTCCACCAGAAGGATACAAAAACATGAAAGGTCAATAAAATTTGATCCTTTAAAGTATACAAGGCTGCAATGTACTACATTGTAGCCTTTCTTTTTTCATTAAATTCAGTCTTAGTTATGTATAAAAAACACCTTATTCGTTCGTTATTTTTAGTCTTAATTTATATCACAATGGCTTGTGAAACAGTTTCTCATAAACCTACGTATAGTATTCAGATTCAAATAGAAGAAGCTAATTTGACACAAGACGAAAAAACGCGTGCTATAGCAAATATTCAAAATCGTTTGGAATCTGCCGGAGCAAAGGATATTACTATTACGGAGCAAGAAGAGCAAAAAGTTACGTTTAATTTTCATGGGAAAATAAAACCTCAAAAATTGCGTAGAAGCTTTGCTGTTTCAGGGAAATTAGAGTTTTTTGAAGTATGTAATGAGCATGAAATCCTTTATCGTTATTTGAGTGAAATACACGGGAATCAAAAAGGAGGGGATTTGCTTTCTGAAGTAACAGAAGATATAAAAACCGTTGATGATATTCTGGGAATTAGGGTGTTAGGCGGTTATGCAGGTCCTGTTTTTGCAACGGTTTCCAGAGAAAATAAAAATATAGTAATTGAAAAATTATTAAAAAAAGAACCAGTTTCAATACATGGATTAGAACAAAGAGTTAAATTTTTGCTTGGGAAAAGTAATCGTGAAAATCAGCACGAAATATATGCGGTATATGTAAGCTCAGAAAATAAAGCGCCTATTGATGGCAGTTATGTAATTGACGCGTATGCTGAAGAGTCAAATTATGGTGATTCGTATGTGGTAAGTATCCAAAAAAATAAAGAAGGAGCAAAGATTTGGGAAAAAATGACAGAGAAAGCTCATATGAATCAAGGAAACATAGCAGTGGTAGTTGATAATTTGGTGTATAGTGCTCCATCTGTATCGGTTGGGAAAATTACAGGAGGAATGTCTCAAATTTCATCAAATCTAAGTAAGGAGCAAGCGACAACTTTAGCAGCAGTTATTCGTTCAGGTTCCATTCCAAAAATGAAAATTTTACAAGAAAGTATTCTGAAGTCATACAAGCAGTAAAACTAAAATTTTCTGAGGATAGTATGATAAAATCCAATTACTTAAATCAAAATTAATTACCAAAACACTGCGTAAGTCTCTTCTTTATTTTTATATTTGGCGCATGATTGCAAAAAAGTATTTTAGTGCTTTAATAATCCTCTTAACGCTGCTTGGTTTTTACAAGGAGCAAACACCTGCGCCAAATCAAGAAATTGAACTTCAATTTGCGCAAGGTGCTTCTGTTTCTCAACAAACGGAGGAAGTAATTCAGGCAATCAAACAGCAGTTGCAAACTTTAGGTGTTGCAAATATTCAAGTACGTCAATTAGCAAATGATACGCTTGCCATTGCATATTACAGTAATGAAGATGTATCAGCAATCAAAGAGCTTCTAGTGGAAAAAGGTTTTGCTTCCAAAAAGCAATTGCCACAAATACCAACAGAAGATCAAACAGAAAATTTTCAAGCGTATGCTACAGTTGATAGCTATAAGTTAGATATCTACGAGTTAAAAACGACTGCCGATTCATTTCTTGGTACGCATGGAAAATTCATTTTAGACTTACAAAAAGAATTCGATAAATCTCCATCTCCAAATTCATTTGCGAATGCCAATTCGTTTATTGCTGGAGATGTGAATACCATTTCAATAGCATTAACCTATAGCGAATCTGGCTATACGGTAATTTTTAAAGAAAACACACCTTATGAAATTCCTGATGTTCGCGCAGGACCTTCTACAACTACACTTTCCTAAGTTTTTAATCATACTTTGATTTTCGATTTACGAAAGTATCTCACCGTATATACATGTCAAAAAACTATTCAAAATAGTGTATAAACATGTCAAATAGTGTTGTTTTGTCATAGATGAAAAAGCACTTAAAATCACAATCAAATCACAAAAAAAATAATTGTCAAATATGACGGTAAATGATATATTTGCCCGTTTAAAAAATTTGACCAAAAACACTGAATAATGCAGAACAAAGGACTCGTAAAATTATTTGCGATTTTATTCGGATTGGTAAGTATTTACCAATTGTCATTCACATTTATCACGAATAAAATTGAAACAGATGCAAAAACCTATGCGGTATCGCAAGTGCCGAAACCGACAGAAGGTGCAGACACAAAAGAAAATGCAGACGCTAGAAGTCTTGTAGAAAAAACATACTTAGATTCTATTAACAGAAATGAGCCAATCAACTTTGGATTTACAAAGTTTACTTATGATGAGGCTAAAGAAAAAGAATTAAACAAAGGATTAGACCTTAAAGGTGGAATCAACGTAATTCTTCAAATCTCGGTAAGAGACATCCTTTCTGGATTGGCAAACAAAACAGAAAATGAAACATTCAATAAAGCTTTAGATAGAGCTGACGAATTACAAAAGGATGCGCAAGAAGATTATGTAGAGTCTTTCTTTAGAGCTTTTGACGAATTAAAGCCAGAAGGTTTAAAATTAGCGGATCCAAGTATTTTCTATACAGCATCTTTACAAGAAGAATTAAAGAAAGAAACATTCAACACGCCAGATGATGTTGTTCAGAATGTAATTAGAAGAAAAGTAGATCAATCAGTAGTATCTGCAAAAGAAGTATTAAACAAGCGTATTGACCAATTTGGGGTAACACAACCAAACATTCAGCGTTTAGGAACTTCTGGACGTATCTTGATTGAATTGCCAGGAGCGAAAGATGTAATTCGTATTGAAAAATTATTACAAACTACAGCAGAATTAGAGTTTTGGAAAACAAATAACAATACTGCTGAATTACTTTCTTATTTAGCTGCAGCTGATGCAAAATTAAAGGAGCTTCCTGAATTTGCTGTAGAAAAAGAAAAAGATACTACAGATGTTGACTTAGGAGATTTGACTACTTCTACAGAGCAAGATTCTATTGATGTAATTAGACCATTATTAGGTAAAATGATTCCTTCTCGTGTTGGAGTAAACAATGGTGGTGTTGTTGCTTCGATTAAAGAAGATGATAAAGCTGAAATTACAAAATTACTTGCAAATCCAATCTTAAAGCAAGTATTGCCTGCAAACTTACGTAATGTGCGTTTTGCCTTTGGAAAAGAGGTAGATGCAAACGGGAGAATACAAATGTATGCATTGAGCGGAAAGCGTAAAGGAAGAGAAGCTACGCCACAAATGAAAGGTGATGTAGTAGATGCAGCATCACAAAGCTATGGAAATGACAATAAGCCAAACGTAAACATGCAAATGAATGGTATTGGTGCTAAGCAGTGGGAAAAGCTAACAGGAGAAGTACATGAAGAAAATGGAAACATTGCGGTAGTATTAGATAATATTGTATACTCTGCACCAAGTGTAACTAGAGGAGCAATTTCTGGTGGAAATACTGAAATCTCTGGAAACTTTACAATTGCAGAGGCGCAAGATTTAGCAAACGTATTAAGAGCTGGTAAATTACCTGCAAAAGCTGAAATCTTACAATCGGAAGTAGTAGGACCTTCATTGGGTCAAGAAGCGATTAACAGTGGTTTAATGTCGTTCTTAATTGCCTTAGCTTTGGTATTAGTTTGGATGGTATTCTACTATGGTAGAGCTGGACTTTTTGCAGATGTCGCTTTGGCGTTTAACATCTTATTAATCTTTGGTGTATTAGCGAACTTAGGAGCTGTATTAACATTACCTGGAATTGCCGGTATTGTATTAACCATTGGTATGTCGGTGGATGCGAATGTACTTTTGTTTGAAAGAGTTCGAGAAGAGCTTGCCAAAGGAAAATCGTTACAAGAATCAATCAACCATGCATTTAGCTGGAAAGGAGCAATGTCTTCTATTTTTGATGCCAACATTACAACAGGTTTAACGGCTTTAATCTTATTCTTATTCGGTACAGGACCAATTAAAGGTTTCGCAACTACCTTATTAATCGGTATTGCTACCTCATTATTTACTGCAATCTTTATCACAAGATTATTAATTGACTGGTATACTGCCAAAGGAAAAATATTAGCATTCTCTACTGGTGTTACAAAGAACTTATTCAGAAACATGAATATTGAGTTCTTGAAGAAGCGTAAAATTGCATACATCGTTTCAGGAGTTATAATTGCTATTGGTTTATGGTCAATTACACTTGGAAATAAATTAAATCAAGGAGTTGACTTCGTTGGAGGGCGTTCGTATCAAGTACGTTTTGAAAAGACAGTAAGTCCACAAGATGTTAAAGCTTCGTTGCAAAATGTATTTGTAGATGGAGAAAATGCAGTATCGTTAGAAGTAAAAACTTTTGGAGATGATAATCAGTTAAAAATCACTACGAACTATAAAGTAAATGAAACAGGAACTGATATTGATGACGAAATTAAAAATAAGCTACACCAAGGTTTAGCGTCTTACTTACCTGCAGCAATGGATTATGAAAAATTTGTTGATGGAGCAGAAGACAAAGCAGTCGGAATCATGAAGTCTATCAAAGTAGGACCAACGATTGCGGATGATATCAAGAAAGCATCATTCTGGGCAGTATTAGGTTCGTTAGTAGTAGTATTCTTATATATCTTATTACGATTCAGAAGATGGCAGTTCTCTCTTGGAGCAGTTGCTGCAGTATTCCATGATGTATTAATCGTATTAGGAATCTTCTCATTAGCATGGAAATATTTACCATTTACAATGGAAATCAATCAAGCATTCATTGCCGCGATATTAACGGTAATTGGATACTCGCTGAATGATACCGTGGTTGTATTTGATAGAATCCGTGAGTTTATGAATGAAAATGCGAATTGGAAATTTAGCAAAGTTGTAAACGCTGCCTTAAATAGTACCTTAAGTAGAACGTTGAATACATCATTAACTACGTTAGTGGTATTATTGGCGATCTTTATTTTCGGTGGAGAATCTATTAGAGGATTTATGTTTGCCTTAATCATTGGTGTAATTGTAGGTACATATTCATCGATGTTTATTGCAACTCCAATCATGTATGATACGATCAAAAAAGGAGATGTCAACAAAGGATTAGAAGAAGGTGAAGCGAAAGCATAAGCATTTCTTAATTCTTGTATAATATAGAAAAACGCTGCTCATATGAGCAGCGTTTTTTGTTAGATAATTTTTATATTTATCAAAACTCATTTCAACGTGATAACTATTAAAGCTTTAGATTTTACGGTAAAAATTGACAATCTTCAACAGGTGAAGTTGGTAGAAAAAATGTATACGGATGAACTATTAGCGAATCAAGTGCTTTTAGAAATTGATCAATTTTCATTTACTTCTAATAATATTACTTATGGTGTTGTAGGAACGCAAATGAATTATTGGGACTTTTTTCCAACGCAACCTGGTTATGGAATCATTCCTGCTTGGGGAATTGCCAATGTTGTGGCTTCCAATCATCCCGATGTGCATGTTGGGGAGCGATTTTATGGCTATTATCCTATGAGTTCTCATGTATTGGTTACCATTCAGAAGGCTAGTAGTAAAGGTTTTGTGGATAGTTCTTCGCATAGACAAGCGCTGCCTCCAATCTATAATTTTTATACGAATACAGCGCAAGATTCAGTATTTACTCCAGAAACAGAAAAGTTAATTTCTATATTTCGTCCGTTATTTGTGACCTCTTTTTTGATTGATGCATATTTAGCAGAACAGCATTTTTATAAAGCTTCTCGAATACTAATTACAAGCGCTTCCAGTAAAACGGCGCAAGTGTTAGCCTGTCTATTGGCGCATCGTAAAAAAGAAAATGATTTGTCGTGGAATCTTATAGGACTTACCTCAGAAAAGAATATGGAATTTGTGGAACAGTTAGGTTGGTATGATCAAGTGATGAGTTATGATTCAATAGCACAATTAAATACGAATGAAAAATTTATAGTCATAGACTTTGCTGGGAATCATAATACTCAATTCCAATTGCAAACATTATTACAGGAAAATTTGGTATATAATTGTTTGGTAGGACTTGTTGATTGGCAACATCTAAAAGGTGAAAATCCACTTCCTAAAAAGGGTGAATTTTTCTTTGCTCCATCGCATGCAGAAAAACGTAAAAAAGAATGGGGAATATCAGGATTTCAGCAAAACATTGGCATCGCTTGGCAACAAACTATAAAGGCAATTCAATCAACAATTTCGATTAAAGAATACGTAGGAATTCAAGAGTTAGAAAAACTATATTCCGATATGTTGAATGGGAGAGTTGATCCCAAGCATGGAAATATTGTCAGTTTAAAATAAGATGAATCTAAAACTTTACAAACGTAGCTGTATCGCCAATTTCTAGCAGCCATTTTTCAGCCAAACCAGCATTTACTTCTAAAACATACATTGCAGGAACTTCTGACGGTAATCCAGCTTCATTTAAAGGTTCAGCGTTTTCTTGAAAGCTCACTATTTTTTTATTTTCATCCAGATAAATAATATCTAAAGGAATGTATGTGTTTTTCATGTAGAAACTCTGCGGACGTGAATATGGAAAGATAAAAAGCATGGCTTGATTTTCTTTCATAGACTTACGGTACATCAATCCAGTTTGAATTTCATAATCAGTTTCTGCAAATTCAATATCGAGCGTTACAATATCTTCACCGCTTACTTTTGCTAAAGTCAATTCACCTTCTTTGGTAAATGCAATATCTGCCGTTTGAACTTTTGCGTTATTATTAGATTCTCCACAAGAAACAAGTGCGGTAGCAATGCACAATAGTATGATTAATCTTTTCATCACGAAGTAGTCGTTTTAGATGTATTTACATCTGTCTTATTTGTATTTCTAAACATAAAGTAGAATCCAGCAATGATAAAAGGTATGCTCAACCATTGCCCAGTACTTAAGATATTTCCAAATTTGTCTTCAAATCCTCCTTGACTTTCCTTTACGAATTCGACTAAGAAACGAACAGTCCATAAAAGCACTAAAAACAATCCGAAAATATATCCTTGCTTGTTTTTCTTTTCTGTTTTCCAGTAAACATACCACAAAATCAGAAACACGAAAACATAACAAAAAGATTCATACAATTGCGCAGGATGTCTAAAAGGTATATCGTTTAATGTATCGACAAATTGTGGGTTATTGGCAATTGCTTCATACGCGGCATCACTTGTTGGTAAATTGGTGATATTCATCGCAGTTTTTGGATGTAAGTCGCTTGCATTTCGAATAAAACGAACAGCTGTAGGAAATGATTCTGCTACTGTTTTTCCAACAATTTCAGAATTAAAAAAGTTTCCTATACGTACAAAAATACCACCAAGCGAAACTGCAATTACAATTCGATCTAAAATCCAAAGTAAACTTTTATATTGGTATTTTCTTCGGTATAAATACATGGCAACAATAATTCCAATTGCTGCTCCGTGACTTGCTAAACCTGCAAAACCTGTAAATTTATATCCTTCAATAAATCCAAATAAAGTTGCGTTTGCATCTGCTTTGATTGGCAGTAATATTTCGATTAAATTGTTTTGGTAATAATCCCAATTATAAAAGAATACTTCTCCCAAACGCGCACCTAACAACGTTGCAATAACGGCATACATAAATAAGGAATCTAATAACTTTGTTTCAATGCCTTCTTTGTCGTAAATCTTTTTAGTGATGTAGTATCCTAAGCTGAATGCGATGATAAACATTAAGCTATAATATCTGATTTGAATTGGCCCTAAATTCAATAAAACTTCACTAGGATTCCAGTTGATACTTAGTAGGTGCATAAATGGTATAGTTTATAAAATGTAAATATAGACAAACCAAACGGAAATCAAAGGATGTAAATTATAAAGGAATGTTATTTTTTAGGCAGCTCGTCAGGCACAGGATCATGACCGCTTCCACCAAAAGGATGACAGCTAAAAATACGTTTGACAGCTAATTTTCCACCGCGAAACAAACCGTGTTTTTGCAAGGCTTCTGCTGCATAATGCGAGCAAGTAGGTGTATATCTACAGGCTGCTGGTGTGTACGGTGAAATGGCCGCTTGGTAAAAACGGATGATTAATAAAAAAGGATATGTTAGAATCTTTTTTATGACTGTTTTTTTTAGATCGAATCTATTTAAATTTATGAAACCGAAAACGAAGTTCCGTCTTTTCCATCTTTCAACTGAATGCCTAAAGCTAATAATTCATCACGAATTTTATCGGAAGTCGCAAAGTCTTTATTGGCGCGCGCTTCATTTCTCAAATTGATCAACAATTCAACTACGCCAGTAAGTGCATCGCCATCATCAGATGAACCTGTTTGTTGCTCTAAACCTAAAATGTCAAATACAAATGTATGCATGTACTTTTTAAGTTCAACTAAAGTTTCAGGTAAAATAGTTGCTTTTCCATCTTTTAACTGATTGATGTACTTGACAGCTTCAAACAAATCTGCAATTAAAATTGGTGTGTTAAAATCGTCATTCAGCGCATTGTAGCAATTGCGTTTCCAAACGTCAAAATTAAAACTAGTTGTATCGCCTACAGGTTTTAAATTATCTAAAGTTTTAATAGCTTCCATGAGTTTGTTGAAACCTTTTTCAGAAGCTAATAACGCGTCATTACTAAAATCAAGAATGCTTCTATAGTGTGCTTGCATCATAAAGAAACGAGCAACACTTGGAGCAAATCCTTTCGATATATTTGGATTGTCTCCAGTGAAAATTTCACCAGGAAGAATATTATTTCCTGTCGATTTCGCCATTTTTTTACTGTTCATTGTCAGCATATTAGCGTGCATCCAATAATTTACAGGAGTGGTTCCGCAACAAGCTTCATTTTGAGCAATTTCAGATTCGTGATGAGGGAATTTTAAATCCATTCCGCCACCATGAATATCAAATCGTTTCCCTAAGTACTTTGTGCTCATTGCTGTACATTCTAAATGCCAGCCAGGAAAACCGTCGCTCCAAGGTGAAGGCCAACGCATAATATGAGTTTCTTCGGCTTTTTTCCAAAGAGCAAAATCTTGTGGATTCTTTTTATCGCTTTGCCCATCTAATTCACGTGAATTATTAACGAGATCTTCTAGGTTGCGCTTACTAAGTACGCCGTACTCATTTGTTTCATTAAATTTATGTACATCAAAATACACCGAGCCATTCACTTCATATCCATATCCATTAGCTATGATTTCTTTTACGATTTCAATCTGTTCAATAATATGTCCCGTAGCAGTAGGTTCAATACTTGGTGGTATAAAATTGAATTTTTGTAAAATTTCATGGAAATCAAGTGTATATTTTTGAACAATTTCCATAGGTTCTAATTGTTCCAAACGTGCTTTCTTAGCAATTTTATCTTCACCTTCTTCAGCATCATCTACCAAATGACCGACATCGGTAATATTTCGTACATAGCGTACTTTATATCCAAGATGTTTTAAATATCTAAAAATCATATCAAATGACATGAACGTTCGTACGTTTCCTAAATGCACATTGCTATACACCGTAGGACCACATACATACATTCCAACGTGACCTTCATTAATAGGTTTAAAAACTTCTTTTTGGTTTGTGAGGGAATTGTATATTTTTAGTTCTTGTTCTTGATATAATTTCATGGTAATTAATAAAAAAATGTATGTATTAAAATTTTGTATCTAATTTAATATAATCTAGGAATTCTAGGCGAGTTTTTTCATTTTTAAATTTTCCGCCGAATTCTGCGGTTACAGTACTGCTTTCTATATCTCTGATTCCGCGAGAGTTGACGCATAAGTGTTTGGCGTCAATAACACAGGCAACATCTTCGGTTCCGAGTACTTTTTGCAACTCTTTAACCACTTGAATCGTTAAACGTTCTTGTACTTGTGGTCGTTTTGCATAATAATCAACCACACGATTCATTTTGGAAAGTCCAACCACGGTTCCATTAGAAATATAAGCAATATGTGCTCTACCAACTATAGGAAGTAAATGATGTTCGCAAGTAGAGTAGACGGTAATATTTTTTTCTACCAGCATTTCATTATACTTATACTTATTATCAAAAGTAGAGGCTTTTGGTTTTCTATCAGGATGCAATCCGCCAAAAATTTCTTTCACAAACATTTTGGCTACTCTATTAGGAGTTCCTTTAAGACTATCATCAGTCATGTCTAATCCTAAAGTTTCCATAATATTTGCAACATCTTTTTTGATGCTTGCTATTTTCTCCTCATCAGTTATGTCAAAAGCATCTTCACGCAATGGCGTGTCATAGGAAGTCATGATGTGATCGTCTCCTATTGTTTGTATTTCTTCTTCAAGCGCTTTATCTATTTTCATCGATTTTGTATTTCATTTATCTAAAAAAAATGTAGTCCAAATATTTAACAATAATGTAAGATGTAAAACTCCGTTGTACTAAAGAATCGGGACTTGATTTTTTTCAAAATTTAACAAGACTGCAAAGATAATTAAATATTGCATATGAATTGGTTGAACGTGCCGTAAATAAATGTGTTAAAGAACTATGTATATCACAAAATTTTCTTAATTTTCCGCGATTCAAAATAAATTTTTTAACACAATGTCGGATTTTTATAGATGTTGTTGTTATATATAATGTAAGGAAAAAGGAGGTTTTATTTAACAAAATAGTAACAACTCCATTTCAAATTAATAATGTTAGATACAAACATGACTATTATGCGTAAAATCTATGTATGTATGATGTTCCTATTTATAGGGCTATGTATGAATGCACAATCTCAAAAGGATTCATACAAATTTAAGGAACATCAAGTAGATAACTTCATCAAGGAAGTTTATGGAGACCAAGCTCAAAAATTGGTCTTTTCTAATCAGAAACGTTACCAAACTTTAAGAAAGTTGATTGTTGAGCGAATGCAAATCGTGAGACAAGCTGAAGTACGTGGTAAAAAATATCCAAAAATCACTGATGGAGGAATGCTAAACATGTATAATAAAAGTTTAAAGCACGAAGGCTTTACCAGCAAAAATACATTCAATCCTTTAAAATACAATCTTGAGTTTTTTGATATCAATGCACTCAGAGCGTATCGAATAGACAACACTGAATATCTTTTAATTATTCAACCACAACCTAAATTACAAAACTAAAAATATAGAGATGAAAAAAATATTTCTCTTACTTCTTATCGCCCCAATATTTTGTTTCGGACAAGATATTCTCATCGAAAACGGTACCTTCAATATATGTCAAGGTACTTTCCTAGATACTGGAGGTGGCGGAGCAGGACAATACTCAAATGACGAAAATATCGTAATGACGATTTGTCCAAACAACCCAGGAGACAAAGTACAGTTAGATTTTACCTCTTTCGCTGTACAAAACATGTCTGATAACATGACCATATATAATGGTGATAGTACTGCAGCAACTGCTTTTGGTACATTTACAGGAACAGCGAGTCCAGGAATTGTAATTGCTACCAATGATAATGCTTCAGGCTGTCTTACGATAGAATTTATCTCTGATGCCGCCGGTGTAAATATTGGATGGGCAGCAGAAATTTCGTGTGTAACACCATGTCAAACCATTGTTTCTCAATTAGATTCTTCAGTGCCAGCTGCAGATGGAAACAATATTATAGAAATATGTCAAGGTGATACGGTAACGTTTAACGGAAGTGCAACATTTACTTCCGATGGTACTGGCGCACAATATCAATGGGATTTTGGAGACGGAAATTCAGCAGACGGTCAATCCGTAACGCATACGTATGCCAATCCAGGAGCGTTTATTGTCAATCTTAATGTAACAGATACAAATAACTGTACCAACGACAACTTAATTAATCAAGTAGTGCGTGTTTCTACCACACCAGATTTTACAGGGACAGAAGCTACAGATCCATTTATATGTTTTGGAGATGATACAACAATAACTGGAGTTGTAAATCCAGTACCATTTATCGTAGAATGTACGCCGCCTGTTAGTGGACAAACATTCTTACCAGATGGAAGTGGAGTTTCGTATGAAACTTCGATTCCTGTAGATTGTTTTGAGTCTGATCAAGTATTAACAGCTGGAGCAGAATTATTGCAAGTATGTTTAAATATTGAGCACTCATTCTCTGGAGATTTAGATATTACCATCATCAGTCCAAATGGACAAGAAGCAGATTTATTTGTGCAAGCTGGTGGAGGAACATACTTTGGAGGTGCCAATGATGACGGATCAACAACACCAGGTGTCGGAGCTGATTACTGTTTCTCTTTAAGTGGAGCGGTAACTTTAGCAAATGCACCAACAATCACAGCGGGTTCAAATCCTCCAGGAAACTCATGGCAACCTGGTACATATTTACCAGTAGATTCAAATGGATTTGATGACCTTATCGGAAGTCCATTAAATGGAAACTGGACGATTAGAGTTACAGATAACTTAGCAATTGATAATGGATATATATTTAATTGGAAATTAGATTTCGATCCATCAATCTTACCTGCAGATGAATCATTTACACCAGTTGTAGTTTCAGAAGGATGGCAGCCAGATGCATCTATCACAAATACTACAGGAAATGTAATTACAGTACTGCCTACAACTGCAGGACAGCACTGTTATACGTATGAAATGACAGATGATTTAGGATGTACATATACAGAAACAGTTTGTATTGATGTAACTCCAGAAATCAACAATGCACCAGCTTCAAACTTATCTGTATGTTCTGCGAATACTACAGAAGTTTTCGATCTTACTGTAAATACAGCACAAGTATTAGCGCCTATCGCAGATACTACTGATATGGTGGTTACGTATCACTTATCACAAGCTGATGCAGATGCAAACACAGGAGCATTAACATTAGCACAAGCACAAGCGTATACAGGAAGTGATGGAGAAGAAATTTTTATAAGAATCTCATACACAGGAACAACAGCAATTGACTGTTTTCAAACAGAATCTTTCACATTAAACATTGGAAGTCCTACTGCAAACGTAGTTCCAGATTTAGTACTTTGTGATATTGGAAATGATGGTGTAGAAGAATTTGATCTATGTGCACAAACCTTATTAGTATTAGGAACACAAGATCCAGCAGATTACACAGTAACATATCATGATACACAAGCAGATGCAGACAACAATGTTAGTCCGCTTACATGTTTATACATGAATACAACGAACCCTACAGACGATATATATGTAAGAGTTCAAGATAATAACAGTGCAACTTGTTTTGCAGTGACTTCATTTAATTTGGTGTTAAATCCAGAACCAACGTTAACAACGCCGCCAAATATGGTAGTTTGTGACGATGCTTCGAATGATGGAGTGGAAATTTTTGACTTAACAACGCAAATTCCAATTATCTTAGGAACACAAAACCCAGCAGACTTTACAATCAGTTTCCATGCGACTCAAGCAGATGCTGATGCGAATGCAAGTCCGTTACCTTCAATGTATTCAAATGTAAATTCTACTGATTTAATTGTAGTAAGAGTTGAAGATAATACTACAAACTGTGTTTCTACAGTACAATTCAATGTAGTAGTAGATGCATTGCCAATAGCAAATCCAGTAGCAGATATCACGGTTTGTGATGATGATTCAAATGATGGAACAGAAACTTTTGATTTGAATGCGTTAAATGTTCAAGTATTAGGAACACAAGATCCAGCACTCTTTACAATTACGTATCACTTATCACAAGCAGATGCGGATTCAGCAACGAATCCATTGGCGAGTCCATACAATAATACAGCTGCATGTGAGCAAATATATGTGCGTATTGAAACCATAAACAATGCAACATGTTTTGATACAACGAACTTTGAAATATGTGTAGATTATCAACCTACAGCGGTACAACCTGCAAATATTGTAGTCTGTGATGATGCTACTAATAATGGAACAGAAACATTTGACTTAACAGCGCAAATTCCAGTAATTCTAGGAACGCAAAACGCAGCAGATGTAAATATCAATTTCCATACAACGCAAGCAGATGCTAATACTAATTCAAATCCAATATTAAATCCAGCTTCATATACAAATGTAAATGGAACAGATACAATATATGTAAGTGTAACAAGTACAGATGCAACAAATATCTGTGCTACAACTACAAGTTTTGATGTTACAGTAAATCCATTGCCTATTGCAGTTGTGCCAGCTACATTGCAAGAATGTGACGATGATACAGACGGATTTATTGGATTTACACTAACCAATGCAGATGCAGAAATCTTGGCAGGTCAGACGTCTACGGATGCAATGACAATTACATACTATGAAACAATAGTAGAAGCACAATCAGGTGTTGGGACACCATTAATGTCTCCATACACGAATATGGTGGCTGTGAATGATGCGGTATTTATTCGTATTGAAAATACAGTGACTGGATGTGCAAATACTTCAATCTTAAATTTACAAGTAAATCCAGCGATTATTGCAAATACACCAGCAAACTACAGTGTTTGTGATGATACGAATGGGAATGATACAGATGGTTTAGGAACGTTTGATTTATCAACGTTAGATGCTCAGATTTTAGGAGCGTTGGCTGGAACGGCAACAGTAACATATTATGAGACAGCAGCATTGGTAACGCCATTACCAACGATATACACCACAACTACTGCAGGAGTTCAGGTCATATTTGCTCAAGTTGTGGATAATATAACAGGTTGTTCAGATGTGGTGCAAGTAACGTTAATTACAGATCCATTACCAAATTTAGATAATATTCCGCCAATGATTGCCTGCGATTTTAATAGTCCTGGCGATATGATGGAAATGTTTGATTTGACTACGCATACCACTGTGGTGGAAAATGGGCAAGTAGGATTAACGATTAGTTATCATCTTAGTGAAGCAGACGCTGATGCAAATGCTGGAGCAATTACAAATCTTACAGGAACGGATGGACAACTTATTTGGGTTCGTGCTGTAAATCCTCTTGGATGTGTTCAGGTAGGAAACTTCGAATTGCAAGTTCCTCAATTGCCAGTAATAGCTGTTCCAACAGACTTAGAAGCCTGTGATGATGAAACGGCTGATGGAATTGCACTTACAGATTTAACGGTTAAAAATGATGAGATTACCTTATCGAATCCAGATTTAAATGTTTCTTATCACTTAACAGCAGCAGATGCTGATGGTGATATGAACGCACTTGTAATGCCTTATGATAATACAGCGACACCAACAACCTATACTGTTTTTGTACGTGTAGAAGATATCAATACAGGATGTCATGTAGTAACGCAATTAACGGTAAACATCAATGATACGCCGGCAGTTTTCCCTGCAACACCTCTAGAATACTGTGATACAGACAATGATGGAATCGGAATCTTTGATTTGACCAATGCTGAAAATGAAATCACGGGAGGTGTATTGCCAGGTCAGGTAACAGTGACCTATCACGAAACACCAGAAGATGCAGACAATGATGTGAATGAAATCCCGAATGAAACGGCTTACGGAAACATCAATCCATACAATCAAACCATTTATGTACGTGTTGAAAATGTCTTAACAGGTTGTTTCAATGTGGTTTCTTTAGATTTAATCGTACATGATTCTCCAGAGATTGCTGCTTTAGATGCAACAAGTTTAGCAGAATGTGATGATGTAACTGCTGATCAGATTGCACAATTTGATTTAACAGAAGCAGAGATGGATATCTTAAACGGAGAAGATCCAACCACACACACGGTTCGTTACTATAACACGCAAGCCAATGCTGTGGTAGGAACAACTGTTGGAGAGATTAACAATCCAAATGCTTATAGCAACATCCCACCAAGTCCACAAGTGATTTGGGTAAGAGTAGAAGATCAAGTAACAGGATGTTTTAGTATTACGAATTTAACACTGATTGTCAATGAACTTCCAGTGCTGATTCAATTACCAGGCTTAGAACTGTGTGATGCGATTACTTTAGATGATCAAATCGAAGTATTTGATTTAACTTCATTAGCAGAAGACTTAGTGAACAATGTACCAGGCATTAGCTTGATATACTATGGAAGTGCAGCAGATTTAGCAAGTGATACACCAATCCTCAATCCATCAGCCTATCCAAATGCGGTTGTGGCAGTACAAACGATCTTTGTATTGGCTACTAATGATACGACAGGTTGTCAAAACACCATTACCTTTGATATTCGTGTAAATCCACTACCAAGTCCAACCTTAGATCCAAATGGACTGCTTTTAGCAGATACCTGTGATGATGACAATGATGGTTTTGTAGGTACAGATTTAGATGCACTTGTCACTGCTATTGTGAACATGGAGCCGGATGTAGTCTATAGCTTCCATGAAACAGAAGCAGAAGCGATTGCTAACTTAAATGCACTAACAAGTCCATACACAAACATTGTAATGGATAGTCAAACATTATATGTGTTAGCCACCAATACGGTTACAGGCTGTTTTACAGTGACACCATTACAGATCAATGTGATTCCAATTCCAGAAGTTCCAATCAACATCACTGATTTAGAAGTATGTGATGATGCAGCGAGCTTGGATGGTTTTGCGATGTTTGATTTGACGCAGACTCAAATGGAGATCTATGGCACACAAACACCAGGAGCTTTAACACTAACTTATCACGAGAGTGAACAAGATGCAATCGATGATGTATCTCCAATAGTGAATCTAACGGATTATATCAACATTACAGTGAATCAACAAACGATCTGGGTACGTTTAGAAGACAATGCTACAGAATGTTATGCTATCGGAAGTTTTGATATCATAGTTGTGCCACCACCAGTGCTGGTACAACCAACACCTTTCTCACTATGTGATGATTTAGAGAGTGGCGATGAGAGTGATGAGATCAGTAGTTTTGATCTAACGGATAAATACACAGAGATCACAGGAGGAGATACTAGTTTAACACTTACGTACTATGCTTCATTAGCAGACTTAAACGCAGATACTCCAATAGCTGATCCAACGGCTTATCAAAACATTAGCAATCCACAAGTATTATACATCAGAGCAGCCAATGCCGCAGGATGTACTACCGATATCACGATGACACTTCGTGTACTTCCAATTCCAACACCAAACACAATGCCTGCAATCTTAGAGGCTTGTGATGATGATACAGATGGAGATGCAACCAATGGAATCTTAATCTTTGATCTGACACAATCAGAAGCAGAGATTGTCAACAATGAGAGTAATGTAACGGTAAGTTACCATACCACACAGGAAGACGCAGACGCAGATACCAATCCAATAGCTGACCCAACGATGCATGCCGTAGATATGGCAACAGCAGATGTGAACGGACAAGTAATTATCTATGTAAGAGTAGAGAGTGATATTCAGATTGATAGCAATATGTTACCATGTTACAAGGTGGTAGAGCTGCCTGTAATTGTACATCCATTACCAGAACTTACAGCAACGGCATTTACTTATGTATTCTGTGAGTATGACAATGACAATGTAGGACAATTTGAATGGGATGTAGTGACAGCTTCATTAGACTTGTTAACTGCTCCACAGATGGTGGCTGACTTTACAGTGACGTATCACTTAACAGTGGCAGAGGCATTAGCAGGCACAGGAGCTTTAGTAAACGGTTTTGAGAATATGAGTGATCCACAGACAATCTTTATCAGAGTGGAGAATACAGCAACAGGATGTGTAAACACCAACAATATTGCTAGTTTAGAACTCAGTGTAGAGCCAATCCCAACGGCAACAGCACCAGACACGTATCAACTATGTGCAGTAGATGAGGCAGATCAAGATACAGCAGTGTTTGATCTAACAACCTTAGATGCAGATATCATTAATGGACAATTGAACATGGCGGTTTCTTACTATGAAACAGCAACAGATGCAGATGCGGATATCAATGCGATTGCTAATGCAACGAGTTATACCAACACAGCAAATCCACAGACCTTGTATGCAAGGGTAAGACAAACCATCACAGGCTGTCTATCTGATCCAGTACTAGTGAACTTACAGGTGAATCCATTACCAGTCTTCACATTACCAGCAGATGATATCTTATGTGTAGATGCAGCTACAGGAACTACTCAAGATGGACCATTCATCGGAGAAGATCAAGGAGCAGGCTTTACTTATCTATGGAATACTCCAAATGGAATCTTTAACACCGCAACAGTGCAAGTAACCACGGCAGGAACCTATAGTTTAGTGATTACTGATAACAACTTCCCAACAAACTGTAGTTATAGTGATAGTGTGACGTATGAAGCATCCTCAGCACCAGCTAGTTTAGATGTACAGATTACCACACCAGCCTTTGCAGACACACACAATGTAATAGCAACTGCAACAGGAGGATCAGGCGTGTATGAATACCAATTAGATGATGGAGAGTGGCAAGAGACAGGAGAGTTCTTAGACTTACAACCAGGAGAACACACGGTTACTGTGAGAGACACCAATGGTTGTGGGGAACTGGTAAGAACCTTTGAACTGATTGATTATATGAAATTCTTCACTCCAAACGGAGATGAGTACCATCCAACATGGAACATCATAGGACTTAGAAACCAACCAAGTGCTAAGATTTACATCTTTGACAGATATGGAAAACTATTAAAACAGATCAGTCCAGCGGGAATCGGTTGGGACGGAACCTTCAATGGTTCACCAATGCCATCACAGGATTACTGGTTTAGAGTGGAATATGTAGATCCGTTTGATGGTTCGCCAAAAGAATTTATCAATCACTTTACTTTAAAGAGGTAATTTGAAATAATTATCGAAATAAAAGCAAATATGAATAGAAATAACAAAGCCGAAGTATATAAAAACTTCGGCTTTGTTGTAAATACCGTTAAAAATATCAACAAGTGATAGGGTTTTTTGCTTGTTTGTTGTTAAATAAATAGAAGATTAATCTTCTTATTAATATATTTGAGATTAACTATACCTAAACTAACTAGAAATACTTTTTTTATGAGGGCAAAAATATTACTTGTTCTACTGCTTTTTATTGGGCAGCAAGCATATTCTCAGACGATCACCGTAGATGATACAATGACTCCAGAAGAATTAGTTGTAAATGTTCTTTTTCAAGATGTTTGCGGAAACGAACCTACTAACATCCAAGTAACAAACCATAGTGGAGCAGATAACCTAGCAGGAGAAACAAATGGAGCTAACCTAGGTTTTGAAAGTTATGGCTATTTTGACACTGGCGCAGCAGCCTTTCCATTTACAGAAGGAATTATCTTAAGTAGTTCAAGTATAGTAGCAATTCCAGATAATGGCGGTGCTTTTATGAGTTTTGGAGGAACAAGCTGGGAAGGAGATGCCAATTTAGAATTACTTGCTGGAGGAGGAAATACATTTAATGCGACTGCTATCGAATTTGAATTTGTGCCCTTATCAGATCAAATTAGCTTTCGATACATACTAGCTTCAGAAGAATATACAACAACGTCAAACTACCCTTGTAGTTTTGCAGATACATTTGCGTTTATATTAAGCGGACCAGGAATTGCAGATTCAAACTTGTACGATCATGATGCAAACCCTGCAACTCCAGATCTAGATATAGATTTAGGAGGAAGAAATATTGCGTTATTACCAAATTCAAACATTCCTGCAAGTATCACAAACATTCATACATTTACTTGTGGTCCAGGATTGGGACAATTTGCATTTCCTCAATATTATGATACGCCAGGAAGTAATAATGGTTCTACAGCGTTTGATGGACAAACAATTCCGTTAAAAGCAGAAGCAACGGTAATACCAGGAGAAACATATACAATCAAATTAGTAATATCTGATTATATTGATTCTTCATTTGATTCTGCTGTATTTTTAGAGGGAGGAAGTTTTGATATTGGAGCTTTTGATCTAGGTCAAGATAGATTGTTAACAACGGGAAATCCAATTTGTGAAGGAGAATCTATAACATTAGATGCAACATCACCTTTAGATACAGCAACGTATGCATGGTTTAGAGATGGTGTCGAACTTACAGGAGAAACAAACCCAACATTAGATGTAACTATACCAGGAACTTATTCAGTAACTGTTTCAATCTCTTCAAACTGTAGTACGCAAGATAGTATTGTGATCGAATTTGCGCCTGTTCCAGTAGCTAATCAGCCAGGTAATTTATTAGAATGTGCGGCAGCTGGAGTTACGAGTGTAGAGTTTGATTTGTCATTAGTGAATAATGATGTATTGCTTATGCAAGATCCAACAATGTTTAACATCTCTTATCACAGTACACTCGATGATGCAGAAATGGATATGAATCCATTGCCAACACTTTACACGAATGGTGTGAGCCCAGAAACAATATTCGTAAGAATAGAAGATTTATCTGGAATGTGTTTTGATACGACCACTTTTGATTTAGAAGTTTATGAACTAGCTGTAGCAAATCCAGTAGCAAATGTTATAATTTGTGACGATGACTCAAATGATGATGTAGCAAACTTTACATTGACAGATTATGATGTGCAGGTTTTAGGGACACAAGATCCAACACTATTTACAATAACATATCATGGTTCTATGGATGATGCATTAAATAATGTAACTCCTTTAGGTCCTGCATTTACAAACACTTCAAATCCTCAAACAATCTACGTAAGGATTGAAAATAACGCAAATACTTCTTGTAACGATATTGGACAATTTGATATTCAAATAAATACGCAACCTATTGCAAATCTGCCTACCAATATGGCAGCTTGTGATGATAATGGAGATGGGAATGAAAATTTTGATCTTACAACACAAGAAGCAGTAATATTAGATACACAAGATCCAGCTGATTTTAATATTACTTTCCACAATACACCAGAAGATGCGACAATGGATGTAAATCCAATACTTACTCCAGCAGCGTATACAGGAACAGACATGGAAATAATACATGTTAGAATAGATAGCACGGAACCAGGAAACACTTGTTTTGCTACAACAAACTTTACGTTATCTGTAAACCCATTACCAGTTCCAGTTGTACCAACAACCATAGAAGAATGTGACGATGATACAGATGGATTAGTTGGATTTACACTAACCAATGCAGATGCAGAAATCTTGGCAGGTCAGACATCTACGGATGCAATGGCAATCACATACTATGAAACATTAGCAGAAGCACAATCAGGTGTTGGAACGGCATTAGTCTCTCCATACACGAATATGGTGGCTGTGAATGATGCGGTATTTATTCGTATTGAAAATACAGTGACTGGATGTGCAAATACTTCAATCTTAAATTTACAAGTAAACCCAGCGATTATTGCAAATACACCAGCAAATTACAGTGTTTGTGATGATACCAATGGAAATGATACAGATGGTTTAGGAACGTTTGATTTATCAACGTTAGATGCTCAAATTTTAGGTGCTTTAGCAGGAACTGCTACAGTAACATATTATGAAACAACGGCGTTAGCGACACCATTACCAACGATATACACTACAACTACTGCAGGAGTTCAGGTCATATTTGCTCAAGTTGTGGATAATATAACAGGTTGTTCAGATGTGGTGCAAGTAACGTTAATTACAGATCCACTTCCAAACCTAGACAATATTCCTTCATTAATAGCCTGTGATGTTGATAATCCTGGTGATATGATGGAAATGTTTGATTTGACTACGCATACCACTGTGGTGGAAAATGGGCAGGTAGGATTAACGATTAGTTATCACCTTAGTGAAGCAGACGCTGATGCAAATGCTGGAGCAATCACAAATCTTACAGGAACGGATGGACAGCTTATTTGGGTTCGTGCCATGAATTTATTAGGATGTGTGCAAGTAGGAAGCTTTGCTTTGGAAGTACAACCTTTGCCATTAATAGCTGTTCCAACAGACTTAGAAGCCTGTGATGATGATACTGCCGATGGAATTGCACTTACAGATTTAACGGTTAAAAATGATGAGATTACCTTATCGAATCCAGATTTAAATGTTTCTTATCACTTAACAGCAGCAGATGCTGATGGTGATATGAACGCACTTGTAATGCCTTATGATAATACAGCGACACCAACAACCTATACTGTTTTTGTACGTGTAGAAGATATCAATACAGGATGTCATGTAGTAACGCAATTAACGGTAAATATCAATGATACGCCGGCAGTTTTCCCTGCAACACCATTAGAATACTGTGACACAGACAATGATGGAATCGGAATCTTTGATTTGACCAATGCTGAGAGTGAAATCACGGGAGGTGTATTGCCAGGTCAGGTAACAGTGACCTATCACGAAACACCAGAAGATGCAGATAATGATGTGAATGAAATCCCGAATGAAACGGCTTACGGAAACATCAA
>NZ_CANLEA010000031.1 GCF_947489565.1 uncultured Kordia sp. | reverse complement strand
TTCTTCGTTTTACTGCGAAAAACCACTCGATATGACGTTTTTTATAATCAAATAACCTAAGATTCGTCATTACGAACGATAGTGAAGTAATCTGTTTATAGTGTGATGTTACTGTTGTTGGAAGAAACAGATTGCTGCATCATGCTTCCTCGCAAAGACGTATTAAAAAAATAGTGTTTTCTAGTATATCTCGATACAATTTTTCTTCGTTTTACTGCGAAAAATCACTCAATATGACGTTTTTTATAATCAAATAACCTAAGATTCGTCATTACGAACGATAGTGAAGTAATTTGTTTATAGTACAACGTTGCTGTTGTTGGAAGAAACAGATTCCAGCGTCATGCTTCCTCGCAAGGACGTATAAAAAAGTTAGCGCGAGTTTCTCGAAGTAAACTCGCGCTAATCATATTTAACAAACTAGTTCTTTTAGAATGTGTTCAGGTACTTGTTTGTAATCTTTCAATTTTAACGTAACTGAACCTTTTCCACTAGTTAAAGTTCTCAGTGATGAAATGTATCCGAAGGTTTGTAATAATGGTATTTCTGCATTTACTTTTCTTCGGTTTCCATTTTCTTTGATCGAAACTATCATTCCACGACGTTTATTAATGTCAGAAGTCACATTTCCTAGATAATCTTCAGGACAATTGATTTCTGCATCCATGATAGGTTCTAACAATACAGGATTTGCCTGTGTAGCTGCAGCTCTAAATGCTTGACGCGCTACAGTTTCAAAATCCGCACTGCTGGAATCTTTTTCATGCATTTTTCCATCCAACAAAGTAATTTTCATCGCTTCTAATGGATAGTCCAATAAAACACCCGATTGCATAGCTTCTCGGAATCCTTTTTCTGCAGCATTGATACAATCTTTAGAAATTACGCCACCTTTGGTTTCGTTTACAAATAACAGTCCTTTTTCTGCATCTGTTCTTGGTTCCATAGTAAAGGTAATTTCTGCAAAGCTTCCACTTCCTCCGGTTTGTTTTTTCAACAATTCGGTATGTTTCACGCTACTTGTCAGCAACTCACGATAGGAAACTTTTGGATTTCCTTTGTTAATCGCTACTCCGTAATCCGTTTTTAGCTTTTCGATACGAACTTCCAAATGCAACTCTCCCATTCCATGTAATAAGGTTTGTCCGGTTTGGTTATCGTATGAAGCACTTAACGAAGGATCTTCATCAAGTAATTTCGCCAATGCGTCTCCAAAATTCTTTTCATCATTTTTAGAAACAGGTTCAATAGCCAAACTAATTACAGCTTCCGAAACTTCTATCGATTCTAAAGCAAATGGCTTCCCTAATTCACATAAAGTATCGCCTGTTTTCACATCTTTTAATCCAATAACTGCCACAATATCTCCAGCAGTTGCGCTGGTTAATTCTGTGAACTTATCTGCTTGAATGCTTAAAATTCGACTCACTCTATTTTTGGCATTCGTTCTAGAGTTTAAAACCTGTGCTCCTACCTCAATACTTCCCGAATACAAGCGTACCATGGCCAGTTTCCCAACATATTTATCGACAATTACCTTAAATACAAAAGCTGATAATTGTTCCTCAACCGTGCAATGTAACGTTGCAGTCTCATCAGTTGTTAAATCAACACCTTCAACCGTTTCAATATCCTGAGGTTTTGGTAAATAATTCGCAACAGCATCCAATAAAGGTTGTACGCCAATATATTTATACGCAGAACCACATAACATTGGAACGGCTTTTCGTTCCAACGTAATTCTTCTTATGGCTCGTTGTAAATAGGCTACAGAAATCGCGGTTTCTTCAAGATATTGTTCCATAATAACATCCTCAAAATTCGCAATGCGTTCTAGTAAAATAGTGCGCCATTTTTCTGCCAATGCAACGAGTTGTTCAGGAATATCTGTTACAATACTCGATTTTCCATAATCGTCCGCATTCCAATACATAGCTTTCATTTGCAATAAATCGATCACACCTTCAAAATCGTCTGCATCTCCTATTGGAATTTGAATTGGTAAGGTTGTCGCTCCAAATTCCTCTTCTATTTGTGATAACACTTTGAAATAATCGGCTCCAATTCTGTCCATTTTATTGATGAATCCAATTTTTGGAATTCCATAACGTTCGGATTGACTCCAAACTGTTTCTGATTGTGATTCTACTCCAGAAGCTGCACAGAATAAAGCAACTGCGCCATCCAATATTCGTAAAGAACGTTCTACTTCAATGGCAAAATCAATATGTCCAGGCGTATCAATAATATTGATTTGATACATTTCTTCATTGTATTCCCAATCGGCTGAAATTGCTGAAGATGAAATGGTAATTCCGCGAGAAGCTTCTTGTACATCGCTATCGGTTACGGTATTTCCATCATCAATATTTCCGGGTTTATGAATGTTTCCTGTGTAATAAAGGATGCGTTCGGTTGTGGTTGTTTTCCCAGCATCAACGTGCGCTATGATTCCTATGTTTCGTATGTCTTTTAATCGTTTCATTTTGTTCTAATTTAATATTTTTTGTAAAAAAGAAAGCCTCTCGATATCGAGAGGCTTTCCGCTAAGTTTGTACAATAGCAATCCTCTCCTACGTTTGTAGAATGATTTTAGTTACTATGATTTTTAATGTAAACATGATCTTTAGGATTGTTCTTTTTGTTAAATTTAAAAAGCTATTGTAAATAGTCGATTGAAATTCGGTAGAACAAAAAAGGCTTCCTAAAAAGAAAGCCCTATGAAATATATGAAGATTTATCTTTTTAGAATACCAGTGTTGCCCTACCAAAAAACACAGTTCTGATAGCGCCGTTTAATGCAATGATGTTAACGTTTGTTGTTTTCATTTTTGTAAAATTCTATCGCAAATATATATTTTTATCGCGAATAAAAAAATTTGAGTGTTTTTTTACTTGAAGAACATAAAGGTAACCCAAACAATGACAGAGGATAAAAATATTCCAATGGTATTGGCTGCAAATGCTTGTTTTCGTTCAATATTGAACAAATAGGTTGCAATCGTTCCTGCGTATACTCCAGTTCCTGGTACAGGAATCATTACGAAAAGCATCAATCCCCAAAAGCCGTATTTTTGAATTTTGTCTTTGGCGCCTTTTTTTGCTCTTCTCGCTACCCATAACGCTGCTTTTTTGTAAGATCGGAAGCGTAAAAAGTATCTATTTACGTGATTTAGGAAAAATATCATGACCGGAAACACTAACACATTTGCAACAAATGCCGCTATAAAAATTATATACGGATTTACGTCAGATTGCAATCCAATAGGAATTCCAACTTTGGCTTCTCCTAGTGGCGAAATGCTCCACAGCATGGTTATAAGAATATCTTCAATCACAATTTTATTTTAAAAAGGACTGCAAAATTACGTCAATTTGTACTGTGAACAAATTTTACTGATGTAAAGTTTTGGTAAAATTTATTTTATATTATTATCGTTATTCAATCTTTTTAGATTTATGAGAAAATCCCCACTATAGTTCACTTTTTGTATCTTTAGAATTCGCTTCAATAAAAAAATATGACTCCAATACGAACAATTCATCCTGACTTTGAAGAATATTTACATTTAAAACCAACTGAATGTATTGAATTATTTGTTGATCTAAGAAATCTTGTGTTGGAATTGTATCCAGATGCCAATGAGATTTTATACCATACACATGCGCTTACTGCTGTATTTTCTATTTCTGAAAAGCTTTCGGATGCCTTTTGTATGATTCCAATCTACAGCAAGCATTTAAACTTAGGTTTTAACAAAGGAACCTTGTTGGCTGATAAAACGAACTTATTACAAGGCACAGGAAAATTGATTCGACATATTCCTATCGCAACTACGGTTGATTATAGAAATGATGCGGTAAAAGAACTTCTGAACAATGCCATTGAACTTGCCATCTCAGATATGAAAAAGCCTTCAAAAGTTAGTAGCAACACAATTTCTAAGATAAAAAAGTAACTTTTTGCTTATATTTATACTTATAGAGTATTAAAAGCAACATACTTATGATTTCATGGATAGCAGCATTTCTTGGAGAAATTTTTATCATTTCAGAAGAACTAAAGTTTTATAAAAAGAAAAAAGAACAACGTGCGTATGAGAAAGCGAATAAGCTTCCCAAAAAGCGGATGTTTTCTCCACTTACACAAGCATTTGTAATTGTACCGATTATTGTTTTTGCAACTTCGTTTCTATTTTATTCGTTTGTAAAACCAGTACAGCAAGAGCGAGATACAAAAGATACCTTACGCTCGCTTTCGTATTTACTCCATCAAGATAAAGAACATAATGGTGTATATCCTGAAAATATTAGCGAACTCTCTCGTAAAAATCCAATTTACGGCGATATGACAATTGATAGTTGGCAACAAGGAATCATGTATCAAAAAACTGAAAACGGTACATCGTATACCTTAGTTTCAATAGGAAAAGATGGTATTTTGAATACCGCAGATGATATCACGATGAGTCCAGTAGATTAATTCCAGTTTAGATATTGTTTTTTTAGTCAATTTTTCCCACAAAATTGTATATATTTATGTTTATATGAAAAGCATTGTATCCTTTCAAAAAATAGTTTCTTATATCAGCATTGTTGTGTTTTTTTTGGTGACTTTTTTATTTTTTACTTCATATACAACTTTAAAAAAAGAACGCCGAACGAAATGGCGATTGTATAGATGTGCTGAGTTTTTAGCATCTGAAAAAACCAGCGTTGATGAATATCCGTATAGTTTGAGATGTTATGTAGATAAAGGCTTTAGAATTAAAGACGGCTGGGGAAATGTTTTTAAATACGAATGTATTGATGACGGAAAAGATTATATTTTATTTTCTGTAGGCAAAGATGGTATTCCGTATACAGACGATGATATGCATGCTAAAAAACATCAACCTCGTTATTATTAATTCGTAGCTTTGTATACACACAATTACTACTACAAAGCACTATGAATCCTCTGAATTTATTTATTACATGGCTTGAAGAAGAACGCCAGCAACAAGAGTTACGATTTCCAATGGCGTGCTGCTTGTCTACCATCGGAGTGGACGGATATCCAAATGCTCGTTTTGTTTCACTGAAAGAAGTTACTCCAGAAGGTTTTATTATTACAGGAACACTTTCGTCTCAAAAAGGACGTGAATTGAAACAGAATCCAACTGCTGCACTTACTTTTTGGTGGACAGCTACCGAGCGACAAGTACGTATACAAGGTGATGTTTTTGAAATATCTAAATCGCAAGCTATTCAATATTTTAAAGAACGAAATCGGGATTCACAGTTAGTTTCTACTGTTTTCGATCAGGGAAAGAAGATTGAAAGCTTTGAAATTTTAAACGAGATTTTTCAACAGAAAAAAGAAGCTTTAACTACGGAAACAATCGAACTTCCTGATGATTGGAGTGGAATTTGTATTCGTCCAAAACGAATAGAGTTTATGGATTTTAAAACGAGCCGATTGCATGAACGCACTGTTTTTGAAGGTGAAATAGACAATTGGACATCGTATTGCATTCAGCCATAATTATACTTACATAACTGTAAATCAACTCATTTATGACATTTTTAAAATAAAAACATAAAAAAATGCAATAGATTTAAAAAGTCACGTCTTTTAAATCGAAAGACCATTACAAAAGGTTAGAAGAGTTTGGAATCAGAAAACAGTAAAAAGCTACAAGATTTTTTTGGGAGAGAATATAATTCTCTTAAGTTTTTTGTGAACACTAAAATCAGTGATTCTGTAAATCGCAATGCAGAAGATATTATACAGGATGTTGCTTTAAAACTATTTTCTGGAGCAGATCGATATGCTCCTATTAATAATGTGGCAGGTTTTGTATACAAATCTATCCGAAATAGAATTATTGATATCATGCGAAAACCCAAAAAAGTAGATGCCGTAGAAGTCGATAGTGAGTTTTCTGAGATTGCCTTGATGCTGCATCAATCTACAGACAATCCTATTACTGAAGAAAAGATTTCCATTCTAAAAAGATGTATCAAACAATTAAAACCTCCGTATAGAGATATCATTATTGCGGTTGATATTGAAGGATATACGTATAAAGAAATTTCAAACGAAACTGGAATTCCAGAAGGAACATTAATGTCACGAAGACATAGAGCCATTGGAATATTGTATAAAAAAATTGAATTAGAACTTAAAAAATAACGAATATGAAAAATTATTTTGCACATAAATTTAGAACAAAATCTCCTATAGAAATTGTTGCGATGATCATTTTTGGGATTATCGCCATTACCGGATTGGCCATTTTGTTTGGCTATGTAATTATGTGGTTGTGGAATTGGTTGATGCCAGAAATTTTTGGTCTCCCGGAAGTTAGTTATTGGCAAGCAGTTGGTCTGTTTATATTATTCAAAATATTGCTTGGTGGTTGTAGCAGCAGCAGTTCTTCTAAAAAATGTGATTCTAAAAGTCATAAGAAATCGAAAAGCGATTTTTCGAAATGGGAACACTATGATAAGTTTTGGGAGGAAGAAGGTGATGAACTATATATGGAATATGTAAAGCGTAAGGAAAATAAAATAGAACCTGTAGATGAAGAATCTGAATAAGGAAATAAACGTTGTTAGTATGGAAATTTTAATCTTTCAAACAGATATAAAATCAGTAGAAAAAGTAGCGATGCTAGAACCTGTTTTTAATAATCATGCCGATATTTTAAGTTGGTCTGTTGATCTTGAAGATATTGATAAGGTGTTACGAATTGAAGCCAATGCCTGCTTGACTGAAACAGCCGTTATTGAGCTAGGAAAAGCGCATGATTGTACGATTGAGGTATTGGCAGATTGATTCGTAAGCATTCAAAAAAGCGTTTCTCACCATCAAAAAAGAAAAAGCGGGTAAAAAACCCGCTTCTCTTAAATTCTTAATGTTTATCAATTGTACAACAAAAGGAGACAACAATTACACTGATGTTTAATCCTCCTTTTACTTCGTGCTTTTTAAAATTTGAAACTACTGTTTTTTTCAATTTTAACGATGTAAGACTTCTTTTTTTCATAATATAAATATTTGATTATCACGAAATATAGATAAATCAAATAGAAACTACTTACGGGAATACCATAATTCAGATAGTACCGTTTGAATTTTAGAATTACTCAAAGTAAATAATTAACTTCTTCCTTTAAAAACTTCCTGAATTGTATCATGCTGAATTTCATTAAAATCTGAAATCACCATGTTGGCAATGCTATAATCTTGGTTTTTGGAATGCTGACTGTCATAACCCACACAAAAGATTCCTGCAGCATTGGCAGCTTTAATTCCGTTGGTAGAATCTTCAATCACCATACAATTGGAACGTTGATATCCAGTAGCATGCGCCGCTTTTTCAAAGATTTCCGGATGCGGTTTGGATTGTTTTAAATCTGCTCCACTAAATTTTGCAATGAAGTATTGATTCAAATCAAAACGATCAAAAACATTGTCAATCGTCATCATAGAAGCCGAAGAAGCTAATACCAACTTTAAGTCGTTCTCGTAATATTCTTTTATAATATCCAATACGCCGTCAATGAGTTGCAAACTGGAATCGTTGGCAAACAAGTATTTAAAATTATCACGCTTTGCATACATTAAACTCTCTGGAGTCTTTGTCAGTTTAAAATGATCTACCAAACGTTTGCAGATATTAATGGTTGATTGTCCTGTAAATGATTGATATAGCGCTGGAGAAACCTCGATTCCTACTTGATCAAACATTTGATAATACGCTTTATGATGTAAAGGTTCTGTATCTACAATAACACCATCCATATCAAATAAAACTCCTTGTAACATGCTTCTATTTTTGGCGAATATACTAAAAGTGCAATGATTATTTGTATGCAAAAGATTATCGAAAAGTTACCATTTGCGCTTTATCGTAGGTTTTATTTTTTGAAAATTTAGTACTATTGTACTCTCAAAATAATATTTTATGACCATTCACGATTTTACGACACAATCTTCATTATTAAATCAATTTATTTCAGAACTACGCGATGTTTCTATTCAAAAAGATTCTATGCGCTTTCGCAGAAATATTGAACGTGTTGGTGAAATTTTGAGTTATGAATGTAGCAAAGTTCTTGAAAATACTTCGGAAAGTGTGACCACTCCTTTAGGAACCAAAGAAATGAGTCTTCCTGCAAAAGATGTGGTAATCTGTTCTATTTTACGTGCTGGTTTGCCATTGCATCAAGGAATTTTGAATTATTTTGATCAGGCAGAAAATGCTTTTGTTTCAGCCTATCGCGATCATATTGACGATGGAGATGAATTTGAAATTGTGGTGAATTATATGGCAGCTCCGTCTTTGGAAGGAAAAACATTGTTATTGGTGGATCCGATGTTGGCTACAGGTCGTACCATGAAAAATGTCTATGAAGTATTGTTACAACAAGGAACGCCAAAAAACATTCATATCATTTCTGTATTGGGTTCTACGGAAGGCGTTTCGTATGTAGAAACACATTTTCCAGAAGAAACACACTTATGGATTGCTGCTGTGGATGATACGTTGAATTCTCGCGGATATATTGTTCCAGGATTGGGCGATGCTGGCGATTTGGCGTATGGAACGAAGCGTTCGTAAAAGTGAGATTTATTAAGGTAATTTCAAAAGAAACACAAAAACCCTAGCCAATTTCGCTAGAGTTTCTGTCAAAACAATTAAAAAAAATTACTGTGCAAGTATTTGATATTGTTCTATTTCTGCTTCAGTCATCCAATGAATATTATCCGCGGAAGCTGCATTGATTGTGAAAAAATAAAAATCTGTTGACCACTGATTCGAATAACCTACATTTTCATAATATTGAATATATCGTAAATGTTCAGTACTGTCATTCGGATAATCAGTAGCTTCATTTCCGCTACCATCTGCCCAAGAATGCACACCAATTTGCGTATTGTTTCCGCTCGTTCTTTGTATGCCCGCTAAGAAAAAGTCAACACCTCCAGAAGCAATCAATCCATTATCAAGTATATGTGTATTGATCTGTAATTGGTGAACCCTTGCTCCTACTTGTAAATTTATTTCATCATCACTAGAACCTGGAACTTCTGCCATATTGATGCGTTTTATATTTGGATGTCCCGCTATCATATTATTGAAATCGTCCAACGTTCTACTTTTAATTTCTCCGTTCATCACCACTGTTTCACCGTCTGATTGTACTGTAAATATGTCGAATACTGTTGTTTGAGAAAAATCTGTTGTAGTAGTATCATCATTCTTGCATGATACCAATAACAGTAGTAAGCATGCAAACAAAGTGTAGTGTTTTATAGTTTGTGTTTTCATAGCCATTCTTTTTAGTTATTCTGTAATTTCCAGTCTTTGATTTCTTTTTCAGACATATAATGAATGTTCTCTGGCGGTGCAGCGGAAAGTGTATAGAAATAAAATTCTGGTCCGTTCTTTGCTCCTAGCATTTGGGTAAAATAAGCGATTTGGTACTGATGTGCTGGATGATCTTTCGGCAATTCGTCTGCTTTGATATCTTCTCCTGCCCAAGAATGTACGCCTAACTTTGCTCCTTTTTCGATGATTCTTTTGTTTCCTGCACAGAATAAATCTACGCCACCAGAAGCAATATCACTGTCCGAAAGCACTTTTGTATTTAAACCAGCTTCTCTTAGAATTCTACCTGTATGCATATTCACGGCATCATTGATAGATCCGTCTACTTGCGTTAACACAATTGTTTGTACATTTTTATGATTCTCTATGATATTTTTTATTTGATGATACGTGATCGTTCCTAAAGTACCCGAGAGATACGCTTCGTTGCCTTTCACTTCTATTTTACTGTTTCCAGCTCCCATAACCGCTTCATTTCCTTTGATCGTGATTGCGTATTGCCCATTGACACCTTGCAATTCTCCATCAATTTCTACATTAAAATCCTCATCAATAGTTCCTACGACAATTCCTTGTGCAACCATTTCTGGCTCTATATCACTGTTCATAATGTCTCCTTTCATGTAAATTCCTTGTGCCTCAAAGCTTCCTTTTTTCTCTCCCATGATATCTTCTTGTGAAGCAATGACTAAAATTGTCTCTTTCATATCTTTAAAAGATGTTACTAACAACACATTTTCATCTTCTTGTTCTGGAAAAAAGAAATCAATAGCATGTTTTTTATCATTGATCGTAATGGTAGCATCTTTCAGCAATTTCATTTGTGCAATAACAACACTGTCTATATCTTTTTTGGAGATTCCTTCATCTTTAAATCCTTCCCAACATTTATTGTTGTACCAATAGCCATCTTTCGCTTCGCAAGTTTGTTGTGTAGTTGCACTGACCACTTTTTGTCCGTTACAAGAAGTTATCACACAAAGAAATAGCACAGGCAAACTCCATAGTATATTTTTCATACGTATTATTTTTTTAGATTATTGTTTCTTTAAATCCCTTAATAAGTAATAACTGAGCAAGATTATTCCTGGTAAAATAATGACTAAGTCAACTCGTATAAGTACATTTTCAAACGCTTCTGTCCATTTGATGACTTGTAATTCCCATATCAGGAAAATTGTCCAAATAATGAGCAGAAAGCCTAGATTTTCTTTTTTGTAGTTTTTGAAATTCATCTTCACTTTTTTGGCAGTTGGTTAGCTGGGAAGATTGAAAATTATTCTTTCGTTTTTTGTGTTTGTTCTTTTACACGCTTAAAGATGTATCTGGTAATATAAATTCCTTGTCTATCTTCATCGCCTCCATCACTTTCTACACCACTTACTACAAAAGCTAAGTCCCAACCTTCTTCAACCATTCCGTTGATTTTTGAACTGACAACTGCGTCATTTGCAGCAATGTTTTGAAAACGAATTCCTCCAATATTATAGAAGTTTAAGAGTTTGGTTTCTTCAAAATTCTTGACACGAATGTCTTTTCTTTTCGATTTGTTTCGCTTGTCATTTTCTTCCGTACGATTGGAAGTGAATTGTTTGTAATCTCTATTTTCTGAAGCCGATATTAAACGAGATCTTCCCAATCCGCTAGATACAATTGACTCTACACTTGTAATGACTTTGTATTCATATTTTTGTTGTGCGTTTACGCTGAATACTGAACCAAGGACTAAAAGTCCCATGAGAAATACTTTTTTCATAATTGTTTTTTTTAATTGATATTTGATTTTGTGATTTTGTTGATACAAAGATGAAATATAGTACTCTGAAAAGAGTCTTGGAAAGCGAAATGGAAGTCTGAAATCGTGATTTTAGACTCTTTTACATAATTCTGGACTGTACAAAAATAAGTTAAACTGCTTGTTTATAAGCGTTTGGAGTTTTTCCGACAAATTGTTTGAAAACTGCGTAAAAAGTAGCTTTGGAACTAAATCCTGACTCAAACGCAATTCCTAACATGTTCAAATTGTCATATTCAGGATCTTTTAAAAGTCGTTTTGCCTCTTCTACGCGATAGTAATTTACAAACTGATTGAAGTTTTTGTTGGTATGTTGTTTTATGAGTTGTGAAAGATTTCGTTGCGGAATTCCGATGGCTTTGGCAAAATCAGCTAATGATAAATCAGATTCTTTGTACAGTTTATCAGTTTCCATAAGTGCAATGATTTGCTGACTTTCTGCTGTAGATAATGCTTCTAAACCATTTTTTTCTGCTACAGGCACGTTCATTTCATTGGTTTGCATGGCGATTTTTGATTGTTTCAAACCAGAAATTCCAATCCAAAAAATAAATAATACATTGATGGCTGATAGTATTGGATAGGTATAATCTTCAAAGAAATTTTCTTCTTGAAAAACTTCTATAATCCATAAAAAGCTAAAAACTAGCATGAAATAAGCGACTCTTCGTGCCCAAATTAGGCGTTTTCCTGCAGTATTAGAATACAATGCATTTACTTTTTTGTTATGCTTATGAATGTGTTTTATTGTCTTTATTACGTAGAATACAGAATATGGAAATGATAAGATTATTAGTATGATAAACGGAATGATGAAAAATTCATTTTCGTGTAATTCAATTTTTGTGGCTGTAGGCAATAAGAAAATGATCGAAATCATCACAAATTCAATAATTCCAGGAAGAAGAACCGTTAAAATATGCCGATTTGAGAGTTTTATGTCTGTAATGTGCTTTACATATAAGTAAAACAACGGCATGGTTAAGTAATGAAAATTTACAGGTAAAAATAATAAGGAAGGATAGTGTTCTATGAGGTTTGTATCGTCAATAATTGTATCAAGCAGCTCAAAGCTAAAAGCAATCAAAAAGGCTCCTAACAGTAACGTAGGTCTGTTCTTTTTGTTTTCAATCATTAAATAGACACCCAAAAACAATCCTTGAACTAAACCAAGAATATCTACAAGACTCGTAATGGTATAATTAATATTGTCCAAATTTTAAGTACGACTAAATCTTATTGAATAATGATTTTTTTGGTGATGGTTTTACCGTTCGATATAATCTTAGAAAGGTATACACCTGTGGTCAAATTTAGATTAATTTTTGTGATTCCAGAAAAATTTTGTGCATGTAATTTTCGTCCGTCAAGTGCGTAGATTTCAATAGAAGCTTCTTCTTGTATCCCCGCAATTGTAATATTATTTTTTGTTGGATTTGGATAGAGTTTGATCGTTTCTGTGCTAAACTCTTCATTGGATAATGGTTGCATCCAGACAACTCCTGTTTGATTTCCCCAAAGATGTTCGGCGAGTTCAGGATGATCTATGAACGGATTTCTATTGACTTGCCAAGTATATACGACATTGTTTCTATTCATTTCAAAATCATCTGGCGGATCGTTTCTATGCCAATCTAAAAGTGTGGCTAAATCACCTATTTGTCCTTCCACAGAAGGAAAACCGTTTTCTACAGATAATCCGTTGTAACGCACTGCTAAGAAGAAAATACTTCGAGCGACATCGCCACGAAAACTTCCTGCGGTTCCAGTTGGTCCAGTGTATTGTCCGTAATGCTGATTTCCTCTTGAACTGTTTTCCGGTCCGTCGCTGGCTCTTAGTGCATGTCCATCAGAATTCCCATGTCGTAATGAATCTGGTTTGGTTTCCCAAAATACAGCTCTTCCATCCGCTACATCATCTGCTTCAATACTATTGTATCCTGCTAATGATCTTGGAAACGTATGTTCTCTATTCCAAGTTCCGGTATTGTTTGAACCAGTTTGTACATCTAGTTTTGCTCTTCCTTGTTCTGTATATACCAACCAAACTTGATTGCTATTTGCTGGATTTTGATCTGCTTCTCTTAAAATTTCATATACATCTGCATACGTATGCGCTCGTACGGTCATTGGATCGGCTATAATTGCTTGCATAGCATCTTTTAAATTGTCATCTGCCAAACCATCCATGGTATCATAATATCCATTAGGCGCAGTACTTGCTACAACTCCGAACGTAGGATTTAGTGGTGTTCCAAAAGGTGCCATTGTAAAATCATCGTCTACCGCACGAATTAAAACTTGGTCATTTAATATGATATATTCTACTGAAAAGTTTTCTACCAAATCAATTATAAGTTCTTCATCACCTTCATCCAAAGTATCATCAACCAGTGTAATCATGGTTGTCGCCATAGTTTGCCCTGTTGGAATTGTTACAGTAGTTGATCCTGTAAAGTCAGCAGCATCAAAAGTTCCATTGTCAAGTGTAAAAGTGATGTCTAAATCTGACATTACAGCAAATTCAGTCGTAAATTCAATTGTAAACGTATCTCCTTCGTTATATTGATCATTGGCAACATTGATTCCGATTCCGTTTAAAACCACGCCACTTCCATCATTTAATTGTCTTGGTGTTGGTGTTCCTGTAAAATATGATCCATCAGTTTCGTTTCGCTGAATGGAATTTGTGTTGTTGTTTCCGCCTTCGCTAATTTGTGTGGTTAAGCCTAATAAACCAAGTAATCCTGTATCATCTGCTTCTCCCGTATCATATACAATTGCATCAACTAAATCTGTCGTCGTAGCTTGTGTTCCTTGTGGAAAATCGAAACTATTTGCTTGATAGATGGCAACTGCATCTGCTCCATTTTGAATGACATTAGAACCAATTAAAAGTTGTGGTACAGGTGAAACTGTACTGCTTCCAATGAGTAATAAACCGTTGACATCAGTGACTTGTCCATCTAAATCTAAAGCAAAATAACTACTATCATTCCCTGAAGTAGAGCCGTTAAATAAGACGACAACATATCCATCAAGCGGAAAGTTTGGCGTTGCAGATTTCAATTCAATAAATTCGCCAGTATCCGTGCCTGGTGTATCACAATCAATTTCATTAATAACCACTGCTTGACTGAATGCTATTTGAGTTATCAATAGCAATATATATAAGGGATATAGTTTTTTCATTATTCTACTTTTCACAAAAGTACAATAATACTCGTATAAACCTTTGATTATAGATAGAATTCACTAAAACCTGTTAAAAAATAATATTCTGATACTATGAAGATTAACGACTTGTATCTCCAATGGTAATGGTAGTATTCAATACAATATCGCTTGCAGGAACATCTTCTAATTTTGATTCTAAACGAAGTAATAAGATTTTGGCGGTTTGTTTGCCAATTTCCTGTGGATGTTGATCGATATATGATATTTTAGGATAGCATAAATCATTTTGCGCGGTATTTACATATCCAATTAAAGAAACTTCTTTTCCTGGTGCTAAACCGTGTTTTTGTATGACACTATTACACAATAGAGAAGCATCAATATCAGCGGCAATAAAACCGTCTATTTTACCTTCTTTAAGGGTATTTTCGAGTGTTCGTTGCAATTCTTTTAAATCTTCAAAGGCAATTACCGTAGGATTGTTGGTTTGCGATAAATATCCTTCTTCACGCGATCTGCCAACAATAAGTGTTGGAATTGAAGATACAAAGGCAATGTTTTTACAATCCTGATTTTCAAGATATTGATATGCACTTATAATGCTGTCATAATCATTTACTTGTACCACATCAAATCCGAGTGGTTGCATAGGAATACGATCAAATAATACTAAAGGAATTCCTTTTTGCTTGATGTTAATGATATGATCAAATGTTTTCTTTTTGTTGGTTTCTTCCGCAATACAAATTAAAATTCCATCTACATTTCCGCGTGAAAAATAGTCTAAGCATTCTTTTTCTCGTTCTAAACTTTCATTGCTTAAAAACGTGATGATATTGTATTTTGAAGAGCTTACCAATTCGTCAATTCCTTTTAGGACAGAAGCAAAAAAAGGATTTTCAATATTTGGTAAAATAACACCTATTTGCATTGTTTCTTGCTTTTGCAAGCGTACAGCAATAGGATTAGGAGAATAGCCTCTGAGTTTGGCTAAGTTTTTTACGCGTTCTTTGGTCTGTTCACTTATTTCTTCACTATCGTTCAATGATTTTGATACTGTTGAAACAGATATATTCAATTCTTTTGCAAGCGATTTTAAAGAAACTACGTTTTTCATTTATGGTATTTTATGTGATATGACTCCGTAAAAGTAATAATTTAACATTTCAAAGTATAAAAAGTGTGCCTATTTTCATAGACACACTTTTCTATTTGTGTACTTACACTTAGTTTTTCACTAATTTCACACTACTAGCACCTTTGTCAGTACTAATTTTAGCAAAGTAAATTCCTCCTTGCAATGACGTAGCATCAATAGTTGCAGAAGTAGCTTTTGGATCAATTGCCATTACTTGTCTTCCAGCAATATCAAATACTTGAATTGTATTGATTACAGTATCTTCTGTTACAATATTCCAAGAATCGTTTGTTGGATTTGGATATGTTCTGAACGATGAAGTATTGAATTCATCTACACTTAATACTGTGTTTTTGTGTAAATAAATATTGTCGTACCAAACATTTGTCAAGTTAGCTGTTGTAATACCAATTTGAGCAACATCACTTCTTGTAAGGTTTCCTGCTACCACTCCACCAAGAGCTGTAATATCGATATCAACAGAAACCCAAGTATTAGCTACAATTGCAGGCGTTGTTCCTGTATTGATGTTTACTTCTAATGCAGAAGCTTCTCCGCCTCCACCAGCAAAATCAACTAATTTTACATTGAAAACGTCTCCTACTAAATCAACATCATCTGTGTAGAAATCGAAATGTATGTGTGTAAAGTCTGTTAAATTTTGTCTGTTTGTAGAAAAGTCTATTCCTTGACATGGAATTCCAGTATTCTTTTTAAATGTATTGTTACCGTCAACTTGTACTTCTGTGATTGCTACACCACACCAACCTGCATCGTATGTACCTACTGCAATATTTGGATATGCATCACTATAGATAGAAACTACATCTGCAGCCGGTCTGTTTGGTGGTTGAGGAGCTCCTGTTGCTGGTCCGCTGATCACAAATGATACTGTATACGTTTGCATTACCGTACCATTTTGAGAAGTCACCATAACAGTTGCATCACCTGGAACTGCTGGAGCTTGGTTGATACTTACCATTGCTCCTGGATCTGTTGGTGTTGCTGTTGTAATTTGTGGAACTACGGTTGTTCCAGGTGCTAAATCTACTGTGTAATCAAATACTCCTGAACCAAATCCTGTTAAAGGAGCTGAATCAATTTCTAAAGCACTTAAAGTAGCGTCTGAACCTGCTGCAGTTGGATTTTTCCAGAAATATACATTGTCAAGATAAATATCTACAGGCACTGTACTTCCTGCTCCGTTTGCTGCAAATTTCATTTGAAAAACACTATCCCATGTCATTCCAGTAAAGGCTGATTTTGGAATATCGACACTTGTCCAAGTCCCAGATGTGTAAGCAATAGAAACTAAAGTTTCTCCTGATCCTGATCCGTTGTTAATTGGACTCACCTGAATGTCCGTTGATCCTGGGCTTGCAGATGTCCAGATATCAATATGCAAAAATTCCATTTGAGAAGCATCGGTTGTTGTAACCTCAGTACCTTGATAGTTAAAATTAGGGTATGCTAATAATAATTGTCCTGTTCCTGGATCGTAGCTAGGATTTACCATCGTATGACCAGATTGTCCCCAGTTAGGGTCATAGTTTGTTGCAATATTTGTATAGGTATCACCGTATACAGAAATTACATCTACAGCATCATTTGTAGGCGCTGCCGGATTTGTTGTTGGTTGTGCAAAAGCTATTGCCGAAATCAATAGCATGCAAAAGAACGTAATTTTCTTCATAATAGTATATTTAAAATTTGAATTGTTCGTGTTTGTCCCAAAGTCCCCAATACGCACCAACGTCTCCTTCGTCACCTATTTTCCACGATTCGTCGAAAGATGAGAAATAAAAGATTTCGATGCCTTCTTCTTGAGCCCATTTTTGGGTGTTAATAAAAAATTTAATGGCATTCATATCAGATGGATACGCACCTTCTAAGCTTGTTCCATTGTTTGGCCATCCAGTTTCAGTAATGATGACTTTTTTGCCATCTCCTGCACGTAATGCTCTGTTGTACATATCTTTCATGTACAATAGTGAGTAATCTTGGTCACAGCCTTCCCAAAAAGGATAGCAATTGGCTAAGATTACATCGCAGGCTTCTGTAATTTCTGGACGTTCAACGAATTCGTAGTAAGCATCTACATAGCCTACAGGAATTCCATTCAATTCTTTTTTAGTATCGTAGATAAATTTTAGCAGTTCATCTTCTTCTAAATCACCTCGATACATGACTTCATTTCCGACGGCAGCAATATCAACATAGTCATTCTCTGCGAGTTTGACGAGTCCTTCAATTTCTGCTTCGTTCGTTTCTGGATTGTCTCCTAACCATGCGCCCACTAAGGTTTTCATACCCATTTCTTTGGCGATTTTAGGAATCAATTCATTTCCTTCAGTACATGAAAACGATCGTACCCAGTTTGTGTAGGGTTTAATAATTTCTAAACGGCGTCTTACTTGTACTTCAGAAAGTGTATCACCTGGCTCTTGCCCTTCAGCATAAGGACTAAAGCACATACCGTGCATTCCTGTTTTGAGGGTTTTTCGCCACAATTGTTTTAAGTCCTTGAGAGAATATCCCTCGAACTCTACAGCTGCTAGTGAAAAAAATTTTTCTTTACGTAAAGACATTGTTTGTTGTGTATTAAAATTTGAGTTGTTCATGTTTGTCCCAAAGTCCCCAATATGCTCCAACATCTCCCTCATCACCTGTTTTCCAAGATTCATCAAATGATGAGAAATAGAAGGTTTCTATATTGTCTTTTTCGGCCCAAACCTGCGTGTTAATAAAATATTTCATGGCATTGATCTCCGAAGATTCTGCTCCACGCAAACTTCCTCCTTGACTTGGCCATCCAGTTTCTGTTATGATTACTTTTTTACCTTTGGCAGCATCCGATGCTTGTCCAAACATTTGCTGCATATGTGCTAACGAACCATCAATATGGCAACCTTCCCAATATGGATAACAGTTGCTTAGAATGACATCACTGATTTCTACCAATTCTGGATGCACAGAGAATTCGTAATAAGCATCTACATATCCGACTTGAACATCTGGCACCGCGTCTTTTACTCTTTTGATATAATCTAATAGTTCTTCTAATGTTAGATCGTTTCTGTACAACACTTCATTTCCAACGGCAGCAATATCTACAACACCTTCTTTTGCCAATTCGATTAAAGCTGCAATTTCTTTTTCATTGTCATCTTTGTCATCTCCTAGCCAAGCACCAACCATTGTTTTCATACCGTGCTTCTTAGCATATCGCGGAATGTGTTCATTTCCTTCGATACAAGAGAAAGAACGCACCCATTTTGAGTATGATTTTAATATTTTGATTCTTCTTTCTACTTGTTCTTCACTGATGATATCGCCAGGCTCTTGCCCATCTTCATACATACTAAAACAGATACCGTGCATTCCTTTTCTGAGCGTAGCTCTCCAAAGTTTTTGTAACTCTTCAGGAGAATATTTGTCAAAGTCTATTCCTGAGTGTTCGGTGAAATTGATTCCTCCGTATAAGTGATAATCTTCGTCTCTATATGACATTTCTTAGTTTTATTCTGATTGTTTGATTTATAATTCTCCTCTTCGTTCTACTAATTTGGCTTTGATTTCTAAAGCTCTTTTTTCATTTAAGCTATATTTCCACATAACCCACATAGCTAAAGCAGCTGTTATAACTGGTAAAGCAATATCAGTAATTCTCATACCTAGTATGGCATCTTGTGTTTGAGTGTCTGCTCCAGAAACATATCCTAATAATTTTAAAATAAGTCCAGAAGTAACTAATGCTATACCTTGTCCAACTTTAATCATCCACCAATAGATTGCTCCAAAAGTTCCTTCTTTACGTGGCATTCCATTTTCAAGTTCATCTAAATCGCAGACATCTGCTGTCATAGACATCATTAGTGTAAATAAACATCCCATACCAAATGCCATTAAAGGAATTGGAAGGAAGATCATGTACACATTATCAGGGTCAAATCCCCACCATTTTAATATGTATCCTATGATAGATATACCTGTTGCGTATATAAAAGCTTTTTGTTTTCCATACTTACTCGCCATTACATTGATTATTGGAATGGCAATAAATGCCGTAAATGCAGCAGTTACCGCTGGAAATAATGTCATCCACAGTCCTGCTTGACCAAAGTCACCTCCAAACATGTGAAAAGCGATGATAAATAATCCAAATTCTGCTACAATTTGATATCCGTTGAATACAAGAAAAGTAGCTACACAGAGTTTTACGAATGGTTTATTTTTTAGGACAAGTTTAATTCCGTTGAAAATTTTCCCCATGCTATTCCATAATGCTTTTGGTGTAATTTCTTCTCTTCCTTCCATCTTACTAGAGTCAATTCCTCTACAGAAGAACGCAGGTAATATTCCCAATAGAATAATGATTACTCCAGATATTAGCGCTATGGTTCGAACCGCTGCTGGTGTATCGGTAAAGAGTTCTTCGTTTGGTAAAAGCAGATATAAGAAAGGAACAAGCATCCAAGCTATTTGACCAATGGTATTCGCAAATCCCATCAATCTTGTACGCTCTTTATAATCGGATGTCATTTCATATCCTAAAGCAATTAAAGGCGTAGAAAAGATTGTATTTCCAAATATTAATAAGATGGAGAATATCAGTAAATACCAAAAATTAAACATTTCGGAATTACTTTCATCTACTTGCCAAAGTATTGCAAATATGATTCCTGTGAAAATTGCTCCTATGAAAATATAAGGTCTTCTTCTTCCATATTTAGAGCTTGTATTATCAGATATGTATCCCATTAAAGGATCTGTAATAGCATCAAAAATCCTTGGAATTCCAACAATTAGTCCTGCTAAGAAAGGGTCCATTCCGAAAGCTTTTGTTTTAAGAATAAAAACAAATACTCCTAAAAGACCTGGTATTAAATTGTTGACTAAGTGACCAGCTCCAAAGGCTGCTTTTTGACCAATTGGAACTCTATTTCTAGATGCGTTTTCTACTTTTGCCATAATAATTGGTTAGTTTTAATTGGTTATCACGATGGTTTGAATCGCTTGTGGGTTAATTGATATAGTCTTTGATGTTTCACCTAGATGTAGTGAAAAATATTTTTCAGTTTTACCTTCATTGAATACTACGACTGCAATGCTTCCATCAGGATTTTTCGCAGCAGTCACCATTAAGTCTTCGTCTGTATTTTGTGCATCAATGATTTTTGCACCAGGACGAATGTACTTGCTAAAATGTACCATGGTGTAATAGATTGGTGTCATGTATACCTCATCTGCATCTGGATCTACAATGATGGGTGCTATACACCAGTTTTTGAACCAGTTTGGCCCTCCTTGTCGGTCTAATACCATGTTCCAGTCTACCCAACCATCAACCCAGTTGTTTAAACAACCTATAATGTCTCGTGCATAGCGATTGACAGGTGCGTATTTTGGGTGTAAGTATTTTTGATTTTCCGGAGCCCATTTCCAACCCCAATCAGTGGCTTCTTTTTTCCAATACCAAGCATCATCTTTCCACACAGGAACTTCGTCATCAATACAACCTTCTGTTTCTATGAGATATTTGTTTGGTGCTTTGTTGTGTGCATATTGCAAATCTTCTGCAAATATTTCATAGGTACTTTCATACCAGTGAATGGCAGTTCCGTCATAATATTTTGAAGAAGCTTCATCTTTGTACATGACATCTACCCATTCTTTGAGTCCAGCACGATTTTGATCGTATCCTAAAATGATTAAATCACCTTTGCCATCTTTTTCAAGTTTTGGTCCAAGGTGATGTTGTACAAATTCGGTCATTTCTTCTGGAGTAAAGTGCATACTTTCCCAGTTGTTTCCGTTTCCATGTGGTTCGTTTTCAACGGTGAATCCCCAAATATCAATACCTTCAGCTTTGTAAGCATCTGCATATTTTGAGAAGAATAATGCCCATGTATCGTAGTATTTTTTTAAGAGCTTTCCGCCTACCCAATTGTTATTGTCTTTCATCCAAGGTGCTGCTGACCAAGGAGACGCAAAGATTTTGAAACCATCTTGTGAAGCTGCCATGGCATCTTTGATCATAGGAATGAGATCATCACGATCTTCTTCTATGGTGAAATGCTCTAGGTTTACATCATCCGCTACAGGCGTATATGAATAGTTTGTTAGCGAGAAGTCACAAGAATTCATGTGTGTACGCGTGAGTGAATAGTTGGCTTGATCTTTATCGAAATACGCTTTTATGATGAGATCTCTGTTTTCTTTGCTTAGTTTGTTCAATAAATACGCAGAAGATTCTGTAAATGCGCCTCCAAATCCTGTAATGGTTTGGTATTGCTTTTCAGTATTTAGAACGATCGAAGTCGTTTTCGTTATTGTATCTTTTGGTGTGTTGAATTTTGTCAGTTTCGTAAGTTTGTTTCCACTTTCAGAAGTTTCAAACACTTCCGCATTCAACTGCAACACTGCTTTTTCTTCTTTTTTATCTTTGTCTTTGCACGCTGTAATCATAATGAGTAGCATTAAAAGGCTATATGTTTTTAGTTTTTTCATGGTTAGTGATTTACAACTAGTTTAGCTTTTACTGGAGGCAATTGTACTTCTAGTAAAAGAGAATCCTTGTTACCGTTATACGTTTTTATGATTTGATTTCCATTTCTGGTCAATCCTTTAAACACACCTTGATCTACTAGATTCCAAAGTGCATATTTTGCTTTTCCATCGATGGTAAATAGTCCGAAATGATTTTCAGATCCTCCAGGATTTCGTGCATCTTTCCATATTTCATCAAACGCTTCAAAATAGAAACAAGACATTCCTGCTTTTTCTGTCCATTCACGCATATGCTTGTAATAGATAGCTTCTTTGTATTCGTCTGTTGCTTTGCTTCCCGTATCACCATAGTGTCCATTAGAATAGGAAGCCCATCCAGTTTCACCAATATGGATTGGTTTGTTTACTCCCAAACTTTTCATGTAGTTGTGCACACTATCGTATTGAGAAATGGCATATTCTTTTGCTTTTAGCATGGCATAGTCTATTTTTTCAAGACTTGAGCGTTTTCCATCATCTATGGTTCCCCAAAATATTGGGTGATAATGTGTATCATGCATTGGATAGGTATGCATTGAAATGTAATCAACAGCTTTGATCAGTTTGTTTAAATCTTCTACATGATAGATTGTATCGCCTCCGCCCCAAGAGGCAAAGTTGTCTGAACTTGTAATCCACAAGTCTTTGTCAAGCTTTCCTTCTTGCTTAAGATTTTGCAGATGATTCACCCATTTTAAGATGACACCAGGTTGCACATAGTAACTTGCAGCCCATTTGACCATGGCTTCATTACCAACAGCAATTATTTTAATGATATCTGGATATTGATTCGCCAATGCGACAGCTCTTTCGATTTCGTCCTTGTTTTTTTCACTTTCCTGATTGTGATCGGGAGTTTGCTCTGTCCAAGCATTTTTACAATCAATCCACGCTCCTAACATTACATACATCTCAAAATTTGTACTTTCGTTTTTCAGTTCCCTGATTGCTTTTAAAAGGTTAGCTGCGTGTGGTAGTTGTACATTATATGTACGTAAAACTCGGATGCCCATCGCATGGAGAATCTTCATATCATCTTTGAGCTCTGCTATGGTAGGTTGTACATCGCGTGTTTTGGTGCGATATCCACCATAAGAGATAGCTACATAGTTTTTATTTCCTAATATATCTTTAGCGGTCACTTGTTTCTGTGTTGATGGTTCTGATGACGTTTTCTTTTTCTGCGTCTTTTCACAAGACACTATTAAGAGCGTTATCAATATGTATTTAGATATGTGCTTTAATGTTCTCATGACTGTCAAATATTTTTTACTTTAAATGATCTTTTTTGATGTGTACATTAATTTGAGTTACAGCTCCAGCTCTATCAAATACTTTTTGACTTGTAGCTTCGTCTAAACTTAAGCTGTTGAATGATTGCACACTTCCATCACCAAGATGAACTTCTAATGCATACTGATCTGCAATAGTGTATACAATTGGCACTTGACAATACGTAAAACATAAAGATCCTTTTGCTACAGAAAGTTCTGTTGTTCCTGAATTGATGCTTATATAGTTGAATGTTTTGTCTTCTAATAAGAATTCATCTTTACGCAACATACATGGATCAAAGAATAGTTTTCCTTCGTTTACAAATACTCCTAGTTCGCCAAAACGACTTAAGATATCTTCTTTTACTTGTCCTGTCATTCCAGGTTGTTGTGCTCCTTTTCCAGCTGGCGTATGTGAATACGGATCTGTTGGGAAAGCTCCATATAAGGATGGTGATTTATGCACTCCAATTCCTTCGTTGATTTCGTAATAGTGTTCTAATAATCTACCAACGATTTCATCACTTTCTTTATCGCGAATTGCTTTTAAACAGCATTCTAATACGGCTAATTGCAGTTTAGATACCATGTGCCAGTAGATTGAACCTAATCCTTCATATCCGTAGAAGGTTCCGGAACGACCTGTAAAGGCTTTGTGGTTGAATACTTCTTCAAAGATTTCTAATACATAAGAAGCATCTTCTTCGGCAAGTTCTTGATATGGTGTTTCACTTAGTTCTTCTAAGGCAGCACTTAAGTCACCTGCATTTTTAAAGTTTCCATTAAAGTGATATTCACCGTTTACATCACGTGTTATGATACTAGCATCAGCATCATTCAATAGTTTGTTTAGCAATGCTGATTTTATAACCGCTTGCTTTGGTATTGTGTTACGCTCAATAAATCCTTTGAGTTCTTTATTTGGATAGAGTAAGTAACTATACTGATCTGGTCGGAATAGTTTGCTAGATTTTAATCCATCTAATACCGCTAATGCTTCTTTTGATGAGATATATCCTGAACTTAATACTGCAACTTGACCTTCTAGCATTTCGTTTAGATACGAAATAGAGACTTCATCATTGTTTTCAACCGTCATTAAGTTGTATGCGTGATATAGATTGTCTTCTCGCTTGTTAGCTTCAATAGCATGTTCTAAGTATGTTAAACTCGTAGTGACAAAAGATTGAATTTCATCAATAGTAATGCTAGACTTACGACCTGTGAATGCATGATCATAAATTTGCTCTCTATATATGCTTCCTGCTTTTCCTAAACCATCTAAAACCGTTTTACGATCTTGATCGTTAATTTTACCTGATAAGATGTGTTGGTTTTCAGTAAGTGTTACCGCTACTTTGCGGAAGAAGTCTACTAGTTCTTTTGAGATTTCTACTTTATCCGTAGTCGATTTGTCAAAAACAGTTTCAAAGAATTTAAGGAAACGACGTAGGTAACATAATGTGACCATAGACACTCCATTTCCTACCAATGCATTGTTTGCATCGTTCCATTCTGGACGTTGTGTATTCATCCAAATTCCTCCTTCTGGAATGAAGTTAGAAATTTTTGCCAGTGTTGTAGCTAATATTTTTTCGATGAAGTTTACTTTAACGATGAATCTGTTTTCATCACGAAGTAAAGCACCATCTGCTCCTAATTCTTCACGTTGATCGTTAATTTTATGATCGGATGCTTCATCAAATTCGATCGTATCTTTTGGATTCTTTAGTAAGTCCTGATATTGCTTAATTCTGTAAGGAACATTCGCATATACAAATAAGTCTTTATCAAAAAAACTTTCCAGTCTTCCTGGTTTGTGATTTTCTATAATTTCTAAAAACTTTTGTAAGTATATGATTTGGTGATCGCCCCAATATCCAATGTACGACCAAGGATCATCTGGTTCAATGGTTTCCCAATCAAAGCCGCCTTTGGTTACACGATACGGATTGTATCCATCGAAAGTTGTTGCATTTAAGAACTTGTGAATCATACTTTCGATAAATTCTGGATATGAATGTGCTAGCGCTTCCCAGTTTTGGAAAATATCGCGCCAGTTTCCTTCATAATCTAATATTTTAGAACCATCTACTTCACTTCGCGTGTTGATAGAGAATTTGTTCCAAGGACGACTTGGATCTCCGTGACGACGACTGAATTTTAATGGCATGTATTCCAAACATAAGCGTCTGAAGTTTTTATCAGTGCTTTCGTAAGCAATCTTTTGTATTTGTGCTAATGAGAATTCTGCTGGTAAAGCATCAATAACATTTTCTGAAGTTCTTGCTACTTTTTTATTGGCTTTTGCCAGATAGTTTTTAAAGTCCCATTTTTCTATTTGATAGTTGTTGTCAAAAATTCCACCACGCATGATATTGAAAAGCGTATTAGAGAAATGACGTGTATCTCTGAATTTATCGGCTGTTAATTGCATACTATCTGAAGCTGCATTTAATGCTAATAAATCTTTTGTTCCTTGATCAATAGAATCTTGAATCTTTTCAGCTAAATCTGATTCATTTTTGATACGATTTGATAAGGCTGCAATATCATTATGATCTTGATTTACATTCGTAACTGTCATCCAATGTTTACTTTCAGCTGCTTGCAAATGCACTTCTGTATTGATGAAGTATGCACCTTTTTCTGCTTTTACATCTATTTCTTGTTGAATTGGATGACGTTTACGATATGCTTTTAATTGTAACGACGACAATAAGTATTGTGCGTTTTCTATGCCTAATGACCAAACTATGTTTGCTTTTAAAGCTTCGCTAGGTTCTGCTTTATCTACAATAATTGCGCTTAACGCAAAGATTCCCAAACCAGTACTTTCTTCAAGTTCTGTTCGTTTGTAAGCATCTACCAGATTACTACTTGCATTTTGCAAATCTGAACCAACTCCGTATGGCAAAATGTTTTGAATTCCATCCAATACATTTATCTGTATAGCTTCTTGGGCGTTATTGATGAGATTCGATTTTTTTACAAATCCGAATTCATCGCTAGAATTCCATTGGTAACGAAACGTAAGTTCTAAATCGTGGTTGATTTCTTCGAACATTACTTTGTTTCCGTAATTGTTTTTATACAAATTACGTGTTACATGGTACATGCCTTCAAAACGTTCTGAGAACGGTTCCCATAAATGGTTTTTACTATTTTTTGTGACTTGAAAAATAGATTTGCTTCCAGTTATTTCAGCAGATTCTGTGATTTTATCATCTGTGTAATATGGAAATAACGAAAATTCAGCGTTTTTACGTCCTGCGGTTAATCCGCCATTACTAGATATGAACATCCAATGGTCGGAATCACTTACGATACTCATAAAAAATGGTCGAATGGTATCGCTATTAGAAATTTTGTAAAAACGTTCGTTGTCTATGTGTACTGTTTCTATTTGAGACATATTTGATAGAATATCTTGATCTAAGCTTGCTTCTTTAATCATTATTGGTCATTATTTTCACTTCTCAGGGAAGTAGGGGAATTTTATTGTGTTTCGTTTGATTGTTTATTCTTGAGTGATATCATCAAAATAGTAAACATCACCATCGCAAGGTGCGTTTCTATCAAAATAGATAATCATACTTTTAAAAGTTCCGGCATTGACACCTGTAAAATCAAAACTAAGTTCTTGCCACTGTCCTACTTGTGTGATTGTTGCAATTCTTTCTTGGAAAGGATTTACGTTTGGAAAAGGCATAAACTCTAGTCTTAATGTAACATCTGTCACTTGCGTTTGTGCTAAAACTTTCATTTTAAAAGTTTTGTTCGTAATTGTTGAAAAATCTAATGCTGTAGCCAATTCAACACCTACTCCAGACCAAGTTTGGCAACCAATGGTCTTGTCATAGATTTGTACAAAGCAACTGCTGTTTACATTGTCTAATACTGGATTTGCTACAATAGCACCGCCGATATCTCCAAAGGCATCAAAACCTGTATCATCACTTAGAAAATTCCAGTTTAAATCACCATTTGCAGGATCTGTGTTTTCTTCGGTTTCGTCAATACATCCATCAATCGTGAATGTTTCTTGAAATGTACTAGACTCACCATTGTCATTAAATGCTGTTAACACCACTGTATAGGTTCCATTAGAATATCGATTTACAGGATTACTTAATGAAGACGTTGTTCCATCACCAAGATCCCATGAATACGAAGTAGCATTACTGGAAACATTGATAAATGAAATTGTTTTAGAATCTATTTCTGTTATAAATTTGGCTTCTAAACCTATTAGTGTGACTCCACTTTCATTGTCATCTTCACATGAAGTAAACATTGCCAATGACAATACTACCAAAGAAAGTAGGCTTATTTTATATTTTAAAAATTTCATGTCTTTGTATTTTTTAGTTATAAACTCTTATGTAGTCAACAAGCATTCTTTGTGGGAACGTAGTATTTGCATCTGGGCTACCAGGCAAGTTTCCTCCAACAGCTACATTCAAAATGATATAGAATGCATTATCAAATACCCATGTTCCTGCACCATTCGTTTCTTCTGCAATTGTTTCTGGTGTAATGCTTTGATACAAAACATCGTCTACATAATAATTAATTCGTCCTGGGCTCCATTCGATCCCAAACACATGAAAGTCTGTATCAAACCGATCATTAGTGAGTTGATATTCTTTTGAGATTGATTCTGCTCCAGAGAAATTAGGTCCGTGAACACTTCCTAAAACAACTGTAGGTTGATCTCCTAAATATTCCATCACGTCAATTTCTCCGCATGCTGGCCAAGGGTTTTGACTACAATCATTTCCTAATAACCAGAAAGCTGGCCATAAACCTTTTCCTTGAGGCAGACGAATTCGCGCTTCAAAACGACCGTATTGTTGCTCAAATAATCCTTGTGTTTTTATTCTTGCAGAAGTATATCCTCCTGCGGTATTTTCTCTAGCAGTAATTACTAAAAGTCCGTTTTGAACTTCTACATTTTCAGAATTGCTGGTATATATTTGAAGTTCATTGTTTCCCCAACCGGCTGGTAAGCCTTGTTGTGTTCCGTCACCTAAGTCATACGTCCATAAGCTTGGGTCTGGTGCTCCATCAATATCAAACTCGTCAGACATTACTAAGTTGCTTAGCGTAGCCACAGTTTGAGTCTCATCTGCTTCACAACTAACAAAAACAACACTCGAGATGATTGTTAATGCTAGCATACTATTTTTTATGATTTTTTTCATTTATCTTATTTTATAAATTCTTAATAGAAATATATGTTGTCGACTAAGAATGAAGCTCCATTCGAAGAAACAAAAACAATGTAACCGATATTAGCTAGGTTAGGATTCCCTGCTCCACCACCACCTGTAGGCAATGTAAAAGCACTTAAAGGGATATCGATACCAACCCACTGACCTTCCATCAATTGGCTACTTACGTTAAATCCACCTGCAGTTCCGTCGCCGAAACCATTGTCGGTATCGTCTGGACCAAAATCGATGAGTTCCATCACAAGTGCTGAGCCAGCTCCGCTTGTTAATTGGATGTCTACGTGAACCATTGTTTCACCTGTGACATTTACCGTTCCATCCCATCCAATTCCAATGAAGTCAATTCCTTCATAGTTTACATGGCTGTTACCTTCAAAAGTTTGTACTGAAATACTTTGTGTATTTGAGCCTGCAAAGACTCCTGGATTGAATCCAGTAACACTAGGATAAGATTCACTGTATATAGAAATCACATCTGCTTGTGCTTGGGTTGGATCTGGTGCATTTACAAAAGAACCTGTAGAATTTAATGTCAAAGATCCATTCGCTGTTGCATTTCCTATGCTTCCTGTAATTGTAGCTGTACCCGCTCCAATTAAATTTACATCACCAGTAGCACTTACCGTAGCTACAGAATTGTCAGATGACGTAAAATCAAAATAAGCTCTTGATGCTTCTACAGATATATTTTGACCGTTACCCAAGTTAAACGTAGCTCCTAAACCATCGATTGTTTGTGTATATCCAGTAAAGTTGTCTATTTCTACATCTTGTCCGTTTAGAATAAAAGGATATAGTAAATTTGTAGTTCCAAGGTTTTCAAATTTTAATTCATCTAGCCAAAATGTGTAGCCAATATTGTCACTAAAAGAGTTTGCATCGGCTGGATTGTCATTTCCTAAAGCATCGAAAGATCCTGCAGAAAATAAGAACATTCCTCTTTCTTGAACTAATCTTGAAGGATCAGGAATTGGAATGACATACTTTCTCCATCCGCTTGATAATTGAATTGCTGTTGAAACTGGATATGTATCTGTTAAGAAATCGGTTCCAAAACCAACTTGAATAGTTCCAGTTAGTGAACCTTTTGCCCAAAAAGTTAAAGCATCGTATCCTGTAAGATCTCTACCTTCTCCACGGTCTCTAAAAATTCCACCTATAAAATTACCATCTGGGTCATTTGGAGCTGGCACATCAATACGTATAGAGGATGATCCTGCATACGCTTCATTTTCATCTGTTCCAAAACCTTCAGTATTTGCACCAACAGCGGGATCAAACGAGATGAAAAATTCATCTGTTAAACTCACAGGAGCATCAATAAATATATCTGGTGTATTTGGGAATGTCGCTTCTATAGCTTCATCCGATATATCTCTTTCACAGCTTACCGTTAAGGCTATTGCAAAACCAGCAAGTAGTGTGTTTTTTAAATATGTTAATACTTTCATTTTTATAGCTGATTTATTATTTTCCGATATTGATATGTATGTATGTTCTTATTTCCCATTCTGTTCCATTGTCAAATCCTACTGGACTTAATACTGGTGTGTTTGAGAATTGACCTGCTGTAGCGTTTGGCGAGTATCTTGGCGAAAACTCGTCTAATGAACGCCATGTTCCGCGAATTCCGATTCTTGTACTCGGTAACACGAACCAATCTGGTTTTCCTAATGATGTAGAGATATCTAACATTAACTGTGTTGGATATGTTAGGTTGAAATCTCTATGGTAATCAAATGGTCCCCAATCATTAAGTTTTACATGTGTTTCTACTTTGATGTTGTTGTAAATCATTCGAACATCTCCACCAAATCGTTTGATCAGTCTGTTATTATCACCATTTGCTTGTGCATTTCCGTAGTAGAAGTTTCCAATGATTCCTAATTCCGGTGATACTTTAGATACCATACGTGAGTTGATTTCCCATAAATCTTCCGCTGGTACTGTATTTGGGAATGCAAAGAATGTACGATTTGCGTTGAATCCGATATGTGCATCTTGTTGTGTTGGTAAGTGACGGAATACAAATCCTAAGTTGGCTGCAAATTTTGCATCTTCTGCTCTGTCATTGTTCCACTCGTACATCCAAGTTCCTGGAGTAGGATCGTATGTGAATAAGATTTCACCCGCAGTCATTTCACGGTTTCCTCCTCGTACAGCAAATGGATCGTCAATTACATTACGTAATCTTCCTGGCGCTTGTACATCTGTTGGCATAGCGTCTACTAATGGTTTTTGATACATGAAGTTTGGAGCTATTTGAAAGTCTCCCATTGTATATGTAAAACCAGATAAGAAGTTAGACATGTTTCCGCTACCAGAGTCTCTTAATCTCCATCCGGTAAAAGTTTGTGTTTGATCGGCTCCACCATTGGCAACTAATCCCATTACACTACCTTGTGCGTACCAGTTGAATCGTCCGCCTTCATATGTAATTTTTGCTTTTGCTCCCCAATTGTCGCTAGATTTAATTTTGTCTTCAACGACTGTATAGTTTCCAGAAGTTCCTCTAACATCTTGGTATACACTACCATTTAGAGGATTTCCTCCCCAGATTCCTCCAACTTGTAATCCAATTTTACCAAAGTCTTTCTCAATTGCTAGAGTTGCTCTTTCTATTGGCCATGCTGGAATTACACCACTTCGGACTTGATTGGCATCTAATACACGACGTCCAGTCTGATCAAATTCAAGATCTGTTTGCAAGTCTCTGTGATAAATACCTGTAACATCCCAACCTTTGATATTTTTTGTATACTTGAATAACATTGTTGGATTTGCTCCCCACCAAAGTTGTGGACCAAATGCAGCTTTTGCACCTGCTAATGCTCCTTTACCATCAACTTCAATTCCTAAAATTTCACCTCCGTAGATATCTAAGTTAGGACCGTAGTTTGCTTCTGGATATAACCCGAAGATATCTCCTTCATATCCCCAGTGATAGTGTCCTGTACGGTAAAATCCTCGTACATCCGCATTTTTTGTTTTCCATTCAAATTCAGCATTGTATACTCGTACTCTGTTGAAATCAGCAACTTCTACATCAATATCGTTTCCTCCATCAACACCAACAATTGTGATAGGTCTTCCTGCATTTTCATAGAAAATTTCGTTGATTGGATTTTCTGCAACATTTCCTAGAATATTGAAGTTTACATTGGCTCTCATGTTTGGAGCAGGATTTCCTTCAATTCCTACGTAATACGATTGCATGTGATCAAAACCTAATTGATTTGGGAATACATTTTCATTCGGGTTTTCTGTGTCTGGCGTAGTAATTAAACTTCCACCTGTATTGAATGTTGTGAATTCGGCTCTTAATTGGCTTATGCGTATTTTTTGGTTACTTCCGCCACCCATAGCAGCTTTGTCTCCTCTTGCTCTTAGGACAGCATCCATAATTTGAATGTTGTCTATATGATTTTCTACGAAGTCTTTAGATATTCCTTTATCGTAAGGATTAACTTGGTGAACTTCTTTTAATGCGTAGTATGCGGCACGAGGATATAACGTGTATAAACCTCTTGCATTTGTGGGACCTTTGGCACAGATACCAAACCACTCTTCGTTCATGTTATTGTCTCCTTCTTTTGCTTGGTCTCTAGAGTATCCTCCATTTGGCCAAGAAGCATTGTTGTCATGAACGTCTAAATTTTTTGTTTGAAGATATTTCCACCAACCATCAGAGAATTGGAATGTAAATCCTCCTAATGAGTTTTGAGCTCCACCAACACCTGCGGCATTTGCGTAGATTTCTTTCCAGTTTCCAACCATGTAGTATGCTTGTGAATATTGATCTTCTTCGTTATCTCTTGCGTTGAAAGCATCTGAACCAAACTCTGCAAAAAGAATTGGCATGTCTAGTTCATTTTTTACTCTTGTAAATGCATCTCCAAAAGAAACGCCTCGATACATGTTTGTACCATATATATCAACGTCTGTACATTCTTGCTTTACCAAGTCAGCATATAACATATCTCCGTTACAAATTGCCACTGGATGCGATGTATCAATTTTCTTTACTTCTAATGAAGCATCGTTGAAAGCTTTGTATAATGCACGTGCTGCTTTTATTTTGTTTGAATCAATTCCTTCAATTGGAATTGCTTCTGTTTCTGCTCCTGTCCACGATAAATGATAGTTGTTTTCGTTTCCTATCATATATAATAGTAGTCCTGGCGTATTTTTGTAAGTATTGGCCATATCAATGGCTTCCTTCATCAATACTTCTCTAGTTGCAGGATCAGCGTAATCCGTTTGTGGAGTCCAAGCTCCGTTTATGGTAAGTCCATAGGCTCCAAAAGTAATGTTGAGCATTGTGTAAATACCGTAGTTTTCGTAGATATACTTAATCCACTTTGGTTTTAGGTTATAGGTCCTAATTGCATTTACACCCATGTTTTTTAGCAATGACATTTCTGCGTCAAGTGCTGACATAATAACATCGTCTGATCTATTCCAAATTCCTGGATCGGTAATTGTGGAACCAATTGGCACATAATCCCAGTTCATACCATTGATCATAAAATCTTTTCCGTTAACTACCAATTTCATTCCTTGATCTGTTTTCTTGACAGTAACATTGTCAGCTTGAGAAAACATAGATGTTGTTAAAAAAATCAGTGCTAAGGTTAGAAAGGTTTTTTTCATCTGTTTGTTTTTAGTTTGTTAATTTGGTCAGATGGAATTCGCGAAGGATCTTTATATTAAGGTAGGTTAGATCGTTTCAGCTAATTACATTGTCTATTTAAATTCTTGATGGTTTATTTCGAGCCTAGACTCTACTTATTTTATCTGTTACTAAAACTATATATTATTATTGCGAAATCTTAAATATGAACCACAACAAAAAACATACATCTCAATAAAACCGTACTAAAATTGCGTTATTGTCAATTTAATCCCTCTGATTTTGCAGGATTGATAATGATTTTAAAGTTTACTTTTTTTTTAATTAAAACAGCGCAAACACTTGATTTTCACTATATGTTGTAGTAATGTTGTAGTGCTTGTATAGTCTTTTGTATATGCTTTTTATAGGTTTATAGACTTTTTCACTGTTTTGTGCCATTTTTGATATGTAAAACGATATCGATGTCGTTTTGAATTATTCGTATTTTGCTACTCTATTTTTTGCTTATTTGATGATTTAGTATCACCTTTTTGAGAAAATGTACCAGTCCGCTTTTCAAGCTTAAGTTTTGTACATTTTGCATTTTTTTCTTGCTCTGTTTGTTCTTTCCGAATTCGAAAAGAACAAACATTAAGCAAGCTTGGTTGTTATAGCTGTATCCAAGTAAATTTTAATTATTGATACACTCGTACATAATCAATCTCCATTGAATCTTGAGTGAATGCTGGATCAATTTCTCCTCCTAAAGTTCCACCCATAGCGACATTTAAGATTAGGAAGAAGTCTGCATTGAATGGTAGTGTAACATCATTACTAACTGTATGGTATACAAAATCGTCTACTAAGAAAGTAATTGTTGTATCTGTCCATTCAACCGTATAGTTATGAAATTCTGTCGTAGATGTTGGCAATGCTGTTGTTGCTCCATCTCCAGCTCCTGGCGAAACTCCCGGATGGTGTACCGTTCCTAAGACTGTATTTTTGTCTTGTCCTTTTTGTTCCATGATGTCAATTTCTCCACAGGTTGGCCATCCAACCGTATCAAAATTGGCTCCGAGCATCCAAATAGCTGGCCAAGTTCCTTGTGAAGCAGGCAATTTAGCACGAACTTCTACTCTACCATATGTAAATTCATAAAGGTTTTCCGATTTTAAACGTGCTGATGTGTAGTTTCCTCCAGCTTCTTTTACGGCTGTTATTTTTAACATTCCATCTTCTATAATGACATTACTAGCATCGTTGGTATAGGTTTGTTCTTCTCCATTTCCCCATCCGCCATCACCGAGGTCATAGGTCCAATTGGCTGCATCTGGCGCACCATTTACATCAAAATTATCTTCCCAAACTAAGTTGTTATACTGAGTTTGAAAGTTGCTTCCTGTTGATGGTTCTGCAGAAGTAATGATAAACCACCAATCAAACTCACCGTTTCCATCAGTTGTTCTTAGTATTAATTCATTTGGTACAGAGCGATCAAAAATTTCATAATTATGTGATCCTCCAGTATAGTATCCAATGAATCCATTTCCTGTAAGGTTGATTGTTTCTACACCACTTGGCGCAATAAGTACCCAACTTTCTTGGAAATCATCGTATGGTAAGTTTTCAACATCTGCTCCGTTGATTTCTCCACCTGAACTTCCTAATTCATCTATTAAATTTACACGTCCAAATACAGTTCCTGCAGGGTCCGTTCCTGCATCATCATTGGTATTATTCGTAATGAAAGTAAAAGTTCCATCAGCATTGAAAATATATCTGTCATCGTACATTCCAACAGTAGCTTTTTCATCTGGTTGTGCACCGTACCATTCTGTTGGCACAGTTCCTCCTACAGGTCCTAAACCAAAGTGTCCTTGTTGTTCTGATTTGATTCTCCATGTTCTAGAACCATCTCCCACTAATTTTTCTAATAATTCTGCTGGAGGCGCATACGTAGCCAATACATCTACGGTAATTGTAGTAGTTGTTGAGATTCCTCCCGTACCATATGCAATTACGGTTACTGTATACGTGTTTACTCCTAAATTGGAAAATATAAACGACGCTGTTCCTGTAGCAGCAGTTTGCTGATTGGATTCATATATAAATCTATACGTAATAGCATCATTGGCCGTAGCTGCAAAGTTTACAACACCGCTTCCGTCTCCGTTTGGATTGCTTGCATCTTGCCCAACTATAGTTGCTGTGACTTGCAAGTTACTTGGTGTGACTAAATCGCCCACTGTAGGATCATCATCTTGACAGCTAACCGTGAGCAGCAAGATACCTAAAAGCGATGCGAATATGTTTTTAAGTTTTTTCATCTTTTTCTGTATTAATTTTTGATTAGCTTGAATGTCCAGAATACGCCACCACCAGCTTCTATTTCAACTGTGATGGTATTGTCATCAATAAATGTGACATTATATGTAATGGAACTTGGTGCATCTCCAGGACTTGAAAGTTCTCCTGAATTGTTTGCTTTCGGAATTCCTAAGTAAGATCCTGTTCCGTTAAGTGTTACTGTTCCTGCTCCTTCATCATACGTAAATGTTGCAGGTGTATTTCCATCATGCGGTGCAATTGGCGCTCCACAAGCATCTCCACTTCCACTTTGCCAGCCTTCTATCCATGTATCAGTTCCTAATACATTACTGAATGAACCATCGTTTCCAAATACATATTCGTCATCGTAGAAACATGCTCTTTCTGCAACTTGTGCATCACTGATTGCAAACCATTCTCCTGAACCTGGTGATGGTCCAACTGCTAATGATCCTGCTTCTGGAGCAACACTCCATGAACCTGCCAATGGTGAAGTAGGAACATCGCCATCTCTTACCAGTTTGAATGTCCAGAATACGCCGCCTCCAGCTTCAATTTGTACAGTCATATTATTGACATCATCAAGTGTAACATTATATGTTATTGAACTTGGCGCATCTCCAGGGTTTGAAAGTTCTCCTGTATTGGTTGCTTTTGGTAACGCTATATACGCTCCTGTTCCATTTATGGTTACTGTTCCTGCTCCTTCATCATACGAATACGTTGCTGCTGCAGATCCGTCATGTGGTGCAATTGGCGCTCCACAAGCATCTCCACTTCCACTTTGCCATCCTTCGATCCAAGTGTCAGCTCCTAATACATTACTAAAAGAACCATCATTTCCAAATACATAAGTATCATCATAATAACATGCTCTTTCTGCAACTTGTGCATCACTGATTGAGAACCATTCTCCTGAACCTGGTGATGGCCCCACAGCTAACGATCCTGCTACTGGAGCTACTTTCCATGTTCCTGCAATGGTTGGTGCCGTTGAAGCTTCTTTGTAGAAATAAATATTGTCAATGAACACCGTTCCTGCTGCCCATGGAGTTCCTACAAATTTTAATTGAAAGATTTCATTTACAGATAATCCTTGATCTACATATTCCGAGATTGGAATTTCTATAGTTGTCCATGAATCTGCCGTTAGTGAGCGTGTTACAGGTGCTTCAGATGAACCTGCTGGATTGTTGATTAGCGAAACTTCTAAATCCGTTACGACATCAGCAGTCCAAACATCTAAGTGTAAATATTCCATTCCTGAAACATCTACCGTTGTTCCATCTGCCAAAGCAATTCCTTGATAACTTAGATTGATGTATTGAAGCATTTGATCTCCGTTTAAGTCGAACATTGCCCAACTACTACCTTGACCTCCTTGTCCCCAATCTGGGAAATAGTTAGTGTCTGGTACATCATTATATGCACTACTGAAGATAGAGATTACATCACCATCTGCTCTTGCAGGTTGTGCTGGTGCAGACGTAAGTGGTTGTACAATTGCTGTTACTTCAAAATCTTCTGTATATGTGGTCGTTTCAATTGCGCCACCCATAGCAACTACAGTAATTGTATATGTTCCTGGATCATCATAGATATGTGAAATGGTTTCTCCAATATTTCCTGAGACAGCGTCGCTTCCATCACCAAAATCAATTTGATTGGTCATTGCAAAATCTGCTGTAGCAGTTACATTTACCTGTTTTGATATACCTGGATCATTTTCAATAGTCACCGCTAAGTTTTGTGGTGCTAAGAATGAAACAACGATTTGCTGCGTTAATGAAGTTGTTTTTCCGTTTAACGATTTAGCCGTTAGCGTAACATCATAACTTCCTTCTGCATACGTATGTTCTACATAGCTTCCTGGTAAAATTTCAGCAGCTACATCAGAGCCATCTCCATAATCAAGACTGTAGGTTGTAACTCCTTCTCCAAGCGGAGTAATTTTCACTAAACCAGTGTTGTCTTGTGTAATTTCTGTAAGTAAGGATAAGTTTGTAGGAGCGCTTGCCGTTTCTACAAAATCCAAATTTTCGTCATCTTCACAACTGATAACGATCAGTGCGACTAGACATAAACTGAATACATATTTTATTATTTTCATCTTGTATTGTTTTCTTTTTTCTAGCGTTTAATATCCTGCATTTTGTGACCAACGATTTCCTGCCAATTCAATTTCGATTCTTGGAATTGGAAATATTTCGTTTTTCCCTGATGTAAATCCTGGAATAGTGCTTGTTTGTCCTGTTCTAACTTGATCGAAGAAACGATGTCCTTCTCCCGCTAGTTCTCTTCTTCTTTCTGCTAATACATTTTCTAATGTTGCAGGTATTCTGTTATTGGTATCTCCAAAAGCTCTGTCGCGAATAGCATCTAAGAATGTTTGCGGATTTGCCACTGGTGCTGGTGCCAATAGATTTGCTTCGGCAGCCATTAACAATACATCTGCATAACGAATAGCTCTGTAGTTGTTGCTTCGGTTGATATTTGCATCTTGAATTACATTGTCATTTGCATATGGAATGTATTTTAGATTGAAATATCCTGTATGTTCTGAACCAAGTGTAAAAGTTACGTCTGGTCGTGATACTACAAAAGCATCAATGTCTAAGACTGTTGCTGCCAAACGTGTATCTCCAGCTTGGTATAAGTCTACAACATCTTGTACTGGTACATTGAAGCTAAACCCGGATGCATACGGACTAAAGTTTCCGCCTTGAAAACGCGGTCCCATAAATCCTACGGCTACATTTCCTTCAACACATTGGAAACAACCGAAACTTGCTCCTTCTTGCGTACCAGAATATTGAATTTCGAATACTGCTTCAGAATTGTTTTCGTTATTGTTTAAGAAGATTGTATTGAAATCCTGCACCAACTGATATTGCCCAGAGTTGATAACTTCATTGAAAGCTTCTGCTGCAAGCGTATATTTTTCTTGGTATAAGTATATTTTTCCAAGCAATGCCCAAGCTGCTCCTTTAGTGGCTCTACCATTTTGAGTTTGTGTCCAAGGTAAATTTGGAATGACATTCATTAAGTCAACTTCCAAACGTGCATATACATCTGCTTTTGGCATTCTTTCAATAGACTGTGTTTCATCTATCGTGATTCTTCTGTCCGTATACATTGGCACATCTCCAAAGAATTTTACCAATTCAAAATAAAAGTACGAACGTAAGAATAGGTTTTCTGCTAAGATCTGATCTTTTCCGTCAAAGCTTATATTGTCTTGAAATTCTACAATATAGTTTGCTCTACTTATTCCTGCATACATCCATTGAAACACATTACGCAACGCGCCATTGTCTGGTGTATGAATCATGTCATCGATTTGTTGCCAATCCAATACATCTGTTGGGTTTTCTCCTCCACAGAGACTGTTATCAGAGGCAATTTCGCCTAAAATATTATTCAAATACGTAGTAGACAATAAGTCATACACACCAATAAGTGCATCTTGATAATTGTCTGGCGTATTGAAAAAGTTTTCTGAATTTTCTTGCCCTGGAGGCAATATTTCTAAGTAATCATCACAAGATTGTATGCTCATAATGATCAGCAGTGTACATGCTATTTTTGTTATCTTATTATACATAGTGATGTGTTTAGAATGATACATTAACTCCTGTTGTAAAGGTTCTTGCTAAAGGATATTGTCCTAAGTCAACTCCTGCCGATAGTGGATCTGAGTTTGAAACATCTGGATTGTATCCTCGGTATTTTGTAAACGTGTGTAAATTGTTTACTCCGAAATAGATTCTGAAGCGATCCAAGTGGATTTTTTCTAAGACTGAATCTGGTAACGAGTATCCTATTTGAACGTTTTGTATACGTAAGTACGAACCATCTTCCACGAAGAAATCTGAGAACAAACGATTGTTTGATGCGTTTGTTGAAGCTCTTGGTACAGAATTCGAAGTTCCTTCGCCTGTCCAACGATCTAAATATAAGGTTGGTTTGTTGCTATACGTTAGGAAACGCTCATAACTTCTTGCAATATCGTTTCCGATAGAAGCATATAAAGACGTTCCAAAGTCAAATTGTTTGTAGTTTAAGTTTAGATTGAATCCCATGGTGAAATCTGGAATTGGATTTCCAATCATTCCTTGATCGTCTTGACTTCCATATTCAATGACACCATCTCCATCTAAATCTACGTAACGAATGTCTCCAGGTTGTGCATCTGGCTGAACCGCATGTGCATCAATTTCTGCTTGATTTTGAAAGATTCCATCTGTTTGTAATCCCCAGAAAGCTCCAATTGGCAATCCAGATTGGAAACGTGAAGTTGATTGACCTAAACCAAATAATCCACCAGGTAAAAATCCTGCAGCATTGTTTACTTCAATAGCTTCGTTGTTGATACTTGTTAAGTTGTACCCAACTTGAATGCTTAAGTCGTCCGTAAAATCATGTGAGAAGTTGATACTTAAATCCAAACCTTTGTTTTCTACGATTCCGGCATTTACTACTGGCGCCGAGCTTCCTCCTGCACTTGTTCCTAATAAAGCGGATACTTCCGGAACTAATAATAAGTCTTCCGTACGTTTTTTATAGTAATCAACACTTATGTCTAACTTTCGATCAAATAAACTTACATCAAAACCGATGTTGGTTTGTGTCGTTGTTTCCCATTGTAGTTTTGAGTTTGATAAAGCTCCGATAGCATTTCCAAACGATAATACATCTCCAAAAGGATATGAAGCTTCGGCGTTGGCTCCTTGTAAGAATCCTAACCAACGGAAACTGCCAATTCGGTCATTTCCTGTGATTCCCCAACTTCCTCTAAGTTTTAAACTGTTGATTGTGTTTGATTTGAAGAAATCTTCTTGTGTAATCACCCAACCTCCAGAAAGTGATGGAAAGTATCCAATACGATTGTCTGGACCGAAACGCGTAGAAGCATCACGTCGTAACATTGCTGAGAATAAATATTTTCCTTGATAATCGTATTGAAGTCTTCCAAATATGGAATATACACGATCTTCTCCGATTCCTGTGGTAGCACTTAAAGTTTGCTGAATGTCCTGTGGATCTCCGTTTGGCGTATCATCATCATCAATAATAAATGATTGCGTATTGCTCAAATACGCATTGCTCCAAGCGTCTGGACCGTTTACTAAGAATCCTGTTGCAAAAATTCCGTCATATTGTAAACTTTGTAACGAAGTTCCTAGTAAACCACTGAAGTTATGATCTCCAAATGATTTCTTATAGTTTACAAAAGTTTCCCATGTGTAATCAAAGAAATTCTGTGTATTCTCACTTACCGTACTGTATACATCTCTGTCTCCATCATCGTTGGTATCTAATACGAATTGATTGTTGGCAACATTGACATTGTTTTGAACCTTGTTTGGTCCGTAATATTGTAATGGATTGTATGAACGCGCAATGACATCTGCATAATTGAAGTTAAAACGAGAAGTAACTTCTAAATCTTCAATAATATCATATACCAATTCAATTTTTCCAGTAAAACGGTTTGTTTTGGCTTCATTAAAGGTATTGTTGATCACTGCAAATGGATTGATGATTTCAATTCCTTGTTCCGTTCCTATATATGAAAATCCTCTTGAAGGACCTGTTCCGTCTGTTCCGTCGAAGATTGGAGTTAACGGAGAAGCATTCGCTCCATAATAAAGTATAGAACCTCTTCCGCCTTCTGGAATTCCTCTAGTTTTTCTATTCGTATATAAAAGTAGTGTGTTTAATTTTAATTTTTCTGATAGATTGATGCTTAAGTTGTTCTTAAGAGTCCAACGTGTAAAGTTTGACTTATCGCTCGCAATAATTCCATCTTGTCCTAAATAACTACCACTGATACCATAAGAGATATTTTCAGATCCTCCAGCAGCGCTTATACTATGGCTGAATAATGGTGCTGATGTGAATAATTCATCTTGCCAATCGGTTCCTTCTCCAAAGGAAGAAACATCTGGAAAAGGCAATGCATTTCCGTCTGCAACTTCAGTTTCATTAACATAAACGGCATATTCCGTTGCATTCATTAAATCTAACGTATTAGAAGTTTCTTGCACGGTATAATAAGCGTTGTAAGAGAATTTCGTTGCTGAATCTCTACGTCCGCTTTTGGTTGTAATTAAAATGACACCATTGGAAGCTTGCACACCATAAATAGCAGAACTCGCATCCTTAATCACATCTAATTGTTCTATATCATTAGGATCAATGACACTTAAATCGTTTCCAACATTTACACCATCTACAATAATAAGTGGGTTGTTGTTTCCATTTGACGTAATACCACGAATACGAATGTTAAGCGCAGCACCTGGCGAACCAGAAGTAGCATTTACTTGAACTCCCGAAGAAGAACCTTGAAGCGCTTCTTCAACTCTCACTGGATTCCGCTCTATAATTTTGTCGGCTTCTACTGTTGTAAAAGCTCCAGAGACGAGTTCTTTTCTTTGTGAACCATATCCAATAACAATGACAGACTCTAATGCTTCTGCATCTTCTTTCATGAGAATGGTTAATTCTTTGTTTGAGGTGACCACAACTTCTTGAGTTGCATATCCAACGGAAGAAAATACAATTGTACTTCCGTTTGGAACATTTTTTAGGCTGAAATTTCCATCGAAATCAGTAGAAGTTCCATTTGAAGTGTTTTTAAGTAAAACGGTTACGCCTGGCAATGGCATTTGACTACCATCTTCTAAGACTTTCCCTTTTATCTCAAAATCTTGTCCATAGCCCCATATCGAGGTGAGCATGAATACAAGGATGATTACATAACGGTTCATATAGTTGTTTTTTAATTGATGACAATGTATTTACAATTGTTAACGATTCCTTAAAAAACACCTATACAAAAAACATACATGTTAATTTTTTAGCATTTTTATTGAAGAATTATCATTTCAAACCCTTTGTTTATGTGTTATTGGCAATGATTAAACATTTAAAAAAAAGTATCACTTTAAGTAAAAAAAAGATCACTACAACGTTATTGTTGTGGTAATGTTGTGGTGTTTTTTGAAAATGTTGAGGTGTTTTTGAATATGCTGTAGATGTATATGCATCATATTTAAACGATTCGCTAATAATTCTGTTGATTTTATAAGAATTATTAATTTAAAACTTTAAACCATTAAAAAGTCAGTAAAGAAATTAAATTTAAACAAAAGGTCTATTTTAAAATTAAATGAAATGCCAGCAATTTCTGGAGGACTACAAGCTCCTATTGAAGGATCTGGGAAACAAGGATGTGGAGGTTTTACAACGCAACCAGATTGTCCTCCTAGTATTGGCTGCTAATATATTATTTTAAATAAAACTTTGTTTGATAAGCTACAGTATAGAAATATGATGTAGCTTATTTTTTTGTGTTATTTTAAGAAGATCCTTATAAGTTTAGGAAATAATCATTCAGATTAATCTCACGAGCAAGACTGATCTTTTTTCGCAGACGATAACGCTTGATTTCCACACTTCGCACAGATATGTTGAGGAGTGGCGCAATCTCTTTTGATGAAAGATTTAAACGTAAATATGCACACAATCGGAGATCGTTGGCAGTTAATTGTGGATGTAGTTCTTTTACCTTCTTGAAGAAATCCTTATCAGCATGATTGAACGCTTCTTCAAAAAACTTCCAATCTTCCGCATTGTTAATGTTTTTATCTATCAAACGAATTACAGGTTTTACATCTTGCATTTCCGTTTTTTGTTTTTGCAATTCTTGTTTGATACTATTTAGAGTTTCATTCTTCTTAATCATATTCATCGTAGCAATGGCCAATTCACGATTTTTTGATTCTATATCATTATTAAGCTGCGTATTTTTTAATTGAATGATTTCTTTTTGTGCTTCTAATTCTTTTACGGCCAACTCTCTGGTTTTCTTATCTAATAAACGTTCTCGCTGTTTTTTGTAATATCGTTTGTAGAAACCATTGATCGCTGTAAAGAGTAAAATGGTTAGAATTACATAGATGATAATTGCAACATTTGACAAATACCAAGGACGATTGATTACAAACGAATATGCTGCCGTATTTGCCGTCACTTGATTGTTGATTCGTGCTTTTACTTTAAACGTATAACTTCCGTGTGGTAAGTTTTCAAATGATGCATCTGATTTTGTACTCCAATCACTCCATTCATCATATAAACCTTCCAATTCATATGAATATTCGGCAACTTCATACTTATTGAAAGCCGGAATGCTATACATAAATGCCAAATAGTTTTCATTGGCATTAAATTCTTGTTCTTCTTCGGTAACTAAGGCAATTTCATGAAAATCGCCCGTAAGCGAAGCATTCGTAACACTATTTATTTTAATGGTGTATTCTTTGGAATGCATCTCAGCCAAATCTATCGTAATGTATCCGTTCGAAGTTCCTAAAAGATAGTTTTTACCTCTAAGATGTGAGATGTTTTCATAACCTTTCATCTCGTTACGTAACGATTGTGGAATGGCAATCCGTTGAATTTTAAAGTCTCCGTTGAGTCGCTCTTTAGTTACATAATTGATATAATTGTTCGTAAAAGCCCATAAATAACCTATATCGTCTACCACTAACCTACCCGATGTATAATAATCTTTTTCAAATATGGAACTTAATATTGCGTCTTTCTCAAAGGTATGTGATGCATTATCATATCTAAAAATACCATTCTTATTGGCTTGATAAATATTGCCATCAAACAATACCAAACTCGTATTGGCGCTTTTTTGAATAGAAGCATTTTTGGTGTATGCTGTTACTTCTTCATGATTTTCATCGAGTGTAAGCTCGTACACACCTTTGTATTCATGATTCATCAAGATTTTGGTTTGTGTTACCCATTCAAAATGTTTAGAAGAGATATCAAATCCTTTGAGTTTATATTCTAATTTCCAGTTGTCATTCTCCTTTTTTAGCACATACAATCCATCATAATTTCCTTGAATGATTTGATTTTGTTTTCCCGGAATCGTTTTTAAATCCCACGTTCCTTGAACATTTCCAACTTTTTGTGGTATCGCATCTTTTATGATAAAAGTGCCGGAGTCATGTCCGCAGAATAATTCATTATCAATGATACGCAAACACCAAACTTGTCCTTTTGTTCCTTCGATAAACTTAAAATCATCTTCGCTTTGATTGGCTTTGTAGAATAAACCTTGATTCGTTCCTAAATACAAATATCCATTGTGAATGATAGATGCGTAAATTGTTCCTATGCGTCCCGTTTGATCCGCAAAGTATTTGAATGGTTCTTTGGTATTGATACAATTGATTCCATTATCCAAACCTGTCCATACATTGCCATCTATATCTTCAAATAGTGAAAGTGCCGTATTATCGCCCAAACCACTTGCTTGATCAATTTTGTAACGCAATTCACCTTCTGGAGAAATATGATAAATCCCTTTTGCAATGGTTCCTAATACATAACTTCCATCCGACAGTTGAATGCTGGTATAAATACTTTTTTGATTGTATTGTTGCTGATACGGAAGTTGCATGGCCGTTAAACCTTCTTCATCATACGTGAACCAGCCTGCATCACGTGTAATGATTATTTTTTGATTTCCTTTCGGAAAGAGTCCAACAATTCTAGTTTTCCGCAAAAGCGCATTATCACTGATCAGTTTTTTTTCTCCATTTTCGATACTATACAAACCTTCTTCCAATACTTGAAAAAACAATTCATCTTGAATCTTGTATAATTTTGTAATGGTATGATCGGCGCTAATTACTTTTAATGAATTGTCGGTCGTATGATAAATGTAAATTCGATCTAAAGATTGAAAAAGTACCCATTCGTCTAATTGAATTATTTGCCAAAACTGTTCGTCTTCTTCCATTTCAACATGCAGTTCATCGGTCAACGAAGTATATTTTAATATTCCTGTATCCTGGCGTTTCCAATATCCGAAATCCATATAAGAACCCGTATACACACGATCGCCAATGACTTTTACAGAACGCATAATGGTTTCGTTTGGCGATTTGTAGAGTTTCCATTGCGCACCATTAAATTCTAACAGCCCTTTGTTATTAGCTACATAAATACATGCATCGTCCGATTGTGAAATCATCCAATTTTGGTTGTCTGCCTTATAAATTTTCGGAGTGTAGTTAATAATTGGTGGCAATTCCTGTGCAAAGGAACAGCTAAAAAACAGTACTAGGAATACATTAATTATGGTTCGCAAAAATGAATCGGGTTTGGGTTGTATTGTAAAAATAGGGCTATTTTTTGACTTTTATCCTAATATATATGCTATAATCTGTGGAAAGTAGTTGTTTTTTCGATGTTGTGACGAGGAAATTTTACCTTTGTAAAAACTTATTTTATGGATATACAGAATTGGTTCCGTCTTGTACATGATTATTTAAAGGCTAAAGGCTATGAAGGAACTGCCATCTACCTAAATTTAATCGCTGGTATTGTTGCAATTAGTATTCTTGCTTTTATTGTCGATTATATTATGCGCCGTTTTTTAATTGCACTTGCACATCGTTTGGCGCCTCGAACAAAGAATAATTTTGATGATTTTCTGATTAAGAATAAAACTCCTCAAAACTTAGCACATTTAATTCCTGTATTTTTAATTGAGCAAGCAACTCCGTATTTGTTTCAAGATTTTCCAAGTTTTCAACGTAGTTTTTTAGTCGCGATTGATATTTTCTTAGTCGTTCTAGTGATTAAAGTGATTCGTAGCATTTTGAATTCATTACGCGATTTCTTGAAAACCTTGAATGCTTTTAAAGACAAACCGATTGACAGTTATATTCAAGTCTTTATGATTTTTGTGTGGTCAGTTGGAGTTATTTTGAGTTTTTCAATCCTTACGGGAAAATCCATTATTGCCTTTGTAACTACTTTAGGAGCACTTTCTGCCGTTATTTTGTTGATTTTTAGAGATACAATTCTTGGTTTTGTTGCGAGTATTCAAGTCGCGGTGAATGATATGGTTCGAATTGGCGATTGGATTACAATTGAAAAATACGGCGCCGATGGTGATGTTGTGGAAATTAACTTGGCAACCGTAAAAGTGCAGAATTTTGATAAAACCATTACCACCATTCCGACCTACGCATTGATTTCCGATTCATTTAAAAACTGGCGCGGAATGAATGATTCTGGCGGAAGACGTATCAAACGTGCCATTATTATTAAAACACAAAGCATTCATTATATCACTGAAGAAGAAGTGAAAGAATTGGAGAAAATTCAACTGATTTCTGAGTATATGAAAACGCGTCAAGATGAAATTGCACAATTCAATGCCGAACATCATATTGATAAGTCTTTGCTCATCAACGGACGAAATATGACAAATATTGGTGTGTTTCGAAAGTATGTAGAATCGTATTTACACACACATCCTGCAATTAACAAAGAAATGACAATCATGAGTCGTCAGTTGGCACAAACTCCCAAAGGAATTCCTTTAGAGATTTATGCGTTTAGCACAGATAAAGTCTGGAAAAACTACGAACATATCATGGGCGATATCTTTGATCATTTGTTGGCAGCACTTCCCTATTTTAATTTGGAGATTTATGAGTTGTCTTTGGATGATTCGAAGCGCTTGTCTTAGTTATTGGTAACATATTTTCTGTATTGCAAATCAAAACGTAAACTTATAAGAACGGAAGTCTTTTCTTGGAATTTGTTTTGGTGATAACTACTTTTTCTTTTTTCTCCTGTATACAATAAAACTTCCAAGACCTACTAATAATATTGTCAGGCTTCCAAAAATTAATTTGTTTCTTTCGGACGCGATTCTTTCTTCTTCTTTTTTCTTTAAATAAGAAACTGTTTCTTCAGGTAGCGAATACATAGAAGTATTATCAGCAAATGCAAGCGTATCATTTACAAATGCAAATCGAATGGCTCTCTCTTCTTCCAAATAGTCTTGATTATTGGATATATAATCAACTTGATAAATAGATTTTAATTGTTTCTTAATGTTTAAATATATTTCTTTTAGTTTTTTAGGATCGTTTGTGTAATAGTAAAGTCCGACTGTACTTTTTGATAATTCTGTTAGTAGTGTATCGTTAACATTACCAAGTCCAATTGTATAAATTGAAACCTCTTTTTCATTTGCTAAATCAATTACTTCTTGTATTGAGTGTTTTGATTCATTGTCTTGACCATCTGTAAGCGCCACAATAACAGATTTACTCGCACTTTTTGAAAGATTCTCAATAGTTAAATATAAAGCGTCATAGTATGCAGTGCCTCCATCTGGTGTAACTTTTTCTACAAATGATTTAATTCCAGCTACATCATTAGTTAAAGGATATATTTTATCAACTGTTGTTGAAAATCCTACAAATGAAATTGAATCCTTAGATAATTTTGTTTCATCTAAGAAACCCAACACTCCTTCCTTGGCATAATCAATTGCCATCACATAATCCTTTGGCATTGTACCATAAAAATATGCATACTGCATCGTTTCTACATCTTTTGGCATTTGAGCTGGGTTATCAACCATAGAACCGGAATGATCAAATACCAATCCAATGTTTATTGGTTTGTCTTTAGAGATATTCAGCAATCGAATTACTTCACAATCTTTAGCGTTTTCTTGTACTTGTATTTCAGATGTTTCTAAAGTCCATAAAGGTTCTCCAAGCTTATTTTTAGCTTGAAATATGACCGAAATATTAGGAAATGAATCAGGATAAACCTGAATAATTGATAAATCGAAAATATTTTCAGATTTAATTTCCGTTTGAATATTTTCAGTCTGTCCAAAACAAACGAGCGTATTTAGGAATAAGAGTATTATAAGTATGTGCTTCATTGCTTTCATTACTGACAACTTTTGTTTCAGAGAAATGCTATTATTTCTACGATCACAAAATCTATTATTAAGGATTTAGTCATTTTGAAAACTACAATTTTCTTACTAAAGGTCAAAACTATTTTAATTTTAATCTGTTATCTCTGAGTGACGATTGTAATTTTTAAACTCCTAAACTATTAAACCTATAAACTTCTTATTTGTTGATTTGTTATTTGTTTTTTGTGGATTCGTGAGTATTCTCGACTTTGTTCGAATTGATATTTGAAACGTTTCCTACTTTTAAATTTAAAATTTAGCATTTATAATTTAATATTTTAACTTGGTTTTCATAAGTATTCTCGACTGCGCTCGAATTGACATTTGAAACATCTCACTACTCAATACTAATACCTCACAACTATAAACCCATAAACAAAATCAATCGTTCTGTATGTTGTATGAAACGTTTTCTAAGCAATATGTCGTATCTTTGTCATCAAGTTTGGAAAGACTAAAGAAATGATTGATACCTTACCAAAAGATAAAAAAATTGTATTGTTCGACGGCGTTTGTAATTTATGCAACGGCTTTGTCGATAAGATCATTTCGCATGATAAAAAAGATGTCTTTCGTTTTGCGTCGTTGCAGTCAGAGATTGGTGTAGCGATACAGGAACATTTGCAACTCGACACTTCTCAATTGGACTCTGTGATTTTGTATGTACCTGGAAAAGAAGTCTATTACCATAAATCTTCTGCGGCTTTTCGTATTCTAAACGAATTTGGTGGCGCATGGAAATTGTTGCAAGTCTTTCGTATACTTCCTAAATTTATCAATGACTTTGGGTATAATATCATAGCCAAATACCGTTACAAATGGTTTGGACAAAAAGATACCTGTAGAATGCCGACTGCTGAGGAGCGTGCTAGGTTTTTGGGGTAGTTATTCTTTTTTGGCGTTTTTTTGTTTTTCTTTTAGGTAGTCTTCTACGTCTATATCCCATTTTTCTAGAACTTGAAAAGCACTTTTTAGATAGTTTTGGATATAACTTATTTCTTGAAAAGGTAGCAGCATAATAATTGCTTCGTCTATAAATTGTACAGATAATTCTTTATCAATTTTAAAGTTTTGATAGAGAGTCCCTATATTAATTAATGTTAATCCTAGATCTGGTAAATACGTTTTTGGATTCTTTTCTACTAAATCTCGATAAATAGATATAGCTTCTTCATAGAATGCTTCAGCCTTAACATGCTCATTTTGATCACTTTGCAAAATTGCTAAACTATTTAAACTATTTGCCAATTTAGGTAGGTAAACCCTTGAGTCTAATTCAGCAAGCTTTCTTCGTATTGATAAAGCTTCCACATAAGCATCTAATGATTTATCTAGCTCATTATTAACATGATACAAATACCCAATATTATTTAATGTTATTCCAATATTTGACATATATGCTTGTGGATTTTTAATTGCTAATTCCCTATCAATACTTAAGACTTCTATTAATAATTCCAAAGCAGTTTGAATATCTTTTTGACTAGTTTTTAATACCGCTAAATCATTTAAAGTTGCTGCCAAATCTAATAAATATACTTCTCTATTAAAATCACATAACTTTCTTCTTATTGATAATGCTTGACTCAATAATTCTTCTGACTTATCAAACTCTCCTGCTTTACGATATAAATGTCCCAAGCTATTAAGACCAAACCCCAAACTAGGTAAATATCTACTTGGGTTATTAACAGCTAACTTTCTTTTAATTGATAAAGATTCTTCAAAGTATATTTTAGCTATGTTAAATTCATTCTTTATTCTTTTTAATTCAGCAAAATTATTTAACGTAATCGCTAAATCATATGAGTATAATTTTGGATTCAAATCAGCTAATTTCTTTCTAATTGACAAAGCTTCTCTATAAAATTCTTCTGATTCTTCTAATTCATTTCTTTTTTGTTTAAAATATCCAAAATTATTTAATGTGCTTGCTAAATCATTTAAATATAATTCTTGCTTTTCTTCTGCTAGTTTCCTCCTTATTTTTAAAGACTCTATAAATGACTCTTCTGCTCTATTAAATTCATTATTAATTTGCTGCAAACTAGCTAAACTATTCAAAGTAGATGCTACATATAGCAAATATCTTTTTGGGTTTGAACTAGCTATTTTTCTTCTGATTATAAGAGCTTTATTAAATAATTCACTTGATTTATTGAGTTCATTTTTGATTTCTAATATATGAGCCAAGTTATGAAAAGTAGCTGCCTTTTGTTCATCAGAGACTGCTCTATTTAAGCACTTACCAAAATAATTTTCAGATTTACTAATTTCATTAATGTACCAAAAATAATTCGCTGCTTCATAATAGGTTTCCCAACTCTCATAAAGAGTTACTGCTTTTTCATAATTTTCACCTGCTTCCTTATACTTATGATTTACACGCAGTAATTGTGCTTTAAGAATTCTAGTTTCAGCAACTTGTTTCATTTTCTCAGTAGCCAATCGTTCTTCTTCTTCTAATTTTGCTTCACTTAAAACTGAAATAGCTTCTTCAATTTTTCCTTTTACAAATAAATTAAAAGCTTGTTTATATAAACTGGTTTCTTCGCTGATATCCTTTCCTGAAACTTCTTGTAACAAATGTTCTATTTGTGTGGTTCGTCGTTGTTTTTCTTCTTCTAATTGTTGAATTTTTTGTGATAACGAAAGAACTTCTTTATTTAGATACGATTTGTTTTCATCTTTCTCTTTAGTTAATTCAACTTGAGTTTTAAGATTCTCTTTTAATATATCTATTTGATTCAAATACGGCTCGATAAATGGTTTTAAGAATTCTTCAAAAGATTTTTGTTCTTTTACTAGTTTTCCATCAACATCAATATATTGAAAGATGAAGATATTACTTCCTTCAACTTTTTCAATTTTGTTTATGTTAGAAGCACCAAACATTACTTTTTATTGATATTTTGATTAACAGTTATATTTTCTCCATTTATACTTCCTACAGAATTGCTATTTCTACTAAAATCCAAAAAAGTTCCTTCTAACTTCCCATTTCGTTCCAAGAAAAAATATCGTAAACTTACTAGTGAAATGATCCCAAGAAAAGCAGTTGTAATATAACTTGCCGTATCATTTTTTAAAGTAAATTCTACACCAAATAATTTACCTGTGGCTTCAAACGCAAATTTGTTTAAACCTAATAATGCTGAGAATGCATAAATAGCTATTCTGGCGAAGAAAAGTTTTGGATTCAACCATAAACTAATCCCTGTTACTGGAACTGACAGTATCAAAGCTATTTTCCAACTATCCGTTAGTAAATATGCAATGACTCCACTAATGATTCCTATCAAAATAGAAATTAAAGTCCAATTATTTTTCATTCAGTTTTCACGTTATAAGAGAGATTTTAGAATTCAGCTATTAGGGAATTACTCAAATATACGATTTTTCTTATTTTACACTTAGACATACTTTACAAAATTCTTTTCATCCAAAGTATCTCGACTCCGCTCGATATGACAATGAGTAATTATAATTCAATTCCGATTTTGCATTAATTCTTTTTGACAAGTAACTGCTATTTTCAAACCTTTCACCCAAAAAAATCAACACTTGGTATACTTTTCGCTAAAAAAATAACAAAGGCTTTATTGAAAGCGTTATGGATATAGTATTTTTACATTACAACTAATAAGAACATGAAAAAACAGTTTATAACAGTATTTTTTCTTTTGATAACAATCACAACATTGGCACAGAAGAAAGAAAAAATCAAAGGAAATCGAGAAGTGACAACCGTGATTTATGAGATTGATCCGTTTACAACATTGGAAGTAAAGGAAGAATTGGAAGTGGTTTTACTGAATGGCGAAACACCCAAAGTAGAAGTGATTGCTGACGAGAATTTACACGAGATTTTTAATATTGATGTTGTCGATGGAACACTAAGCATTTCTACATCAAAACAGATTCGTAGTCATAAGAAATTGGAGATTTATGTGACAATTTCAAAGGATTTGCAACGCATTCATGCCGAAAGCGAAGCCGAATTGAAATCGGTTACAACTTTAACTATTGACAAAGCAGAAATTAATGTACTTGGTAAAGCAGAAATCGATTTGAGAATTATGGGCGATTCACTCGCGATTAATGGTTTTGGAAGAACGAAACAACGTTATGAAGTAAGTGCACGCGAATTGATTGTAACTGCGTTTGAAGATGCAAAAATTGCTGCAAATGTAACGACTACAAAGCTGACTTCTCAAATAGAATATGCAAATGTGCAATTGCAAGGACAAGCAGATACATTGTATTTAGAAGTAAAAGAGAAAGGCGAATTCATTGCGCACGAATTACGAACCAAAGAAATTCACGTTACCGCAACTGAACAAGGAAAAGCTGTATTAAACGCTACAAATCAAATTACGATTGATGCACACGATCGTTCAGAGATTGACTTGCTTGGAAGTCCAAAATCAATCATAATTCACAAATTTGAAGAAGAAGCCATTTTACGCAAGATTAGCGAAGCGAATAAAGGATTTTTGAAGCGAATTTTTTAAGAATAAGTTTTGTTCTCGTCATGATGAATGAAATGAAGTCACCTGTTGCTCTAATAACAGGTTACTTCGTCGCATACTTCTCGCAATGACGTATTAAATTATTAAATTCAGCATAGTCTAAAAAAACAAAAAACGTCAGATCGAGTGGCGAATCTACGATTCGTTGTATCGAGATTTGCTAAGAATTAAGTACCTTTCCATATTAGTATAACGTACTTTACCAAAAGAATAAAAACAATACACGATTCCTATGGATTTTTTCACCATCATGATTATTTTGATTACACTCGTAGTCTTTGTATTTATTGTATTGATTGCGTTTGTGTTGAAAAAATCAAAAGATGTAAAAACACAGGAGTTTTTAGAAAATGAACGTACAGAACTCCGTCAAAATCTATTAAAAAAGCGCAAAAAACTCTTGTCGTACAAGGCAGAACTCTATCTTCAAATTACGGATGCAATGACGTTTACACGTACAACAGCCGTAACCAATGAAAAGATTTCTGGATTATTATATAACAAACAGCAAAAACCAATAATTGCTTTTGAACGTGTAGAACGCAGCATGAATACTACAGGACAACTCATTGCGATGACCAAAAAGCAAGAGTTTGTATATGAATTTCAAGGAATGCATATAAAGTTGTTTTGTGATGATATTTTGTTAGGTACTTGGGACAAATCTGGAATTTTGTATGATGCGAATAAAAAACGATTTGGACAATTCAAACGTACTGCAGCTACTACGGATACACAATTTCCATTGATTTTAAATAACAGGCAAATTGCAAGTATCAAAAAAGCGCCATTGTATGATGGTATTACTTCATCCTCTGTTACACAAGTTTTTGACGAATTGAATTTTGGAGCTTCACTCCTAACGCTTGATGATATTCCGAATCCTACAGAAGAAAATTGGTTGCTTGCCTTGACCATTTTTGAGATTACTTTCTATGGAAATACGACCGTTCACTAATTGAAACGACCTGTTTACGTATTCATAGTTCCTTTTTACGGATGATTTGCGTAGTTTTAAATCATCAATAATCAATCAAATTATGAAGAAAATATACTTAATCTGTGCATTATGTTTATCTGTGATGATAAGCAATGTACAAGCGCAAAGCAACAATGTCTTTGTAACAGAAACTTCTGAATCCATCACGCCATTTATAGATAAATTACAAGATGGCGAACAATTTACCATTCATTATAAATCTACAGGATGTTTTCACAATGCGAAAGAAACAATGACTTTTCTGCGCGAAAACAACAGCTATTATGTCATCTACAAAAAAGAGAGAAAAGCATTAACTGATGATTCTATTCAGAATATTAGAGATTTTGAAAAGCAATTGGCACAACAGCACAGTTATGGTTGCACTACGGTAGATAATTATTTAGTAATTTATAATGACGTACAACGTATTGCTACCGACGGAAGCTGCTCGTGGAACGGTTATGGAAAATTGAAAAAACTATTTGGTTTTACAGCCTAAGCGAACGTTTACATTATTTTTTCTAAAAAAGCAAAGCGCCAATTCAATATCTGAATTGACGCTTTTTCGTCAGTTTCCTAAAACTATAGTTGTTGACGTTTATTAAATGTGGCTTGGACAACAAAATCCACCACCTGAACAAATCCAACCTGGAGGGCAATCACCACTTCTATCACAATAAATTTGAATTCCTCCGTTGATCTTTGCTTGCGAATCTTTACTTAATGTTTCAGCATTCTGTAAATCTTTAATTTTTTTTAACATAATTTAGTTTTTTGATTTGATTCCTACTCTATTATGGCTTTTCGGACAGCGCCATTAACGTTGTTGAAAGTAGCCATAAACCGCTATAAAACTGTATATCCCGATAGATATTGACAAGTTTGTGTAAAGGTTGACATTTTTACAAGAATCCATAAAAAAAACACGCGAACATAGGATGTAGCGTGTTTTTCATATTTATAATAATGAACAACATATAGTTGTATTATCGTCCAAAAACATGTAAAGTAGCTCTGCTTTTGGAAAGGTTTTTAGTATCGTAAATAAACGTGATTTTTGTAATAAATCGCTTGTTTCCGTTCAAATCAATCACACGAGAATCACTTCTTCTGCTGAAATTATGTTTTAGTTTGATTTCTTCTGTTGAACCGTTTCCGTAATGCACTACCATTTTATGCATGTTGATAGCGCCTTTGGAAACGACTAATTTTAGTTTTTTAAAAGTTCCTTCGTGTTTTCCGACACGAATAACATCTTTGTCTAATCGATAATTGACTTTTTTACTGCCAAGTTTCTCCCATTTCTTTGTAAATGTTTCTGTGCTTGCTGTATCAAAACTTGACAATCCAATAAATAGAATGGCACTTAAAATGAAGGTTGCATATAATCTCATAATATTCCTTTTTAAAGTTATCAATATGTATATGTCTAGACGTTTGCTTCTATGACTTTCAAATTGAAAAAAGGTTTAATATGATGATTGATGTTCGATATCTGATTGTAGATTTTTGGTCTCTAATTGCCATCTTACAAAGAAAAACCATGATCAGCAAAATTTTAAATGCTAAATTATAAATGTTAAATTTTAAATTTTAAATGTAAAAGTGTTTAAGAAACTACGCGAAGCGATCAAAAAGCGAAGCGATCAAAAAGCGAAGCGATCAAAAAGCGAAGCGATCAAAAAGCGAAGCGATC
>NZ_CANLEA010000030.1 GCF_947489565.1 uncultured Kordia sp. | reverse complement strand
AAGCGATCAAAAAGCGAAGCGATCAAAAAGCAAAGCGATCAAAAAGCAAAGCGATCAAAAAGCGAAGCGATCAAAAAAAAAGCTCCAACCAAACGATTGAAGCTTCTTACTATGTAATATAGTGTATATTTTCCTTAGAAAGTCTCTCTTCCAGAAAAGTGGAAAGCACCTTCAATAGCTGCATTTTCATCACTATCAGAACCGTGAACTGCATTTTCTCCGATAGAAGTTGCGTATAAATTTCTAATAGTTCCTTCTGCTGCTTCTGCAGGATTTGTAGCTCCAATTAACGTTCTAAAATCGCTAACTGCATTTTCTTTTTCTAAAATTGCAGCAACAATTGGACCTCTTGTCATAAATTCTACCAATTCTCCAAAGAAAGGTCTTTCGTTGTGAACTGCGTAAAATGCTTCAGCATCACGCTTGCTTAACTGTGTTAACTTCATTGCAACGATGTTAAAACCTGAAGCAGTGATTTTTTCTAAAATAGCTCCGATGTGTCCATTTTCTACAGCATCAGGCTTAATCATGGTAAAAGTTCTTTTTCCAGCCATTATAGTATATATAAGTTGTTATAAATTCTTGTTTTGTAAAATCATATTTGATTTTCGGTGCAAAAGTACACAAATACAATTTATTTGCAACTCTATTTTAGTATATTAGCCAGCTATGAAATGGGAAGTCTTAAAATCTGCATCGTTTTTATAGCATTTTCCATGGAAATACAGAATTAAATTATATGACTGAAGCAGAAATACAAGGCGTAAAATCGCTGCTAAAAACACCTCAAAATATTGCCATTATTCCACACAAAAATCCAGATGGCGACGCTATTGGTTCAACGCTTGCACTCTGGCATTACTTGAAAAAAGGGCAACACAACGCAGTTATCATCGCTCCAAATGATTATCCTAATTTTTTAAAATGGATGCCTGGTGAATCAGAAATTGTAAAGTTTGATTATGAAAAAGATCGTGCAAAAACTTTATTGAATGCAGCCAATGTTATCTTTACGTTAGATTTTAATGATTTGAGTCGAATTGGTGAAATGGAAACAGTAGTTGCTGCAACAGAAGCTACTTTTGTAATGATTGATCATCATCAGCAACCTTCAGATTATGCCCAATACATCTATTCCGATACCAATATGAGTTCTACCTGTGAAATGGTGTATAATTTTATTTCTTTTTTAGGTGATGAAGACAGCATTACTGCGGAAATGGCAACCTGCATGTATACTGGAATTATGACTGATACAGGCTCATTTCGCTTCAAAGCAACGACAAGTACCACACACAGAATTATAGCAAACTTAATGGATAAAGGTGCTGAAAACGCTTCTATTCATAATGCTATTTATGATACCAACAGCTTAAGTCGCATACAATTATTAGGTTGCGCTTTAAAAAACTTGGTCGTTTTAGAAGAATACAATACCGTATATATTACTATAAGCAAAGAAGAATTAATACGTTACGATTTTAAGAAAGGTGATACCGAAGGTTTTGTAAATTATGGATTATCACTAAAAGGCATTAAATTTGCAGCAATCTTTATAGAAAATCTCCAAGAACCCTATGTAAAAATGTCATTGCGTTCAAAAGGTGATTTTTCAGTAAATGAATTTGCGCGCGCCCATTTTAATGGTGGCGGACATACAAATGCAGCTGGTGGAAGAAGTGATCTTTCTATGGAAGCAACTGTAAAAAGATTCGCAAAAATATTAACTGGTTACAAAGACGAATTAAAATAGATCTATGTTCAAAAAAATAGTTTTCTTAGGCATCATATTCATCGCTGTAGTTTCTTGTGCACAACAAGAAGCTCGTAGAGCTGTGAATATTCGTTCAGGTACCTTTTTAAAAGAATCTGTAGAACGAAACAAAGCTTTGATCGCCAAAGAAGAAGCTACTATTCAAAAATATATACAGCGTGATACCTTAAACACGTATATGGCTTCTAACAATGGTTTCTGGTATTTTTACAATGATAAAAGTACGACAGAAACATACGTTCCTAAAAAAGGAGACACATTAACATATGAGTTCAATATCTCAAAAATGGCAACAGGTGATGTTATTTACAAAAAAGAAGAACTCGGCATACAACAATATGTAGTTGAGAAACAACAAATCATTCCTGGTTTACGTTTTGGATTACAATTAATGAAAAAAGGAGAAACAGTCACTTTTCTTTTTCCATCACATATTGCGTATGGATATCATGGAGACAACAAACGCATTGGAACCAACGTTCCGATTCAATCTACTATAACGTTACTTGACATAAAAAAAGACAACAAAAACCTAGAAACAGAAAATTAAAATGAAATTATTTACAACAACAATCACCGTTTTTATTGTGATTATGACTTTAGGATTTACTTCATGCACAAAAGCTCAAAAAACAGAGTTGGATGATGGTATTTATGCTGAAATTAAAACTAATAAAGGTGTGATGCTTGCAAAGCTATTCTACCAAAAAGTTCCAGTTACTGTTGCCAATTTTGTTGCATTAGCAGAAGGAACACATCCAAAGCTTTCAGAAGAATTAAAAGGAAAACCTTATTATAATGGTATTACTTTCCATAGAGTTATGGACAAATTTATGATTCAAGGTGGAGATCCAACAGGAACAGGAAGCGGAAACCCAGGATATCGTTTTGGAAGTGAGTTTGATAAAGATTTAAAACATGACAAGCCAGGAGTTTTATCGATGGCAAATTCTGGTGGAACTGGTACTAATGGAAGTCAGTTTTTCATTACAGAAGTTCCTTATCCAAGTTTAGATCCAGTAGATCTTAATGGAGGTCCAAAGCCATGTAACAGACCACGTGTAAGCTGTCATTCTGTTTTTGGTCAACTCATAAAAGGAATCGAAGTTCAAGATAGTATTTCAAATGTTGCGGTTGATCCAAATAGCAAAAAACCTTATGAAGATGTTATCATGAACGAAGTAAATATTATTCGTGTAGGTGCAGATGCAAAAGCATTTGACGCTGTAAAAATATTTACAGAAGATGAGTCAAAACTTCCTGCAAAGTATCAGCAGTTTGCAAAAGATACGCAAGATGCATACGAAGCAAAGGCAAAAGCTCAAGCGCAAGGAGCCATTGCAAAGTTTAAAGAAGAGAATAAAGATTTAGGAGAATTGTATGAATCACCTACAGGAATGGTAATGGTAACAACTGAACCAAGTGCCTCTGGTGTAAAACCAACTTCTTCAGATACCGTAATGATCAACTGTGCTGGTTATTTAGAAAATGGTAAATTATTTTATACAAATATTAAAAGTGTTGCTGAAACTGGAGGAATTTTCAGTGAAGCTGCTGAAGCACAAGGCGCTTATAATCCTTTTCCTAGTATCTATAATACAAGTGCGCGATTGGTTCCTGCTTTTAGAGAAGCTGTATTGCGTATGAAAGTTGGAGAAAAGGCAAAAGTATTGGTTCCTTCTTATTTAGGATATGGATCAAGAGCTAATGGACCAATTCCTGCAAATTCAAACTTAATTTTTGATGTAGAAATTGTAGAAATTCAGAAATAAATAAACAAAACATATACATTAGAAAGCTCTTCTCTTTGGGAAGAGCTTTTTTTATACTCTTATTCCAAACCGTACTAATTTTCAGGAAAAACACGGTATCAATTACGTATTTCAACGCTACTCTATACTCTTGTTTATTGTGATATTTGGGCAAAACCAAAAAACCATATATCATGAAAAAACAACATTTTTCTTTAAAACTTCGCAAACAGAAAATCGCGAAACTTTCTGATGAGCAATTACACGGAGGACTTATCCGCTTTACATTAGTTCACACGAATTGCTTAACAATACAGATAAACTGTAAATCCTTATTAATTGCCTGCGATCCTTTACCAACACTACCTTCAGGATGCGGACCCTGTCCAACAACACACACACAAACAACAAATCAACCTACATTTATAACTTGCTAAACAGATGTTCACATGTTGATTAAAGCCTCTTTTCATTGAAAAGGGGCTTTTTCACAGGGAAAAACACGGGTCTTATTTTATTTATTTTCCTGTTTTGAGAATTCGTGACCTGAAAGATATTTGCAATGAAACAAAAAATTATATTTCAGATGAAAAAACAGATCAAAACACTACAATTACAAAAACAAACTATCTCTGCTTTAAGAGCTAATCTATTACATGGTGGCGCTCCAACAACAATGAGTGTAAACACCTTTGCTTCTGGTTGTCAAAGTCAATTGCCTTGTCAACCAGTTCCACAAGATCCGCGTCCGATTGAAGACACTTCTCGTGTACTTCCTTGTACAACAGACGATTGGAATAAGAACTAGCAAAATATCATTGCTTGAATGATGTTAAAAACAAAAAGCCGTTTCAAATAGTTTTGAAACGGCCTTTGTACATGTTTTTGTATGAATTATTTTTTTGGAATATTCTTTAAAATCTCCAACACATAGTTCCAATATTTTTGTGACGAAGAAATGCTTGCACGTTCGTCTGGTGAATGTGCTCCACGAATGTTAGGTCCAAAACTAATCATTTCCATCTCTGGATAGTTTGTTCCTAAAATTCCACATTCCAATCCTGCATGACAAGCGGCTACATGTGGTTCTTCTCCGTTATTTAATTCTTTATATAAATTGACCATAACTGGCAAAATAGATGCATTCATGTTTGGTGCCCATCCTGGATACGAACCTGAAAATTCTACTTCGCAACCAGAAAGTTCAAAAGTTGCTCTTAGTTTTGTGGCTAAGTCCATTTTTCCACTTTCTACAGAAGAACGTGTCAAACAACCAACTTTAATCTCACCATCTTTTACAATAACGCGCGCAATATTGTTTGAGGTTTCTACTAAATCTTCAATATCTGGACTCATACGGAATACACCATTGTGTGCTGCATATAAAGAACGTGTCAATCCTTCTTGCACACCTAATTCCATAACTCCAGAAGGTGTTTCAGTTGCAGTGCACTCAATTTCTAACTCTTCTTCTATGCTTGCAAATTCTTTTTTGATCGTGTTGATTTGCGTTTGCATTTCAAATTCAAAAGCTTCTTGATGTACTTTATCAATGACCACGGTTGAAACACTTTCTCTTGGAATGGCATTTCGTAAACTTCCTCCATTAATTTCTGCAATGCGCAATCCGAAGTTTTCAAAACCATCAAATAACAAGCGGTTCATTAACACGTTGGCGTTTCCAAAACCTTTGTGAATGTCCATTCCGCTATGTCCTCCTTGCAATCCACTTATTTCGATCGTGTAGGCTACTACATTTTCAGGTGTTTCTTCTACTACATACGAGCGTGTTGCGGTAACATCAATTCCTCCTGCACAACCAATTCCGATTTCATCATCTTCTTCTGTATCTAGGTTTAATAAAATTTCTCCTTCTAGCAATCCGCCTTTCAATCCCATCGCACCTGTCATTCCGGTTTCTTCATCGATTGTAAACAGTGCTTCAATTGCAGGATGTGCAATATCATTACTTTCCAAAATTGCCATGATGGTCGCAACTCCAAGTCCGTTATCGGCTCCTAAAGTCGTTCCTTTTGCTTTTACCCAATCGCCATCAATAAACATTTCAATTCCTTGTGTATCAAAGTCAAATACTGTATCCGAGTTTTTTTGGTGTACCATATCTAAATGCGATTGCATTACAATGGCTTTGCGATCTTCCATTCCTGCAGTTGCTGGTTTTTTAACGATCACATTTCCAACTTCGTCTACAAAAGTTTCTAGTCCTAAATCTTCTCCAAATTTCTTCATAAAAGCAATCACACGTTCTTCTTTTTTAGAAGGTCTTGGGACCGCGTTTAAATCTGCAAATTTATTCCAAAGTGCATTTGGTTCTAAAGTTCTTATTTCTTGACTCATTCTATTTTTTTTATGAATTGAATAATTGTCCACAAAGTTAATTTTTTGACAATAAAATCGATTGTTTTTTATGAAATACCTTTCAAATTTGTCAAAATCATGACAAAAATATCACCTCAACGTAGCAATAGTGATTTAGTTTTTTTACATTAGCTACATATCATGTTCCCGAATGGAGTTCAAATGTATTGCTTATGACCAAGAGAACAAAAATTTTAATTGCCTTATCTTTTCCCCTTCAATTCTTTCTTATTAAGATACTTGGCAATTATCCAGAATTTGTTGAAACCTATTACAGTAACGGATTGTATCCGTATATATCAAAACTTTTCAGAATTGTTTTTGGATGGATTCCGTTTTCAATCGGCGACATTTTTTATACGATCGCTGGTATTTTAATCATTCGATATATTTATAAAAACTACCGTTTGGTTCGCAAAGAATACAAGCGTATTTTGATAGATATTTACATTACAATTACCGTCGTGTACTTTGCCTTTCACCTTTTGTGGGGAATGAATTATTATCGATTGCCTTTGTACAAATCATTGGAACTCGATAGAAAGTATACTACAGAAGAGCTTGTAAGTTTTACCGAAAGAGTCATCGCGAAAGCAAATGCTGTTCAGTTTCAAATTACACAAAACGACACTGTAAAAGTGGAAGTTCCGTATACTACAAATGAAATTTTTGAGAAAACGATGAACGGATACGAAAATTTTAGCGCAAAAGAACCTAAGTTTATATTTACCAATCAGAGTTTAAAGACTTCTATTTATAGTGGATTTTTAACGATTATGGGATTCAGCGGTTACATCAATCCGTTTACCAACGAAGCACAAATTAATTATAAAATTCCAGTGTATAAATTTCCAGTAACCGCAAGTCACGAAAAAGCACATCAGATTGGATATTCAGCGGAAAACGAAGCTAATTTTATTGGCTGTATGACTGCTTTATACAATGATGATATTTATTTTCAATACGGCGCCTACAACTTTATGACTTGGCATTGTTTGAAAGAAGTACACAACAGAGATAAAGAAGAATACGAACGCTTAAAAGCAACTTTAAATCCTGGAATTCAAAAAAATTATGATGAAGTCCGTGAGTTTTGGAATTCACACAAAAATCCATTAAAACCATTATTCAAATTTACCTTTGATCAGTTTTTAAAAGCAAACAATCAATCGAAAGGAATTTTAAGCTACAGTTATGTGGTTTCTTTACTGGTAAATTATGATAAAAAAAATGCCATTATCCCCCAATAATGGCATTTTCAACACACAACTAAATGGGTTTAGTATATCTCGATATATACCCTTCTACTCCATTGTTACGTTCATATTTCAGGTCATTAGTTATAACCTTCCCTGTTATAACAAAAGTATTTAGCATATGTGACATGTATATTTGTTAAAAATTAATCTCTTGTTACGTTTATGCTCCCAAATTGTAAACTGGATAAGCTTATCGTAAAGTTTGATTCGTAATTTCTTAACCTAAGACACGAAAACAGAAAGAAAAGCGTTAATTTTAGTACGATGAACCGATTTCTATACTTAATATTACTTTGCCTTGGAGTTTCTTGCACAAAGGCTCCTAAAAAAACAGCAGCGACGACTGAAACGTCAAAAAAGAAAGTTACTGAGACTTTGGAAGTAGCAGAAACAACTCCTAAAAACACTCTCGATTCTATTGCATTAGGTATCAATTTTAAACCCAAAGGAAATTACAATTCCATCAAACAAACCGTAAAGAGTGATCGTGCTTATTTCGCAAGAATGTTGCAACAAAACAAAGAAAAAGCCATCGACTCTGCTGGTAATTATTTGTATCATAAGCTTCTAAATGAAATTGTACCGCATTGGTATGGCACACCTTGGGATTTTAATGGACATACCGACATTCCTAACGATGGAGAAATTGCTTGCGGTTATTTCGTTTCAACTACACTTAGACATTTAAACTTTCGACTCAATCGTTTCAAAATGGCACAGCAAGGCGGTTTGAATGAAGCCATTACGCTTCAACCCAAAAACGAATTGAAAATCTATCGAAATATTTCACAAGATCAACTCAAAGCTAAACTCAATAAAGTATATACTGACGGATTGTATTTTGTGGGATTGAGCAATCATGTTGGCTATGTTTTAATTAAAAATAAAGAACTTTACTTTTTACATTCAAGCTATTACGACGATAAAGTGATGATTGAAAAAGCGGCAACTTCTCCCTGTTTTCAGAGTGATATTTTTGTTTTTGCTGAAATTACTACCAACCGACAACTCATTCAAAAATGGATTCAACATACAGCGATTCCAATTCATCAATAATAAATCTTACAAGGAGCTTCAAGATCAATACGGGAAACCCGTACAAATGCTGACAAAAACGTTAAAAAAATCTTAATACACGATACAAAGTATATTCTAGCCTTATCTTTAAGTTTTTAACTAATCAATCAAACCTAAAGTAAAGCAATGAGAAAATCGTATTTGCTGCTGTTACTTCTTTTCTGTAGCCTTTCTGCCGTTGCGCAGGAATACTTTCCCAAAAACGATGGCGTCAAAACAGAAAGTCACACCATAACAGCATTCACCAATGCAAAAATTTATGTCACGCCCACACAAGTGATCGAAAATGGAACACTCATCATACAAGATGGAAAAGTTGTTCAAACCGGAACAAACATTTCTATTCCTAAAGATGCTACAGTTGTAGACTTAACAGGAAAAAGTGTATATCCTTCGTTTATTGATCCTTATTCTGACTTTGGATTACCAAAACCTAAAAGAAGTTTTGGTGGAAGAAGAAGTCCGCAGTATGATGCAGAACGAAAAGGATATTACTGGAATGATCATATTCGACCAGACATCAATCCTATTGAAAAATTTGCGTTCGATAATAAGAAAGCGACTAGTTTATTAAAAGCTGGTTTTGGAACTGTAAACACACATTTACAAGATGGAATTGTTCGCGGAAACGGAATGTTAGTCGCACTCAACACCAAAGCAGATAATAGTACTCGTATCTTAGACAATCGTTCTGCACAATATTTATCGTATCAAAAAAGCAATGCTTCCAGACAATCGTATCCAACTTCATTAATGGGAAGTATGGCACTAATTCGTCAAATGTACCACGATGCAGATTGGTACTCGAAAGGAAATGCCGAACGAACAGATTTGGCTTTGGAAGCTTTATTAGCTAATAAAAATTTAGTACAAATCTTTCATTCTGGAAACAAACACAACAGTATCAAAACTGATGCTATTGGTGACGAATTTGGAATTCAATATGTAATGGTTGGCGATGGAACTGAGTATGAAAACATCAACGCTATGAAAGCGACGAATGCTTCGTTTATCATTCCTATCAACTTCCCGAAAGCCTATGATGTATCAGATCCGTATGCGGCTGGTGTTGTAGAATTGGAAGCGATGAAACATTGGAATCAAGCACCATCAAACCCAAAAGCGTTGGCAGACAAAGGAATTACCTTTAGTTTTACGATGCATAATGTAAAATCTGGAAACGAATTCAAAGCAAATATTCAAAAAGCTATTAAATACGGTTTGGATAAAACCAAAGCATTGGAAGCATTAACTACGATTCCAGCACGTATTTTAAAGCAAGAAGACAAAGTTGGAACACTTCAAAACGGACGTCAAGCAAACTTTTTAATTACATCTGGAGATATTTTTGAGAAGAAAACAGTGATCTATGAAAACTGGGTTCAAGGAAATCAGAATGTATTTAAAGACAAAGCACATAAAGACATTCGCGGAAAATATACATTTAATGTTGCTGGAAACATGTACGATGTCAACATTGCAGGTTCTCCAGAGAAACTAAAAGCAACCGTAATGAAAGATTCGATGAAGTTAGGTTCAAAGATTTCTTTTAAAAACGATTGGTTGCAACTACAATTTACAACACCTGATACTACAAAAACAGAATTTATTCGTTTGACAGCTCCTGTTAGAAATGCTACTTATTTCTCTGGAAAAGCGTTATTAGCAAACGGTTCTGAATCGTCATTCAATGCTACTCAAAAAGAAGTTAAAAAAGCAGGCGAGAAAAAAGGTGGAAAGAAAGACTCAAAAATGGAAGCGCCAAAAGTGCTCCCAATTTCTTATCCAAATGGAGCTTATGGTTTGGCTAGCGTTCCACAACAAGAAACGGTATTATTTAAAAATGCAACGGTTTGGACCAATGAAAGTGATGGAATTCTTCAAAATACAGATGTTCTTGTAAAAGATGGTAAAATTGCCCGTATTGGGAAAAACCTCAGCGATCGTAGTGCAAGAGTTATTGATGCTACCGGAAAACATTTGACTTCTGGAGTGATTGATGAGCATTCACATATTGCTGCTTTTGCGATCAACGAAGCTGGACATAATTCTACAGCCGAAGTGAACATGGAAGATGTGGTAAATCCAGAAGATGTAGATATTTATAGAAACTTAGCTGGTGGAGTTACTACGATTCAACTATTGCACGGTTCAGCAAATCCAATTGGTGGTCGTTCTGCTATTTTGAGTTTAAAATGGGGACGATCCGCAGATGATATGATTTTTAAAGGTGCTGACGGATTTATCAAGTTTGCCTTAGGTGAAAATGTAAAGCAAAGTAATTGGGGCGATACTGAAACTACACGTTTCCCACAAACACGTATGGGAGTTGAGCAAGTTTTTACAGATTATTTTCAACGTGCTAAAGAATACGAAGCCAAGAAAAAAAGCGGAAAGTATCGTTATGATATTGAGATGGAAACAATTTTAGAAATCCTCAATAAAAAACGTTTTGTGTCATGTCACTCATATGTACAAAGTGAAATCAATATGTTGATGAAAGTGGCTGATAAGTTTGGTTTCAATATCAATACATTCACACATATTTTAGAAGGTTATAAAGTGGCTGACAAGATGAAAGAACACGGAGTTGGAGGTTCTACCTTCTCTGATTGGTGGGCCTACAAATATGAAGTAAATGATGCCATTCCATATAACGGAGCTATCATGCACAGTCAAGGTGTTGTGGTAGCGTTTAATTCTGATGATGGCGAAATGTCTCGTAGATTGAACCAAGAAGCTGCAAAAGCGGTTAAATATGGTGGTGTTTCTGAAGAAGATGCTTGGAAGTTTGTTACTTTAAATCCTGCTAAATTATTACATATCGACGATAAAGTTGGAAGTGTAAAAACTGGGAAACAAGCAGATTTAGTTTTATGGACAGATCATCCAATGTCAATTTACGCAAAAGCGCAAACTACCATGATTGAAGGTACTGTTTATTTTGATTTAGAACGTGATCAGCAATTACGTCGCGATATTCAAAACCAACGTAATGAGTTGATGAATATGATGCTTTTAGAGAAAAATAAAGGCATGAAAACGCAACCTGCTAAGAAGAAAGATAAAGTACATCATCACTGTGATACTGTTGAATTTTAAATCGTAACTGACATGAAAAAATATATTTATAAATACATAGTATGTGTAGCTGTTTTGTTCGGTACGTTCAGTTATGCACAGCAAACACCTGCATCTAAGCAATCACAAGCCATTTCAATTGTTGGTGCTACGGCACATATTGGAAACGGACAAGTTATTGAAAATGCCATTATTGTGTTTGAAGGTGGTAAAATTACAAACATAGGAACTTCTCAAATAACAACTAAAGGAAGGGTTATTGACGCGAAAGGAAAACATGTATATCCTGGATTTATTTCGCCAAATTCGACACTTGGTTTAGTCGAAGTTGATGCCGTACGTGCTACACGAGATCAAAACGAAACAGGTAGTTTCAATCCGCACATTCGCAGTTTGATTGCCTATAATTCAGAATCGAAAGTTGTGGAAAGCTGTAGACCAAACGGTATTTTAGTAGCACAGATTACGCCACGTGGCGGACGTGTTTCTGGAACTTCGTCTGTAGTGCAACTCGATGCTTGGAATTGGGAAGATGCGGCTGTAAAAGCAGATGACGGAATTCATATCAATTGGCCAAACAACTTTACGCGCGGTCGTTGGTGGCTTGGCGAACCAAGAGGTTTGCGTCCAAACAACAATTATGCAAAACAAGTACAAGAAATTCAAACTGTATTTAACGATGCAAAAAGTTACCTAAGCGGAGCAAGAAGTCCGAAAAACTTGCCTTATGAAGCTATGGATGGACTTATGAAAGGAACACAAAGCTTATTTGTACATGTGAATACTGAAAAAGGAATTATAGATGCAATTGATTTTGGAAAGCAGAATAATATGAAAATTGTCATTGTTGGCGGTTATCATGCCCATAAAGTTGCGACAACATTGCGTCAAAATAAAGTGCCGGTTTTATTACATAGAACACATTCTGTTCCACAAACAGACGATGAAGATTACGATATGTCTTATAAGAAAGCAAAAATCCTTACAGATGCTGGTGTTTTAGTAGGTTTGGAAAACAGTGGACAGATGGAACGTATGAATACGCGTAACTTGCCATTTTTAGCAGGAACTGTAGCTGCACACGGTTTAGACAAAGAAAAAGCTTTGCAGTTAATTACGTCTAATACGGCCAAAATTCTTGGAATTGATACACGCTTAGGAACGCTGGAAACAGGAAAAGATGCTACTTTATTTATCAGTGAAGGTGACGCCTTAGATATGCGCGGAAACATCTTAACACATGCGTTTATTGAAGGACGTGAATTGAGTTTGGAAACACACCAAACAAAATTATGGAAGCGTTATATGAAAAAATACGACGGAAAATAGTAACTTTATAGAACAACATGCTACTTATGTAAGTATAAAAGATGAATGTTATGAAAACAATACAAAAATTTGCTTTAGGAATTATGCTACTTGCTGCATTGCAAGTTTCTGCTCAGGACACCAATACTACTGAGATTACAGAAGAAAATGCGGTCATTGAAAACTTTCAATTGCCAACATTTTCAGAATTGTCAAATGATATTGCTGCTGAGTATTCTGATATTCGTGAACGTTTACCAAACTTATCAAACATTGGAGAACATGTAAAAAAAGGAATTCGAAGAGGTTTATTTGATCAAAATAGTGTCGCTGCTGCATTTCAAAATGTAATTTCAGAACATTCTATTTTGCCAAATATTACAACAAAACGTTTTCAATTACGCAATAGCTTAAATCAAATCATGTTCAATGGATTTGATGCTACGCAATTACACTTAGGCGGCGCGTATAAAAATGGACAATAAAAAGTTACTACATACATAAAATAAAAAATCCTCTTCAGCACGAAGAGGATTTTTTTTGGGGGATCATTTTTCTTTTTCAATATTTTTTTGATCATCCTTTATTTAGGAACGACAACTCCATCTTCAGGTCGTTCATATATACTATTCTTCATAGCTTCATTACTCAAACTCACGTTTGCAAATGTCACTGAATTTCTTGGTTCCGCTACTTTTCCTTCCTCATTAGTTTTAAACCACGTCAAAACCTTTGGAAGTACAACTCCGTTTATTTTTTGCCAATCTCCGTAACGAATATAGCTTACTCTATCACTTGGTTTTCCTGTAGAATACGTAACTGTATATCCTAACCATTCCATTTGATAGGTTTCCGGATTGTAATAAATAAAGTAGTTATCTTCTGGTGAATCACCTACATTTTCTCCATACGAAATTTTATATCCTGGATACAAAATTCCTTCGTATTCCAAACTTTCAGCTTTCGTATATGTAATTCCATCATCACCTAATACAAAAGGCATTGCATAGAAATAAAAATATAAATTGTGATAAAAACGTGCGTTGCTTCTAAAAGCAGTAGAATCTTTTTGTGATAACCAAACATCTTTTCCATCATAACCTATGGTAAAGTTTTTTCCTTCCAAACGTGTTTTTCGTGATGGTAACTCGGTAATATGTTTTTCATTATGATCTTTCTTCACAATTTCATACACCAATGTTTGTGCAGCATTCCAGGTTTCAATTCCACCATGTGCATCAAATACTCTCTGTAATTTATCAGGATATGTTTTTTTGACAACTTTTGTTTCTTTTGTTGCTGTCTTATCAGAAGATGTTTCTTTTTTCTGAGTGTTGTTACAAGCTACTATCAAGACTAAACCTAACAGTGCTAACGTAATTTTTTTCATTCGTCAGTTTGTTTTATTTTGTCTTGAGTCGAAGCTTTTACAGAATCATTACAGAATTATTTGATTGTTTTAAAAAATATTGATTCAAGCAGTTAAAACCCTAGAATTTTGATTTGATAAATTTTTCAAGTTTCCCTTTCTTCTTGCGTCTCATCAACTTTTCAATATCTGGTTGTTTTCCAAGCGCATCTTTATTCTTCTTGTAAAATTCAATCGTATGTTCTACTCCTGCTACTGCACCAGCTATTTTATCTTTTGAATAATTATTTTCCAAACTATATTTTGTCCATCCAGCCAAAAAAGTCATCAAACAATCTGCACATTCCATAGGCACAATTCCAGACACCAATTCTATAGATACTGTTGGACTACCTGTTAACCATTGTATTAAAAATGCATTGACTTTTTTTCGCTTTTCAGGATTTTCAGTTAAAGATGTATTTTGCAGCCAAGCAATACTTTCCAAAACAAGCGGTTCCATTTTGGTATAATCTTCTGCTTTTTCAAGTTTTACATTTTCTGGAATTTTAATGTCTTGCGCTGTAACAACTGCGCTCGTAAATAAGAATAGTACTAAAACGGTTTTAATTGTATTTTTCATAATGGTTTTAAATTAATTTCCTTAAATCTACAGGAAATGAACCCAAAAACAAAGCAATCAAAATACTTTTTAAGTTTCTACTCAAAAATCTCTTTCCTATATTTGCAGCATGTACAAACAGATTTCCAGCACGCAAAATTCTACCATCAAATACATACTACAACTTCAAGAAAAATCGCGAAGTCGTAGAAAAGAAGGGAAATTTGTACTTGAAGGTTTCCGTGAATTGACGCTTGCGCTAGAAGGAAACTATAGCATTGAAACCATATTCTTTTATCCTGAGATTTGTTCCCACGAAAGTGTTGAAACATTAGTAAAGAAAGTTACAAATACGCCTGATTGTATTGAAATTTCCAAAGAAGTGTATCAAAAAATTGCCTATCGCACGAGTACTGAAGGTGTGTTGGCAATTGTAAAAACGAAAGAACATTCGCTAGATACAATTTCTTTTCACAATACAAATCCGCTGATTTTAGTTGCAGAAGCTCCTGAAAAACCTGGGAATATTGGCGCTTTGCTCCGTACTGCCGATGCTGCAAATATTGATGCGGTGTTTATTGCCAATCCTAAAACCGATTTGTACAATCCTAATATTGTGCGTTCGAGTGTGGGTTGTGTATTTACCACGCAAGTTGCTACCGGAAGTACTGCGGAAATCATTTCTTATCTGCAAGAAAAACAAATTGGTATTTATTGTGCGGCGTTGACAGCTTCAGAAAACTATCATATTCAAGACTTTGAAAGAGCAACTGCTGTAGTCGTAGGCACAGAAGCTACAGGTTTGAGTGATGAATGGTTGAACAATTCTACACAAAACATCATCATTCCGATGCAAGGAAAAATTGATTCCATGAATGTATCTGTCGCAGCTGCTATCATTCTTTTTGAAGCCAAACGTCAGCGAGATTTTAGATAGAAACTTATAGAAAGTCTAAACTCTTATTCGCGAACTTTTTCCTGTAAATTCAGTAAACATTTTTGCTTCTTACATTTCTTTATACTATTTTTAATTATATGACAGAAATTGAGATTGAAAAGGAAAATGCTGCTATTGCGAAACAATACAAAGAATTGTTGCGCATCAGTTATCAAGTACTAACTACGGAAGACAAGAAAATCATCCGTAAGGCATTTGATGTAGCTGTAGATGCGCATAAAGATCAACGAAGAAAAAGTGGAGAAGCCTATATTTTTCATCCGATTGCTGTAGCTAAAATTGTAGCTTCTGAAATTGGAATGGACGCCACTTCTATTGCTTCTGCCCTTTTGCATGATGTCGTTGAAGATTCTGAAGATTACACTCTGGAAGACATTGAACGTGTGTTTGGTGTTACAGTTGCCCGAATTGTGGATGGACTGACTAAAATTTCACATCTTAAAAAAGACAAAGATGTTTCACTGCAAGCGGAAAATTTCCGTAAAATGCTGTTGACCATTAATGATGATGTTCGTGTAATTATTATCAAAATTGCCGATCGATTGCACAATATGCAGACAATGGACTCCATGCCTGCGCACAAACAAGTCAAAATTGCTTCCGAAACCTTATATATTTATGCGCCATTGGCACATCGTATTGGATTGTATAATATTAAAACTGAGTTGGAAGATTTAGGTTTAAAATATACGGAACCAGAGGTTTTTAAGGATATTGAAAATAAAATTGAAGAAAGTAAAGAGCAACAACAACAATATATTGACAACTTTTCTTCTATCATAAAAAATTCTTTAGACAAAGAGGATTTTGAATACAAGATTAAAGGACGTTTTAAATCTATTTTTTCTATCCGAAGAAAAATGGTGAAACAAGGTGTGACTTTTGATGAAGTGTACGACAAATTTGCCATGAGAATTATCTATGATACCGAAAATTTAGATAACGAAAAATTCCTTGCTTGGAAAATATACTCTATTGTAACCGATCACTTTAGACCGAATCCTGTGCGTTTGCGCGATTGGATCTCTTCCCCAAAATCAACAGGTTATGAAGCTTTACACATTACAGTGATGGGACCTGAAGGCCGTTGGGTTGAAGTACAAATTCGTTCGCATCGTATGCATGAAATTGCTGAAAAAGGATATGCAGCACATTTTAAATACAAACAAGGCGATCAAAAAGAACAAGGATTGGAACCTTGGCTGAATAGACTACAGGAAGCGCTTGAAAATCAGGAAGCAAATGCAGTGGATTTTGTAGAAGAATTCAAGTTGAATTTATACGCAAAAGAGATTTTCGTCTTTACGCCTACTGGAGATTTGAAATCTTTACCAAAAGGAGCCACGCCTTTAGATTTTGCATTTAGTATTCACACACAAGTTGGATATCATACACGTGGTGCCAAAGTGAATGGAAAATTAGTGCCGCTAAGTCATGAATTAAAAAGTGGTGATCAGGTAGAAATTATTACCTCAGACAAATCGAAACCCAATGCGAACTGGTTGGATTATGCAACTACTTCCAGAGCGCGTTCTAAAATAAAATCTTCTTTACGAGAAGAAAAGAAAGAAATTGCCGAAGACGGAAAAGAAATTTTACGTCGAAAGTTAAAGCAATTAAAAATCTCACTCGACGAGAAATCCATCAACGAAATGGTAAGTCACTTTAAGCTCAAAACAAGTTTAGACTTGTTTTACAGAGTTGGAATTGGCACCATTGACAATCAGAAATTAAAAGAATTTGCTGCCCAACGTAGCAATAGTATTTTCAAATTCTTCAAAAATAAAATTCGCCGCGGACCTTCTATTCCTGCTGAAGAAATCAATCAGCCAGAAGTTTCCAATCGTTATGATGTATTGGTTTTTGGAAAAGAAGAAGAAAAGCTCAATTATAAATTATCTAATTGTTGCAATCCGATTCCGGGTGATCCAGTTTTTGGCTTTGTAACCGTTAATGAAGGTATCAAAGTACATAAAAAGGATTGTCCAAATGCTGTGAGTTTACAAGCAAATTATGCGTATCGAATCATGAATGCTAAGTGGATTGACTCTTCTCAAGAAGAATTCACTGCCATGCTTGAATTTACAGGAATTGACAATATGGGATTGGTCAATGAAGTGACTAAAATCATTTCCAACAACATGCACGTAAACATTAGAAACATTAGTTTTGACACCAATGATGGTATTTTTACGGGACGCATTATGGTGATTGTAAAAAACAATACCATTTTAAAACGCTTGATTACCAATTTGAAGAAAATTAATGGAATTGAAAAAGTGACGCGCGCCTAAAACTTCTATCGATACACATCTTTATAAAAGCAAAAAAGCTGCCAAACACATTGTTTTCTGTGCAGACAGCTTTTCCTTCAATATAACTAGTAATAATATTGAGATGATTTTTATTCAAAATTAGCACTCATCGCACTTTTCTGGGCAAGTCAATGAGCAATAACACGTAGCAATAATGGTACATGCATCATGTGCTGTTCGTTTGGTTTTTCTTGTTTTAATAGGTTCTGTTGGCACTTCACTTGGCACTTCTGTTCCTCCTTGTAGATTGAATGTTTCCAAACTGGAAATTATCTTTTTACCTAATTTTAATCTTGGGTTGAATTCCTTTTTTTTCATTTCTCAAGTTTTTATAAATGATAAATACTACTATAGATTAACACTGTTCTGTATTGCAATTTGTATCTACCTCTGTGGTCGTTGGACAATGCATACTACAATGACAAGTTGCTATAATGGTACAAGCTCTGTAATTTGTTTTAATCGTTTTAATAGTTTTGATAATGGTTGTCACAGGAATTGGAATATCCGTTCCTCCTTGAAGCAAGCTTGCATCTAAATTTGAAATTACTTTTTTGTGTAACTGTAATTTTTGTTTAAAATCTTTTTTCTTCATAATGTGATGGTATTTTAGGTTTGATTATATCTATAGTTGATTATATTTTGATGCAAAAAATTGGGAAGCATTTCGTGAGCAATTCACCAATACTTCTTCTTATGGAAGAATCTGAAAAGTTAACAAGCAATTTTTTCATTACATATAAACCATACATATCCTCAGTTTGCATCAAAAAAGACACAAACTACAGTACAGTTTTATATGTATTTCAGGAGAACACACATTTCTGATAATCAGAAACATACTCATTAAAATTACATTTTTTTAAACGAAAAAACAAACAAAATCAAATAAGAAGCTGGAAAATTGATCAATCTTAACATCGCTGTTAATATCCCGATGCGAATATGTGCCTTCATTTCAAAAAATAAGTGTAAATTTGCTTTTTAATCTTCAGCCAAGATGCAACAAAACACGGAGGAAAATAATCAGGAAATTGTCAAAAACGTTTTTACAAAGTTTTTGGAAGATAACGGACATCGAAAAACTCCTGAACGTTTCGCAATTCTACAAGAAATCTACGAAAACGAAGAACACTTCGATATAGAATCGCTATACATTAAAATGAAAAATAAAAACTACCGTGTTAGTAGAGCTACGCTGTACAACACGATAGAACTTTTATTGGACAGCAATTTGGTGCGTAAACATCAATTTGGTCAAAATCAAGCACATTATGAAAAGTCTTATTTTGACAAACAACACGATCATGTTATTCTAACAGATTCAGGTGAAGTGATGGAGTTCTGTGACCCAAGAATTCAAATTATTAAAAAAACCATTGAGGAAATTTTTGATATTGAAATTCACAATCACTCACTATATTTCTACGCAACTAAGAAGAATAAAGACTAAAAAACACAACAACACACTAACTTAATTCAATATAATGGCAGTAGATTTACTACTCGGACTTCAATGGGGAGACGAAGGCAAAGGAAAAATTGTTGACGTACTTACCGCTAACTACGATATTATTGCACGTTTTCAAGGTGGACCAAATGCTGGGCATACTTTAGAGTTTGATGGCATCAAACATGTATTGCGTACCATTCCATCTGGAATTTTTCACGAAACCGCAACCAATGTAATTGGTAATGGCGTTGTGATTGATCCTGTCGTGTTTAAGAAAGAATTAGATGGCTTAGCTAAATTTGACATCGATATTCATAAGAAATTAATCATTTCAAGAAAAGCACACTTAATTTTACCAACACATCGTTTGCTAGATGCAGCTTCAGAAGCAGCAAAAGGAAAAGCGAAAATTGGTTCTACACTTAAAGGAATTGGTCCAACATATATGGACAAAACTGGTAGAAATGGTATTCGTGTTGGTGACTTGGAACTAGATAATTGGAAAGAAAAGTATCGTGCTTTGACAAACAAGCATGAAGCAATGATCAATTTCTATAACGTAGATGTTCAATACGATTTACAGGAATTGGAAGATGAATTCTTTGCAGCAGTAAAAGTTTTAAAAACATTACAATTTATTGATAGCGAAGAATATTTACACCAAGCACAGAAAAGTGGAAAAACCATTTTAGCTGAAGGTGCACAAGGTTCTTTGTTAGATATTGACTTTGGAACATATCCGTTTGTTACTTCGTCTACAACAACCGCAGCTGGTGCTTGTACAGGTTTAGGAGTGGCTCCAAACAAAATAAAAGACGTTTTCGGAATCTTCAAAGCATACACCACACGTGTAGGTTCTGGTCCTTTTCCAACAGAGCTATTCGACGACGTTGGTTCTGACATGGCACGTATTGGACATGAATTTGGTGCTGTAACTGGGCGACCAAGACGTTGTGGATGGCTTGATTTAGTTGCTTTAAAATATACCGCGCAAGTCAATGGTGTTACGCAATTAATGATGATGAAAGGTGACGTACTTTCTGGTTTTAAAACCTTAAAAGTATGTACGGCTTACAAATACAAGGGAGAAACTATTTCGCATCTTCCATACAATATTGAACCAGAAAATATTGAACCAATATATACCGATTTTAAAGGTTGGAAAGAAGATTTGACACAAATGACAGATCCTTCTCAATTCCCTAAAGAGCTCAATGATTATATTGATTTCTTGGAAAAAGAATTGGAAATTCCTATCAAAATTGTTTCGGTTGGTCCAGACAGGACACAAACAATTCATAGATAATAAAAAGGCTTCCATAATGGAAGCCTTTTTATTTTACAAAGAATCTTGCCATTGTTAACATTTTTTATAGGTTTAGGAATGGTTTTTGTTTAGTTTTTCGGTAACTTTGATATAATTCTACGCCTATGTCTTTTGGAAGAAAAATTTTTAATTTAAGAAAAAATAAACGTTTCAATTATACGCCTCGTTATTACGATGGCAAAGAAACTGGAAATGTATATCATATCGAATCAAGATTTGTGAAACACAGAGATGGTTTGAATTCAAATGATTACGGAGGACATTGGAGAGAAGCTCGACAAGCCAGTAGACATCGAGGAAATCGTGAAGTTTCTCAACGTTTGATTATTATCATCGCTATACTTGTATTGATTTTCTTGTATTTTATTGACTTTGATCTATCAATATTTACTAGAGGAAAATAATACATGGCAGACATAATAAGGCTTTTACCAGATCATGTTGCAAACCAAATTGCAGCAGGAGAAGTTGTGCAACGACCCGCATCTGTGGTAAAAGAGTTACTTGAAAATGCAATTGATGCAACGGCGACCGAAATCAAACTGATTGTTAAAGAAGCTGGAAAAACACTAATACACGTTATTGATAATGGATTTGGAATGAGCGAAACTGATGCGCGACTTTCCTTTGAGCGTCATGCTACATCTAAAATTCAAGCAGCAGAAGATTTATTTAATTTATGTACGAAAGGCTTTCGTGGAGAAGCACTCGCTTCTATTGCCGCTATTGCACACGTAGAATTACAAACGAAAAAAGAAGCTTCAGAACTTGGCACACGCATTAAAATTGAAGGCAGTAAGTTAATCACACAAGAAGTGATTACTACACCAACAGGAACTTCGATTGCAGTTAAAAATCTGTTTTATAATATTCCGGCTCGACGCAACTTTTTAAAGTCTGATGCCGTAGAATTACGCCATATTATTGATGAGTTTCAACGTGTTGCCTTGGCGCATTCTGATATTAAGTTTGTATTATATCATAACGGAAACGAACTCTTCAATCTTCCAAAAAGCAATATCAGACAGCGAATTGTCAATATTTTGGGAGGAAAAACGAATGAAAAGTTGGTTCCGATTCAAGAAGATACCGACATTGTAAAAATTAATGGTTTTGTAGGCAAACCAGAATTTGCGAAGAAAAGTAGAAACGAACAATTTTTCTTTGTCAATAACCGATTTATCAAAAGTCCGTACTTACATCATGCAATAACGGCAGCGTTTGAAGGTTTATTAAAAGAAAAGATGCAACCGAGTTATTTTATTTATCTCGAAGTAAATCCTGAAACGATTGATATTAATATTCATCCGACAAAAACTGAGATTAAGTTTGATGATGAACATTCGCTCTATGCCATGTTGCGTGCTACGGTAAAACATAGTTTGGGACAATTTAATATTGCGCCTGTGCTCGATTTTGAACGTGATGCGAATTTGGATACGCCGTACGATTACAAAAACAAACAAGCAGCAATTCCAAATATTCAGGTAGATCGTAGTTTCAATCCGTTCGCAGACGAAAAGAAAATATCTGGAAATACCTCAACGGCGCCACGATATACGAATTATAAAAAAGAATCGACAGAAGGTTGGGAAAGTTTGTATGTTGGATTGGAATCAAAGTCCAATGCATCACCGTTTTCAACCGAAAATATTGAATTTGAGTCAGAAGCTATGACTAGTTCTTTGTTTACAAATGAAGAACCGCGTGAAACACTGACGTATCAATTGCATAGAAAATACCTTGTAAGTTCTATCAAATCCGGAATTGTTATTATTGATCAACACAGAGCACATCAACGTGTATTGTACGAACAATTATTACGCAATATTACCGTAAGTGATGCTGTAAGTCAGCAATTATTATTTCCTGTGAAATTTACTTTTTCTTCAAGTGAAATTGCACTTTTAAGAGAAGTAAAAGACAGTTTAGAAAATATTGGCTTTATGTTTAGTGACATCACGGATGATACCATTGAACTTTCTGGAATTCCATCTAACATTTCTGAAAGTGAATTGCAGATTATCATCGAACAAATGCTCAATGATTTTCAAGGAGAAATTCCCGATACAGGTTTCAGTCAAACTGATGTATTGGTAAAATCATTAGCCAAAAGCATGGCCATTCGCACAGGAAAAAAACTGGAAGTCGAAGAGCAACAAGCTTTGGTAAACAACTTATTCGCTTGCAAAGAACCAAGCGTTTCACCTTTTCAAAAAACCATATTCATCACCTTAAGCGTAGATGATTTAGATAAAAAATTTATATAGATTATGATACGCATCACAGATACCGTAAAACATTTAATCATAATCAATGTCATTCTATGGATAACGACATTAGTTTTGGCCGAAAGAGGCATTGATTTAGTGAAACTACTTGCGTTACATTTTCCAGGAAATCCAGATTTTAAATTCTGGCAGCCAATTACGAGTATGTTTATGCATTCTACAGAAAGTCCTACGCACCTTTTATTTAATATGCTTGGTTTGTGGATGTTTGGCTCTGCGTTGGAAATGCGTTGGGGAAAAATGAAATTTTTAAGTTTCTATATGATTGCTGGCGTTGGAGCGGGTTTAATACACACTTTAGTGAATTATTATCATGTGCATACAGCGCAAGATTTATTATTACAAAGCGGACTGAATCCAGCAGATATCAGCGAGTTATTCCAACCATCTTTGGAAAGCTTTTATAACAATTTGAATCGTGGTTTCTTTAACGGCCACAGCATTATAAATCCGCAAGCAGTATTCGATAATGGTGCATCATTTTATATTCCTGCACTCGGAGCTTCTGGAGCTTTGTATGGTATATTGGTCGCTTTTGGAATGCTATATCCAAATACAGAACTTATGTTGCTATTTCTTCCAATCCCAATCAAAGCAAAATACTTTATCCCAGGATTGTTATTGCTAGATTTTATAGGAGGAATTTCGGGAGGTATTAGTTTATTTGGAGCAGGAAAAATTGCACACTTTGCACATTTAGGCGGTGCTCTGTTTGGCTTTTTGTTAATGTTATATTTTAAGAAAACTGAGTTTAATAAAAATCGTTGGAATTAATGGATACGAAAACACGTTTATTGATGATGTATCGTGGATTTAACACCGCGGAGAGATTGATTGCAATTAATATTACCATTTTTACCATTATGGTATTATTCAACGCTATTTTTCGTTCATTTAATGGATATACGCCATTATTTTTCTACGAATATTTTGCCATTCCGAAGGATTTAGGAGAATTAATTATAAAACCATGGACAATAGTTACTTATGCATTTATACATGGTGACTTTTGGCATTTAATATTCAATTGTATTGGATTGTACTTTACAGGAAAAATCTTTTATAATTTCTTTACAGATAAGCAATTCATCACAGTATATGCATACGGAATATTTGCTGGTGCTATTTTATTTTTAATCGCTTATAATCTACTGCCTCCTTATGCAGATAAGCCAGCTATATTAATGGGTGCATCCGCAGCTTTACTCGCTATTTTAGCAGCAGGTGCAACATATGCTCCAAATTTAATTGTCAATCTTTTCGGAGTATTGCCTGTTAAATATTGGGTTTTGGCAATTTTATTAGTCATTTCTTATATCGCTGCCATTGGACAAGGTTCTAATGTTGGTGGACATTTTGCACATATTGGTGGCGTCATTATTGGATATATTTTTGTAAAACAATTGCAAAAAGGCAACGATATTGGGATTCGTTTTGAACGTTTTTGGGATCGTTTAACAGCTTATTTTACACCAAAAAAGAAATCTCCTTTAAAAACAGTATACAGAAAACAACAAAATAAACGTTCTACTAGTAGTACAACTTCGCAATCTGCTTCTGAAAAGCAACGAAAAGTAGATGCAATTTTAGATAAAATTAGTAAGTCTGGTTATGAAAGTCTGACTAAAGCAGAAAAAGACTTTTTGTTTAAAGCCGGAAAGGAAAATTAATGTATGAGCGATAAAAAGAAGAAAAGATTACGAATATTAAGTAGAGTTGTCTTCTTCTTAAATATAGTGTTTGCTGCACTATTGCTTCTATCGTACACATTACCATACGCTGTTCCTAAAAGCTTCCCTACACTTTCTGTACTGAGTTTATTGGTTCCCGTTTTTATCATTATCAACTTTATTTTTATGCTTTTTTGGATATTAAGTGTCCGAAAGCAATTTCTGTTATCATTTATCGTGTTGATTTTGGGATATTCACATGTTTTTTCCATGTATCAGTTTTCGAGCTACCCAACAAAAGCTTCAGAGAATTCACTCTCTGTGATGAGTTATAATGTGCGTTTATTCAATATTTATAATTGGATAAAAAAATCGAATGTAGATAAAAAGATTGTTGATTTGGTACATTCAACTTCGCCAAAAATTATTGCGTTTCAAGAGTTTCATCAAAATCAAAAAGAAGCATTTAATTTCTATCCGTATCAGCATGTTGTTTTGAGAGGAAAGAAGAAAAAAGTAGGACAAGCTATTTTCTCTAAGGTTCCTATCATACACAAAGGTTCCATTGAGTTTCCCAATACTTCCAACAATGCCATTTATATAGATATCGTTCAAAATAACGATACCATTCGCATATATAATTTGCATTTACAATCTTTACGAATTGATCATAAAAACGAAGAGTTGTCGCAGAAAAACTCAGAACGCTTGCTAAAACGGATGGCAACTGCTTTTAAAATGCAGCAATCGCAAGCAGAATTGTTTGAAATGAATCGTAAAAACTGCAAGTATAAGACTATCATTTTAGGTGATTTCAACAATACACAATTCTCGCATGTGTACAAAAAGATTAAAGGCGACATGAAAGATGCTTTTTCTGAAGCTGGTTCTGGTTTTGGTAAAACATGGGAATTCCCGTATTTCCCATTACGAATTGATTTTATTTTGACAGATCCTTCGTTTACGATTAACGCTTTTAAAACCTTCACAGAACACTACTCCGATCATTTTCCTATTTATAGTGTGATTTCTTTGGATTAGGTTTTTTTTGGGTCTTGGGTCTTGGGTCTTGGGTCTTGGGTCTTGGCAAAAAACTCATTTATATTTACAAATTTCTCTATAAGTAAATATCATACAAAAAAACAACATTTTGACCAGTAAAAGTACAAGAGTAATACTTTATCGGCGTTGACTTTATCACTACAACTATTTCATTCATTTGGGTTATTAACAATTTTAAAACCAAAATGTTATGAAAAAAAGAAACTCTAGATTATTAGCACTTAACAAGAAATCAATTTCAAATTTAAAGAGCATACAGGCTGTCGGTGGTTTTAGTAAAAAATGTTATCATACTATGAAACTGGAATGCAATACAAAAATTTGCCATTCTGATGCTTATCAAGATTGTACAGTCACGCAAGCACTTTGTGTAACAGAACCTAGATTCTGTGGAATAATAATTTAAAAAAAAACGGACTTCGGTTCGTTTTTCGCTTTTTTAATATATTCATGTATTGTTATTGAATATGCATTATAGACTTAATTCCATGAACCAATCGTCTACTAAATTCATAAACAACTTCCATACTTATACTAAGATATAATTCTCGTAGTTTCCTGAATTTCAAATTTTCATTCAGTTGATGTTTGACTTACGAAAAAGAGGCAATGTCACCTTCATTTTATAAATCAAAGGTTTTATTTATTGTTTTCATTTTTTTACCATCATACCTTAGTGTCAACATTAATTTTAAAACCATGATTATGAAGAAAAGAAATCTGAATTCATTACGACTAAAAAAAGAACGTATTTCTAATTTTAACAACACACAAATTGGAGGTAGAATCAAAACGTTTGGTTGCACGTATACACTGGAAAGTATCTGTAAATCACAACTCTGTCCAACAGAACCCAATTGTCAAATTTCGGCACGACTTAGTAATACTGATGTTGTATTCTGTGGATTTTGAAAATAAAAAGTGGTAAAATTTTGTAAATCAATATCCTAAAGCCATCATCCAACAGTCTGCGGAATCAGCTAATATATGAAGCAATAATCCAATACCTAAAACGCGCGTTTTGGTAAAAAATAACATTCCTGCGTAGACAGCAATTGCATAATATGTGTGCAATGGATGAAAATTGATACTACAGCGATTGGGATCAAAAATGGGCATTGCTAATAAATGATCAAGATCAATAAGCATGCAAAGTAGAAAAACAAGATATACTGTTTTCCACTTTTTTCGGTAGAAATATAAAGCCAGAATAAGTGGAAATACAAAATGCAATCCGTAATGAATACAAAATCGCAACATTATTGAATGGTTTGTTGTTCTAAGTATGTCAAAGCATTGGTGCCTTCATTGAAGAGCAAATCTAAGATACTTAAGTTTGGAATAAAGCCAAATTTAGAATCAAAGACTTGTGTATACGAGTCAAATCCATAATCAGGTTCTTTTTTAACGTTAACCAGTTTTCTAGAATCTTGTTTATTGGAAACAATCGGCTCGTATGCTGTAGTTTGAGACGTTTTGATATCGAGTTGCAAACAATCATTAATCACTTGAATTGTATCAAAATTCAGATCGATTAAATGTGTATATCGCTTTTCAAACAAAGGTTTTAGCTCATCTTCGTAATATTCAAAATAAGGAGACGTTCGATACGCACTTTCTAAAGATCGCCAATGCAAACGTTGCCAAGGCGTTTCATTTGCTATTTCAATGTCTTTATATTTTTGATGTTTATCTTTTTTAGAATGTCGCACAGGAACATTGAGCATCAACTTTCCATTCGCGCCATAAATGTAGGTACGATTGCGATAGGTTTGTTTCTGGAAATTATCTTCCATTTCATAAACCAAGTCTTCAGCTTTAGCAAATGCAACGTAATGCGCAATGCTTGGAAAATATGTTGGATGTATTAAGGTGCTCACTCTTGTGTGGGTTTGTTTTTTGTTTTTTTGTTGATTTGTCTTTTTGTTGATCTGTTGATTTGTGTCTTTGTTGATTCGTCAATTTGTTGTGCTGACACTTAGCTTATTAAAGTGTTTTCATTGATTGCTTATTTGATATTTACGTAAAGCGTTTAATTTATTAGTAATACTTTCTAATTGCTTTCGTAAGTCCTGATATTGTTTTTGTGTGATGAAATCTAATTCGTGTGAAATTATTAATTGATTCACTACTTCTACCGCAGAACTGAATGCAATAATCATAAAACGCGCTTTGTCTTTATGTGTATTTCTTGAAACACCTTCTGCTATATTAGAACACACAGAAATTGAAGCTCTTCTTAATTGAGATATGAGTCCAAATTTCTCGTTTTCAGGAAACTTCTGAGTGATTTTATAAATGTTTTTCGTTAATTCTTTTGATTCAATCCAAACTTGAAGCTTCTCAAAACCATACACATATTTCATTTGATAAACATATCAACAAAAATATAGAATTGCAAATAGATTTCATAAGCGTGGAATTTCACATATAAGCGCTCTAAAAAACAACATTCACACACAAAACAAATTCACAAAAAGACAAATCAACAATTTGTAGACAAAAGTCAATTTTTTATATCAATGGCACTATACTACTTAGCCGCAGTTTTCTTACGTTTTCTAAAATAATTAAACCCAAACCAAACAGCCAATAAAATCAAGAAATATCTGAAATAAGAAACAGGTTCTCCATTGCCGCTAACTGTTGTAAATAAACGATCCCAACGAATTTTATTAAAGATACCTTTGGCATTGTTATCCCAACTAAACCATACAAAAGTAGGTTTTCCTAGGACATGATCAAACGGAACAAATCCCCAACTTCTAGAGTCTTGTGAGTTTCCTCGGTTGTCTCCCATCATCCAGTAATAATCTTGCTTAAATGTATACGATGTAATGACTTTACCATCAATTTTAATCTGATTATCCTCTACAGTAATGTTATTACCTTCATATTCTCCAATCGCTCTTTTGTACAAGGGAATGTTATCCATATTTAGCTCAATTGTCATTCCACGAGCTGGAATTTGAAGAGGTCCAAATTCATAATTATTCCAATTATATTTTTTTGAATGCGGAAAAATACTAGCATCTCTATACCCTTTAGGCAACGTACCTTTTTCAATAAAAGCGATACTATTATTATTTTTTAAACGCTGATAAGCTTGCTCTGTCGCTGAAGGAAAACTTAAAGTGTCTCTGTTAATTTTTGGATCATTCCAATAAGAAACTCCATCTGTAATTCCGTAGGTATTTAAAACTTCATCAGCAAGTATGCTATTATCTTTTGGAATGAATTTATAGCTAAACTGTAATTTAGTTCGATCTGGCAATACATTTTTCTTTCCATCTATATATACATAACCTTCGCGTACTTCCAACTTATCGCCTGGCAATCCTACACAACGTTTTACATAGTTGGAACGCTTATCCAAAGGTTTATAAAGTGTTTTACTATTTGGATTATCAATGATTGACAAAGTATCTGCTGGCCAATTGAACACCACAATATCATTACGCTCAATTCCTTCAAAACCTGGCAATCTGTAGTATGGTAATTGTGGTTCTTTTAGATATGATTTCAGACCTGTAAACGGAACTGCATCATGTACCATTGGCAATGCTACAGATGTCATTGGTGTTCTTGCTCCGTAATGTATTTTACTTACGAATAAGAAATCGCCCACTAATAATGTTTTTTCTAATGACGACGTTGGAATCACAAAAGGTTGCATTACATACGTATGAACCAACGTAGCTGCTACTACCGCAAATAATATGGAAGCAACCCATTCTCCTAAGGAAGAACGCGGTTTTAAGCTTCTTTCATATACATATTCTACATCCAACATGTAGTTTACATAGTAAATATACAATCCTAAAGTAAGTACAACTAATACCGTTTCTGTACGATCGGTACGTCCAAAAGCACGAATGGTTTCTACCCAAATCACAGGGAATACAATCAACTGTACAATTGGAATGAATAATAAGATTACCCAATACCATTCTTTTGGTCGATTGATGATTCGCATTAAAATAAAAGCATTGTAAATTGGCACAGCAGCTTCCCAAGCTTTTCTACCTGCTTTTACGTATAATTTCCATGTTCCTAAAAAATGTATTACTTGAACGATTAGGAAAAATATCAAAAATCCTTGCGTAAACGTCATTTGTTGTTTATTTAGTGATTCAGCTTTACTGCGAATCTCGTTGGTTATTTACAAATATATATTCCTCCATGGAATATACTTTATATTTATTAAATGTTTAACACGTCTTTCATGCTATAAACACCTGTCTTTCCTTGAATCCACTCGGCAGCAACGACAGCTCCTAAAGCAAAACCTTGTCGGTTGTGCGCTTCGTGTTTTATAGAAATGGTATCAATAGCAGATGTGTATGTAATTTCGTGTGTTCCTGGTACGTCTGGAATTCGTTTGGCAACAATTGGAATTTCAGTATCGCTTTCTGCCTTGTCCAGTTTCCAATCGTTGTAATTTGTGTGTTGCATGATACCTTCTGCCAGTGTAATTGCGGTTCCGCTTGGAGCATCTAGTTTTTTGGTGTGATGAATTTCTTCAACATTGACACTATAATCTTCTAGTTGAGACATCATTTTTGCTAAATACGCATTCATCTCAAAGAAAATATTGACACCTAAACTAAAGTTAGACGCGTAAATAAAAGCTCCTTTTTCAGCTTCACACAGTTTTACAACCTCATCGTATTTTTCTAACCAACCTGTAGTTCCTGAAATGACAGGAATTTGGTGTTTCATACAATGCGTAATATTCTCAAAAGCCGCAGACGGAATGCTGAAATCGATAGCGACATCTACCTCAGTAAAGTCATACGAAGCAATGTCTTGAGAAATTTTATGGATAATGACATGATTTCGGTCAAGTGCAATTTTTTCAATCTCCTTCCCCATTCTACCATATCCTAGTAAGGCAATATTCATACGAATTCAGTTTTGAAGTGTGTCGGTGATTAAAATTTAAAATTGAGCGTCAATCCTAAGTTACGATTAAAATCTATATCGTTTTGATCAATATGCGGACGCACTGATAAATCGTCACTTACGTTAAATTGAAGCAAGTGTGCGTCTACATTGGCATCCACAATATTTAATACATAGGCAACTACCGTAAGGAGTAATGATAAATCACGATTTCGTTGATAGAATTCTTGCGCATCTATCAATGCATCATTGTCCGTTACAATGTTTTGAAATTCGTCATCATTAAAACCTGCCAAACGTCTTTTGTACGCGCGTCTGTAGCGATTGTAGTTTTTATTATTGTCTACATAGAAATAAATTCCTGTTCCTAATGCAGCATATACAAGCGGAATTTTCCAGTATTTTTTATTGTAAGCTTGTCCTAAACCTGGCAATATTGCTGAGTAAAAAGCTGCTTTGGATGGTGATAATGGATTGATCGCTTTCTTTTCTTCTACCACTACTGCATTCTCTACTTTTAAAGCAGATTCCTCTTTTTTAGTGTCTGTGGATTCTTTTACTTTTTCTGCTTTCTCTTCTTTTTTTGTCTCTTCTTTTTCTTTTTGCTGAGACCAAGAGAGTTGGCAAGCAAAGCACACAAAACACAGCGCTATTATGATTCTATTTCCCACCTTTGAGTAATTTTTTAATTCGAGAAAAGTCTGCCTCAGAATGGAATGGAATGGTAATTTTCCCTTTTCCATTTTTCCCAACTTTCACATCTACTTTATGTCCAAAATATTCTGAAAAGTCTCGAACTCCTTTTTTAATAAATTTCGGAATCTCTTCTATTTCAGTTTCTGGCGCATCAATAGTTTTGTCTTTCTTGTAATTTTTTACCAAGGCTTCTGTATCACGTACAGAAAGCGATTTGGAAACAATCAATTCATAAATTTCCAATTGATCGTTGGTATCTTCAATATTCACTAAGGCGCGTCCGTGTCCCATACTTAGGAAACCATCACGCATTCCTGTTTGAATGATTGGATCTAATTTTAATAAGCGTAAATAATTGGCAATCGTAGAACGTTTTTTTCCAACACGTTGACTCATTTGCTCTTGTGTCAAGCTGATTTCATCAATCAATCGTTGGTATGAAAGTGCAATTTCTATCGGATCTAAATCGGCACGTTGAATATTTTCAACCAAGGCCATTTCTAGTGATTCCTGATCGTTCGCAATACGCACATATGCAGGAATTGTTTCCAGTCCGATGAGTTTTGACGCTCTAAAACGACGTTCTCCAGAAACCAATTGGTATTTTTCAAAACCTAATTTACGAACTGTAATTGGTTGTATTACACCTAATTCTTGAATGGAAGATGCTAATTCACGAAGTGCTTCTTCGTTAAAATACGTTCGCGGTTGAAACGGATTCACTTCAATAGTTTTCAGTGATAACTCTACAATATTACCAACAACTTTATCTGCATTTTTGTCTGAAACTGATGTAATATCGTTTTCAGGATCTTTTAACAATGCGGATAATCCTCTTCCTAATGCTTGTTTTTTTGTTGCCTTCGCCATAAATCTTATTTACCACTGTTTTTCTTTATCACTTCGTGCGCTAAGTTCAAATAGTTGGTTGCTCCTTTACTACTTGCATCATAGTTTATAATGCTTTCTCCATAACTTGGCGCTTCACTCAATCGGACATTTCGTTGAATGATGGTTGTAAATACCATATCATTGAAATGCTTTTGTACTTCTTCTACCACTTGGTTTGATAATCGCAAACGAGAATCATACATCGTGAGTAGCAATCCTTCAATATCTAATGCCGGATTGTGTATTTTTTGTACACTTTTTATCGTGTTTAATAACTTTCCTAAACCTTCTAACGCAAAGTATTCACATTGTATCGGAATCATTACGGCGTCTGCTGCTGTTAAAGCATTTAAGGTTAATAACCCTAAAGATGGCGCACAATCAATCAAAATATAATCGTATTGATCTTTGATTGGAGCAATTGCTTTACGCAACATATATTCGCGTCTGTCTTTGTCTACCAATTCAATTTCAATTGCCACCAAATCAATATGTGCTGGAATTATACTCAAGTTTGGTGAACTTGTTTCCATCACTACATCAGCTGCGCTTACGGTATGTTCTAGTAACTGATAGGTACCTTTTTCAACACTTTCCACATCAATACCCAACCCAGAAGTTGCGTTCGCCTGTGGATCTGCATCGATTAGTAATACTTTCTTTTCCAGTACACCTAATGATGCTGCTAAATTTACGGAAGTCGTCGTTTTTCCAACGCCTCCTTTTTGATTTGCAATAGCAATTATTTTGCCCATGGTTAGTTTGAGGATTTTAAGCGATAAAAATACAATTATTATTGAGTTAATGAAATGAAAATTATTAACAAACGTGATAATGTTTCGTTAAATCTCAATTAAAATTAGGCACAAAAAAACCGCTTAGAACTATCTAAGCGGTTTCATCGTTGTATATACGTTTATTTTTCAGGATTGTGGATTCCCAAAATATAGTCTTTTGTTAAATATTTCTTGGCGATATTTTGAATGTCTTTTGCCGTAATTTCATTGACAGAATCTTCAAATTTTAAAATTCTGTTGGCATCTCTTTTAATATAATCTGTAGTGTCTAAGTAACGTAACCAGAATCTATTTTTCTTTACTTGCTCTTTGTTTTCCAACAATGCAGCTTCTTTTACTTTGCTTACATCTTTGTCGGTTGGACCGTTATCAATGATTGCTTGTAATTCTGCCAATGCAGCATCTTTCAATTTATCTACGTTTTCTGGACCACATGGGAACGAAATTCGCATGTTAAACCATCCGTATGGATGTGAACGCATACTTCCAGCTGCGCTTGCTCCGTAAACTCCACCTTCTTCTTCACGTAATTTTTCAATGAGTTTGATGCTTAATATTTCTCCCAAAAACTGCATTGCTCTCGCATCTTTGCTGTTATATTCAGCTTCTCCGTTGAAGATAATTTGCACTGAACTTTTAGGATCTTTTCCTTTTTCTACAATTTTTGTATGCTTTCCTGTCAATGGTCGGAACGAAGAGTATTTTGGTTGCTCATTTGAGTTTTTCCCTGGCAAGCTAGCCAAATACTTTTCAGCATATTCTTGTAGTTTTTTCTCGTCTACATTTCCAACAAAATAGAAATTAAAGTCACCTGCATCTGCAAAACGCTCTTGATATTTTTCGTATGCCAAGTCATAATCGCTCGCATCCATCATTTCTGGCGTTGGGAATCCTTGGTATCTTGGATTTTTTCCATTCATAAATTTCCCCATCTGAAATTGAAAGTAGAATTGCGGACTTTTCATGATATTCGTTAAAAATCCTTTCTGTTTTGTTAAGTATGAATTGTATGCTTTTTGATCTTTATTCAACTTTGTAAAGAACAAATGTGTCATTTGGAATAACGTTTCTAAGTCTTTAGGCGTAGTGCTACCTCTGAACCCTTCTCTGTAAGCTCCGATATACGGATTTACTCTTGCAATTTTCCCAGACATCATTTTACGAATGTCTATATTAGAAAATCCATTGACTCCAGCTTCTGACAATCCGCCATTTGCAAAACCAATTGCTTTGTAATCTTCATCACTGTATAAAGATGTTCCACCTAAGCTGTATGCAGAAAATAAAATTTCATCATTTTTAAAATCTGTCTTTTTATACACTACTCTTGCACCATTGCTCAAAGTCATTGTAGTGACTCCAATAGCAGGATTTGTACTTTTATTAATTACTTTTCCTGGATCTGGCAACTCAGAAATTAATTCATTTCCAACAGCTTTGTCTTCATAAGGCTTGATATCTTTGGTTTTTACAGATTTTAAAACCTCTAACACTTGTGCTTCTGTAATTTTTGGAGCATCTTCTTTTTCGGGCCCTGTTAATACAATTACCGTATTGGTATCTCTTAAGTATTGATTGATGACAATATTAATTTCTCCTAAAGTTACTGTTGGCAATTGCTCTTTGAAGAAATCAAAAGTCCATTCCATACTTGGAATTGGGCTACCTGATAAAAAGTTTCTTACATATTGTCCCACAATACGCGCAGATTCTCTTTTGTCTCTATCTTTATAAGCTCTTTCAAGATTTGCCATTAAGCTTTTCTTAGCTCTTTCAAATTCTCCTTTTCCAAATCCATATTTGCGTACACGCTCGTTTTCTTCTAACAAAGCTGTTAAAGCTGTTAGCTGTCCATCGGCTGCCGTCATTGCTGTAGATTGGTATGCTTCTTTGGTTCTTGCCCAAGTTCCACCGTGATAACTAGATCCAAATACAAATGGAGGATTTTCAGATTCTGTCAACTCACTCAAACGATTATTGATCATTTGTGAAAATAAATTCTGAACAATCTGCTTTCTGTAATCTTCTGTAGTTTTCACCTTTTCAGGAACTCCTAAGTCTTTAAATAATACCTGCACTCTTGCAAACGATGCTTCTTTGTCTGTTTCAATCGCAATTAACGTTTCATCATGATTTTTTACATCATGCGTAACTCTCGGTTTTGGATTTACAGCGGCAGGAATTTTTCCGAAGTGTGATTTTATTTTTTCTTCTAATACTTTTACATCCACATCTCCAACAGCGATTACTGCCATTAAATCTGGACGATACCAATCTTTGTAAAAACGACGTAAACTTTCATATTTAAATGTTTCTAAAACTTCTTTTTTACCAATTGGCAAGCGTTTCGCATATTTAGAACCGTACATAATTTTAGGTAAGTACTTTTGCAACATACGCTCGTCTGCACCTTTTCCTAGACGATATTCTTCTAAAACAACACCTCTTTCATTATCAATTTCTTCATCTGTCAATAATGCATTGTGCGCCCAATCTTCTATGATTTGAAATCCTTTTTCAAGTTTTTCTGGATCATCACTCGGAATTGGCAAGATATATACCGTTTCATCAAAACTTGTATAGGCATTTAAGTGTGCCCCAAATTTCACACCAATACTTTGTAGGTAATCTACAAGTTCGTTTTTCTTAAAGTTTTTTGTTCCGTTGAAGTTCATATGCTCCATAAAATGCGCCAATCCTAACTGGTCTTCATCTTCTAGAATAGAACCTGCATTCACGACCAAACGCAATTCAACTTTGTTTTCCGGCTTTCCATTATTTCTAATATAATAGGTAAGTCCGTTAGACAATTTTCCAATTTTCACATTTGGATCTGTTGGAATTTCCGTAAGCATTTCCTGAATTTGTGAAGTATTAGGAACACTTTGTTGTGACTGAGCAACAGCTTGTTGCAAACCACCAATACCAAAAAGGAATGAACATCCTAATAAGTAAATATATTTTTTCATGATTAGTGTTTTGATTATTTAATTCTGTTAAATATATAGGATAATGTTACATTTTAGTATGTTGCTTGTTGAAATTTAACATTAAATTATGAGGTTTTCTACTTGATTCTTAATGCATGACTTGCTTTGTGTTAATCTAAAGTCTCCGAAGTTAAAAATTCACAATTTTTGAATTTTGCTCATAAAAAAGTTTATTTTTGAGCGATTTTTTAACAGTTGTATGCTGTAACGTCTACTTAAAAGATGTTTTCTTAAGTACAACTATGGATTGCTTTTATGAAGAAATTATTCGTCTTACTTTTTTTAGCACAAATCGCGTTTTCTCAAAACAAGAAAGCTCCAGGTGAAAAAACGGTCATCAAAATCGTATATGGAGGAAACTTGAATGTGAATGAAGAAAAATTCCCTGGTGCAAAAATATTTTCTAAAACCGAAACTGGTCAAGTGCGTTTTGAGCATGAAGGTATGGATATGTGGTGTGACAGAGCTGTGTTGTTTCAAGATCGAAATTGGGTAAAAGCCTATGGAAATGTCTTTATTCAACAAGGTGATTCTTTAGAAATGTCCAGCGAATACATCGAATATGACGGAAATGAAAAGTTAGCTGTTTCGAAGCGAAATGTCCGATTGCAAAATCCAGATATGACCTTATCAACAGATACTTTGTATTTTGATAGAAACAAACAAGAAGCGTATTTCAACACCAAAGGAATTGTAAAAGATAGCGCTTCTACCCTTACGAGTATCGAAGGACGGTATTTTATGCAAAAGAACAAATATCAGTTCTTAAAAGATGTACAAATTGACAATCCTGAATACACCGTAAATTCTGCACAACTCGATTATTATACCGATTCCAAACACGCATACATGTATGGTCCATCTACCATCAAAGGGAAAGAGTATACGATATTTTGCAAGCGTGGATTTTACAATACGGTTTCGGAAAGAGGTTATTTTGTAAAAGAATCACGTATTGATTACGACAACAGAATCATTAATGGAGATAGTTTGTATTTTGAAAAAAATAACGAATTTGCTTCTGCCACCAACAATATTAAAATTACAGACACCATTAATAAAATGATCTTAAAAGGTCATTATGGAGAAGTTTTTAAAGCCAAAGATTCCGCTTTTATTACCAAACGTGCGGTTGCCATTAGTTTGGTTGAAGAAGATTCTATGTACATTCACGGAGATCGCTTGGTAGTAACTGGACCTCAACAAAATAGAATTATTCGTGCTTATAAAAATGTAAAGTTTTTTAAAACGGATATGAGCGGAAAGTGTGATTCACTATTTGCAGATAACAAATCGGGAGTTACAAAACTCTTACGCAATCCTGTAATGTGGAATGGAGATAGTCAAATGACTGGCGATACTATTTTCTTAATTTCGAATGTAAAAACAGAAAAACTAGATTCTTTAAAAGTGATCAACAATGCGTTTATTGTGCAGAAAGATACGCTTGGCGAAAACAATTACAATCAAGTAAAAGGACAAAATTTATACGGAAAATTCAAAGACAACAAATTGTATGAAGTCGATGTGATCAAAAACACGGAAGTCATCTATTTTATGTACAATGATAAAAGTGAATTCATCGGAATTAATAAAACTATTTGTAGCGCCATCAATCTGACTTTAAACAACAATCAAATAGAAGATATTACCTTCTTTACACGTCCTGATGGTGTCATTTATCCAGATGCCGATTTGCCTAAAAACGCGCGTAAACTTCGTGGTTTTATTTGGCGCGGTGACGAACGTATGTATTCTAAAGATGATATTTTTGATGAAGACGATAACAATCTCGTATTGCCTGTAATTCGTGGATTAAACAATCCTATTGATCCGTTGGAAGAAGAAAATCCTGAAAAAGAAGTCTTCAAATCTACCATAAAAACACTTCCGCCAGACAAGGCAAAAAAGAAAAAAATGCTGGAACAGAAAAAAGCATTGGAGAAGAAAAAAATGACAGTACAACCAACTTCTAAAAAGAAAGTAAAAGAGATTGAAGAAAAGGAATAATTTCACTTTTCACAGCTCTTATACAAAAAAAATAGTTCCAAAAACATGTAACATATCTAGCATAGTTTGAGTCTAAAAATGTAAAGAAAACTCAACTATGAACAATCCGATAGAAATTCCACAAAGCAAGAAAAAGATAATCTTACTCATTTTAGGAAGTCTCGTTTTTGTGGTATTGGGCGCTTGCCTGTACTTTGAAATTATTCCTAATAACGATCGCATGAACGCATCATTTATTAAAATTGTAGGTATTGTTTCTATGGTGTTTTTTGGATTGACACTTGCTATTGGAATCAAACGGATAGTACACACAAAACTAGGGCTCATCATCAACGAAAAAGGCATCATGGACAATTCCACAGCTACAAGTGTTGGGTTTATTCCTTGGCGAGACATTACAGGTGTGCAACCTATTAAAGTTGCTTCTACAAACTTTCTGATCATACATGTAAAAAATCCGCAAAACTATATTGACAAAGGAAAAAACATGCTTGTCAAACAAAGTTTAAAATACAATCTTAACAATCATGGCTCACCCATTGCTATTGGATCTACGACACTTTCTATGAAGTTTAATACCATCGGAAAATTAGTCAACGAAGCTTTTGAAAAACGTACAAGCTAATTTATCTGACAACTATATTATCAGTTGTTTTTACTTTTCTTACTTTTAAATCAAATTCTAACAAAATCATGAAGGTCATTCAAAAAATAACTCCATTTTGTATATTAATATTACTCATTAGTTGTAGCAGTCCTGAGCGAAAAGGACTTTCTACAGTGAATAGGTCTTATATTGCCGATGCTGCTAATTATTCTTGTGAAGATGAGATCAAATATCTATCTCAAGGAATGATTATAGCACTAGAGAACCTTTCTTTGGATGCGATATACACGAAAGCAACTTCACAACTAGATCATGTATTAGGAAATGAATTCATATCAACAAGTCAAAAGCAGGAAATCAAAGAAAAACTTACAGAAAGTTATTTCACACTAGAAAAGAAGATTCAAGATAAAACAATCATGATAGGTTCTAACAATTTATGGGAAATCAAAAATCCTAAGGAATTCTTTAAAAACAATACAATCTATCCAAGAGATCTTAATTGGCAAAAAATGATTACATGCAATTTTTTTGAACCATTGACTTTTGAAAAAACAATTGGAAAATGGACTATAAAACAAACGATTGTTCCTTGTGTAGGGCCTAATTGGAGTGAGACAGGTCAATTCAAAAAAGTCGAAAAAATAAACAATGAAACAAATATATATGCTGAATTCCAATATCAATTAGAACTTAATATCATAATACATCTTACCGTTACAAATACCGAAAACTCTAAACAAGAATATTATACAACTACCTTGTCTGATAAACCTAAAGGATATACAATTTCAAATTTAAGTACTCGTTATGCTTTGGAGGGCATTGAAGTTCCGAATCCTTCAAACAACGAACATCGAAAAATCAAGGTGATGTCAACAATAACAACAAAATAATTACATTCGACTTTACTGTTAAACTATCTGTTTAGAAGTAAATCTTGAAAAGTATGCATATTCATTTTTTAACTCATATATGATGAGTTCTCACTTTTAAATGACTTATGTTGCAAACACAGAAACTCCATATAAAAATCCGCAATCAACAGCAATTAACTTCGTATCTTTGCCAACAGGATTTTGAAGGAGATTATACGTATGAAAGAAGATTTTTTTACATATCAAGCACAAACAACGCCGCATCCGTTAGCGATGGAAATATCGCATGCAGATGGATGTTATATTTACGACACCAATCAAAAGAAATATTTAGATTTTGTGGCTGGTGTTTCGGCTTGTAGTTTGGGACATAAACATCCAAGAGTTGTCAATGCAATCAAAGATCAGTTAGATCAATATTTGCATGTCATGGTGTATGGAGAATATGTGCAAAAATCAGCAGTTGAATTAACTAAATTATTAGCAACACATTTACCCAATCCGTTAGAAAAAACATACTTAACAAATTCTGGAACCGAAGCTATTGAAGGTGCTATGAAGCTTGCCAAACGTTTCACAGGACGTTCTGAACTCATTGCAGCCAAACATGCGTATCATGGAAATACACAAGGCGCGATGAGCGTTATGGGATTTGAAGAACGCAAAAGTGCTTTCAGACCTTTGTTGCCCGATGTACATTTTATTGAATTTAACAATGAAGCGGATTTAGAAAAAATCACTACAAAAACTGCAGGTGTTGTTTTAGAAACCATTCAAGGTGGCGCAGGATTTATTGTGCCAAAGAATGATTATTTAAAAAAAGTAAAACAACGTTGCTCAGCAGTTGGTGCATTGTTAATTTTGGATGAAATTCAACCTGGATTTGGGCGTACTGGAACCTTATTTGGATTTCAAAATTATGACGTTGTGCCCGATATTGTGGTCATGGGAAAAGGCATGGGCGGCGGAATGCCTGTTGGTGCGTTTACCGCTTCCGCTGAAATGATGGATTCTCTATACGATCAGCCGAAGTTAGGACATATTACAACCTTTGGTGGACATCCAGTTATTGCAGCTGCAAGTTTAGCTACGTTGCAAGAGATCACAGAAAGTAATTTAATGGCGCAAACGCTTGAAAAAGAAGCTTTATTTAGAGCACTGTTACAGCATGAATATATTGAGGAAATTCGCGGAAAAGGACTCATGTTATCACTCATTATGAAAAGTGGTGACATTGCCAACCAAGTTATTTTAGAATCATTGGAAAAAGGATTGATTCTATTCTGGCTACTTTTTGAGCCCAAAGCCGTGCGAATTACGCCGCCATTAACAATATCTGAAGCAGAAATTAGAGAAGGTTGCGAAATAATTATGAAAGTTTTACGAAAAATTAAAGACTAAATACACAACCTTAGCGTTAGTATAATCTACGCAACCTACAATCTCCTAAAACAACCGACTAAAAATCAAACCATTGACAAACAATGTAACAATTGTAGTTGTTGATTACTTTGTTGAAAACAATTGGCGTAACGCTAACAAATCAACACTTACATCGACTACATTTAATGTAATAGAAATCTAAAAGCACGTATTGCCTATGCTATTTAGCTCTAATGAAGATCAAAATTTTGCACTTTCGAAATTTGAATCGATGTTAAAAACAAACAACGTATTCTTTTTTGACTCCGCTGAATTCGAAGATATCACACATCACTATTTAGATGCCGGAAAGGTTGCTTTAGCAAAAAAAGCAATCAAAATTGGCCTAGAACAACATCCAAGTTCCGTAAACTTAAAACTTATGGAAATTGAACTGATGGTGTTTGAGAATAAACTAGATGATGCCGAAAAACAGTTGAATGTGCTTTACACGTTAGAGCCATCAAATGCAGAAATTTATATTCAAAAAGCAAATATTTATTCCAAAAGAGATGAACATTACAAAGCCATTGAACTCTTAAAAATGGCGCTAGAATACAGTAGTGATCTAGCAGATGTAAATTCTTTAATTGGAATGGAATACCTTTTTATTGACGATTTTAAAGAAGCAAAACGTCATTTTATGAAGTGTATTGAGTTAGATGTTGACGATTATTCTTCGCTATACAACATTATCTATTGTTTTGAATTTTTAGAAGATATTGATGGTGCTATTAGCTACTTAAACGGATATATTGATAAAAATCCATACTCAGAAGTTGCGTGGCATCAATTGGGAAAACAGTACTACACAAAAAAATTATTCCCAGAAGCTTTGGCTGCTTTTGATTTTGCAATCATTGCAGACGATCGCTTTATTGGCGCGTATTTAGAAAAAGGAAAAGTGCTGGAAAAACTAGGACAATACAACGAAGCGATTCTTAATTATGAAATAACGCTCAAATTGGACGATCCTACTTCTTTTGCCTATTTGCGCATGGGAAAATGTCATGAAAAATTAGGCAACAACGATTTAGCCGTAAAATTCTATTACAAAACGGTACATGAAGATCCATTGTTAGATAAAGGCTGGACAGCCATTACAGATTTTTACATGCGACAAGAAAATTATCAAAAAGCATTGTATTACATCAATAAAGCCATCAATATTGACACCGAAAATGTTTCGTATTGGAAGCGAAGTGCCGAAATTCATCGTGCGTTACAATTGTATGAAGAAGCAGATATTGCCTATCAAAAAACCGTAGAACTAGGAAACTACGAATTGTCTACATGGATTGCTTGGGCAGATATTTTAAAACTTTTGGGCGAATATAGCAACAGTACACATGTACTTTTACAAGCATTGGAATTTTATCCTGACAATTCTAAAATTGAATATCGATTGGCTGGAGTCTATTTCATTCTTAGTGAGCAAAGCAAAGGTACATTCCACTTAAAAAATGCCTTGCGAAATAACTTTAATGAACACTTATTATTTCAAAAATTATTTCCTAATGTAGTCATGAGAGTGTCGGTAAAAAATATTATTTCAGAATTTAAAAAACCGTACACATAATTCCATACTTTTGCGTGTAGCGTTCATAATGAAAACTGTATGAACTCATCAATTAAAAAAACGTATAATCTAGCTACACATGAATAGAAATCTATTCGATTATTTGATCATCACTTTCAAAGGATTAGCCATGGGCGCGGCAGACGTAGTTCCAGGAGTTTCTGGAGGAACTATTGCTTTTATCTCTGGAATTTACGAAGAACTTATTAATTCTATCAATAATGTCAATTTCGGATTGATCAAAACGTTTCGAAAAGAAGGTCTTAAAGCAGCATGGAAACAACTCAACGGAAACTTTCTAGTTGCCTTACTACTCGGAATCGGAATTAGTATTTTATCCTTAGCGAAACTTATCAAATCCTTGTTGAATAGCGAACCAATTTTATTATGGTCGTTTTTCTTCGGATTGGTCATTGCAAGTATTATATTCATTGGAAAACAAATAGAAAAGTGGGATTGGAAAGCCATTCTTGGTTTTGCTTTGGCAGCAGGAGTTGCCTACTATATTACCACTTTGCCACGCGGTACCGAAAGTGTGGAAGCTACTTGGTTTTTATTTGTAGCAGGTGCATTGGCTATCTGCGCCATGATTCTTCCTGGAATCTCAGGAGCTTTTATTTTAGTGCTTTTGGGCGCGTATGAACCTGTACTTTCTGCCATAAACAATAGAGACATCAAACTAATTGCCATTTTTGCTGCTGGTGCTATCATAGGTTTACTCCTATTTTCAAAACTACTAAAATGGTTATTTAGCAATTATAAAAACCTAACCTTTGCTATTTTAACAGGCTTTATTTTAGGGTCTTTAAACAAAATTTGGCCTTGGAAAGTCATTACAGGAACTCGAATTGATTCGCATGGAGAAGAGGTAAATGTGTATGGAAAAAGCATTTTACCAAACACTTTTGAAAACCTTGGTCATGGAGAATCTAAACTTTTATTCGCCATCGGGTTGATGGTTGCTGGATTTTTAACGATCTTCATCATGGAAAAACTCGCCACAGGAAAAGATAAAAAAGACGTTTAACACCGCAAAAAACTGCATGGAAAACACACGAACGCTCAAAGACAAAATCCTTCTTATCATAAAAGGGTTGGCAATGGGCGCGGCAAACAAGGTTCCAGGTGTTTCTGGTGGAGTGGTTGCTTTCGTAGCTGGTTTTTATGAAGAGTTTATTTTTTCGCTACAGCGGATTAATGGAAAAGCGTTTAAATTTCTTTTTAACGGACGTTTCAAGAGTTTTGTACAATACATTAACGGACGCTTTTTAGGATTACTCATTCTTGGAATGTTGATCAGTTATTTTAGCGTTTCACAAATCTTAGATTACTTCATTCAGCATTACAAACTCTATGTTTGGTCTGCTTTTTTTGGGATGATTCTTGGTTCAATTTATTACATTGGAAAAGATTTTAAACATTGGAATCGGAGAACAATCATCAGTCTACTTATTGGAGCTGGAATTGGAATCGCAATCAGTTTGATGAATCCTGCAATGGAAAATGATCATTTAGGATTTGTCTTTATTTGTGGAATTATCAGTGTTTCCGGAATGACCTTACCCGGACTTTCAGGTTCTTTCATCCTAATATTACTAGGAAACTATGTATTATTGTTAGTAGATTCTGTCAATGCATTATATAATACCATTGCAGAAATGGTTCAAGGAAACTTTGAATTCCTCAGTAATCCAGAACGTGTTCGTGACTTAAAAGTTTTAGGTGTATTTACAGCAGGTTCGGCGGTTGGTTTGGTAACTTTATCACATCTATTAAATTATGTTTTAAAAAATTTCAAACACATTACAACTGCTGTCATTATAGGATTTATTTCAGGTTCACTTGGCGTAGTTTGGCCTTGGAAAGAAGAAATTTATAAAATGGACGAAGTAGGCAATAAACTACTGGACTCCAACGGACGCGAAATTATTGAAAACTACAAACGTTTTTCGCCTGATTTTACTTTAAGCGAAACGTGGATTGCTTTATTTTTTATCCTTTTCGGAATTATAATAGTATTAGCTTTAGATTGGTATGGAAGACGAACTAAAAAGATATAACTCACTTTTCGGATTGCTTGGGAAGCATATTAACTATTCATTTTCTAGAGGTTATTTCTCTAGGAAATTTAAAAACCTGCAACTCAATGATCATTTTTATACGAATTTTGACATTCCAGCGATTGACGATTTCCCAAAGATTCTAAAGGAAAACAACAATATTAAAGGAATGAATGTCACAATTCCGTACAAAGAAGCCGTTATTCCATACTTAGATACATTGCAGAAAAAAGCCAAAAAAATTGGTGCTGTAAATACGATAAAAGTGCTGGAGGATGGTTCATTAAAAGGATACAATACCGATTGTTACGGTTTTAAAAAATCGCTCAAACCTCATTTAAAAAAACATCATAAAAAAGCATTAATTCTTGGAACTGGCGGCGCATCAAAAGCTATTGCCTTTGTTTTTGAAGAATTAAATATTGAATATAAATATGTTTCGCGAAAGCCAAAAAATGACAAATCGATTTCCTATCAAGATTTAAGCGAAAAAATCATGAAATCGCATTCGGTCATCGTGAATTGCACGCCATTAGGAACATTCCCGAAAATTGAAGATTGCCCAGACATTCCATACAAATATGTTTCTAAAGATTTTTTACTCTTCGATTTAATTTACAATCCATCAGAAACTACTTTTTTAAAGCTTGGACGCTTGCAAGGTGCGCAAATTGTAAACGGCTATAAAATGCTAGAATATCAGGCAGAAAAAGCTTGGAAAATCTGGAATTCGTAAAAAATATCACAAATTTTACTGCAATTATAGCAGTTTCTCATCTGTAAAACTTTGTCGTTTTGTTTCTTGTTAGTATATTCGGTACTTTAAAGCGTGAAAAAGAACCCAAACATTTATAAGATGTTAGAAGAAAAAGATGATAACCTGCAAGATGCAGAAGGAAATTTAGAAGATCAGTCAACTCCTGATCCTACGGAAGAAACTACAGAAGAACCAGAAGTAAAAGCTACGGAAGAAGTTGAAACTGAAATTGAAGTCGAAATTGAAACCTCAGCAGAAGTTGAAACTGAAACGTTAGAAGAAGTTGAAACTGAAGTTGAAGTCGAAACTGAAACATCAGAAGAAGTTGAAACTGAAGTTGAAGTTGAAACTGAAACGTTAGAAGAAGTTGAAGCTGAAACTACAGTAGAAACCGAAGCAAAAACTACGGAAGAAGCTGAACAAACCATTGAAGAACATCAAGAAGCTGTTAATGAAGTACACGATAGTGTTGCAGAAGATGCCGAAGATGAAAGTGCCAATGTTCGTCATGAAATTCCTGTGCTAGATTATCATTCAATGTCCAAAGAAGCCTTAGTGGATGAATTGGAAAAATTGGTCAAAAATGAAAGAGTTCAAGCAATAAAGGAACATGTAGATGGAATTAAATCTGAGTTCAACCAAAAGTTCAGTGAAGTTTTAGAACAACGCAAAGAGGAATTTTTAGCAGAAGGCGGAAACATCATCGATTTCCATTTTTCATTACCTATCAAAGGAAGATTCAATGTTGCTTACAACGAATATCGTAGCAAACGCAACGAATACTATAAAAATTTAGAGAAAGATTTACACTCAAATTTAGAACGCCGTTTAGCCATTATTGAAGAGTTAAAAGGTTTGTTGAATGTTGAAGAAAACATCAATACAACCTACAAACATTTCAAACAAATTCAAGAAGACTGGCGCAATGCAGGTTCTATTCCAAAAACGCAATACAACAATGTTTGGCGTACGTATCACCATCACATTGAACGTTTTTACGACTTTTTACACTTAAATAGAGATCTTCGTGATTTAGATTTTAAGCGTAATTATGAAGAGAAACAAAAGATTGTAGCACGTGCCGAAGAACTCGCACAAGAAGAAAATATCATTCATGCTTTTCGCGAATTGCAAAATTTACACAGACTTTGGAAAGAAGATGTTGGACCTGTTGCAAAAGACTTGCGTGAAGAAATCTGGAATCGATTCAGTGCTGCAACGAAAGTAATTCACGATAGACGTCAAGAATATTTCAAAAATATAGATCAGGTTTACGAGCAAAATTTAGTCATCAAAGAAGAAATTATTGCTAAAATTAAAGAAGTATCTGCTGGGAAATACAATGTTCACAATCAGTGGCAAAATAAAATCAAAGAGATTGAAAAGCTACGTGAATCCTTCTTCAATGCAGGGAAGGTTCCTTTAAAAGTAAATGAAGAAACGTGGGCAAAATTTAAACAAGCAGTTCGTGAGTTTAATGCTAACAAAAATGCATTCTACAAATCTTTAAAGAAAGAACAGCAAGATAATTTATCCAAAAAAATGGCGTTGATCGAACTAGCAGAATCGTTAAAAGAAAGTGACGATTGGGCAAGTGTGACGCCACAAATGAAGAAAGTACAAGCCGATTGGAAGAAGATTGGACATGTGCCAAAGAAAATCTCTGATAAGATTTGGAAGCAATTTAAAAACGCTTGTAATCACTATTTTGATCGTTTACACGAGCAGAAAAATGCAGCTAGTGCTGAAGAAAATGAAGCTTTAGAGAAAAAAGAAGCATTCTTAGCCAATGTGGAATCTTTGGAGTTATCAGGCGATACGAAAGTAGATATTGATGTTATAAAAGCTAAAATTGCCGATTGGAAAGCAATTGGTAGAGTTCCTTATAACAAAAAGAACATCGACAATAAATTCAATAAAGTTATTGACGGATTGTTTAATCAGTTGAATATTGACAAACAAGAATCTGAGTTGATCAAATACACCAATCGTTTGGAGAATTTGGATCAAGGAAAAATCAATTCGGAACGTATTTTTATTCGTAGAAAAATTGATGAAATCACAGCAGAAATGCGTCAGTTAGAAAACAACTTGCAATTCTTTTCAAATTCATCATCAAACAGTCCAATGCTGAAAAAAGTACATCAAGATATTGAGAAGCACAAAAGAGCTTTGGAAACTTGGAAAGCTAAATTAAAGCAGTTGCGATCGCTTTAATTTGAGAATTGAGATTTCAGTATTGAGAAGTTTCAAATATCGTATTTCGACTCCGCTCAATGCTCGAGTTTTAAAACATAAAAAAGCCGTTTCAATTTGAAACGGCTTTTCTGTATCAGAAATAATATTCTATAATTCGTCACTGCGAGACACGTGTGTCGTGGCAGTCTTTTTCTTCAAAGAAGAATTAGTTATTATTTGGAAAAGATTACTTCGTCATGCTTCCTCGTAATGACGTATCACGCACTTTTACATTTAGAGCTTCTTAGCTTCTTCCCAAAAAACATCCATCTCTGCAAGTGTCATATCTGAAAGTTTCTTGTTAAGTCCAGCTGCTTTTTGCTCTAAATATTGAAAGCGTTTGATGAATTTCTTATTCGTACGTTCCAGTGCATTTTCAGGATCAATCTTTAAAAAGCGTGCATAATTGATCATGGAGAACATAACATCACCAAACTCAGATTCCATTGCTTGCTCATCACCTTTAGCAACTTCCTCTTGGAATTCAGAAAGTTCTTCTTGTAACTTTTCCCAAACCTGCGCTGGTTCTTCCCAATCAAAGCCAACACCTGCAACTTTATCTTGAATACGATTTGCTTTCACTAAAGCCGGCAAACTCTTTGGAACACCTTCCAAAACAGATTTCTTGCCTTCTTTTAGCTTTAAATTCTCCCAATTGCGTTTTACATCTTCTTCATCATTTACCTCAACATCGCCGTAAATATGTGGATGACGATTGATGAGTTTTTCACAAATTCCATTGGCAACATCCGCAATATCAAAATCTTTTGTTTCGCTGCCAATTTTCGCATAAAACACAATATGCAAGAGTAAATCGCCCAATTCCTTTTTCACTTCATCCAAATCATTTTCGAGGATTGCATCGCCCAATTCATAGGTTTCTTCAATCGTTAAATGACGGAGACTTTGCAAGGTTTGTTTTCGATCCCACGGACACTGCTCACGCAATTCATCCATAATGGTTAACAAACGGTCAAAGGCTTCTAATTGTGCTTTTCTGGAGTTCATAAGTTGTCATCTATAAGAATGGCAAAGCTAGTCATTTTAGAAACATTCTACGCTATTTTTCATTGGAGAAGGCAGACAATAATCGTATTTTTAATTCACTAAAACTACACTTCATGAAAACTTCTATCATAAGAATATTTGACCGAGAAATTGACCGACTTGCTTCAGAAATTGAACAATACAAAGACGAAACTATACTGTGGAAAGTCACAGAAAATATTTCCAATTGCGCAGGAAACTTGTGTTTACACCTTATTGGAAACCTAAATCATTTTATTGGTAGACATATGGGAAATACTGATTATGTTCGTCAACGCGAAGCGGAATTTAATACGAAAGATGTTCCGAAAGCTACGTTGCTTGCAGAAATTGTTGATGTAAAGGAAATCGTATTAACCGCTTTACAAAACTTTCCTGAAGATCGTTTACAAGAAAATTATCCTATTGAAAAAGATGGTGTCATTCCTTCGTATGAATTGATGTTGCTGCACTTACTTTGGCATTTGAGTTATCATGTGGGACAAATTAATTATCATCGAAGGTTATTAGATAGTTAGACTTCCTAGATTGTTAGACATGTTAGACTCATATTATCAAAATGTTCATACTGAGTCTATCAAAGTATGGCACGCTTTATGCCTACACAACTATAAATAACGTACGGATTCGCAATAATGCTCAAAACTATTCCGTATTTTTGAAATAACAAACTTATAATTACAATGAAAAAAACACTAATCGCACTATGTATGCTGTTTGTAGCTACGTTTACAGTGCAAGCACAAGAAGATGAAGCTGAAAAGCAAGCATTAGCTATGGAAATGGCTAGTATTGAGTTGAATATGGAAGTGGACACAGAGTTGTTCCAGAAAATGTCTACAAACATGTACGTATCTCAAACTCCACAAGTGATGATAATGGGAATGGTAGTTCCTGAAACTTACGAAAATGCCAAAACAAAACTTGAAGGAAACTTACCGCCAGAATTTAAAGTTTCTGATAAAGGGGAAAAAACGATGAATGGCGTAAAAGTAGTTTTCTTAAAAGGCACAAGCGATAGTCCACAAGGTGTTATTGACTGTGTTGTATATTGCACAAAGCGTGATGCAGAAACATGTACTATGTTTATGGGAATGTCTGAAGTAGGTGTTGACCAGAAGTATGTAGATGCTATCAACAAGGCAGCAAATTCAGTTATAAAAAAGAAGTAACCTTTTTATATACAAAACAAAAAAATCCAGCAATTGCTGGATTTTTTTTATGACTAAACTTTGGGTAACTATATGTTATTCTTCTTCAGATGAAGCTTCTGCTGTAAAATCTGTGATTCCTTTTGAATGCAATAAATTATACCACTGAATTACCTTTTTAATATCACTTGGATATACACGATCTTCATCGTAATCTGGTAATACTTCTGAGAAGTAATTTGTTAATACCGTCTTAGATTCTTTATGATTTATTGAAGTTGCAGCTCCGTTTTCTTTTTGTTTTACTTTTTCTAAAACATCACCTAAAGGAATTTCTTCCGTGTATGTATAGATGGCAATTTCAGATAGTAAACTTACATTATGACGCAGACTTACCGAGATTTTTTTACCATCAGATAAAGATTCTGCCACAAAACCATTACGCGTTTGTGTTTTCAATTCATAAAGTCCTGGCTTTCCAGAAATAGCTAATATTTTTTCTAAACTCATATTATATTTTTTCTACTAAGGATGGCAAATATACAGATTGTAGGTATTCCATCACTTTTTTTAACGTTATTTTTAGTGAATCTTAATTTTGATAAATTACAAACAATCATCAAAATTGCAGGCTGAATTAACTAGCGCATTTTCTTTGCATCTGGGAAACGCATTTTGTAATCTACTTTAATGCGTCCACGCGAAATATTTGTCAATCGTCCTTTTAATAAACGTCTTTTTAGAGCAGATAGTTTATCGGTAAATAAAATTCCTTCAATATGATCGTATTCGTGCTGAATTACACGTGCAGCCAAACCGTCAAATTCTTCTACATGCTTCTCAAAATTTTCATCATAATATTCAATCTTGATACTTTCTGGACGAAAAACATCTTCACGAACATCTGGAATACTCAAACAACCTTCGTTAAAAACCCAAGGTTCTCCATCACGCTCTAAAATTTTAGCGTTAATGAATACCTTTTTCATTCCTTCTAGTTGTTTCCTTTGAGCTTCGTCTAACTCTTCATCGTCAGCAAATCCAGTGGCATCTACCATAAATAAACGGATTGGAAGTCCAATTTGTGGAGCTGCCAGTCCAACACCATAAGCGTTGTACATGGTTTCAAACATATTTTCAAGCAAGGTATCTAAATTAGGATACTCTGGCGTAATATCTTTCGCTACTTTTCGTAATATAGGATCGCCAAAAGCGACAATTGGTAATATCATATTTGTACTATTTGTATAGATAAGATTGCAATATAATAGTTGCACTTATTTCATCTATTAAACTTTTATTTTGACGTTGTTTCTTTTTCAATCCGCTATCAATCATGGTTTGAAACGCCATTTTTGAAGTAAAACGCTCGTCAATACGTTTTATCGGGATTGTTGGAATGGCTTTGGTTAACAAACGAACAAACTCTTTGATCAACACTTCACTTTCGGAAGCTTCATTGTTCATTTGTTTGGGTTCACCTACCAAAAACAATTCCACATTTTCTTTGGCAACATATTCTTTTAAAAAATTGATTAAATCGTGCGTACGAACAGTCGTTAAACCTGAGGCAATCAATTGCATCTCATCGGTAACAGCAATTCCCGTTCGTTTCTTCCCATAATCAATCGCTAGAATACGCGCCATGTAAATTTTTGGCAAAAATAAGCTTTATATTTCAATGTGTATAAAAATTAGTAGAATTATTGCTCTAAGGATGGAAAACTGAATTGTAAAGCATGAAAAAATTGAAGAATTGACACATCAAATTGATGGTCTTTAGAAAAGTTATTAAAAAGTTGCAACTTAAATACAAACTGCAACTTTTTAATAGTAGCTATCTTTGACTACATATCAACACAAAGTTGATCATCTACAAGTGAAATTAAAACATCACAAACGTCACCTTCGGTACAAGTAACAGTTGGGCAAAACCAGCAAGATAAACAAGTTAATATAGAAGGTCCTGTTCCGCCTTTTATAGCACCGCTATCTAAGTTAGAAATTGATTGTTTTTTTAGATTTAAATTTTTAAGATTCTTTTTTTTCATGACTAATAGTTTTAAGTTACTTCTAAAGTAGGAATTAACAGATTTATAAATAAGACAATAACACTTTCATTCACGCCATTATTCTCTGTAAAATACTATTTTTCAATCCGTTAAATCATTAGAAACCTAGCAAGAAATAATCACAAAATTGATTGAAATCATTTGAATTAAATACATTTTGTATATTTCAAAAATTTCTGACCTAAACTCACAAATTCTTTACCTATTTTTCGCGATTTTTGCAGATAACAAATATTCTGCACATTTATAAAACATTAAAAAGCTTCTTTGAAAACACAACGCATACATTCTTTCGATTCTTTACGCGCCATCATGATGATGCTTGGTTTGGTATTGCACTCGGCATTGACCTATAATGTAACGAATCATGGAAATGTTTGGGTGATAAAAGATACAGCTTCTACCAATATTGCCACCGACTTTTTAGTGTTGATGATTCATTCGTTTCGCATGCCCATCTTTTTCCTAATTGCAGGTTTTTTTGGCGCTATGCTTTTTTATGAGCGAAGTCCCAAAAAAATGATCAAAAATAGAATCGCTAGAATTGTATTTCCGTTTATTGTTTTTTTGATCATCCTCGCTCCTATCGTACAGTTTTCATTTGATTATGCCAGCCAAACATTTCAAGGCAATGAACACGCCTTGACAAATACCTTAGCGCCTTTTTCAGAATTCAACTTTTACATTCCAAAAAGTACGTCGCACTTATGGTTTTTGTATTATTTGATCTACGCAACAGCATTTGCTTGCATCCTAGCGTTTATGGCCCAGAAAACGCCAAAGCTATCACAAAAGATTAAAACTATTGGAAGTTGGATTTTCCAAAGACCGCTAGCACGCATTCTTGCCTTTTCAGGAATGACATTTGTGATTTTGACCTTTTTAAAAACACCAATGGTTGCGTCTTCTACTTCGCTTACACCAGATGTTGCCACGTTCTTATATTATACATCATTCTACCTTATCGGATGGATATTGTATACTTCCAAACAACATTTACACACACTTATAAAATATGATTGGCTCACTGTAATTACAGCTATTTTACTAGTGATGACACAAGGTATTCTCATTGAATTCGCAGATTTAGATTTAAAACCAAATAGCAATTCTCCAATCTTAATCACATTAAGCTCCTTAACCGTTTGGCTTTTTATTTTTGGAATTACAGGATTGTTTATTCGCTACGGAAGCAAACATTCTAAGCGAATGCGCTATATTTCTGATGCTTCATATTGGGTATATTTAATTCATTTGCCACTGACAGCTCTATTTCCAATTCTCTTATGGAACGTACCACTTGATGGAATTTCAAAATTTTTATTGGTTACCACTGCAACTACCATTATCTGTTTTGTTACGTATCATTACTGTGTTCGTAGCACGTTTATTGGTAAGTTTTTGAATGGACGAACCTATCCTAGAAAGAATTAAACTAAGTTTAACAATCCAAAATTTGGCTGTTGCAAAAACTTAATCTACTTTTGTGAGTGATTGCTCACTATTACAGAATGACTGATAAACAAGAAAAAATACTGCAAGCTGCACTCGAATTATTCTCTAATGAAGGATATAATGCTACTTCTACAAGTAAGATTGGGAAAAAAGCTGGTGTTTCTGAAGGATTGATATTCAGACATTTTACGAATAAGCAAGGACTATTGAACGCAATTATTAAAGATGCTGAATCACGAATTGCAGCAGTGATCATGCCAATTATTGTTGAAACAGATCCAACAACTGTATTGAAAAAAGCAATTGAACTTCCGTTTAGTGTCAAGGAAAGTGAATTTGATTTTTGGCGTTTGCAGTTTAAACTGAAATGGGAAGTCGCGTATAACAATCCGCAAAAAATGCAGCCGTTAATTGACAAACTGACTACTGCTTTTGAAGCGTTACACTACGAAAATCCAAACTTAGAAGCTGTTTTATTGAATCAGATTATAGAAAGTATTTCGTCTGAAATTTTAAAAGGAAATTTAAAACAACAAGAGGCGTACAAATCATTTTTATTACTCAAATACAAACTCTAAAAAAAATTTAATTATAAAAAAAGTAAGTACTCACTAATAAAACTACGAAAGAATGAAAAAAATAGCATTAATCACTGGCGCAAGTAGCGGAATAGGAAAAGAATTTGCAAAGATTCATGCAGAGAAAGGTGGCGATTTAGTCATTATTGCACGAAGTGAAGACAAACTAAAAGCACTGAAAACTGAACTTGAAACAGCGCATAAGATACATGTTACCGTAATTGCAAAAGATTTAACAGATCCAAAAGCACCGCAAGAAATTTATAATGAAGTAACAGCTGCCAATATAAAAGTTGATTACCTTATTAACAATGCAGGTTTTGGTGGTTTGGGACGTTTTGATCAACGTGATTTGCAAACCGACTTGAATATGATTCAACTGAATATTAGCGCACTAACAGCATTGTCACACCATTTTCTACAAGATTTTGTAGCGCGCAATGAAGGAAAAATTCTGAATGTATCTTCTACGGCGAGTTTCTTACCTGGTCCGTTGCAAGCGGTATATTATGCTACAAAAGCTTATGTAACCTTTTTTAGCAATGCAATTGCGGAAGAATTACACGATACCAATGTTTCCGTAACCAATTTAATGCCTGGCGCTACTGCCACCGAATTTGGCTCCGTTTCAGGAATGGATAAAACAAATCTTTTTGATAAAACGGCTAGTGCCAGAAGCGTTGCCGAAGATGGATATAACGCAATGTTGAAAGGTGATTTGGATGTTATTTCTGGATTGACATCTTCTCAAAAGTTTATGATGAAAATGTTGCCGTTTATGTCTAAAAAAGCAATTTTGAAACGCGTTAGAAAGATGCAAACCGTTTCATAAGCTTTTAAGTAGGTAATTGATATAAAGAAAGAGACCATCTAGAAAGTTATTTAAAACGTCGTTCTGAACTTGATTCCGTTTGACGAAATTTTAACTTTTTAACCAGTCTCTTTTCTTTATGTCTTTAAGTTTCCTAACGAATGTCTAAAGGATCTTCTGTTCTGATGATATCACATACAACTCCTTCTGTACACGTAAGAGATGGACATGATATAATTGACCAACAAACACCTGTAGGAACAATAGTTCCTCCTTTTATTTCATCACTATTTAGTTTTGAAATAGATTTTTTGTTTAAGTTCAGGTTTTTAATACTTTTTTTCTTCATGATATAAAATTTAATGGTTAAACTTTCAAATTATATAAAGTTTAAAACAATGCTCATAATTGATTTTATCATCTTAAAAATTACACAACCAATTTACTTAGATGGCAACTGTCAAAACTGACATTTTAACTGACAAAAAAACATATCTAACTGAAAATCAAAATCTTAAAAAATAGAAATACAAAATCGCCTTTTGAATACAAATTTCTTCTAAAATCAATAGAATCTGTTACATCTGTAAATTTTAAGCACATATTCTCTCGGAAGATTTTATATTTACGCTTTGAAACTGTGCGAAGGATAGAAACGACATCCTTTTTGGGGCATTGAGTATTATCGAAATGAACCAAAAAGATATAGTGGATAGCCTGTTAACGTACCCAAAAAATTATACAAAAGCTACAAAATTTATAAAAACATGATCGCATTAAAAGAAGCTATAGAAAATGCTTGGGATAACCGAGAATTATTAAAGAATGAAGACACACAAGCTGTTATTCGTAAGGTAATTGATTTATTGGATGTTGGAGAATTGCGCGTTGCAGAACCAACTGCAGATGGTTGGCAAGTGAATGAATGGGTAAAAAAAGCGGTAGTGTTGTATTTCCCTATTCAGAAAATGGAAACTTTGGAAGCTGGGATTTTTGAATTTCACGACAAAATTCCTTTGAAACGCGGTTATAAGGAAAAAGGAATTCGTGTAGTTCCACATGCTATTGCACGTCACGGAGCGTATGTTTCTAAAGGTGTAATTATGATGCCAAGTTATGTAAATATTGGCGCCTATGTTGATGAAGGAACCATGGTTGATACTTGGGCAACTGTTGGAAGTTGTGCACAAATTGGGAAGAATGTACACTTGTCTGGCGGTGTTGGAATTGGTGGCGTGTTAGAACCATTGCAAGCAGCTCCTGTTATTATTGAAGATAATGCGTTTATAGGATCGAGATGTATTGTTGTGGAAGGTGTTCGTGTAGAAACAGAAGCTGTTTTAGGTGCGAATGTAGTACTGACTGCTTCAACCAAGATTATAGATATCACGGGAGACGAACCTTTGGAAATGAAAGGACGCGTTCCGGCAAGATCGGTTGTGATTCCAGGTAGTTATACGAAAAAATTCCCTGCTGGAGATTACCAAGTTCCTTGTGCTTTAATTATTGGAAAACGTAAAGAAAGTACTAATAAAAAGACTTCTTTAAACGATGCTTTGCGTGAGCATGATGTAGCTGTTTAGACTTGTTAGACTTGCGCTGCTCTTAGACTAACTTAGATGCGCTTTGCTTTTAGACTTTTTGATCAAAGTATGCTGAGCGAAGTCAAAGTATAGACTTGTTACATAATAAAATATAAAAAGCGAACTAAAATTTTTTAGTTCGCTTTTTTTGAAACTTTCGCAATGACGTTTCATAGTATTTCTCGATACAAACTTGCTTTGCAAATCTACTCGAAGTTGACGTTTAAAGAATATTGAATTTTAAACGTAATCATATCAAAGAAACTATGTGATGACTAGCACCAATCACAAACTGATTGATACGTTCCTGGAACGCCTGAAGGATCATCACAAACCAATCTTGATAAACTAACAGTACAAATCCATGTAAGTCCTGGAATTCCTCCTTTTACTTGTGAATTGTCCAAACCTGAAATTGACCTCTTATTCAATTTCAAATTTTTAAGATTTCGTTTTTTCATATTATAAAATTTAAATTAATACTACTTTTAAGTACCTAATATGAATAACTGTTACCCGAAAATATATAAGTTTATGTAGATTTTGTGATATTGTAGAAAGCAAACTCAATACTTATATCTTACTTCTTTTTCTTCAGATATTTCTTCTTTAAATATTTTTTACGATTGATTTTTCGCTTGAAGGCTTGACTGTGTTTGAGTAATACATCTTGTACTTCGTGCAATTCTTTGTTGGCAAGTTTGGCATAGCGTTTACTAATGATGTGAATCATTAATTTAGACAACCATAAACGCTTGAGGTTTTCCATACGCTTGTCTAAATCCATCGATTCAAAGCGCATTCGGTTTAAATCGATTAAATAAAAATTGTATTGTTTTCCATCTTGAACGATCAAGGTATTTCCCGGAGAATGATCTAGAAAATTGACATTATTTTCATGTAACTGAAAGCAGAATTCAGCAAACTGTTCTAAAATGAATCTTCTATTTTCAAACAACGGATCGTGAATTAACGCTCGGAAGTCAAAATCATAGTCAATATGTGCACTGACATAGTAACTTTCTTTTAAACCGAAAGCTGAATGATTTTCTATATATGCAATTGGAAACGGAGTTTTGATTCCGAATGACAATAGCTTTTCAGCATATTCAAACGAGCGTTTTGCTTTAGATGGCCGTATGAATTTGTATACGAAACTATTGAAGGTTTTTGGGATACGAAACGATTTAATATTAATCTTTTCATCCTTTAAGTCAAAGGACTTAATTACATTTCGTTCCCCTTGGGTTACATATTCTCCTTGCGTTTCAAATCCGCTAATAAAAGCCAAAATCATTTCTTTCTGATCTTGATAATCTGGATGAATATGTACCTTTTGCATAGTTCGAGGATATTTTTCAAAGATAGCTGAAATGAATAGAAATAAAATATTTTTTTAATTTTTAGACTTGAAAAATCAAATACATGAAGTGAAATTTTAATAACAGCCGAAAAAATAATACTTTGCACGTATTGCCTAGATCAATAGCAAAATCAATGAAAAAAATATTAATTATACAGAACAAACGTATTGGAGATGTCTTGATAAGTTCTGTGATTGCCAATAATATTAAAAAAATATTCCCCGAAAGTCGTGTTGATTTTATGGCGTATGATTTTACCAATGGCGTTATTGAATATAACCCAAATATTGATACAATCATTCCCATCAATGAAAAGGAACTGAAAAAGATTCCGAATCTGATTAAAATGATTCGCAACATACGAAAAGAGAAATACGATATCATTTTTGATCCGTATTCAAAATTGCAAAGTCGTTTGATTTGTTATTTTTCAAAAGCGGAATATCGGATTGGAAACAAACGAAAGCATAAAAAATTACCGCTTCGTTTCTACTCGCATCCGATTAATTTATTGGATGAAAAAACACAGATTTGCGGAAAAGCTATTGAAGACAGAATCAACTTGATTACCAGCGTTTTTCCCTTAGAAAATCCTGATTTTGAACCAAAAATTACACTGAAAGAAAGTGAAAAAAAGTATTCAAAATTAGATGCTTATAAAAAACCGGTGTTGATGTTGGGTATTTTAGGAAGTACGCCGCAAAAATCAATGCCTTATGAATATATTGCTGAAATTGTAGATTATATTACGTCCAAACATAACGTTCATATTTTATTCAATTATGCACCAAAACAAAAAGCCGAAGCAGACAAAATTTATGCGCTTTGTCAAAACAAAGAAAGTATCATTTTAGATATTTATGAAGATAGTATTCGCGGTTTTGTGCGACTGATGTATGCATGTGACTTAATGGTGGCCAATGAAGGCGGAATTGTACATATTGCCAAAGCCTTGAACAAACCAACGTTTACTATATTTTCACCGTATGTAAATAAAGATCATTGGGCGAGTTTTGAAGATGGAAAACAACATGAATCTATTCATTTATTAGAAGAGAAGCCAGATTTATTTGATACATTTACTTTTGAAGAGCGTAAGAAAATTGAAGAAAATCCGCATGATTTATACAAACAATTAACACCAGAAATGATTATTCCGAAGCTAGAAAAATTCTTAGCTTTACATTTAAAAAAATAGCATGAATCTACTTGATAAATTTCATAATTGGCGCAGAAAACTTCGCTGGAATAAACAATATCGCAAAGGACGTTGGGACAATTTACGCAATCCGATTGAAGCAGAACGCTACAATACTATTATTAATTTTATCAAATCTCATGGAACATCGCAACCGAGTATTCTCGATTTAGGAGCTGGCGAAGGTGTCTTGAATGAATATATAGATCCAGAAATTTTCAGTTATTTCTTGGGAATGGATTTTTCGGCGGTTTCTATTGAAAAAGCAAAAACTAGAAATTTTCCGAAAGCAGAATTCGTTACTGCTGATATTCACAATTATACGCCCAATCAAAAGTTTGATGTTATTATTTTTAATGAAGCTTTTTATTATGTACACGAATCGGAGAAGCAAAATGTACTCGATAGAATGCTAGCCCATTTAACAGAAGGCGGAATTTTAATTGTTTCTATTTACCGTGAAGGTGTTGGTTGCTGGGAATATTTTGACAAACTCAAGCAACTCGATTTTACAACCGTAAAAACTAATGAAGAGAAAACTTATTGGAAGATTGGTGTTTATAAATTATAAATGTAAAAGGTTAAATTTTAAATGTTGAATTAATATCAAATTATACTTTTGTAAATCTATAAACTATCTATTTTTTTTGACAATTTGTTAATTTGTTAATTTGACTGTTGCTTATTAGTTAGTATTTGTGTAAATCTATCAAACGTCACTTCGAGTGATTTTCGGAAGAAAATTGTATCGAGAAGTACTGTGAAAATCATTCCTTTGAAACGTCCTTACGAGGAAGTATAACAAAGTTGAGATTGTAAAGGTTAAATGTTGAATTAATATCAAACTATACTTTTGTAAATCTATAAACTATGTCTTTCTTTTTGACGATTTGTTAATTTGTTAATTTGACTGTTACTTATTAGTTAGTATTTGTTTAAATCTATCAAACGTCACTTCGAGTGATTTTCGAAAGAAAATTGTATCGAGAAGTACTATGAAAATCATTCCTTTGAAACGTCATTACGAGCAAGTATAACAAAGTTGAGATTGTAAAGGTTAAATGTTGAATTAATATCAAATTATACTTTTGTAAACCTATAAACTGTCTATTTTCTTTTTGACGATTTGTTAATTTGTTAATTTGACTGTTGCTTATTAGTTAGCATATGTTTAAATCTATCAAACGTCACTTCGAGTGATTTTCGGAAGAAAATTGTATCGAGAAGTACTGTGAAAATCATTCCTTTGAAACGTCCTTACGAGGAAGTATAACAAAAAGCATTTTGAAATATATTATTAGCTTCCAAAGTATTCTAATTGACATTTGAAACTTCTAAATACTAACATCTCACTACTCATTACTACTTGGAAGATTGGTACTTATAAATTTTAAATGTAAAGTGTTTTGTTTCGTGTTTGAAACTCTATTTTTTCGAAGTACTTCTCGATACAACAAATCGGAGATTTGCCACTCGAAGTGACGTTTGGAGATGTTTAAGAAGACACGCGAAGCGATCAAAAAGCGAAGCGATCAAAAAGCGAAGCGATCAAAAAGCAAAGCGATCAAAAAGCAAAGCGATCAA
>NZ_CANLEA010000029.1 GCF_947489565.1 uncultured Kordia sp. | reverse complement strand
AACTAACAAAAGTACACCTAAGAAAAATTCGCGCAAATCTTCAGAAGAGCAAGCCTAAAAACATTCGTGAATTCGTGACAAAAACTAAGAAGTTTAATAGTTCATAAGTTTAACAGTTTATGCTCAAATAACAAGTTGGCAAACCAACAAAAGTGCACCTAAGAAAAATTCGAGCAAATCTTCACAAGAGTAAGCCTAAAAACATTCGTGAATTCGTGACAAAACTAAGAAACTTAATAGTTTATAAGTTTAAGAGTTCATGTTCAAATAATGAATTAACAAACCAACAAAAGTGCACCTAGGAAAAATTCGCAAAAATCTTCACAAGAGTAAACCTAAAACATTCGTGAATTCGTGGTGAAAATTAAGAAGTTTAATGGTTTATAAGTTTAATAGTTCATGTTCAAATAACAAACCGATAAGCCAACAAAAGTACACCTAAGAAAAATTCGCGCAAATCTTCACAAGAGTAAGCTTAAAAACATTCGTGAATTCGTGGTGAAAACTAAGAAGTTTAATGGTTTATAAGTTTAACAGATTACGCTCAAATAACAAACTAACAAACCTGTAAAAAAGAAGTTTAAAAGTTTATAGATTTAAAAGTTTAACTTCTGAAATCACGTCGAATCAACAAATAAACAAAATACAAATCAACAATAAACAAAAAACCACTAAATTTGCGCTTCTTTAAAAGCAATCAAGATGAAGTACAATTTCAACGAAATTGAAGCCAAATGGCAAAAATATTGGGCAGAAAACGGAACATTTCATGCCGAAAATAATTCTGACAAACCAAAATATTATGTGCTCGACATGTTTCCTTATCCTTCAGGAGCAGGATTACACGTTGGTCATCCATTAGGTTATATTGCTTCAGATATCTATGCGCGTTACAAGCGTCATCAAGGATTCAACGTATTGCATCCGCAAGGATATGATAGTTTCGGATTGCCAGCAGAGCAGTACGCTATTCAAACTGGTCAGCATCCAGCAATTACCACAAAAACGAATATTGCGCGTTACCGTGAACAATTGGATAAAATTGGATTCTCATTTGATTGGAGTAGAGAAGTACGTACCTCTGAACCAGCTTATTACAAATGGACGCAGTGGATTTTTATCGAATTATTCAATTCGTGGTATAATGTCGAAACAGACAAAGCAGAACATGTAGATACGCTTATCGCGAAGTTTGAAGCGGAAGGAAACGCAACCGTAAAAGCTGTTTGTGATGATGATATTGCGGTGTTCGCTGCCGCAGAATGGACAAATTACGATTCAAAAACAAAACAAGAAATACTACTAAAATACAGACTTACGTACTTGGCAGAAACAGAAGTAAACTGGTGTCCAGCTTTAGGAACGGTGTTGGCAAATGACGAAATTGTCAATGGAGTTTCTGAACGTGGAGGACATCCTGTAATACGTAAAAAAATGACGCAATGGAGCATGCGAATTTCCGCGTATGCACAACGTTTGTTAGACGGTTTGAACACAATTGACTGGCCACAACCTTTAAAAGATTCACAAACCAACTGGATTGGTCGCTCACAAGGAGCTATGGTGACGTTTAAAGTTGATGGACACGATGCAAATATTGATGTATTTACCACACGACCAGATACAATTTATGGTGTAAGTTTTATGACGTTGGCACCAGAACACGATTTAGTAGCAAAAATTACAACTGCCGATCAAAAAGAAGCGGTTGAAAACTATAGAGAAGCAACTTCCAAAAGAAGTGAGCGTGAACGTATGGCCGATGTGAAAACCATTTCAGGAGTCTTTACAGGTGCGTATGCAGTACATCCGTTTACGGGAGAAAAAATACAAATCTGGATTGGTGATTACGTGCTAGCAAGCTACGGAACTGGAGCCGTAATGGCAGTTCCTTGTGGAGATCAACGTGATTATGACTTTGCCAATCACTTTGGTTTAGACATTCCGAACATCTTTGAAAATGTAGACATCTCTGAAGAAGCGTATAGTGAAAAAGAAGGTGTAAAAATTGCAAACTCTGATTTCCTAAACGGTTTAACGTATAAAAAAGCGATGAAAACCGTGATTTACGAAATGGAAAAACGTGGTTTTGGAAAAGGAAAAATCAACTATCGTTTGCGTGATGCAGTTTTCTCACGTCAGCGTTATTGGGGAGAACCATTTCCAGTATATTATGTAAATGGAATGCCACAAATGATAGATGTACAACATTTACCAATTACATTACCAGAAGTAGAAAAATACTTGCCAACCGAAACTGGCGAACCACCATTAGGAAACGCTGAGGTTTGGGCTTGGGATACGAATACGAATACAGTAGTGTCAAATGATCTTTGTCATTCCGCACCTGATGCGGAATCCACTGAGGACAACGGAATCTACCCATTAGAACTAAACACGATGCCAGGTTGGGCAGGAAGTTCTTGGTATTTCTTCCGTTATATGGAAAAAGCGGCAAGAACAGAAGACTTTGCAAGTGAGGAAGCACTAAAATACTGGGAAAATGTAGACTTATATATTGGTGGAAGCGAACATGCAACCGGACACTTATTATATGCTCGTTTTTGGGTGAAATTCTTAAAAGACAGAAATTTTGTGGGTGTGGATGAACCGTTCAAAAAGTTGATCAACCAAGGAATGATTTTGGGGACGAGTGCTTTTGTTCATAGAGTTGGTTTTAAATTTGCAACTGTTTTAGGTTCAATAGACGAAAAGGATAAAAAAAATGTTGAATATTTAGAAAATAAGTATGCAATAATAAAAGACAAATATTTTTCTAGTGAATTGATAAAATATTTTAGAAGCTCATATAATGAAACAAATGAAAGATCCTTGCCTAAGGAAGAAATTGCTCATATGGAGATTCGGAAGAAAATGAATAAAGATTTGTTAAGTCCTGTTTTGAATGATATTAAAGAACTTGGACTAGATGGTAAGATCATGGTTAGACCTGATAAGCATTATTATAAGAATCATGTAAAAATAGATTATGTTAATTTTTCTGATGAGTTAAATATTGAAGATTTAAAGTCTGATAGTGAATTTGGAGAAGATTATAAAGATGTAAAATTCATTAGCGAAGAAGATGGAACATTTAAAGTCTCGCGTGAAGTCGAAAAAATGTCCAAATCAAAATATAATGTAGTTAATCCAGATGATATCTGCGAAGAATACGGAGCAGACAGTCTACGTTTGTTTGAAATGTTCTTAGGACCATTAGAACAAGCAAAACCTTGGAATACCGCAGGAATTTCGGGTGTTTTCGCATTCTTAAAGAGATTATGGAAGTTGTATGTTGGAGAAGAAGGTGTGTCTAAAGTTACGGATGCTGCACCAACAAAAGACAATTTAAAAACATTGCACAAAACGATCAAAAAGGTAGAAGAAGACATCGAAAATTTCTCGTTCAATACATCAGTAAGTACCTTTATGATTTGTGTTAATGAGCTCACAGCACAAAAATGTAGTAGCAGAGAAATCTTAGAACCGTTAACGATTTTAGTTTCTCCGTATGCACCGCATATTGCAGAAGAATTATGGGAACGTTTAGGTAATGAAGGTTCTATATCAACAGCCAAATTCCCAATTTTTGAACCAAAGCATTTGGTAGAAAGTTCAAAGGAATATCCAGTGTCGTTCAATGGAAAAATGCGCTTTAAAAAAGAATTATCACTAGATTTATCTAAAGAAGAAATCGAGAAAATTATTCTGGAAGACGAACGTACGCAAGCACAATTAAACGGAAGAACTCCTAAAAAAGTAATTGTAGTTCCAGGAAAAATTATTAATATAGTAGGATAAAAATGCTAAAGTTTGGTATGATAATAGTTAATACGAAATCGTGTAACTTCATACCGCAACAAAAAACGTATAAAAATGAAAAAATTTCTCTTTATAATAGCGCTTGTTTGCATGACTACAACGGTTATGGCGCAAAAAAAAGAAGTAAAAGAACGTGATGGGAAAAGCTCTGAAGACAAAGAGTTTCCAACAGAATATGCGTTTCCAAAAGAATATGTAGGAACGTATGCTGGAAATTTATCCATTGCTGATGCTTCTGGTGTCATACAAAATGTTCCAATGGAATTGGTTATCAAACCAACAGAAGATCCAAAAAAGTATTCTTATACAATGGCATACATTGTTTCCAACAAAAAAGACGAAAGAAAGTATACCTTAGTTGTGGTGGATCCTGAAAAAGGATTATACGATTTAGATGAAAACAACGGAATAGTGTTGAGAGCCAATTATATGCGACAAACTTTATTTAGTACGTTTGAGTTGAATAACAGAATATTGCACAGTCGTGTGGAGTTTAACAATGACGGACGTGTATTTTTCTCTATCTCAGTAACGGAAAAAGCAGGTGCACGAAATACAGGCGATGAAAAATTAGCAGTGACTAGTTATCATACAACCATCATTCAAAAAGCTGCATTGCGTAAGGTAGTTCGCGATTAAATAAGAAATTGACATAAATTCATACAAAAAGAAACCTCGCTATTTGGCGAGGTTTTTGTATTTTTAATCGTAAAGTTTAATAAATGAGCATTGAAATGTATAGTTCTAAAATAGAATAATTACTTTCAGAACAAGAACACATAGCAATGGTGTTTGAGTTAAATAATTTAAATTAAAAAATATGTTTTCAAGTGGATATATGCTTCTGGCAGGAGCAATAATGTTGGCAAGTATGTTTGTGAGTAATAAACTCAAAAGCAAATTTGCGCACTATTCAAAACTACATTTACGCAATGGAATGAGCGGTGTCGAAATTGCAGAAAAAATGTTAGCCGATCACGGAATTAGAGATGTAAAAGTGGTTGCAGGACGCGGAATGTTGACCGATCATTACAATCCAACAACTAAAACCGTAAGTCTTAGTGAAGGAGTATATCACCAACGAAACGCAGCGGCAGCGGCAGTAGCAGCACACGAAGTAGGTCATGCTATTCAACATGCTAAAGCCTACAAATGGCTGCAAATGCGCTCTAAAATGGTGCCTTTGGTAAGTATAGCGTCTAAGTTTTCGCAATGGGTTATTTATGGAGGAATTGCCATGATGGCAAGTCAGCAAGCAGCCGGAGATTCACCCATAGGAAGAAATATTCTAATTGTTGGATTGATCATGTTTGCCGCAGGAACAGCGTTTAGTTTTGTAACATTGCCTGTAGAATATGATGCAAGTAACAGAGCATTGCGTTGGCTAAAAGATAAAAATATGGTAACGCAGGAAGAATATGCAGGTTCGCAAGATGCGCTCAAATGGGCAGCAAGAACCTATGTTGTTGCAGCTTTAGGTTCGTTGGCAACTTTGCTATACTTTGCGAAATATCTAAACAGAAGATAGTTTCAAATGTACTTTAAAATGAAAAGTAAGGCCTTAGATCACATTGTTTTGGGAATTATTGCCTTGATGATGGTGAGTTGTGGGAATAAGCTTCAGTCAGATTTAAGTTTTGAAAAACAAGGTAAGAAAATAACAATGGTGTTAGAAAATGATGCTACTTCTTTAGTTGTTGGAAAACCAACCAAAGCACGTTTTGATACAGAAAATATCAACAATAAGAAACTTTCGATTGTTGGAGCAGGAATAAGATCGAATCAAATAGATAAAGACGAATTTCGTTTTACAATAACGCCCATTGAAAAAATGCTTGTTGATGGAAAAATGAAAATTCACATAGCTGAGTTGCTGGATAATGGTGAAAAGTTTTCACACACATTTTTAGTTTCTGTAAAATTAAAGTGAACGCTATGATTACACTTTAATCTGTCGATCAATTTGTTGATTTAAAGAAATAAAAGTTTCTGTTCGTGAAACACCTTTAATGGCTTGAATTTTATGATTCAAAATGTGCATCAAGTGTTCGTTATCTTTGCATAAAATCTTGATTAATAACGACCAGTCGCCAGTGGTGTAGTGACTTTCCATTACTTCAGGAATTTGATCTAAAGCTTTTACTGCGTCCGGATTTCGCATGGCTTTGTCTAAATACACGCCAATAAACGCCATGGTTTTGTAGCCTAATACTTTTGGATTAATGACAAATTTAGAACCCACAATTAATTTTGCATCTTCCAGTTTTCGAAGCCGTTGATGTACAGCTGCGCCAGAAATACCGATGCTTCGCGCAATGCTCAAAATAGGTGTTCGTGCATCTTTCATTAAAGCACGAAGAATCTTTTTGTCAATTCCGTCAATTTCTATTTGTTCATTAATCACTTTCATATATGAGCTATTTATCAAATGAAAGTCTAAAATACAGGTTTTTGTTTTAAATCTAAACTAGAAAATGATCTTTCAAGAAAAATTGATATTTTTCAAACAAATTTGCTTTACAATTGAAGTTTTATAAAAATATCATGTTCGTCAACATAAGTAGCTCTCAATCAAATCTCGCTTCATCTAACGAATGTGTTTCGATAGCAGCAAAAATCCACAAAAGTGAACCAACAAAACTTAAGCTTTGAAAAAAAAACAGTCAGTAAATACTTGACCAGCAACTAACAATTAGCAGCTGGTAACCAAGATTCAACAACTAAACTACATGATGGTCATACCCAAAATAAGGTACTTCTTCTTCCTTAAATCGCACACCGTAATCTTCCAATTCCTTTAAAATTGGTCCGTATACTTCTTTGGTAATTGGCAATTGTACACCAGGTGTCGTGATTTCTTCGTTTAAAATTTTCAAAGCAGCAATAGCAACAGGCAATCCAACGGTTTTTGCCATGGCTGTATAGGTTTGATCTTCTCCTAAAATCACCATTTTAGAGTCAATTTGATGTTTTTCGCCACCTAACTCATATCCAAACTTATGATACATTACAATCATGTCTTTGTCTTCTGGAGCCAATGTCCAACTGTCCATCAATATCTTTTGAAGAATTTGTGCAGGCGTGGCATTGTCTAAACCTACTTTTTTATGCGGATTAAAAATATCTAATTCCAACAATTTTTCCCAAAGTGTATCATCTTGATCGATCTTTAAATTGTGGCGCATTTTCAACTCTACAGAATCTGTTGGACTGTAAGGTAAAAATGAATTTACAAAATCGCGATAGCTCATTTCGGCAGAATTTTCAATGGTATAACTATCGTCCGTCATTCCTAAAATGATAAACATTTGCCATGCTCTAGAAAATCCAACTCTTCTGATAGTTCCACGATACAAGGTCAAAATATCGTCCAAACCGTACACGCTTCTATACTTTAAAGAATCGCGATTGGCATAGGCTTCAAACTTTCCATAACCTTCTACGCTTAAAAATTCCGTTCTGCGGAAGAGTCTATTATAAGGTATATACTTATAAGTTCCTTCTTGAATAAACTTTGCAGTTCCGCCTTGTCCGGCCAATACTACATTTCTTGGATTCCATGTAAACTTATAGTTCCACAGGTTTGTGTCACTTTCAGGAGCAACCAATCCGCCTGTAAAAGATTCAAACAAAATCATTTTTCCGCCATTATCGCGAATACGATCAATGACTTCCATGGCACTCATGTGATCAATTCCTGGATCAACACCAATTTCATTCATAAACACTAAGCCTTTTTCTTTCACGGCTTCATCAAGTGCTTGCATTTCTTTACTGATATAGGAAGCTGTCACCATGTTTTTTCCATAGTGAACACAGTCTTTTGCTACTTCAATATGAAAACGCGCAGGAAGCATCGAAATCACAATAGCAGCTTCTTGAATGGCAGCTTTGCGACTTTCGGCATTAAAAACGTCTAACAAAATGGCAGAGGCATTCTCATGGTCTCCAACCAATTTTTGAGCATTTTTAATGTTGATGTCTCCAACAGTAATATGTAAATTTTCAGTATGACTTTTATCTAAAAAATATTTAATAAGGTACGAAGCAGATTTTCCTGCACCAATAATTAAAATGTTTCGCATAGTTGGGTTTTGTTGCGTAATTTTGTAAAATGACAAATATAACACGAATGTAGCAAAATGTTACATTTATAAAAATAACTTCGCGATTTTATGAGAAAAAAAATATTAATTACGGGAGCAGTTCTTGGATGTTTGGCTGTTATTTTAGGTGCTTTTGCGGCACATGGACTCAAAAAAGTGCTCAATGCCGATCAAATTCATTCTTTTGAAACAGGTGTGCGATACCAAATGTATCATGCTTTTTTATTATTATTTGTTGGAATCTCTACATTTATCTCACCTAAAATGCAACGTTTGATCTATGTGTTTGTATTGTGGGGAATTATACTTTTTTCAGGTTCTATTTATCTTTTGGCTACTAAAGACGTGACTTCCGTGGATATTTCATCGGTTGGATTCATTACACCAATTGGTGGAGCTTTGTTAATTGCAGGCTGGATTGTTCTTATCATTAATTTTTTCAAACTTAAAACAGAGAAAATCAGTTAAAAAAGGATAATCTATAAAAATATTTATACTTTTGCCCTTTACAAAAAAACACAACAAGAGTTATAAGTTATGACGAATAACACCTCCTCAACGAAAACGATTTCGTTAAATCAATACGGAATCAAGGATGCGAAAGCACACTACCAACTTTCCTCAGACCAATTGCATGATGAAACAATCCTTAAAGGACAAGGTACTGAAACTTCTTTTGGAGCTATCTCAGTAAATACAGGAGAGTTTACAGGAAGATCCCCTAAAGACAGATTTATAGTGAAAGACAGCATCACAGAAGATAAAGTTTGGTGGGGAGACATCAATATTCCTTTTGAGCCAGCTGCTTTTGATAAATTGTACGATAAAGTGGTTGCATATTTATCTGAAAAGGAAGTATACGTACGTGATGCATATGCTTGTGCAGATGAAAATTACAAGCTAAATATTCGTGTCGTAAATGAGTATCCTTGGAGCAATATGTTTGCACACAATATGTTTTTGCGTCCAACAGAAGAAGAATTAAACGGATTTGAAGAAGAATGGCTTATTGTAAATGCGCCAGGCTTTATGGCTAATCCTGAAGTCGACGGAACGCGCCAACACAATTTTGCAATCTTAAACTTTGAAAAGAAAATTGCACTTATTGGTGGGACAGGATATACAGGAGAAATCAAAAAAGGAATTTTTTCTGCATTAAACTTTATTCTTCCAGTATTTAAAAACACTTTGCCAATGCACTGTAGTGCCAATGTTGGGAAAGATGGTGATACTGCTATTTTCTTCGGATTGTCAGGAACAGGAAAAACAACTTTATCAGCAGATCCTGAACGTCAGTTAATTGGTGATGATGAACACGGTTGGACAAACGAAAACACAGTCTTCAATTTTGAAGGCGGTTGTTATGCGAAAGTGATCGATTTAAGCGCAGAAAAAGAACCAGATATTTATCGCGCAATCAAAAAAGGAGCAATTCTTGAAAACGTTATTATTGATGACAACGGAAATGTAGATTTTAATGATACTTCCATCACGCAAAATACACGTGTGAGTTATCCTATTCACCACATAAACAATATAAAAGTACCATCTATTGGGAAAAATCCTAAAAATATATTTTTCTTAACGGCAGATGCTTTTGGAGTATTGCCTCCTATCTCAAAGCTTACACCTAGTCAGGCAGCATATCACTTTATTTCTGGATATACGGCTAAAGTTGCTGGAACTGAAGCTGGAGTTACGGAGCCTGTACCAAGTTTTTCTGCATGTTTTGGAGCGCCATTTATGCCATTGCACCCAACAGCGTATGCTGAAATGTTAAGTGAAAAAATGAAAGAAGCAGGTGTAAATGTATGGCTTGTGAATACAGGATGGTCTGGTGGTCAATATGGTGTAGGAAAAAGAATGGCTTTAAAATATACCAGAGCAATGATTGCCGCTGTTTTAGATGGCGCTTTAGGAAACTATACGTATGAAGATTATCATATACATTCTGTTTTTGGAGTAGCACAACCAAGAAGATGTCCTGGTGTGCCAGATTCTATATTGAGCCCGAGAACAACCTGGAATGATGATCAAAAGTATTATGAAACAGCATTTAAACTCTCAAATGCATTTAGAGAAAACTTTAAAAAGTTTGAATCGTATGCTAGTGAAGAAATAAGAAGAGGTGGACCACAACGATATGGATTCTAAAGAAAAAATTAAGAATCTCTTCTCTTGAGGAGATTCTCAGTTTACAATACTATAACCAACCCAAAAACAAAAAAGCGTATATCTGTAATGGATATACGCTTTTTTAATTGTTATAATATAAAGTAATTATTTCTTATTCACTTCGTCAATGTATTTTGCTAATGCCATAGTCATTGATGGCGTTTCTGGTGTTGGCGCTTTAATATCTACTCGCAAACCTGCTTCTGTAGTTGCTTTGATAGTTGAATTACCAAATACAGCAATACGTGTGTCATTTTGTTCAAAATCTGGGAAATTTGCCAATAAAGACTTAATTCCTGATGGACTAAAGAACACTAAAATGTCATAATACACATCACGTAAGTCAGATAAGTCGCTTACTACAGTTTTATAAAAAATTCCACGCTCCCAAGTAATGTTTAATGAATTTAAAGTTTCTGGTACTGCGCGTTTCAAAGCATCTGAAGATGGTAACAAAAATGATTCATCCTTGTACTTTTTAATTAGCGGAGACAACTCTTGGAACGTACGTTTACCTACATAAATTTTACGCTTTCTGTATACCACATACTTCTGTAAATAGTAAGCTACGGCTTCTGACTGACAAAAATATTTCATAGTGTCAGGTACTTTGAAGCGCATTTCTTCTGCTACTCTAAAAAAGTGATCAACAGCATTTCTACTGGTTAAAATGATAGCTGTGAACTTTGTCAAATCTATCTTTTGGTGACGTACATCTCTTGCACTAACACCTTCAACGTGTATGAACGGTCTAAAATCAATTTTCACCTTTTGCTTATCAATAAGCCTCGAGTATGGTGAGTTCTCAATTTTTGGTTCCGGTTGAGAAACTAAAATGGTTTTTACTTTCATAAACCTGTGTTTTATGTCGCGTTATTCAATTAATAATTTATAGATAACTAAATAAGGGGCAATTTCAAGTGCGCAAAGATACAAAATAAAATAAAACAACTTGCTGATAATCAATTTTTGATAATTCTTTAGTAGAAGAAATAATACAATGAGGTTATAGGAAAAAAATATAAAAATTACTGAGAAAAATATAATCTTATTCTTATAATCGTAGTAAACAAGCACTAAGTTGATAGGAATTAAGAACAAGCCAAATAGGTTTCGAGCGTTAATTTTGTGAAAATTATAGGCATTAATATATCCTTCAATATCTAAAATAACAGCCATGATTTTTTCAAAAATGTATCTAATCATGATGAAAAACACCATAAATGAGATGATTTTGATAAATAAATAAGGCGCATCAATAAGATACGGACGAAAGAAGGTAACCGCAATATATCCGAAGATAGAAAACGAAATAACTTGTACACAAAAAAGCAACGAAGTAAACCCGTTAATGAGGTTTTCTTGCTTAGATTCTACCTGATTTTGATATTTGTTAGAGAACAGAAAAGCTAAAAAGAAAGCGAACTTTTTTCGAAATAAAAAGCGTGTCACTACCAGCAAGCACAATGTGGTTACAAACAACAATGTGAGCCAATCTTTAGAAATGATACTTCTTTCAACGGTAGATAACATTCGGTAAAATTAGTAAGTATGTTAAATAATACATAAAAATTTAGGACAAAATACTATAGACAGGCAAAGAACTTATAATTTGTGTACTTTTGTTATGCCAAATAAGCTTTAAAATGATTGATGTAAAATTTGAATTATAGTTTCTTTAGATGAAATAGAAAATATAAGCACAGCCTTAGTTACGGTTCTGTTTTATATTGAAAATATAAAGGAAATAGAAACAAATTTATCGGTTATTTTAAAGTTTATTTGGTATTACCCTAATTTTAGAAAATGTCAGACGCAATTGTAGTCATACCAACGTATAACGAAATTGATAATATAGAAGCTATTATTGAAGCAGTTTTTGCTCAAGATAAAGCCTTCCATGTTTTGATTGTTGATGACAATTCTCCTGATGGAACTCACAAAAAAGTTCTAGAACTTCAAGAAAAATACCCAACACAATTATTCTTAGAAGTACGAGAAGCCAAAACAGGTTTAGGAACTGCCTATATTCACGGTTTTCGATGGGCTTTGGAACGCGAATATGAATATGTCTTTGAAATGGATGCTGACTTTTCACACAATCCAGCAGATTTAGTTCGTTTGCTAGCAGCATGTCAAAACGAAGGTGCTGATGTGGCTATTGGTTCGCGCTATGTAAAAGGTGTAAATGTTGTCAATTGGCCAATGAATCGTGTGTTGATGTCCTATTTTGCATCAAAATATGTGCGCTTCATTACAGGAATTCGCATTCATGACACTACAGCAGGATTCATCTGTTATCGTAGAAAAGTACTTGAAACAATTGGTTTGGATAATATTCGTTTTGTAGGCTATGCATTTCAAATTGAATTAAAATTCAAAGCGTGGAAATTAGGTTTCAATATCAAAGAAGTTTCGGTTATTTTTACCGACCGAACCAAAGGTGAATCTAAAATGGACAGTTCTATATTTTCGGAAGCAGTTTTCGGAATTATAAAAATGAAAGTTAGAAGTATGTTTACTAAAACAAAACGCAATGCATAAAATACTACTAAAAAACGCACAAATAATAAGTGAAGTCGAAGTAAAAACGGCTGATATTTTAATTGAAGGAGAACGAATTGCAAAAATTGGAACGAATCTTTCCGAAGAAGCGGATGAAGTGATTGATATTGCAGGAAAGCATATTTTTCCGGGTGTGATCGACGATCAAGTGCATTTTAGAGAACCAGGATTAACACACAAAGCCAATATTGGAACGGAATCGAGAGCGGCCATTGCAGGAGGAATTACTTCGTTTGTGGAAATGCCAAACACAAAACCGCAAACCACTACGATTGAAAAGCTTCAAGAAAAGTTAGACATTGCCAAAGAAACATCTTTCGCTAACTATTCGTTTATGTTTGGTGGTACAAATGACAATTTAGACGAAATCTTAAAAGTTGATACGACACAAGTTGCGGGACTAAAATTATTTTTAGGTTCTTCTACAGGAAATATGTTGGTAGACGATGCAGCAGTTTTAGAAAAAATATTTTCAAGCACCGATATGGTAATTTCTGTGCATTGTGAAGATGAAGGAACTATTAGAAAGAATTTAGCTGAATACAAAGAGAAATACGGAGACAATATTCCAATTGAATATCACCCAATCATAAGAAGTGAAGAAGCATGTTATTTATCGTCTTCAAGAGCCATTGAATTGGCTAAGAAAACAGGAGCACGTTTGCATGTATTTCACTTATCAACAGGAAAGGAAACGAACTTATTCGACAATTCCATTCCGTTAGAAGAAAAGAAAATTACTGCCGAAGTATGTATTCATCATTTATGGTTTTCAGATGAAAATTATAAAGAAAAAGGAACGCATATCAAGTGGAATCCTGCGGTAAAAACGGCGAATGACAGAGATCAATTATGGGAAGCTTTATTGGACGATCGTATTGATGTGATTGCTACCGATCACGCACCACATACCTTAGAAGAAAAAGACAATCCATACACAAGTGCTCCATCTGGCGGACCGTTAGTGCAACACGCATTAAACGCCATGATTCAGGCGCATAAACAAGGGAAAATCTCGTTGGAGAAAATTGTACAAAAAATGTGTCACAATCCAGCGCGTCTGTTTCAAGTGAAAGACAGAGGATTTATCAAAGAAGGATATTATGCAGATTTGGTAGTAGTTGATTTAGAGAAATCTTACACGGTTTCTAGAGACAACGTATTGTATAAATGTGGTTGGTCGCCATTTGAAGGTGTCACGCTAGATAGCACCATTACACATACGTTTTTAAATGGTAGTTTGGCGTATCATGAAGGGAAATTTGCGGAGAAACGCTACGGAAAACAATTAGAATTTAACAGATGAAAAAATATATAGCTTGCTTATTAATTGTAGTATTAACAATTGTTTCTTGTAAAGAAGAGACGATTCCAAAACCAGATAATTTGTTGTCAAAAGATAAAATGGCAGCAATTTTATATGATGTGACTTTGGTGAATTCTATCAAAGGAGTTAACAAAAAAAAGCTGGAAGAAGGCTATATGCATTTGGATACGTACTTATACAAAAAGCATGATACCGATAGCTTGCAGTTTTTAACGAGTAACAATTATTATGCGGCCAATCCAGATAAATATAGCGAGATTTATGGAATGGTTCAAGCAAGGTTAACGAAAGAACGAAAAAAGATTGGAGAAGAATTAGAAGCCGAACAAAAACGAAGAGATTCCGTTCAAAAATCTAAAAAATTGGCACGAACCAATAAAAAGAAAGATTCTATAGCAAAGTCAAAACCGAAGCCAAAATTTAATGAAGTAGAAAGTGACGGATAAAAGTCAAACTATTTTAAATATTTGATGTCTAAATAGCCTTTGGCAAAATCTACGCGGATGGTGTCTCCATCTTTTAAGTCGTATATAGAAGGAAGATTTTTTTCTTTTCGGATCGTTTCAATTGAAGACAATTCTTTTTGTCTAATAATAATAAATCCATCATTACTTAGTAAGTGGAGTCTTTTGTCTCTTTTGACTTTATAATCTTGTTGTATATTTTCAGATAAATAGAAGGTATTGGTATATAGCACAGTTCTTTCAATAAAACCATCTAATAAAAAAGCAAGAAATAATGCAGGGAAGATTGAAAAAATAACTTCTACGCGAACATTCTTTTTTGTGCATTTCTCAATAATCAATGCTCTAATTAGTATTAAAACATATATAATTCCTGCACCTATAAAAAAGAACGTCCAATAATTATATTCAAAATTCACAGTGTCTTTAATTAAATATTGATTTCTTATATGAGGAGTCATGATGTAGAAATCGAAATAAATAATGACTGCAAATATTATAATCGAAGGAATTGCAGGTTTAATATATGTGAATATTTCTCGAAGCACTTTATTTATTTTCTTTATAACGCTTACTCACACGCGCAATAGTTTCTTCCATCGGTGTAAAGGTAAAATTCAATGTTTCTTTAATTTTACTATTATCATAAGTAGTTTTCGATTGAATCGATTTTGCCGTCAGTCGCGTCAACCTACGATATTTTCCTGTAAAAAACTGTCGCCACCAATCCATACGCCAAGCAATTCCCAATAAAAAGGAACTCGCTTCTTTTTTGGGAGCTTGTACTTGCAATGCTTTGGCTGTTGTTTTGGAAAACTTTTCCACAGTCCAATTTTCTGCAACCAGAATAAAACGTTGGTTTTTAATATCGCTCTTCATCAGTTGAATCATCACAGAAACGACATCAAGCACATCCACATAGCTTAAAATTCCTTTGGTGTAATATTTTAGTCCTTTGTCAATTTTTCTAAACAACGAACCGCTTCCGCCACCGCGCCAAAATCCAGCACCTAAAATAATCGCAGGATTTACAATCACCATATCCAAACCTTCTTGCGAACCGCGCCAAACTTCCATTTCAGAACCGTATTTGGAAATAGCATACACGCTATTATCGGCTTCTGCATTCCAATGAGTTTCTTCGGTGATAGGAATTGTAGGATCTGTATTTTCGCCAATAGCTGCAATAGAACTTACAAAACAGAATTTTTTCACGCCATATGCAATGGACAAATTCACCATATTGGCAGTTCCTTCAATATTGACTTTACGGAGATTTTCAAACAATTTCGGATCAAAGGTAATCAGTGCCGCAACATGATAGACATGCGTGACCTCTGGAAATACTTTTTCCAAAGAAGGAACATCAATAACATCGGCTTTATGCCATTCAATCTTATCATAAAAATAAGAAACATCTTCAAAATAATATCCAAATACCGTTTTGACAGTTTCCAGTTTTTCAGACGTTCTATAAATGGCTCGAATACGTGATTCTGTTTGGGTCAAATGTGCCAATAAATGTGCACCAACCAATCCAGTTCCTCCAGTGACTAATATCATGCTACTAAAATAAACTTTTTTCTTTTCACTTTTATATCTTTGCGGAGCTTTAAAAGAATATACAATGAATAGCAATTTAGTAGAAGAATTACGTTGGAGAGGAATGATACACGATATCATGCCAGGAACAGAAGAACAATTGAATAAGGAAATGACGACTGCGTATATTGGATTTGACCCAACATCAGATTCATTACACATTGGAAGTTTAGTGCCTATTATTTTGTTAATGCATTTGTATAAGTCTGGACACAAGCCAATTGCTTTGGTTGGTGGCGCTACTGGAATGATTGGGGATCCATCAGGAAAGTCGGATGAGCGTAATTTATTGACAGAAGATATTTTGAATCATAATGTGGCTGGAATCAAACGTGTATTGTCTCGTTTTTTAGATTTTAATTCTGAAGAAAATAATGCACCAATTTTAGTGAATAATTACGATTGGATGAAAGATTTCTCTTTTATCGATTTTGCGCGTGATGTTGGAAAGCGAATTACTGTAAACTACATGATGGCAAAAGATTCTGTGAAAAAACGTGTATCGAGTGAAGGTGCAGGTATGTCGTTTACAGAGTTTACATACCAATTGATTCAAGGATACGATTTTTACCATTTGCACAAAGAACACAATTGCTTATTACAAATGGGTGGATCGGATCAATGGGGAAATATTACCACAGGGACAGAATTAGTGCGTAGAATGAACGACGAAGCTTCTAAAGCTTATGCGATGACCTGTCCGCTAATCACCAAAGCAGATGGTTCTAAGTTTGGAAAAACGGCTGGTGGAAATATTTGGCTAGATGCTGATAAAACTTCTGTGTACCGTTTTTACCAATTCTGGCTGAATGCTTCGGATGCAGATGCAGAAAAATACATTAAAATCTTTACGTTTTTAGATAAAGAAACGGTTGATGCATTGATTGCAGAACATACAGAAACACCACATTTACGAGTTTTACAAAAGCGTTTAGCTGAAGAAGTAACAACGTTGGTACATAGTAAAGAAGATTTAGAAAACGTAAAAAAGGCTACAAATATTCTGTTTGGAAAATCGACAGCAGAAGATTTTAAGCAATTGGATGAGCAAACTTTATTGGATGTTTTTGAAGGTGTACCACAAGCGGAAATTGAGCGTGCTGATATTGAAGCTGGTATGGATATGATTGCAGCTTTGTCTGCTAAAACTAAGTTTTTAGCTTCTAACGGAGATGCACGAAGAGCCTTAAAAGAAAATTCTGTGGCAGTCAATAAAACGAAAGTAAAAGAAGATTATAAAATCACTACGGCAGATTTAATCAATGATAAGTTCGTAACCATTCAACGTGGAAAGAAAAAGAATTTCTTGCTAATTGTAAAGTAGATTTTTAGACACGCACTGCTTTTAGAAGGTTAGATGCGCTTTCGCTGTTAGATATTAGATCGCTTCGCTACTAGATTTTAGACCTATTGATACGTCATTGCGAGAAGTATAGCGACGTGGCAATCTGTTTCTTTGGTAATAGCTCATCTTTGTTTTTACTTTAAAGGTATCTTATACAAGTTAGAATGTTCTCTAACAAACAAATTCATCTGTTTCAAATCTTCAATCAAAAAGTTCGACTTCGTCTTTTAGATTATTGATTCGTCTTGTGTTGTCTTTAATTTTAGATATTGCAGATGTCACTTCGAGTGATTTTTTGTAATGAAATGAAGAAAAATTGTATCGAGAAGTGCTTTATCAAAGATTTTTAAAATAAATAGCCCTAAATATGTGTAGTAGGATCATATTTAGGGCTTTGATTTTATTAAATAATAAACTAATAAGACGTTAAACTTACTAGTTTGTTCGTTTTACTATCATAAGCCTTACAGTTCAATCGTATAAAAACCATGATATTATGGATTCACGCCAGCATATGGTATTCCTGTAAGTCTGTGCATTTCTAAATTTAGTGTGCTTAAATCTGAAAAATTGAACTTCTTAATATCGTCATGTCCACAAGATCTTGCTACCACTTTTAAAAGATCGTTAGAAGCTGTAAAAAAGTTATGTAATTGTTTCGCAGATTGATCTATCATAAGACGCGCACGTAAGTTTTCTTTCTGTGTCGCAATTCCAACAGGACAATTATTGCTTCCGCAAGCGCGCATACCTAAACATCCAATAGCTTGCAAAGCGGCATTTGACACTGCAATAGCATCTGCACCAAGCATCATCGCTTTGGCAAAATCTTCAGCAACTCGCAGACCGCCTGTAATCACTAAAGTGACATCTTTTGCACTAATAGTATCTAAATGTTTTCTAGCTCTGGCCAATGCAGGAATAGTTGGAACATTGATATTGTTTCGTAAAATATTTGGCGCTGAACCTGTTCCGCCACCGCGACCATCTAAAATGATATAATCTACACCAACGGCCAGTGCAAAGTCTATGTCTTCTTCAATTCTACTTGCGGCAATTTTAAAACCTATCGGAATGCCGTCTGTTTGTTTGCGTACTTCTTCGGCAAAAGCTTTAAAATCATTTACCGTAAATAAATCTGGAAATGCAGCCGGTGAAATGGCAGCTTCTCCTTCTTTTAATCCACGGACTTCTGCAATTTCTTTGGTGACTTTACTTCCGGGCAAATGTCCACCTGTTCCTGTTTTGGCTCCTTGTCCGCCTTTAAAGTGAAATGCTTGTGCTTTTTTTACTTTCTCCCAAGAGAATCCAAATTTTCCAGAAGCTAGTTCATAAAAATAGCGTGAATTGTTCGCTTGTTCTTCTGGAAGCATTCCGCCTTCACCAGAACAAATTCCTGTTCCGCTCAATTCGGCACCTTTCGATAATGCTACTTTTGCTTCTCTTGATAAGGCTCCAAAACTCATATCAGATACAAAAACTGGCATTTCTAAATGCAATGGTTTTTTCGCTCTTGCGCCAATAATAACTTGTGTTTGTACGTCTTCATGGTCTAATAGAGGACGTTTGGAAAGTTGCGCAGGTAAAAATTGAATGTCTTCCCATTTAGGCAAGGTATTTCTATCAACACCCATAGAGGAAGATGGTCCGTGATGACCGTAGTTTTTAAGTCCGTTTTTAGCCAATTCTTTAATAAAACCTGTATATGGTTCTGTAGCTTCAGGATGCGTATCTGCGTAGGTTCCAAGGTATTCGTCTCGTTGAAACGGTTGCGGATGTTCGATTTGAAATGCTTCTATTTCAGCTTTGTCAACCGAAACAGTATCACCATCAATATGTGTGGTAAACTTGTGTAGTTTTTCTTCGTCGTTGTACTCGCTTACGCCAGTATCATATCGATAATCCCAACCATGCAATCCGCAGATGAGGTTGTTTCCTTGTATAAAACCATCAGCCATTAGGGCGCCACGATGCAAACATCTTCCGTAAAGGATAGAGATGTTTTCTTCGTATTTTATAATGACTAAATCAGTATTTAAGGCTAATGCGTGCGCAGGTTCTTTTTCTTTCAGTGCTGAAACCTTGGCAATTTCAATAAGAGTTTTTGACATACTTTTTAGTGGTTGATAGTTAGGTTGTTGGATACTATCAAGATAGGGATATTTTGCTAAATATAGGTATGACTATTTTTTGAGATTAAAATACCATCAAATTGCAACCTCTGATGTCTGAATGATCAAAACGACCGAGAATTTCAAAAGTTCCATCAGGATGTATTTTTCCTAAATCTTGCGTAGCAATAAAGGCACATGAGTTGATATTTGCCAAATCAATCACGTTGATTCCGCCAGATTTTCCATTAGGTTGAATGGTTAAAGCATCTTCAGGATCGCGTGTGTAGAGTTTCATCCATGGCGGCATTTCAAAAATACCATTTCCTTTAGAGTAGCCTTGCGAGAGCAATTCGGTCATGCCATATTCGGAGTGAATTTTTTCAACACCAAAACCTTCACAAAGTTGTTGATGCAATTCTGCACGAATCATTTCTTTTCTACGACCTTTCATGCCGCCAGTTTCCATAATGATGGTGTTTTTGAGTTGAAACTGAGTGGTTTCAATCAAATCTAATAAAGCAAAAGAAACACCAATTAACAATACTTTTTTTCCTTGCTGATCAAGTTGGATGAGTTGTTCAGTCAATGCTTTTAAATCATGTAAATAAAATCCGCTTTCAGGCTGTTTACTGCGTTTTATAAGATCGTTTGCCATGTAGATTAACGAGGAGCCTTTTCGTTCTAAATAATTCGGCAATAAGGCTAAAATGACATAATCTTCAATATTTCCATAGAAGTATTCAAATCCTTTGCGGTAACTTTCTTCGTAAATAGACAAGTCTGTTACAAGATGTTTGCTAGGTGTGCTTCCTGTTGTGCCCGAACTTGTAAATGTTTCTTGAATTGGATGTGTATTGGAAACAATTTCGTGTGATTTAAAAAATTGTATAGGAAGAAACGGAATGTCTTCAATTTTTGTAATATCACTTGGATGCACGTATAGCAAATCGCAAAACGATCGGTAGGTACGATTATTTTCAAATTGATGCTGAAATGTTTGAAACGTCAACGCTTCAAAAGTAGCTTCGTCTTTTATATTGAAAATAGGATTGGAATTCATTTTTTGTGCAAACTAGGCTGCAAAAGTATAAAATTAAAAAAAAGCATCTTGAAAACTCAAGATGCTTTTTTGTATGTTATGTGTTTGGTAAAATTACTTGATCACTAATTTCTTAGTTGTCGATTTACCGTTATTTGTAATTTTAACTACATATACTCCTGATTGTAAATCAGCAATATTTAATGTATTTGTAATTGTAGTATTGATTACTTGCTTTCCAAGGATGCTATATACTTGTACATCTTTTGTATTATTTGATGCAGAAGCAATTGTAATCGTGTTTCCAGTAGCAGGATTTGGATACATGCTGAATTCAGTAGTTCCAAATTCTTCAGTACTTAACGTAGTGTCAATATCACTAGCATATCTTGGTAATACTTGGTATGTTCCGTTGAACTCACCACCTAAACCAATAATATCAGCTGGTACTGCTGGAATTGTAGTTCCAATTAAATCTTCATCACCAAAAGAAACTCTACATACAGTTGTATCTGTACCACCAGAAGTAGTTACTGTGTAGTTTGTATTGTCTGCAAACATTCCCACATCAGAAAACTCAACATTTAATACTCTGATCAATCTACTTTCGTATGACTCTCCGTTTGTAGCTAATTCGTTAGCAGTTACAAATAGAGGATTGATTGTATTTCCAGTAGAAGATGCTCCAGGTACGTTAGCACTTGGTACAAATTGAAGTACACCACCAAATTGAGATAATTGACCTTGCAATCCGATAATTCCGTCTCCAATATTTAATGGAGCACTTAATGTTCCTGCAGTATCATCAATTAAGATTCCTGCATCAGCATCTTGAATATACTTTTGATTTCTAGTGTTTTCAGTAACAATGTAAGAGATTAAAGCTTCACCATTTAATTCGTAAAATCCTCCTAAAGTTCCAGCACGTAACTCAGTGATGTTATTTACTTGTGTAATGTTTGATACAGAAAATGCTACTGTTTTTGTGTCAATTACGATATTGTTTTCCAACAATTCAACAGTTACACCGTATATTCCACCATCCATCGTAGTAATACTGTAAGGACTAGAAACATCTGCATCAGTAGGATTCGCATCAACTGTTATATTTACTTGGTTTCCAGCAACCATTAAATCAATATTTTGTGTTGTAAAAGTAATATCAACATTAGATGTTCCTGGATCGAAAAGTGCATTATTAGCTGGTGTTACAATACTTAAAGAAGGTACTGTAGAGTTGTTCATGATTTCGTTCCAGCTTTCAGCAACACGAACTCCATCTATAAGGAACGTAGGAATGTTACTTGATTGACGGATAGCAATTGCGCTAATAGTTCTACCAGTAGCTCCAGTATTTGTAGTTTCTGGCATTGCTGGTTCTGTAGCAGTTACTGCTGATAAAACGTGTAAGTTAGATACTCCCGTAGAAACCTCATAAGAGAACACTAAAAGGTATGTAGTGTTCAAAGCGTATGAAGTTGTTCCGTATACTAAGGTAGAGCTATCTGTTTCAATACCGAATTGTACACCACCACTTCCATCATCTCTTGCTCCAACTCTTGTAGTAAAACCACCAGCAATATTAAAGTGTAGAAAATAGTTTCCACTACCTACAGCACTTAAGTTTACGAGCGCACTTCCATATACTGTTCCAGATGAAATACCTGTAAAAGATCTGTTCACATCTTGAGAAGTTCCAGAAACTGATGCATGTCCACCGATTCCTGATGAAGGATATCCTGTCATTGTCAAACTTGGCGTTGCCACATATTGTACTGGGTCTGCAGAACCTGAGTGCTGAGCCCATGCACCTCCACTAGCTGCAGTCAAGTCTCCATTTGTCATTCCATAATCGAAATTCTCTTCTAAAACTTGTCCAAAAGACAAAGAAGAGATTAGTAATGCAACTAATAAAAAGTAATTTTTCATCATACGTTATATTTTAACTATTTATAATAATATATGGTGCAAATATACAAAAGAACATGAATTACAGAAGCTAACTTACGTATTTGTACCTTGTTTTAACCATTTGATAACAAAACTATTAATGTATGTATATAAAAAAAGCGCCTTTGTTTGAAGGCGCTTTTTTACGTGTATGTTTTTTTTGAAATTAGTTTCCTACAGTCCAACCAGCTCCCCAAGTAGCATAGTCAGTTCCAGTTCCGTTTCCGTCACCTGCGATTAAATCAGCTTCTGTAAACATAACTCCCGTATCATTTTTAACTTTTGTAGTAATGTCAGTAAAAGTGATATCTGTTACTTGAGTATCTCCACTAGTTACTCCAGCTCCCGTTGGGCTATCAGTATCATTTCCGTCTAAGTCAAATCCTTCTCCGTATCCTTCTAATACTACGTTGTTGAACATCGCTCTTGTTCCAGCTCTTAAGCGTACTGCTTCACTACTGTTTGCAGAACCTAAACCGATAATTGTAAGGTTGTTTACAGTTGGAGCAGAGAAAAAGATTGGGCTAGAGTTGTTTCCGATATCTGTGTTGAAACCATCAGCTTCGATTCCTTTATCATGATCAGCTCCGTGCTTTACATATGCATTTGTGATTGTTCCAGTATATCCTTCTGTCCAGTCGATAGAATCATCTTGTGCGCCTACTACAGAAATGTAATCAGCATTTACAGTTCCACCAAAGAACTCAAATCCGTCGTCTTTTCCTTCAAATACTTGAACGTATTCAACTGTTGTTCCGTTTCCAACTCCGTAGAAAGAGATTCCGTTGTTTTCTGATTGTCCATCTGCTGATCCACCAGAATATTGTACACGTACATAACGTAATACTCCAGAGTTGTCAGCAGTGTCCGTTCCACCGTAAGGTAAACTAGCAATTTCAGAAGTTGCTGTAGCATTTCCAGCAACAGAATTGATAGGAGCACTTCCTAAGATAATTAATCCTCCCCAATCTCCAGCGCCAGGTGCAGAAGCATCAGAAGTAAAAACAATTGGATCACTTGAAGTACCAATAGCTTCAATTGCTGCTCCTTGAGAAATAGCAACATATACATCAGATCCTGCAGCCAAAGCTTCAATTGTCATACCAGCTGGTACACGTAATGTAGTACCTGTAGCCATGATTAATGATCCGTTTATTTTGTAAGTGTTATTAGCATCTAAATCTAAGTCTTCTGTGTAAGTTCCAGATAATAATATGGTTCCTGGTGTGGTAGGATTTGTAGTTCCTCCGTTGTTTGTAATGTTGATGTCAGCTGTGTCATCTGAAGCACAAGAAGTAGTGCTTAAAAGACCTACAAGTGCTAATCCAAGTACTAAGTAATTTTTCATTTTTTGTTAATTTTTTTTAGTTGTGTTGTTATTGTTTAGAATTTATATTTTAATTGTAATCCTATGTTTCTTCCTCTGTCAAACCCTGAAACACCTTTTCCATTTGTTGAAGTTACTAGAACGTCTCCACCAGTTGTTTCACGAACGAATTTGATATCTGGATTTAATATGTTTTTGATGCTGAAGTTTACTTCAAACTTGTCAGTGATTTTATTTTTTAAGATGAAATCTAATGTTGGAACACCTTTTTCAATAATGTTTCCTAATTGTCCAGAACCTAAAGCGTCAATTCTGTCTGAGAAATAAGAGAATACTAAGTTTCCTGTTGGCTTGTACTTTCCAAAAGTAGGAGAGTAGCTTACATCTGCATTGATAATGAATGGAGAAGCACCTTGTAATTGTTCTTCATTTTCTCTGAAACTTACACTATATGTACCCGCAATTTCGTTATATAAGTCTTGCTTTGTGTGCATGATTGTTGTGTTTAACCCTGCAGAAAGTAATGTTTCTTCCTCTTCGTTTTGTAGCAAGTTCTTTCTAATTTCAAGTTCAACTCCATATACATTTGCTTTTTCACCTGTTCTAAAGTAACGTTGTGTTCCTGTAGCATCAAAAGCAACTACACGGTTTACAGGATCAGAAATTTGTTTTCCGAAAGCAGATACAGAAAAGATTTCTCCTTTTCCAAAGAACCACTCGTATTTTAAATCGAAGTTGATTACGTTTGAGTATGATTTATCACTTACATTGATAAATGAAGCATCTGTTGCACCTAATAAATCAGGGTTACCACCAATTCTGTTAGTTACATCAATGTATACAAAAGGAGCAGTTTCTTTAAATTCTGGTAATGAAACTGTTCTACTTGCAGAGAAACGAATGTTTTGCTCTTCTGTTAATGCATATTTTACATTTAAACTAGGTAAGATGAAGTTTTCATAAGCACTTCTGCTAGAGTTTCCATTGTTTCCTAAGTTAATAACGTCGTATGCGATACTTTGATCGAAAGATTCAACACGAATCCCAGGAACAATTAACCATTTTTCTGATTTAATTTCAGCATCCGCATATCCAGCAAATAAATCTAAATTACCAGTATATGTGTTTTCAGCCAATCCAGGTCTGTTTGTATTTCCTAAATCAGCAATTGACTTGATAACTTTAATATCATAGATTGCTCCGCCATCTGAATTGAAGTTTCCAATATTGAAAATGCTATTCAAATTGTTTACATCTGTGATTTCGAAATCTGAATCAACAATATCATATCCGTAACGGATGTTTTCAAAATTACGTTCTTTACTTCTTCCGTTGTAACCAAAGTTTAATTTGAAGTTTTCGTTTACGGTATATGCTAAATTAATACGTCCGTTAAATTCAGTATCATCAATATCTTGGAAATAACGCTGATTGTCAAAAGCTACATTGCTAAAAAACGTTGGATTTGTAGTAGGATCGTTATCTAAAGCAAATTGATAGTTTTCAATACTAATACGCTTTCTGTCTGGTTGCTTTGCATATACTAAATTGTATCCTGCTGCCCAATCAACTTCAACTTTATCGTTTTTATGATTACCGATTATTTGGTTTACAAATACTTGATTTTGATCAAACTGTGCGTTCATTTGATAAAAACCTTCATCCGTATTTAAAATCGCATCTCGGTTTCTACCTTTTCCATCAATACCAAAATATCCAACTTCGTTTGTAGAACTGTTGATAAATAATGAGTTGAATTTTAATTTATTCTTATCGTTTATTTTGTAGTTTACAGTTCCCATAGCAGTCGTTGTAGTACTGTATTCAAACTCTTCTGCATCTTGGAAAGCTTTCTTTTCAACCGTTGTAAAATCAGTAGCTTCTCCTCTTCGGTATTCGTATCCGTTTTCAAAAGAAACTGTTCCGAAAACACTTAAACGTGATTCGTCTTCAAAATCCCATGATTTTCCTCCAGAAATTCCAAAGTTTACATTGATCGGAGCACTTACATCTTCCGGGTCAACACCGTGAGATAAGATTACAGCAAACGGATTTTGTTGGTGTCGTGCATAATCTCCGAAGAAACCAGAACCTTCACTCACTACAAAATTTTCTCCGATTGCATTTGTGTTTACACTTGTTCCCGCAAACGCTTCCAAATATCCTTTTCCTTTATAATCTTTAGAATTGATATTTACATTACCCGCAGCAAAATCACCATATTGTTGTCCAGAATACGCTTTGCTAATAGATACATTTTCAATTACATCAGAAGCAAATAAACTTAACTCAATATTCTTTTTGTTAATGTCGTTTGATGGTAATGGCAATCCATTAAAAGTTGTATTTAAGTAACGATCACCCAACCCACGTACATATACATTGCTTGATCCTTCTTGTTTAGAAACACCAGAAATTTTAGTTACGGCACCAGCAGCATCACTCACACCTTTACGCGCCAATTCTTCTGCACCAATAATTTGTTTGATATCTTTAGATTTCTTTTGCTCTAATAAGGTAGCAGCTTCCGAAACCTTTCTAGTTGTTGCTGTAATTACAATGGCATCTAAGCTAGCAGCATTCACCGCTAAAATCACATCTACGTTTGTTATTTTTCCAGCATTCACAACTACATTAGGAATTTCTTGTGTTTTGTATCCCACAAAACTAACAACCAATGTATACGTTCCTGGAGCAACTTCTGTAATTTGGTACAGTCCATCTAAATCTGAAGTAGTACCTTTAGTTGTTCCTTTTATGGAAATATTAGAAAAAGGTAATGGTTCGTTATTAACTTCTTTGTCAAGAACTTTTCCAACAATAGAACCGTTTTGAGCATATCCTAAAAAGCAAACAAGCAATAGGAGAATCGTAAGTGTAATTTTTTGTCTCATCTAAGTTTTTATTTCACAGCGCAAAGAAATGCTGAGCATGTAAAGATGGTGTTACTTGCAGGTTAAAACTTTGTAATATGTATGTTAGCTTAATGTTATGATATTAAAAGAGTGTTAACAGCTTTCAATAATTAATTTTATATTTACTTTTGTGGAGTTGTATTTAATTGAAAGAAGATATAATAAAAACAAAATCAACTACTTAAACTAAAACAGTACACAATGAAAAAAAAGGATATTAAAATATTACTTGTCGATGATGAGCCAGATATTTTAGAAATTGTAGGATATAATTTATCTTCTGAAGGATACCAACTATCAACTGCTGCAAATGGTGTAGAAGCGATTGCAAAAGCAAAAAAAGTAAAGCCACATTTAATCATTATGGATGTCATGATGCCAGAAATGGACGGAATAGAAGCCTGTGAAAATATTAGAAAAGATAGCAGCTTGGCCAATACCATTATTACATTTTTGACGGCTAGAGGAGAAGATTATTCGCAAGTAGCTGGTTTTGATGCTGGAGCCGATGATTATATCACAAAACCGATCAAACCAAAAGTATTGGTAAGTAAGGTAAAAGCATTGCTTCGCAGATTGAAAAATGACGATGAAAACCCACAAATTGTTACTGTTGGAAACATCGTAATTAATAGAGAAGAGTACAAAATTGAAAAAGAAGGTACAGAAATTATCTTACCAAGAAAAGAGTTTGAATTGTTGTCTTTATTAGCATCACGTCCAGGAAAAGTATTTAAAAGAGAAGAGATTTTAGATAAAGTTTGGGGAAATGAAGTAATTGTTGGTGGAAGAACTATTGATGTGCATATTCGTAAATTAAGAGAGAAAATTGGCGAAAATCACTTTAAAACGGTAAAAGGAGTAGGATACAAGTACGTACAATAAACCAAATTACCTTTTAGTAAATTTACGAGATGTCTTAAAAAAATCAACAAAGTGTTGAGGTGAATCTCGTAGCTTTTAAAGCTCGATTGTCGGGTAAAAGAATGACTAGAAAACTTAAAAAATCATATCGTTTTGCATTGCGCTCATCGTTGTATATTACCTTATTTACAACATCGATCTTAGTAGCTTTGCTATTCTTTTTTGAGATAAAAAACTATGTAGTAGTTCCTATATTATTTTTTGTGACAAGCTTTGCATTTTGCTTTTTTATTATTCAGTTTCGTGTGGAGCGATTCATCTATAAAAGAGTGAAAAAAATATATGACGATGTGACTTTATTGGATGTTAGTGACTTTCACAATTATCCAATTACGACAGATATGGCAACTTTGACCAAAGAAATTGAAAAGTTTGCCACCAATAAAAAACTGGAAATTGAAACCTTAAAAGTTCGAGAAAACTACCGAAAAGAATTTATTGGAAATGTTTCACACGAATTAAAAACACCACTTTTTACGGTGCAAGGCTATATTTTAACCTTGCTAGATGGCGCGATGGAAGACAAAGCCATTCGTAAAAAATACTTGAATCGCGCCGGGAAAGGAGTAGAACGACTCATTTATATTGTAAAAGATTTGGATATGATTACGCGATTGGAAGCGGGCGATTTAAATCTGGATACAGAAGAATTTGATATCATCGAATTGGTGCAAAGTGTATTTGAATTGTTGGAAATGAAAGCTGCTAAAAAGGAAATTTCACTGTCGTTTGATATGAATTATGCCAATCCAATTATGGTTTCTGCAGACAAAGAACGCATTCAGCAAGTGCTTACAAATTTGATTGTAAACTCTATCAAATATGGTCGCGAAAAAGGAACGACAGAAATCAGTATAGAAAACCTTATTCGAAACAAAGTAATCGTTCGTGTGACGGATAATGGAGAAGGAATTGAAAAGGAAAATATTCCGCGATTGTTTGAGCGTTTTTATCGTATAGACAAAAGCCGTGCACGTCGTGAAGGTGGTTCTGGTTTAGGGCTTTCTATTGTAAAACACATCATTGAAGCTCATAATGAAAAAATTTACGTAGAAAGCGAATATGATGTTGGTTCTGAGTTTTCATTCACCTTGGAAAAGGTGGAATAAAGCCTTGTAATCTTCTTCGTAATTAAACTGACTCAAACCTTCAAATTCTTCAACGCGCGCCAATTGATCAATTGAAAAATCGTCCTGCGTAGCAGTGGGCACTAATTTTTGTTTTTGTAAACGTTTTGCCAAATATTCTTGTTCAAATTGTCCTGGTGTTGGAATAAAAAAGGCTTTCTTATTCAGCTTTGCTAAATCCATCACAGTTGTATATCCTGAACGCGATAACACAAAAGCACTTTCATTAAATGCTTTTTCGAGTTCATCGCTTTGCATAAAATTAAAGACTTCACAGTTTAAAAACTGAAAATGTTCTTGCTTCGCTTCAATTTTTCCACGAACAAACAATACTTTTCCTTCAAAATGTTTTACTTCTTCAAACAGCTTTTCTTCTAGCATGGTTCGTTGTGGTTCGGGACCAGATAAAATCACCATTAAATCATATACAATGGGCATTTCTTTGGCTTGTAATCGACTCAACGGACCAATATATTTTAGCGGAAGTGAACTCTTTTTTAAATGTCCTAATTTTCCCGAAAGATTGGGTTTTCCAGCAACATCAGGAACCCAACATTCATCAAACTTCTTAATAATAATTTGATGCAATTTACTGCTAAACCAAGTTGTAGCGCCACTCAACACATTCAATTGATGCGTAATAAACACAGAAGGCACTTTTTTGCTGTACACACCTAAACGATTGTCAGAAATAATTCCGCAAAAATCGCGCTTTTTCACCAACTTCTTCACAATCTTCTTTTCTTCAGCGATCGCTTTCAGCATTTTGGGAGAATCTTTCAGCATTTTCAACTTAAAATTCTTTCCTTTTTTAGCGTATTCAATTTGGTAATCGGGCAAGGTAATGGTTTCTAAATCTGGAAATTCTTTTTGTAACAATTGAAGTGCAACTCCATCAGAACCAATGATGGGCGTGAAGTTTTCAGCAATCAAACCTCTAATAAGTGGGATGCATCTAGTTGCATGACCTAAGCCCCAATTTAGCGGAGCTACCAGCACAGTTTTAGAATTCTTCATAAAATCAAAGATAAGAATATTAAAAGGTCTGTAAGATTTCCTTAGTTTTGTCAAAATATTAAGAAACTATTGTGGGAAGTAAAAACAAACTGAAACGCTTTAGAGAAAACGACACGTTTTCAAATGTAATACAGCCAACACGAGAAGAAATTGTGGAGGGAAATTTTCCGTATAAAGGAAAATGGAATAGTGATTTCTTTAAAAATGATGCGCCTATTGTATTGGAATTGGGTTGTGGAAAAGGTGAATATAGTGTGGCTTTGGCTAGAAAGTTTCCAAATAAAAACTTTATTGGAATCGATATTAAAGGTGCACGATTTTGGCGCGGAGCTAAAACAGCTACCGAAGAAGAATTGCCTAATGTTGCCTTTATCAGAACGCAAATAGAATTGATTGAAGGATTGTTTGCAGAAAATGAAGTAGCTGAAATTTGGATTACATTCCCAGATCCGCAAATTAAATACAAGCGTACAAAACACAGAATGACGAATGAAGTATTTTTAGCGCGTTACAAAAAAGTACTCAATGCTGAAGGGACTGTACATTTAAAAACGGATAGCGAATTTATGCACGGGTATACTTTGGGACTCTTGCATGGCGCGGGACACGAAGTATTATATGCAAATCATGATGTGTACACAAATGAAGGAAGTCCAACAGAAGTTACTGAGATACAGACATTTTACGAGTCACAATATTTGGAAGTAAACAAAGCAATTACTTATATTCACTTCAAAATTAAGTAATGACGGATCTCATTATTCTCTTTTTTATCACCTTTTCGGCAGCACTCTTAGGTGTAGTGCCTCCTGGGTTGATTAATATAACTGCGGCTAAAATTAGTACGCAAAAAGGGAAAATGAATGGTGTTATTTTTGCTATTGGCGCTTCTATTGTTGTCTTAATTCAGGCAGTTATTGCGGTAATGATTTCCAAATACTTGTACAATAATCAACAAATTATTGAAGTGTTGGAAAAAGCTGCTTTGGTGATTTTTGGATTGTTGGGGATCTACTTTTTCATCATCGCACGAAAGAAAAAAGAAAAGGAAAAAAGAATCCGAATGGTGAAGGTGAGTAAAAAAGGAAGTTTCTTTAAAGGAATTTTCTTAGCCATGCTCAATGTATTGCCAATTCCTTATTTTGTGGGTTTAAACGCTTTGTGGAGAACTTCGGGCTTGATGGAATTTACCATTCCTGATGTCATTGTGTTTGTATTAGGAACAGGTATGGGAACTTTTGCAATGTTATACATGTATGTGTTTTACTTTAACAAATCGCAATCCAAATCGGGACATTTCTCCAAGTATTCCGATCATATTTTAAGTGCGTTAATGCTGATTTTAGTCATTGTAACGCTAGTTCGTATTTTTTATAATAAAGAAGCTGCTGTATGAAACCTGAAAACCAAAACTTCTTTGAACGCGTATACGAAGTCGCTCGTTTAATTCCGTATGGAAGAGTCACAAGTTACGGAGCAATTGCCAAATATTTAGGTGCAGCAAGAAGCGCACGTATGGTAGGTTGGGCAATGAATAGCTCTGGAAAACACGAAGATGTTCATGCACATCGTGTCGTAAACAGAAAAGGCTTGCTTACAGGAAAACACCATTTTCAAGGGACAAACTTAATGCAACAACTCTTGGAAAGTGAAGGTGTAGAAGTGATCGATAATCAAATTCAAAACCTAGACAAATACTTTTGGGATCCTTCAGTTGAACTTTTATGATACATCAATGTATTAATTCGTCTATGCTTCGTTATTGCGAGGAAGTATGACGAAGCAATTTGTTTACTTCAAACGCAAAACTGTATTTTAAACCACAGATTGCCACAAATTTTTATAAAATTTTCGCAATGACATATCAAACTCAAACCGTCACTTCGAGTGAAATTTTAGAATAAAATTTAGTATCGAGAAGTACTTTGATTTCTGAGCTGTTCTCGATATATTTTTTCTTCATTTCATTGCGAAAAAACCACTCGAACTGACGCTTGAAATAAAGACATTGTATACAAGCTAACACTATTAATGTAAATATTTATAAAGTTAATTATTGACTAAACACTATTCGTGAATTCGTGACAAAAAAAGGATATGCAAAAAAGCTTTTTGAAAATAAAAACTTTCACCACGAATACACGAATATTTTATAGTTTACTGTTCAGAATAGTATATTTTCATTTTTTATTAAAATCGAACTTATGCTTTCACCATTTTCTTAACTAAAATTGTACCAGATGTTGTTTCTATTTTTACGAAATAGGTTCCTTGTGCGAGTTTTGACGTTGAGATTTCAATCGTATTTTGAGTTGTTGTCAATGCTTCTTCTTGAATGAATTTCCCCGAAATATCAAAAATCTTGATGCTTTCAATCGCTTCTTTCGTTTTAATAATCACAAGATCTTTCACAGGATTCGGATACATTTCAAAATTATCCAACGTAATATCACGTTCGCTCAATACATCTTTAATCAACGTAATGCTATTGTTTGTTTGAATTGGGAAATTGTAGTCAAAATAAATTTCCGCATCATTTTCAAAAGTATCGTCAATGTCTAAAGTTGCCAGCGTTTTTATTTTAAAAGTTACATATCCGTCATTATTGGCATCATCAAACAGAAGATTTATGTTTTCAAAGATAAACTCTACCGTATTTGCATTGGTAAATCGAGTCGCAACGGAATGACTCGCATTGGTCACAATCAACGTACTTGGATCAAACATCGAAATGTCAATTTCATCTTTTACCACGACGTTAATCGCATTGGCAGTTCCTGTGTTTTCAAAACGAATCATATAATCGACATACTTTCCAACAAGTTCGGTGGTAACTTCCGTTCCTTGCAAACAATTTTTATCATTCGGATCAAAAGAGTTCACTACAGTCTGCGAAAGCGTGAAGGTATTATCGTCCATGGTTTCATCTACAACTACAGGCGTAATTGTTGCTTCAAAATCTAGGATATCGTCTGCGTTTAGTGGAAAAGAAACATCTGTTGGCGCGTTTAAATTCATGGTACATAGAATCTCGCGCGATTCAAACGGCAATAGATTGGTATAATTCCATTGTAATGAATTAGTCGTTTGCGTATCTACCATTGGACTTGCTGAAACCAAATCCATAAAATCATCTTCAAAAGTTAAATTCACAGTTCCTGATAAAGTGGTATTTCCTTTGTTTTTATAGACTAATTTATAATTGCTGTCAAATCCTGGTCTGGCTTGATTTAAAGGAATCAACGTCACATCCACATCATTATGTGTTCCATTTGGTGTAATGCAGAAATCTTGTGTAAACGGAGTTGCATCTGTTGGGAAATCAACCGTAATACTTGCTGGAGTCACTGTAAAATACGCTGAGTTTTCCAATACTGGAGTTACTGTATATACATCATCAGCAGCAGCATAAAAAGTATACGAACCATCATTGAGTGTATTTACAGTTTCTGTTTCATTGCTGCCATTCGTAATGGTTAAATTTAAATATTGATACGGATCATCATTCATATCACAACCATTTCCATTGGCATCAAAACGAACTGTTCCTTGAATGGTGTTGTAACTTCCGCCTGGTGTAAAAGAACAATAGGTATTTACATTGATACTTGGACTAGACGGCATTTGGTCAATTTCAAATTCGTCTGCACAAATATATTCGATAGGATTTCCGTAGTATTTGAATTCATTAAAAGTTTCACCATATATAACGGTAGAGAAAAAGGTGTTTCCATTTTTCACAAATAACTGCGTAATTTGATTGTTACGACAATCCAAATAAGTCAAGTTAGGATTTTGAGAAATGTCAAGAGTTGTTAGTGCATTGTCAGCGCAAGCCAATCGTTTTAAATGAGGAACTAGACTTGCATCAAATGTGTCAATTCCAGTATTGTTACATCTTAAAAATTGCAAATGTGTATTTTGAGATACATCAATGGTGTTTAATGGGTTGTCATCACAATATATAGTATATAAGTTTGTTCCTGAAGCACTAGTGTCAAGTGATGTCAAAAGATTTCCATTACAATTCAAATACTTAAGATTTGGATTTTGAGAAAGGTCTAAACTGGTAATTTGATTTGGTGATTGATTAGATACGTATATTGGGTAAAAAGAATAACGAAAGTATATTCCGCAATCTAATTTTTCTAAATTGGGAAGTTGTGTTACATCAAGCGCTGTTAAATCGCTATTTGCACAGTATAATTCTGTTAAATTTGAATTGTTTCCTAGAACGAGTGTTTCTATGGAAGCATACGAACAATACACATATTCCAGTAAAGTATTGTTGCTCAAATCCAACGTTTTAAAAGCATTGTAATGTAAGTTTGGACTTATTGGATTGTTTGAAACTCCTAAATTACCACAAGATAAATATGTTAAGTTAGGATTGTTGGTAAGTACAAGAGAATTCAATAGGTTTCCTCCACAAGATAATTTTTCCAAAAGAATATTCTGACTCAGATCTAATGTGCCTAAGCGATTTCCTGCAACAGCCAATTCCTTTAAATTTACAAGTGGACTTACATCCAAATAAAGAGTATACGTCGAATTGTATGGAGTTCCATTATTTATAGGATTGCAAACTAGCTTTTCTATATTCACAAAGTTGTCTAAGCCTTTGATAATAGGACTTGTAATTGTTAGGTTTATCACGCTTTCAGCCTCAGTAATTTGAATTTCTCCATCACCATTGGTATCTACATTGGTTTGTGCCAAAATATCGCTTTTTAATTGAGCAGGAAGTGAAGTTACTACAGGTGCTCCATTTGGAGTAAGGCAAAAATCTTGAATTACTGTAGTTCCATCTGTAGGAAGGTTTATAGTAGCATTGGCAGGAGAAAAACTATAATAATTTGAGTTAGGTACATTTGGAGTAATAGTGTAAGTTCCTGCTTTTCCAACAAACTCATAATTTCCAAGCTTGTCTGTATAAATCTTTACGTCATTGGTTCCATCTGAAATAGTATATTCTACTTGTTGAAAAAATCCATCACTTATATCGCAGCCATTCAAATCTGAATCTAAGGTGTTTTTTCCTTGAATTGTATAATACGGAGTTCCAGGAGTTGGTGCACAATCGGTTTCAAAAGTAACACCAGTATATCCTGCATTGGTAACTAGTGTTTGAACATTACTAAGTTCACTCGCATCACAACAAATAGATTGGATATTTGTATTGTCAAAAGTATAAGATTGATTTAAATTATTAACAATTCCATCTTTTATGTTTATTGTTGTTAACGGATTGTCAAAGAAGCTCAAATTTCCAGTAATATTCGTATTACTAATATCTAATGAAGTTAGTTGGTTTTGAAAGCAATTAAATTGAGTCAAATTAACCATGTTAGATAAATCCAATGACGTAATTTCGTTCCCAGCACAAAACAACGCTTCTAAGTTTGATAAATTTCCAATTTCTAAAGCGGTTAACCTGTGTTGGTAAACTTCGAGTCTTTTTAAACTTGTTAAATTGTTGAAATATACTTGTACAGGAGGTTCATTAGGTTCTCCTGAATTTACGGGACCATAGATATACTCTTCTAAGCTCGTCAATCCAGTTAAATTAAATTTAGAAATATTACTAAATGTAGCAACACCAGCATTTAAGACTCTTAAGTTACTTAAATCAGAAACGTTGATGTCTCCGTTGATACCAAAACCACAATTCAGCACTTCTAAGTTCGTTAAATTTCTAAGGTCAAGATTTGTATATTCATCAAAAGGATAAGATGCTGAACCAATAGTTAAATTTGTAAGATTTGTAAATTGATCAATACCTTCAAAGGTTCTCGTTTGACCGCCGCTTATGTTTAAGCTAGTCACAGCAAGTGCTTCACTAAGTTGAATTTCCCCATCATTATTGGTGTCAACACCATCGGCAATGAGTTCGGTTTTTAAACTTGGGTCACCAATATTTACAATTTGAGCTTGAATTGCTTGTACAGAAAATAGCAGAAGCAACGAAAAATAGAGTTGTTTCATTCGTAGGTTAATTTAGTTTTTGGGGGAAAGATTCATAACAAATAAAAGGAAAAATAAAGTCAGGATATAAAGAAAATACTGTTTTTCGATAAAATGTAAACCGAAAAGTATCATAATAAGAACGTATTGCACAATCAATCATTTCAATACAACAACTTCTCTTTCTAAACATTTCGCTGTATCTTTGCAATTTAGAATCAATTTACATTATTGATAAAAATTACATTCAAGTGAAAATAGAAAAGAAAGATATACAAGCAGCCTTAAGTACCATCACCGTTCCTGGAGAAGGTGCCAACATGATTGCTAGCGGAGCCATACGAAACATTATGACATTTGCAGATGAGATTGTCGTTGACATTGTCATTACAAATCCTGCATTACAAGCCAAGAAAAAAGTAGAAGCAGATATTACGTCTGTATTGCGCGAAAAAGTATATGCAGATGCAAAAGTGAAAGTAAATATCAAAGTAGAGCGACCAGAAAAGCCAGAAATTAAAGGAAAGCAATTGCCAAATATCAAAAATATTATTGCAGTAGCTTCTGGAAAAGGTGGCGTAGGGAAATCTACCGTAACCGCAAATTTAGCCGTAACCTTAGCGGGAATGGGCTTTAAAGTAGGTGTGTTAGATGCCGATATTTACGGACCATCTATGCCAATTATGTTTGATGTAGAAGGAGAAAAACCTTTGGCAGTTCGTGTAGATGGCGCTTCTAAAATGAAACCTGTAGAAAGCTATGGAGTTAAAATTCTTTCTATCGGATTCTTTACAAAACCAAATCAAGCAGTAGTTTGGCGTGGACCTATGGCGAGTAAAGCCTTAAACCAAATGATCTTTGATGCCGCTTGGGGCGAATTGGACTTTTTACTATTAGACTTGCCTCCGGGAACAGGAGACATTCATTTAAGTATCATGCAATCCTTACCAATCACAGGAGCCGTTGTCGTAAGTACACCGCAAAACGTGGCTTTGGCAGATGCTAAAAAAGGAGTTGCTATGTTTCAGCAAGACAGCATAAACGTTCCAGTATTGGGAATTATAGAAAATATGGCGTACTTTACTCCTGAAGAATTGCCAAACAATAAATATTACATCTTCGGAAAAGAAGGTGCCAAAAACCTAGCAGCAGATATTGAAGTACCATTTTTAGGAGAAATTCCATTGATACAAAGTATTCGTGAAGCTGGCGATGTTGGAAGACCTGCAGCAATGCAAACCGCTACATTAATTGAAGCAGCTTTTGAGTCGCTGACAAGAAATGTAGTACAAGAAGTGGTAAACAGAAACGAAAGTTTACCTGCTACAGAAGTTATTAAAATTACAACAATGGCTGGATGTTCAGCTGTAAAAAAATAATCACTTAAACATGGTACAAATGACTAGTGAAGAAATAAAAGACAACGTAGAAAAGGCCTTAGACGAAATTCGTCCTTTTTTACAAAGTGATGGCGGCGATATTAGACTCGTAGATATTGAAAATGATACGTTGGTAAAAGTACAGCTAGAAGGTGCGTGCGCAGGTTGTAGTGTAAACCAAATGACGCTTAAATCAGGTGTTGAAATGACTATCAAAAAACATGTGCCACAAATTGAAAAAGTAATTAGTGTGGACTAACTGATAAATGTCATAAAACGACAATATCAGACATGTTATTTTTGTAATAGAACTATTAGAAAAGAAAATGATTAAGACCGATATACTTATTATTGGAGCAGGTCCTACAGGACTTTTTACTGTATTTGAAGCAGGATTATTAAAATTAAAATGTCACCTTATAGATGCCTTGCCACAACCAGGTGGACAATGTGCCGAAATTTATCCCAAAAAACCTATCTATGATATTCCAGGATACCCTGAAGTATTAGCGGGCGATTTGGTAGACAATTTAATGAAGCAAATTGAACCGTTTGAACCTACATTTACACTAGGAGAACGCGCGCAAACAATTGAAAAACTAGACGATGGAACCTTCATCGTAACTACAAATAAAGGAACAAAACATCATGCGCCAATTGTTGCCATTGCTGGCGGATTGGGAAGTTTTGAACCGCGAAAACCACCTATTCAAAACTTAGCAAACTACGAAGACAAAGGTGTCGAATATATTATTCGTGATCCGGAAATCTATCGCAATAAAAAAGTAGTCATTGCTGGTGGAGGAGATTCTGCGTTAGATTGGAGTATCTTTTTAACCGATGTTGCTTCAGAAGTAACGTTAGTGCACAGACGTACAGAATTTCGTGGTGCTTTGGATTCTGTTGAAAAAGTACAAGAACTCAAAAATCTTGGAAAAATCAACCTAATTACGCCTGCGGAAATTACAGGAATTCATGGAGAAAATCATGTAACAGGTGTTGAGGTGACTAAAAAAGGAGAAGCATCTTTTACGTTAGAAACCGATCATTTCATTCCACTTTTCGGATTGGCACCAAAACTGGGGCCTATTGCCGATTGGGGATTAGAAATTGAGAAAAACGCTATAAAGGTTGATAATACTTTAGACTATCAAACCAACATTCCAGGAATTTACGCCATTGGTGATGTAAATACGTATCCAGGGAAGTTAAAATTGATTCTTTGCGGATTTCATGAAGCTACATTAATGTGTCAAAGTGCGTATCAGCGTATCTTTCCAGACAAAAAATATGTCATGAAATACACCACAGTAAGCGGAATTGATGGTTTTGATGGAACACGTAAAGAAGCACCAAAAGCTGTTGTAAAAGCCATTAATTAAAAACTTAGGTGAAACAAGTAGAAGGTCTTGTAAGTTGTATTCTTTCCATAGGAATCTTATTTGGAGCAGTATTGTTAGATACAAAATATCAAGTAATCTTTACTACGGTTATTGTTTTTGTCTTATTATTGATTGCCATGATAGTTGCATATCGTGCTAAGAAAAAACAGATAGTACTAGGAATAGGAGCCGCTTTTTTATTTATAATCTTTTTATTCATGTTTATTATTTACGATTTAAGCAGGCTACATTAAAAAACCTGATTATTTTTGTTAAATCAATATCGTAAATCATAAAATCGTTAATCAAATATCATGTCAGCAGTAGACATCAACATAAAAATAAAGGACAGAGAAGGTGTTACACACGAAATTGTAGCACCAACCGATATGGCAATGAATTTAATGGAAGTGGTGCGTTCGTATGAACTTGCTCCCGAAGGAACTATTGGAATTTGTGGCGGAATGGCCATGTGTGCTTCTTGTCAATGTTATGTACACTCTGATCACGAATTGCCAGAAATGAGCGTTGATGAAGACATGATGCTTGCCGAAGCGTTCTACGTGGAAGACAACAGCCGCTTAGGTTGCCAAATTCAAATGACGCCAGAATTGGATGGTTTGGAAGTGGAATTGGCTCCAGAGAGTTGATATTGTTCAATCTACATTCTAGAAATTCCCCGCTATTTATAAATCACGATAATAGTCCATTTTTATTCTTATAGCATTTGAGTACTTTCCGTTCATTATTAATTTTTTAATGCATAATTATTATGAAGAAAAAGAATCTTAAATCCCTAAGACTGAACAAAAATGTGATTTCAAATGATTTAAACAATGTGCTTGGTGGAACAGTGCCAAAATGGAAAATTAAAATTCCATCAAACACCTGTCAAACAAATTGTGATCCTTGTACAAGTTGGTGTCCAAGTGGTAATGCATAAACAATAAAGCGGACTTCGGTTCGCTTTTTTAATACAGAATGGTTTTATAAAGAAACCTAAACTTTCAAGCATTTCTCGATACAACGAATCTGCAATTCGTCACTCGAAAAGACGTTAGTGTTTCAAAGTATATTCTAGAGTTTTCCAAACGTCTCTTCGAGTGATTTTTCGAAATGCGATGAAGAGAAATAGTATTTCGACTGTACTCAATAGAACTATTGAGAAGTACTTGGGAACTAAGAAGCTAAAAGCAAAGCGTTTCTAAGCAAGTCTAAAAATCTAAGTCAGTCTAAGCAAATCTAATACACATAGATCTTAGCATATTCAGAAATGAAGCAATCGTTACAATCGCCAGTAAGGAATAAATTGCCATCATGAAACTGAATAATGTTTCTAAATTCATTGTCTTCAATAAGCAATTCGTGTTCGCCACTCAGAATAATAGATTCTCCAGTTTCAATCGTATAATTAGTTTCAGAAACCAATTCGTTATTTATATAGCGCTTAATGGTTGTTGCAGAAATTTGAAGTTGTTGTATAGTTCCTGTAGATTCTGGTGTATGCGTCCAACCGCCAATTCCTCCAGAAGATTGAATCCAGCTCCAATTTCCAATAATACTTGAATTTGTAACGGCTGTTTGATCGTCATCATTGGAGCAACTTAAAAGTGTGAATCCAATAAAAAAGCAAAAAATAAATTGTTTCATGGTATTGTTTGTTATGTCTGTAAGATGAACTACAGATATAATAGTTGCGTTTAAAAATGTTAAAAATTTGAACATTCTTAAACAAACGACCAAGTAAACAGACGAATCAGCAAAAAGGCAAATCAACAGTAAAAAACCTGTAACATTTCGCACATAAATACGTCTAAACTATACTGTTTCAAACAGAAAAAACAATAGCAGTATAAAGCTTTCAAATAGCTTTAACGCTTGCACAACCAAGGATTTCGTATCTTTGTAAATCAAATAGTCTCGATTATGGACAAGAAACATATAAACCACGATATAAATTTACCACTTCAACTACTAGTCAGTTTCGACCAAGTCATGTCTTTTTATGATCAATATGTAGAAGATGAAAATCACCCTTACCACAAATCAGCGGTAGAAATTGTAAAATATTTAGATAACTATCCTGAGTTGCGAGAAGGAATTAAAGACTTCTCGAAAATTGAACAGTATAGTGATCAAATTGATTTGATTTTGGATGGTTTGTTTCCGCAAATCCTTACGGACAATGAAATTAAAGTGGCAACCATTCCTTTTTCGTTTCAATCGTTTTACTACACAAACAGACTCAAAACAATTCTGAAAAATGCAGGAGAAGACTATGATTTCACAGCTAGAAATTTAGCTGAAAAAGAAATGTATTTGCATGCTTGTGTAATGATTTTAAATGTATGTTATGGTTATAAAATTGATTTAAAACGTCCATTTTACTTTGACATTCCCGATGTGAATTTAGGAATCACAAAGCATTATAGAGTTGCGTTTAATGGTGATTTTTGCCAAGTAATTCCAACGGAAAATGCACCAAAAATCACGCAAGAAGATGTGCATTTATTGCTCGATAATTTTGACAATATTGAAGTGTGGAAAGAAAAATTTCCACAAGATAGTTACATTTTTAAAGGGTTCGGAATCATGAATCTATTTGATGTTACCTTTGATGAAACGCTTTCTTCAATTCGATCAAATTTATTACGTAGCGACGATAATTTATTGACAGATGTTCGTCAAAACCTACGTGAATTTTTCAATATAAAAGATTTAGAATTAGGCTATTCTGTATACGTAAGCGGAAAAAAAGAAGGAAAAAGCATCACGCGTATAAAAAAATCTGAAAGCTTAATTTTTAGTCAAGAAAGAGAAATTTCTTGCAGCGGATTTTTCTGTGATGGAATTGCCCAAAAAGTATTTCACAAAAAAGAAACATTGGCAATTTCAAACGTAGATGAATACGGAGAACGAACAGAACAAAATTCGTTCTACCAACGTTTAAAGAACAAAGGAATACAAAGTATCATTTTAATTCCGATCAATGCGAAAGATAACGGCGATTTAGCGATACTCGAAATTGCTTCGCCAAGACCGTATGAACTCAACTCGGTAAATCAGCAAAAGTTGCGTGATATCATTCCAGTATTTGAAGCTGCGGTAACACGTGAAGCAGAATCTTTTCAAAACATTCTAGAAGCAACCATACAAGAACATTATACATCCATTCATCCATCAGTGAAATGGCGTTTTTATGAAGCTGCCGAAAAATATCAAGCGGCATTGACTGAAAATGTTGAAAATCCTTTGGTAGAAGATATTGTTTTTGATGAAGTGCATCCTTTGTTTGGACAAAGTGACATTAAAGGTTCATCGCTTGCTAGAAATACAGCGATTCGTGAAGATTTAACAATCCAATTACAATTAGCAATTGATGTATTGAAAGGCGCGCTGGAAAAAGCAAACTTGCCTATTTATGAAGAGTTGGCTTTTAGAATTAGCGAATATCTAGACCATACGCAAGAAGGATTGAATGCCGGTGATGAATTAGGAATTTTAGAATTTTTAAAGAAAGATATTTATCCAGTTTTCAGACATTTAAAAGATACTGATGAAGATATTGCGAAACTCGTAAACACGTATATGAATCGTTTGGATGACAATCTGAAAGTGGTATACGAAAAGCGAAAAGCCTATGAAAATAGTGTGACAATTTTAAATAATAAATTGGCAAACTATATCGATAAAAAGCAGGAAGAAGCGCAAAAGATGTTTCCACACTATTTTGAACGTTACAAAACAGATGGTGTTGAGTATAACATGTATATCGGTCAATCATTAGTGAAAGACAAAACGTTCCATTCACTATACTTATACAATTTACGTTTGTGGCAATTGCAAAATACCTATGAAATGGAGCAAGTTGCACACAATGCACGAAAAGAAATGGATCATGACTTGCAAGTGGCTTCTTTAATTTTAGTACACAGCAATCCGCTTGCGATTAAATTCCGCATGGACGAAAAGCAATTTGATGTTGATGGCGCGTATAACATTCGTTACGAGATCATTAAAAAACGTATTGACAAAGCAAATATTAAGAACACGACCGATCGTTTAACGGTTCCAGGAAAGATTGCCATTGTATACTCGCAAGACAAAGATGCGCGCGAATACATTAAGTATATCAAATACATGCAATCTAAAAACTACTTTGGAAAACTGGAACAACTTGAATTGGAAGATTTACAAGGTGTTTCAGGTTTACGAGCGTTGCGTGTAGAAGTGATATATCAAGAAGATTTTTGTGAAAAATCATCCATAACAATCGACGAACTAATGGAAGAACTCAAATAGAGTTCTTCTTTTTTTATGGTGTTAACATCGCCATAGCTGTGTCATGTACTTTTCTGCCAGCTTCAGGATCTCTCATATAAAAAGCTACCACAAAAGAAAGAACACTAATCACAATACCAATCATAAAAACGGTATAGGTAGTTCGTAACAAACCGTATTTTCTGTTCAAAACCAGTCCTAAAAAGTATAAATCTTTGGTGAGTGAACCATACAAATAATCGCGATCTTTCATCATTTCGCCCATGGCCCATTCAAATTCATCAAGCTTCATTTTGTGGAAGTTTCCGAAGAACAATAAATTCACTTTTTTATTAGCAACATCTTCTTTGCTAAACTTTCCACGTGTGACATTTGGACGTGTTGCCAAAATAGAAAGTACCATGGATGCAACCGTAAATAATGTAAATATGATGGTTGGGTAAATTAAATAATCGTTTGAGGGATTATCAAGCTTAGATACTAAATTCGATAATACCATAGAAATAATAATGGCATTTACCGATAATAGTATATTTGCCTTTGTGTCTGCAATATCACTTAAGGTAATATGATTTCGTAAAGCCACACGAAACATGGTTTCAATTCCACGTTCGGGCAATTCTATTTTTTCTTTCTTAAACTTTAATTCAGCTTTTTTCTGTTTTAATTTAGAACCTTCTAACTCAATTTTCTTTTTATCTTTTAAAAGTTTCGCCAGATTTTTTCCTTTTTGTTTCTCCCAATTTTTAGAGGCAAAAGTGGTGTGAAACTTGTGCGAATGTGTCAAAAACTTAATATTCTCATCCAGCCATTCGCTTTCGGTTAAAACTCTATCTTTTGTCAATTCCCATTCTTTGCGAAGTAGCTCTGATAAATCACTAAAATTTTTACTTCCAATATGAGAACAATCAGCGTCACAAATCACTTTTTCAAGCTCTGTTTGCGGTGTATATCCCATTTTGGTTGCCATAATTAATTGGCTGACAGTCGTTATGATTTCTTCTGAAACGGAATGCTTTCTTAAAAAATCGGTAGCAATAACAACGCCATCATCTTCATGATCATCCATGCGTTTGGTGTAGCCTGTATCGTGAAACCAAGCAGCAAGAACTAGCAATTCTTTTTCTGCTTCAGAAAGCGATAAGCCTTCAATAATTTCTTCTGTTTTTGAAACTACACGTTTGGTATGCGACAAATTATGATAAACGAATTTGCTGTCTAAATTCGAATTAAAAAATTCAACAACAAACTTCTCAGCTTCAACAATAAGAGTATCCATAAAGATTTTTTAATTTGAGTAAAAATACTAAACTTTAATTAATGTTTACTAAAGATGGGTAAAACGTAAGATTTAGTCATATATTTTCCAGAACCTTTCATAAGGTTTTGTTAAACCTAACAACTGTAAGTTTTTACAGAATAAACGACTATATAAACTCAATAACTAAAAAAGAAAGGGACATTACAAATGTCAAATACAGTAGAAGACAACAATATCTTCAAAGCACCAGAATTCAATGTCAATCAATGGGTAGATGGAAATGGAAACTCCATAAAACCAGTACAACTCTCAGATTTTAAAGGAAATTTTAAAATAATCTATTGTTTTCAAAGTTGGTGTCCAGGTTGTCACAGTCAAGGATTTCCAAGTCTAAAAAAAATGGTCACTGCTTTACAGGATCATCCTAAAATTACATTTCTAGCCATTCAAACCGTTTTCGAAGGATTTGAAGCCAATACGTACGAGAAAATGTTAGAAACTCAACAAAAGTATGGCATACACATTCCATTCGGGCATGATGCAGGAAATGACGGAAAATCAACATCAAACATGATGAATAATTACAAAACTCGTGGCACACCTTGGTTTATATTTATAGACAAGCATGACAATGTCGTATTCGAAAATTTTCACTTAAATGCAGATGCTGCCATTGATTTTTTGAAAGGGCTTCCCAAATGAAAAATACTTTAGAAGTAAAATTATATGGTGCAGCACGTTGCCATAAAACGAACTACTACAAAGAATTATTGACAGCGAAAGCAATTTCATTTCAATTTTTAGATGTAGAAGAAAATGAAGCGCATGCTGAAGCTTTGCGAAACCTGTATGAGAATAAAAAACTCAACTTTCCGACAATCACTATAGGAACCAAAAAACTACGCAATCCTCGTGAAGCGGAACTAGATAAATGGCTGCAAAAATTAATCAAATGACATTACTAGAAAGAATTCAACAATTGCCATTAGGATATTCGGAAGTGTTTTATGAAAAAGTTAAATATGGTGTGACAAAAAGTGAGTTCAATGAAGGAAAAAGTTACAAAGTATATGCCTCAGCATTAGGCGGAAATAACTTCATAAGTCTCAACTATTACTGTACAAGTCAACGCGAAATCTTAAAACCATGCGAAATGCCCGAAGCAAAAGTCACTCACTTTTTAGAAAACTACATATCTATATGTTAACATTTAAAAAATGAATGATTATATTTAAACTGATAAAACAACAACCAATGATAAAATCTTTCCAATTAGTAGGAATAATAGTCTTTATATTGACTTTTAGTGCCTGTGCAACTTTCAAAGCACAATATGCGGAGAAAATGAGCGCAAATTCATACCCAGAAAATAAAGAAATTAAACACTCTTTTTATCTGATTGGCGATGCCGGTAAATCTCCTATAGGAGAAAAAACAAGCGCTTTGCAAATGATGGAAAAAGAACTAAAAGGAGCTTCAAAAAATAGTACAGCCATCTTTTTAGGAGATAATATTTATCCTGAAGGATTGCCAAAAAAAACAAGTGAAGGTAGAGCATATGCAGAACATCAATTGGATGCACAAACCAGCATCGCAAAAGATTTTAAAGGACAAACAATTTTTATTCCAGGAAATCATGATTGGTATAATGGTTTAGGCGGATTAAAACGTCAAGAGAAATACATTGAAAAAGTGCTTGGAAAAGATACGTTTCTTCCTGAAAATGGTTGCCCCATCGAGAAAATTCACATCAATAAAGATATTGAACTAATTCTGGTAGATAGTCAATGGTATCTTACAAATTGGGACAAGCATCCAACCATAAATGATGATTGTGAAATAAAAACGCGTGTAAAATTTCTAGATGAATTTAGTAGTTTAATCAAAAAAGCACGTGGAAAAACAACGATTGTAGCACTGCATCATCCAATGTACACGAATGGTTCACATGGCGGACAATACACATTTAAAAGTCATCTGTCGCCGATTCCAGTATTAGGATCATTAAAGAATTTAATTCGCACTACAAGCGGAATTGCCAATGTAGATATTTCCAACAAGCGTTACAATGAATTTAGAAAACGCATCATCACCATTGCACAAGAAAATGATAAAGTGATTTTCGTATCTGGACACGAACATAGTTTACAGTACATTATAGAAGATAATTTGCGTCAAATAGTAAGTGGTTCTGGAGCAAAAGTATCTGGAACACGCAATGTTGGAGGCGGACAATTTTCGTATGGAACACACGGTTATGCACGATTAGATGTATTTAAAGATGGATCGTCACATGTACGTTTCTATTCTTCCGATGATGATAAAATAGTGTTTGAAACAGAAGTATTACCAGCCAATGTAGCTCGAACAGATACAACATATCCGTCGCAATTTCCAGCAGAAAAATCTGCGTCTATTTACACAGAAGAAGAAACTGCAAAATCGGGATTTGGCACTTTTCTTTGGGGCGAACGTTATCGAAAACAATACAGTACCAAAGTTACGGCACCAACAGTAAACTTAGATACACTTTATGGCGGATTGAAACCTGTGCGAAAAGGTGGTGGAAACCAATCAAAATCATTGCGATTAGAAGATAAAAACGGAGCACAATATGTAATGCGAGCTTTGCGCAAACAAGCCTTGCAATATTTACAAGCAGTACTCTTTAGAGATCAATATATCAAAGGACAATTTGACGATACTTCTACGGAAGATTTAATCTTAGACGTATTTACGGGAGCACATCCGTATGCGCCTTTTGCTATTGGAACCTTGGCAGATGCCGTTGGCGTATATCACACAAATCCGATATTATATTATGTGCCAAAACAAAATGCATTAGGACAATATAATGATGAGTTTGGTGGCGAATTGTATATGATTGAAGAACATACTTCAGAAGGTCATAGCGATAAAGCAAGTTTCGGTTTTCAAGACGAATTGATCAGCACAGATGATTTAATGGACGAATTGCACAAAGATGAAGACATTGTCATTGATGAAGCAGCCTACATTCGCGCACGTTTATTTGATATGATGATTGGCGATTGGGACAGACACCAAGACCAATGGCGTTGGATAAGATTTAAAGAAAACGGCAAAAAAGTATACCGTCCGATGCCGCGTGACCGTGATCAAGCATTTTCAATTATGTCTGATGGATTTTTGTTAGGAGCAGCCGTAAAACTAATTCCGACCGCAAGATTACTTCGTAAATATGACGATGATTTAGTAGATGTAAAAGGTGTCAATGTAGAACCGTATCCGTTAGATATGGAGCTCATTCAACAATCAGAAAAAGGAGTTTGGGACGCAGAAGTAAAACGAATTCAAGAAGGATTAACAGATGCTGTTATTGAAAAAGCATTTTTAGAATTCCCGAAAGAAGTGCGAGATGAACGTGTTGAGGAAATCAAACAAAAGCTAAAAGCAAGACGCGCCAATCTTCAAAAAATAGCAGACAGATATTATGTGCTTGTCAACAAGTTTGCCGTTGTCAAAGGAACCAACAAAGATGATTGGTTTGACATTGAACGTTTGCCAAATGGAAAAACGAAAGTAACAGCATATCGTATCAAAAAAGGAGAAAAGAGCGATAAATTTCACGAACGTACGTATACAAATGATGAAACCAAAGAAATTTGGATTTACGGTTTAGATGATGATGATAAGTTTCATGTATTTGGCGATGGAAAATGCATCACAAGAATTCGCTTGATTGGTGGACAGAATAAAGATGTATACGACATTCAAAATGGTAAAAAAGTAAAAATATACGATTACAAATCGAAGGAAAGTGAGTTTGTAACCAATAAAGGAAGTAAGAAACTTACGGACGATTATGAAACCAATGTATACGATTATAAAAAGCTAAAAAACAATACCAATCAATTAATTCCAACCATCGGATTCAATCCAGATGACGGAATGCTCATTGGAGCTTCCAATACCTATACAAACTATGGTTTTGAACGAAATCCGTTTACCTCAAGACATGGGATTACGGCAGCGTATTATTTTGCTACCAATGGATTTGATTTGGGATATGTGGGAGAATTTGCCAATGTCATTGGAAACTTGAACTTACAAGTAAAAGCACAATTCAACAGTCCAAACTACGCTGTAAACTTCTTCGGATTTGGAAATGAAACACCAAATTTTGAAGCAGATGATGAAGATGGAATTGAAGTTGATTTAGACTTTAACAGAGTAAAAATAAGAACCATTGAAATTGCGCCTTCTGTGGTTTGGCGAGGCGAACTTGGAGCTAGTTTTCAAGCAGGATTGTCCTATGAAAGTAACGAAATAGAACGAACTTCCGGGCGTTTCTTAGAACAAACTTTTCCAGCAAACTCAAGCATATTTGATAAGCAGGATTTTTATGGAGTCAACGCAAAATATCATTTTCAAAATACAGACAATGCCGCTTTTCCAACCATGGGAATGGAAGTGAGTTTTGAAACAGGTTATAAAAACAATGTAAGTACTTCTAAAGGGTTTGGGTATGTCATTCCGGAATTCTCCATTGATCACCGATTAATTACGAGCGGGCAATTAGTGGTTGCTACAAAACTACGTGGACATATCAACTTTGGAGACGAATTTGAATTCTATCAAGGAGCTACTCTTGGTGCTAGAAACGGATTGCGAGGATACAGAAACGAACGTTTTACAGGAAAGCGCGCTTTTGTACAAAGTACAGATCTTCGTTTAAATCTTCGCAAAATAAAAACAGGTTTATTGCCATTAAACATTGGTGTTTTTGGCGGATTTGATTATGGTAGAGTATGGATAAGTGGTGACAATTCTAGAAAATGGAATACATCGCTTGGTGGCGGAATTTGGTTTAATGGTGCAGATATAATGTCAGCAAACATATCATTATTCAATTCTGATGACGGAATGCGTTTTGCATTTGGTTTCGGTTTTGGATTTTAAGGAATATAAAATGATCTATGAAACTATTTAGGAACCAAAGAAGTAAGCTTTTGAAAAACAGAAAACTCGGAAACTACCTACTATATGCCATTGGTGAAATTATCTTGGTTGTAATTGGAATCTTGATAGCAGTTTCGCTAAATAACTGGAACGCAAGTAGGAAAGAACAAAACAAATTGTATAATATTTACAATATTGTTGCGGCGGATTTAAAAAACGACATCAAAGAAATTGACAAAATGCAGTTCTTTTATGATCAGGTAAAACCGTTGTTTAATAAAATACTCAAAGATTCTGTAAAAGCTGTAGATTATGCCTTTAATCCGCAATATACCTATATAATGATTGGATTTCCTGAAATTACATTCAACAAGCGAGGATACAGTCAACTAACAGCATTTAATACAGACAAGTTTCAAGACAGTTTGCCAACGCAAATCATAGAATTCTATACAGAACGCTTGCGTGAAATCAAAATAGATGATGATATGCGAGCCGAAGATATCAAAGAAAACTACTCACATTTTAAAAACAATTATGCATGGTGGTCAGATGTTATTTCATTAAAACCTAATAAAGACTTTATTGAATACGCACTCAATGATCCTGACTATAAAAATAGAATAGCGACTACACATTTTATGGCATACCAAGTATTCTTACCAGAATTAAAAACCTTTAAAAAACAAGCTGAAACAATTTTATCCCAAATAGAAGAGCGTGTACCAAATGAGAATTAATTCATTAGTAGGCTTAAATAAATTGTAAGAAAAAACAAAATACGACGTAAGTGGTTAATATTTGTTTAGTGTAGAAAAAAGAATATTAAACGTAATTATGTATATACAATAAATGTTAGTTTTCTAAATTTCTTTAAAGTGCTGTAAATACACTATTTAATCGATAAACTGCGATATAATACAGTTTAGTTTCATAAAACTATTTGGTTTTAAGAAAATATTAACTATATTTATAAAAGTAAAAGCGATCATTTTATACTTATATATATAATGAATATTATGATCAAAAGGGGCAAAAGAAAATAATGATGTGATTCTTACTTTTTTGGAGTAAAATTTCTAAAACCATAATTAAAGTAAGGTTAAGCCATTCTCAATTATCATTATTTATCTTAATTTTATGACAGTTATTTCTTTCCTTTTTAAGGGTGAGATGTAATATTGATAAGTATTCTAAATAACTATAAATAACATAAAAAACCCGAATCAAGTCTATGAAATCAATTCAAATTTTCTCTAAAACTCAAACGTATTGATTAATTCCCTAAATAGTTTTCTAAGAACTATTTAATCAATTTTCAATAAGCAATCAAAATATATTTACTCTATAGAGTAAATACCTAATTATCTATAATGATTTATGAAAATAAGTCGATATGTGATAGTTACATATAAATAAAAAAACCCCGCAATTGTAAAACTTTGGCGAGCCAACAAAAGCAGGGCAGGATAACAGTTAATTTAATAAAAAACTAACCGTATTATGTTACATCTTTATTTTATCAGAAGTCAGATTAAAGATCCTCTAATCGACTCAATTCCAATACATAAAAGTGCGAAAAATATTGATTTGCTTATTAATGGTAGGTAAGTCGCTTTCAACTTCAATTCGTACTTAAATATAAAGCCAATATTCTAACTAACCAAATATACTTCTATCAAAATAGAAGTGTACTAATATACTTTTCACTTATGTTAAGATATCTTTCAATTATTTACTCGATAGTTAGGCTGTTTTTTGAGGAAGTGAGTAATCGTCATTCCACAATAAAAAAGAGAATTACTACATACAAAATACACCTATTTCAGTTTATTGCAGCGCTAACTGTTTTGATGCTCGTTTTTTCTAATGAAGCTAAAGCACAGGTGGTTACAACTTGGGGAGGTCTGTCAGGAACAGTTCCTGAAAACAATTTTCAAACAAGTAGCTTGTCAGCCGTTGGCGATGGCGTCACTTTTGTAACTGTCGACATTACACGCGGACCTTCAGCCACAACTGGAGGCGCAGAAAACGCAGTGGCTCCTTCACTAGTATTAACCAATAGTTTCAACAATACACGATCTAGTACAGGCATTTCTGGTAATACCTATACCTATACATTTAGCGAGCCAGTACATGTTATCCTTAGTTCTCAGGAACACAGCGAATTAATTCGTACTGAAAATATAAAAATATCAAGTCCAGATGTTGGAGCATTATTTACAGGAAATTTAACTGGAGGACAAACAGGTCATTTTGTAAATAATAACAATACTTCAGAAATTCATATTGGTTCTTCAAGTGCTATTACTACCGCAGGAACATATTGGACAGTACAAAGTAATATTGCTATTACAACCCTTACGGTAGAATATTATGTGACAGATGGAACTGAAGCAGCTTCAGGAGAACCTTTTACATTAGATTTAGCTCCTGTTCCTTACGTTAGACTCGATGATACAAATTTAACTGCCGCAGGAGGAATAAATATCAATGTCCCAGGATGCTCAAAAAGCTCAGAGTTTCTAGATGCAGCAAGTACAGGTGCTACTTCAATCTTCAATGCACCTCATGGTCTCGACTTCATGACCATTACATTGACAAATCCACAAGATGCTGGAGACGAAACATTAAGTATAAAAGGTATATTTCCCGGTATTTCAGTAACAGGAAATAGCACAACAACATTAACGGTCACCAACGAAAGCGCCGATGTAAACACATTAAGAAACACACTTGATGATTTAGTATACGTAAACAGTGCCGCAGTTCCAGAAATTGTGACACCAAGAATCGTAGAAATTACAGTGACCGATCCTTTCGGAAATACATCCGCTACAGTTACAGCAACACTAACACTGACAAATCCCCCTAACTCAGGTGCAACTTCTGGACCGTTTTATGTCTTTACGACAGATACCACAGCAGATTTATTCAATGCTTTGGATGGTTCAGAGGATGCCGGAGGAACATGGGTGGACAATGATTCAACGGGAGCATTATCAGGAAGTACATTAACAGTAGCAAGTTTACCACTTGGTCCTTCAACGTTTAACTATGTCGTTCTGGGAACGGGACCATGTAGTGACGAAACAACTACCGTATTAGTTATAAAACTAGATGGTTCAGAAATAGCATTAACAGCTCCAACAGCTTCATCCAATTGCGGAACTCTAACAACAAGCTATGCAAATCCATTATTTTCAGCAAATTCAGATGATCCAATTTTTGTTTTTGACGGAGGCGCCAATGTTGGACAACTAGAGTGCCCAGCAGGAGCTGGTATAACAACTTATGATTGGTATGTATTCAACCCAACAACAAATTCTTACGTTGACTATGCCATAAATTCAACCAGAATTCAAACTGGATTAGCCGATGGTGGATATTTAGTGGTTAGAAATGATGGAGGAACAATTGAAGAAGGAAGGGCTTGGGTTTGGAATACATCCATTCAAACACAAGCAGGTTCAGATTTTACAGCCTGTCAAGGAGATACGGTAATGCTCAATGGTGTTGCAGCAAATAATACAGATTTCACCTATTACGATCCTGTAGAAAGACCCTTTAGAATAGCAAATACTACAATAGTATCTGTAACCTTTAATGTAACACATACATACATTTCAGATGTTGGATATTATTTAGTGTCACCAGATGGTTTAGTAACCATACCACTAGGACTCAATGAAACAGGAAGTCCATGCTACGCTGCAGATAATGCGGTGAATCTTACATTTACAAACGATCAAACCATAACACCAACTTTACCTGTTTTTGATATTTGTGAATTTGCAAGAAATAATGCCTGTAGTGGCGCAGGACCTGCATTAACAGGAACATACAACGCATACTATTCCGATCCATCCAACAATTCAACAGTCTGTACAGTATTTTCACCAGCAGCAGGAATCAATTTAATTGACATGACGCCACTCAATGGTTATGATGCGAGACAAGGTGGATGGAAAGTACAAATATACGATTGCGAATTCCAAGATTTTGGAGAAATAGACTCAGTAATCATCAGTTTTGTAGATGGCTCAAATACATCAACGTTTACCAGTGGAACCATTCCAAATGGAACGCCCTCAGCACAAATTAATGATGATTCATGTACGGCTGCAACAGCTTCTATTTATGAAGTGCCTTTTACAGCAGCAGTAGCAGCAAGTGAAGCACTAAATATTCAAGATAATATAGGTGTAAATGGATCAGGAGGATATGCTTGGTCTTACAGTACAGACGGACCAACAGGACCTTGGAGTGCTCCTTTTGAAATAGCAACCTTAACACCTTCAGTAACAGTAAACGAAACCACTTGGTTTCGATTAAATGCAGACAACGGAACCATGTGTGCCGGAGAAGATGTAGTGATGGTAACTGTTACAGACAAGCCAGTTTCTGGAACAGGAACAGACAATTATGCCTGCGCCGGAGATGCATTAATAGATTTAAACACATTACTCTTAGGAGCAGATTCAGGAGGAAGTTGGAGTGTAAATGGAAGTTCTCCAGATGCTCCAGGTGGCGATTTCAGCGCAGGAGCAGGAACCTATGATCCAACAACAGGTGGAGTGTATATTTTTGATTACACCGTAAATGCTATGGCACCTTGTGTGGGTAGTGAAGCCACTTCAGTAACAGTTTCGGTTCAAGCAGCGCCAGACTCAGGAACAAACAATACCATAAGTGCAACAACGGCTTCAGGAGTTATTGATCTATTTACAAATCTTGGCGGTTCTCCAGATACAGGAGGAACATGGAGTATCAATGGAAGTTCTGATGCACCTGGAGGAAATTTTGACCAAAGTGCAGGAACATTAAGTAGCTCAGGACTTGCGACTGGAACCTACATTTTTGATTATACAGTAACAAGTTGTTTAGCATCCATAAGTTCTGTCACAATCAACTTTACAGGTGCCATGAACGACATGGACAATGTAGATGAAGCAATCGAAGACGGCGCGCCAAATGGAGGAGATGGTAACAATGATGGAACACCAGACAGTCAACAACCCGATGTTGCTTCCATTCCAGATGCAAATGGGGACTACGTAACTATTGAAGTAAGCTCTCCAAATATAGGAGAAGATTGTAATCAAATTACCTCCATGGTATTGGTGACAGAAGCTTCTTTAGCAAGTCAAGATGCTATCTATGAATATCCGTATGGATTAATAGATTTCTCGTTAGCCTGTGCAGGAAACGGACAATCAGCCCAAGTAAAATATTATTGGTACGGAATCTCTTCTCTAGATGATTTTGATGCCTATCGCAAATTTGGACCATCCACTGCAGGAGGATCTGATCTCGATTATAGAAACAATATTATCGCAATTGCGAGACAAATAGAAAACATAAACGGTACAGATGTACTAACAGTAACCTATACAATTACCGATGACGCTGTCGGAGATGACAATACTGAAATAACGGGAGTCATCGAAGATCCAACAGGACCAGCAGTATTGCCTGCAGGAGATGCCGATGGTGATGGAGTCGTAAATGCTGATGATTTAGATGATGATAACGATGGTATTTTAGACAGTGTTGAATGTGCAGGAATCGCTTCTGGAGCATTAAACAGTCCAGGATTTCCTTCCAACGGAGCAAGTCCAGGAGGAGGAACTTTTCAATTACAATCAGCCGCCGCACCAACAGGAGATGGTACCACAGCGACTCTAAACGGAGTTTTTGGAGGTAGAGCAAATATTACAGCAACACTTATTGACAATGCAGCAACGGGAACACCAGTTTGGAGCAATGGAGTACAAATATTAGATGACGGAGCACCAGTTGATGATTATTTCTACTTCCAACCAACACAGTTAGAAGGATTTGATATCACGGATCCAGCAGCAGGAGATCACATGTTAATAACAATCGATCTACTTGCAGGAGCTACGAATTTTGAAATGACTGTAGCAGGTTTAAATGGAGGCGATATATTTGAATTTGAAGCCAGCTACGAAGGAGTGCCAGTTACCATAAACGCTAGTAATTTTGACAACTTAGATGACAACATACCTGTTGGCACAGGAACAGTTACGGTAACACCAAGTGGAACAGGTCTAGAAGGAAATACCTCTGTTGGAGGAACCAACGTAGATGCTAACAGGGGACGAATTACAATTCCAGGACCAGTGGATACAATTATCATCAGAGGTGGTAAAAATGCAGGACAAACAACTACGGTAACAACAGCAATAACATTAGTGTCTTTTACATCATTAAATGATGATGATGGAGACGGAATTGCCAATTGTTTTGATACAGATTCTGATAACGACGGTTGCCCAGATGCAGTAGAAGCCGCAGGAAGTTTTACAACGACAGATTTAGATGGAGATGATAGTCTGGGAGATACTGTAGGAACTACCGCAGGAGTCGATGAAGGTGTTCCAACTGTAGCAGGAACTGGACAAGCAACAACCGCAGATGTAACAACTTCAGGTCCAGATACAGATAATGATGGAATAGCAGATGCCTGTGATGATTTTAATGATTCAGACGGAGATGGTGTAGAAGATAGTGTAGATGTTTGTCCAGGAGGAGATGATACTGCAGATGTAGACACAGATGGAATACCAGATTTTTGTGACCAAGACGATGATAATGATGGAATTTTAGATGCGGATGAGAGTTGTGGAGTTTCTGCAGTAGATTTTGGAGCAGGAGGAACTACTACAAACGGTGTCACAGTTGGTGTAACAGGCTTTACCAATGCAGGAACATTCAATAATAGTCTAAATGTTTTTGATAACATACAGTCGTTTACATTTGCAGGAACACAACCTATTGCATCTAATAATTTCTTCTTCAATGTAGCAGCAGTAGGAATACAACAAAATGATATTACTTGGAGTTTTTCAGGAAATACTGTTACAGAAGTATACTTACATATAAATAGTATCGATCAAGTACAATTTGAATTTGATAGATCATTACCAGCAAACGCAAATATTGATGTGCAAATACTTTCAGGGAATGATTATTCTTCAACAGATGATGGTACAGTACTGACAATATTTGATACTGATATTTCTGTACCTATCACGAATTCTACAGATACAAGTATAGCAGATGAAGAGTTAAATGGTCCAAATGGTTTGTCGGCAGACTTTACACTACGTTTTACGCCGACCGCAGGAGCAACCGAGATAACATCTCTAGTAACAACGTTAATAGAAAGAACAACAATTACTACGAATGGAGACGGTGGGCAATATGCTATGGAAGTTGTCGCAGCCAATGATGACGATGGAGATGGAGTTCCAAATTGCTTAGATATAGATGCTGATAATGATGGAATATATGATGTTGTTGAAGCCAACGGAACAGATGTAGATAATGATGGACTCGCAGATGGTTTACCAAATGTAGGAACAGGAATACCTAGCAGTGCAGGAACAGGTTTAGCATTAGTAGAAACAACACTTGGAACATCCAATCACTTAAATACTGATAGTGATGGAGATGGTTGTAGTGATGCTAATGAATATTATAATGATAGTAATGCTGATGGCAACGATGGAGGACAAAATCAATATGGCACGGGAGAACCAGCAGCGGTCAATGCAAATGGTACCGTAATTTCAGCAAGTTATCCAACAACTTTTGGAGATACGGATGCAAATGGAACAGCAGATTATTTAGAATCTGGACCTGATCCAGATACAGATTTGCTAGCCAATGTCTGTGATTTAGATGATGATAACGATGGAAATCCAGATATTACTGATCCAAATTCACAAACACCAATAGCAGAAGACGATACGGCAAATGCAACGGCAGGAGTATCAGAAATCATTCAAATATTAGCTAACGATGACTTTACCGATAATACCGATGGAAATACCGATCCAGACAACAACGACCCTACAAGTATAACGACAATAGAAACGGTTCTCGGAGCTAATACTACGGCTACAGGAACAATAGCATATGATCCAGCTACTGGAGAATTAACCTATACACCAACAGCAGGAGAAGGCGGAACTACCGTAACCATAGAATATCAAGTATGTAATGATGTCAATGGCGATAGTCCAACAACAATTACCGATGATGTTTGTGATACAGCAATAGTTAGAATAACTGTCGCAGAAGGTGATCAAGATGGAGATGGAGTATTAGACAGTGCAGATATCTGTCCAAATGGAGATGATACAGCCGATATTGATAATGATGGTATTCCAGATTTCTGTGACTTGGATGATGATAATGACGGTATTCCAGATGCTACAGAAAATACCTGTGCAGCCACAGAACCATTAGCTGGCTCATCAAACAATATTGCTGTTTGGGAACACCAACGAAACAATATACCAGATTTCTTTGTCCCAATTTCATTAAATAATACATACGTAAGTTCAGCGGGAGAAGAAACTGCAGGACCTGGATTAACAATAGTGCCAGTTTCAGCAGCAGATATAGGATTTGGAAACTTAACAATTCAAGATGTAGATCAACCAGACTTAGCAACTGCGCAGGCAAATGGAGATTATCTAGAATATTCCTTCATTGCTGGAAGTCAGCCGTGGAGAGTAGGTCGCTTATTTGCATTCGATACACCACCAAGTGTATTTAATGGAGGTGGCACAATTTACAATGGATATGACATTACGATTGAAATGTCTAATGATAACTTTGCAACTTCAGTATTAGTATATCAAGATACAGACAATCCTCAAGATATCAATCCTGGTCACGCAGGACAGAACTACTTCACTACTTCTCCTACAGATGTATTTATTGATGCAGGAAGCGTATGGAAAATAAGAATCTATTTCTATGGCAATCCAGTAAGCAATTCAGGGAATGCAACATGGGATAATTTTGTGTTAGCTGGAAGATTATGTATTGACGACTTTGACGGCGATGGTATTCCTAACAATCTTGATCTTGATGCAGATAATGATGGAATATATGATATCGTAGAAGCAGGAGGTACAGATGCAAATAATGATGGTATAGCAGATGGAATCGATGGTGATGATAATGGTATTCCAGATTCAGCAGGAACAGGAATTGTACCAACGGATAGCGGACCAACTCCTGGAACTCCAGATTATTTAGACTACGATAGTGATGAAGATGGTTGTACGGATGCAAATGAAGCCTATGGATATATGAGCCCTGGAGCAGATGGAGATGATGGCGGACAATATGGAACAGATCCTGCGTCTATAAACTCCAATGGAACTGTAGTCGGAGCACCATATACAGATCCGCTAGACGGAGATAATGATGGGACAGATGACTATCAACAAGTCGGTGGACCAGATCAAGATAGTGACGGAATTATCGATGCTTGCGATCCTGTATTTGACGACAACGACGGCGATGGAATCCCAGATACAGTTGATGTCGATGATGACAATGACGGAATCGCAGATGTTGATGAAAACCCAACAGGAGTAGATCCAAGTGCGGACACAGACAATGATGGTGTACCAAACTACTTAGATGATGCACCAGGCGATCCACTAGTTGGAGATGTAAACGGCATGATTGAATCAGGCTTTGATGCAGATAATGATGGCATTCCAAATCACTTCGATCTAGACAGTGACAATGACGGCATCACGGATGTGGTAGAGACTGGCAATGGCGATCTAGACACAGACAATGATGGTGATGTAGACGCTGATGATGCAGTCTTCGCTGATGGTAACATGGATGGTCAGGCTGATAACACAGCAGGAACAATTCCAGCCAACACAGATAGTAATGCAGGAGACGGATCAGACTTTTTAGACATCGATGCAGATGATGATGGTATTCCAGACAATCTAGAAGCACAAACAACAGACAATTACACGCCACCAAGTGGAATAGACAATAACAACAATGGAATCGATGATGCGTATGAAAATGCAGGATTCATAGATAGCCCAGAAAACACAGATACAGATGCAACACCAGACTATCTAGACACAGATAGTGATGATGATGGAGTAAATGATCTAGAAGAAGCAGGTCAAGGTACCTTCACAGGAACGGACACCGATGGTGACGGACTAGATGATGGCTTTGATACCAGCGATGATACAGGAGTAGAACCAGATGTAAATGACAACCTAAACACAGGAGCAGCTGGTACAGATAATGATGACGATCCAAGCACACCAGAAGTTGACTTTAGAGAAGAAATGGACTTTGACGGCGATGGAATCCCAGATACAGTTGATGTCGATGATGATAATGACGGAATTGCTGATGTTGATGAAAACCCAACAGGCGTTGATCCAAGTGCAGATACAGACAATGATGGTGTACCAAACTATCTAGATGATGCACCAGGCGATCCATTAGTTGGAGATGCAAACGGCATGATCGAACCAGGTTTTGATGCAGACAACGATGGCATTCCAAATCATTTCGATTTAGATAGTGACAATGACGGAATCACCGATGTAGTAGAAACGGGCAATGGCGATCTAGACACAGACAATGATGGTGATGTAGACGGCGATGATACTGTATTTGCTGATAGCAATATGGATGGTCAGGCTGATAATACGGCAGGAACAACGCCAGCAAATACAGATAGCAATGCAGGAGACGGACCAGACTTTTTAGACATCGACGCCGATGATGATGGAATTCCAGACAATGTAGAAGCACAAACAACAGACAGTTACACACCACCAAGTGGAATAGACAGTAACAACAACGGAATCGATGATGCGTATGAAAATGCAGGCTTCATCGACAGCCCAGAAAATACAGATACAGATATCACTCCAGATTACTTAGATACCGACAGTGATGATGATGGTATTGACGATGTGGATGAAGCAGGTCAAGGAACTTTCACAGGAACGGACACCGATGGTGACGGACTAGATGACGGCTTCGATACCAGCGACGATACAGGAGTAGAACCAGATGTAAATGACAACCTAAACACAGGAGCATCAGGAACGGATAACAACGATGATCCAAGCACACCAGAAGTTGACTTTAGAGAAGAAATGGACTTTGACGGCGATGGAATCCCAGATGCAGATGATGTCGATGATGACAATGACGGAATTGCTGATGTAGATGAAAATCCAACAGGCGTCGATCCAAGCGCAGATACAGACAATGATGGTGTACCAAACTATCTAGATGATGCACCAGGCGATCCATTAGTTGGAGATGCAAACGGCATGATCGAACCAGGTTTTGATGCAGACAACGATGGCATTCCAAATCATTTCGATCTAGATAGTGACAATGACGGAATCACAGATGTAGTAGAAACAGGCAATGGTGATTTAGACACAGATAATGATGGTGATGTAGATGCAGATGATGCTGTATTTGCTGATGGTAACATGGATGGTCAGGCTGATAATACGGCAGGAACAATTCCAGCCAATACAGATAGTAATGCAGGAGACGGACCAGACTTTTTAGACATCGATGCAGATGATGATGGAATTCCAGACAATGTAGAAGCACAAACAACAGATAGTTACACGCCACCAAGTGGAATAGACAATAACAACAACGGAATCGATGATGCATACGAAAATGCAGGCTTCATCGACAGCCCAGAAAATACAGATACAGATATCACTCCAGATTACCTAGACACAGATAGTGATGATGATGGAGTAAATGATCTAGAAGAAGCAGGTCAAGGTACCTTCACAGGAACGGACACCGATGGTGACGGACTAGATGACGGATTCGATACTAGCGACGATACAGGAGTACAACCAGATGTAAATGACAACCTAAACACAGGAGCAGCTGGTACAGATAATGACGACGATCCAAGCACACCAGAAGTTGACTTTAGAGAAGAAATGGACTTTGACGGCGATGGTATTCCAGATACAGTTGATGTTGATGATGACAATGACGGAATCGCTGATGTTGATGAAAATCCAACAGGCGTCGATCCAAGTGCAGACACAGACAATGATGGTGTACCAAACTATCTAGATGATGCGCCAGGCGATCCACTAGTTGGAGATGCAAACGGCATGATCGAACCAGGTTTTGATGCAGACAATGATGGCATTCCAAATCACTTCGATCTAGACAGTGACAATGACGGCATTACGGATGTAGTAGAAACAGGTAATGGCGATCTAGACACAGACAATGATGGTGAT
>NZ_CANLEA010000028.1 GCF_947489565.1 uncultured Kordia sp. | reverse complement strand
ACAACAGTTACAGCAACGATCCCAGCGGGACAAACGACAGTAGATGTAAGTATTCCAATTACAGATGATACTACCGGTGAACCAACAGAGGACTTCACGGTAAATGGAACTGTAACAAGTGGAAACACTTCAAACACGAACGATAGTGGAACAGTAACGATCACTGATAACGATACACCAGCAATGAGTGTAGGTGATGTAACGGTAGCGGAAGATGCAGGAACAGCGAGTGTAGCTGTAAGCATAGACAATCCAAGTAGTGTAGATACCGTTGTAAGTATCACGACAACCGATAACAGTGCGACCAATCCAGATGATTATACCACTACAACAGTTACAGCAACGATCCCAGCGGGACAAACGACAGTAGATGTAAGTATTCCAATTATAGATGATACTACCGGTGAACCAACAGAGGACTTCACTGTAAATGGAACAGTTACTAGTGGAAACACTTCAAACACAAATGATAGTGGAACAGTAACGATCAATGATAACGATACACCATCGATAGTAATTGGTGATGTAACGGTAGATGAAGGCGCAGGTAATGCAGTAGTTCCAGTAACAATCAGCAACCCAAGTGATGAGGATACGGTAGTAAGTATTACCACCACTACAGGAACAGCAGGAACGGATGATTATACAGAGACGACAGTAACAGCAACGATCCCAGCAGGACAGACCACAGTAGATGTGATGATTCCAATCACGGATGATGGTATCGATGAACCAGCAGAGGACTTTACTGTAAATGGAAACGTAACAAGTGGCAACACTTCAAATACAGATCCAAGTGGAACGGTAACTATTACAGACAATGATGGAGCACCAATGGTGACTATCGGCGATGTAACAGTTGATGAGACAGATGGCACAGCAACGGTACCAGTAAGTATCGATACACCAAGTAGTGTAGATACGGTAGTAAGTATTACGACGACTGATAACAGTGCAGTAAGTACAGATGATTATACCACCACAACAGTAACAGCAACGATCCCAGCGGGACAAACAACTGTAGATGTATCGATTCCAATAGTAGATGATACTGTAGGAGAAGATACTGAAGACTTTACAGTAAACGGAACTGTGACAAGTGGCAACACAAGTAATACAGATCCAAGTGGAACAGTAACGATCACTGATAATGATACACCATCGATAGTAATCGGCGATGTAACGGTAGATGAAGGCGATGGTAATGCAGTAGTTCCAGTAACGATCAGCAACCCAAGTGATGAGGATACGGTAGTAAGTATCACGACTACAACAGGAACAGCAGGAACGGATGATTACACGGAAACAACCGTAACAGCAACGATCCCAGCAGGACAGACCACAGTAGATGTGATGATTCCAATCACAGATGATGGTATTGATGAGCCAGCAGAGGACTTTACTGTAAATGGAACTGTAACAAGTGGCAACACTTCAAATACAGATCCAAGTGGAACGGTAACGATTACAGACAACGATGGATTACCAATGGTGACTATCGGAGATGTAACGGTAGATGAGACAGATGGTACGGCAACTGTACCAGTAAGTATAGATACACCAAGTAGTGTAGATACGGTAGTAAGTATTACGACGACTGATAACAGTGCAGTAAGTACAGATGATTATACAACCACAACAGTTACAGCAACGATCCCAGCGGGACAAACAACTGTAGATGTATCGATTCCAATAGTAGATGATACTGTAGGAGAAGATACTGAAGACTTTACAGTCAACGGAACTGTGACAAGTGGCAATACAAGTAATACAGATCCAAGTGGAACAGTAACGATCAATGATAATGATACACCATCGATAGTAATTGGAGATGTAACGGTAGATGAAGGCGATGGTAATGCAGTAGTTCCAGTAACAATCAGCAACCCAAGTGATGAGGATACAGTAGTAAGTATCACGACTACTACAGGAACAGCAGGAACGGATGATTATACAGAAACGACCGTAACAGCAACGATCCCAGCAGGACAAACGACTGTAGATGTGATGATTCCAATCACAGATGATGGTATCGATGAACCAGCAGAGGACTTTACTGTCAATGGAACTGTAACAAGTGGCAACACTTCAAATACAGATCCAAGTGGAACAGTAACGATTACAGACAACGATGGAGCACCAATGGTGACTATCGGCGATGTAACAGTTGATGAGACAGATGGCACAGCAACGGTACCAGTAAGTATCGATACACCAAGTAGTGTAGATACGGTAGTAAGTATCACTACGACTGATAACAGTGCAGTAAGTACAGATGATTATACAACCACAACAGTTACAGCAACGATTCCAGCGGGACAAACAACTGTAGATATTAGTATTCCAATAGTAGATGATACCATTGGAGAAGATACTGAAGACTTTACGGTTAATGGAACAGTTACAAGTGGAAACACAAGTAATACAGATCCAAGTGGAACAGTAACGATCACTGATAATGATACACCATCAATAGTAATCGGTGATGTAACGGTAGATGAAGGCGATGGTAATGCAGTAGTTCCAGTAACGATCAGCAACCCAAGTAGTGTAGATACCGTAGTAAGTATCACCACCACCACAGGAACAGCAGGAACGGATGATTATACAGAAACGACCGTAACAGCAACGATCCCAGCAGGACAGACCACTGTAGATGTGATGATTCCAATCACAGATGATGGTATTGATGAACCAGCAGAGGACTTTACAGTCAATGGAACTGTAACAAGTGGGAACACTTCAAATACAGATCCAAGTGGAACGGTAACGATTACAGACAACGATGGATTACCAATGGTAACTATCGGCGATGTAACAGTTGATGAGACAGACGGTACGGCAACGGTACCAGTAAGTATTGATACACCAAGTAGTGTAGATACGGTAGTAAGTATTACTACCACAGATAACAGTGCGACGAATCCAGATGATTATACAACCACAACAGTTACAGCAACGATTCCAGCGGGACAAACCACAGTTGATATTAGTATTCCAATAGTAGATGATACTGTAGGAGAAGATACTGAAGACTTTACTGTGAACGGAACCGTAACAAGTGGAAACACTTCAAATACAGATCCAAGTGGAACCGTAACGATCAATGATAACGATACACCATCGATAGTAATTGGTGATGTAACAGTAGATGAAGGCGCAGGCAATGCAGTAGTTCCAGTAACGATCAGCAACCCTAGTGATGAGGATACGATAGTAAGTATCACCACCACAACAGGAACAGCAGGAACGGATGATTATACCGAGACAACCGTAACAGCAACGATCCCAGCAGGGCAGACAACTGTAGATGTGATGATTCCAATCACAGATGATGGTATTGATGAACCAGCAGAGGACTTTACTGTAAATGGAACTGTAACAAGTGGGAACACTTCAAATACAGATCCAAGTGGAACGGTAACGATTACAGACAACGATGGATTACCAATGGTAACTATCGGCGATGTAACAGTTGATGAGACAGACGGCACAGCAACTGTACCAGTAAGTATTGATACACCAAGTAGTGTAGATACGGTAGTAAGTATTACGACGACTGATAACAGTGCAACGAATCCAGATGATTATACGACCACAACAGTTACAGCAACAATCCCAGCGGGACAGACGACTGTAGATATTAGTATTCCAATAGTAGATGATACGATTGGAGAAGATACTGAAGACTTTACAGTCAACGGAACAGTGACAAGTGGTAACACTTCAAACACAGATCCAAGTGGAACAGTAACGATCACTGATAACGATACACCATCGATAGTAATCGGCGATGTAACGGTAGATGAAGGCGCAGGTAATGCAGTAGTTCCAGTAACGATCAGCAACCCAAGTGATGAGGATACGGTAGTTAGTATCACCACCACAACAGGAACAGCAGGAACGGATGATTACACGGAAACAACCGTAACAGCAACGATCCCAGCAGGACAGACCACTGTAGATGTGATGATTCCAATCACGGATGATGGTATCGATGAACCAGCAGAGGACTTCACAGTTAATGGAAACGTAACAAGTGGCAACACTTCAAATACAGATCCAAGTGGAACAGTAACTATTACAGACAACGATGGATTACCAATGGTAACAATCGGAGACGTAACAGTTGATGAAGGAGATGGTACGGCAACTGTACCAGTAAGTATTGATACACCAAGTAGTGTAGATACGGTAGTAAGTATTACGACGACTGATAACAGTGCGACGAATCCAGATGATTATACAACCACAACAGTAACAGCAACAATCCCAGCGGGACAAACGACTGTAGATGTATCGATTCCAATAGTAGATGATACCATTGGAGAAGATACTGAAGACTTCACAGTTAATGGAACTGTGACAAGTGGAAACACAAGTAATACAGATCCAAGTGGAACAGTAACAATTACTGATAACGATACACCATCGATAGTAATCGACGATGTAACGGTAGATGAAGGCGATGGTAATGCAGTAGTTCCAGTAACGATCAGCAACCCAAGTGATGAGGATACGGTAGTAAGTATCACCACGACGACAGGAACAGCAGGAACGGATGATTATACCGAGACAACCGTAACAGCAACGATCCCAGCAGGACAGACCACTGTAGATGTGATGATTCCAATCACGGATGATGGTATTGATGAGCCAGCAGAGGACTTTACAGTCAATGGAACTGTAACAAGTGGCAACACAAGTAACACAGATCCAAGTGGAACAGTAACGATTACAGACAACGATGGATTACCAATGGTGACTATCGGCGATGTAACAGTTGATGAGACAGACGGCACAGCAACTGTACCAGTAAGTATTGATACACCAAGTAGTGTAGATACGGTAGTAAGTATTACGACGACTGATAACAGTGCGACGAATCCAGATGATTATACAACCACAACAGTAACAGCAACAATCCCAGCGGGACAAACGACTGTAGATGTATCGATTCCAATAGTAGATGATACCATTGGAGAAGATACTGAAGACTTCACAGTTAATGGAACTGTGACAAGTGGAAACACAAGTAATACAGATCCAAGTGGAACAGTAACAATTACTGATAACGATACACCATCGATAGTAATCGGCGATGTAACGGTAGATGAAGGCGCAGGTAATGCAGTAGTTCCAGTAACGATCAGCAACCCAAGTGATGAGGATACGGTAGTAAGTATCACCACGACGACAGGAACAGCAGGAACGGATGATTATACCGAGACAACCGTAACAGCAACGATCCCAGCAGGACAGACCACTGTAGATGTGATGATTCCAATCACGGATGATGGTATTGATGAGCCAGCAGAGGACTTTACAGTCAATGGAACTGTAACAAGTGGCAACACAAGTAACACAGATCCAAGTGGAACAGTAACGATTACAGACAACGATGGATTACCAATGGTGACTATCGGCGATGTAACAGTTGATGAGACAGACGGCACAGCAACGGTACCAGTAAGTATCGATACACCAAGTAGTGTAGATACGGTAGTAAGTATTACTACGACTGATAACAGTGCAGTAAGTACAGATGATTATACCACTACGACCGTAACAGCAACAATCCCAGCGGGACAAACGACTGTAGATGTATCGATTCCAATAGTAGATGATACAATTGGAGAAGATACTGAAGACTTTACAGTTAATGGAACTGTGACAAGTGGCAACACAAGTAATACAGATCCAAGTGGAACAGTAACAATTACTGATAACGATACACCATCGATAGTAATCGGAGATGTAACGGTAGATGAAGGCGCAGGTAATGCAGTAGTTCCAGTAACAATCAGCAACCCAAGTGATGAGGATACGGTAGTAAGTATCACCACCACAACAGGAACAGCAGGAACGGATGATTATACAGAGACAACCGTAACAGCAACAATCCCAGCAGGACAAACGACTGTAGATGTGATGATTCCAATCACAGATGATGGTATAGATGAGCCAGCAGAGGACTTCACAGTTAATGGAACTGTAACAAGTGGGAACACTTCAAATACAGATCCAAGTGGAACGGTAACTATTACAGACAACGATGGATTACCAATGGTGACTATCGGAGATGTAACAGTTGATGAGACAGATGGCACGGCAACTGTACCAGTAAGTATCGATACACCAAGTAGTGTAGATACGGTAGTGTCAATCACCACGACTGATAACAGTGCAACAAATCCAGATGATTATACAACCACAACAGTCACAGTAACGATCCCAGCGGGACAGACAACTGTAGATGTAAGTATTCCAATAGTAGATGATACTGTAGGAGAAGATACTGAAGACTTTACTGTAAACGGAACAGTTACAAGTGGCAACACAAGCAACACAGATCCAAGTGGAACGGTAACGATCACTGATAATGATACACCATCGATAGTAATCGGCGATGTAACGGTAGATGAAGGCGCAGGTAATGCAGTAGTTCCAGTAACAATCAGCAACCCAAGTGATGAGGATACGGTAGTAAGTATCACGACCACAACAGGAACAGCAGGAACGGATGATTATACAGAAACGACCGTAACAGCAACGATCCCAGCAGGACAGACAACTGTAGATGTGATGATTCCAATCACAGATGATGGTATTGATGAGCCAGCAGAGGACTTCACAGTCAATGGAACTGTAACAAGTGGGAACACTTCAAATACAGATCCAAGTGGAACGGTAACTATTACAGACAACGATGGATTACCAATGGTGACTATCGGAGATGTAACGGTTGATGAAGGTGATGGTACGGCAACTGTACCAGTAAGTATAGATACACCAAGTAGTGTAGATACGGTAGTAAGCATTACAACATCTACAGGAACAGCAGGAACAGACGATTACACAGAGACAACAGTAACGGCTACAATTCCTGCAGGACAAACGACGGTAGATGTATCGATTCCTATCACGGATGATGTTTTAGATGAAGGAGATGAAAACTTTACAGTAGATGGAAACGTAACAAGTGGTAACACAAGTAATACTGATCCAAGTGGAACAGTTACAATTATAGATAATGATGTTTGTACATCTGATCCAGCTACAGACTGTGATGGAGATGGAGTAACAAACGGAGATGAGTTGAATCCACCAAACGGAGGAACACCAACAGATCCAAATGATCCATGTAGCTTCAATGATGGCGACCAAAGTGTAGCAGTATCAGGAGACTACTTAGCAGCAGACTGTGATGGAGACGGAGTAACTAATGGAGACGAGTTGAATCCACCAAATGGAGGAACACCAACAGATCCAAATGATCCATGTAGCTTCAACGATGGCGACCAAAGTGTAGCTGTATCAGGAGACTACTTAGCAGCAGACTGTGATGGAGACGGAGTAACAAACGGAGACGAGTTAAATCCACCAAACGGAGGAACACCAACAGATCCAAATGATCCATGTAGCTTCAACGATGGCGACCAAAGTGTAGCAGTAAGTGGAGACTACTTAGCAGCAGACTGTGATGGAGATGGAGTAACAAACGGAGACGAGTTGAATCCACCAAATGGAGGAACACCAACAGATCCAAATGATCCATGTAGCTTCAATGATGGCGACCAAAGTGTAGCTGTATCAGGAGACTACTTAGCAGCAGACTGTGACGGAGATGGAGTAACCAATGGAGACGAGTTGAATCCACCAAATGGCGGAACACCAACAGATCCAAATGATCCATGTAGCTTCAACGACGGCGACCAAAGTGTAGCAGTAAGTGGAGATTACTTAGCAGCAGACTGTGATGGAGATGGAGTAACAAACGGTGACGAATTAAATCCACCAAACGGCGGAACACCAACAGATCCAAATGATCCATGTAGTTTAAATATGGATGATATTTCAGTAGCACAATCAGGAGACTGGTTAGCAGCGGACTGTGATGGAGACGGAGTAACCAATGGAGACGAATTGAATCCACCAAACGGCGGAACACCAACTGATCCAGCTGATCCATGTGATTTCAACGATGGCGACCAAAGTGTAGCAGTAAGTGGAGATTACTTAGCAGCAGACTGTGATGGAGATGGAGTAACAAACGGAGACGAATTGAATCCACCAAATGGCGGAACACCAACAGATCCAAATGATCCATGTAGCTTCAACGACGGCGACCAAAGTGTAGCAGTAAGCGGAGACTACTTAGCAGCAGACTGTGATGGAGATGGAGTAACAAATGGAGACGAATTGAATCCACCAAATGGAGGAACACCAACAGATCCAAACGATCCATGTAGTTTAAATATGGATGATATTTCAGTAGCACAATCAGGAGACTGGTTAGCAGCGGACTGTGATGGAGACGGAGTAACAAACGGAGATGAGTTGAATCCACCAAACGGCGGAACACCAACAGATCCAAATGATCCATGTAGTTTAAATATGGATGATATTTCAGTAGCACAATCAGGAGACTGGTTAGCAGCGGACTGTGACGGAGATGGAGTGACAAATGGAGACGAATTGAATCCACCAAACGGCGGAACACCAACCGATCCAAACGATCCATGTAGCTTCAATGATGGCGACCAAAGTGTAGCAGTATCAGGAGACTACTTAGCAGCAGACTGTGACGGAGATGGAGTAACCAATGGAGACGAGTTGAATCCACCAAACGGCGGAACACCAACAGATCCAAATGATCCATGTAGTTTAAATATGGATGATATTTCAGTAGCACAATCAGGAGACTGGTTAGCAGCGGACTGTGATGGAGACGGAGTAACAAACGGAGATGAGTTGAATCCACCAAACGGCGGAACACCAACCGATCCAAATGATCCATGTAGCTTCAACGACGGCGACCAAAGTGTAGCAGTAAGCGGAGACTACTTAGCAGCAGACTGTGATGGAGACGGAGTAACCAATGGAGATGAGTTAAATCCACCAAACGGCGGAACACCAACCGATCCAAACGATCCATGTAGCTTCAACGACGGCGACCAAAGTGTAGCTGTATCAGGAGATTACTTAGCAGCAGACTGTGATGGAGATGGAGTAACAAACGGAGACGAATTGAATCCACCAAACGGAGGAACACCAACAGATCCAAACGATCCATGTAGTTTAAATATGGATGATATTTCAGTAGCACAATCAGGAGACTGGTTAGCAGCTGACTGTGACGGAGATGGAGTGACAAATGGAGACGAATTGAATCCACCAAACGGCGGAACACCAACTGATCCAGCTGACCCATGTGATTTCAACGATGGCGACCAAAGTGTTGCAGTAAGCGGAGATTACTTAGCAGCGGACTGTGATGGAGATGGAGTAACAAATGGAGACGAGTTGAATCCACCAAACGGAGGAACACCAACAGATCCAAACGATCCATGTAGCTTAAATGCGGGTGATATTTCAGTAGCACAATCAGGAGACTGGTTAGCGGCAGACTGTGATGGAGACGGAGTAACGAATGGAGACGAGTTGAATCCACCAAACGGAGGAACACCAACAGATCCGAACGATCCGTGTGATTCTAATGTGGATGATATCTCTGTAACACCATCAGGAGACTACTTAGCAGCAGACTGTGATGGAGACGGAGTAACAAACGGAGACGAGTTGAATCCACCAAACGGAGGAACACCAACAGATCCAAATGATCCATGTGATTTAAATGCAGATGATATATCTTTGGTACAAAGTGACGAATGGTTAGCAGATGACTGTGACGGTGACGGAATACCAAATGATGTAGAAGGAACACAAGACACTGACGGCGATGGAATCCCTGATTTCTTAGATATTGATAGTGACGACGATGGAATTATTGATACAATAGAAGCAGGAAACGATCCAACGATGCCAGTTGATACGGATGGAGATATGATTCCAGACTATCTAGATCAAGACAGTGATGACGATGGTATCTTAGATAACGTTGAAGCACAAACTACGGATGGATATGTACCACCAAGTGGAAATGATGCTGATGGTAACGGACTAGATGATGCGTACGAAGTAACACCAGGATCTGGCGAAGGAATTGATCCAGTTAACACAGATGGAACTGATAACCCAGATTATATTGATACAGACAGTGATAATGATGGAGCATTAGATATCGTTGAAGGTCATGATTATGACGGAGATGGAATTCCAGATGTAATGCCTTCAGGAAATGATGTTGATAATGATGGTGTAGATGATGCATTTGATGGAGACTTAACAGGATATGGTGATCCAAATGGAGCAGCTGTAGACGATCCAACAAACGATTTACCTGATACAGACGGAACAGAAGATCAAGATTATAGAGACGACGATGATGATGGTGACGGTTTACCAACATCAGACGAAAACCCTGATCCAAATGGAGATGGAGACAACAGTGATGCTACAGACGCAAATGCGAATGATATTCCAGATTACTTGGAACCTAACAATGCATCACCGTCAGAAGATGATCTGGAAATCTTTAACGCGGTAACGCCAAACGGAGATGGAGATAATGATGTGTTCACAATTAGAAACATTGAATTATTCCCAGACAACACAGTACGAATCTATAACAGATGGGGAGTTTTAGTATACGAGACAAACGGATATGGACAAAATGGAAACTATTTCACAGGAATATCTAATGGTCGAGTTACAATTCAGAAAAACAAACTGTTACCAGTAGGAACATATTACTACGTTGTTGATTATGTAGCCAACGGTGTAAGCAAGAGCAGAGCAGGTTACTTATACATACAACGATAAACAATACAAGCGTGCATACTATTTCGGTAGTATGTACGCTATAACTAATAAACAAAAACACAGCATACTATAATGAGAAATAAAATCATCATCATCATAGTCTTATTGAGCACTGTATTTTCAATAGAAAGTTACGGACAGCAGGACGCTCAGTATACGCAGTACATGTACAACACCATAAGTATCAATCCAGCTTATGCCGGATCTAGAGGAGTATTTAGTATTGCGGGATTACATCGTTCACAATGGGTAGGTTTAGAAGGTGCACCACAAACGCAAACACTAAACTTACATACGCCAATAGGAAAAACAGGAAAAGTAGGACTCGGTGTCTCTATCGTAAATGATAAATTAGGACCAACCGATGAAACCTATTTCGATATTGATTTCTCATATACAGTCAATACATCAGAGAATGGAAAACTTTCTTTTGGTGTAAAAGCTGGTGGGCATTTATTAGATGTATGTTTTGATTGTTTAAATCAGTACAATCCAAATGATTTATTACTACAGAGTAATATTGATAATAAATTCTCTCCAAATGTCGGAGCCGGAATCTACTATCGAAATTCTGAAAAATGGTATGTTGGACTATCAGCACCAAACTTATTAGAAACAAAACACTTTGATGAATCGTCATTGTCAACGGCCAAAGAACGTATCAACTTTTATTTAATTGGTGGATATGTATTTGACATGAGTGATAGTGTAAAGTTTAAACCAGCAGTACTATTCAAAGCAGTATCTGGAGCGCCTTTACAGGCAGATTTATCCGCTAACTTTCTAATCAATGACAAACTAACACTAGGAGCCGCCTACAGATGGAGTGCCGCCTTTAGTGGATTGGTTGGATTACAACTATCAGATAGTTTTATGGTAGGTTTTGCCTATGATCGTGAAACAACTGAATTAGGAAATACACAATTTAACGATGGTTCATACGAAGTCTTTTTACGCTTTGAACTGTTTAATAACCGTGATAAAATTATCTCACCAAGATTCTTCTAAAACTAACTACGATGACACGAACAAAATATCTCATATACACTGTAATATCTTTATTCGTCCTTGTTGGTTATGCACAAGAACGAAAACTTGACAAAGCAGATAAAAAATATGATAGCTATGCTTTTATCAACGCCATAGAAATCTATGAAGAAGTTGCAGAAGAAGGATACAAATCAAAAGAACTGTTTGAAAAACTAGGAAATGCATATTATTATAATGCCGATTTAGCAAACGCTTCAAAATGGTATGGCGAATTATTCAGTCTAGGAGAAGAAGTAGCACCAGAATACTATTTCCGTTATGCACAAGCTTTAAAAGCAGAAAAACGCTATGCAGAATCCGACAAGAAAATGCAAGAGTTCAATAAACTTACAGGAAACGATATTCGTGGAACGAAGTTTATGAATACACGCAACTATCTAGATCAAATTGCAGAACAATCGGGTCGTTTTCGTATTGAAAACTTAGGTGTAAACTCGCCGTATTCAGACTTTGCACCATCATTCTATTTAGAAAATAACTTAGTATTCTCTTCCGCAAGAGATACAGGAGTTACCAAACGCTACAAGCACAAATGGAATGCACGTCCATTTTTAGATTTATACGGAGCCGAAGTTGCCGATAACGGAAGCTTATCAAACGTTGATAAATTCTCAGGTAAACTCAATACAAAATATCATGAGTCTACCACAGTGTTTACCAAAGATGGAAACACCATGTATTTTACACGTAACAACTATTACAAAGGAAAATACAAAAAAGACAGAAAAGGAATTAACAAACTAAAAATATTCAGAGCAACACGTGAAAACGATCGTTGGACAAACATTGAAGAATTACCATTCAACAGTGATTTATACTCTGTAGCACATCCAGCGTTAAGCGTAGACGAGAAAAAACTCTACTTTGCTTCAGACATGCCAGGTTCTGTTGGACAATCAGATTTATATGTCGTAGATATTAATGATGACGGCACGTATGGCGAACCAAAAAATCTAGGAAAAAGTATCAACACGGAAGCAAGAGAAAACTTCCCATTTGTGAGCCAAGACAATGAACTGTACTTTGCTTCAGATGGACATGTAGGTTTAGGTGGATTGGATATTTTTGTAATGCGTTTAGACGATGAAGAACAAATAATATACAATGTTGGAGAACCCGTAAACAGTCCTGTAGATGATTTCTCGTTCATTATCAACACAAAAACAGGAAAAGGATACTTTGCTTCCAATCGAGATGGAGGACAAGGAGATGACGATATCTATTCGTTTCTTGAAATAAAGCCAATTCAATGGTCATGTGAGCAAGAAATTGCAGGTATTGTAAAAGATAATAAAACCAATGAAATTTTAACGGGAGCGCAAGTTGTTCTATTTGATAAAGACAACAAAGAGCTAGAAAATACCTATAGTGATGATCAAGGTACATTTAGATTTAAAGCACTGTTAGCGTGTGACGAAGTATACTTTGTAAGAGCATCGAAAAAAGATTATACGCCGGCAGAAGTATTGTTGCCAAAACAAGAAGAACCTGGATTACGCTCAACAGTTTTATTACTTGAAAAAGAAGAAGTTCCTTTTAAAGTAGGTGACGATTTAGCTAAAATCCTAAACATTCCAATCATTTACTTTGACTTTGATAAATCGAATATTCGTCCGGACGCTGCTGCAGAATTAGAAAAAGTAGTGGCGGTTATGAGAAAATATCCAACACTCAAAATTGACGTACGTTCGCATACAGACAGTCGTGGTAGAGATGCTTACAATAAGAAACTATCACAGAGAAGAAACAAATCTACGCGTGATTATATTGTATCAAGAGGAATTGATGCAAGCAGACTTATAGGAGCAGGTTATGGAGAAGAACGTCTTGTAAACCAATGTAGCAACGGTGTAAAATGTACAGAAGAAGAACACCAACTTAACAGACGTAGTGAATTTATAGTTATAGAAAGATAAAACTAACTAATCATACACTCATTCTTAAAAGCATTCTAATTTTATATTAGGATGCTTTTTTTTATGGATTTTGATTTTAATCGAGAAAGAAGTAGTTTCGATTTATACAAAACTGAACTGCAATAAAAATGACACATCCGTTGCGACAACATATAGAAGAAATCATTCCGCTTACGGATGCGGAATTTGAGTTTATATTAGGTCATTTTCAAACCGTAAAAAAACGGAAACATCAGTATATTGTTCAAGAAGGAGAATATGTCAATAAAGAATATTGGATCATCAAAGGTTGTTTGAAAAGCTATTTTATCACTGATAAAGGAAAAGAACACATTCTGCAATTTGGAATGGAAAATTGGTGGATTACAGATTATGAAGCCTTTATAAAACAAACAAAATCTAAAATCTCAATTGACTGCATAGAAGATAGCGAACTCTTATATATTAACTATGAAAACCGAGAAAAGCTAACAGCAGAAATGCACAAAATGGAACGTTTTTGGGCGAAAAAAAGCAAAAAAGGTCGCATTGCACTCCAAAACAGAGTCTTATCACTCCTTAAAAATTCGACAAAAGAACAATATGAACTATTGCTAGAACAATATCCAAAACTCTTTCAACGGGTTCCTAAAAAAATGATTGCAGCGTATTTGGGTGTTTCTAGGGAAACGTTGAGCAGGCTCAATTCTTAATTACAAATAATGTATAACACTGAACATACGTCATTTCGAACGCAATCGAAATACAGTTGAGAAATACGCCTTTTAATTTTAGTCATAAAAAAATCAGTACTTATTAGATGTCGATTTGTGGTAAGTTATTTTAAGATAAAGGCCTTGGGTGATTACTTTTTCACATTAATCGAAAATTAAAGATTAAATAAAGTCTTTATAAAGCGTTTATATGCCCATTATTATTTTTTGAGATTCTATGAATTCATTGATTTTTTTATTATAAATCTGCTTTAATCCACCAGGACTTCTATTATTTGAGCCTAACTGCTTAGTATCATTATATTTTAATGAAAACGGAAATCTACCAGCCCATTGTGCGTATTCTTTTAACTCTAGGAAAATATTATGATGTTCTTCAGACACATCAATTTTATAGTACTTTATAATTTGAAAAAAATCATGTCCATTACTATCACCTTTCCAAGTCTTTAAAAAGTCTTTTAAGTTTTTAATTTCACCATTTTTAATTCTATCTTTTTCTTCGAAAAGAGCTCTTGCTTTTAATATTAACTCTACACTTACTGCATAGAGTAACATTGAAGCATTAAACAAACCTATTCCTTTAAGACGATTGTTCTCAGTTAATGGTTGAGTAGCTATAGATGAAAACATATTTGAATTTTCATCAGCTGCTAACTTCAAACTATAAGAATGTTCATAATAAGTGTAAAAATGTAGAGAATTTGGTATATCTAAATTGTACATGTCTTAATAATTTTCTAAATAATAAGGCAAATAAACAAAATGTCTACGCAACCTATTTACGTATGTTCTACTTACCATATTAAGTCAATGATTATTTTCTACTTGTCGTAGTACTGAGTAACAACTGTTTTTTTTATAGAATTTCACTCATCCTCATCAATAAAAAAGTGACATACATCACTTCAAAAACGTGATGTAGCTCCTATTGTATAGCGAGTCAATCACAGAAATTTGCATCATACTAATTTTAAAACAATGAAATATGAATGCACAAAAAAAAGAACAGTATCATCACATCGGATTGTTGTTACTAAGAATTACTATCGGAATACTTATCCTATTTCATGGAATCGCAAACCTGACTTCTAACTATGCTTTTATCAAGCAAGTATTGCAAGGATATCACATTCCAAGCTTTCTAGCGTATGGTGTTTTTGTCGGAGAAATCATAGCGCCTATTTTAATCATCATAGGTTATAAAGTCAGAGGTAGTGGTTTGATTATAGCTTTTAACTTTCTCGTAGCAATTCTGCTAGCACATAGCTCAGATATATTTGCACTCAATCAATTTGGTGGCTGGGCCATAGAGCTGCAAGTAGTGTACTTATTTGGTGCAATAACGCTATTCTTTACAGGCGCAGGAAACTATGCGCTATCAACAGACTCAAAATGGGATTAATATAAACTCTTAAATCATAAAATTATGCCATACGTAAATATTAGAATCACAGACGAAGACGTCACAAAAGAAGAAAAACTCCAACTAATCCAAGGAGTTACACAATTGTTAGTAGATGTATTAGACAAAGATCCAAAAACCACACATATAATAATCGATGAAGTCTCCGTTGAAAATTGGGGTTATAATGGAGAACAAACACTAAAAAAGAAAAAGTAACAATGATGAAAATGTACAGAAGAAAAACACCAACTTAATAAAAGAAGTAAATTTATAGTTATTGAAAATAATAAAAAAAACCTCCGTTACATCGGAGGTTTTAATTTTCAAATCAGCCTCAAAATATGTTTCAGGCTTACCTATAAAGCTTAATCAGTTGTATCACAAAGATCACTATAGCAAATACCTAAGCATGATTTAGCTATCGTTAAAGGAATCTTTCCGCCTCCTGTTATTGTAGTAGATTTAAAATTAGAAACGGCTCTTTTGTTTAAGTGTAATGAATTTAAATGTTGTTTTTTCATAATAAAAGTTTTAAAAATTAATTACGATAAAACTAGAGCAAAACAATATTCTTCAAATCGTGCAAAGTGTAGTATTTCTTTAAAAGACACATAAGAAACAAAATTCATTTATCAATAAATTAGATGCTTTATGTTAATTTTAACTAAAAAATAGCAAATAAGTATAATATACACAGAAAGCTATTTCGTAAATTTGTGTTCCAACAAAAAATATGACAAAAGAAAACGTAATTCTAGTAAACGAAAATGATGAGCAAATCGGTCTAATGGAAAAAATCGAGGCGCATGAAAAAGCATTGCTTCACAGGGCTTTCTCTGTATTCATTCTCAACGATAAAGGCGAATTAATGCTTCAACAACGCGCCTTACACAAATACCATTCTCCAGGACTATGGACCAATACATGTTGCAGTCACCAACGCGAAGGTGAAAGTAACATTGCTGCGGGTAAACGAAGATTGCAAGAAGAAATGGGATTTGTTACGGAACTTGCGGAAGCAGTTTCGTTCATATACAAAGCAGCTTTTGACAACGGATTAACCGAACATGAATACGATCATGTAATGATAGGAACATACAATGATGAACCTACAATCAATCCTGATGAAGTCGCTTCTTGGAAATGGATGGACGTGCAAGCGGTAAAAGATGATATTGCGGCAAATCCAGATGCATATACAGCTTGGTTTAAAATAATATTTGAAAAATTTTATGAACACATAAAAGTGGATATATGAAACGAGCATGTTAAAAAGTTTATTACTAAATACATTGATTATTAGTGAACAGCATGTAACCAATGAAAAACAAACAATATATACACATGAAAGTTACCGTAAGTAGAAGAGCACACTTTAACGCAGCGCACCGATTATATCGACCAGATTGGGACGATGCTAAAAACAACGAAGTTTTTGGTAAATGTAACAATCCAAACTTTCATGGGCACAATTACGAAATGATTGTGAGTGTAAAAGGTCCCATAGATCCAGAAACGGGATATGTGATGGATGTAAAAATTCTCAAAGACCTCATTCGTTCGGAAGTGGAAGATGCCTTTGATCATAAAAACCTAAACTTAGATGTTCCGGAGTTTAAAAACTTAAATCCAACAGCAGAAAACATTGTGGTAGTCATTTGGAACAAACTAAGAAAGCATATCAGTACTTCACTAGAATTAGAAGTAGTATTGTATGAAACACCTAGAAACTTTGTAAAATACACCGGAGAATAACAAAAAATATGATACTACATCCTTTAAAATTCGAGCCAATCTATAAAGAACGTATTTGGGGCGGAGAAAAACTGCAAACACAACTCAATAAAAATGTTTCGGGAGAAGCTATTGGTGAAAGTTGGGAACTATCGGATGTAAAAGGAGAACCTTCTGTCGTTGCTGAAGGTGTTCTAAAAGGGAAAACGCTTCAAGAATTGAGCGAAACCTATCAATCAGCATTACTAGGAAAAAAAGTATACGATGCATTTGGAACAAAATTTCCGCTGCTCATCAAATACATAGATGCTAAAAGCGACTTATCGATTCAAGTACATCCTAATGATCAATTGGCCAAAGAACGTCACAACTCATTTGGAAAAACTGAAATGTGGTATGTAATGCAGGCGGATGAAGGTGCAAAATTAATGGTTGGTTTCAATCAGGAAGTCACCAAAGAACAATATCAAAAACATCTGGAAGACAATACACTTACAGAAATTCTCAACTTTGAAGAAGTAAAAAAAGGAGATGTATATTTTTTGCCTACGGGCAGAATTCATGCCATTGGTGGCGGAATTGTCTTAGCGGAAATTCAACAAACTTCAGATATTACCTATCGCATTTACGATTGGAATCGAGTAGATGCACAAGGAAACGGTCGTGAATTGCACACAGCTTTAGCTTTAGATGCAATTGACTATACATTGCATAAAAACTATAAAACGGACTACAAAGAAGCAGAAAACGAAGTCACAACCATTGTAGACTGTCCATATTTCACTACGAATCTCATTCCATTCACAGGAGAATTAATATTGAATCATGACGACAAAGATTCTTTTGTCATATACATGTGTGTAAAAGGAAACGTAACCTTTGAAACAAACTTGTACAAAGAAGTACTCAAGTTTGGAGAAACATTATTACTACCAGCTTCCCTCAAAAACATAAAAATAAGCACAGACGAAGCTTCTGAATTGTTGGAAGTATATATTAAGTAGTATTGAGGAGTTAGTATTGAGTATTAAGATATTAGTATTGAGAAGCTAGTGCGAGTTTCCAACTCGTGCTAAAAAAAATAAAAATACTAACAGTCCAACAATCTAAAAGTCTAAGTAAGTCTAAGAAGTCTAATCAAGTCTAAGAAATCTAACCAGAAGCTAGCGCGAGTTTCCAACTCGTGCTAAAAAAAAATCCCAAGCAGTAAACAACTTGGGAATCTTATAACTCACGAAACTTTACGTATAGGTTTCTCCAACAGTGGAAAGCCAAACAAAGCATTACAAATGACTTCTTCGGTTTTTGATTTCTTTTTTGGTTTGGTGACTATAATGCGCACCATTAACTTTTTTTCGTCCTGTTGAATCAATTGTGCTTGAATTGTCAAAGAATCGTTTAAACGAGCGCTTTTGGTCATTTTAAACGTATAATCGACAATAGAAGGAACTTCATGAATATAAAATTCTCTAATCGGATACGTGGCTACTTTTTGAATTTTGTCAAAAAGAATATGTGGATGTAAAAATCCATTGCGGTTTGTTACTTTCTTCGTAACTAAAAACTGAATATTTGTTTGTATTTTATTTTGTGCTAATGTGTTCATAATGTAAAAAATTTAATGGTGTAACAATAGAGGTATCGGTTCAATAGGCGTATAGGATTTTTGCATCCCGAAAAAGGGTTGTAAAATTCGAATTGTCATGGCGATCATCTGGGTAATATTTTTTGTGGATTTCATAATAAATAATTTTAAAAATTAAACAGGTTAAAAATAAAAAAGGTGCTTTGTAAAAAGCACCTTTGTAAGTTTATAATATAGATATTGAATTGTTAACTAATACTTATGTCGATGCTTATTATAGGTACGTTTTGAATTCGATACGGGAATATAGATCATGGCGCACTTCGTTTGTGCGTTACGATTCATAAATTGGCGATATAATTGTACTAAAGCATTCATTGGTATAAAACTAAAAAATTAAACTTAAACCTACTAACATTTGTGATGTTTATAACAAATTATATACCATTTTAGTTTAAATTTGCAAAAAAATATACACCATGTCGAATAAAAGAGATTTAAAAAAGGACTTAAACTACGTTTTTGGAGATATCATTGACGCAGCTTTATTATGGCAAATGGCAAATCCGGATGCAGATGCTACTAAGAGTGAAGAAATCATTGACGAATCTATCAAAGGCTTTGATGAATTGATCGCAGAAACTAACAAAAGAGGTGTTGAAAATGTAAAAACACACTTCAAAGGAATCAGACAATCATTAGAGACAAAAGCAACAGAATTGGTAACAAAAATCAACAGTCTTTAAAAAAATAAAAAAAAGGTTTGCAAAAAATAAAAAGCTTTTTATATTTGCAACCGCTTTGCCGATGTAGCTCAGCTGGCTAGAGCAGCTGATTTGTAATCAGCAGGTCGTGGGTTCGAGTCCCTCCATCGGCTCAAAGTAATAAATTAAGCAGTAATCTTCATGGTTACTGCTTTTTTTGTACGCTAAAATTATGTTAGGACGAGAAGTTTATCCAGAGCGCAGTCGAAGGAAGTCCCTCCATCGGCTCAAAGTAATAAATTAAGCAGTAATCTTCACGATTGCTGCTTTTTTTGTACGCTAAAATTATGTTAGGACGAGAAGTTTATCCTGAGCGCAGTCGAAGGAAATTCCAGATTGGTGTAAACCTAGAAGGAATAATAATAAACGTGAGTTTGATATAACTAATTTGCCATATGTTTGATTTTTATAAACTTACACCAAATGTCAAATCGAGCGCAGTCGAGATTCAATTGAAATTATAGTTTTTCCAGTGTTCTCATGAGCTACGCTCGGTATCTACGATAATGCTCGAACTGACAAATGATTAATATTTAATACTTTCAGTTTACTATTACCTTTCAGCTATAAAAACTCCTTTGTAAACTCCTTCGGAAATTTTTAAAAATTCTGATCTCTCTACTAATTCACGACGATCTTTACCAAACAATTCCTGAGCACGTACGTCATATATTTTTTCGAAACCTTGAAATACAGCTGCAAGATTTGTTAGATAATTTTCAAAAACATCATTATCATCGTATGTTATGCTGATTAAATATGCTCTTGATTTTTTATCAACATGCTTTTTTACGAACCTATATACTTCTTCTTTATAATTTACTCCTGTACTACTTACATTAAGTTGAAGATATTCAATACCATTTAGTGTCGCTACATTACCTTCTATTGTGGCATTTGTCAAATCAATTCTCGCAGGTAAAGTATCATCATGAGAAGGATCTGCCCAATACAAAGGAGGAACTAAAAACGGCTGAATCATTTGTTTGCCAGAAGCTGTTTCACCATAATAGATCACTTTTCTTTTATCGAACTTTCTAAACTCATTCTGTATTTCTCGTACCTTTTTCATGTTTTGATTACGGTCAATTCTCATGGGAATTACGCCATGAGTCAATAAATCTTTAACCGCAGCTTCTATTTCTGCAATCGTAAAAGGTTTTCCATTTACTGTAAGCTTATCGTTTGCTACAGCAAATACTGGAGGACGAAGAAAACCAGTATCAGACATATTCATTACAATACCTCTATCTTTCTCATACTTGTTTAAAAGCGCTTCTGCTTCATCAGTTTTCGAATTACATTGAAATAATAGTAGACTAAATAAGATAGTACAAGTTATTGTCAGCGCTACTTTTAATTTTCCTTTAAATCCTGATTTATTACTTTTCATCATGGTGATTCTTTTTTTTATAAATGATAAATTAAAATTGTGTACCAACCCGCATGAGTTGTTGCTAACTAATTGTCTCAAAAGTAAGGTCTGGTAATCAACTAAAGAATAACCTGCTTTAATTATTTTCTTGTCTACTATATATTCATGTACTGCTTTTAAAGAGTTAATAAGCATCCAAATCAGTGGATTGAACCACAGAAATGCTGCTAAAAATTGTATACATATTAAATCAATAGAATGCTTCTGTTCAATATGTGCTTTTTCATGGGCAATAATCTGATCAATTTCTGGCGTATCAATTACTTTATCATACACAAAAGCATATGTTAAAAATGAAAAAGGTGCAATTGGCTGTGAAACCTTCACAACTGTTATTCCATTTATTTGTTCCTGAGGATGCATCAAAATCATTTTCCGAAGCCTTCTAAAATTCCAAAACAGTTTGGACAAACAGAATAAAACTCCAATAATATAGATGCCAATTATGGCCATCAATAAAATGGATATCCAATCGATAGAAGCGGTTTCAATTACTTTTGTAGTAGAGTCATCCAGAGAAACTGGGTTTTTATAAACCTGATACTCTAATGCTTCTGCATTTTCATAAAAAGACATTCTAAACTTACTAAACTGCTCAATAGAGTTATCTATCACAGCTATTTTACCTTGGCTAAAATCAAAACTCATTAAAGGCAATAGCAATGAAAAAACGACAATTCCCAGAAGGAAAAACCGATTCAAATTAAAAAAAGTCTCCTTTTTCATCACAACATAGAGTAGATAAAATACGGCTAATATGGCACTAGACTCTAAAAGATATATGAGAAATTTGATCATTTTTTCTTAGCTTTTAGTTCTTCTAACATTCTCATTGCCTCATCCAATTCCTTCTCATCTAGTTTTTTGCTTTCCGTAAAAAAATTAACTACTTGAGAAAGTGAATTATTATAATAATCAGTTACTAAGCGCTTCATTTGCCCTTTACTATATTCTTTCTTACTAATTAATGGATAGTATTGGTGTGAATTTCCATAGGCTTTATAACCTACAATTTCCTTTTGAACCAACACGCGTACAATTGTAGATACAGAATTGTAAGGCGGCTTTGGATTCGGATATTGTTCAATAATATCTTTGATAAAACCTTTTTCAATATCCCAGAGAATTTTCATTATTTTCTCTTCTCCTTTAGTTAACGTGATCATTACTTTATGAGTTTTAATTAATTAGCACTACAATTATACAACTTAATTTTAAGTTAACAAACTTATTTATACGTTATTCAACTTAAAATTAAGTTAAACTATTTGTTTTTAAGTTAAAACAAAGTGAGGTTCTCAACATGAATTTCACTTCATACAAATAATAAACACCGACATTTTGTTATTAAAATATATTCTAATAGTTTTAACAACAAATAAATACAAACACTTCTACTAAATTCAAAAGATGAAAAGAATCATTATCATTTTATTAGTCTTTGTGTCCTACACGCAAATGACAACTGCGCAATCTAACTTGACAGAATCACAGCAATATTTTCTTAAAGAATTAAGAGATGCTTATGGCGGACAAATTATGTTTGCAAATAATTATTATAAAACAGAAACTGTATATAGAAAATTAGCGGAATATTCAGGAATGAACTTTCCCGTAGTATTCAATCAAACATTTCATTGGGGAGAAGCACATTATGGCGGATTGATCATTTTAGATTATTCAACCATACACAAAGAAAAAGATGTGCTCGCTTTTGTATTTGCACACGAATGGGGACATCAAGCACTAGGACATCAGCCTAACATGTACAAACCACAAGGAAGTCAATGGCGAGTACGAACATCTAGCACACAATATGAAGACGAAGCAGATTACTATGCAGGACAGTTTTTAGCACAATACAGATATGATGTACAAGCGGTTGTAACTTACTTACGTTCGCTCCCTAACTCATCTGGAAATACACATTCATCGCCTCAAAAAAGAGCGCAAACGGTGTTAAGAGGATTCAATAGTGTCAATGACCGACTCAATAATGGAGAATTTCAATCAGTAAACCCTATAGATATACAAAGACAAAACAATTCTTTACGAAATCAATTGCCTTATACATCAATTTTGGTAGAAGATTTTAACAACAATAAAAACAATTGGAAGATTGGTAGAGATTACAAAAAATATAAATTTTCTTCAGATGGAGAAATCACTACACTAAACGTAACCCATGCAATGTCTAATGGAAAATACGTCATTAAAAGTAGCGGTGATTATGGAAAAGGTGACATAGGAACTAAACAATTAAGGTTCGATGCAAATAATAATTTTGAAATTTCAACGGTATTCAATTTATACACAGGAGAATTTGAAGTAAATTGGGACTCCTGTAAAGGTGAAACTGATGCAGATGGCTCTTATGAACAATTCTCTAACAGTATTCGTTTTACATCAGATGGTGAATATTTGGTATTACATCATAACAGAAGTTCAGAACTTGGGAGTATAGGAAAAGAAGGGAAATTTACATTTGGGAAAAGAAATAGAGTATACTTGCAAATTATTTATGAAAATGGTGTTTGTAAATACTACATCAATAAAAAATTAGTAGCAAGCGTAAAAGCAGATGTTTGTGGAAATGGAGCAGTTTTAGGAGTAGATTCCAATGTAGATGTGGAAATAGATAACATAATGATATTGCGAAAAAATAGATAAACAACAGATTTGTTACTTTTTAGAAAACAATAGTGCATAAAGCGCAGCTTCCTGTATCTTTGCGCAAAATTGTTTCTATAAAAAATTAGCTGAATGAACTTCAAAGAACTAAAATTAAACAAACACCTCGTCCGAGCACTATCTGAAAAAGGCTACGAAGATCCAACTTTAGTTCAAGAACGTGCCATTCCTATAATATTAGAGAAAAAAGATATCATTGTATCTGCACAAACAGGAACAGGAAAAACAGCTGCGTTTGCATTGCCTATTTTGCAATTACTGTTCGATAAGCAAGATGCGCCCAAAAAAGGGAAAAAAATACGTGCCTTAGTTGTGTGTCCAACACGCGAATTGGCGATTCAGATTGAAGAAAATTTCAAAAACTATAGTAACTATACCAATTTACGTACAGGTGTAGTTTTTGGTGGTGCTTCGATAGAACCACAAAAAGACATGCTCAAAAAAGGAGTAGATATTTTGGTGGCTACACCAGGACGACTGCTAGATTTACACAAACAAGATCTAGTCAATCTGGATTATATAGAAACCTTAGTATTAGATGAAGCCGATTTAATGTTAGACATGGGATTCATCGATGATGTCAAAAAAATAGAGCGGTTGTGTCCTGATGAGAAGCAAATTTTATTGTTTTCAGCCACAATGCCATACAAAGTAGAACACTTAGCAAATTCAATTTTAAGAGCACCAGAATACATTGAAGTATCTCCAACTTCTTCTGCAGCAAAAGGCGTAAATCAAGTATTGTATTATGTGCCGAAACCAAAAAAGATTGAACTGTGTTTGCATTTATTGCGAAATACCATCAAAGGAAGTGTCATCATTTTTAGACGCACCAAGTACGGTGTAGACAAATTGGAAAAAACATTGCTTAACAATAACTATAAAGTTGCGAGCATTCATGGAGACAAATCGCAAAGTTTACGACAACAAGCATTAAACGATTTCAAAAACGGAGAAGCCAATATTTTTATCGCGACTGATGTGGCTTCAAGAGGAATAGATATTAAAAATGTAGATACTGTTATTAATTTTGACATTCCAAATGTATCCGAAACCTATGTGCATAGAGTAGGAAGAACGGCGAGAGCTGGCGCATCAGGAATGGCATTATCATTCTGTTCTGCTGATGAAAAAGGATATATCAAAGACATTCAAGAATTAATAAACACTTCAATTCATGTAGAACAAGAGCATCCGTATCCACTCGATCCAAAAGCAAAACCGCAAGTCCACAAAAAGAAAGGAAGCAAATACAAAAAAGGACGTAAGTCAGAAGCTTCTAAAAAGAAGAAAAAACGCTGGTACTGAAAAGATTATTGTTTGAGAGTTTTTGACTTTTTCTCTAAGATTTGAAAAAGTATCCTATTTTGCCAAGTATTTTTTGATTCTTAAATACACTAAAACAAAAAAAAATTTGTGTTCTAAATAATTTCACTTACTTTTGTTGTTATAAACAACTATTGTTTAAATGAGTGAAGAGAATCTTTTTAAGGACGAAGCTAAAAACTGGCATGCTAGAGGATATTTTAAGTTCTTGCAAGTCAGTGGTAAAGTAGATGTTCAGTTGAAAAAAACCTTAAAAGAGTTTGGAGTAACTCATTCACAGTTAAATGTTCTTAATCTTTTAGTAAAAAACCATCCAAATCCTTTAGATGCAAAAACGATAAAGGAAAAACTGATTGTACCAAGTCCAGATTTAACACGCTTGCTAGATAGATTGGTAAAGAAAGAATTGGTAAAAAGAGAAACTTGTTTAGATAATAGAAGAAAATTAGATATCACAGTGACAGATAAAGGAATCGAATTATTTTATGCGGCACATAGTAAAGCTAAAAAATCTGTAAAAAATTATTTTGAAGATTATATTTCAGAAGAAGAAGCCAGAGAGTTGTTTCGAATTTTGAATAAAGTACAATTATAAAAAATTTATATAAAATGTTGTTTAAAACAACATTAGTTTAAAACAAATAAAATGAAAACTAAAAAAATCAGCCTATTCATTGTCATGTTTTGTCTTCAATATGTATTTGGGCAAGAGGCGATCGAAAAAAAAGAAGCTCCAGCATATAGCCTGTTCAGAGCTACCGAAAATTATGAATATTTAAAAGATAAAGATCAAAATGAATTTAAAAAAGGTGCATTTGATGCAATTAAATTTATAGCATTGAATGATCAAAAGAGCATTTATGTATCTTTTGGAGGACAGTTTAGACCACGTTTCGAACACTATTCTAATAGATTATGGAATGCTGAAGAAGATCAAAATTTTTATTCGCAACGACTAGCATTTCATGCCAATTTAGTATTCGGAAAATATGTTCGCGTTTTCGGGGAATTGTATCATGGGTACACAAGTCATGAAAAAGAATTTGTAGAATATGATGAGGTGGATATTCACCAAGCTTTCATAGAATTTAAGCTGCCATTAAAAAACAATAACAATGCATCTATAGTCTTAGGACGGCAAGAACTTGCCTATGGATCAGCACGATTAATAGGTTTTAGAGAAGGTCCAAACATTCGAAGAACTTTTGATGCTGCTAGATTTGTTTATAAGCATGGGCAAACCAATATTCAAGCATTTTATGGGCATGAAGTACGTCCAACGTTTGAAGCTTTTGATAATAAATTTACCCTTTTTGACGATGATGCTATAAACCCAAAACTTTGGGGAGTCTACAGTCAGTTCAAAATAAAAGGTTTTACAGGTTTAAATGAAGTATTTTACATAGGATATCAAAACCAGAATGCAAGATTCAATGATGTTTTAGGAAAGGAAAATAGACATTCTATAGGTTTGAGACGTTTTGGAAAACTAGGCAAGCGTTTTCAGTACAATACAGAGATCATCTATCAATTTGGAGAATTGGGGAATGCAGATATAAATGCCTTTAATATTGAAACTGACTGGCATTACAAACTCATCAATACAATTTGGTTATGGAATCCAGGGCTAAAATTAGAATACACAAGTGGAGATAAAAATAGAGGTGATGGAAAAATAAATTCATTCAATCCACTATTTGTAAATCCAGCATATTATAGTCTAGCTGCTACAATCACACCTATCAACTTGTTATCTGTGCATCCTTCAATTTCTGTAAAACCTACAGAAAAACTAATGCTATATACAGAGTGGGCATTCTTTTGGAGAGCTTCAAAAAATGATGGACTATATCAACCACCTCGATTTTTAAATCAGCCAGCCAACGGATCTGGAGAAAAAGACTTAGGAAGTCAATTTGGATTCAAAGCATCATACGAATTCAACAAACATCTTTCGTTCGATTTGGATATCAGCTACTTTATTGCTGGTAAATTCCAAAAAACGAGTGAAGCATCCGAAAATATTTTCCATTTCGCTCCAACACTGAGTTATAAATTTTAATCATAAAAACAATAGAAATTCAAACATTAAATAATTTAAAAAATGAAAACAATAAAAAACCTATCAATCATCTTGCTAGCAGTACTATGTATGTATAGCTGTAAAGCACAACAAAATGTAATGAAAAAAGGAGCATCTAGTGAAGCTTTAGTAACGACTAATAGCTTACAAACACTATTGCCAGGAGCTTCTGTTATGACATTCGGTCCTAATAATGTATTATTTGTAGGAGATAGTAAAGCAGGTGTTATATATGCTATTGAAACCCAAGCAAAAGTCTTAAAAGATCCAATATCATTCAACCTAAAAGGAGTAGATAGAATAATTGCTAAAAAATTAGGAGTATCAACTTCCGATTTAATTTTCAATGACATGCAAATACATCCTGTAAGTCAAGAAGCCTATATTGCTGTTCAAAGAGGTTTTGCACCAGATGCACCAGCAGTAATTGTAGCAGTAAGCCCTGCAGATAGTAATGTGCGTTTAATTGATCTAAGCAAAAAAACGCAAGTGCAAGTTAAAAACATTAGAACCGATGCGTTTGAAATTTATAAAAGACCATCAAGTCGACTCAACATTACAGATATCGATTATCATGACGGATATATTTATGTAGCTGGGTTGACCAATGGTGAATTTGCTTCTACTTTGCGAAAAATTGCATATCCGTTTTCTAACAAACAAGAAACTGTTTCTGGAATAGAAATGTATCATGCAGTACATCTTCAAAAAGAAACCAGAGCACCTATTAGAACGATGGCATTTGAGGAAATCAATGGAGAATCAACATTAATTGCAGCTTATACCTGTACGCCTTTGGTAAGCATTCCAACTTCAGAAATCAAAGAAGGCAATCATGTAAAAGCCAAAACAATTGCAGAATTAGGGTATGGAAATACACCAATTGATATGATTACGTTTACAGCGCAAGAACAAGATGGGTCATTTGATAAAAAACTATTAATCATCAACAAAGAGCGTAGTGCGAGTTTAATTTCCTTAAAAGATTTCGCAGAAGCTAACAAAGGAAAGGGGTTAGAAGGTTTTTCTATGGGGCCAGAAGGAGTGAAAATATTTCCCGTGCCGATGTCTGGAACGATGCAAGTTGCCGAACAAAATCAGATGATGTTAACTACTTTACAAAGAAATATAGATTCAGGTAGTGTTGATTTACTTTCTGAGTTAAAAGGAGCATACTTTAGACTAAGCAACTTTGATAGTGAATATGAATTTCCAGATTATAAATACACAGAAGGTGGAAAAGTTTGGAAAGATTTTCACAATATGGTAAAACCAATGGAAGGCTTTCCTGAGCTGATTAAAGAAAAATAATAAATATTAAAAAGAGGGCAGTGTTATAACTGCTCTCACTTTCAATACAAAGATGAAACTACAATTTTTTATACTGAGTTTAGTATGTATATGGAATAGTGTATTTGCTCAAATGGACTCTATTTCTGTGGAAAAAAATAGTGTTACATTTCACAATTGGCAAGCGAATAGTATTGATGCTTCTATTTTTGTTTTTGACAAAACAGATCGTATACCGATTCATGGAAATTTCTACAAAGCAGAAAATGATCTAGTATTTATACCGCAATTTCCCTTACTTCAAACTAGAAATTATGTATTTGTGTTTGAACAATTCAAAAAAGACTTTTCGCTTCCCAGAGAGAATTCAGAATTGCCTAAAGTAACGGCTATATTTCCGAGTGCTAATAAGTTGCCCGAAAATTTGTTGCGGATGTATATACAGTTTTCACAACCTATGAAAACTATTGGGAATTTAGAAAACATAAAATTAATAGATGAAAATGGAAAAGAAGTAAAAGGTGCTATTTTTAATAATGTACATGAACTTTGGGATGCATCACAAACGCAACTCACAATAATTTTTGATCCAGCAAGAGTGAAAACAGGTTTGATAGCTAATGAAACTCTTGGACGTGCCTTAACACCTAACAAAACTTTTACACTTGTCATTGATAATTTGGAAGATATTTATGGTGAAAAATTAGAAAAACCATATATGAAAGCCTTTTCGGTATTTTCCGCAGATACTATAGCACCTGATACTACAATTTGGAAAATAGAAATTCCAGTGATAGAAAGTATGAAACCACTAAAACTACACTTTTTTGATACGGTGGATAAAATGTCTTTACAAACACGAATTCAAATTTTCAATGCAGAAAACAAACTGATCAGAGGGAAAATGCAAATTGAAAACCAAGAAAAAACATGGAGTTTCATTCCTGAAAAAACATGGAAAAAAGGAACGTATTTCATTACTGTAAATTCAAGACTAGCAGATCCTTCAGGAAATAATTTAAATGGATTATTTGATCATGAAATTGGAAGTTTGAAAAACGATAGAGAAGGCGAAATTGTACGGTTAAAGTTTCTGATAAAGTAGTTCTTTGAATAGATTGATTAGTTGCAGTTTTTGTTTTTATACTGAGCCATTCTTGTGTAGGTAGGAACTTATTTTGATGACTTTTTATATCTTTAAAAGTAGTAAAACCATCAGATGACCTTCAAAAAACTATATTTAATACTTCTTACAATCTCTACAGGTATTATTTCTTGCACAAAAGAATCACCCAAAAAACAATATGATACTACCCGAATTCTAGCATACGAAGTCAATCCAAAAAAGGCTCAATTACATTTCTACTGGAAAAATGAGCAGGGACAAATCTATGGAAATGCTAAAAATCTAAAAACGCAGCTTCAAGCCAACAAGCAAGAACTCATCTTTGCAATGAATGGCGGCATGTATAAAAAAGATCAATCGCCACAAGGTTTATACATTGAAAAAGGAAAAATCCTAGCGCCATTAGATCGTAAGGAAGAAGGATACGGAAACTTCTATTTACAACCGAATGGTATTTTTTATATTACAAAAGATAATGTTGCCACTATTTGCATTACAGATTCTTTAAATACTGCGATAAGAAGTATAAAATATGCTACTCAATCTGGTCCAATGTTAGTAATTGATGGGAAGCTTCATGCAAAACTCACCAAAGGCTCTAAAAACCTCAATATTCGGAATGGTGTAGGTGTATTGCCCAACGGAAATTTGTTATTTGCCATGAGCAAAGAGAAAATCAACTTCTACGACTTTGCTACTTATTTTAAGGAAAATGGTTGTCAAAATGCTTTATACCTTGACGGATTTGTCTCTAAAACTTATCTTCCAGAAAAAAAATACGAACAAATGGATGGTAATTTTGGCGTAATTATTGGTGCAATAAAAACAAACTAAACCAATATCTCATACCATGAAAACCGTTTATACACTACTATTTTTAGGCATTATTTTTTTAACAAGTTGCGAAAACAAACCAACATCATCTATTGAAGGGCTTTGGCATGTGACTTCCGTAACTGCAGGCAAAAACGAAATGACTCCAAATGCACGTTGGGTTCAATTCAATGCAGATGCAACACAACAATCAGGCAATGGTTGGTTTCAACATTCAATTGGAACGTGGAATTTGAATGAAACAACAAACGAATTATCAATTGTAAATACAAATGGTTTAAAAGATCTGGCAGATCCGTTTCAAATAAAAATCAACCAAAATAAAATGACTTGGAGTAGAGAAGAAGAAGGCGAAACCATTACCGTTCATTTACAAAGAATAGAAACACTTCCCACAACCTATGGCGATCAACTATTGGGTTTATGGAAACTAGAAAAGGCTGTTGGGAAAGAAGACTATTTTTCCAATTCAGAAACATCAAATACTTCTCTTTATTTCGGATGGGACAAACGTTTTAGAATTAGAACTGGAAATGGCAGTATAAGCGGAATCTACAATGCACACGGACACAAATCAGAAGTTCAATTGATTCCATATAACAAAGAACTAAAACGAAGCTTTTGGAACATTCAATTTGAAGAAAATTCCATTACCTTAAAATTATTAAATTCGGATAGTTTGGTAACGAGAACCTTCAAAAGAATTCATGAGTTTCCAACACCTTAATAATTAACAAATTTTAGTAGTTTCGTGTTCTTAATAAAAACAGAAAACGATCATGTCGAAATTATTTTTTACTTCTGATCATCATTTTGGACATACCAATGTGATAAAATTTTGCGATCGACCTTTTGAAACGGTTGAAGAAATGAACGAAGTCTTAATTCAACGTTGGAACGAAAAAATTAGTCCAGAAGATGAGGTTTATCATTTGGGTGATTTTGGAATGACAAAAGATCGCGAAATGATTTTAGACATCTTAGATCGCTTGAACGGAACCATCTATTTAATTGTTGGAAATCATGAAGGAGCAGCACTCAATCACCGAAAAAAATTCAAGTGGATCAAAGATTATTTTGAACTCAAAGTAAAAGATGATAGCTGCAAAAATGGAGTACAACGCATCATTTTATTTCATTATGCAATGCGCGTTTGGCGTGGTGATTATAGAGGAACTTGGCATTTGTACGGACATAGTCATGGAAACTTACCCGATTTGGAAGATCGCTACTGTTTTGACATTGGTGTGGATTGTCATGACTTTTATCCGCTTTCGTATGATGAAGTCAAAGCCATTATGGAAAAAAAGACTTGGAAACCACCATTTGGCCCTTTAGAAATGTAAAACAATCAATTGAACGTAGATTTTGATAAACTTATCGGAGTTGTCAAATGTCTAGAGCGACTTTTTTTTAAAAACTTTAAATATATTGTATCTTACAATCAGAAAACGAAATCACAATTTAATCATTCACAAATGAAAAAATATATATTCCTTTTGGCGATGCTGTTTGCTTTACAATCGTATGCACAAAAAGACAAAACAGTTTTTGAAATCAATCCATCTCAAAGCATGTTAATGACCGGAAAAGGCATTGGGCAAGATGGCGCTATCAATCCGTATAAAGATGGAAATAGCATTGCACTTATTAAAAACATTGGTCAAAATGAATTTTCAATTCGCATTCAACGCGATGGAAAAGTGATCAAAACTAGAAGTTTAGCTGCAGGAAAATCAACAAAGATTGCCTTAGCTAAAGGAAACGAATTGTATTTTGATACTGAACAAAAAGCAAAAGTCAAGCTAGAATTTATGGATGGACTCAATTAGAAAAACTCTAATCAATATATAAAAGAAAAGAGATGGTTTTACGCCATCTCTTTTTTTTTGATATTATAATTCATCACATTGAAGAGCAGAATCTTTAAGTTTTTGACACGTACTTTCTTAAGAATTGAAAATGTAATTTGTAAATTTACTCAAATGACTTACTAAACATGTATGGGACAACGCGGAAACTATGTTATAAAATCGAATGCCAAAACTCAAATCTACTATACACATTGGCGATCAATTCATGTTGCAGATGATTTAATGTTGGGACCCGAAAAATATATCGAGTTCATACAAGGATTTGAAAAAAGAACCTATCTAACCAGCGAACCTTGGATAGAATCTTGTGTACACATTGATATAGACACAAAATCATTGCTTTTTTGGGAAGGTGAGGATTTAACTTTGACTTCCGTCAGAAGGCGCTATATGGAATTATTAAAGCAACTATGGAAAGGTTGGAGCGTGCAGTATGCAGTACAAGAAATGTATGATATTGAAGCAAAAATGAATATTCAATATGCCATTGAACAAGAGTACGATTATGAATATGACGTTACCTTGGAAGATTTCAAGAATGAAGAGGTTGATGACTATGAAACTTGTATTATTGTTTATATAAAAGACGGAAACGTTCAAGTAAAATGTTCGTATGATTATGATGTGCAAGAATTTATATTTTTTGGAACTCAAATTTTAGAAATACTAAACCAACGACCAACCTTTGATATCTCTGAGCACTTCGAAAAAGATGTGCAAGATGTGATGGTAATCGATTGCGATCAGCGGAAACTCATTATTAATTATGTGCATGGAGGTTTCAAAGAAAAACTTGCAAACGTCTGGAAAGATTGGAGCATCGATGTCGGCGATTATGGATATATCAGTATTTTAGAAAAAGCAGGAATTGATACTGCAAAACTGAAAATGACAGCAGCAGAAGTGGAACAGCAAATTCTAAAAATACTACATAAAGACGATACGTTTGATCCGAAAAGTTTCGCTGAAAATATTATGAAAAAAGATGATACAGCAAAGTTTCATCCGAGCTTTTTTGAAAATAGAAAACCTTCTCAAACCAATTAAAAATATACTATGAAAATAACCATCAAATTATTATTAATACTTTGTTTTGTGAGTTGTGCAACTACAAAAAATGAAGTAGCGGGAAATCCAAATCTCACCAAAAACTTAAAAATCGATAAAAACGATATACAAATCATCACGCCCAACATCGAATTGAGTGAGAAGAAAAGTGGGAAATTCTTAAAACATCCTGAAAAACGTGAAGAACTACGAAAACTGGCATTACAAGCCATCCGAATAAAGTTCCCAGACCAGCCGTATGTTGAGGTGCCATTTTTATACAAAGGTTCGTATACGATTAATAAAGTGTTAGAAACCGAACTCAATTACAAAAAGAAAAAAGCACCAGCAGAAATTTTGACCGCAGGAAAAAGATACAGCATATTGATAAGTACCAACGGTTATTTTGGCGAAATAGAAAGAGGCGTCGTGAATCTTATTTTGATTGATAATGAAAAGAAAACACGCAAAACATTAGAACATTATCGATACAAACACAGTCCGCTAGAAACCGAAAAATTTAAGCGCGAAATTTTGAAAGTTTTGGATAAATTGTAATTGAATTTATCGATGGAAGAAAAGCAATTTTCACCAGATTTTATAGCACAAGTTCATTATATAACTACTGAAGAAGGAGGAAGAAGTACACCAGCTAGTTCTGGATACAGACCGCAAATAAAATTTCCTTTTTCAAAACAAATGATTTCTGGGATGCAAAATTTTATAGGAAAAGATACTGTTTATCCCGGAGAAACTATCGTGGTAGAAATTATAATGCTATCACCTCAATTTTTTGAAAAACAATTAAAAACAAGAATGCATTTTGAACTTCGAGAAGGATACCGTATTGTAGCGACAGGAATCGTTTTAAAAATAGTAAATGATACACTAAGAGAATAAATTTTATGGAAACTAAATAAACTTTTATTCCATATATACCGTTACATATAATAACAACGAACCTTTTTAATATGAAGCTAACCGATAGAAAAGTTGTATTATATCTATTCTTATTACTAGTAAGTACCCAAACATTTGGTCAAAATATACGTCCTGAAATCAAAAAAATAACAGAAGCTATTTCCAAAGGAAAACAGTTAGAAGGTCCGCGCATAGGTTTTGGAGGAATGTCATCCAGTCAATATTCCAGATTTGAGAAACTTAAAAAAACAACTACAGAAAAAGAACTTTTGACATTGCTTCAACATGAAAACCCTATTGTAAAAGGATATGCAGCTTGGGCGTTGGCTGACAAAAAATATCATAAACTTGTTTCAGTTTTTAATACATTTCTAAATACTAAAGAATTTGTGCAAACGCAGCGTGGTTGTATTATTTCAGAAGATCTTTTAGCTTGGACATTATATTCACATATAGTATATCCGAGTCATGAAATTGCAGTAACTGAAGCAGATAAAAAATATTATAAAGAACAGATTCAAAAATTTGATAAGATCATACTCAGAAAAAGAGAGCAAACTTTTTTACTAAGAATTGCACTTGAAAATAACCAAGCGAATCCTGAAAATTATGCCATTATAAAATCACTTGCTTTGGAAGATGGTAATGTAGGTGCATTAGCTGAATTGGCAAAGTATCAAAAAGAAAGCGATATTGATATCATCTTAGAAAAAGGAACAGTCGCTTTTAAAGCAATGTCACATTTTCCGAATCCTAGGTTTTGGAATTTTTTAATGAAACACAAAACCACAGCAAACTCTTTAGACTATTTTAAAGCTATTGCAGCGTTTCAAAATGAGGAAGCAACACAAACATTAAGAAGTATTTATAAAACATTCATAAAAGAGGAAAGAAAAGGGATTACAAGCTTAGCCGAAGCTATCATTGAATTGTATTGTCCGAAATACAAAAAACTAACCCTAGAAATCTTTGCAGATACTAAATTGATCAATTTTAACCACGCAAAAAAGTTATTAAAAATTGCACCAAAAGAGTCATTACCTTACTTTATAGATGGATTACTGACTGATAACGGAAATAATTTTTTAGATGATTATCTGTCGTTTTCAAGTAAAGATTCGGTGTTGCCATTACTGCTAAAAAACATAAAAAAATATCAACCAGAAAGAATGCCAGAAATATGTGTTTATAATGTGTCAAAAGCAGAATTTATTCATTTAGTTGTGTTCTTAGAATTCATTATAGAAGATAAAATTGAAGCAGCAAAACAACCTTTAATGACTCGACTAGAGAAGAAGACCTATCCTTTTGAAACATTTCATTTGACAAGAACCTTACTTTCTTTTAAAGACAAATCATTGCATAAAGAAATAGAAAGAATATTATCCGCATCTCAAAAAAATTGGGATGATGGAATTTGGTCAGCATCTTTTAAAGAGCTTTTTGAAAAGTATGGGATTAATATATAACTATGATGAGGAAAACAAATAATTATATTGCAATCACTATTGTATTAGTATTGATAGTTGGATGTGCACAGAAATCAGAAATTGAAACGTATGGAGACCATTACCAAAAATATAAAGACTACAAAAGTCTCAGCAAGGTAGTGGAACTTGTAAAATTGGAATCAGATACTTCGTATGTCAAAAAAATACTAGGAGAACCTATTGACATGGGATTTGATTACAGATATCTAGTAGATTCTACAGGTGTAAAAGGCTGTCCATTTGGCGCTGTATTTCACATTACTAATGGCAAAATAGATGACAAATGGCTTGACGAAATTTGTGAGTAGATCTAAAAATAAAAGCATAAAAAAAAACAACTTTAATTAAGAAGCTGGGATTTTTTTATGTTTATATAGAAATAGTATGTGACAAATATCTAACAAGTCTAAAAAACGTCATGCTGAACTTGATTCAGCATCACATAAAGCAATGAAATAACGAAATAAATTATGCGACCATGAATCAAGTTCAAGGTGACGAAATGAATTACTTAAAAGTAAATTTTAGTTTTTGAGCAGATCTCGATACAAATTTGTTGCACAAATCCACTCGATCAGACGCTAGCAATTCCTATTAAATAAAGATTCTAAAAATCTAATATTCTAACAAGTCTAACAAGTCTAACAAGTCTAACAAGTCTAACAAAGTCTAACAAAGTCTAAAAAACTACTTCGTTTCTTCAACTTTACGTTTCTCTACCAAATCTTTTAATTTTTTTCCATACTTAGAAGCTGCAATCTTTGGCGTCAAGCGTTTGTAGATAGTATCTAAAAAGCGCGAATTGGCATCGTAAGTTTCTGTAGTAACTACATATGGTGAAATTTCTTTGTCACCATTCGTAATCGCATAATTCAAAATATACTGCATACGACTTTTCGCATAACGCGCAATTTTATCATTGATTTCTATGACTGTTTTTGTGTCTTCTTCTTTCTGAGCGTCCATTCCGTCACGTAACAACATCAATTCTCTGGTGTTGTACTTGGTCATATATTCTTTAAAAGTCACTAAATCTTTCTGATTGTTGGAACCCGTAACTTTCGCATCCTTTACAAACCTACGTAAGGTCGTATTAAAAGTCATTTCGCCAGGTTCAGCAAAGAATTCCACACGATCATTCAAATCATTAAAATCTTTTTTTGACAAATAGAAATACAATACTTCAGGTTCTTCAATTGTAGTGTTAAAGGTAAAATGAGCATCACCATTCACCACAAGAGAATCTATTGTTACCAAGGTCGTATCTTGTATTTTTTGCAGAAATAAGGTTCCTTCTTTTAAACCATCTATATTTCCAGAAATCGTTAAGTTTCCTTTTTTATCATTTCCACAAGCAATACATCCTAAAATTACTAGGACAAGCATACATTTTTTGAACATCATATTGAATTTTAAAGAAGGCAAATATCTACAATTTTAAGCAACTTTTGAAGCCATTTGCATCAAAATTGTACACAAAATTGCTCCATAGGTTCCTACTACATATCCAAACACAGCTAACAATACACCAACCGACGTTAATGACGGATGAAATGCGGATGCAACAATTGGTGCTGAAGCAGCTCCACCAACGTTTGCCTGACTTCCTACAGCCAAGAAAAAATATGGTGCACGAATGAGTTTTGCAACCAAAATCAATAAACCTGCATGAATGGACATCCACACCAATCCGACAGCAATCAATCCTGGATTTTTCCATACTTCTGTCAAGTTCATTTTCATTCCGATAGAAGCCACTAAAATGTAAATAAAAATACTTCCAATTTTACTTGCGCCAGCTCCTTCATAGTTTTTTGCTTTGGTATATGAAAGCATAATTCCGAAGGCAGTTGCAATGGTAATCATCCAGAAGAAAGAAGAACCTAAAAAGGACAAGGCGCCATCATCATTTTTTACAATATCAAATTGATTCAAATAGTCGGTAATCATACCGGCGCCAAAGTGCGCTAAGGAAACACCTCCAAACGCTAAGGCAAGAATAATCATCAATTCTGTTAGCGTAGGATTCCTTTTAATTTTATCTGTAAACGAAGAAACACGTTCTTTTAAGCTTTCTATGGCAGAGTTATCGGCTTTCAATTTTTCATCAATTTTTTTCGATTTTCCAATTCCAAAAAGTAAAATACCCATCCATAAATTTGCCACGACAATATCAACTAATACCATCGCACCGTATTTATCTTGACTATATTCAAAAATTTCTAACATCGCTGCCTGATTGGCTCCACCACCAATCCAGCTTCCCGCCAAGGTTGACAATCCACGCCAAACAGCATCTGGACCTGCGCCACCAACAGTTTCTGGAGAAACTATAGAGATTAATAAAATAGCCAATGGACCTCCAATAATAATTCCGACAGTTCCTGTAAAGAACATAATTAAGGCTTTTGGTCCTAAATTAAAGACACCTTTTAGATCGATACTTAAAGTCATTAAAATTAATGCCGCAGGTAATAAGAAGCGACTTGCAATGAGATATGCACTTGAATAATGATCTGAAATGATTCCGCAAGAACTTAAAATTGCCGGTAATAAATAGCAAATTAATAAAGCAGGAATATATTTATAAAACTTTTTCCAAGTAGCATTTTTGCTGGCTTCTGAATAAAAGACAAATCCTAGTAGCAACATTAAAATTCCAAATACAACTTTGTCACTAGTAAAAAATGGTTTTGCATAAATAATGGTAACCTTTACTTTTTGTTTGTCTTTCGGAATTGGAATTGCTTGATTTCCATCATAAAATGTAGCTTCTGTGACTTGGAAAATAAATTCTGAAAACCCTTTTTTAGGACTACTTTGAAGATCAAAAAGCGCTAAAGGCTTCTTTGTACTAGTTTTAGCAAAACCGCGATACGAAATAATTGCTTCAGAATTTTTTATATCAAACCTAAAATCACCGTTCTTAAGAAAATCTTTGTTGATATTTTTAATGTTTTCAATACTGGCAAGATCTGCAAAGGTATCAATGACTTTTATTTTAAGTTCAAATCCTGTAAAATCAAGCGAGTCAATGGTAATTTTTGTATTGAAGTTTTGTTGTTTGCCTTCTACACTTCCCACCGTAAGCTGTTGCGAAAACATGGTGAATGAAATAAAAAATAGAACGAAAGCAGTGGCTTTTTTGAACATAGTCGGATGGTTTATGCTGCAAAATACCAAAAATTGAAATTATAAATGTTAAATGATGAATTTTAAATGCTAAAACTATATTTCTATTCTAAAAAGATGGATAATTTTTAAGAAGATATAATGAAATCATTTTCTAAAATATTCAAAAATCAAATAGCCGGAATACTATTTCCGACTATTTTGATTAAACGAGTTAGTATGAACCTCCACATTGCATCATTCCAGAAGGTCCCCAACAAATAGTTTCAATAGTTAAGGGATGATCTGGTGCTTGTCCACAATTGCAATATGTTTTTGTGTTTGGCGCTGCACCAACAATCTTACTTTGATTGAAGTTAGAGATTGATTTCTTGTTTAATTTCAAATTTTTTAAATCCTGTTTTTTCATAATTGTATAAGTTTTTGTGTGTAATAAATTCAGTAACAAATAAATAGCTAAAAATAAGTAGAGTCAATAAACACCTATATCAATTCCTTGAATTGTGATTAGAATTCAGTGAATTATGAAAAATTTCACCTAAAAATTGAAAGAGCGGCAGATACATTTGGACTATATTTGTTAGAAACGTGATTCGCTCAATGAAAAAATTGATTATATATTTTTGTTTGTTTTTTGTGATGATTTCTGCCTATGGACAAAAGAATGATGCATTGCAGAATGAGATAGAAATGTTGACGGAAAAAATGTATCGAAAAAATATCAGTTTTGAGCATCTTAAAACAGATGTGGAGCATTACCTAATAAAAGTGAAAAAAGCCCAAAGAAAACTATTAATTGGGCGAGCTTATTATATTTTAGGATTAAAAGCACCTGATGCTACTACTCGAATTCACTATTTAGATAGCACTATTTTTTATACCAAAGATTTAAAAAAGATTGGCGATTTTCCAATGCTAGCTTATATAGCAAAAGGAAGTGTTTTATTCTCACAACGCGATTATCAAGAAGCTTTGGATAATTATATAATAGCAGAATCAAAAGCAAAACTGCATGAGAATGATGCTTATAAGTATGATATTAAATATAATATTGCTTCTCTAAAACGAATTTTAGGCAACTACACAGAAGCAGAAACGCTGTTTAAAGAATGTATTGCCTATAATGAAAATCAGGATAAAATGTATGTAGTTGGGCAATTGCATAATTTGTTTCAATTGTCTTCGGTGTATTATGAATCTGGACAAGTAGCCAAATGTTCAGCAATCAATACAAAAGGCGTTTCCTTAGCGTTAGAACATAATTTGCAGAAATTATTTTATTTTTTTGTTGTCAATGAAGGAATCAACCTGAATATTAAGGGTGAATATCAAGCTTCTATAGATAGCATACAAAAAGCAACGCCGCATTTATCAGCACAAAGCAAAGTGGTAGCCGATTTTTATTTGGCAAAAAGTTATCATGCATTAGGGAAAAAGGAAAAAGCACTGCACTATTTTGAACGTATAGATTCCGTGTTTACAGAAGCCAATGATTTATGGCCACCATTACGTGAATCATACGAGTATTTGATAAAAGATTCGAAAACCAAAGGAAATCTAAAACTTCAGTTACACTACACAAATCAATTATTAAAACTAGATAGTATCATTCATGCTGATTATAAATACCTTTCGCATACGATGACTAAAAAATATGATAATCTTGAACTCGTAGCAAACAGAAATCGTTTAATTCAATCATTACAAGAAGAAAAAGCAGTAGTAGAAAAAGAAAAGAGTTGGATTATTCAAGGAAGCATATACCTAACAATTTTGTTGCTTTTGGTTTTAGGATATTACTATCAATCAAGACTGAAATATAAGAAGTACAAAAAATTGTATGACGAGATTGTTGAAAAATCGAATAGTAGTATTGAAGAAGAGATAAATGTAAAAGATACTCATACACTTATAGTTCCGGTAGATATAGACGATGCTGTTGTACAAGAGATTTTAGCGCAGTTGGATACATTTGAAAAAGCACATCAATATTTGGAAAATCAAATTTCCTTGAGCGATGTGGCAAAAATTGTCAATACCAATTCAAAATACTTATCAAAAATCATCAATTCATACAAAGGAAAAAACTTTACGACTTACATTAATGACTTACGAATAGATTATTTGATAGATCGCATTCAACATGATCCAGTGTATCAAAAATATACGATCAATGCGATTGCGACGGAAGGTGGATTTTCAAACCCGCAAGCTTTTTACAGAGTTTTTAAAAAGCGAACAGGATTAAAACCTGGATATTTTATTAAAAAAGTTAAACAAGATCAACAAAAAGACTAACAATTCACGGAATTGTTATAGGTAAATGATTCTTAAGTTTTTGAATAACGTTTTCAATATGTAGTTTTAAGTTAGAATATTTATATAATCGATACTAAAGTATGAAAAAAGAGAGACGACAACTACAATTAAGAAAGTTTAAAGTAGCAAAGTTAACAGCATATTTTCTGAAAGGTGGTACTGAGAATGTTCCTGAAGAACAAAGTGCTGAAGTCATAACGATTCAAGCTAGTTGTGCCACTACTACATGTACTATAGGAGAACCAAAAACGGATATAAATAATGATTGTGGAGCCTCAGGAAGAGATACCTGTAATGTAATAAGTGGATAAATTATATAAAGGACACGTCCGTTTATTGACATACTAAAAAAATAAAATCACAAATAAAAAGCGTCAGATTGAGTGACTTTCTATAGAATTTTACTCAATCTGACGTTTTAAAATATGTTGATATAAACGTACTTTTTAAGACCCAAGACCCAAGACCCAAGACCCAAGACCCAAGAAATCTAATTCTTAAGCCACGCTTTTCGTAACTGTACTTCTTTGCTGTTTTCAGGTAAATCTTTTACCATGATTCCTGCGCTTTTTATAGTTGGTTTTGTAATATTCCCAGACAATGTTTTTACTTCTCCATTACGCTTTACAGTCATTGTAATTGGATCGCCAACATTCCAACCTCTCGAAGCTCCAATAAGATCGTATACATTTTTAAGATTGTATTTCACACCATTAATTTCATCAATAACATCTCCGTTTTGCAAGCCTAAATCAGTCATAAACGAATTCAAAGGACCTTCTGGCAGAATAAATATTTCCATCGTGCTTTCATCGGCGCCAATGTATGGAACTTGTCCGTCTAAGAAATATCCTGTTGTTACTTCCGTTTCTCCTAATTCCAACCCAACTTTCTGTAAAAAGTCATTGTATGGAATTGGCGTATTCCCAACAATATACGTGTCTATTACGCTTCTCAATTCAGGTGTTGTGAATTCTATAATTTTATCAAAAAGCTCATTGTCTTTAAAAGGTTTTTTGCTTCCATAGGCAATAGAGAGTTTTTGCATTAAATCTAAAATTCCAGTTTCCCCGTTGCTTTCTGCGCGAAGCGTTAAATCGATCATCATAGCAATTAAGGTTCCTTTTTCATATACATTAGCGTATTCATCTTTATATTCAGCCGAAAGAATATTAGCGCTCATTTCTGTGAATGATAACGCATCGTTAAAGCGTAAACGCGATTCTTTAATTTTTTCGTTGATTCTATCATAAAAAGCTTCTTCATCGATCAATCCTTGATTAATTTGAAAAAGATTTGCAAAATATTCTGTAACTCCTTCATACATCCATAAGTGTTTAGACATTTTAGGATTGTTGTAATCGAAATAGTGAATTTCTTCAGAATGTACTTTTAAAGGCGTCACAATATGAAAAAACTCATGCGAAACTACATCCTTCAACGCATCTTCAATGGCAGCTTTTGGCATTTGTTCAGGCAATACTACCGTGGTTGAGGTATTGTGTTCTAAAGCACCAAAACCAGAAGCATCTGTTTGAGTAAGAGTAGATAAGTACAATAAGATTGTATACTGTTTTGTAGCGTCAACGTCACCCAAGAAATTCTTTTGTGCTATAATCATCTTTTCAATATTCTCTTTTAGACTTTCCGCAGAATAAATGCCTGTTGGCGAATATACGCTGAGCGTAATATTCATGTCGCCTACTTTAAAACTCGCGATATCTGGTTCAGAATACATAATAGGATTGTCGGTTACTTCTGCGTAACGTGTTGCACCAAAAGTATCTACATTATAGTTTTCTTTTTCAGCAACTATTTTAGGAAGAGACGTAACACCTTCTAAGTTTTTCGGATACTGTACTACAATTTGATATGGATTTTGTTCGCTTCCGCTGAAATAACCCACGAATGCATGAAGATTCAATACAAAGTTTTTGTTTTCTAAAATATTAGAACCCGTAGGAGAGAAGACTTTTGCTTTGTCTTCATATTCCGTATCAAACGTATCGTTTACCCAATACGAGACTTTATCTACTTTTTTTGCATTGGAAATTAACCATGAATTTTGATTGATACGTGTAGTAGTGACTTCATTTCCTTTATAATCATACGCTTTAAAGTCGTCTATATATCTTCCGTAATTATCATCGCTATAGGTTCCGGGAACGGTTTTAGGAATATTGAATGTAGCGGTTTCGGTTTGAAACTTTCCGGGATTGACTTCTACTTTTACCTTATCGTCTACAACTGTGACTAAGTCAATAGTAGCAACAATATCTTTATTTGTATCGGTTCCGTTTTTTCCAGGACCACAGCTTGCTAAGGTGATGAGTGCAGCTGCTAGAATTCCTAAATTTTTTCTAAGCATGATTTTCTCTGTTTACATTCAATGCTGCAATTAGTATGATTTTTTTGAAAACGTAACAGATTATAGTGTTAATTAATGTTAAGATTGATGAAATATGCAATTAATAGGAAAAAATACAGCAAGCACCTTAAAAATTATTCAGGTGGTTGCTGTGAGGAATCAGGTTTCTTTTTAGGAGCTCTTTTTGCATTTTTTAGCGTTTGCATGAGCATCCATTCTATTTGTCCATTGGTGCTGCGAAACTCGTCCGCAGCCCATTTTTCAATAGCTTTCAACATCTCTTCATTGATTCGTAATGCAAAGGCTTTCTTTTTTGCCATAATTCTTATTTTGACTTTGGAGCTTTTTGATTTTTCAACATAAATACAATTAAAACAATAGGCATTGCCACGGAATATCCAATAATTACATACATCATTGTAGACGCTAAGAAAAAGTCGTTCCCAAATGCTTTTTGTATGATAGAATAGCAAACATACGCAAGCAAAAGTAAGGTTAAAATATTGACAAAGCGCAATAAACGATTGCTCATTTGGTAGTTGTGTTCGGCATTATCTTCTGTAATTTCTACCATATAATTATGAATATGAGGAAACTTTGTTAAAGCGTATAAACCAATTGTCACAACTGTTGTAATTCCAAGTAAAAACCATATCGTTGTCTTGTTGCCTGTTCCATCTACTTGCCCACTTAAATCGACATGTGTGGGCACAATTTCTGGCAAAGAAGCATAGGAAACAATTACATATACCCACAAAACAACAAGCAATGCAGCTGTGGTGCTTTCTAAGATAGTATCAATTGGTGCTAAAGGCACTTTTATTCTTGGTCTGTTTGCATACATAATTATCTGTTTTTATTACGTTCAAAGATGACTTGTACATAGCCTTCATGTTTGGAGACAGTATGTAAAACCCAACCTTGTTTTGCATGATTATTTAGAATTTCTTCTAATTTTTCGCTTCTGTCTCTCCAACCTAAACTTGGTTTTACAACTTTATATTCTTTCATCACTTACAAAATTAATGGTTTTTACTTTTCTTCTTTATCCTCGTCAAAAACAATAAAACTTAATATGACACCAATACTAGTTCCTATAATGGAACCGATCAATGTGCCCATAGCTACATCGCTCATAACGGCACCAATACTGGTTCCTATGCTTGTTCCTAAAGCTGTGCCAAGCGCAATAGCTGTGATTTGTTTATTGTTCATTATTATTGATGTAAAGTTCCCGTGTTTACTACAGGAGAAGCTTCCTTATCTCCACATAAAATCACTAATAAGTTACTTACCATAGCAGCTTTTTTCTCTTCATCAAGTATGAGCAATTCTTTTTTGTTAAGTTCGTTAATTGCCATTTCTACCATACTTACAGCACCTTCCACAATTTTATGTCTTGCAGCAATAATAGCAGTAGCTTGTTGTCTCTTTAGCATAGCACTTGCAATTTCTTGTGCGTAGGCTAAATATCCAATGCGCGCTTCCAATACTTCAATTCCAGCAATTGACAAACGCTCTTCCAATTCTTTCTCTAAAGCTTCACTCACTTCATTCACACTAGAACGTAAAGTAATGTCTTCATCATGTCCTTCATCAGCAAAATTATCGTACGGATACATACTTGCCAATTTACGAACTGCTGCATCTGTTTGTACACGTACAAAATGCTCATAATTATCTACATCAAAGGCAGCTTTGTAGGTATTGTGTACTTTCCAAACCAAAATGGTACTAATCATAATTGGATTTCCGAGCTTGTCATTTACTTTTAAACGTTCACTATCAAAGTTACTTGCACGTAAAGAAATTTTCTTTTTTGTGAAAAAAGGATTTACCCAATAAAAACCATTCTGTTTTACGGTTCCTACATACTTACCAAATAATAAGAGTACACGTGAGTTGTTTGGATTTACCATTAAAAACCCAAATGCTAGCACAATGGCTATCACAATACCTGGAATAAATAGTGGATTTTCTAAGGCAATCATGGTAGCAATGCTTCCAAAAAATAGGATAAAAAATATAAATAACATTAAATACCCATTAGCAGGCACAATAATTTTCTCTTCTTTCATGTTTAGATGTTTTAGATTGATATTAAAATGATATCATAAATATATAAAAATAAATTGATAATTTCCAAGAGGTTAGGCAAAATATTTTTGGAGGTATCATTTTTTTGTACAATTTAGAATCAATTACTTCATGCGTTTTGAAAGGAAAAATAAAGTTTGGCACGCCGTTTGTTTATATACAAGTGTAACAAGGCAATGACATTTAGCAAAGCTGGTTACTTTCTAAAAAGAGCTTGTTACATTTTTGGTTGGTTAGTTAAAGAAAAAAGCATCCTTCGGGATGCTTTTTTATGTTATAATGCGAAATGTAATATTGATGCGACCTTGAATTTGTTTGGTCGTTTTCGGAATTTGATGCAACCACTTATGCTGCGTTTCACCTTTCATCAATAATAAACTTCCGTGTTCTAATAAAAGTTTATGCTTTAGCGTTTTATCGGTACGATGTTTTAGATGAAAAAAACGTGCTTGCCCAAAACTTAAAGAAGCAATGACTGGATTAGTGCCTAATTCTTTTTCGTTATCTGCGTGCCAACCATTACTATCTTTTCCATCTCTATAATAATTGAGGAGCATTGTGGTAAAATTTGCCTCACAGGTTTGATCTACTTTTTGTTTTAAATCTGCTAGTGTAGTTGTTAATGGATGCGGCGTCATTTCAATATTAGAATAACTGTATGTGTTCAGATTTGTTCCATAAAGAGCTGTCAGCCTTGGTTGTGCGTACACTTTCCCAAAAACTTTAATATCATCTTGTTGCCAAGGCGTTTCTTGTAATAGTGTTTCAAAAATACTTGTGGCGTCTTTACTATTGATAAAATTTGGATAATACCTAATGTCCGCGTCTGGTAAATGTAATGGAAACCCTTGTGTATGTTGGTTATTCTGCACTTTTGAAAATATTTTTAAAAGCTTCTGAGCTGGTGAAAGCTTTAAATTCAAAAAGTTCTTCGGTAAAGGCTTTTTCATCTATTGAAAAGCGATCTTTTATTTGCACAACAATTTCCAATGCTTCTGTCGTTTTATCATCAAGGATGTAATTGCAGAGTTTGTATAAATATGCATCATAAAAATCAGGAACATTGGCAATCAGGTGATTAAAAAATGATGATGAAGTTTCAGAATCACCTTGATAATAATACATCAAACCTCTAAACAGGTCAAAAACAGGATCTTCTCCGACATACTCTTTTAATGCATCAATAGCTGTATTTAGTTGATCGATATCACCAGTAATCACATTTTTTCTAAAATCTAAATAAGCGTGTAAGCGTTTGTCATCTGGTTTTTGTGCTTTCAATTGTGCAATGACTTCTAGAAATTTATCATCATCAAGATTGGAAGCTGCAATTAATAAAAATTGATAGTGAAGTGCATCTCTATTCTTTTCAGGAATTGAAGTAAGTAAGTTATATGCTTCTTCATACGTGCCAACCTCTATACCAGATTGAATTTTTCTGTATGTTTTTACGTTTGAAAGGGAAGCACTGTTGCTATTGATCGATTTGTAATAAATATCAGAGATAATATCAGAAAAGTTGATTCCAGAAATGAAGTTATACGCATCATTTAAAACCAAGGTATCTTTTTTTATACCAACAGTAAAATCTACAAAATTGATAAATTGCGGACTGTATATTCTAAAAATTATATGCGGGACACCATTTTCTTTATAAAAACGAACAAACTTAAAATCCTTTTCAAAAAGTATTGAGGAACTAATATTTTTCCCAAATTTTAAAATTGGTTTTGCGGCGTTTAAGATTCTTCTTTTATTGAGACTTCCTTCCAATTCTTTCTGTGAAAAGCTAAAAAATGAAGCGAGATTTACACTTTCATCAAAAAAATCTGGTTTTTTAGTGTGAATTGATTGTTCTAGTTTTTTAGCAAATTCAATATAAGCTTCATCAGAAAACTGATTATAATATTCAGTATTCTCAGCTACTTTTTTTGAGGTAGTATATTTTTTTCCGAAATAAACTGCAGCCACAAGTACGATGCCAGCCACAATTATTGTGATCATATTTTTTTGAAAACTGTTCGTACTTTGGTTATTAAGGTTATTCATGTACTTTTAATCTGTATGTTTGTATTCAGTTGAAATATTATCATGCTTAAGTCAATAAATATACTATTAATTCTTGTAAGTGCTTTTACCTTGCAATCATCATCGCAACTTCCAAAAGGATTTGTGTACGTGACTGATTATATTCCAGATATTTCTTTAGAGTTGCGTTATTTTTGCTCTGATAATTTCATCGGAACACATATTGATGGCTACGAAGCAGAAAAATGTATTTTATCATTGCCAGCAACATTGGCATTACAAAAAGTACAAGCAGTCCTGAAAGAAAAAAACTTGGGAATCAAAGTATTTGATGCCTACAGACCACAACGCGCAGTAGATCATTTTCGCCGTTGGGCAAGAAATTTAAGTGATACTTTGATGAAGCAAGAATACTATCCAACTGTCGCTAAAAAAGATTTATTTCGACTTGAATATATTGCAACCAAATCACGTCACAGTAGCGGAAGTACCGTTGATATTACGCTGATTAATTTGGACACCAAAAAGGAATTAGACATGGGAAGTTCCTATGATTTCTTTGGAAAAATATCCTGGGTGGCGTATCAAGATTTAACAAAAGAACAATTACACAATCGAAAACTACTACAAGAAGCAATGTTGCAAAATGGTTTTCGAAACTATCCGCAAGAATGGTGGCATTTTACACTTCGTGGCGAACCTTATAGAGATCAGTACTTTGATTTTCCTGTACGATAATAAATACTAGGTCTGAGCTATTGTTTTATTTAAAACCAGAAATTACTAGATTTCATGTGAAGTAAATATGGTATTACCGTAATTGGTTACGTATTAGTTTCCATAAATTTAATCTTTAACAATTAAAATTTACACAATGAAATCAAAAAGATTAGCCAATTTGAATTTGGCAAAAGAGACCATTTCTCAGTTTGATGCTAATGCCATAAAAGGTAGAGCAAGAGGAACACAAAGTAATAACGAATTGACAGGTTGTCATACAAATTGTACTTCAACAGTTAGTAAGGGAACTCAATAGTTTGTTGTAAACTATGTGCAATCATTAAAACAAAAAATACAAAACTGAAAATATATGATTGAAAAATTAAAAACATTCGAAATTGCAAATGTAACATCAATAACAGGTGGCGCAGGAGCCACTGAGTATATTATTTTGTAGATACTCTAGTAAAATATGTACTAAAATATTAAAGGCGAACTTTTGGGTTCGCTTTTTTTATGGGTTTTATGAAATTTTGTATCTTATTGAAAATTAACTCACTAAAAACCAAAACGATGATTCAAAAGTTAACAACATTCGAAATTAAAAATGCTTCACAAATCTTAGGAGGATCAGATATTCATTCAATAACTGCTGAAGTCACTGTGAATAAAGCAAAAATGGCTGACAAAGCGATGAATGCCATGACACAATATATTTCATCATAACCTTCTTAAAAATGTACACAGAAGCGAACTTCGGTTCGCTTTTCTTATCCAAAAAGTCTAAGCAAGTCTAAGCAAGTCTAACAAGTCTAACAAGTCTAAAAATCTAACAAACTAATCCCTAAATTTCAAAAAACGCTTTTCTTCTCGTGCTAAAAGCGCAGCATATTTATTTGGCGGATGGATGGAGAACGTTAATTTTTCTTTTGTTTTAGGATGTGTAAATTCGATAGAAGTTGCACATAAAAACAGTCCTTTTTTATAATTCTCTTCCTTTTTTCCATACAATTGATCGCCCACAATAGGATGACCAATACTTGCTAAATGAATTCGCAATTGGTGCGTTCGTCCTGTTTTTGGAAATAATTGCACCTGTGACAAATGTCCATTTTGCAAGGAAGCTACTGTGTGTATTGTTTCGTAAGTAGTCAATGCTTCTTTGTCAGCTACAGCTGAAGTAATTTTGCCTGTTTCATTGGTGTTTCCAATTACAATTGCTTGATATATTTTAGTAATTTCTTGTTGTTCAAATTGCTGATATAAATCTCTTTGCGCACTTTTTGTTTTCGCTATGATTAGAATTCCACTTGTTGGATTGTCCAATCGGTGCACAGGTTTAGGAGTGTTGAGTGCATCTATAGCTATTGTTGCTTTAAGATTGTGTGGCAATGCATTTTCAATCGTTTTAAAATAGTTTCCATTGGTGGGAAATCCTGCTGGTTTATTGATGATTGCAATATCGTCATCTTCAAAAATTACAGCAATTGACAGCTTGAATATTTTCTTGACACTCGTTTCTTCTGCATAAATTTTAATAATGTCATTTTCGGAAACATACATTGCCGTAGTTGCCGTTTTTTCATTAATGGTCACCAATTTTTTTTTGATACTTTTTTTAAGGGCACTTTTTGTGAGAATGCATGTGAAATTTGATACATCATATTCCTGTATACGTACAGTAGCATTGACTTTTGGAACAATATGTGTTTCGATAAGTTTCAAAGAAAAGTTTTTGCAAAAATAGAGATTGACAATCATTATAATTGCTTTATTTTATGTAGTGTATAAATTTTAACAAAATATGTCTTATATTTAATACTTCTAAATAACAATTATGAAAGTAAAAAAGTATTTATTGCCCTCAATATTTTTGCTTGTTATATTCGTAACAGCTTGTACTTCAGATGATATCACTGGTGATGAGTCACCAACAAGACAGTCAGAATTGCAAGGAAATACACAACCTGTTGCGACTAGTATTCGTGTGGAGAAAGACTCAGTTACTATTAGAGTAGACAACATCACAAATACTAGAATAAAAAATACAGAGTATACTTCGGCACCTAGACGTCGTAGAAACTAATCATAGAAAACAAAGCGTATTCTTAAGCAACAATTGTCACGGTGTTGTTGTCTTCATGACCTTTACTTTTTCATAAAATTCACTACATAAATTCGTGGCTAATAATTCTAAAATTAAAACATTACCCTTCTTTAAAAATAAAGTAAATCTTACAAAAATCTCACTATTTAAGGTTTTCCGTAAGGATTAGTTGTATGTATCCTATATTTTTGATGGAAAATCAACTAATTAAATCATGAAAAAAAATCAAATCATACTTTCTTTGTTATGCGTACTCACCATATTCATGACTGCTTGTTCTTCTGACGATCTCACCATTGAAGAAATGACATTAAGTAAATCTGAACAAGATGCGATTGTAAAATTGGTGAAAACGAATGTTTCTATTGCAAAAAACATACAAATAACGATTGATTCTGTCAAGTTAAAAAAAATAGACGATGCGTATTATTTATCGTCGTACCACGGAGACGAAATAACAACGACATTATTGAAAGTTGAAAATGGTATAGATTTAAAGTATGCAGGAATTTCGTGTACTTCAAAGAGTTGTGCTACAAGTGATGGTTGTGTGCCTCATAAAGATGGAAAAAAATGTACCAAATGTCCGTGGAGTGCTGATTGTACAAAAATAGTCACTTCGGATGCTTTGACAAATTAAAACTTAGAATCTCCTTTTTCTCAAAATAAAAACACGAATTCAGCAATTGCCAAATTCGTGTTTTCACATTTTTATATATAATACTTTACTTAATCTTTTTTCCTACGGTTTGATTGCCACCTTGATCTAAGGTTAAGCTAATAGGCAATTTTGTAGTTTCATCAATTTGAAAAGTAACTGTGGCAACTACTACTTTTAAAAAGAATTTGTCTTCAGATTCTGCAAATAATTCTACTTTCGATTGATTCGTTGGTTGTCCAAAAATTTTGTCTCCTTCCACTGTAATTTCAATAGTAAAATTAGGTGCTAATTCGTATGTTCCAATATATTTTTTAAGAACTTCTGCAGAAAGTTGAACTTCTTTTTTGGCTTCGGGTTTCTTTTCATTGCTCCAAACACCTTTTGCTTCTGATGTATTATCTCTAAAAATGACTTGCTTTTTTGTGCCATCAGGGAAAATTAATTCAGCAAAACTATCATCAAAGAAAAAACGATTTTTAGAAATTGGATAAATTTTAAACTTCGAATTACTGTCACCACGTTGACTGTACAATTGATTTCCTTCTTGAGTGACGAATCGAACAGCGCCGTCTTCAAATTTGTACGCGCCCACAAATTGTGCTAAATCTGCTTTACTAATTTTAATCGCGTCTGCTGCTTTCGGATATGAGTTTCCAATAGTAATCGCGGCTATTTTATATGCAATATCTGTTGGCGAAACACAATCGCAATTCGTTAAAAGAATAACATACACATTGTCGCTTGGCACATAAATTCCTTGTGAAGTATACCCAAAAATTCCGCCACCATGCTCAATTACAGGCACATCTTTGATTCTGTTTGTAAACCATCCATAGCCGTAATTGATGTTATTTCCATTATCGATTTTATAGTTTGTAAAAGCTTTTTCCGTACTTTCTTTAGAAATTAATTTGTGATTGCGAATCGCTGTATTCCATGTAAATAAATCATCTACTGTGGACATTAAGGAACCAGCTGCATACGGAATGGTCATGCTAATATAATCGGCATTTACATATTTTTCGTTACGATCTTGATATCCGTAGGCACGATTTTTTATAAGCTGAGATTTGCTTCCGTAATACGAACTCTTCATGTTCAATTTGTCAAAAATTCGTTCTTGTACAAATGTTGCATACGATTCGCCTGTGATTTTTTCTATAATATATCCCAAAAGAACATATCCAGAATTGTTATAACGAAACTGCTCATTTGGTTTAAAATCCATTGGCTCGTCTTTAAACGCGTCAATAAGTTCTGTCACAGAAAGATCCTTTCTAGCAAAATCTCTTAAAGATGGAATGGAAGTATAACTCTTAATTCCTGACGTATGTGTCAATAAATGATGAATTGTAATCTTGGTGCCTTGTGTTGGATAATCTGGAATGTATTTCGTGATTTCATCATCGAGCGAAAGCTTTCCTTCTTCCAATAACATTAAAATTCCCACTGCGGTAAATTGCTTCGTGATAGAGCCAATTTCAAAGACATTTTCAGGAATCATATCAATATCGAGTTCCATATTGGCTTTTCCGTATGCTTTTTTAAAGACAACTTTGCCTTCTTTTGCGACTAAAATTGTTGCTCCAAAACCATCTGCTTTGTATTGATCGTTCATTAATTGATCAATTTCAGTAGTTATATTTTGTGCATAATCTATGGACGGAATCGCCATAAAAAGAACCAAAAAGAATGCTTTGAGGATAAATGTTTTTTTCATGTGTACTTTATTTAAGTGTTTTTTTTGATTGAATATAAATATGACGACTGAACTTGGAAATGGTTACAAAAAAAGCCTCTTCAATTGAAGAGGCTTTTAAGATACTGATTTAATATGATTTATTTAATCATTTCATAACTACGCTTGATGAACTGTGTCAATTCTTCTCCCGTTAGTAAGTTTTGTGACAAACGTGCTAAATCCAACGATTGTTTGATTAAGCGTTCTTGTTTCTTTCTAGTTTTTGTGTTTAGAATTTGTCCCACCAATTCGTGATTTGTGTTAACCACTAAATTGTACATTTCTGGGAAATGTCCAAACATGCCACCACCAGTTTGTTGCATTTCTTTCATACGACGCATAAACTCTGGTTGTGTAATCATAAATGGTGACGCATTAGAATCCATAGCTTCTAACTGTACAGTATATTTATCAGAAGGAACAACTTCAGTTAACGTCGTTTTTAAAGACTCTTTTTCTTCATCAGAAAGTTTTGAGATTTGCTCTTCGTCTTTCTTAATTAAGTTGTCAACATGATCTGCATCGACACGTGCAAAAGAAATCTTCTCTTTTGAGGTTTCTAACTTTTGAATTAAGTGTGAAACAATAGGAGAATCTAATAACAATACTTCGTATCCTTTGTCTTTTGCAGCTTGGATGTAACTGTGTTGTTGATCTTTGTTAGATGCGTATAAGATGATGGTTTTATCATCTTTATCTGTTTGTGTATCTTTAATTTTTTCGTATAATTCTTCGTATGTATAATACGTTCCATCAACTGTTGGATACAATGCAAACTTGTCAGCTTTATCAAAGAATTTTTCTTCTGAAAGCATTCCGTATTCAATTACAATCTTAATATCATCCCACTTTGCTTCAAAGTCTTCTCTGCTGTTTTTAAACAATGAGTTTAATTTATCGGCAACTTTACGCGTAATGTATGAAGAGATTTTCTTTACATTTCCATCGGCTTGTAAGTACGAACGAGATACGTTTAATGGAATGTCTGGAGAATCAATCACACCTTTTAACATGGTTAAGAATTCCGGTACAATTCCTTCTACATTATCCGTTACAAAAACTTGGTTTTGATATAATTGGATGCGATCCTTTTGCATGTTCATATCGTTTCCAAGCTTCGGGAAATATAAAATTCCTGTTAAGTTGAATGGATAATCTACATTTAAGTGAATGTTGAATAACGGCTCTTCAAATTGAGCTGGATACAATTCGTGGTAAAAACTTTTATAATCGCCTTCTTCCAATTCCGATGGTTGTTTTGTCCATGCTGGATTAGGATTGTTGATGATATTGTCAACCGTAATTTTCTCAGCTTCTGCACCTTCTTCTGCATCTTCTGGAAGTGGTAATGTTTCTTCTTTTGTTCCAAATTTGATTGGAATTGGCATGAACTTATTGTATTTCACTAACAATTCGCTGATTCTTGAATCTTCTAAGAATTCTGTTGAATCTTCAGCGATGTGTAAAATAATTTCTGTTCCTCTTTCCGTTTTGTCATGTTCTTCCATTGTATATTCTGGAGAACCATCACATGTCCAATGTGCCGCTTTTGCGTCACCGTGACTTTTAGAAATGATTTCAACTTTTTCTGCAACCATAAATGCAGAATAAAAACCAAGTCCAAAGTGTCCAATAATTCCTGAATCTTTTGCAGAATCTTTATATTTTTCTAAGAACTCTTCTGCTCCTGAAAAAGCGACTTCATTGATATATTTTTGAATTTCCTCTGCAGACATTCCGATTCCTTGATCGATAATGTGCAGTTTTTTTCCTTCTTTATCTACTTTAACTTCAATGATTGGATTTCCATACTCTACACTTACTTCTCCAATGTTTGTTAAGTGCTTTAGCTTAAGTGTCGCATCGGTTGCATTAGAAATAAGTTCTCGTAAAAAGATTTCGTGATCGCTGTATAAGAACTTCTTAATTAGAGGAAAAATATTTTCTACAGATACATTAATATTTCCTGTTGCCATTTGTTATCTTTTTAGTTTATGATTAAAATTAGTATTCTTTGATAAGGTTCTTTTCAAAAAAAATACCAACTTCACACAAATGACAAGATGACATAATTTCTGTCAAATTGGACAAAAAATAAAACTTCGCTTTTTCGACGGAGTTTTATTTTTTATAAAGATTATTCTATTATACCGAGCGTGTCACATCAATTGGAGTTGAGATGCAGACGAGTTGCGTTCTTACAGGTTCTGCATTTGCGAGTTTTAATATTTCCTGTGGCAGTTCTTGATATTCAATATTTTCTTGAGCGTTTAATCTAAAAAATGGAAGTAATAAAAAAGTTTTTTTCATAGTCTTTTCCTGTGTTTATAGTTGATGAGGCATATAGCTATCTAAAAAAAAGCGAGATATGTAAAAAAAAGTATGTTTTATTGTAAGGATTCATAAATCTTCTCGATTTACTCTCTAGTGATTAAGGATAGAGATTGTTATAGAAAAAAGAATAATTCCTTAATCAATTGTTTATTTATTGGTTAGGTTGTTTTAAAGCACATTTATGTTTCATAGATGTGCTTTTTTGTTGAACTAGCTCCAATTAAAAGTTGAGATGTAATTATTAATGCTTAATTTTGTAGCTTGAATTTTTGAGAATTCGTAATTTTATGAGACGTTTTCACACTAAAAAATAAAAAGTCGATAATTTATGTATACATCTAGAATTATAGGATTAGGACATTATGTTCCAGATAATGTGGTTACCAACGAAGATTTATCCAAAGTAATGGATACTAATGATGCATGGATACAGGAACGTACAGGAATTAAAGAAAGAAGATTTGCCGTAAAAGGTACAGAAGATACAACTTCTGGTATGGGAATTAAAGCAGCTAAAGTTGCTATTGAACGTGCAGGAATTGACAAAGATGATATCGATTTTATCATTTTTGCAACCTTAAGTCCAGATTATTATTTCCCAGGACCAGGTGTCATGGTACAAAAAGAGTTAGATATTAAAACTGTTGGAGCACTTGATGTACGTAATCAATGCTCAGGATTTGTATATGCAATTTCTGTAGCAGACCAATTTATTAAAACTGGAATGTATAAAAATATTCTGGTGATTGGTTCAGAATTACACTCTCATGGTTTGGATATGACCACACGTGGAAGAGGAGTTTCTGTGATTTTTGGTGATGGAGCAGGAGCCGCTATTTTGACGCGTAGTGAAGACGATAGTCGTGGAATTTTATCAACACATTTACATTCGCAAGGAGAACATGCAGAAGAATTAGCATTAACAGCGCCAGGTATGGGAACACGTTGGGTAAATGATATTTTGAATGATCATGATAAAGGAGTAGAAGATATCTCGTATTTTCCACATATGAATGGACAATTTGTATTCAAAAATGCAGTGGTTCGTTTTAGCGAAGTAATCATGGAAGGTTTATCGCAAAACGGATTGAACAAAGAAGATATTGACATGTTGATTCCGCATCAAGCAAACTTGCGAATCGCACAATTCATTCAGAAAAAATTTGGTTTAGGAGACGATCAAGTATATAATAACATCATGCGCTACGGAAATACCACGGCAGCATCTATTCCAATTGCATTGACAGAAGCATGGGAAGAAGGAAAAATTAAAGAAGGAGATACCGTAGTATTGGCAGCTTTCGGAAGTGGATTCACTTGGGGAAGTGTCATTATAAAATGGTAATATAAGATCTCGAGAAATTATAAAAAAATAAAATCCCAAGTGCTAGCGCGCTTGGGATTTTTTCTTAGATAAAAATCTAGTATACGTTCTGCAATAATGGATGTTTTTAGAGTGCTAAATTCGAATAATCAACTTAATAACAATACAGTATACTTTAATAATAGTACAAAAGTAGGTTGTTTTTTTTCAGGTTGTATTACTGCTAAGGGTAATTTTAACAGTTTTTTTGTCAAAATGCGCTACTTTACGGATTAAGAGTATATTAGATACTCCATAAAAAACAGAAAACCTTAGTTGTGCACAACTAAGGTTTTCATTTATTAATAACATTCAATTAACACTAACCATCAATAATAATTGAAGCTATTAACTTTTTATATATTGTAAATTAATGTAATCTTATAGGAATCCGCCGCTTCCAGACTTTTCGTCATTATCACGTCTCTTACGAGATTTTGCTCTATACTTTCTACCTCCAAAACGGTATGAAATACTAACATTTACAGTATTACTTTCCCATCTAAAAGCTCCTTCTTGACGGAAAGGTCTTTGACCATTAAAACCAAATTCCATAGTGTTGAAAATATCATTATAATTCACACTTAATGTTCCGTTTCCTTGAGCAAATGAGTAACGTGCTCCAACATTTACAAAATACATTGGTTGCATTTCAAATTGTAATCCTTGTACACTTCCTCTGTAGAAACCAAAAGCAGATAAGTTTAATTTTTTAGTCACTCTAAAGTTGTTAAACATTCTAAAGTTCCAAGCTGCATTGTCAACTTCTACCGTTTCACGAACAATATTATCAACTGTTGCAACATCTGTTGGTGCATTTAATGATTCTGTAATTCCTTTTTGTGTTTGTGAAAAGAAATCAAAACTTGTGTTAAAACTCCACCAGCTAGTTGGTCTAAAGTTACTTGAAACTTCTACTCCGTAAGCAGATGTATTATCGAAGTTATCATGTGTTAAGATCAATCTGTTGATATCTGTTGGATCTACAAAAACAGCTCTGTTAATTTCATCTTCAATAAGTCTGTAAAAAACACCACCAGTAATAGTTCCTTTGTTTCCTAACTTACGTGTGTAGTTTACTTCCATAGAGTTAGTAAATTGTGGCTCTAAATTGATATTTCCAAAAGAAGAGATTAAAGGCGTACTCCATTCTCTAATAGGATTTACTTGTCCAATTCCAGGACGATCTACACGACGACTGTAACTAACTTGGTATGAATTTTTTTCAGATGGAGTATACGTGAAAAACGCAGACGGATACACCTGAATATAATCGTTTTCAAAAACAATATCTGTAACATCAGTTGAAACAATCTCTCTTGACAAAGCATTTGCGTCTACTTGTACACTTTCTGCACGTACACCAATTTGGTACGACCATTTGTCAAACTGCTTTCCATAAGTTCCATATACTGAATAAATATCTCTACTATAATTGAAATCAGTACTAGGAGTTCTACGTAAGTTTCCTAATTCATTAAATGTAAATCCTGTAGATTGGTAATCGATCCCAGAGTTAAATAAACGCGCTTCTGCACCAAGTTCTAACTTTGCTTTATTTTTCATTGGACGCACATAATCTAAGTTAATCGTAGTACGATCTCTGTCAGTTTCTGTGTCATCAGTATAATTAGGGAATGTGTTGAATCCTGAGAATACAAAGTCAAAATTATCAGTTGCATCAAAAACATTATAATCTACTTCCAATTCAATATTATGTCCTTCGTCATTAATATCATACTTATAGTTAAAGTTATATTGAGAAGCAAGGTTTTCGTTTTTCGCTATAAAATCTTGAAAAGTATCAAACTGCGAATCATCATAGAAAAATACATCTGTAATACCATCATTCTTACTATCTGTAATATTTTGATTTGTAAAGAAAGAAACGGTGTTTTTCTCGTTTAAATAAATATCAACTCCAACTTTAAATAAGTGTGTTTTTTGATTGTCTAAAAAGCTAAATATTTGTTCTGAATTTTCATCTGGACGGAAAATGTTTCCTGCGTTTGCATTTTTAGAAATATTATTAGAATAGTTTCCGAAAACATTAAATTTTCCATTACGATAGTTCATATCAAGCGAACTATTAAACTTCGCTTCACGCTCACGTGTCAAACCAATATTTACATTTCCGTTGAATCCAATATTTACATTTTTACGTAAAACGATATTGATAATTCCACTCATTCCTTCAGGATTGTACTTTGCAGAAGGATTTGTGATCAATTCAATTTTTTTGATCGAATTGGAAGGTAATTGCTTTAATAACTGTGCTGTAGGAATGTTTGAAAGTTTTCCGTCAACCATAACACGTACGTTTTGGTTTCCACGTAAACTAATAGCTCCAGTTTGCTGATCTACATTTACAGAAGGTAAATTGTTCATAATGTCAGAAGCAGTTGGCCCACTAGTAACCAAATCTTTTCCAACCGTAATTACTTTTCTATCAACTTTCTGTTCAATTGTAGTTCGTTCGGCAACCACTTCAACTTCATTTAGCGCCGTTGCACTTTCTGCAATGGAAACCGTACCAACATCTATAACCTTATTGTCTGCTGAAATTGTAGCTTCTTTTGAAATAGTTTCGTAACCGATAAATTGAATATCCACAATAATTGCTCCCGCAGGGATTTTTTCAATTTTAAAATTTCCGTTGTCATCAGAAATAGCTCCAGTAATAACTTTACTATCTGCTTTTGATTTAATGACAATCGTTGCATAAGGAATCGCTTCTTTAGAAGTTGCATCTATGACTTTTCCTTTAACAGTTCCGATTTTGGGGGCTGGGTTTTGAGCATGCAAGGTAACGCATAGCATTAGCATGCATAGTGAGAATAGTTTTTTCATTCTAATTAGTTCGTTTTTTAATTTTTTTGATGATGTTCTAGATTTCTAGAATCATGCATACTTGACGAAGTAATTACTATTATGTTACGCCTTTTGACAACTTTTAACATATTTTAACAAATAAAGCTGTAGCACCTCAAAAATTACTAAATTTGTAGCCTCATTACCAGTGAGAAATACCTAAATCGTAAACCTAAATATCGTTACCTATTGAAAACATTAGTGTTAGGCGCTTCTATGAAGTCGCATCGCTTTTCTAATAAAGCCGTACATAAATTGGTTGCCTATAACCATGAAGTCGTTGCCTTTGGACTTAAAGAAGGAGAAATTAACGGCGTTACCATTGATACAGAATTAGTACAATACGAAGATATTCATACAGTTACACTGTATTTGAATCCTGCTGTGCAACCAGATTATTATGAGTATATCTTTTCGTTACAACCCAAACGTGTAATTTTTAATCCAGGTACAGAAAATTCAGATTTTTGTACTGCATTACATGAAAAAGATATCAAATGCGAAGTCGCTTGTACTTTAGTGATGTTGGCGTCTAATAATTACTAGACCTATAAAAGTAAGCAAACCATTTATCGGCAATAATTCATATCCAAATTGATAAAATGTTTCTTTGGACAGTTTTGTAGCTTCCGCTAGACTAGCCACATCTTCGGTAAAATATGTATAGTATGAACCGAAATTGGCCAATACGTATGTTAATGTGATTGAAAGTAGTGTAACTAACCATACATACTTATCAATCACTTTATATTTAGTGAAAATTCCAAAAGCAAATAAACCTAAAAGTGGGCCATATGTATAACCAGCAATGGTCAATAAATTGTCGATAACACTTTTATCACTCAGACTATTAAAAATAATCACCACAATAATTAATACGACAGACATCAAAATATGTACTACCTGACGTATTAGTTTTTGCTCGTTTACAGGTTTTTGTTTTGGTTCTTCTTCAGTTTTCTTTTTAAAACTAAAAAAGCTAGCAGCCGAAACTGCAATTGGTTTTGCAACTTGAACGATGTTACGAGATAATTTATTTTCTTTTCCAGCTTCTTTTTCAATATCTAGAAAATCGACAGAAAATGAAGTAGTCAACGAAGTCAATGCAGAATCTGCACTAGAATATGCAGCAGCAATTAATCCTAATAAAAAGACAATTGCTAAGGAAAGTCCCAATCCGCCTTTAAGCGCAATTTCAGGAAATAACAAATCTGTTTTGGCATTGCCATCCATTAAAGGAACTCCTATATTATGTTTTGCAGCATACATGTATACTAATGCTCCTAATAGTAAAAAAACAAAGTTCACCACGATCAATACCACACTAAAACTCACCATGTTTTTCTGAGCATCGCCCAAACTTTTACAGGTTAAATTCTTTTGCATCATATCTTGGTCAAGTCCTGTCATACAAACTGCAATAAACAATCCGCCAAGGAAAGACTTTATAAAATAATTCTTCGCCATGGCATCTTCGGTAAACCAAATTTGACTGTATTCTTTTAAAGCATCTGAATTGAAAAATTCGCCAAAGCTCAAATTCAAATCACCTAAAATCAAATAAATAGCAACTCCAACGGCAATCAGCATAAACAGTGTTTGCAACGTATCTGTCCAAACAATCGTTTTAATTCCGCCACGAAACGTATACAACCAAATCAACACAATGGATAAGGTTACTGTAACTGCAAAATCAATTCCGTAAGCATCAAACACATAGCGTTGTAATACAATGGCAACTAAATACAATCGGAACGAAGCACCGAGAATTCTGGAAATCAGAAAGAAAAATGCACCAGTTTTATAACTCACCATTCCAAAACGATCTTCCAAATACTGATAAATAGACGTCACGTTCAAGCGATAATAAATCGGCATCAACACGTATGCAATAATAAAATAACCGACCAAATAACCAAATACAACTTGCATATAGCTAAACTTGGAAGCTTGAACCCAACCAGGAACTGAAATAAACGTAACGCCCGAAAGGGAAGCGCCAATCATTCCAAAAGCTACGACATACCAAGGCGATTTTCGAGATGCTTTAAAAAATGTTTCGTTACTATCGTCTTTTCCAGTGAAGTAAGAGATTAAAATTAAAACGCCAAAATATCCGGCAATCAGTAGTAAAATGTGAATCGGCTGCATCTATTGTATTTTTCTGTATTGCAAAATACAAACTTCTGTGTCTTTTTTTGAATTGAAATATTAAAAGATTGAAATAATGTCACAATCTGCCAATTCTAAACATTAGTTCGAGTGAATTTGTGGAACAAATTTGTATCGAGAACAGCTAAGAAATCGTAAAGTAATGTATTTTATCAAAGTA
>NZ_CANLEA010000027.1 GCF_947489565.1 uncultured Kordia sp. | reverse complement strand
ATGATACACATTGTTTTTGCTCTAATTAAAAATCAAAATTTTTATCAAAATCGTTTGATTTTGTCATAGAAATCGAACTGACGCATAGTAAACTACTATAGCCTAAATTCTTTGTTTTTAAATTGACGAACTCAGAAACCTCATTGCGAGAAGTTTACGACGTGTAAATCTGTTTATCACAGTACAAATTTGCTCTTTGAAGTAGCAGATTACCACGTCACTCGCGTTCCTCGCAATGACGTTTCAAAGCTGTTCTCGATACTATTTTCTTCGAAAATCACTCGAACTGACGTTTAGAACAAGTTTAGGTATGTAACAGTTCATTCAACATTCAAAATCTATAATTCAACATTCCCTAAACAAGCATTCCTCCAGAGGCTTCAATTCGTTGTCCGTTGATCCAGCCTGCTTTGTCTGAACATAAGAAAGCGATGATACCGCCAATATCTTCGGCTTCTCCTACTCTTCCTAATGCTGTGAGGCTTGAAATGATCTTCGTTTTTTCTTCTTCTTTGTTTGATCCGCCTGCGAAATCTGTAGCAATAGCTCCTGGTGCTACGACATTTGCGGTTATTTTTCGTGCGCCTAGTTCTTTTGCTAAATAACGTGTAAAGACTTCTATTCCGCCTTTCATCATAGCGTATGCTGACATTCCTGGAAAACTAAATCGCGTTAAACCACTTGAGATATTGATAATGCGTCCGCTATTGTTTAGGTATGGTAATGCGGCTTGTGTAAAAAAGTATATACTTTTTAGGTGTACATTCATCATTTCGTCAAATTGTGTTTCTGTGGTATCAGCCACCATGTTGAATGTTCCTGTTCCGGCATTGTTGATGAGAAAATCAAAGTTTGGCGAATTGTTTTCTTTCTGAAGATAGTCCGTAGCTTGTTTTACAAATGCCTGACCACTTTTATAATCATTCGCATCAAATGGAAAGGCGATTGCTTTCTGTCCTAAGGCTTCTATTGCTGCAATGACTTCGTTTGCTTTTTCGGTATTGCTATGATATGAAAAGATAATATTGATTCCGTTTTGTGCTAAATTGATTGCCATGTCTTTTCCTAATCCACGGCTTCCTCCTGTGATGATTGCTGTTTTTGTATGCATGTTAGTATTGTTTTGTTTGTTTATTTTTAATTACAATACAAAGTTGCGGCAATTGAAGAAGTTATTCTTTTCCAAATCTATGGTTTTGTTGTCTGAATCTATTGTTGTTAGCATATAGAATCGCTAGCGCTTTTAGAACGCACTTACGTGCTTTTAGATGTTAGACCGCTTCGCTGTTAGACTTTGTTGGGTGTTGGTTGCTCGTAATATGATACGGTATTTTTGTTTCAAAGACTAAACTCGTAAACTTATAAACTCTTAAACTTCTTTTTTGTTGATTTGTTAATCTGTTTCTGTTTTAAATTGTATTTCGTTTGAAATAGCACTAATTCCTAATTCCCAAAACCTATTGCCTTTATATGACATAGTTTTTTGTCACGAATTCACGAATGTTTTTGTGTGTACTCTTGTGTAATTTACTCGAATTTGGTTGCTGGTAATATGATACGGTATTCTTTGCTTCAAAGACTAAACTAGTAAACTTATAAACTCTTAAACTTCTTATTTGTTTATTTGTCTTTTTGTTGATTTGTTAATCTGTTTCTGTTTTAAATTGTATTTCGTTTGAAACATCACTAATTCCTAATTCCCAAAACCTATTGCCTTATATCTTCTTGGTTTTTGTCACGAATTCACGAATGTTTTTATGTGTACTCTTGTGTAATTTACTCGAATTTGGGATTTATTGCTGATTGCTGGTACTATGATACGTCATTGCGAGGAACATAAGTGACGTGGCAATCTGTTTCTTCAAAGAGCAAATTTGTACTACAATAAACAGACTACCACGTCGTAACTCCTCGTAGTGACGTTTCCAATGTTGATTTGTTTTTTTGTTTATGCTAAGTTTGTTGAAGTATTGATCTGTTTCTGTTTTAAATTGTATTTCGTTTGAAATAGCACTAATTCCTAATTCCCAAAACCTATTGCCTTTATATGACATAGTTTTTTGTCACGAATTCACGAATGTTTTTATATGTACTCTTCGTTATTAATTAACTCTAATATACTCTGAAACTTCTCAATACTCAATACTAATAACTCATTACTAAAAAAACAATTCATTCAGTTTTTCGAATACCTCAACTGCATAGGCTTTGTTAAATGGAACGTATTTTTTGGCCAGTTGAGTGTCGGCTAGCTCTGCTTCTACTTGTGCTAAAGGAAGTAAGGTAACATCGGCAACTTCTTCTTCTTGGAGTGTCGTTTGCAAAGGTTTGTCTGGAATTTCGCAAGCAAATATGGTAATGAATTCACGATCGCGGTAGTCTTCCGCATGTTGGTAATCGATTCGGAAACGTCCTATTTGTTGTAGTTGTTCGGTTTGTACTTTGATTCCTAGTTCTTCTTGTGCTTCTCGTACTGCGGTATCCAAAGCCGTTTCTCCTGCACTAATATGTCCCGCCACAGAAACATCCCAACAATTTGGAAAATTGGGTTTGATGGCAGCTCGCAATTGCAAGACCACTTTTCCTGTTTTAGTATATAACCACAGATGTGTTGACGCATGAAAATGTCCGTGGCGATGTACTTCTCGTTTGGGAAGGATTTCACCTGTAGGTTTTCCGTGTTCGTCTAGGATGTCGATTTGTTCCATGGTGTTGGGTATTGGTTTTTGGGTATTAGCCTTTAGCCTTTAGCCTTTAGCCTTTAGCCTTTAGCCTTTAGCCTTTAGCCTTTAGCCTTTAGCAAAAGTACTTTTTCATTTTAAATGAATCACATAAAAAATACAAGTTTATCAGTCTTTTTAAAAATTAATTATTTAATTTTAAACTCCTCCCTCAAAAACTATTTTTTTACTAAAGTACTCATAGAAGTGACTTCGTACTAAAATGATACTATACGTGTCAAAATAAGAGAAGTCACAACATCTTAAAATTAAAAAAACAGCTATGAAATATAAATTACTGTTCCTTTCCCTCTTATTCATGTGCAATTATGGATATACACAGATTGAATTTCAGGAAAACATTATTTTTGAATCCATATCGTATTCTATTGAAGAAGTGTATGCTGTTGATATTGATGGTGACGGAGATATGGATATCCTATCCGGAGCTGATATAGGTGCTAGAATAGTTTGGCATAGAAATATAGATGGACAAGGTAACTATAGCACTCCAATAAATATCTCTGGTGATGCATTTGGAAATCCAAAGCTTCATGCAAATGATTTGGATGGAGATGGTGATATGGATGTACTAGCCGGGTTTCAAAATGGCAGAATCGTTTGGTATGAAAATACCGATGGACAAGGCACATTTGGACCTGAACAAATCATAGATGCGTTGGTATTTAATGGCGGTAAAGTTTATACAAGTGATATAGATGGCGATGGCGATATAGATATCGCTACTGCAGTTTCTGATACTAACAGAATAGCTTGGTACGAAAATGATGGACAAGGTACTTTTGGTGATGTGCAAGTGATTTCATCCGCTGCTTGGGGAATAGCTTCGGCACATCTTGCTGACCTAGATGGTGACGGAGATGTAGATATTCTTGTAACATCTACGGGTGATAATAGAGTGTCTTGGCATGAAAATACCGACGGACAAGGTACTTTTGGTCCACAGCAAACCATCTCAACAACGGCAACTAATCCCTTATCGACTTATGCCAGTGATATAGATGGAGATGGTGATTTGGATGTGATTTCTGCTTCTAACAACAATAATAATTTGGCTTGGTATGAGAATACAGATGGACAAGGTACTTTTGGAAGCATCCAAGTTATAGGGACAGCGTTTGGAACAAGTTGGGTATTTTCAACCGACCTAGATGGAGATGGTGATATGGATGTACTTTCGGCTACACCTGGTAGTGATAGAGTGATTTCTTGGCATGAAAATACAGACGGGCAAGGTACTTTTGGAAATCGACAAGTATTAATAGGATTTTCCACAGGGACGTATTCGTTTTCTCCTGCTGATATAGATGGTGATGGCGATTTGGATATACTTACGGCAACTTCTGGTTCTGGTGTAGACATTATAAATTCGCATGAAAATATAGATGGACAAGGTACTTTTGGAAATCGAAAAAGTATAGCTCCATTAATAAATTTCCCAAGTTGCGTGTATGCAAATGATTTGGATGGCGATGGTGATATGGATATCGTCACGGCTTCTGAATTTGATGACAAAGTGGCTTGGTACGAAAACACCGATGGGCAAGGTACTTTTGGTACGCAACAAATTATTACTACAAATGCAGATAGAGTACGATCGGTGTATGCAAGTGATCTTGATGGTGATGGTGATTTGGATATACTTTCTGCATCCAACAATGATAATAAAATAGCTTGGTACGAAAACACCGATGGACAAGGCACCTTTGGTCCTCAACAAACCATAACTACTAATGCAACTGCTGCAACGTCTGTGTATGTGACAGATATAGATGGTGATGGTGATATGGATGTACTTTCCGCTTCTTCATCAGATGATAAAATAGCTTGGTATGAAAATACAGACGGACAAGGTACTTTTGGCCCACAACAAATTATTACCACAAATGCAAATTTTGCATCAGCTGTTTATGCTATAGACATAGATGGTGATGGCGATATGGATGTACTTTCTGCTTCTTCATCAGATGGCAAAATAGCCTGGTATGAAAATACAGATGGACAAGGTACTTTTAGTTCCGAACAAATTATCATTACGAATTCTAATAACATAAACTCAATCCATGCCGCTGATATGGATGGCGATGGAGATATGGATGTAGTTTCAGGAGCGTTTAATAATAGTATTGACGTAGCTTGGTATGAAAATACCGATGGACAAGGTACTTTTGGAAGTCAACAGGTAATCTCAACAGCAATAAATAGCGTAGGATCTGTTTACGCTACAGATTTAGATAATGATGGTGATGTAGATGTTTTGGTTGGCACTTTATTCGATGATTCCGTAATTTGGTTTGAAAATATAGATGGACAAGGTACTTTTGGTACACAACAAGATATTAGTACCAATACAAATCATGTACGATCGATATATGCTGCTGATATTGATGGTGATGGCGATATGGATGTAGTTTCAGCATCACAAGATGATGATAAAATAGCTTGGCATAGAAATGTAGGCGTTATTGCCAATGAAATCAACGGAACTATTGCCATGGATGTAAATTTCAATGGTTGCGATGCAAATGATCTTCCGATGGGGAATATATTGGTTGAAACCACAGACGGAACTACGAGTTTATCTACTTTTTCAAATATCAATGGTATATATCAATTGTTTCCAGATGCAGGTAGTTATACTACTTCTATAGTATCGCCAATACCTAATTATTATACGGTAACTCCTGAATCAGTTACAACAAACTTTACAGGAATAGGATTCACAGATACTGTAGATTTTTGTATAGAACCTACAGGAATGCATAACGATTTGAATGTTACGATATATCCATCTATTGATGATCCACGACCGGGCTTTAATACAAGCTATCAAATTGTGTATAATAATGTTGGCACGACCCAATTAAGTGGAAATATTACTTTTGAATTTGACGGTTCTAAAATGCAATTTTTAAATGCGAGTGAAACTGTGGCTTCACAAACTGCCAGTACCTTAACTTTTAATTTTACAAACTTAAACCCGTTTGAAACGAGAACCATTGATTTAGAATTTAATGTCTTTCCGCCTCCTACGACCAACATAGACGAAATACTCTTATCTACGGCAACCATATCACCAATATCTGGAGACGAAACTCCGGGCGATAATATATTCAGCTTGCGACAAACCGTTATAGGTTCGTACGATCCTAATGATATTCGTGTACTTGAAGGTGATGAAGTTTTAATTGAAGACATTGACAAATACCTCCATTATATTATCCGCTTTCAAAACACAGGAACTGCAAGTGCTATAAACATTAGAGTTGAACATATACTAGATGACAAATTGGACTGGGATACCATGCAATTGCAAAGCCTAAGCCATTCCGGACGTGTAGAAATTACTAATGGTAACAATATAGAGTTCATTTTTGATGGTATACATTTACCAGATAGTACTACAGACGAACCGAATTCGCATGGCTATATTACCTTTAAGATAAAACCAAAAAGCGATGTAGTCTTAGGAGACATTATCAATGGAACGGCTGCTATTTATTTTGACTTTAATCCGCCAATTATTACCAATACTGCTATGACAGAAATTGTAGATCGTTTATCTATTGATGTGTTTGAAGCCAATAAAGTATCCATTTATCCTAATCCTGCAAGTAGTACGTTAACGATCAGCTCCCAAAAGAACATCAATACAATTTTGGTATATGATTTGAATGGTAGGTTGCTTGTACAAAAACTGCTCAATCCCTACAAACCAACCTATGAATTGGATGTAAAGGATTTGTCTAGTGGATTTTACTTTTTGGAAATTAAAACCGATACGGCAACTGAAACAATGAAATTTATTAAGAAGTAGTTTAGCACTTCGGCAAGCTCAGTGTGGCAGTTATTGGTCGCGTTGCTTTTCGTTTATTCGTTTATTCGTTTATTCGTTTATTTGAAAATACTTTTTCTATCAAAAATCGTTAATCATCAATCTTTTTTGATTCATTGGCTTTTTGTACAATCGCTTTAAGTCGTGCTTTCGTAGCTTCTTTGTCAGCGCGCTCTTTGTTGAGTTTGCGTTGCATCAGCTTGGTATGCTTGGCTTTGTTTTTGGTATTTTTTTGTTTTCCTTTTTTGGGCATTGTTAACTCTGTCTTTTCAATTCATCTAAAGTTTTACCATCTTTATCTTTCCACTCTTTCCAACCATTGGCTCTTCTTCCTAATACAGTGCCAGCCGCCGCACTAAATGATTTGAATAATACCTTTTTAGTAAATTTTAGAACATTATCGTTTTTAACTAAATCCCCTTTATCTACTAATTTTTGGCGCATCCCCGTTATCCAATTTCCAGCGGTTTTAGTTTCTTTTAAATTTGCTATTGACTCTGCTAATACCCAAATCCCTTCATCAGTTATAATTGCCGTTGCATTAGCATCTTTTCCTTTACAATAGAAATATTCTTTCTTTACGGTTTCTTTTTCTTCATTCTTAAACAATTGAAAACCTAAAGCTCCTACCAATATCTTAATAGTTTCAAAGTTATCTTCCAGATCATACATTCTGGTTTCTGGTATCGATGGCTTCTTTGAACCTGTTTCATTATCTGTTACATAACGTCCTGCTTCCTTAGCCACTTTTAAACATATATGTTCTAAAAACTTTGCCTCTGTCTTTGTATATACATCTCCTTTGGTAGCTATGATAATGCCTTCTGTCCAAAAATCTTTGTTTCGGTGATGACTTTTGATACGATCCCAGCAATCTTCTCCTTCTCCAATATATACCATATCGGCACCGTTTTCATCTTGTCCAAATAAAAAGTAAACGCCTGTATGTTTGGCTATTTCTCTTTTAGATGCACTTTCCAAAGCTGTTCTTGGAAAGTAAAGTGCTTTTAATAGTCTGTTTGTTAACTCAGCTTCTTTTACTCCTGTAGGCGAACCTGTTGGTAAAAATATTTGTATGGTTTGTGGTCGGTTTTGTATCATTCGGTTATTTTACTTCCTTGATAAAATGAGTTTATTATTTGCTGATCTACAGTTCCTGTCTTTTCTATTGCTTTTTTAAAAGTTAATTCCAGCCACTGAGCCCCAGTACTACTAAGCATTACATCTCCCTTTTGCATTAGTGAACTTTTTGGGTTTATATTACCTGATCCTTTTTTAAAATTTTGTTCTGTGCTTTCAAAACTCAAGTATTTTAATTCTCTTACTAAATCATTTAGTTTTGGACATTCCTCAAAAGTAGAATTTATAAACATTGGTTCTTTTACTCTAACTAATATAGACCAATCCTTTAACCATGGAATATGTTTTATATCTTCAGTATTTGCCACATCTCTTTTATCATTATGAGCATATGTTATAGCCCTTCCATAAATAGCGTAATCATCTGGATCTTTAGTCATTCTTGCCATAAATACAATATCTCCTTCTCTATATCTTCTTGGACGAGCATCTCTTTTATTTTTAGAAAATGATAAGGCAAAATGACTACAACCTCCATAGAGTTCGTTTAAAACTTTTCTCTCTAATCCTAAACGGTTATCAGCTTTACCAAAAAATTTAATAAAATATCTTCTTCCTCCAAGAATTGAATCTGAATAAGAAGCACCTACATCAGGGAGCTTTTCAATTTCTTTTTGTGTGGTTCTCGAAAGCTTGATAATTTTTCTCCATTCAATTATGCATTCCATATTTAATAAAGAAGCATCAATACCCCACAGTTCTTTGAAGTAAAATAAAGATTCTTCAACTGATTCAGATTCTGTTACTAAAACTCCAAACTCTTTATTTCTAAAAAAACCACCATTAGTAAAGTTTGCAGATGTAACAAAAGCACTTTTTTTATCAAATAGATAGAGTTTACTATGTAAATCTTTTACACTTTTTATCTCAGCTCCAGCATTCAATAATTTTTCAAGGGCAGATAAACTAGAAACTCCACTTTTAAAATCATTCAAATTATAACGCGTAATTACTTTTATTAAAGAACCTTTAAAGTTATTTAACAAATGATCAACCATTATATTTGTTATAAAAGGAGAAATGATTCGGACTTCTTTAGTTCCACTTAGCTCATTAAGAAAATAAGTTAACCTGTTATCTTTAATTATACGCATAAAATGAATCTTTAAAAACTAAAATACAATACATCATAAAGTTACTTTTACGGGAATCCTCATCATGACCAATGTGCTTTTATATAAACTTCCATTTCATCATCTTTTAATTCTATAGCACTGGATAATCTACGAATATAAAAAGCTTTACGCTTAGGCTTATTTTCTTCTTTTTTTGTTATGAATATTGGTGCTGTATATTTTTCTTTAATTCTGATTTCACAGATACTTTTCCCTTCAATTTTTACTATGGCAACACTTAATATTCGATGCACTGCGTCTCCAAAATGTGTGCGTATTAAATTATCTAATTGTAACTGAAACAAGTCCTGTTTATCACCTTCTTTTAATAATGAATAATCATAGGCTTCCAAGCCAAGGATTTCTCTATCATCTGCTACTCCTATAAGTATGGTACCTCCTTCAGAGTTTAAGAATGCTGCTATATTTTTAAAAGTCTCAAAAATAAGCCAATCGGCTTTTTCATTTCCTTTGATATCAAATCGAAGCGTTGATTTGAATTCTATTCTTTTTCCTTCTCCTTTTTTAATAACATCTAAAACTCTAAGTTGCGCTTTACCATACTGTCTAATTGGAAAATTTGTTTTATGTTCTTCAATTTTTGTGAACATACGCTCAATATCTTCTACTGATTTAGAGTAGATATCCTCATTAGAAGTACTGAAAATATCTTTTACTTTGGCTAAAGCCGTTTCATCACCTGTTAAAACAACTCTTGGTATGTGCGCATAATTTGTGCTTAGATGAATTAAAGCGCTTCCTATAAAGTTTTCGTGTTCAATAGGTTGATCATTGCTCATTAAACATTTTACGTCTAAAACTACTGTGCAAATATGTTCGTGAAATTTTTCTAATTTTTCTACTAGTTCATCATAACTTTTGCCCCAAGCAAGTTGATACCCTTTACGTTGTGCTGTTATTTTAAAAGTTTCTTTGAATGTTTCTTTATCATCTATTAAAAGTAATACGTTACTCATCTTTATGTTGATTTAATGGTAGTTCTATCCGCATAAAAACACCTGATTTATAGTCTTCCCCTATAAATAATTCGCCTTTGTGCGCTTTTATAATTTTATCAATGTAATACCCGCCAATTCCGCTTCCATTACTTTTACGTGACTTTGAAAGTATCGTCACAAAATCTTTTTGAGATATATTGAAAGGCAACCCATTATTTCTGTAACGAATGATAGCCAATCCTCTATCTTTTTTTACAGTAAAAGAAACAGTATGCTCTTTATCAGTTTCATAACAAAAACTATGTTTTACGGCATTGTTTAGTAACCCTTTTAGTAATTCTCTCATGTGAGACTCAGATACTTCTATATCAAAATCTTCTCCCTTTAACTTCATTTTATAGTTTTCACTGCCACTTAATAAGTTATCAAATAAGGATCGTATCGAGACAATGGTAAAATCTTCCGCTGTTAATTCTAGTGTGACTGCCTTTTGTACATTTTCAAGAATTGTATTTAAAAAGTCCGCTTCTCGCTGGGCTAGTACTAAAGTTTCTTCTAAAGTTTTATTTTCTGGCGCTTCTAAGCCTTCAATAATTGGTGTATTTAAGTTTACATCACTATATTCAGTATAATTTTCTAGTGAATTGTTTTTAGTGATATGATTTATTTTCGTTATCAGCGTGCGTACATTGGTTAAACTATGTTTTAATTGATGCGTGAGTGTCGCAATAATGTTTGTTTCACTTTCTTGTATTTTCCTCTTATACCCAATTTTTTCAAAACGCTCCGCAACACGACGCTCTTCAGAAGCAATGATCTCACTTTTTTGAGTCTTGATGAATTCTTCCTGAAACTCCAGACTAACCATCGGAATTACGACTTCACCTAAACGTGTTTGCGAAATGAACGGAATTACAGAACGTGTGCGATTGTTTTCTATCTGGTTTATTACAAAGTCTCTGTATAATTGATAATACAAATATTCTATTGTAACAATGTTACTTGATAACTCTAAAATGATGACGTTGGAATGTGGTAATATATATGGGATTTGTGTCGTAGGTTTGAATATGGTAGGTTTTAAATAGTCTCCAACTTTTCCAACTAAGATACAGACTGTATCAACGATTTTTCTTCTTACTTCAAAGTTATCATATGAGACAAATTCTTTTATGTTTTCTTTGGATAAAAATATATCTAAAATATCACGTTCTAAGTTTTCTATCTTAACCAAAGGAACATTTGCATACGGCGTTACATCATCATTTTTTATATTTTGCCCCGAACGCATCGTTACTATATCATGTAAGTATACACCTTCACCATTATCAAGCATTTTTTTAATCTCATAAAAATTACTTGTATATGTAGATGGTTCAAGTGAAGTTGTTTTTAATACATCGTCCGTACCAATTATTTTTACATTCTCTGTTTCTAATGTTGTTGTTGTTTGGTATTCTTTGGCAAAGGAAAGCACATTAAACGGTAAAGAATTTATTTCTAAAAACTTTATTTTTTTGATCAGTGCAGATGGTTTCGCCTTATTTATAATAATGATAGATGCTTTTCCATTTGTAAAAGGTTTCAAAGCTTCATTTGGAATACTAATAACACCTTCTATATAATCATCTTGAATAAGTTGAGTTCTGATTTTCTTTTCAACGCCACCTTTGAATAAAAAACTATCCGATACTGTAAATATGGCGCGCCCTTTATCTTTGAGCTTTGAAATGATAAATAATATTAACGCTGAAAAACTTTTAGTTTTTGGAAACTTTATATTCCAATGGCGTTCTAATGTAAATAACTCATCGGAGTTTACTACTCCTAAAATAGGTAAATCTGCAATGATGTAATCAAAAGTGTTTCCATCTTCTAGTGTATCAAAACAATTTGTTACTTGAATATTTGGTTGGGTAATACCTGTAACCAATTGTGACATGTATGCAAACAAAGCTGTTTTATAATGCAATTCCGTTGCATATAAGTTTTCATTTCCTATTTCTCGGTATATTTCGTTTAAAAATGTACCACGTCCACAAACAGGATCATATACTTTGCCATTGTTCGCTTGTAAGATCTCTGTCATAAGTGTCACTACATTTTTTGGCGTTCCTATAAGTAACTTATCTCTTTTTACATCATGAGTATATAAGTTTTCAAATATGAGACTAAATGTATTCGTATCTATAGAAGTCGTATCAATAGAATGTAATATGTTAATGATTTGCTTTAATTGATCATTTGAAAAACGATGCAAGTGATTGGTTAATTCTTGAAATATTTCGAAAGACAAATATTTATCATTGGCACTTAGAATATGAAGCCAATATTTTGCATCTCCAAAATCCATCAAAACGCCTAAAGGGTTATTTAAAAATTCATCTCTTTTTGAATCTATTCCATATGAATCTTCAGATGCAATTTTATCTAAATCAAATCCGCGTTTGTAAAATAGTAATGCATTAACTATGAAACGTGTTTCTGCTACCGAATGTACCCCGCGTAATACATTTGTTAAGTGCCACGTAGCAGAAAATATATCTTGTAGTTTTTTATTATCCCTTAAAAACACCAAGCCATTGTGTGATGAGTATATACTTTCCTTTTTATCTAGGAAGATAACAAACTCTGGAAGTGACATCTTAAATAGTTTATCAACCAATAAATCATTATATAACTCTTCGGTAGTGTAAATATCTTTTAATAAAAACGCATTTTTTAATAATTCAAAAATAAGGTTCATGCTACTAAGATAAGATTTTACTTCTTTTTTGTTTTTTTCTTTTGAGCTAATTTTTCCTGTAGTGCTTCTATTTCTTTTAATAAGTCTCTCGCATCACCATCCGTTGGTAATTGTGGTACCAATTCGCCTTTAAAGGCTTTGGCTAAAATGGCTTGTTCTAATTTGGGTATTTTGGAATTTATAAGATATTCTAACCTTTTTAAGCCTTTATTAAAAGATTTTAAAAATAACTCTGCTTTTTCATAAACTTCAGCATTTCCCACAGGCATTCTGACTTGTGATAAACTTTTAAAATACAATCGTGCGCGAACGCTACCTTTGGTATTAGCTCCAATTTCTAAAATTCCTTGCTCTGATTTTAAAAATCCTAACAATAACTCAGGTGAAAGATGTGATTTCACTCTAAAAACTACATAATCTGGACTTGTTATCGCGATTTCTTCTCCTTTATATATTGCTATTGAGCCAATATTGACTCTCATCGTGTTATAGATAAAATCTCCAGGACGCACTATTTTATATTTTTCAAAAGTTTTCTTTTGTCCTACACTTAAGTCTATAATTCCTTTTTTAGCAGAAACTCCTATCTTTCTATATTTAGCCCAATCATCACCTATGCGTTCCGTACTGTCTTCCAAATATTTCCCTATTGTTTGTCTATTATAAAATTTCTTTGTCTCTGAATTAATTAAACAACTGGTTATAAAAGTATTCTTTATCGTAGTTAAATTGTTATATCTTTTCTTAATAGTATCTAGCTCTCCAAACAACTTGTCTAACTTTTGTACAATACGTTGCTGTTCTGGTAATGGAGGAAAAGAAATAATTGTTTCATCTACAATTTTTTTATTGATATGTGGTTGAGCTGTACCTAAAGCTTGTTTTAAAATAATGCTTCTTAAACTTATTAGTTGATAAAACAAAAACTTACTATTATAATTTTTATTAGGAAAAATTCCCGTCACAGATTGATTAGTTGATGTTTCAATTTCTAATAATCCTACTTTACCTGTAGTAGCTCCAGTTAAAGCAATAACGACTGTACTTATTGGGAATAATTTTGCAGAACTTTTTTTTAACCCTAATTCTGTAATAAACTTTGACGGGCTATGTATTTCAGTATCTTTCAATTTTCCTGAGTTTATCCAAGGAATTTTCCCATTCCAATATTCACTTACTGTAGTTCTTGGTGTCCCTCCTGAAGAAGTTCTAGCTATTTTAAATATTGGAATACTTATCCAATTCTTAGGCAATCTTTCTTCCATTACCCTAATGCTTTTATAATCTTATTCAATTCTTTGGTAATGGCTTTTATTTCGGCTAACGCTTCCTTTGCAATATCAATAGGTTCGCCTATGTCTTCTGCTTTGGTAATACTTTCATCAGCAATCAAACCAATGTCCAAAGAATCATTTTTTGCCCTTATATCAGCTCTGGAGATACATTGCCAACGTTCATCTTGTATCGTAGCCCGTTTTTTATGGTCAATGCTTCCATCGTATGCTGTTAAAGTTTCTTCTGTAATCCCTCCTGTATAGGCTTTAATAAAACCATGAAAGGCTTTGCGCGTAAAAGGCGTACGTTTTCCAAAGCTTGGCATATTGGTGCGCATGTCATAAAACCAGACTTGCTTTGTGTTTTTAGTTTCTGTTTTACCTCTTGTAAAAAAGAGGACATTCGTTTTTACACCCGCAGCGTAAAAGATTCCTGTAGGCAAACGGAGTATAGTATGCAAGTCGCATTTGTTCATTAAATCTTTACGAATTTTTTGTCCATCGCCATCTTCAAACAATACATTATCTGGCAATACTACCGCTGCTCTAGCCCTTCCATCTGTTTTAAGACTACGATATATATGTTGTAAAAAATTCAATTGTTTGTTACTACTTAGATAAGTAAGATCGTCTCTGTTGGGTTTTTCTCCTCCTTTTTTGGTTCCAAACGGCGGGTTTGCGAGTACGCCGTCATAGCCTTTGAGTTGTTTTCCGAAATCTGACAAGGTGTCACCATAATATATAGTACTTTCGAGTCCGTGCAAACGTGCGTTCATTAATGCCAATCGGTGTGCATCTTGCACTAACTCTACACCACTAAAAGCTTCTTGCAGTTGAAATTCCCTATCTTTTTTGCTGAGTGCATAATACTCGTTGTGTTTACTTCTGAGGTAATCATTACAAGCAATCATAAAACCAAAAGTTCCACAGGCTGGATCATTCCAACGTTCTCCTAATTTTGGAGCCATGAGTTCTATGGCAACATTAATTAGCGGTCGTGGTGTAAAATATTGTCCTGCACCACTTTTCTTTTCTCCTGCATTTTTTTCAAGCAAACTTTCGTAAATATCGCCCATTACATCGCGGTCTTGCTCTTCGTACCAATCTAAATCATCAATAGATTGAACAAGCGTATTGAAATTGACGGGTTTTCGTAAACTTGTAGCAGCATTGGTATATATTTCTTGAATAGCATTGCTTGTAGACGTACTGCTTATGTTTACCAAAAAGTTTTTGTATCGTTCAAAAGCAGCTAAATTATTGGTATCTTCTACAAAGCTTCGCCAACGGTATTCTTCAGGAATGTGCTTTTCAAAGTCTTTAACTTCTGATAGTTTTAGAAATAATATGTACGTAAGTTCGTTTAAGTATTGATGATAAGTTACTCCATCATCTCGTAATACATTACATAGGTTCCAAAGTTTGTTCGCAATTTCCTGTGCGCTCATATAGGTTATTTTTCTAGGGTGTGAATTAAGTCAATAGCCGTTAAAAATAAGACGATTTTTTTATTCTTTGGTATTTCTACTGACAATTCGTGCGCTTCTTTGTTTCTGTACTCTTTCAAATGATTGGCAAAACCATATTCATGTTTATTTATCCAGTTGAGATTGAAGGCTTTCTCTAACATTTTAAACAACGTTGGCTTCTTTTTTATTTCGCCTTCTTTTATTAGTTTTTCTGCTAATAAGTTTTCAATTACCTTCGTAAGCTTTCCAATAGCAGTAGATTCTTGATTGTTTTCTAAAAGTACCACTACCGCATCTAACTCTTTTGCGACAGGCGGACTTAGGGTTGCAAAGTTTTTTTGAAGATTCTTTAATTGTTCTTTTACTTCTTCTGTAATGCCCTTTTCTCTTTTAATATTTTCTGAGATCAGTTTTAAATTATTTTTACCTAATTCTTTGTTTTGCTGTTGCAGTTTCTTATTTTTTGCTACAGCTACTTTTCTCTTTCCTCTTTCAGATACAGCTAATGCTGTTCCTCCTGCGGCAATCATTCCTAATAAAAAGGTGAAAAATCCACCTCCTCCACCTTCGCTAGATTGTTGTTCAATCTTTTTTTTGTTATTACTCATAAATTTTAAGCTATGTCCGAATATAAATTAGTATTGAGTTCCTCAATAATTACATCCAGTTGGTTTTTAAATATTTTATTTAATCGAACATATCCGCCATCGCTCTTAAAAGGTTCTTTATTAAGGTCTTCTTTTTGTAGTATGTATTCTTTTTCTAATTGTAACTGAAAACGATGCAACCAATCCAATTGAATCTTGTTAAAAGAATGGTTTGCCTTTATTTTCTGAATGGCATTTCTGACACGTTCTTGATGATTTATCAATGTCACATCTAATGCCATAGTACGTATATATGAAATAATGTCAGCCGCAATGTCTTCATTTTTAGCATTTTTCCATGCCGTATTGAGTTGTGTGGCAGAAAAACCTTCTTCGCTTAACAGCAATCGTAATTCTTTTAAGGCTTCGCGGTTTAAAGATTTTGGTTTAGTACAAATTATTTTTAAAGCTGCTATTTTGTTTCTATTTTCAAGTATAAATTTTTTAAAACTTTCAATATAATCTTCTGGGGCTTCAGCTTTTCCATATCCTCTAGTAACTCCTAGTAATTCATCTGTATGCTCACTAAGTAATCGTTTTTTTGGCTTAGCTTTCAATTTATCTAAGAAATTCCACAATTTTTGGTAGTTAGGAATTGTGTTTGGCAACTCATAAGCTGTTATACTTTTTAAATAAATTATAAAGTCGTCTAGAGCTTGTCCTTCTGTATAGTATTCAAAATTCTCTAATTCTTCTACATCTAGCGTATGCCTTTTACGTTGCAGTTTTACAATTATTTGCTGTACTTGTTGTATGAATCGAGCCTCTTCTTTAATTCTAGAAAATTCTTCAGATAATTGTGTGAATGTAGCTTTAGGGTTTGCTACTGTTTTCATTTGTGTGTAATCGCTCAACGCTTCATATACGCGAACGGCATCATATATTCTAAAAACTTCTTTTCCAATTTCATCGCACAATCGTGTAGCTCTACCTAACATCTGCTCAAATAATATACGAGAACGGACTCTTCGTAAGAATACCAAATTTGTAATTCTTGGAACATCAATGCCTGTAGTTAATAAATCAACAGTAACAGCAATATTGGGAAATTGTTCATTTTTATATAAGGTTGTCAGTTCTTTGGGATTATGCGCTTTTCCTGTAATTTTTTCAATCATTCCCTGTTGTATCTCAACACCTATAGCATTATAAGCTTCTGTTAATGCTCTAACAATCATATCAGCATGATCGTCTCTAGTCGCAAAAATTAATGTTTTTTCATCTCCGTAAGGATTTATTTCATCTACCAAATACTTTGCTACCGTTTTATTAAAAGACTTCGTAATGACTAATTTATTGAATTGTTCTATTTCTATTTTTAATTCATCTTCTAGCACAGCTAACTCTTCAATTGTATTTGTATCAGGGTTGTATATTTTAGGCTTTTCTCCTTCTTGCCATATAATTCCCTCTTCGCTTAACTTTGTTTTGATATTGTATGGAGGTTCATGATCTACTAAATATCCATCTATAACTGCTTGTCTGTATGAGTATTGATATGTAGGTGCTCCAAATATTTCACTTGTATGCAAAGCTGGTGTTGCAGTAAGTCCTATACAGTATGCATTGAAATAATCAATTACTTTACGGTATTGGCTTTGATATTCCTGTTCATTTTTAAAAGTAAGCTCTTCTTCATCTAATTCTCTATCTAAGGTATAACCTCTATGTGCTTCATCAACAATAATGCAATCATACGTATCCACAGTAAGCACATGTTCTTCATTATGAAAAATTCGCTTTACCATGCTTTGTACCGTAGCAAAATGTAGTCGTGTTTCATCATCAGGAAAAATAATGTTGGTATTTTCAAATTTATATACATCACCGAATGACAGTAAAGATTCTATTCGATTATCATTAAAATTACCTAACGCCTGAGACGCCAATAAATTTCTATCCGTTAAAAATAAAATACGTTTAAATCTATTAGATTTTATAAAGCGATATGCCAAACCAATTACAGTTCTTGTCTTTCCTGTTCCTGTTGCCATCACAAGCAATGCTTTGGATTCGTTTATTTGATGAATTACTTTATCTTCAATCGCCTTAATTGCTTCTATTTGATAATAACGGAGTCCAAGCCCATTAGTTTGTTGTAAATATTCGTAATCATCAAGATTTAGTGTTTCATTAGCTTTCGTAATGTCTCTATCATATAATTCTTCTAACCCTTTTGGAGATATCCAACCTTGTAAAGCCTTAGCTATATTGGTTCTGCTTCTAACATCTAAAAACCATATACCACTTTTTGTTTTAATTTGTTCTAAGTAAGGACGTCCATTAGAAGAAAATATAAAAGGCACACGATATTTATCCCAATCTCCTAACAATTTACATTGTTCGCTTTCTTTTACTTTAGTTGCATACATAACAGATTGGCGCAAATCGGCAGATATATCTGTTGCATATTTTTTGGCTTCAACTATTCCATACAAACTAGTACCTATGAATAAGGCATAGTCTGCCCATTTACCATCACAATACCATTCTGCTATTGCCATATTCTTACCTTTCTTTGGTAATGTTTTATGTGTTTTATAATTAAGTTGTTCTGTATCTACTTCCCAACCTGCTTTACGTAATTGTGAATCAATAAATAAAATTCTAGTTTCTTTTTCATTTAAGTGAAAGTTCTTTGCATTTCTTACAGCTCGTGCTACTCTCTCTTTCTTTACTTTAGGAGAGCAATGTAATGCTGCTATTTTTGTTTTGTAATCTTTAACTTCATTTTGCAACTTTTCAAGTTGTGACTCTAAAGAAGTTACTTTTATATTTTGTTCTTTTTCAGGAAGTATATAGTTTATATTTCCTAAATACGTATTCTCGTATGTTTCATAAAACCATTTTGCTAATAAAAAACACTTTTTTAATATAAAATGTGCTTCTCGAAAAGAACTTTCTCCTTTGTGAGTAACATTGTTTCTCGATTTTCGAATTGTATGTAATAAGTCATTGATTACATCTGGTAGCAATCCATTATATTTTAATTTCTTAATTCTTTCAATGTGACTTACATCAAAATCTGTCAACGCTTCAAATTCGTAAATAAGTTTTATTAGTGTATCTGTAAATAAACGTGATTTTATTAATGATGAGCTAGGGTCAATATATATAAGCTTTTCAGCCAATGTAATTGTTTTTAAAAGTGTTTTATATTCATCATTCAGAAATGAAAAAGGAGAAACATTTTTCGTCATGTATTAAATCGTATCAATTATACTACTATTTGTTAAAGTTAGGAAAACTCTGCTAATCATCATAAAAATCGTACATATTAATAATTTAGTCATCATAAAATATAGGTTTTACTTATTAAATTTATTTTTCTTTATTAATTACACACTTTACGAAAACCATATTCCAAAAAAACCTCCTTAGGTTTTACTCAAAACCACAGGAGGTTTTAATCAAAAGCAGCGGAGGTTTTTGGTAAAACCTCCGCTGCTTTTTTTAGCGAGTTGGTTAGCAAGTTTTAAAAACCTACTAACCACTCATTTTCAACCATTTAAGCAATTAACCTAAAACCCCTTACGAAGTGACTTTGGTATAGGATAATATTTTAAGCATATCCTTTAGTTCCTTCCCTGGACGATAGTTGACTTTGGCACTTTTTATGTTGCTTGCTCCTACTTCTTCAGGAGTATCAGAAGGATTGCTGCTAATACCAATGGAAAAGGTTCCTAGTTTTCCTAAGTTAACGCTTCTACCCTCGCTTAATTCACCTTGGATAACATTGACCAAGCCAATAATCACTGCATAGATATCATTTTGGCGTACGGTTGAACCGTCTCCTACCAATACAGATAGTCTATCAATGTCTACCGTTCCGTCACTTACCGCAAGTGCATAACTCTTTGGAGCTGCTGCTAAATCTTGCGGGTTTTTCTTTTGAATTACTTTAAATTTTACCGACATAATTTATATGGTTTTAATGTTAATAATAGCAGAAATGTATAACTACCTCTTTAAAAATCCTAAATAACTTTGTAAGCGTCGTATTTTTAAAATAAGCGTTAAATTTTGGGTGGAAATGTAAGATTTGGAGGTTTAATTTTATGTTAAGGGAATTTGGGTGTTGGGTGTTGGGTGTTGGGTGTTGGGTGTTGGGTGTTGGGTGTTGGGTGTTGGTAATATGATAAACTATTCTTTATTTCAAAGACTAAACTCTTAAACTTATAAACATGTAAACTTCTTATTTGTTGATTTGTATCTTTTTTAAATTGTGTTTCGTTTGAAATAGCACTAATCCCTAATTCCCAAAACCCATTGCCTTTACATTTCATTAGTTTTTGTCACGAATTCACGAATGTTTTTTTGAGCACTCTTGTGAGATTTACTCGAATTTGGTTGTTCATAATATGATACGCTATTCTTTGTTTCAAAGACTAAACTCTTAAACTTATAAACATGTAAACTTCTTATTTGTCTATTTGTTGATTTGTTTATGCTGAGTTTACCGAAGTATTCATTTGAAAACTTTGATTCGTCATTGCGAACGTAGTGAAGTAATCTGTGATTTCAAATAACAAAACGTTCTACGATAAACAGACTGCCGCGTCATACTTCCTCGCAGTGACGTTTCTGAAATGTCATTTTGAAAATTCTATGATTCGTCATTGCGAACGCAGTGAAGCAATCTGTGACTTCAAAGAACAATTACGTTATTCTACAAACAGACTGCCACGTCATACTTCCTCGCAGTGACGTTTCTGATATATCATTTTTAAATTGTATGATGCGTCATTGCGAACGTAGTGAAGCAATCTGTTTCTTCTAATGATAATTCCGTTTATTATAAACAGACTGCCACCTCGCTAACTCCTCGCAGTGACGTTTCTTAGGCTACTGATTTTCAAGATGAGAAAATATACACGAAAAAAGTGGGTAATGTTTTCATTATTGCTACCCATAGCTATAGATGAATCTATTGGCGGAAACCTGAAAAGTCAATTTAAAAAACCTAGAGTAAGGACTAATTAATTTAAAAAATCATGAAAAATTTAAAAGTAAACCTAGTTGCTATCATGCTTGTATTATTTGCTTCTTGTACCCACGATGACGAGGTACAACGAGAAGACAATGCAGCAGTTGCCTTAAAAAATCAATCAGCAAACGCACAGATGCCCTCTGTAGAGAACGGGATTTTGTTTTTTAACGATCGTTCACATATTGATCAGTATTATGAGTTTTTGAACGAGATGATCCATTCGAAACAAGAAGAGGCTATCAACAGCCAAGCGAATACTACAGTGGATGCTATTCTGGATCAGTTTGAAGCTCAGTTTGGAGGCTTTACATCTTTTAGAAAACGATACAATCAGCAATATGATTGGGATCGTAGAGGATATTCAAAGCAAGAAATTTTGAACATTTTGGAAAGTACTGTTATTAGAGGCATGGAGCAATCGTATTTTAATAGCGATCATGAATTGGGTATTGGGAATAAGGTATATATATATCACTCAAAAGACATTGTGATTGAGGTTCCTAAGAACCGACAAGATATTATTGATGATATTAAAAATTTACCTAAAGGAACTAATACAATTCCCGCTGTATTACTTACGGGGGAATATCAAGAAATCAGAATTATTTCAGATACTATGGAGATGGGAACTAAGATGCATTTACAGGTAGATATGAACTTATCGTATGATTCTACCCCAATATTAGAAAATAAAAACTGCGATGTGTATGAAAAAGCACTTGGAATGACCTTGATAGAAAATATATTGGATGAAGAAGACAATACTACAAGTTCTTTAGAATATACCTATGAATTTGCGAATATCACTATTGATTGGGGAGACGGCTCTACTCCTACTGTTAGCAATTATAGCACGTATAGCGGTCAACTTATTTGGCATACATATACAAGCATGGGAACTTATACTGCAACCGTTACTATTGGGTTTTATGACCTAAATGGTGATTATCAAGTGATGTCCGATCCAATAACGGTCATTGTAGCCGACGCATGTAGTGATGCCAATGGTACCGTGACAGACTCTGCAAGTAATAGCGAATGGTTATTAGTTGGTCAATTGACTGTATCAAATGGATTTTTTGGTGCTAACAGAATTGAAGGTAGATCTGATGCTTATAAAAAGGATGGTTCTTCATGGGTGCGTGCTAATAGACGTAGCCATAAACCGTATTTAAAAGTGTATGTTTCTGGGAAGTTTAGAGATAATAATTGTGTACAAAAAACACATAAAGAAGGAACGGCGCAATCAACACATGCCAATACAAAGATTAAAATAAAGACAAAGATTTGGGGACGTTATGATCATTCTAATGGTGATGTGTATTCTGAACATCGACTGCAAAAAAGCAGTACCTATTTGAGTCTTGATTTGGTGTATAATCCTTGTTAAACATACTGAGCTGTAGTGGAGTGTTTAGTGTACACTTCGACTACGCTCAATGTAACACACTGGCAAGTTTACATTGAGTCATGCCGAAATGTTCAGTGTACAAAAAAACCGCCTCACATTGCTGCAAAGCGGTTTGTTATATTGTATAGAATATGTTTTTACTATTCACTTAAGAAGATGCTAATAATGTACCAGAATAGTAACATTAACGAAGCAAATAATCCTAATGAAGCCGCTACATATTGCTCTTCTTCGTATTTATGAACCATGTTTGAAGTTTGGTATAAGATAGAACCTGCTGCTAAAGCAACCATTCCTACACTAAACCATAATCCTAATTGGAAACCTCCAAAAAATGTTCCTGCTACGATGAGTCCTAATGCGATAAAACTTCCAATGGTTAGAATAGAACGTAAGAAAGAGAAATCTTTTTTCGTCATTAATACCACTGCAGATAACCCTGTGAATAAAGCTAAAGTTACAATAGCCGCTTGTGTTAATACGTTGGTTCCTTCCATAGCACCAACTTGCGTTGCTATAAAAATAAGCGGTACAAAGATGAATGCTTCTGCAATTACATATAAGAACAATGCTGCATGATGCATGGTTTTATCTTTACTTCTCATTGCCATTCGCTCTGCATAATTGGTAACGAACATAAATCCTCCTAAGACGATTAACCAAGTCCATCCTTGAATCATACTCATTCCTATATCTACAATAAAATCTACTTGTAAAAATAGATATTCAACAACTACGAATAGTAGTACTGAAAAGGCTAAATAGGTATATGTTTTTTTGTAAAAGGCTACTTTTTTGTCTTCGGCTAGGGCACTTACAGGTAGTGCTGGTCTGTATTGTTCCATGTATTTCGGTTTTTATTTATTTCTATCAAATGTACTATTTTGTTTTTAACTCTGCAATGGGTTTGTATTTAAATCCTTGTTAATTGTTTTTGGTAGAGGCGCTGTGCTTTTAGATTGTTAGTATCGGCTTTGCCTCTTAGATTTTTAGACGTGCTTTGCTTTTAGACGCGTTTTACTTTTAGACGTGCTTTGCTTTTAGACACGTTTTACTTTTAGACGCGCTGCGCTTTTGGGATGTTAGTATTGGCTACGCCTGTTAGTATTTTAGATTTGCTTTGTTTAGACTCGGCTTTGCCTTTTTAACTCTTGTAAAAATACTTTCTATTAGCTTTCAAACTTTGACGCTTATAAAGTTTTTCACTGAAAAGCAAATGACGCATCTTTACGTCACTTGCGTTATTGGTATGTTTTTTTAGAATTTGTTACAACCCAAGACCCAAGACCCAACATCCAATAAATCCGTATCTTTGTAGAAAAGAAAAAGAAATATGCTTACTTGGAAAGACATCATTCATCACGCTACACGCGGAAATAAGAAACCCGATACGCGTGTGGAGAAAACGGAAGCGGAATGGATAGCACAGTTAACTCCCGAACAATACCGCATTACACGCCTAAAAGGTACCGAACGTCCTTTTTCTGGCGAACATTGTAGTCGTTACGATCCTGGTGTGTATAATTGTGTATGTTGTGGAACTCCTTTGTTTGATTCTAATTTGAAGTTTACTTCTAGTAGCGGCTGGCCAAGTTTTACAGAACCTATAAAAGATAATGTGATCGATTATATTAGAGATAGTTCGCATGGTATGGTTCGCGTAGAAGTTACTTGTAGTACCTGCGATGCGCATTTGGGTCATGTTTTTCCTGATGGTCCAGAACCTAGCGGTTTACGTTTTTGTATTAATTCGGAGTCGCTTGTTTTAGAGGATTAGACTGGTGTTAGATTTCTTAGATTGTTAGACTTCTTAGACTTGCGTTGCTTTTTAGATTTTTAGATGTGCTTTGCTTTTAGACATGTTTTACTTTTAGACGCGCTGTGCTTTTAGATTATTAGTATTGGCTTCGCCTCTTAGATTTTTAGACGTGCGTTGCTTTTAGACATGTTTATATTGAACTATTTTGAAATGCTTTGTCTTGGTACTTTTGAACTTACTTAGGAATTTCGATCACTACAGATGTGCCTTTGTTGGTATAGCTATCAAAATCAATAGTTCCATTAATGGATTGAATGCGCTTTTTGATATTTCTGATGCCTAGTCCTTTGTTTTTTAGCAATACTTCTTCAGAAATACCAACTCCGTTGTCTTCTACAATGATAGATATTGTAGTTTTATGCAGTGTTATAGAAATGTTTGCTTCTGTGGCTTTGGCATGTTTGACAATATTAGCGATTAACTCTTGTATGATTCTGAAAATAAAGATTTCTTTAGAACTTTCTAAGCGTTGATCCAATCCGAAGTGTTGCAGTTCAATATTGATACCATTGATTCCATTGTTGTTTTTTATAAGATTTTCAATAGCTGGCAATAAGGCTTTTTTTGCCATAATTCCACTATTTTTTTGGTATGCCATTGAGTGGACTTCATCATAGGCATTGTCTAATAGATTTTTAGTTTTATCAAATAGCTCCTCTACTTTTTGTCGTTCTTTACTTTCTACGCGTTCTGTAAGGTGTTCAAATTGCATTTTTGCAGCAGAGAGTAAAGCGCAGACATTGTCGTGTAAATCACTTGCAATGGCTTCACGTTCTTTTTCTTGTCCCAAAATCATAGCATCAATAGCGGCGAGTTCTTGTTCTTTTTCAACCTTTTCAAGCTTTTGCCCTTCTATCTCTAATTGCTGCGCGATGATGCGTTGTTTTCGTTTAGTGTTACGATAGTATAATAAGACGATGATACTTCCTAGAATAACTAATGCAACCAAAATAATTATGGCAATTATCTTATCCTTTATTTCTTTTGATTTTAAAAAAATCTCTTTTTCTTTTTCAGCAGTATTCAGTTCTATATTAAGAGTAGCATTTTTTAAATTATTATCATAATGTCGAGTACTATCTAATATTTCTACAGATGATTTCAAGTTATTATAGGCTTTTTCAAATTCTCCTATACTGGCATAAAGACTTGAGCTATATCTTTTTATTTGTGCATCACTTTTTAAGGTGTCAGAATAATCAATATAAGCCTTAGCTTTTTCTATATATTCTAAACCTTGCAAATAATTCTTATTATGTGTCGCAATCGCCGCCAAATTAATATAGCTTCTAAAGAATAAATATTTATTATGAGGTAATTTCTCTACATTCTTAATAACCTTTATATGATTCTCCCTTGATTTCTCATACAGCTTTTCTATTTTAAAATAGATAGCCTTTAAAGAATGATATTCAGGTAGAAATTTATGGTTCTTGGGAAGTTTATCAACAACATTATCAAAATCAATTATCAACGTATGATCTATTCGTCTGTCTTGTTTTACATCCTCAAAAGTGAAATATATTTGATACCATAAATACCTACATTTTTCGATATCTGATTGTGCTAGCTTGCCAAAATCATCTAAATAGTCTTTATATTGTTCATGTGTCAAAGAATATTGAAAATGATAAAATTCTAAAATCCCATGCAAACACATTTTTTGAAGAGGAACTATTTGCAATTCTTTAGCAATGATATAAGCATCATAAAAAGAACGAAAATTATCTACTTTATTTGGGTTATGGTATAGTTTATCAAATCCATCATTTAGTAAAGCCATACAGTATTGAATGGTAGACTCTTTCTGAATTTTTATGGTATATTCTTGACGATTATTCTCCTGCCCTGCATAATAATGTAAATTCGCTAATGTTTTTAACTCTTTTCTTAGCAAGGAATCGCTAATATTTGACGCAAAAGCATACGCCGACTTGTATTCTAAGTTTAGAATTTCATCGACGTATGTCTCCAATATTTTTTCGTCTTGACCTTTTGCTAGGTTTACAAAACCTAACAATACAAGAAATAATAGGGTTTTATGCATTAAAATATAATTTTACTGTATCCTTTTGGGCATACGGCTCCTGGGGATCTGTCTGCTATACTCTCATTTTGTGTTTCAATAATGTTGCTTCTTTCTATTCTATTAACTTCTTCTCCTTCTATACGCTCCGTTACACATCTTGCTTCTACAGTAGGGTTCAAACCTACAGCTTGTCTATAGTCTGTATCAAAAGCTTCAGGTGTACGATCTCCATCTCTATAATAAAACTCTGTATCAAAAACACCTTTTTCTTTATGTCCGCCTCCATCATTTAATTCGAGTAAAAATCTATCTATCTCAAGATACACATCATTTTTTAAATCGCAATCAGTTAGAACATATTCTCCTTCAAGAGTCTTCTCAACATTAGGTATAAGTCCACGTACTTGCACATTTATTGAGATTACACGAATTAATTTTTCATCAAGTCCTCCTGTACTATTCTTCTCAGATACTTCAGCCCATTTTCTATCAAATTGATATTCAACATTCTCCATTCCCAAATCTATCATGCCTTTGTAGTTTACTAGACGTAGTTTACAAATGGTAAGCGTTTTTTTCTCTTTGTCATATTTGAATTTACCTAATATTGTAAACATGGTTCCGTACAAAGAACTGGAATACACTGTTTGCCACCGATCTTGACATGCTTCTTGAAAAGAAACTGTGCCTGAAATTTTTAATTTGTTCATCTTGTGAGTTTTAAAATTAGTAATAACACAAATCTATCTTTATCTAAAGCATCACATAATACCTATTATTAGGTATTTAATTCAAAAAATAGAAAAAGTAGTTTTACTTAAAAACAATATTATGAGTAAAAAAGCACTACTATTTTCAGTACAAAATTTTGACAATCCAGTGAAACCTCAATTAAGAGGTTGTATAAATGATACCAAAATATGGAAAAATGCATTGAGCGAATTAATGCTTGGTACAGATGATTCTATAGAAATACATCATGATATGGAAAGGGATGATGCGTTCGATTTATTAAAAAAGTTTATCACTGAACTAAAAGACGGAGATACTGGAATCATTTTCTTTTCTGGTCATGCTGTTAACATACGCTTGAATGATGTAGGAGTAGAAATTGAAGGTTTACTATTTAAAGACAATAACAGCATCTTTGAGTTTCAAGTTTTAGCAGAGCTTGAGAATTTAAAAAAAGAAGCAAAACTTATTATCATTATAGATTCTTGTTATTCAAGAGGCTTTGCAGAATATATTAGTTTAGATTTGCAAAAAGATACTATACAAGCGTCCATTGTTGATGGTAGGGCAACCTTAGAATTTAAACAGCGAAATCATTCTCGAAATTTACTGGTATCTGTTAATGCAGACATTATTAATAGAGATTTGTCTAGGGTTCCAGAAAGCATCCTCATTCCATCGAAACTATTGAAGAGTAAAGAAAAAACAGAAGAAATTTCACAAGAAATCAAAACTTGTATAGAAGCGTATGGTTATAAAAGTAAGCTATTCACTTATGCTGGAAAAATGATGATTTATAAAGAAGAGCCTAAAACAGAAATGGCTTCTCGAGGTCAAGTAGATACGAATATTCCCGATGAAATTATAGCTCCTTCAACACCCCCTCTAACAGTAAATCATTATGAGAATATAACTTTAATAGCTGCTGAAAAGAGAGTTTCTCAAAAAGCTCATGAAAGGCATTTTAAAAAGAATGGAGGTTATGCAGCAGGACACTATGGAGTTTTTAGTTATTATGCTACAAAAGCAATTTTAGCGAATCTTGAAATATCATATAAAAAACTTAAAAAACAGGTAAATAAATCAATTAAGAACAATGAAACTAATAAAGATATAAAAAAGCAACGTATGGAGTACGACTCTGGTAATAATGATTGGAAACGTAAATTATTTACCTAAAAAAGTCACACACATTAAAAACATAACCTCAATCGCTAAAATAAAGATTGAGGTTTTTAATATTATATACACTTAGTATAATTATATGTTCAAAGTACTTCTTGATAATTCTATTGAGTGCAGTTGAAATAATCTTTTTTAATTTGACAATTGCTTTCAAAGGTTATTTGTGAATTTTATTGATCTAAATAAAAACATTTGGATTCCTGCCTCCGCAGGAATGACAGTCTGGTATCAAGCACGCAAAGCGATCCAAAAGCGAAGCAATCCAAAAGCAAAGCGATCAAAAAGCAAAGCGATCAAAAAGCAAAGCGATCCAAAAGCAAAGCGATCCAAAAGCAAAGCGATCAAAAAGCAAAGCGATCAAAAAGCAAAGCGATCAAAAAGCAAAGCGATCAAAAAGCAAAGCAATCAAAAAGCAAAGCGATCAAAAAGCAAAGCGAGCCAAAAGCAAAGCAGTCCAAAATTCTAAAAGGCAAAGCCGATTCTAACAATCTAACAGCGAAAGCGGTCTAAAAATCTAAAAGTAAAGCGCGTCTAACTAAGCCATTTCAAAAGCCTTTTGATATATAAATTCATACACAGGTACAATTTTATTGATATCAAATTGCAAGGCTTGTTCTTTGGCAGCTGCTTTGAATTTTTCGAGCTCTTGGTCGTCTTGTAAGATTTTGAGTGCGTTGCGCGACATGTCTTTTATATCACCAACATTGCTTAAGTATCCTGAAACACCATCTACATTGACTTCCGGAATTCCTCCTGTATTACTTGATATAACAGGAACTCCCGAAATCATAGCTTCTAAAGCCGCCAATCCGAAACTTTCCGTTTCTGATGGCAATAGGAATAAGTCTGAGAAACATAATATTTTATCAATTTCATTACTGTTGCCTAAGAAGATGACTTTGTTTGAAATTCCTAATTCTTCACACAGTTGTTCTGCAGGTTCTCTTTCGGGTCCTTCCCCAACCATCATCAGTTTGGCAGGAATTTCTTTTTGGATTTCATAGAATATCTTCACTACATCATCAATACGCTTTACCTTACGGAAGTTACTAATGTGTGTCACAATTTTTTCATCTTCTGTTGCCATCATCGAACGTTGGCAATCGGTAAAAGTATGATCGTATTTAGAAACATCGATAAAGTTAGGCACCACATCAATTTCACCTTTAATGTCAAACAAACGTAAGGTATCTTGCTTTAAGCTTTCTGAAACGGAAGTCACTACATCCGATTTGTTGATGCTGAATGTTACTGCTGGCTTGTAAAATGGATGACTTCCCACTAAGGTAATGTCTGTTCCGTGCAAAGTAGTTACCATCGGAATGGTAATGCCTTCTTCTGCCAACATCTTTTTAGCCATGTATCCTGCATAAGCGTGCGGAATGGCATAGTGTACATGTAACAAATCAATATGATGCAATTTGACCATGTCTACCAATTTACTCGATAAGGCCAATTCATACGGTTGGTAATGAAATAATGGATATTCGGGTACATTTACTTCGTGAAAGTGAATGTTTTCGCTTAATAAAGCCAAACGAACAGGCTGTTTGTATGTAATAAAATGTATTTCGTGTCCTCTGTTGGCTAAGGCAATACCTAACTCAGTCGCTACTACGCCACTACCTCCAAATGTTGGATAACATACTATTGCTATTTTCAAATCTAGTTAGTTTACTCTTCAATTGCTTCGTAAATAAGCTTTTGAATTTTGGTTCGTATATCAGTTTTTATTAGTTTTCTGTTGGTCATTGTCGGATAGGTTCTGTTGGATAGAAATACATATACGATTTCTTCCTCTGGATCTGCCCATGTGTAGGTTCCTGTGAATCCGGAATGTCCAAAACTCTTCATAGAAACACATCCACACGTAGGTCCTGCATCTCCCAATTGCGGTTTGTCAAATCCTACACCACGTCTATTGTCTTTATGACAGTAGTAGCAGTTGTTGAACTTGTCAATGGTAGCCGCATTCAAATATTGTACACCTCCGTAACTTCCGCCTTGCATATACATTTGCATCATTTTGGCTACATCATTTGCCGTACTAAACAATCCGGCGTGTCCTCCTATTCCACCTTGCATCGCTGCGCCCATGTCATGCACGTATCCTTGCAATATTTGATTTCTGTAATAGTCGTCTTTTTCAGAAGGAACTATCACCGTTTTTGAAAATTTTTCTAACGGATTGTACGTAGTTCTGTGCGCACCTAAAGATTTGTAAAAGTATTGTTGTGTCAACGTGTTTAAGTTGGCTTTGTAGGTGGCTTCTACATAGTCTTTTAGGATATAAAATGGCAAATCGCTATATCGGTATCGCTTTCTTTTTAGCAAATCGCTATCAATGATTCGCTGCATCATGGAATCTTTATATACCGGCTTCATGTATAAGTCTTTTGCCACTTTGATGGAGTATGCTTTTGATTTTTTATCGCTATACCACTTTTCATCAGGTTTCTTTGTTACCGTATCTAAGGTATTTACATAGAAAGGAATCCATGGTTTTAAGCGTGCGTAATGCGATAATATTTCGACCACTTTGAGCTTCTCTTTATTCGTTCCTTTGAATTTTGGCAATAAACTTCCTAGTCTAGAACTTAATGAAAGCTGTTTGTTTTCTTCCAATTGCATGATTAATGGCAAGGTTGCTAAGATTTTTGTCATGGAAGCCACATCGTATAAATCGTGATCGGTTACTTTTTTCTTTTTTTGATAGGTGTGATAACCAAAGTTTTTGTTGTAAATGATTTTTCCCTTACGGGCGATGAGCAATTGCACACCTGGCGCCATTTTTTCAGAAACTACCAATGCTGCAAGCGAATCGATACGTTGGAGTTTTTTAGAGTTGACACCAACCGTTTCTGGCAGATCGTACCCTAAACGTCCCAATGTTTTGGTTTCGAATCCTGTTCCTAGCGGAAATTCTTCTCCTATGCTTACAGGTAACTTTCCCTGTGCTTTTTGAGCACCAAAGATGATCTGTGCTGAAACTTCCTGAGAAATTGTACTGTTTTGATACGATACAATGATGTTTTCAATATTGGTGAAGCTTTTTATTTTTGACAGACTGTGCGGACTTGCAAATACATTGAGAATTACTTTGTTGGTTCGTGCTAGTTGCTGCAACCAAACGATTTCTTTGTCGGTAAAATTATACGCTTCCGTTGGACTTGCATCCGATGTGTGCAATCCGACAATTACCGTGGAATACCCTAATAATTTTTCAATTAAGGTGGCTAAGTTTTCTTCTTTGATCACATCTACAGCAGCATATTTACGAAGTGTGTTGACAAATACACGCTCGTCTGCATCGCCCATTTTGATGTAGGCAATTTTTTGTTGCGTTAAATCTCTAATTGGAAGGATAGCATTATCAACTTTTACCGCCGTAATTCCTTGCTTGACTGCTTTGTGATGCAAAAGATCGTCTTTGATATTGTGCACAGCATCTACTACAGCCGTTTCCTGTAGCGGTTCAAACGTAGCCAAACCTAACTTGTATTTGGTGCGTAGTATATTTTTTACTGCACGAGAAACACGTGCTTCTTTGATCATGCCAAGTTGCATGGCCTTTTCAAATTTTGTGAGGACAGCAGGCACATCTTCTGGCAACAGTAATACATCATTTCCCGCTATAAAAGCTGCCAATTCTACTTCGCCAACTTCTTTTCCTTTTCGCAATAGCTTGTCATTGAGCGGTTCTGAAAAGGTTAATCCTTTAAAGCCTAAATCATTTTTGAGTTTTTTAGTCACTACATTATACGATAAAGACGCTGGAGAACTTGCTACAGAGGTTACACTTGGCACTTGTATATGTCCCGTTTGTATGGCACCTATCTTATTTTTGATTAAGGTTTTGAATGATGGCAATTGTATGCTATCTAATTCTTCTAGTGAAAGGATTAACTCTGGCAATTGATCTTGTAAATTTTCGAGACTGTTGCTTACACTTGGAAAATATTTTGCACAAGCAATAACTCCTTGGCTTTGGATGCCTTTGGTAAAAGCTGCTACTTTGTTGTTAACCTGTGTGATATTTTCTCCATAAGAACGATTTCCTATAATTGTACGATTGTTTTCGGTTTGAACCACTGGCACAGGTGCAAAAACAACATGTACGCCCAAACGTTTGCTATGCGCTCCTACACGCTTTCCTATTTGTTCTATAAGTTTGTCATCTTCAACGGCACCTAGTAATAAGTTATACGGATTTGTATGTGCGGAATCGAGTTTTTTACCAAAATCCCATTCAGCATCCATAGAAATGAGTAGCGGAACTTTGGAGAGTTTTTGAAACTGATTGGTCAACTCTACTTGATGTGTTGGATTTCCGCCCATGAATAAAACGCCGCCGATTTTATGTTTCATCATGAGCAGTTTGACTCTATTATCGTCAGCAAGACTTTTATTGGAATACACAGGAATGGTTAATAATTGACCAAAACGTTCTTTTTGCGTCATATTGGTATACACACTGTCTACCCATTTTTCTTGAGCTTTGAATTGTTTTGTATTGATGGAAGGCGATTGTTGTGCGCCAGTTATAAAGATGAATACTATTATTAGTAGTATCGTGCTGTATTTATTCATAGGGTATATTCACTAACATTGACAGTACAACTATGACAAAAAAGATGCCATTTGTACTTCTTTCACATAATAGATTAAATGTACAGACTTTCTCGCACACAAAAAAGCGATGTTAAAATTTAACAATACTTTCACAAAACATTATTTGTATGGCTGTTAATTCCGAAAACATAAAACATCTTTTATGAATCATCGCTTTTACTTCTTTTTTGCAATTATACATTGAGATAACTCATCTTTTTAGAGTAACCCAAATCCTTCAATTTCGGGAAGCATGTGTTTTTTATTCCGTTTTTAATGAATTGCTTTGTTCTATTATTAACATTAAAAAAAGTACCATGAAAAAAAAGTTTTCTCGTTCACTTATGTTGAACAAAAAATCAGTTGCGTCATTAACAATACCAAAAAATGTTAGACGACAAATTGTGGGTGGTAATGACAACAACACACAATGTGAAACCTGTGAAATCAATTGTATTCCTGACACCGTAGAACCATCTTGTGATGGAACTTGTTGGTATTCTGAATGTCATTGTAGTGGAAATGAACATTGCCACACAGGGGATAGAGACATGTGGGGACCTTGTTCATAAATAGCATGATTTGTAACCAAATTCAAGACGTAATTTCTGATTGCGTCTTGTTTTATACTTAAAAATATGATTCCTGCAAATATTACATCTATCCTAGAATCCTATGTGTCAACACTAAAAGAAAATACCGAGATTATAGGTGTATTCTTGGTAGGCAGTTACGCTACAGGAGAGTTTTCAGACACTTCTGATATTGACATTAAAATTATTTTGAATGCACATTCAAAAAAGCATTATAAAGGTGTTGAAGTTTGTGACGGTTTTTATATTTCATATTCCGCATATTCAGTGATAGAAGCGTATGACTATTTTTATTCACAGCTACGCTCCTATTCCAAATTTCAGGCACGTATGCTTTCGCAAGGAATTATTTTATATGATACTACAGGAGAAATGAAGCATTTGCAAGCAGAAGCAAACTTGGTAATGCAGTTGCCTTTTATACCGCAGTCGTTGGTTAGCTTACAATTGGAAGCATATACTTTATGGAAATATAAAGATGCTTTGCTTCAAGATTGTTTGGGAGTTTATACACAAAAAGAATTTTATGTGTTTTTGGAAAAAGCTTTGATTTTGTATGCAAAACTGTTACATATAGAATGTATTTTTCAGTATCCTTTCTTTAAGATGGAACGTTATGTGCATGATGCAAACTTTAGAGAAAAGTATATGATTCCTAAGTTTCCAGATACCGCTTTTATAAATAGTTTTCAACAAGGAATAACCCAAACTTCTAGAGGTGCTCAAAAGAACACCGTACAACAACTGTTTGGCTATATCAAAGAAAAATTGCAGATTGATTTTGAAGCCTTCGAAATTACTAGTGAATAGTATTCTTAATTCTATATGAAACCAAGTTATCTCGACAAAAGTTTAATTTTCAACATCGCCTCTTTTATACCTATGGAAGAAAAAATTCATCAACATTTACAGAGTATTGATTTCCTTATAAAATCGCATCGCAATGAACTTGTAACGATTAATGGCGGCTTACCTAGTATTGTTATTTTTTATTTTCATTTACACGAAGCAACCCAAGAAGAACGTCATTATGAAAGTGCTGTACTCTATTTAGAACTTTTGTATGATGCCTTAGAGAAAAGTATGCCCGAAAGATATACATACTCCTCAGGATTGGCAGGTTTGGGATGGTTTTTTAGTTATATTCAACGATTTATTGAGATTGAAAATCCGTTTGACACTCCTGAGTTTGATTCGCAGTTTATGGCAGCGGCTCAAAAAGAACTCTCATACTACAATTATGAATATTTAATAGGTTATTGTGGAATTTTACAGTATCTAATCAGTAAAAAAAGTACAGACCATGCATTACTGTATCAATTTATTGATGATGTATATAAGCAGATTTTCTCTTTAGAAGATCCTATAATATTCTTTAAACAGAAAGATGTTCGTCATAAGTTTCCCAGTATTAATTTGGGAGTTTCGCATGGAATGTTTGGTTTTGCTGCAATTTTAAATCAGTTGATAGCCAAACAAATTCATCCAGAAAAATGTACCACTATTTTAAAATTCATTATTGATTTTACCTTTGAACATGAAAAAGACTTTGTTTCAGAAGGTCGTTTTTTTCCAGACCGAATTGGAGGAGGCATCAAAGAAAATAGAAATTGCAGATTGGCTTGGTGTTATGGCGATTTAGGAATTTTGACAGTTTTATACAATTCTAGCATAATTCTGAAAGATGATGAGTTACAACATAAAGTCACACAAATGCTGATTAATACAACACATAGAAAAGACTTGAACAGCACAATGATGAACGATATTTGGTTGTGTCATGGAACTTGTGGTGCTGCACATATTTTTCAACGTTTGTACACTACCACACAGATAGATGATTGTAAGTTTGCTGCCAACTATTGGTATCGTAAAACCTTGGAACAACTAGATAAAGGTTCACCACAAATTAGAATGAATTTGACGAGATCAGGAAGTTATGCACGAAAGGATTTGACAGGTTTTTTGACAGGTTATGCAGGTTTGGGACTTTCCTTGCTTAGTAAATTGCCGAATGCTGATATGGATTGGGATCGCATGATACTAATGTCATGATGCAATCAGTTTGTTATGTTGTAAAACTTACTTCCAACTGCTTAAAATAGATTTCAAAAGCATTTTTAGGAACTCTTGTGTAGCTTAATTTACCACTCAATTGATCGGTAAGCACTTGTATTAATTGCATTCCTAAAGACGTTGTAGCTTCAAAATTAAAATCATCAGACAGTCCACTACCACTATCACTGTATACCAGTTTATAGTAATTGCCTTCTTTGGTAATGGAGATTGAAAGACTGTTTTCCTTGTTTTTCCCAAAAGCGTACTTGAATGAATTTGTGGTTAATTCATTGATAATTAATCCTAAATTTGCTGTTGTATCACCGTCAAAAAGAAGTGTATTGTCTATGTGTATTTCTTTGGAAAGATCAAAAGATTGGTGACTTACCGTATCTTCAATAAAATCAATAAGTTGTGTCACATATTCTTTTGTAGATACATCTTTTAGTGTATGTGTTCCATATAGTTTTTGATGCACTAACGACATGGAATTGATTCTGTTTTGACTATCGCGAAGTGCATTTATAATGTTTTCATCTTCATATTCGTCTTCTTGCAAGGTTAGAATCCCCGAAATCATTTGCATGTTGTTCTTTACTCTGTGATGTATTTCTTTGATTAAGGTTTGAATATTGGTGAGATTGTTTTCTAGTTCTTGGTTTTTTGAAACTACGATTGCATTTGCATCTTGCAGATTGTTATTTAACGATTTATTTTTTAAGAACTGATTCAGTATTATGAAGATCAAAAACACCATTGCTGCAAAGCATGCATAGGCTATGTAGCGTATATTTTTACTTATTATAGGTGGATTTTTATAAGCACTTCCAACTTTTAGCTTTAATCCAAATAGTTGAATGGTCGTATATAAGAATGCTTCTTCTTTTACATTGAATTTTTTATAGTATTCGTTATCTCGGTTGGTATTGAAAATTTCTGATCCGTTATAAAAGGCTTCGCGAGTTAAATCTAAAGAATCATTCACTAAAAACTTATGCACATAGGTATCATTGTCATTGCCTTCATAAAAATAATCTAATAAGTATTTTACATTCAATATCGGCGTGATATAGCCTATTACTTCATCTTGATGATTTCGCGCAGAAAAGTTAAATGGAAAACCTGCCCAACCTTCTCGTAAATTTATAGGCGTGAATAGATGAATGGTATTGCTTTTCATAAGCGCATTTAGTTCGTCTACTCTTTCTTGAGATTTGATCGATTTTACAGAACGTCCTTTTAGGTTGTTCGGATCTATTTTTTTGGGAGTTACTACATATTTGAATACATGACTTGTATCAATAAAGTTGACCAATACAGAATCGTTAAATTTAGTTTCCTTTAAAAAATCGTTCAGATATCTTTGCAATTCTACCTCCGTAGGGAATTCTTTGCTGTTTTTGGTATAACTTTTTAATGAAGAAACTAACGAGGCATACACTTCTATTCCAGCTTTTGCGCTTATAATAGCATTTGTATGTGCTTTATCAAGCTTTGCATGGTGTTGTTGTTGCTCAAAAGTTTCATAGTTTAGCAAAAAGCCATGCAATAAAACGCCGCAAATAGTTGAAATAACAAGTATTCCTAGGTAATATTTTAAATTCTTATACACTTAAAAACAATTATTTAGGGAAAATGTAAGTATAAAAAACAAATATAAGAGTTTCACAAAGAGTTCTATGTTTTTTTCAAACTATTGATACTAATTTTCTCATTCCCACTTTTTGGTGATAAAAAAAGCCCTGTTCGTTATAAACAAGGCTTTCTACTTTTATTCAACTAACTGAATAAATACTTCGGAATTTCTTCCTTATAAACATATTGAAGTAAAATAAAATTCATCTAAACCTTTTACTAATTTTGTGGACAAGGCTTTTATATTTTCCATAGTGAAGTTAGAAACTATATTTCCCCTAAAGTTAACTTTCTGTTTAAATTTCTTTCCCCATAAAGATAAACTATTTGAAAATCAGCATTTTATGGTTTAGCCATACTATGAGTATCCTAAAATTAAGTATGTGTTTCCCTAGAAATTATAGACAGTTATATTTTTGAAGATATTTTACAAACAACTGATAATCTTTTTATTACAAAAAAAGAAAGGCACGTTAAAAAACGCACCTTTTGTATATTATATGATAGTTCTGCTTTAGCTTAAAAAGCGTCCATGCCAACTTTCGCGAGCAGGAACTTCCCAATTTTCTAAGAATTCAGCTTTGGTAGCTACCAGATTGTTAAACACGATTGTATTTCCTGTAACGGCTTTGTCTTTTGCCATTTTACGAAACGCTTTTAAGTCTTTATAAGCTACGTATTGTCCTTGTTTGTAGGATACATTCATTTTGTCCATTAAATCAACATTGTATTCTTTTTCGAGTTGTTGAATAAAATGTACCGACGCATCTATTGAACAGCCTGTTGCCATTTGTTTGTCTTGATCGACTGCAAGTATAATGAAACGTTTGTATTTGATTTCAAAAGAAGCTTCTAAATCGCTTCCGTGTGCTGTCCATTCCGTAATAAAGGTGGAAAGTTTTGCTTTGATTTCCTCTAGCTCTACTTCACTAAATGATCGATTGGCTTGGTAAATCCAAACTCTGGCTGTATCTGAAATTTTATCAAATTCTACAAGCATGTTTTTTAGTTTATAACGAGTTCTATTATAGGTACGAATTGATCATACAAAGTCCTAATTGTACTTCTAACTATTTTTGAGAGATATTATAAATTTTGTGCATTTGCAATAAGCTCAGCTATATCTTGCACAATAATACTATCTTCTTTTTCTTTACTTTTAATTCCATCGGTCATCATAGTATTACAATATGGACAACCTGTAGCAATAATTTCCGGATTTGTTTTTAAAGCATCTTCCGTACGTAATACATTGATGTCTTTATCTCCTTTTTCAGGTTCTTTAAACATTTGTGCGCCTCCTGCTCCACAACAAAGTGCTGTTGCTTTGTGGCGTTTCATTTCTACTAAGTTTGCATTTAAAATGTTTAATACTTCACGAGGTGCATCGTATACTTTATTCGCTCTTCCTAAGTAACATGGATCATGAAATGTAATACGCTTTCCTTTATAAGCATCTCCTACACTTTCGATACGTCCGCTATCTATAAGTTCTTTTATGAATTGTGTATGATGTACTACTTCGTAGTTTCCTCCCAAAGAAGGATATTCATTTTTTAGACAGTTATAAGAATGTGGATCGCAAGTAACAATGCGTTTTACTTCATACGCATTAAGCACTTCAATATTCATCATCGCTTGCATTTGAAATAAGAATTCATTTCCTGCGCGCTTTGCTACATCTCCAGTACAGCTTTCTTCAGGTCCTAAAACCGCAAAATCTACATTTGCTTTATTTAAAATCTTTACAAAAGCTTTGGTAATCTTTTTGGCTCTATCATCATAACTTCCAGCAGAACCTACCCAAAATAATATTTCAGGTTGTTTACCTTCTGCCATAAGTTGTTCCATTGTTGGTACTTTCATGTCTTTATTTTTTTTGTAGATTTTGTATTGTTTTAGTCTTCGTTTGCCCAGTTGAGCCTATCCATTTGATTGTATGGCCACGGCGCTCCATTGTTTTCAATATTACTCATCATATTGTTCAATTCCATTGGCGCTGCACTTTGTTCCATAACTAAGTAACGACGCATTTCTATGATGATTGACAACGGATCAATGTTTACAGGACACGCTTCTACACAAGCATTACAAGAAGTACATGCCCACAATTCTTCTGTAGTGATATAATCGTTTAGTAAAGATTTGCCATCATCGACAAACTTTCCTTTGTTAGCATCTATGTTTTTACCAACTTCTTCCAAACGATCTCTTGTATCCATCATAATTTTACGAGGAGACAATTTTTTTCCTGTCAAGTTCGCTGGACATTCACTCGTACAACGACCACATTCGGTACAGGTGTATGAGTTCATTAATTGAACCCAGTTTAAATCCATTACATCAGAAGCTCCAAACTTTTCTGGTTCGCCTTCGTCTTCTCCTTCCGCTGGAGCGGCAAACGGATCAGCATTTGGGTCCATCATTAGTTTTACTTCTTTGGTAACATTAGGATCGTTTGTAAATTGTCCTTTAGGATTTAAGTTTGCATACCACGTATTTGGGAAAGCCAATAGGATATGTAAGTGCTTTGAATAGTATAGGTAGTTTAAGAATATTAAAATTCCTGTAATGTGAATCCACCACGTAGCTCTTTCTACAATATGTGCTGTTTCTGGAGCGCCTTCAAATAAAGGTGCTATGTATTGACTGATTACGTTTCCGTGTCCTGCATGTTGAAAGTGAAGATCGGAAGCATTCATCACCAAAAATAAGGTCATTAAAACCACTTCAAAGTACAGAATGATATTTCCATCACTTTTTGGCCAACCTTTCATTTCTGAACTTAAAAATCGTTTTAGCTTGATGATGTTTCTACGAATCCAAAATACAATTACAGCTACTAAAACAGCTACGGCTAGTATTTCAAAACTTCCAATAAGGAAACCATACACACTGTCTGGCAATACTTTTGTAAAGATTCGGTGTTCTCCTGTAAGTCCGTCAATAACGATTTCGAGTACTTCTATATTTATAATGATAAATCCTAGATAGACTATAATATGTAAGAATCCTGCAATTGGTCGGCGTACCATTTTTGATTGCCCTAACGCAATCATCGCCATATTTTTCCAGCGCTCAGATTTATTATCGGTTCGATCAATATCTTTTCCTAGCTTTATATTTCTAGTAAGTTTTCTAACATTTTTAACAAAATAGCCTATACCCGCCACTAAGAGTATGGCAAATAGAATATTAGGAATGTACTGCATGGGTAGTAAATCTTTTATGGGTTATGCTTAGTTTTTCTTTTCTTCGTTATCTTCTTCTTTCGGTTTCGTGTATTGTTTTGGACGTTTTCCAAACAATGAGAAATGTACGTATCGTTTCGGATTCAACTTCATGTCTTCAAGCAATTGCTCCATTTGTGAAGACATGCCAGTTAGATTGTTATATAATTCATCGTCTTTTAAAAGCTTCCCTACAGAACCTTCTCCTTTTTCAATACCAGCAACGATATCGTTAAATCCTTGCACTGTAGTTTCTAACTTTTTCACCGTTTTGTTGAATTCAATTTTAGCTAGCGAATCTGATATTTTAGAGAAGTTGGTGGTAATCGTATTTACATTGGTTAATGCACTGTCTAACTTTTGCTTATTGGTTTCAAGAATACTATTAAACGTTCCGGATGCTTTTTTGAAGTTTGCCGCAGTCGCATTTAATTCTTTGATCGTGTTTTTGATATTCTTTCTTGATTCTGCATCCAAAATTTTATTGACTGCCGTTAACAAAGAATCTGCATTCACCATCATATTCTCCATTTTAGCTTGTAATGGTGTTAGTTGGTTTTTAAAAGCATCAACCATTCCTAAACGTATTTCTGTTTTGAGTGTATCACCCGAAACTGCCATCGCCGCACCATCATGCTTTAACATGATTGCTAAAGATTTTCCACCGATAAAACCATTTTCCTGTAATTGAACTGTGCTGTTCTTTGAAAACTGGAAATCGTTGTCTAACGCTAAGGTTACTATTGATTTTCCTGAAGGTTGTAATTTAATGTCTTGTACTTTACCGACTTGATATCCATTGATCATTACTTTTGTTGCTGGAACTAAACCGCCAACATCGCTATATTCTGCATAAAACATTCTGTCGTCAGAAAACACAGATTTTGACATTAAGTAACTAATTCCGAAGTATAATAGTACTAGCGCGGTAATTGCTAGTAGTGCTGTTTTAATTTCTCTAGATATTTTCAATTTTTGGGAATTTGTGAACTTCACAAAATTAGCTATTTTTTTGCTAAGAATACGTCTAATTTAGTATTAGTTCAATACATCACGTAAAGGTACTTTTTTTCCTTTTTTGAAAGCTACTACGTAACAATCTTTGTATCCTTTCTTTTTGGCAAATGCCTTCATGCGCTTTATTGCCTCATAATCAGATGTTTTTCCGTAAAAATAACGGTAAATTCCTCCCGATTTTTCTCTAGAAATATCATCGAGTCCTTTAAAATTATATGACTTTGTCGCTATTTTTTTTGAACTCGCAGACAATTGTACTTTAAAAGTTACACCTTTAATTACTCTTGAAGGCGCATCTTCTTCTACGACAATTGGTTCATCATCAATAACTACTGGATCATCCGTAAAGCTAGTTTTTGAATGTAGTTCAATATATTTTTTCACCGCATTATATAAAGATTGCGTCATGATTTTCTTTCCCTTTTTAGAGTTTAAGAAATCTTCTTCTTTTTTATGTGTCAAAAAACCTAACTCCACTAAAACGCTTGGCATATATGTTTTTGAAAGTACCCAAAAACCTGCTTGTTTTACACCTCTATCTTTACGTTTTGCCGTTACTTTGAATTCTTTTTGAATGTAGGAAGCAATTTCAATACTTTGATCTAAGTATTCTTCTTGCAGAATAATTAAACTAATTAAAGATTCTGGAGAATTTGGATTGAAGCCTTCGTATACTTCTTCATAATTATCTTCCAGAAAGATTACGGAGTTTTCACGTTTGGCGACTTCTAAATTTGCTTTATTCTTACTCAAACCAAGTACAAAGGTTTCAGAACCATAAGCAGTTCCTTTTTTTCCAGGTTGTGCATTACAGTGAATGGAAATAAATAAATCGGCTTTTTTCCTATTGGTCAGTACGGCTCGCTGACTCAATGTTGGATACGTATCTTTGGTACGTGTGTAAATCACTTTTACATTTGGAATTTTTGCTAACTTTTTTCCCAAAGCAAGTGATACATCCAAAGCGATATCTTTTTCTGTAGTTTTGTAACGTTTCGTTCCTGGCGTTCCTGTATCGCGTCCGCCATGTCCTGGATCAATCATTACTACAAACTCTTTTCGTTTCTTCGTTGGTTCCTCTTCTACATTTTCATTTGCTACAACCATAAAAGTTGATGACAAAAAAAGAATGAATATTAAAAAATATCTATGCATAAATTTGATTTATATTCGTTTACTATGATAATAATGCGTTAAGTGCTTTCCTTATTGTGTTAATTATAATTAAAATATCATAAATGTATGATAAAAATACACGACTAGGTTTGGCACTTCAAATATTGAGCCATACTTTTACGGCTTTCGTATGATAAACGAAAATATAAAAGTTAGTTGATTATTCATAAAAGAAACCTTTCTTTTGTGTATTATAAAGAATATTGGATTAGACCATTGCAGACAAAGAGATTTTATATAGGTATACAGCTCATATTATTATTGATGAGTTTCTTTGCTTTTTCACAAGAACTCCCTGAGAGAAAGAAGCTTCCTTTTAAACCTGAAAAAGGAAAGGAACAGGAAACCGATACCGTAAAAGTAAATGTGAATGACGCCCTTAAAATTGGGACGCGTAAAGTAAGAGATACCGTTAAAAACGATTCTATTAAGAATGACTCTTTACCTGCAAAACAACCTGCACTACTCGATCAAGTTAAGTATAAATCAAAGGATTATGTAAAAATTAGTCAACGTAAAAAAGAAATTCTTTTATACGATGAAGCAGAAATTTACTATCAAGATACAGAGCTAAAATCTGGAATTATCATTTTAAATTATGAAAAGAATGAAGTGTATGCTGGACGTTTAAAAGATACTGCCGGCGTATATTCACAATCTCCATATTTTAAGCAAGCAGATAATGTTGTTGAACCCGATTCTATTCGTTTCAATTTTGATACCGAAAAAGCATTGATTTGGAATTCGAGAACAGAACAAAATGGGACACAAATTTTTGGAGAGTTGACTAAGAAGGAGAATGACTCCGTAATTTTTATCAAAAATGCCAAGTTTACTACTTCGAAAGATATTGACAATCCTGAATATTATTTCTTGGCGCGAAAAATTAAACTCGTTCCGAATAAAAAGATTGTTTCTGGTGTTACCAATATGTATATCGCCGATGTACCAACTCCAATTGGATTTCCTTTTGCCTATTTTCCGCTGACAGACGATAGAGCTTCTGGATTTATTTTTCCAACCTTTGGAGAAAACAGCAGTCGTGGTTATTTCTTCCAAAATGGTGGATATTACTTTGCCGTCAGTGATTATTTTGATTTGGCACTCTTGGGTGATTATTATACGAATGGAAGTTATGCCTTTCGGGTTGAATCAAATTATGCTCTTCGATATCGCTTCCGCGGAAATTTAAGCATGCGATTTGAAGCCGTGATTAACAGTCAGCGTGGTTTTCCAGATTATAGCAAGTCAAATATTTATAATATTCGATGGTCACACAATCAAGATGCAAAAGCCAATCCAAATTCAAGATTCTCTGCGTCGGTAAACTTAGGTAGTAGTTCGTTTTATCAGGCTTCTATCAACCAGTTAAACACACCAAATTTCTTGAATAACACTTTGAATTCATCGGTTTCCTATTCAAAGACATTTCCGTCATATCCATCGGTGAATGTTTCCTTAACGGCGACACATTCTCAAAATACCAATACGGAAAGTATCAATCTTACATTACCAACATTACAAGCTAGTGTAGAACGTATCTATCCGTTTGCTCCAAAAGAAGGTGCTAAGAAAGGAATTTTAAAAAATATCAACTTCCAATATAATTTACGTGGAGAAAACAGAATCAATACTACTGATTCCGTATTCTTTACCAAAGAAATGTTTAACGATGCTAAAGTTGGTGTCCGACACAGCATTCCTGTGAATACAAACTTTAAGGTATTCAATTATATTAGTGTGAGTTTGGGTGGAAATTATGATGAAGTATGGACTTTACAGACTTCAGACCGTTCAGATGCTACTATAGATCAAGTTACAGGCGAACAAATTGCTTCTGTAAAAGATACTATCAACGGATTTGATTCTTTTAGAACGTATAATTTTAGTGCCAGTGTTGGTACTACCCTTTACGGTACATTTGATCGTGGAAAGGATCGAAAAATTCAGGCCATTCGCCATACCTTACGACCTTCTATTAGTTATAGTTACAATCCTGCATTCAATCAATATTACGACGAATATATTATTGATGCTGATAATAATACGGTGCAAGAATATACACGTTTTGAAGATGGACTTTTTGGATCGCCAAGTAGAACTTTTTCTAGTGCCATTGGAATCAACCTTGCCAATACGGTAGAAGCGAAAATTAGACCAAAAGATTCCACACAAACAGAAGCCAAAAAGGTCATGCTATTGAACAGTTTGAACTTTTCTACCAGCTATAATATTGCTGCAGATTCCTTAGCTTGGTCGCCTGTTCGAGTTTCTGGTAGCACACAGTTATTCAACAATAAATTGAATGTTAACTTTGGTGCTAATTTAGATCCGTATGCAATTGACAATCAAGGAACTCGTATCGATAAATTCAATATTGACAATGGCGGAAGCTTATTCCGATTGACAAGTGCCAATTTGAACTTTAATTATTCGTTTTCAAGCAAAAGCTTAGAAGGAAAGGGCGATTCTGGAGTGGATAATACGCGTAGTGGTGGACGTGATGATGACTTGTTTGGACGTGCACAAGATTTTAGTGATCGACAGACTTTTGGAGACGACGACGATGATGACGAAGAAAAAGAAGATGTAGAAGCCTATCGAGCCAAGATTCCTTGGGATTTACGAGTCGCCTACACAGTTACATATCTCAACAGCAATCGACAGGATGAAATTTCCAATAACTCATTGATGTTTTCTGGTAACGTAGAACTGACGCCGCAATGGAAAGTTGGAGTTTCTTCGGGTTACGATTTTAAAAACAAAGGATTTACCTTTACACAAATGCGTTTTGAACGTGATTTAAAGAGTTGGCGAATCAACTTTAACTGGGTTCCGTTTAGTTCGCGTGCTTCTTGGTATTTCTTTATTGGAATTAAAGCATCCATCTTACGTGATGTGAAGTGGGAACAACGAAGTGAACCGGATAGACGTCTGTAGACTTCTCTTAGATTTTTAGACTAACTTAGACCTTTAGACTTTCTTGTTGTTATACTCATTTTGAATTCTTGAATAAAAACCTATCTGTTACATTTACTTTTAGAAACTTAAATTTTATATTTATAGCAAAATTCATATCAATATTCAAGACAGATGCTAAGATGTCTAACAATCTAACTTATCTAATAGTCTAAAAAATGGCAAAACAAATCATAAAAACACCAAATGCACCTGCTCCTATTGGTCCGTACAATCAAGCAATATTAATTAACGGTACTTTATATACTTCTGGTCAAATTGCTATTGATCTAAAAACGGGCGAACTTGTAAAAGGTTCTATTGAAGAAGAAACTACGCAGGTCATGGAAAATATGAAAGCAGTATTGGCTGCGGCAAATATGACTTTTGAAAATGTAGTAAAAACGTCTATTTTCATTAAGAATATGAACGATTTTTCAAAGATTAATCCTGTATACGGTCAATATTTTAATGATGAAACCGCACCCGCTCGTGAAACGGTAGAAGTTGGAAACTTACCATTATATGTCAATGTTGAGATTTCTATGATTGCAGTAGTGGACGCTTAGAATATATTATTAGACAAAAAGAAGTAATCAAATTTTATTTTGAACAACTTCTTTTTGTCATTACTTCATGTTTTTTTATGAATCAGTAGTTGTAATTAACAAACTACGTAAATCACAAAAAGCATGAAATGTTTTCAACCATCCTGGATTTCCTAAAGCACTCCATCCATCATTTACATCAAAGTGAAGAGTTCTTTCATTATTACCTTTCCCCGTCAAATCAATAAATGCGCCTTGAGACATAGCTTTTGTAATTACAGTACTAGTCGAGATTTCTCTTGTAGAGAAGATCAATGCGATCTTTGTAATCGGTGTAATAACACGAGCAGAACCTGTACCAAGAATTGGAAAAGCACATAAAGGATTTCTTTCTCCATTAACCTTTTGGTTTAATCCAACTGTATACTGCATAGAATTATTATTTATAAAACTTACTGATCCTTCAATGCCTACCGTTGTATCTATTAAGTTCCCGCTTCCCTTTTCAATTTCAATTTTATTCCCCAAACTTGTATTAACTGTATTACTAGAATCAATTTTTAGGTTTGGTAATATTTGACTTGTTGAAGCATACCCTTGATAACTTTCTACCCAACTAATTACATTATTAGTTGCTAAGTTCATTTTTTGAAGTCTGAACCATACTGTTGGTGCTCCGCCACTTGCACTAGCTTTAACTGCTTTAAATCCATATAAACTGTATCCCTGTTCTTTCATAATTCTCACACTATCTTGTGATAATGTTACTGTAGTTTTAAAATCACTCATAATTTCTATTTTTAAATTGATTGTTCCTACTCATAAGGCTTTTCAGATTCCGCCTCTACCATTTGTCTTGATAAAAAGACCGTTTTTTTAAGTGAGAACTGCTTCACTATCTTTAGCTATCGATAGTGTAAAATTGCGAAGAACACCTGAGCATTTTAAGCCCAGAAAGATGGGTTTCTACATTCAGTCCAAAAAGACTATTTCATAAAAAAAGCAGGTCAAAAGACCTGCTTTACATATCATATTGAGTGAATAATAATACTAAAAACTATATAGCTTCTACAATATTGTGCTTAATAGCATACATAACCAATCCGCTAATATTTCGTGCGCCTGTTTTTTGAAGTAAGTTATTGCGATGTCCGTTGACCGTTTTGGTACTAATAAAGAGTTCATTTCCTATTTCTTCTGCGGTTTTTTGCTGGCAAATGAGTTGCAATACTTCTATTTCTCGGCGTGTTAACGCTTCATGTTTTTTCGGCGTTTTCATTTTACCGCTTAGTTTTGTTTGAATTGCATGTAGCGAGCGTTCATTGATATAAGATCCTCTTTCATATACAGCTATAATAGCATCATATACCTCTTGAGAGGAACTGTCTTTTACCAAATACCCATTTGCGCCAGCTTCAATAAGTTTCGCTATTAAATACTTGTCATCATGCGCTGAAAGTATCAAAATTTTCATTTCTGGATACTTTTCTTTTAAAACATGAACAACATGCCAACCACTGAATTCTTCATTTCCTTTATTAGGCAATGTCAAGTCTACAAGCATTACATCAGGGATTTGAGCACTTTTCTCTAAGCGTTCTAATATTGAAAAACCGTCGGGCGATTCAAAAACAAATTCCATTTCATCCCAAGCACTTATTATTGCTTTTATTCCTTGTGTAAATAGTGCTTGATCTTCTACGATTCCTAGTTTTATTGTTGTATTCATGGTAGTGTATGTTTTAGTGTTATATATTATTTTCTATAGGAAGTATGATTTTACAGTAAAAACCACCTTCTTTATTATTTCCATATTCAAATTTCCCTTCAAACGATTTTACTCTATTTTCTATACTTTGTAAACCAATTCCTTTGTGAAGAAGTTTTTCTGGAAGTCCTATCCCATCATCTGTAAACTGACAAAAAAGCTGATCTGATTTGCATAAAATACTAATATCTATAGTTGCTGCTTGTGCATGTTTTAGCGTATTATTAATCAGTTCTGAATATATGCGATATAAAGCCACTTCCAATATCCAAGATAATTCACTACAATGCTCGCTTACAGCTAAATTTGTTTCTATTTTCTGTGTAGTTGCTACTTTTCCTAAAAGGTGAACTAATGCTTTTTCCAAACCCAATTCAGCTAAATGTAAAGGCATTAATTCATGACTAATGCGTCGTGTAGCTGTCAATGTGGTTTGTAACAGTTCTCGTATTTGTCCAATTCGTTTTGCATCAAATTCTTTTTGATCTTCTATTTGTGTGAGTTGCATATATCCAATAGATAATGCCGCAGCCAACTCGTCATGTAAATCGCTTGCAATTCGTTTGCGTTCTTCTTCTTGCACACGGATTGCAGTTTGCAATAGTTCTTTTTGGTATTTATTTTTTAATGCTTCGCGTTCTAATTGTTGTCGAATGATATTTTTTTGGAATTGTTGATACATAAAAATCACGCCTAATGCGATCAAAAAAACGATGCCCACTAACGGTAGTAGAATCCCTATAAAATCTATTTCTTCTGATATTTCCATAAACCAATACTTATACAGGTGAATTGAACAATGTAAATAAACGAATGAAATAGCCAGCTAATTTGAAATTTTTCAAATGAAAAACGTGTTAGAAAATCTCCAAAGTAAAAAATCAACAATCCCGAAGCATAATAGATTAAGATTCCAGAATTAATCCATCGCAAACTAGACAGCAGTTCTCTTTTTTCGTTTCTGACTTCCTCATTGAGTAGCAGTGCAAAAAGTGATAAAGAATAAATAATTAACAATACACTTTCTACCGAAAGTGCGTACGAATTAAATGTTTTAATATCTTCCCAATACATTGAATTGAATACACTATATACCACAAACAAACTCACAATCCACCATATAATCTTACGATTTAAGAAGCTTGCATATGTTTTTTGATAAAACATAGAAAGACACACAAAACTTGTTGGCACAAAAATGTGTAGCAAATACATATTGTTTATTTTTTGAGAAGCCAGATACTGAGAACTAAACTGAACAATCACTGATAAAAACACATACCAAGAAATTACCTTCAATTCTACAGAAAACCGAAGGTAATTTCTAGCTACTAGCAAGAGTGCTATTAAAAGTGGGATTTTATTGATATAGGAAATTACAATTTGATGATCCATTTAATAAATTATCTTTTTTCATTTTCTATGTAAAGGCTTTAATTTTGGGTTAAATAATCTTGAACTTTCATCACATAGTTTTGGGCATGGATCTGTTAAATCTAGAGCACACTTAACACCTTCCTTTTCTATCAAGCGATCTGTAAGAGTACAATTAACCTCCTTTCCATCTATGCATTCACATTCTTTTTTACTAGGCAATATAACTACATGTGCTTCAATCTTATTACGCTTATTTTCTTCTTGAAAATTTCTTACTGCCATATACACATTAATCCCATTAGCATTATTCGTACTATCGAGTGCCTTGTTTATTTTATCTCTACTTATGTAAAAGGATTTATATAGTCCAGGAACAAATGGTTTACTACCAGAAAGATCATAGCCGTAATACATCCTGAAATATGGCATCACAAGATCCCAAGTATCTTTATCTATGGTTTTATCAACATAACGAATTTTTCTATTGGTTTCATCAATTTGAAAACTATCTGGCAAAAAATGCAACCACATTTGATAAGCCGCAACTTCTTGTTCAGCCCTTTCAATTGATATTAATTTTGGAGTTTCACAAGTATTACTTTCTAATGAATCATCTGGTGAAAAGCTATAAATAAAAAGTGATAGCATCCCTAAGAATAAAATAAGTCCGATTGATTTTAAATAATTGTTTTTCATGATAGTCCTTTAAAGTTAGTTATTTAGATTAATTCTGATTCGAATATAAAATAAATTCCTACTTAAATTTCGTTACTCACTATAAAACAGATATATAGAACTATGCATTTTTTAAAACCAGACAGAAAGACCTAGTTTCTATATTTTATTTTATGACTAAAAAAGTTTAAAATATAGCGTATACCAACTGGAAAAATGGTAGCCGCTGCTACAAAAACAAAAAATACATTGAAAGCTGGTGAGACTTTAAAAGCGAATGAAATTTTAGTATCTGTAAACAATCAATACATGTTGAGAATGCAAAAAGAAGATGGAAATCTTTGTGTGTACAAATATGTAAATGGCAAGCAAGGAGCTTTTGTATGGTGTTCTATGAAATACGGTTTCAAAAAACCAAAATTAGTAATGCAAACCGATGGAAACCTAACATTTTAGATATAATTACAGTGAAAATCCCAACTTCTCAGTTGGGATTTTTATTAATATACTACTCACAATTACGGCATGTAGGATGCTCTGTTTGTGTAATACAACTTATCTTTATACTTACACAACCACCTTTAGTAAACCTAATTGTTCCACCTTTTACAGCATTCGTGTCTTCCAGATTAGCTACATAATTCTTATTCAATTTTAGACTGTTTAAATTTCTTTTTTTCATGATTACATAATTTTAAGATTAATAGTGATCCAAAACTAACAGGTACATTCAAAGTTTAAAAGAGAAGCTATCTTCAATTTATAAAGAAGTTCTATTTGATTTATAAAACAAACAACATAAAAAAATAGTAGTTTTAGACAAAACATTTAGTACCACATGAAAGTAAGCACCAAGTTCTCTCCTATTACTCAAAAAGATATTGAAGAGATTACCACGCAATTGAAAGGAATTCTTTCCGACGATGATATCAATGATATTAAAACCTATATCAAACCTTACGAAACGTTTAGCAATGAACAACTTGATGACATTTTCTTACTCGTGAAAGTTACCATACAAGGAAACGGAAAAGTGATTAATTTAAAACCTACATGTTCTGTTGATCAAGAAGATTGGCATGTGTATGAAGATGAACCAGATATTAGAATTGATCCTATATCTATTCCGTTTAAAACGGTATTTCCACAAATGCCAATAGAAGTTTCTGGAACAACCAGCTTTTTTGCAGTAGTAGAAGCCGAAGGAAATATTTGGGATTCTTGCAAAGACTTACCAAGTTGGATTTGGGACGAGCAAAAATTCGACTTCGCACTTTGGTTTACCGCAACTACAGAAGATGGAAAAACGTATGAAGGAAATTCATTTGGCGATTATGCACAGCAATTGATTGTATTTTAAACATAAAAAATCGCATCTATTTTGAAGAAAAGAACTATGGATTCATCTTGTGAAAAAGTAATTTTCTTAGAAATTATATTTATGTAATTGCAGTTATCATAACCGAAACATTGTACACTTGAAAATTCTAAATCACATGGAATTAAGAACGGAATACCATCATGTTTTTCACAAAAATCTTGCTCTTGGGTTATTAGTAGCTCATAAACTGTCAATCGTAGAATAAAAAACCTACTCTTAACATTTTTTCGTAGTTTTAAACAAAACTTTAACCAGTGAAAAAAGCTGCGAAAATCATCGGAATTGTATTGCTTGTTATTCTTATCGTAGGATACATTTTCTATAGAACCTTACTTCCAACCTATGATGGAAGTTTTGATATAGACAACCTAAAAGAAGAAGTTACCGTTCATTATGACACTTACGGAATTCCACACATTTATGCTCAAAATGAAGCAGATGCGTTTACAGCTTTAGGCTTTGTACATGCGCAAGATCGTTTGTGGCAAATGGAATTGATGCGCAGAATTGCACCCGCAAGATTATCGGAAGTGTTTGGAGAAACTACTGTAGATACAGATCGTTTTTTTGCTGCTACTGGCATCAATGAAGCTTCTGAAGCAACGGTACAAGCTTTAGATAAAAACACGAAAAGTTATCAATTAGCACAAGCATATATTAACGGAATCAATCAATTTGTAGAACAAGGCGCTACACCGATTGAATTCTACTTAACAGGAATTGACAAAACAGAATTTACAGTAAAAGACATTCATAACATTTTTGGCTATATGGCGTTTAGTTTTGCCATGGCTCATAAAACCGATCCTTTACTGACGAGCATTCAGCAAAAATTAGGAAACGACTATTTAGCCGATTTAGGTTTGCATATAGATCCTAATACAACACTCATACAAAATTATCCTGCGAAAGACACTGCAAAAGTCAAAAACACCATGATTACCGCAGTTGATAAAGCATTACAACCGTTGCCAATTCCACAATTTATTGGCAGTAATAGTTGGGTATTAGCACCACAAAAAACGGCTTCAGGAAAAGTACTTTTTGCCAATGATCCGCATATTGGATTTGCACAGCCTTCAGTATGGTATGAAGCACATGTACATACACCAACGTATGAAATATATGGATATCATTTGGCTGGAGTTGCATTTCCACTATTAGGTCACAACCGAAAAATTGCCTACGGAATGACCATGTTTGAAAATGATGATATTGATTTTTATTGGGAAGATGAAAATGCAATTTTAGATGAAGTCACCAAAACCATCAAAGTAAAAGATGCGGACGATGTGACGGTTACTGTAAAACGCACAAAACATGGTCCTGTACTAAATGGAATTGCTGACGGAATTGACTTTGAACAAACTGTTGCCATGTCTTGGGTCTATACGCAACGACCAAATCAATTGTTAGATGCTTGCTATACGATGTCACATGCTACAAATCAAAAAGAATTTGAACAAGCCGTTAGCAAAATTCACGCGCCAGGATTGAATTTAATGTATGGTGACGCCGAAGACAATATTGGTTGGTATGCAGTTGGACAATTAATTGAACGCCCTGCACATGTGAATTCGAAATTGATTTTAGATGGTATTTCTGGAAATGACGAACCTATTCGTTTTATGGATGCTTCCGAAAACCCAAGTGCCACCAATCCGCCGTGGAATTATGTGTATTCTGCCAACAATCAACCTGATAGTATTAACGGAAGCTTATATCCAGGCTATTATTTACCTGAAAACAGAGGAAAACGTATTGTAGAGTTGATTGAAGCGAACGATAAATGGACAAAAGAAGATGTCATGAAAATGACACTTGATGTCACGTCAAAAGTACATGTAGAGACCATTCAGGAAGTACTAAAAGTGATTGCTGATGCTGAATTTTCTTCGAAAGATAAAGAAGTGATAAACGTACTCAAAAACTGGAATGGCGATAATCAATTGACAGATATTGCGCCTACGATGTACCATCGATTCATCTATCACTATTATAAAAACACTTTTGCGGATGAATTAGCGAAAGAAAGCTTTGAAATGTTGATGAAGACGCATATTTCAAAACGTTTTACTTCTCCATTACTTTTTAAAGAATCTATTTGGTACGATGATGTTTCCACTACTGAAAAAGAAACGCGAAAAGATATTTTGCTAAAATCGTTTAAAGAAGCTGTTGTGCATTTAGAAGCGCAATTTGGCGATGATGTCAATACATGGACTTGGAACAAAGTACATACCGTAGAACATCCACATCCAATTGGAAAAGTAGAAATGCTACGATCGTATTTTAATGTAGGTCCGTACGAAGTTCCCGGAACACAAGAAGTGATCAACAATTTAGGCTTTCATTACAACGAAGCTGGCACGTATGAAGTGTACTTTGGTCCTTCTACCCGACGCGTGATTGATTTTTCAGATATTGAAAACAGCATGAGTATTTTGCCAACCGGACAATCTGGAAATCCATTCAGTCAATTTTACGACGATCAAGCGGAAATGTACATTCAAGGGAAATTCAGAAAGATGTTACTCAATACCGAAGAGATTAAAAAGAACTCAGAAAACACCTTAATTCTAAACTAAAAAAGGTAAGAATTCGAAGAAGAGTATTTTTTTGATATTTTAGCAATATCAATTACCAAAAGCTTATGGAATACAACTGTCCCGAAATTGTGCAAGCACAAAAAAACTTTTTTAAAACTAGACAAACACAAGATATTGCCTATCGTAAGAAAGCCCTAAAAAAGCTTTTAAAAGAAGTCACTAAACGTGAAAATGATATTTGTGATGCCTTGTATGCTGATTTTAAGAAACCTAAGTTTGAATCTGTGCTTTCGGAGACGGGAATTATAATTTCTGAATTAAAATTAACGATTAAAAAGCTGAAATCTTGGGCACGACCAAAACGTGTTTGGCCAGCTTTATTAAATTTTCCTTCCAAAGATCGTATTTATTCTGAACCCTACGGAACTACCTTGATTATTGCACCTTGGAATTATCCGTATCAACTAGCATTAGCGCCTTTAATTGGTGCTGTTGCGGCAGGAAATACGGTCGTTTTAAAACCTTCGGAATTAACACCAAATACTTCTCGAATTTTAGAAGAGATTGTTTCAGCCGTTTTTGATGAAAATCATGTGAAGGTTGTACAAGGCGGCGTTCCTGTTTCGCAAGAATTATTAGCATTGCGTTGGGATTATATTTTCTTTACAGGAAGTGTCAATGTTGGAAAAATTGTAGCCCAAGCTGCTGCTCCACATTTAACACCTGTGACGTTGGAACTTGGCGGAAAAAACCCGTGTATTGTAGATATTCATTCTGACTTTAAATTGACCGCAAAACGTATTGTTTGGGGAAAATTTTTGAATGCAGGACAAACCTGTATTGCTCCCGATTATTTGATCGTACAAGCACAAGCAAAGTTTGACTTTGTAAAAGTATTGATTGCAGAAATTGAAGCTGCTTATGGTAAAAACCCAGAAGAATCTCCAGATTATCCGCGTATCATTAATCAAAAGAACTTTCAGCGTTTGACTGCGATGTTGGAAGATCAAAAGGTGCTTCATGGCGGAATTGTACATAAAGATGATTTATACATTGAACCAACAATTTTGGACGAACCTGCTTTGGATAGCAACGTGATGCTGGATGAAATTTTTGGACCAATTCTACCGATTCAAGTCTATTCTTCATTAGAAGACATCAATACCATCATTTCTCATTATGAAAAACCATTGGCTTTATATGTTTTTTCGAATGATAAAAAATTTGCCAAACGTATCATTAACCGTTATTCCTTTGGTGGCGGCGCTATCAATGATACGGTTACGCACTTCGTAAACCACAGAATGCCTTTTGGTGGCGTTGGCCATAGCGGAATGGGCGCGTATCATGGCAAAGGAAGTTTTGATACTTTTTCACATAAAAAATCGATCACTAACAAAAAAACGTGGTTGGATATTCCTGTACGATATGCTCCGTATAAAGGAAAGTTGAAAATATTAAAGATCTTTTTAAAGTATTTTTAGTATTTTTTGTCTTCATCATAGACAGCTTTTTTAATATACTTTCATGAAAAAAATATTCTCTTGCCTTTCTTTTCTATGCATTATAAATCTAGTGAATGCTCAAGATAATTATTTTGAGATTCCTGATAGCTTGAAACAAAAAACTGCTAAGGAATTAATTTCACGGAGTATTGAGACGCGCAATCAAAATATTGAGCATGCAATTATATATACTAAAACATTATTACAACTTGCTATCAATACTGATAATGAAGTTGTAAAACACTATGCATATTTACATACTGCACTGAATGCAAAAGTTGTCGGCGATTATGAAACTACCATACGATATGCAAAACTATGCATCAACTATTTTAAAAAGGATCCAATCTTTTTTGCTCAAGAATTTCAATCACTTACATTACTTGCAACTGCTTTAGAAGAAATAGGAAAAGACCCAGAAGCTACCACCTATTTTTTAGCTGCAAATTCCTTAGCAGAACAATCCAAAAACCCTTATTTAATTGCTACATCGACTCGAAATTTAGGGAAGATGAAACGAAAAACAGGTCGTTTTGAAGAAGCTTTAGCCGATTATAAGAAAGCAAATACGATCTCTCCTGAAAGAAAACTGTATATGGGAATTGGTGGAAGTTATTTAAAACTAAATCAACCTGATTCTGCATTGGTATATAGCAATAAAGGACTTCAAGAAGCATTAGCAGAAAAAAATATATTTCATGCAAGTTATTATTATATCGATATTGGAATTGCCTATTTTTTAAAACAAGACTACCATACATCTTTAAAAAACCTGAACGATGCTAAAGAGCTCATTCACAATGAAAAAAGATTGATTGAAGTGTATTTTTATATTGGAAATTGTTATTACCTCTTAGAACGTTATGAGGATTCTATAGATATTTTACAGCAAGCTTTACAGATTATAAAGGATAATGAAGCGCAATCAAAACTAGACTTTATACCGTATGAATACACTTCTATTTTAGAACTTTTGGCAGATAATTACCATAAAATTGACGATGATGCATCGTATGAATTGTACCGAAAAGCTTTTAAAGAAAGGCAATCTACATCGCAAAAAGAAAAGAATAGTGTCAATGATCTTATCTATACTGCTCAAATAAAGAAAGAAAAAGACCGTAATGATGCCAATAAGTTTCAATATTATAGACTCAAACAATTTACCATTGCGTTATGTATCATTTTCATCATAAGCAGTAGTTTTTTATTATATAGAGCTAAAAAAAGAAAAGCGATTTTTAATACTCTCAATGAAAAAATGCTTGCTTTAGAACGTGACAAATTAAAAAGAACTGAAGAAAAGTCAAGTCATAAAAAAGAAGTAATCATTAATAACAAAAAAACGTCTGAGATATTAGCGCGTCTGGAAAAGTTTGAAGAACAGGAATTTTATTTAGATCCGAATTGCAACTTACGCTTTGTGGCAAAGAAAGTAAAAACAAATGCTACGTATTTAACCAAAATTATACATACGCATAAAGAGAAAAAGTTTATTGACTATATCAATTACTTACGAATTACCTATACTTTAAAACGCTTAAACAACGATCTTAAATTTAGAGCGTATTCTATCAAATCCATTTCGGAAGAAGTTGGTTATAAAAGCACTGATTCTTTCACTAAGCATTTTAAAAAACATACCAAATTATATCCTTCTTATTATATTAAAACCCTCAATAAGAAAGCATAAGTTACTACCCTAATTTGTCTAGTTTAGGCTACTCATTTTTATAAAATTGCATACACTTGTGTTTGTTTAAATATATTTATAGTCCTTATGATATAAGGTTTTAAATAATTAATAATTACTAAATAACGAATCATGAAAAGACAAACTCAAAAGAAATTATCCGTGTGCAAAATCAATATCGCAAAAATTAATTCGGCCGATACTTTTCAAATTAAAGGCGGAACATTGACCGATCTTACAGGAGCAAATCACGGTTGTACAGATGGATGTCCAACACTGTTAGCAACAGAAGCTTCTTGTGGCTGCAAACTGTAAGTCTAGTTTTGTCTAATTTAGGGTACATCTCTTTTTTTTCTCATTGAAACTATGCTAATATTGTTCTCAGATCGATCTAGAAATGGGAAAGCCGACAACCATAAAAGTAGGCATCATATCAATGTATTTAAATTATGAAAAAAAAGAAAGTAACCAAATTGGCACTGAAGAAGAATACGATTTCTTCTTTTGATTCTAATACTGTAAAAGGTGGTACTTATTATACATGGGCGCCTCCATGCATCAGCAATACTGAACCGCCTGATAGTATAGAGCAATGTTCTAGATTCGGTTGTAATGGCACAGGTACAGGCACTGGACCAACTCCGTCAAATGCTTGTCCAACCAACAATACTTGTGGAAATACATGTGCAACTTGCCCTCCAGGAAGTTTAAATACTAACTGTGGTGGTGACACAACCGTAACCACTCGATAATTTAATTCAATACTATTATTGTATGAGAAGGGAATGTGTTTACATTCCCTTTTATATATTAGAATACAGTCACATCAGTTTTAGTTCAAAACATCTTATTTTTCAATTCGTTATGAAAATCATGAAATAAAAACAAGGCGCTACAGTTTTTTCTTAGGTATTTTTAGTATTTTTTGCTTTTATTAAAATTGATATTGCTAGTAAATGAAACAAGTCCTGCCATTTTTGTATTGTATCCTTTTTTCATGTTGTTCGCTTTTTGCACAAGAAGAAAATTTTCAAATTCCTGATAGTTTAGCAGACAAAACAAATCCGGAACTCAAAAAACTAGCAAAAATAGCGAGGTATCGAAATCTTACGAATGCAACTGTATATACTGAAACCTTATACAAAAGAGCTACTGAGCAACAAAATCAAATCGATGTAATAGAAAGTTTCTTCTATTTTGGACATATTGCCTTTCTTAATGGAGAATATACGCAGACCATTTCGCAAATCAATAAAGGAATTGCACTCGCTAACACAGATCAAGACAGTATTCTTCGAAAATTATATGCCGTCCGCGGAAATACCTATGAAGCATATGGTCAATACGAAGCTGCTTTAGAAGATTACGAGACCATGTTGATCATTGCCAAAAAATACAAGGATACAAAAGGAATTTTAATTGCCGAGACGAGTTTAGCAAAATTAAAAATCAACAATAAACAATATCATGAAGCTTTAAAAGCCTACCGAAATTATTATAAAATATCGAATGACAGCACACAAGTAAGTAAAAATTCGAGAGTAAGTATCATCATTGCCATGAGTGATATTTTCTTAAAAATGGAAGCATTAGATTCTGCTCGTGTGTATATCGATCTCGGATTGAAAGAGAGCAAAAAGATTGACGATAAAGATTCTGCCTGCTATTTTTATACCTACGATGGTATTTATGAATATTACAAAGGTGACATTCCAAAAGCATTAGAGAAATTTGAAAAAGCTAGGAAATTAATTTCAGTCATACAGAGCGAACAAAAATTGAATATTGAAGTATTCTATTATATGGCGCAATGTCATTTTGCTTTAAAAGATTACCAAGCTTCGATTCAGACTATAAACAAAGCGTACGAAATTATTCGGGAAGAAAATTCCAAACGAGAAGCTAATCGTGCTCAAAAAAGTGAAGAAAGCTATTATACACCATACGAACACCTGTATTTTAAAGAACTCTTGGTGCGTTGCTACGAAAAATTAGGCGATGAAAAAAATAGAGATTTATATTGGGAAGAATATTCCAAATTAGAACTAGAAAGCAACAAAAAAATATATCGCATCAATGCTTCTATATACGAATTGCTAGACAGAGAAGAACGAACCGCTTTTATAGAACGTCAAAGTAATCGGAAAGTAGCCGCAGAAACGCAAGTTGAATACTTATACTATATTTTGGGACTTTTATGTGTTATTGGACTCATTTCTTATATTCTTTACAGAAAAAAGGATCAACAAAAAGAGCTTGCTTATAAAAAATTGATTGAAAAAGTTTCTGCATTAGAAGCAAAGAGCACTCCTGAAATAATTAGCGACGATAGCACTTCTGCAAAGAAAACAGTAAGCATCACAGACGAAAAAGCGCAAGCAATTTTAAAAGGTTTGAAAAAGTTTGAAGCTCAGGAATTGTATTTGGATTCGAATTGCAGTTTGCGTTTCGTTGCCAAAAAAGTAAAAACCAACGCTACGTATTTATCAAAAATCATCAACGAGGAAAAAGAAATTAGTTTTACCGACTATATCAATAATCTTCGCATTCAATATACTTTAAAACGGTTGAAGTCTGATAGCCTTTTTAGAGCATATTCTATCAAGTCTATTTCGGAAGAAGTTGGCTATAAAAGTGCCGATTCTTTTACAAAACATTTCAAAAAGCAAACTTCGTTGTATCCTTCGTATTATATCAAGAAACTCAACCAAGAAGAAGCCTAACTACTACCCTATTTTGTTTAGATTAGGGCGCATTTCCTATGAAAAACGTAGAATCTACGGTATGTTTGGGTATTGGCTAGACTGCCATGAATATACTATCATTTTAAAAAATACATTATGAAAAAAATCACAAGCAAACAATTACGATTAAACAAAATTTCTGTTTCAAAACTAAGTTCTCTTTTAGGTGGTAATCCAACAAAGAACCCTGGATATAGCGATGATTGTCCAGAAGAAACAGATACATGTACAACTTCAAGAACAACTGTAGATCTTAATAGCAATGATAATTTTTGTTAATCATAAAAAGTATAATTTATGAAAAGAAACAGAAACTTGCGATTTAGATACCTGTACATCTTCAAGAACCACTGTCGATTTTAGTGATCAAAGAAGTGCAGATACAAATTGTTAAGTTCATTTAAGCTAAATTCGAATTCTTTTAGAACCAGAGAAGTTAATTTCTCTGGTTTTTTTGTGCGCCAAAATGAAATTAGACATCACTTCTACTATTTTAAAAACTTGCTGTTTTATGCACAAGCCCTTTTTCTTTAATTTAGGGTAATTTATTTTCTAACAAAACGTTTCTATCCTTTTATTTAAAGGTGATTCAAGAAAACTCTCCTTTTATATTGAATTTCAATTTTAACGTTAAAAAATTGAAGTCCCAATTCGTTTAATTTAGGTTTCTCTTCCTTTTTTTCCATAAAAAACACTTGTAATATTGTTCTCAAATCGAGCATTATGTGAAAAAGCCTAACACAAAAAAAAACAGGCACATTACATTAACATTTTAAACATTACTTATGAAAAAAAAGAAAATCTCAGGATTGACATTAAGAAAAAGAACGGTTTCTTCCTTAGAAGCTGCAAACCTATCAGGAGGAACAGGAACGTATGATTGCTATACATTTGCACCACCATGTGTGAGCGCTACGGAACCACCAGAAGATGAAACTTTTTTCTGTCCGCCTAATCCAACGACAGGAACAAATCCGCCACCACCGCCAAACCCAACAAACATCACGTGTGGATTTAGTTGTATTCCAACTGACTGTGGAACCAGCAATCCAAGATAGTATTTAAGATTAAATTCTTTTCATGAATATTATATTTAGGTTAAACTGAAAAAGGGAATACAGCATTGTATTCCCTTTTTTTTGTTCGTATAAGATACGTAAGTTTGTATATGACCTCAGAAAAAACAGTAACCGAAGCTATTGAATACAGACGCTCTGTCCGTGTTTTTGACAAAGACATTGAAATTGATTCCGAAAAAGTAAAAAACTGCATTAAAAACGCTGTGTTAGCGCCTACAAGCAGTAATTTACAATTATGGGAGTTTTATCATGTGACTGATCCGGCGGTTTTGAAACAATTGACAGCTGCTTGCTTGGGACAAAACGCAGCAAAAACTGCCAAACAATTGGTTGTGGTAGTCACACGAAAAGATTTGTGGAGGCAACGAGCTAAGGCTAATGTTGGATTTTATGAAAAGCTATTTGGCAATAAACCTCCAAAAGAATATTCCCGAAGAGAAAAATTTGCTATTAACTACTACAAGAAACTTATTCCAACAATTTATCCTGATTTCTTAGGAATTTATGGTTGGTTGAAATATGCTATTTTTAATTGTATCGGATTGTTTCGACCAATTTACAGACAAGTTCGTTTGAGCGATTTACGCATTGTCGCACACAAAAGTGCAGGTTTGGCAGCTCAGAATTTTATGATTAGTATGGCAGGAATTGGCTATGATACTTGTCCTATGGAAGGAAGTGATACTTTGCGTGTCAAAAAAATTCTAAAACTTCCTCGCGGGACTGAAATCAATATGGTGATTGGTTGTGGCGTTCGCAGTGAAAACGGAATTTATGGTCCGCGATTTAGAGTTCCTTTTGAAACTACTTATACCAAAGTTTAACATTCATTTAGTACAGAATCCATTTTAGATTGGCGAATTTTAGCTTGTAAATATTGTAATACAGCGTTCATAATTAATCAATCAAAAAATGAAAAAAGCAAAACTTCTTATACTTACCTTCTTGTTAGGTTTGATCATTCCCAATACAACTCTCGCCTGTTCTGTATTGTATTATGTGGACGTTAAAACTGGAAAAGTCTATGCTATAAATAGCGAAGATTACTTTTTGGATGTAAAAGCATACATTCAGATTGAACCCAAAACGAAGAAAAAATTTGCTCGTTTGTGGTATGGTTGGGACAACTTTGCACAAGGCGGTATTAATGAAAAAGGATTGTTCTTTGATGGCGCAGTAACGCCTGAACAGCAAAAAATAAAAGGATATACCAATCCTAAAAACAATTTAGGAGATAAAATTTTGGCCAAATGTGCAACCGTTGAAGAAGCCATTGCTTTTTTAGAAAAAGAGAAGATCGCTTTGGATAGAAGTCATATCATGTTTGGTGATAAAACTGGAAAAGCGGTTGTTGTAGAGTGGATTAATGGAGAAAAGAAACTCAATTGGATTCAAGATAATAAACTCATCATGACCAATTATTTACTGGCAAAACCTGAAGCTGGAAATTATCCGTGTCGTCGTCATAAAAGCATTGAAAACAGTATTGTTGAAATGGAAAAAAGCAGCGAAAACATCAATCTTTTAAAAGTTGGAAACACTATAGGTCGTGCGGTTCAGCCTGCAGCGAAAGCTTCTAATGGAAAAATGGTTGGTACACTGTATGCAACGTTTATCAACATCACTGACAACGAGTTTGTATTGTCTTATAAATTAAGTAATGAGAACATCATCAAATTAGATTTAACGAAAGAATTCGCAAAGTCTAAACGACAGAAAATCAAGTTAAAAGATAAAAAGTAAACTTCGTTAGTTGTTTTGTGTGAATATGGATTGTACGATTAGAATCCATTCTGAAATCAAAGTATTCTCGACTGCGCTCGAATTGACATTTGAAACTTTTCTGCACTTAAACTGCTAACAGTGAGCATGTCTAACAATCTAAAAGCGTCAGCGAGTCTAACAACTCAATAGTACTTCTCGATAAAGTAAGATAGTTTCTAAGAACAAAGCAATTCAGCATTTAAAATTCAATTGTCATTACTAATAAAAATTGTCACGAATACACGAATGGTTTTTCTGTTATTTTACTTTGTCTTAATGATTTTCACGAATTAGTTCGTTTCATAGTAAATTCAGGATTCAGGATTCAGGATTAAAATTCGATTGTCATTACTAATAAAAATTGTCACGAATACACGAATGGTTTTTCTGTTGTTTTACTTTGTCTTGATAATTATCACGAATTAGTTCCTTTCACAGTAAATTCAATATTCAGGATTAAAATTCAATTCTTATTACTAATAAAAAATTGTCACGAATACACAAATGGTTTTTCTGTTATTTTTCTTTGTCTTAATGATTGTCACGAATTAGTTCGTTTCATAGTAAATTCAATATTCAGGATTAAAATTCGATTGTCATTACTGAATAAAAAATTGTCACGAATACACGAATGGTTTTTCTGTTGTTTTACTTTGTCTTAATGATTTTCACGAATTAGTTCGTTTTATAGTAAATTCAATATTCAGCATTAAAATTCAATTGTCATTACTGAATAAAAAATTGTCACGAATACACGAATCGTTTTTCTGTTATTTTACTTTGTCTTATTAGTTATCATGAATTGGTTCGTTTCATAGTAAATTCAGGATTCAGGATTAAAATTCAATTCTTATTACTAATAAAAAATTGTCACGAATACACGAATGGTTTTTCTGTTGTTTTACTTTGTCTTGATAATTATCACGAATTAGTTCCTTTCACAGTAAATTCAGGATTCAGGATTAAAATTCAATTGTCATTACTAATAAAAAATTGTCACGAATACACGAATGGTTTTTCTGTTGTTTTACTTTGTCTTAATAATTATCACGAATTAGTTCCTTTCACAGTAAATTCAGGATTCAGGATTAAAATTCAATTGTCATTACTAATAAAA
>NZ_CANLEA010000026.1 GCF_947489565.1 uncultured Kordia sp. | reverse complement strand
TCGCTTCGCTTTTTGATCGCTTCGCTTTTTGATCGCTTCGCTTTTTGATCGCTTCGCTTTTTGATCGCTTCGCGTGTCTTCTTAGGTACTCAAAACGTCACTTCGAGTGAATTTGCTTCGCAAATTTGTATCGAGAAGTACTTCGAAACACTATTCAGTAGAATTTAATAAAACATAAAAAAGGGAACAGACATCACGTCACGTTCCCTTTTCTGGTTTTTTAGGTAATCTTACAATATGTAAAACATTGTAAGATAGTTATTTATTGTGTATTTGCTAAAATAGAAATTAGATGTTGTGTAGTTGTTGTTAGAACAAATGTGCTACCAAATCCTCAATTCTAGAAATTAAAACAATATTGATTTTGGTGTTTTTTAGTGATATTTTATTGTGTTTGGAAGCAAAAAACGTAGCGAAACCTAACTTTTCAGCTTCTAAAATCCGCTGATCAATTCTGTTTACAGGACGAATTTCTCCTGCCAATCCAATTTCAGCAGCAAAGCAATTGGTTTTCGAAATTTCTTCGTCTTCGTTGCTGGATAAAATAGCGGCAATGACAGCCAAATCAATTGCGGTATCATCAATACTAATTCCACCAGTAATATTTAAAAAGACATCTTTGGCTGCGAGTTTAAAACCTGCGCGCTTTTCTAAAACAGCTAATAACATGTTTAAGCGCTTGGCATTATAACCTGTAGTGCTTCGTTGTGGCGTTCCATACACTGCTGTGCTAACCAATGCTTGAATTTCTATCATTAACGGTCGTGCGCCTTCTAAAGTGGCTGCAATGGCTGTTCCGCTAAGTTCATCAGCATTTTTAGAAATTAGAATTTCTGAAGGATTGTGAACTTCACGCAAACCATCTGATAACATTTCATAAATTCCTAACTCAGATGTAGAACCAAAACGATTTTTTAAAGAGCGTAAAATTCGATATACGTGATTTCGATCGCCTTCAAATTGTAAAACCGTATCGACCATATGTTCTAAAATCTTCGGTCCAGCAATATTTCCATCTTTGGTAATATGTCCAATTAAAAACACAGGAATGCCACTTTCTTTGGCAAATTTGATCAATTCTGTAGTACATTCTCTAATTTGAGAAATGCTTCCCGCAGATGATTCTATATAGTCTGAATGCAAGGTTTGAATGGAATCAATCACGACAATATCAGGTTCAACTTCGCCAATCTGCTTAAAAATATTTTGCGTTTTCGTTTCTGTCAATACAAAACAATTGGAGTTTTTTTGACTGATACGTTCGGCACGCATTTTAATTTGTTTTTGGCTTTCTTCGCCAGAAACATACAAGGTTTTGTATGGCAATTTCAGTGAAATTTGAAGCAACAAAGTACTCTTTCCAATACCAGGTTCGCCACCGAGTAAAATTAATGATCCAGGCACAATTCCGCCACCAAGCACTCTATCTAACTCTTGGTCAGATGTTGGTAAACGTTTCTCTGTTGCAGAGCTGATTTCGTGAATCAACGTGGGTTTTGCAACGCGAGTACTGCCTTTTTCTTGTTTTTGCCAATTGGCTTTTACTTCTTTTTGAATGACTTCTTCTACAATCGTATTCCATTGTTTGCAGGAAGAACATTGTCCTTGCCACTTAGCAAACTGTGATCCACAGTTTTGACAGAAAAAGGAAGTTTTTACTTTTGCCATATATTAATTTACCAACCGAAGTCTTCTTTGAGTTTATCTGCTTTATCGAGCATTAAATCTTTTGTGATGAAGTCTATTGAGCTCATGCTAAAACCGTTTTGATACATACGTAATGCTTTTTTAGGCTTTCCAGTTTTTTCATAATATTCGCCCATAAAAAAGTGAAATAAAGATGTATCTGGATATTCTTTTTTACCCAACTTTGCCAACAGTTTTAAGTCTTCATTATTAATTTTTGATTTGCGAACTGCCGAATAAATTGCCATGAAGTCATTTACAGAAACGCGTTTTTCAAAACCAAAAAGTTCTTTAATGGTTTTGTATTTATCTATTAAATATAAATAAGGTGATGTTTTTAAGTTGACAATAGTCTCTTTGAATTCTTTAACACTAATTGGACGATAAATGGTAAATATTTTACTCATTGCTCTAGGAATGGCCTGAACCGCTAGCGAATTATGATTGGCTTCCGTGATGTCATCATAATAGTAAAAAATATTTTCGTTTTTTAATGCGCTTAGTGATTCATTGAGTCCTCTAATTCGTTGTGCAGCTTTCTTTGTGTCTTCATCAGAAGTTGCTAAATAGTAGAATTTTTTAGTTTCAAATTCCTCTAAGCGTGTCGCAATGCGCTCTTCCATTTTTGGAGCAAAATATGGGCTTAGGTTAATGTATGCATCAAACAAAGGAATATCTTTGAAAAGGTAATAATTCGAGAAATTTGCTGTTAAATCGTGTCCAATAATCATTTTGAAATTGGCAGTATTGTAATTTTTTTCTACAAAAGGAATCAATTCCATTCCGATGAATTCAAAAAACTTAGTGCCTTTTTCTTCTGGCAAACCGCTGGCATCTGCATACATGCAATCACGAGCACGATCTTCTGTTTTAGGCTGGTTTACACCAACGACAATACATTCCGGCATTTCATCCCAATAACTATAATAACGAGCATTAGAAACAACAGTTTCAAAAAGATAATGCGCATCCAAAACGACAATGATTGGATATACTTTGTCTTCCGAATATCCTTCAGGTATGTACAATTGGATATCGCGCGTTTCGTTTAATTTTTTTGACTTGATTTTTTCAAGAGTAGTTTGTGCGTTGATATGGGAGAAACATACAAACGCAATGAATAGCATGAGATACTTTTTCATGGTGTAGATAGGTTGATTTAGAGTAGCAAGTTAAAGATTTTTTTTGCGATTAAAAATAGGTAAGTACAGAAAAGATAATCCGCCCATCACAATAATCATTAAGGTTTGCGAAGCCCACATAATCCAACCAAAGCCTTCACTTGGTCCGCGTTCAATATAAAACAGTGAAAAAGCTGCTGCAATTGCTAAAGGATATGCGCCAGTTCCGCCATTGGTTACAGCGATACTAAAACTACCTGCAATGAATGCAATTAAGATAGCGCCAACAGGGGCTTTTCCTTGCAAATCTGCTACAGATAACATGGTAACATAAAACATTAAAATATACATTGCCCAGATAAACAATGTGTGAAAAATAAAAGCCCATTTGCGCTTCATTTTCAAAATACTCGTAGCGCCTTCAAAGACACCAATGATAAAGTTTTTAATTTTGAGTGCAATTCCTTTTTTAGCTCTTTTGATAAAAATGATCAACGCAATTCCGCCAATAATCATTGCAGAAAGTAAAAAGATAACTTTTGTTGGATCTAGTTTTGTCATGAGCAAGTTCCAAATAAAATCGAACTGCATAAAAAGAGTTGCAATAATTACGAAGAGCATGACAATTAAATCGGCTACTCGTTCGGCTACAATCGTTCCAAACCCTTTTTCAAAAGGAACGCCTTCGTAATTCGTCAACGTCAGGGCGCGCAATGCTTCTCCAGAACGCGGAATTCCTAAATTTGCGAGGTAGGCAACAAAAACGGCCATTACACTATTAGGATATTTGGGTTTGTAACCTAGAGGTTCTAACATAAATTGCCAGCGATATGCTCTAGATAGATGACTTAAAATTCCACAAAGCACACCTAAAGCTACCCATGTATAGTCTGCTTTTTTGAAATGTTCAATAAGCTCGTCTAAAGGTGTTTTAGATAAAGAGTACCAAACTAAAAAAACTCCCAGAAGAATTGGGAGTAGTATCTTTAGTATTTTTGATGTTTTTATTTTCAACTACGTAAGTGTGTTATCAGCTTCGTTAGGGAAAACCAATGAGGGTTTAAATTGTCTTGCTTCTTCAATGCTCATCCAAGTATAGGTAATTAATATAAGGATGTCATCTTTGGCTACTCTTCTAGCAGCAGCGCCATTTAATGTAATTTCTCCGCTGCCTCTTGGTCCAGGAATGGCATACGTTTCAAGACGTTCTCCGTTATTGTTATTTACAATTTGTACTCTTTCTCCTTGTACAATATTTGCGGCATCCATTAGGTCTTCGTCAATGGTGATACTTCCGATATAGTTCAAGTCAGCTCCAGTAACTTTTACTCTGTGTATTTTCGATTTTACTACGTTTACTTGCATAGGGGCAAAGTTAATAATTTTAAAGTTTTTAATTCAATGCTATGTTGTCTATTAATCGAATGTTTTCAATAAAAGCAGCGATGAATATACGATACGTTTCGTTTTTGGATTTTCTTTTTACAGTTTTAAGATTTTTAATGTTGGCAATTTCAACATATTCCAGCGTTAGTAGCGGATGTTTATCGAACTGTTTATGAACCCATTCTTTTACTTGCGTTGCACTTTTTGTGCCAAATTTTTTCTTGGCTTCTAAAAGCGTTTGGTATATAAAAGAACTTTCTTTTCGTGCTTCTTCAGATAAGCGTTGATTTCGAGAACTCATAGCCAATCCAGAAGTTTCTCTGAAAATTTCACAACCCACAACATGTACGGGCAATTTGTATTTGGAAACTAGCTTTTTGATGATCATTAATTGCTGAAAATCTTTTTCTCCAAAGTATGCTTTGTGTGGTGTAACAATTTCAAAAAGACGTTTTACGATAGTTCCGACACCGTCAAAATGCCCAGTTCTAAACTTTCCTTCCATTTCAAATTCAAGTCCGTCAAAACTGAATTTTTCTGCATTTATATCAGAATTATAAATATCTTCCACGCTAGGAGCGTACACAAAAATATTTTTTCCTAAAGTTTTTAATAAGTCAACATCTGCTTCTAAAGTTCGAGGATATTTTTCTAAATCGGTAGTGTTGTCAAACTGTGTAGGATTTACAAAAACACTTACAAATACAATATCATTGTCAGTCATAGCGTTCCTTACCAACGATAAGTGACCTTTGTGCAATGCGCCCATTGTGGGAACAAAACCAATAGATTTACCTTCGGATTTTTGAGTTTCTACAAAGGATTTTAACGTGTTTTGTGTGTAAAATATAGTCATTTGGAAAAAATTAACAGCTTGCAAACTTAATATATTACTGTTAATCTGCATAATTTTTGTAATTTTGCATGTTTTACGCTGAATTATTAAAGGAAAAGTATTTTTATGAATAATAAAAGAGTCTTATACGTTTCATCTGAAGTAGTACCATATTTACCAGAAACTGAAATTTCATCCATGTCGTTTGAAGCTCCAAAAATGGTAAATAGTAAAGGTGGACAAATTAGGATATTTATGCCACGTTTTGGAAATATCAATGAAAGAAGACATCAATTGCATGAAGTAATTCGTTTATCGGGAATGAACTTAGTAATTAATGATATGGATATGCCATTAATTATCAAAGTAGCTTCAATACCAAAAGAAAGAATACAAGTATATTTTATTGACAATGAAGAATACTTTAAACGTAAAGCTACATTTACGGATGAAGAAGGGAATTTATTTCCAGATAATGACGAGCGCGCTATTTTCTTTGCAAAAGGCGTAATTGAAACCGTTAAGAAATTAAATTGGGCACCAGACATTATTCATGTTCATGGATGGATGGCTTCATTATTGCCGTTATATTTACGTAAATATTACAAAGACGAACCATTGTTTACAGATAGTAAAATTGTGACTTCTGTATATAAACAAGAATTTGATGGAACTTTAGATAAAGAAATGCTAAACAAAATCAAGTTTGATAATATTGGTGATGGTAATGTAGAAATACTTGCCGAACCAAACTACTCTAACCTTCTAAAAGTTGCTGTGGATCATTCGGATGCCGTAGTAATTGCATCTGAGGAAATTCCTGCTGATGTTCAAGAATATCTCACCGGTCTTGAAAAACCAGTTCTTGAGTATAAAACCAGTGAAGAGTTTGCCGATGCATACACAGATTTTTACAATACAAAAGTTTTAAATTAAGGTTAACAGATTACACTTATGAACAAATTTAAGAAGACACTTACAGGTGGCTTAGTAGTGCTTTTAATGGTACTAGGCTTTGTTGCTTGTGATGATGAATTTAGTACAATTGGAGATGAAATTATTGAAAATAATAACTTCTCTACAAATTTGTTTGCAGATTCTCAAATTCGAGCGTACAATCAACGTTTGAATCCAGTACAAGCAAACGGATTGCCAGTATATCAACTTGGGAAAAATGTAGATCCTGTATACGGAACTACGTTTTCAAATCTTACGATACAAGCAAGTTTAGGAACAGAAGATCCAGAGTTTGGAGACAAAACTCAGGCGGAAGAAGATGAAGACTTGACAGACACTGAAGAAATGGAAACCGTTACAGAAGTATGGTTAAATATTCCATATTTCAGTTCAAGTAGTATTAATGATGATGGAGAAACGGAAGTAGAAGTAGATTCTTTATACGGAAATACGGCGCAACCATTTACACTTCGTGTGCAAGAGCTTACATACTTTTTAAGAGCGCTTGATGAAGAAGGTGACTCGCAAATTTATTTTACAAATGAAGATTTTTCTATGCGCGTAGGAGAAACTCTTTTTGAAGATACTGCGTATTTAATTGACCAAGAGCAAGTGGAAATTGTGGAAACAGATATTAACGGAGCTACCGTATTTGATGAAGACGGAAATCCTGTTATTGAACAAACATTATCACCTCGTATTCGTGTAAAATTAGATAAAGACTTTTTTCAACAACGAATTCTCGATAACGAAGGAAGCATTATGCTGTCAAACAACAATGTGTTTAGAGCAGGAGAATTATTCAGAGGTTTGCATATTACAGCAGACAATACAGAAGCGTTGATGTTGTTAGATTTAGAAAATGCAAATATTGAAATCAATTACATATATCAAAAAGTAAATACACAAGGAAATACAGATCCTTCTGATGATACTGCAGAACCAGAAAAAGCAACATATAACCTAAGTTTATCAGTAGCGAACATTCTAAATACATTTAATACACCTACTTTTACACAAGATGTAACAGCTAATGAGGATAACTTGTTTTTAAAAGGTGGAGAAGGTTCAATGAGTGTTATTGAGCTTTTTGGTCCAGATAATGATGGCAATGGAGTGGCAGATCAGTTAGAAGAAATTAGAGCAAATGGTTGGATTATCAACGATGCTAATTTGGTGTTTTATGTAAATACAAACATTCAAGTTGATGCCGCAGAAGATCCAATACGTATCTATTTATACAATATGGAAAATAATATTCCTTTGTTAGATCACGTCATTGATCAAACGACGAATCCAACGGCTCCATCATTGTCAAAAGCAGTTCATGGTGGAATTTTAGAATTGGATGAGAATGATATGCCATCGTTTTATAAAATTAGGTTGACAGAACACTTAAATAATGTAATACGTAATGAAGGAGAGAATGTAAAACTTGGATTAGTAGTTTCTTCTGATATACGCATTGAATCCAATGGACAAGTGGAAACAGGAACTATAGATGAAGAATTTTTACCAGTTTCTTCCATAGTGAATCCATTTGGAACAGTATTATATGGAAGTACAACGGCTTCTCCCGAAGACAAAAGATTGAAGTTAGAAATATTTTACACAATCCCAGAAACCAATTAAATATCAATAACTAAGAAAAATTATGTGCGGAATCGTAGGTTATATAGGTCACAGAGAAGCATATCCTGTGGTACTAAAAGGTTTAAAAAGACTTGAGTATAGAGGATATGATAGTGCAGGAGTTGCCATATATGATGGTAAAAACATCAAGCTATCCAAAACAAAAGGAAAGGTTGCCGATTTAGAAAGTCGTGTGAAAAATGAAATCTCAATCGATGGATCTTTAGCTATTGGCCATACACGTTGGGCTACTCATGGAGAACCTAATGACGTAAACTCGCATCCTCATTATTCAAATTCAGGCGAATTGGTAATTATTCATAATGGAATTATTGAAAATTATGAGCCATTAAAGCAAGAATTAATCAATAGAGGTTACACATTTCAATCGGATACAGATACAGAAGTATTGGTAAACCTTATTGAAGATGTAAAGAAAAATGAAGATGTAAAACTTGGAAAGGCAGTGCAAATTGCATTGAATCAAGTTGTAGGTGCGTATGCGATTGCGGTATTTGATAAAAACAAACCGGACGAAATTGTAGTTGCAAGACTCGGAAGTCCGTTAGTAATTGGTATTGGAGAAGAAGAATTTTTTATTGCTTCTGATGCAACTCCTTTTATTGAATATACAAACAATGCAATTTACCTTGAAGATGAAGAAATGGCCATTGTGCGTAGAGGTAAAAAAGTAAAAGTTCGTAAAATTAAAGATGATTCTTTAGTAGATCCGTACGTTCAAGAACTACAATTAAACTTAGAGCAGATTGAAAAAGGTGGTTACGATCACTTTATGTTGAAAGAAATATATGAGCAACCGAGAGCAATTTTGGATACGTTCAGAGGAAGAATGCTGTCAAACGAAGGTATTATTCGTATGGCTGGAGTCGATGACAATATTGAAAAGTTTTTAAATGCAAATAGAATTATCATTGTTGCTTGCGGAACATCTTGGCATGCAGGATTGGTAGCTGAATATGTATTTGAAAACCTTACAAGAATTCCTGTAGAGGTAGAATATGCTTCTGAGTTTAGATACAGAAACCCTGTAATCACTGAAAATGATGTCGTAATTGCCATTTCTCAATCGGGAGAAACAGCAGATACAATGGCAGCGATCAAATTGGCAAAAAGCAAAGGAGCATTTGTCTTTGGTGTATGTAATGTAGTAGGATCATCTATTTCAAGAGAAACAGATGCTGGAGCATATACGCATGCAGGTCCAGAAATTGGAGTAGCTTCTACAAAAGCATTTACAACACAAATTACAGTATTGACTTTAATTGCGTTAAAACTAGCTCAGAAAAAAGGAACCATCTCAACATCGGAATTCCATCAGTATTTATCTGAAATGGATGCTATTCCTGCAAAAGTTGAAAAAACACTTGAATCTGACAATCACGTAAAGACCATCTCTAATATTTACAAAGATGCTACCAACTTCTTATACTTAGGAAGAGGGTATAATTTCCCTGTAGCTTTAGAAGGAGCCTTAAAATTAAAAGAGATTTCATACATACATGCAGAAGGATATCCTGCGGCAGAAATGAAGCACGGACCTATTGCATTAATTGATGAGCAAATGCCAGTTGTGGTTATTGCAACTCGTAAAGGACACTACGAAAAAGTAGTAAGTAATATTCAAGAGATAAAATCTAGAAAAGGAAAAATTATTGCAGTCGTAATGCAAGGTGATAAAAGCATCAAGAAAATTGCTGATTATGTGATTGAAATTCCTGAAACACTAGAGTTGCTAACTCCCTTATTAACAACGATTCCATTACAATTATTGTCGTATTATATAGCAGTAATGCGCGATTGCAATGTAGATCAGCCAAGAAACTTGGCAAAATCTGTAACGGTAGAATAACTTTAAAATATTAACGCTTTTTTTAAGGATATCCTAAAAAAGCGTATATTGTTCTCATAATAACTAAACCAAAAAGACTTATGAGAGCATATCTATCAATTTTAGCTATGTTGGTTTGTGCGAGTCTATTTGCACAAACCAATATCAGTGGAAAAGTTGTTGATGGCAATAACATGCCAATCCCAGGTGTTAACATTTTAGTAGTAGGATCTTCTACTGGAACTAGTACTGATTTTGATGGAAAATTCAAATTAGTAGTAAATCAAGAACCACCTTTCAAAATTACAGCGAGTAGTATCGGATTTGATTCTGCAACTGTAGAAATTACAAAAAACAATGAAGACGTTACTATTGTTCTGAAAGAAGGAACAGAGTTGGACGAAATCGTTCTTTCAGCCTCGAGAACGCCAGAGAGAATACGAGAATCACCAGTAACGGTAGAACGCATGGATGCTAGAGCCATCAAAAATGCATCTTCGCCAAATTATTATGATGCCTTAGAAAACTTAAAAGGTGTTGATGTGAATACAAACAGTTTAACGTTTAAATCTGTCAACACAAGAGGTTTCGCAACATTTGCCAATACAAGATTCATGCAATTGGTAGATGGAATGGACAATTCTTCGCCAGCCTTAAACTTTGCCTTAGGAAATTTACTAGGAATGTCTGAATTAGATGTTGCAACAGTAGAATTATTACCTGGAGCATCTTCTGCATTATACGGAGCGAATGCTTTTAACGGAATTATGTTTATGCGTAGTAAAGATCCTTTCAAAGAACAAGGAGTTAGTTTTTACGCAAAAACAGGAATGACTTCATCTGAAAATGCAGGTGATAACAATTTTGTAGACTTTGGGTTTAGAGCAGCACATGCTTTTAGTGATAAAGTAGCCGTAAAAGCTTCTTTCTCATTCCTTAATGGTACAGAATGGTTTGCTACAGATTATACAAACTACAATGCTACAGGAACTGCTATTGCTGGAACTAGAGCATCTGATCCTAATTATAACGGATTAAATATTTATGGAGATGAAGTTTCTACCACATTAGATTTTGATTCTTTAGCAGGAGCGCCAGCAGGAACTTTTGGTAATGCAGCAATCTCGAGAACAGGGTATGAAGAGCGTGACTTAATGGATTATGATGCAGAAAGTGTAAAAGCTGATTTAGCATTGCACTATAAGCCTTGGGCAAATGACTTTACGGTTATTTGGAATTCAAAAATAGGTCGTGGAAATACAATCTATCAAGGAGCAAACAGATATTCTATTAAAAACTTCTTCATGCAACAGCATAAATTAGAGGTTCGTAATGATAACTTTTTTATTCGTGGATATGTAACTGCTGAAAAAGCCGGAGATTCATACGATACGCGTTTTACTGCGATTAACATCAACAGAAGATGGAAGTCAGATCAACAATGGTTTACAGAATACGCTACAGGATACTTAGGAGCAATCACAGGAGCAATTCCGGGTGTTACGCCAGGTGATCCTAATGTGGCACACGCATTTGCTAGAGGTTTAGCAGATACAGGTCGTTTAGTGCCAGGTACATCAGGATTTAGAAATGCTTTAAATGCAGTAACTGCTGATGGTGACTTATTAACAGGATCAAGATTTATTGACAATACGAAATTATACCACGTAGATGTAAACTATAACTTCTCTCACTTAATTGATGTAGCAGATATTCAAGTTGGTGGATCATACCGTGAGTACGTATTAGATTCTCAAGGAACTATCTTTACTGATATTGATGGACCAATTAGATATGATGAATATGGAGCGTACGTGCAAGTACAGAAAAAATTCATGGAGGATAAAATGAAATTTACAGGTTCTATTCGTTATGATAAAGCACAGAACTTTGATGGAAATGTTTCTCCAAGATTATCTTTAGTATATTCTCCAGATGAGGATAAAAAACACAATTTCAGAGCTTCTTTCCAAACAGGTTTCCGTAATCCAACAACACAAGATCAATATATTGGTTTAGATGTTGGTAATGCAATCTTAGTAGGATCGGCGCCAGATAACTTAGATCGTTATACAACAAGACCAATTACAAACAACTTCCCAGCAGGATTGGAAGCATTTGGATTGGATAGAACGGTAACTCTAACAGGAAACGATGCGTATAACAATTCATACACATTGTCTTCTTTCCAAGCATTTGGAGCCAGTGCAGCAGCAGGTGCGCCAAACCCAGCATTGTTACAAAGAGCAAATGTTGAGTTTGTAAAGCCAGAGCAAGTGTCTGCATTTGAAGTAGGATATCGTGGAATTGTATATGATAATATTTCTATCGATGTAAGTGCATATTACAACGCATACAAAGATTTCATTGCTAACAGAACAGTAATTGTTCCTAACTATGGTAATGTAGATTTATCTGATATTACAGATTTAACTCCTGTAGGTGGAGCGCCAACGCCAAATGCATTAATTGCGGCAGCTAATGGTGACTTTACACCTTTCCAATTATACTCTAACTCTAATGCTGATATCAACTCTTATGGAGTTGCAATTGGAGCAAACACGAAAGTATTTGGAGATTATGATTTTGGAATCAACTATACATACGCAAAACTTGATTTTGACCAAGCGAGCGATCCTGATTTTGAAACAAATTTCAATACGCCAGAGCATAAAGTAAAAGCTTCTTTTGGAAACAGAAACCTTTTCGATAACTTCGGATTTAATATAAACTGGAGATGGAACGATTCTTTCCTTTGGGAATCAACGTTTGCAGATGGTATGGTAACAGCACGTTCATTATTTGACGTACAAGTTAACTACCGTTACAAGAAATCAACATTCAAACTAGGAGCGGCAAATGTTTTAGGACATGAATATGTAAGTGCACCTGGAGTAGGAACTATTGGTTCGCAATACTTTATTTCTTGGGTGATCAACCAATAAGAAAATATAAAATATATGTATATAAAATAGGCTGCCAATGGGCAGCCTATTTTTTTAATATTCAATTTGAAATAGTATTAGCAAATTCCGTTTGCAGGACAAGAGATGCTTAAAATACATGTAAATGCTGTTGGAGGAGGACATGTATTTGTTGGGCATGTGTCAGTTGGACATGCATTTGTTGGACAGGTAACAGTAAAGTTGCAACCTACCGATTTTGCACAATTTGTATCCACATCAATAAAACAAGACTGTGTTGCTCCACCTTTAACATTTTCTGATTTAAGACTAGAAACTGTATTCTTGTTAAGACGTAATGATTTAAGATTTCTTTTTTTCATAATTTAAATGTGTAAGAGTTAATTCCTTAGTGAACATTTTAAGACACTCACTTTTGTGTCTATTCTTCGCGAAAGAATATTTTTAAAAAGATAACAATCGGTTTTTATGTAAGTATCTTTTGTGTTTTGAATTGAAAATAAGGAGAGAATAGTGATGTTTGCTCTAAAGAAGAAGTCGTAAAAACTAGTGATATTCAAATTGAATTTACGCCAAAGCATAACGAAGTATTTGTTGTCAATTAGCGTATTTTTAAATTTAAAACAGTTACTCCCCATAACTTATAGTTCCAAAAAAAGAGATTTGTTACCCAGTATTTTTCACTTTTTTTGAGAAAATAATGTGAATAATTTTTAAAGTACTGATATTTAGCTGTTTGAAATTAGCGCCTTTTCTTTTTAAGAATAAAAAATAACAGTAGTAGAAATATACTGATTCCTATGAGCCAATATGTATAATTATAGGTTTCAAACTGAATGGGTTGTGTGTTTCCTAGCAAATAAAAACTTCCCCAATAAAAAGGCGCGGCATCAAATGTATCTGCATTTTGTAGAAAATCTATTTTAGCTTGCTGTAATGCTTTATGTTTTGGCATGCCTTCTTTTATATTCTTATAAAATTGACGCATAATTTCAGGTGTCGTTTTATCTGAAATTTCCCAGCTACTCAACAACAAACTCTTTGCTCCGGCATATTGAAATGCATTTCCAAGACTTTGAATTCCTTCTGCTCTATTTACTTTGCCGTTTCCTGTGTTGCAAGCGCTCAGTACTACTAAATTTGCTGGAATGTGCATTGAATACAATTCATGACTAAATAATATATCGTCTTCTGTAGTGCTTCCTTCGGAAAAGTAAATTTTCAAGTTATCAGGATTATTGTTATCAATATCACCATGCAACGCCAAATGCAAAACTCTAGAAGTATTTGCATATTTTTTGAAGTTCATTTCATTGGCAGCATTTCCATAAAAATAAGTACCATCTAAAATAGTTGATATTTTCTGAATCTCTTCGCGTGTGCCTGGCAAGTCAATTTGAGAGTTTCGCAATTCTTCCAAGCGAATTGTGTTGTTGTTTTTTTGGAGTGTATCTGTGCTTGTAAATGAAAAAGCAGCACATTCGTTCTTGAAATTTGAAGTTTGAATGTTTTCAGATTCATCAAAAAATAAACTTGCAGAATTTGTATAGCTAATTGCATACTCATACAATAAATAAGCTGGCTTTTCTTCGTTTTTAGACGTTTCTGTCAATAATAAATCAAATGGAATCCGCCATAAAGATTCATCAGGAATAATAATCAATTCATCACCTACAATATGTTTTTTTACAGGCGCAATCAATTCTTGATACAAGTTGGAAGCATGTTTGCGAAATTGAACTTGATCTTTGTGGATAATTGCAGTGTTTAAATCGGTAATTTTGGAATCTACATTGTCTATTTGAACTCTTTCTGTATGGAATGATTGTTTTGTGATCGTAAAAATATAGACGGTATTTTTCTCTTTAAAAAATTCGATCAGTGTGGTATTGTTGTTTAATTTTTCTTGGATTGTAGAAACCTCTATAGCCGTATTTTGATATTTTAATTTATAGTATTTTGGAAACGCAATTTCAATATGTTTTTCAAGCGAATCTTTTCGTTTGTTCAAGTCAAAAACTCTTCCTTCCAATTCATAAATCTTCAGAGAATCGCTATTTCCTTTAGAAACTTCTTCTAAAATTTCCGATTGTAAAATCGCAATCTCCGTATTTACAGTTTGTTCCAAATCGCTCATCGTTGGCTGTATATTTGAGTTGCGTTTAAGTTCAGCTTGTTGAAGCAATTCTCGCAATGTATGTGCTTTGCTTTTTTCGGAAGCATAAAATGAATTTTCTAAGGAAGAAGTCGAATTTTCAAGTTCATCCAACAACAATGCAGTTTCTGTATTTTTAATATAAATTGCTTTAATGGTTTCTGAAAACTTCATTTTATCCTCATGATTTCGTTTCGATTTTCGAGCTAAATCAATAAACGAAGCCGCTTCACGGTAATATCGTATACTTTCTTTCAAATACTTTTTTTCATGCGTCTCTTCAAATTGAGCCAAAAAGATATCAGCTTTCGTTTTTAAAGTCTCCAATAATAAATCACTATTTACATAATTGGTTGACGGCAAATGATTCGAAGAATTTGTATTCGTAAGTTGATTGTTTTTCAGTGCTCTTTCATTAAAAATATTCGCCTTTTGAAACTCTTTTTTTAAGAGATGAATTTTTGCAATATTATTCAATGAACGAATCGTGTTGACATTCTGCCTGCCATGAATCTTAAGTCTAATATCTAATGCTTTTTGAAAATAGGTTTGTGCTGCTTCATAATCTTCAATTTCTTTATGGAGCACGGCCAAATATTGATATTGAAAAGAAGTGATGACATAATTTATTTGGGGACTGTTTAAGCAAATTTCAAGTGACTTTTCCAGATAAGGAATTCCTTTCTCGCCACCATAAATATTCCCCAATTGACTATACGGATAATGCATTGAAGGATGATTAGGTCCATAAAATTTAGTGCCGAGTTCTAAAGTTTTGTTGGTATGAAACAGCGCTTTGTCCTTGATGTCTAGAAAATGATAAGATGTGCCTATATTAAAGTGAATGCGTACTTGCTGATCATGATTGTCAATGCCGTAATTATGAATGCTAATACTCAATGCTTTTTTATAATACTTGATGCTTTCATGATAGTGTCCGTTAATAGAATGTATCAAGCCAATATCGTTATACACATTTCCAAAATATGGATTATTAGTATCGTGTGCTTTTTGCGCCAATTGGAGTGTTTTTTCAAAAAGAGTAAGTGCTTGATTGTTTTTTCCTAAATCATAAAATATATGTCCTTTCGTTTGATAGATATCTGCATGTAAAATGATGCTTTGTGGAGTTTCTGGTGTCTGTATTTGCAGCGCAATATCTAGTTTTTTAAGAGCTTCTGGAATCTTTCTAATTCCATGTAAGGATATACTATTGTAGAAATAAGAGCGTGCAAGAGCAAGTTTCTCGTCTTTAAAATATGTCAAGCGAATTTCTAAAGCTGCCGTACTATTTTTAAGGGAAGTCTCTACGTCTCCTATAAAACTTTGAACAATGGAGAGGTTTTCCAAAGCACTTGCTTCTTCTCTAGTATTTTGTTCTTTTCCTTTTCTACTATATTCCAGTGCTTTTTGCGCATATTCGAAAGCGGATCTTAAATCTGATTTGCGCTTGCTTGTCATTGATAAGCCATTATAAGCAGCAGCAATTTTTGAAGTATCGTCAGTGTTTGTAGCTATAGTCAATGCTTCTTCAAACACTTTAGAAGCTTCTGTGTAATTGCTATTAAACAACAATTCATGTCCTTTATTTAATTGTATTTGCGCTGTTGAGTCCTTTTGAGCGAATAACATTATTGGCAATCCTAATAAAAGGAAAACATACACAAAATAACTACCTTTTTTCATGTTTATTTAAGTTTAATGTCTTGGTTAGATTTTGTGGGAATTTGTATATACTGAGAAGCTTTATCTAGTTCGTTATTTTCTAAATGAATCAATCCTTTATACCATTTCGCAATATCTGGAGCATAGGTTTTCAAGCTGTCCAGGGTTTTAAGTGCTATTGAGGTTTTACCTAGTTTATAATGTGTTACAGCACGTATGACTAAAATGTCTTTATAATGAGAAGAAGTCGTTGTATACTTTTTGAGTGATGCTATCACTTGCTCATATTTCTTATTGTTATAAAACTGTAAAGCGTTGGCTAAACTAACTTTGGTACTATTTGAAGTGCCATTTCTTACAGTAAAATCTAAACCAATATTCTTATTCCATGCTTTTGTAGCAATAGCTTTGTAGTCTACTTTATCATTGCTGTAAAACCAAAGAATAGAAATGAAAATGATCAATACAGCAGCAATGCGCAATATCAGTTTAGTATGTAATATGGAACGTTTGCTTTCAGGTTGATTAGATTGATTTTGAGGTGTCTTTTTATAAGTTTCATTCGCGTTTGAAATGGTAGATTTCAATGTGCTTGTTTCTTCACTTTCAAGCATTTTTTTATACGCTTCAACTTTTTCATGTGTATGATTGCTGGCAAAACTCCAATACGTATCGCCAAGAACTGTAAACATTTGTTGTTCAAGTTGTACTTGCTCTTTAAAAGAAGTGTCTGTATTGAGTCGGCTCAAAAAATCTATTTCTTCCTGTTCGGAAAGTGTACCTTTCAAATATCGTTCTATGAGTATATCATCTTCCATCATATATCTTTTAAATCATTATATCTAGCATCTTTTTTTATAAGTTCAACAAGTCGTTTTTTACATTTAAAAATACGTTGTCGCACTACATTTTCAGAATTGTATTGGAATTTTTGCATGATGGTGGAATACGGTATTTTTTTGAAAAACAGTTCTAGAATATTTTTACAATTCTCGGAAAGCAACGCTAGTTTTTCATGAAACAACTCGTAGCGTTCTTGTTCTACCATAGCAAAGGCTGAATCATCATGATTGCTTATATTTTCAATCGTCTCAAGATGGTGTGTTTTTAATTTGGAGCTATTCAATTCGCGTCTCCACAAATTACGACAGACTGTAAAAAAATAATTCTCAAAAGAAGCTTTAATTGTAAATGGTTCTTTTCTATATCTAACAATAATCTGAAGCAATGCTTTCTGAAAAACATCTTCAGCATCACTAATATGTCCATTATTGGTTGTGATAAAGTGCAATACCTTCGGAAATACTTCCTCATAAAGAACAAGAATATCTTCTTCTTTTCCCTTAGAAAGAATACTTAAAAAATTACTTTGTTTAGATGTCATACAATCAATAACGCTATATTATGTTATTTTGTAAATAGGATTGTTTTAATAAGTAATAAAGTATTTTAAGGGGGAACTCTATAATTATTGTCTCAGCGTTAAGAGTAAAAACCGCTCAGGCTGAGAGGAAATATATAAAAAAAATAGAAAGGTATGATGACGAAAACATCAAAAACAATAGTTTTTCTTTTTGTGCAATAATAAAATCACAAGAAAACAAAGACTTCATGAAGTTTTTTTGAGAATTCTTAAAAATCATTACAAAACACTACTTATTTTAATTAATAAAATATATCTTTGCACCGCGAAAAAAGGTCATGTTTTAGCATAAAATATGAAATTCATTTTTCGATATTTAATAACCTAAACATTAAACACTTAAGTAATGTCAAAAGTTACAGGTAAAGTTGCACAAATTATAGGTCCTGTTGTTGATGTAGAATTCAGCGCTGGGAACGAACTTCCAAGAATTTACGATTCTTTAGAAATAGCAAAAGCAGATGGTACAAAATTAGTATTAGAAGTACAGTCACATGTTGGAGAAAACACAGTGCGTACCATTTCTATGGATTCAACAGATGGTCTAAGTAGAGGTACAGACGTACTGACTACGGGTGACTCTATTAAAATGCCTATTGGCGACGATGTATACGGTCGATTATTTAACGTTATCGGAGATGCTATCGATGGATTGGGAGAATTGCCAAAAGATGGTTCAAACGGATTATCTATCCACAGAGAAGCGCCAAAGTTTGAAGATTTATCAACTTCTACAGAAGTATTATTTACAGGTATTAAAGTAATTGATTTGATTGAGCCTTATGCAAAAGGTGGAAAAATTGGATTATTTGGTGGTGCCGGAGTAGGTAAAACAGTATTAATTCAGGAGTTGATTAACAATATTGCAAAAGGTCACGGTGGACTTTCAGTATTCGCAGGAGTAGGAGAAAGAACACGTGAAGGAAATGACCTTTTACGTGAGATGTTAGAATCTGGAATTATCAAATATGGTGATGATTTTATGCACTCTATGGAAGAAGGTGGATGGGATTTATCTAAAGTAGATAAAAAAGCCATGAAAGAATCGAAAGCAACATTCGTTTTCGGTCAGATGAATGAGCCTCCTGGAGCACGTGCACGAGTTGCCTTATCAGGATTAACAATTGCAGAATACTTCCGTGATGGAGCAGGAGATGGACAAGGGAAAGACGTACTTTTCTTCGTAGATAACATTTTCCGTTTTACACAAGCAGGTTCTGAGGTATCAGCACTTTTAGGACGTATGCCATCAGCGGTAGGATACCAACCTACATTAGCAACAGAAATGGGTACAATGCAGGAGCGTATTACTTCTACTAAGAAAGGATCTATTACATCTGTACAGGCGGTTTACGTACCTGCGGATGATTTAACGGATCCAGCACCAGCAACAACATTTGCCCACTTAGATGCAACAACAGTATTGTCTCGTAAAATTGCCGAGCTTGGTATTTATCCAGCGGTAGATCCGTTAGATTCTACATCAAGAATTTTATCAGCAGATATTTTAGGTGATGAGCATTATGACTGTGCTACTAATGTAAAAGAGTTATTACAACGTTACAAAGAATTACAAGATATTATTGCTATCTTAGGTATGGAAGAATTATCTGAAGAAGATAAAATGGCAGTAAACCGTGCACGTCGTGTACAACGTTTCTTGTCTCAGCCTTTCCACGTAGCAGAGCAATTTACAGGAATTCCAGGAGTATTAGTAGATATTAAGGAAACGATCAAAGGATTCAACATGATTATGGATGGAGAATTAGATCACTTGCCAGAAGCTGCTTTTAACTTAAAAGGAACGATTGAAGAAGCTATTGAAGCTGGAGAAAAAATGCTTGCAGAAGCTTAATATAAGTAGTGAGTAATGAGATATTAGTGGTGAAATAACTGCTAAAACTCATGACTCAATACTCATAACTCAATACTAGAAAAATATGTATTTAGAAATTGTTACACCAGAAGCGATGTTATTTAGTGGAGAAGTTACTTCGGTAGCGGTTCCAGGAATCAATGGAGAGTTTCAAATGTTAAACAATCACGCACCAATCGTATCATTGCTAGGTGCAGGAAATGTGAAAATTCAAGGAGATATTACACTCGATGAAGATATCGCTGATAAGTTTACACAAGATGGTAAAGAAACGATCTTAACGATCAGTTCTGGTACTATTGAAATGAAAGACAATAAAGTCATTGTATTGGCAGACTAACTTTTGCTAATCACATCAAAATACAAAAAGCATCAAACATATAGTTTGATGCTTTTTTTATGCTAGACAGCTAAAAATCATGCTATTTAAAAAATGGACTGATATTTGATGCTTGTTAAAAAAAGAATAAATAATTTGGAATCAACACGATTCTATTCGTAAATTCACTCACGTATAAAAAGAAAAATGTTATGAAATTACCCATCAAGAAAAAATTAGTAGCCCTTTGTGGTCTAATTTTAGTAACTACTATAGGATTCTCTCAAACAGCTAGACAAGCAGTGCAAGCGTCAATGTTCCATAATGATCTATCGTCGCAAGCAATACTTCAAAAAAACATGGCAAGAGTATTGGCTGCAAATATAGAAGGAACACCTTATTATGATGAAACCTTCAACTCAGCAAGTATTTCGCCAATAGATAAAGTGTTTATGGTGCGTTACAATGTAGCTTTGGATGTAATGGAAGTTATTCAGAAGAATGATACATTGATCATGAATAAGACGAACAAAAACTACATCATCAATCAGAATAAAGGGAATATTACCTATAAAATTCTAGAGCATGTTGAAAGTAAAAAAGATGAAAAGCTAGGATACTATATACAGTTAACTAAAGGAAAAAATGTAAAACTATATAGAAAGGATAGAAAAAAGTTTGTAGAAGTAAAACAGGCTGCTTATAACGGGAATCTAGGAGGAACTTCTGCAAAATACAAAGAGCAAAAAAGTGAGTTCTATATAGAATATGGTGATAATGGAACTGCAGTAAAACTTCCAAGAAAGAAAAAATCTGTAATCAAGTTATTTGCTAGCAAAGAAAAAGAGGTAAAAGCCTTTATCAAAGAAAACAAAATCAAACTTACTAAAGAAAAAGATCTAGTAAAATTGATTAGATATGTCAACTCATTGTAAAAGAGTCTTTTGAATTAAAAAAAGCTTTTTAAAAAATGAAATTTGGTAAGGTTTTTGTGGTATTTAAGTAAGATATTTTTACATATTAACAATTAAAACCAAAAGCTATGAGATCATTTTTTAAAACCAGTTGCCTTAGTGTAGCAATGTTGTTATTCGTGTCTAACATGTATTCGCAACAAACGATAACGTTAAAACGAAACAATACACCAACACTCACATTTTTTCTTGTACCACACTTTAATCCATTATTTGGACTCGGATATGTAAACCCGAATAAAAGCTTAATTGAAGTTGCAGAAGGTTCGCAGTATTTTGATGAAGAGTTTAGTCCGGTAATAGGTGTAGACTCAACTGAAACAGAAGTTAAAGCACGTTACAATGCGTTTCTTGATGAAATGGAAGTGCAAAGTGAAGAAAAACAAGGTTGGATAAATAAGAGTCGCCTTAGGGATAAAATTGTCTTTACTGAAAATGGGGCCATTTATAAAATTTTAGATGGAGACGATAGAGAAGACAAAAGCCTCTTAGGATATTATGAAGTTTTATTGGAAAGTGATTATGTTTCTCTTTACAAAAAGAATGCTAAAACGCTAGCAGTTGGCTTGGAAAGTACTCCGTACATGACGCCAGCACCAGAAATTGTTACAGAATTTCAGCCAATGAAAACTGTATATTATGTAGAATTTAATGGTAGCGGAAATGTTCAGAAACTTCCTAGAACACGAAGAGGCGTTGCAAAACTTTTTGGAGATAAAAGAGATGTTGTAAAGGCATTTATGAAAGAAAATAAGTTGAGAGTGACAAAAGATCAAGATTTGAAAGCAATAATTACATACGTTAATTTATTGTAATTAGATACTTACATATACAAAATAATAAAAGCATCAAGCGTTAAAGTTTGATGCTTTTTTTATGTAAATAAAACAAAATCAAATACTTATTTGTGAAAAATACTTCAATAATTTCGCTCACTCATATTTTTTTGTAACTTTAAATAAACATTAAACCAAAAAAAGATTATTTATGAAAACAATTCACACCAAAACCACATTCAAAAAGCTAACATACCTTATGGTATTTTGTTTACTACTAAGCTTTGAAGGATTTTCACAACATTGTAAAGGCGGAAGCTACGGAGAAAAACCACCTGCAGATGGTATTGATCTCGCTTTAAGAGCTTCTATGGATTTTGATAATGACCTAAATTCAGTGGTTGTTAGAAATCAAGGAGTTGTCTATGGACCTAATACTCTTGGAACGCCTTATATGCAAGAGTCATTTACAACTGCTAATATTGCTCCGGTAAATAAAGTATACTTAGTTCGTTATAACGCGCTAATGGACGAAATGGAAGTTAAAGGCGCAGAAAAAGAAGACATTCTAATAATTTCTAAAAAGAAAAACTACGTAATCAATCAACATGCAAATAATATTACGTACCGAGTTTTAGAAAATATTGATAGCGATAAAGAAAACGATTTAGGGTACTATATTAGTCTAGAAGACAGTGACAACATTTCGTTATACAAGAAAGAATGTAAAAAAATGGTGAAGCGTAACAAAGCTAGTTATGGAAATTCAGCTTCTTCTATTACAACAGAATTCAAAGACATGCGTTGCGAATTCTTTATTGAAAAAGCACACAATGGACATGCTATTAAGCTTCCAAAAAGGAAAAAAGCGCTCTTAGCATTATTTCCTGACAAAGCAGATGAAATCAATGCATTCATCAAAGAGAATCGCATCAAACTCAATAAAGAAAAGAGCCTGAAAAAATTAATTCAGTATATAAATACTATTTAAAAATAGCTAACTAAACAAACTGAAAACCCTTTCAATTTGAAAGGGTTTTTTAATATATAAACAGAAAATTAGAGATATTTTCAAATGAAAAAATGGTTAAAACGAGGAGCTTGGATGCTGTTATTACTAGTAATTGGTATCATAAGTTGTAATGTGTATGTAGAAGCTAGTTCGAGTGGAAAAACATTCAATAAAGTTTCTGAAATGCCCGTAAATAAAGTAGGACTATTGCTTGGAACAGCAAAATATCTCCGAAACGGAAGAGTCAATTTATTTTATTTATACAGAATCAATGCAGCAGTGCAATTGTACAAATCTGGAAAAATAGAATATATATTGGTAAGTGGCGATAATGGTAGTAAATATTATGATGAACCTACAACTTTTAAAGAAGATTTAGTAGCAGCAGGAATTCCTGAGCAAAAAATATTTTTAGACTATGCAGGCTTTCGAACCCTGGATTCTGTAGTGCGTTGTAAAGAAATATTCCAACAAGAAAGTGTAACGATCATCTCGCAACAATTTCATAATGAACGTGCTATTGCCATCGCAAATGCCAAAGGAATCAATGCCGTTGGATTCAATGCAAAAGATGTAGGAGGAAGCAATGGTTTTAAAGTAAAAGTGCGAGAAACTTTTGCGCGTGTAGCTATGTGTATTGACTTGGTCATTGGAAAACAACCAAAATTTCTTGGAGACAAAATTGCCATCAAATAACCCTATATCTCCATAGAATAATCTGTATTTTTGCGCTATGAAAGAAGGAATTGTAATTTCTCAAGGAAATAGACCATTATGGCAGAACCTAATTGCTGCTATTTGCTATGCTGCTTCACTCACGGCAATCTTTCTTTTATTTTATAACTATACCAATACTTACGAAAAAGGATATTTTAAAATAGGAGCTACGTACATAGAAATTGCTATATACGCTATAGGACCAGCATTGTATTATTCAATCTTACAGTCCTATCATTTCGATTTTAAAAATAGTCTATATAAACATGAATATACTTTTTTAATCTTCAAAAAGGGAAAATGGAAGCCATTACCTGCTTTAGAATATATTTCTGTATTTAAAAGAGAAATGCACTTGTATGAAGTAAATTTATGGTGTGCTGGAAACAAGCATTTTAAAATTTATCGTTTATCCAATGAGCAAGAAGCACTAAAAGTTGGAAAACAATTTGCAAAACGATTACAATTAGATTTATTAGATGCAACTGTGGCAAATGATTCTAAGTGGATTGATGTATGAAAACACCCAAAAAAATACAAGCAAAATTAAAAGATCGCACGCAAAATAATAGCTTGCGAACACTTCCTGTTTCCACAAATAAGATTGATTTTTCTTCGAATGATTACCTCGGATTTGCTATTTCTGAAAGCATTTTCAACAAAACACATCAGCTATTATTAGATCGAAATCTAAAGCAAAATGGCGCTACAGGTTCGCGATTGCTTTCCGGAAACCATGAGTTATATCAAGAAGTAGAAACGCAGCTATGTACATTTCATAATGGTGAATCTGCATTACTGTTCAATTCTGGATATGATGCCAATATTGGTTTCTTTTCGTCAGTGCCACAACGTGGAGATGTCATATTATATGATGAATTTATTCACGCTTCCATTCGTGACGGAATTGGCATGAGTCATGCAAAATCATACAAATTCAAGCATAATGATCTTGTTGATTTACAAGAGAAAATTCAAAAATTACAACAATCCAACACAATAGATCAAGCAATCTATATAGTCACAGAATCTGTATTTTCTATGGATGGTGATTCGCCTGACTTAAAAGCATTGGTGCAACTTTGTAAAGCAGCACAAAGTTATCTTGTGGTAGATGAAGCACATGCTTTAGGTGTTTTTGGTGAATATGGACAAGGATTATTACATGAACTGAACTTGGAAAAGGAAGTATTTGCCAGAATCTACACGTTTGGAAAAGCATTAGGTTGTCATGGCGCTGTAATTGTGGGAAGTGAAACGCTTACAAGCTATTTGGTCAACTTTTCTAGAAGTTTGATATACACTACAGGATTGTCGCCACATTCGGTTGCTACGATCAAAATAGCGTACGAAGAACTTTTACAAACAAAAGAAATACAACGTTTACGCAATAATATAAATAGCTTTCAAAAAGCTACAAAGAATTTAAATTTTATCGATGGAAACGCAGCCATTCATTGTTGTGTCCTTTCGGGAAATGACAATGTAAAAAACGTAGCAAACATACTTCAAGGAAAAGGATTTCAAGTAAAGCCAATTCTGTCACCAACAGTTCCAAAAGGAAAAGAACGCTTGCGTTTCTGCTTACATTCGTACAATACGGAAACAGAAATAAAAGCAGTTATAAACACATTACAAACACTACAATCATGAAAAACGATTTCTATACAGTAGCCTCTTATGAATATACAGCTGAAGCTCGAGTAATGCAAGGGAAATTCATGTCGCAAGGCATTGAAGTATTCTTAAAAGACCAATATACCGTAGATGTAGATCCGTTTATAAGTAATGCTATCGGAGGTGTAAAATTACAAGTGCATCTGCAAGACAAAGAAGCTGCGATTGCCTTATACAACGAATTCCGCGAATATGAAGTAGATCGAAAAAGAAATAGAATCATCTGTCCTAGTTGTAATGAAGACAAAGTGCTCATTGCGCCACCAAAGAAAAGTTTTCTATACTTATTATTTCCATTCATTGAGCCAAAAAGATACCTGTGCAATATGTGTGGAGAAATATTCAAACCAAATAAAGACTAATGCAAAAAAAAATATTTGTCACAGGAATCTCTACAGAAGTAGGGAAAACAGTGGCTTCAGCAATCATAACAGAAGCTTTACAGGCGGATTACTGGAAACCTGTACAAGCAGGAGATTTACACAATTCTGACAGTCATAAAATAGAAAGATATATTTCTAACAAAAAGACTAAAATTCACCCAAATAGTTATGCGCTTCAAACACCAATGAGTCCGCATGCTGCTGCTGCAATTGATAAACTTACTATCAAATTAGAAGACATTCAAGAACCTGCAACGGACAATCATTTGGTTATAGAAGGCGCAGGCGGAATTTTAGTGCCGTTAAATGATGAACATACTATTTTAGATGTGATTAAAGCTGAATATCATGTCATTGTGGTTTCGCGTCATTACTTAGGAAGTATCAATCATACATTATTGACGGTAAATTTATTGAAAGAAAAAGGATTCAATGTATCGTTAATTTTCAGTGGCGCAGCACATTCAACAACAGAAGCAATCATCAAAAAAATGACGAATATTCCAGTGATTGGACGTATTGATGAAGAACCGTATTTTGATCAAAATGTAATTCGCGAATACGCGGAAACATTCAAAGAAAAATTATAATGAGCTTACAAGAAAGAGATAAAAAACACCTTTGGCATCCATTAACGCAGCACAAATCGCATCCAAATCATATTGCAATTACCAGCGCAAAAGGAGCTGTTTTGTATGATGAAAATGGTAATGAATATATTGATGGAATTGCCTCTTGGTATACCTGCGTGTACGGACATAGCAATCCATATATTATTGACAAAGTATATGCGCAAATGCAGCGTTTGGATCATGTAGTTTTCACAGGATTTACGCATAAACCAGCAGTAGAACTCTCTGAAAAATTGATTGAAATACTGCCTGAAAATCAAGAAAAACTATTCTTCTCAGACAATGGTTCTACAGCTATTGATGTTGCTATAAAAATGGCGCTACAATTTCATTTTAACAATGGAGAGCATCGAGGAAAAATCATTGCTTTAGAAAATGGTTTTCACGGTGATACTTTTGGAGCGATGTCTGTTTCAGGATTATCTGTCTACAACGGACCATTTGAAGATTTTTTTATTGATGTAGCCAGAATTCCTGTGCCAAATGCTGAAAATTTAGAAGAAGTAAAAGAACTATTTACAAAGCTAATTACCGAACATAAAGTTGCAGCTTTCGTTTATGAACCTTTAGTGCAAGGTGCAGCGGCAATGCAAATACACAAAGCTGAGCATATCAATGAAATCTTAAAAATTGCAGAAAAACACAATGTCGTTACCATTGCCGATGAAATTATGACTGGTTTTGGAAAAACGGGAAAGAACTTTGCATCAGAATTTATAGAAACCAAACCAGATATTATCTGCTTATCCAAAGCGTTATCTGCGGGAATGGTGCCGATGGCCATTACGAGTTGTAGTCAAAAAATATACAATGCTTTTTATGCAGACGAAATAAAAAAAGGATTCTTTCACGGACATACATATTCGGGAAATCCTGTAGCGTGTAGTGCTGCTATTGCGGGAATTGAATTGTTGTGTTCAGAAGAAATTCAAGCCAGTTTGCAACGAATAGAAGTATCGCATAAAAAGTTTGATCAGGAAATAAAGAAACATCCAAAAGTTGCTGCTACGCGACAGCAAGGACAAATTTTTGCACTTGATCTTAATATTGAGATGGAACGTTATGGAAACTTACGCGATCAATTATTCAATTCGTTTATGAGTAAAGGTGTTTGTTTGCGTCCATTAGGAAATACCATCTATATTTTAGCGCCATACGTCACTTCAGATGCACAATTGGAGCAAATATATCAGGCTATTCGTGAAACTCTTGATACGTTGTAATTAGAAGCTTTTAAACCAGGGTTTTATTCAAAAAATAATACAAATTTGAACAAGCTCTATTTTCATAAAAAAAGCGAACCTGAAAAGGTTCGCTTTTTATTAGTTATAAACTTCATCGTTTTTATCTTTAAAACGATATTCTAGATACGTGTAAGCGTCTCTTGGTAATATTTTTACCCATTTTTTATGATTCATAAACCATTTAAAACGGATGGATGGAAATCCTTTTGTGAGATACGCCGCAATAAAAGGATGCGTGTTTAACGTAACTCCGTTGAAGCCATCTTTGGCTAAAATTCTTTCTAGATCAGTTGTAATTTTATCAACGAGAACAATAGGTGCTTCCACTTCGCTACCAGTTCCATTCGGATTTACTTCTCGTGTCTTAATATTTACTTCTGGTCGTACTCTTTGTCGCGTAATTTGTACCAAACCAAATTTACTTGGAGGTAATATTTTATGTTTCGCTCTGTCATCTTTCATTTCTGTCTTCAAATGATCAAATAGAGTTCTTCGGTGTTCTGCATTGGTCATATCGATAAAGTCGATCACGATAATTCCTCCCATATCGCGTAATCGGAGTTGCCTAGCAATTTCTTTTGCGGCAATTAGGTTGACTTCTAATGCAGTGTCCTCTTGTGTTTTGGCTTTGTTAGAACGGTTTCCACTGTTTACATCAATAACATGCAACGCTTCCGTGTGTTCTATTACTAAATAAGCGCCTTTACTCATGGAAACTGTTTTTCCAAAAGAGGTTTTAATTTGTCGTTCAACTCCATATTTTTCAAATAGAGGAACTTTAGATTGGTACAATTTTACGATAGACTCTTTTTTAGGTGCAATTTTCTGCACATATTCTTTAATCTCGTAATAAAGATCTTCATCATCGACTTGAATTCCTGTGAATGATTCATTAAAAATGTCTCTCAAAATAGAAGAGGCTTTGTTCATTTCACTTAGTACTTTCGACGGATGCTCTGCTTTATACAATTTTTTACACATTGTCGACCATTTTGTCAACAAATTTTGTAAGTCTTTGTCCAATTCAGCTACTTTTTTGCCTTCAGCTACTGTACGTACAATAATGCCAAAACCTTTAGGTTTGATACTGAGTACCAAACGTTTTAATCGGTCTTTCTCGTCTTTACTTTCTATTTTTTGCGATATAGAAACGCGTTCCGAAAAGGGAACAAGTACAATATATCGTCCTGCTATAGAAAGCTCAGAACTAATTCTGGGACCTTTGGTCGAAATTGGCTCTTTCACAATTTGTACTAATATTGATTGATTGGCTTTTACGGCATCCATGATGCTACCATTTTTGTCAATATTAGATTCAAACGGAAAGTTTTTTAATGTATAATCTTTTAATTTACCTGTGCTTACACGTTTTATAAATTTTAATAAGGAAAGAAGTTGTGGACCTAAGTCATGATAATGTAAAAAGGCATCTTTTTCATAGCCAACATTTACAAAAGCTGCATTGAGTCCTGAAACGGGTTTTCTTATTTTAGCAAGAAATACGTCTCCAACTGCAAAATCATTATTGTCTGCTTCCTTATGTAATTCAATAAGTTTTCCATCCTTTAGCAAGGCAAAATCAACTTCAGAGGAATTGGATCTAATTATTAATTCTTTATTCACTCTGATTTAATTTTTATCCATACATAAATGTACAGATGGATTAAACAATTTTCACAGGTATTGTTTTTACCTAATAAATGTACATACTGAGATTGTAAGCACAAGACAGAAGTGCTTACCTCAATATGTAATTTTTTTCAAAGAACGTTGTTGTTTTAATTATAAAACAAAGAAGTAGTTTATTGCAAACTACTTCTTCTTGTGACGGTTGGCTCTTCTTCTTTTTTTACGCTTGTGCGTAGCCACCTTGTGTCTTTTTCTTTTCTTACCACTTGGCATAATGCTCTATGTTTTAATTAATAAATTGTATTCGTTTAATTACTTTACCTTAACGTTGTCTTTCACTCCTTCTACAAAGATTTTTGCAGGCTTGAATGCAGGAATGTTGTGTGCTGGAATTTTAATAGTTGTGTTCTTAGAGATGTTTCTTCCTGTTTTTTCAGCTCTTGTTTTGATGATAAAGCTACCAAAACCTCTTAAGTAAACATTGTCTCCTCCTTCTAATGAGTTCTTCACTTCTTCCATGAAAGTTTCTACAGTTGCCTGTACTTCACTCTTTTCCATTCCTAGTTTTTCTGAAATCTTTGCTACGATGTCCGCTTTCGTCATTTTAATATATATTTTGTTTTTCGTTATAAAATTAAGGGATGCAAATATATAATTAATTAGATAATATTTATGTTCTAATTGATTAAAATTTAACGATATAAACATTTATTTTTGCGTATTATTTTGATTTGATGAACTTTTCTAAAGAAATTATACAGTGGTATTGGCAAAATAAACGCGATTTACCATGGCGAAAAACGAAAGATCCATACCGAATTTGGCTGTCAGAAATTATGCTGCAACAAACGCGTGTAGCACAGGGATTGCCTTATTATGAGAAGTTTACGGAAGCATTTCCCACTGTGTACGATCTGGCGAAAGCCGAAGAATCATACGTCTTAAAGTTATGGCAAGGATTGGGCTACTATTCACGTGCGCGAAATTTACATTACACTGCAAAAGATATTGTAAATAATTATAATGGACAGTTTCCAGGTACTTATAAAGAACTTTTAAAGCTAAAAGGTGTTGGTGATTATACGGCAAGTGCTATTGCTTCCATCTGTTTTAATGAAGTTGCGCCCGTAGTAGATGGAAATGTATACCGAGTTTTAGCACGTTACTTTAATATTGATACACCAATTAATAGTACAGAAGGCATTAAAAAGTTTAAAGAACTGGCTTTTGAAGTGATTGATGCAAATGATCCTGCCAATTTTAATCAAGCAATTATGGAGTTTGGCGCTGTGCAATGCAAACCGCAAAGTCCGTATTGTATTATTTGCCCTGTAAATGAAAGTTGTGAAGGTTTAAAACAACAGCGTGTAACGATGTTGCCTGTAAAGTTGAAGAAGACAAAGGTAAAACATCGTTGGTTCAATTATCTTGTAGTCGTTTCAAATCAAACAGAGACACTTCTAGAAGAACGAAAAGGAAAAGGAATTTGGCAAGGATTGTTTCAATTTCCATTACTAGAAACAGAAAAAGCCGTTGAAGATATTACGTCATTTCAATCGCAAATAGAAGAATTAGTGCAAATAAAAAACTTCTCAATCACACAATTTAATCTCAAAGAAAAAATCCATAAACTATCACATCAGCACTTGCATACTACATTTTGGATTGTAGAAACAGCCGATAATTTAAAAAATGGAATACTTTTGCAGGAAATTCGAAAATATCCAGTGCCAATTCTAATTGGAAACTTCATTGAAGAATTCAATTTTTAATGGTTTTTTAGTACATTTGATAATACACATAAATTTAAAACATGAGCGGAACACTAAATAAAGTAATGTTGATAGGACACTTGGGCGATGAGGTAAAAATGCACTACTTTGAAGGTGGCGGTTGTATTGGTCGTTTTCCGATAGCAACCAACGATTCATATACAAATAAACAAACTGGCGAGCGTGTCGTAAATACAGATTGGCACAATATTGTAGTACGAAATAAAGCTGCCGAAATTTGTGAAAAATATCTAAGTAAGGGAGATAAAATATATGTAGAAGGTCGTTTGAAAAATAGACAATGGCAAGGTGAAGATGGACAAATGCGTTATACGACGGAAATTCAAGTGACTGACTTTACATTTTTGTCTACCAAACAAGAATCGCAATCCAATGCAGCGGCCGGAAACACTACTGCACATACAACTACGAATCATCAAGCTGTGCAACCAGCACAGCCAGTACAACAACCACAACAGCAAGCGCCGCAAGCAACGCATGTGGAAGAAGACGATGATCTACCATTTTAATCGAAGTTTAATTAATCAAGTTTGATTTTGGATCCAGAACCCAGTTTACTAATCTTTATAGCGTCTCTTGAAGGACTCGATATTTTTAAGATGGTGTTTTTTGGTATCTTATTATTTTGCTCTGCCTTAATTTCTGGCGCAGAAGTAGCGCTGTTTTCATTATCTCAAACGGAAATTAACGAAGCTGAGGAATCTAAATCTGCACGGTTACGACTCGCTGCAAAATTACTTCGGAAACCTCGAAAATTATTAGGAACTATTTTAGTTGCCAATAACTTTATCAATATTGCAACGGTATTATTGTTTGCTTCTATTAGTGATAAGTTTTTTGATGGAATTACTCCAGAATGGTTTCGTTTGGTGATTAAAATTGGTGTTGTTACGTTTTTAATTTTACTTTTTGGTGAAATTCTTCCAAAAGTATATGCAAGTCGAAATAAACATAAGTTTTCAGCAATGATGGCGTATCCATTGAATATTTTGGATAAAATTTTTGCGCCTATTAGTATGCCGATGAGTTATGTGTCTGGATTAATTCAGAATAAACTTGGAAAACGCCGATCCAACCTTTCGGTAGATCAATTATCGCAAGCGTTAGAATTGACTTCGGAAGACGAAACAACCAAAGAAGAACAGAAAATTTTACAAGGAATAGTCTCGTTTGGAAATACAGATACCAAGCAAGTAATGCAACCACGGATGGATGTTTTTGCATTGAAAGAAGGTATGGACTTTGATGCGGTTTTGAGTGAAATTACCAAAAAAGGATATTCGCGTATTCCCGTATATAAAGAGAGTTTGGATGATATTTCGGGAATTTTATATGTAAAAGATTTGATTCCACATATTGATACGAAAAACTTTCAATGGGAAAAGTTATTACGTGATGCGTATTTTGTTCCAGAAAATAAAAAGTTAGACGATTTATTACGTGAATTCCAAGAAAAGAAAATTCACTTGGCTATTGTGGTTGATGAATATGGAGGAACATCTGGTTTGGTTTCTTTGGAAGATGTGATTGAAGAAATTGTGGGAGATATTAGTGATGAATTTGATGATGAAGATGTCAATTACTCCAAAATCGATGATAAAAACTATGTCTTTGAAGGGAAAACGAATTTAAAAGATTTCTACAAAATTATTGGATTGGAAGATAATTCGGAGTTTGAATCGCATAAAGGTGAATCGGAAACGATTGCAGGTTTTGTGTTAGAGATTTTTAGAGGCTTTCCAAAAGTGAGAGATAAAATAAACTTTAGTAATTATACGTTTACTGTGGAAGTAATTGACAACAAACGATTGAAACAAGTAAAAGTAACCCTGAAAGAATGAAAATAACACCATACATAAGCATCTTTTTATTATTGAGCATTCTTTTTGTTTCCTGTGAAGGCGAAGTATTGCCGAAACCAAAGGGTTTTTTAAGTTTGGAATATCCAGCGCCAAAATATGGCAAAGTGCAATCGGATTGTCCATATGCTTTTGATAAAAACGAACTTGCACTTATTGATCCGCAGAACAATTGTTGGATCAATCTAGAGTATCCAGCGCTAAACGGAACGCTACATTTATCGTATGTACCAGTCAATGGAAATTTAGATCAATTGTTAGAAGACGTACAAAAACTTACTTATGAGCATGCTGTAAAAGCCGATGCTATTGATCCGACTGTGTATGACAATAAGGAACAAAATGTGTATGGAATGGTGTATGAGGTTTCTGGAAACGCCGCATCACAAGCACAATTTTATGTAACTGATAGTACCAAACATTTCTTAACAGGTTCGTTATACTTTAATGCAAAACCAAATTACGATTCTATTTTTCCAGCAGTGAATTATATTAAAAAAGACATTCGTAAGTTGATAGAATCTTTGGAATGGAAGAATTGAGTTAGACGCGCTTTGCTATTAGACTTGTTCCCGCGTAGGCGAGAATCTCTTAGACCGCTTTCGCTGTTAGAATCAAGATCGCTTCGCTATTAGATTGTTAGACTTGGCTTTGCCTCTTAGATTTTTAGACGCTTCGCTATTAGGTTGTTTCTCAATATACTTTTACATTTAAAATTCAACATTCATAATTTAAAATTTCCAAACGTCACTTCGAGTGCAAAATCTATGATTTTGTGTATCGAGAAGTACTTCGATTCGTCATTACAAGGAAGTAATCTGTGTCTTAAGAAAAAATCCCCAATCATAACTAATTGAGGATTTTTAAATAGAAACTTAGAGAATACTATTTGAATGCATATTGCAATCCAAACGTAAGGGTTTCTTTGTTGCGCAATTGAATTCCGTTCATATTTTGGAAGATTGGCAAGGAAGCTTCAAATCCGAAACGTACATTTTTCAGCGAACCTTTAAACGCATATATGTTGAAACCAAGTCCCGCATTTGCATACGTCATTCCTGAATTTTGTGTATCTGCTGTAATTACCATCATAGGATTTAGTATTGGATTCGCACCTTCAATTTTGTCAATAGCGCCAAGTTCAACTCTTCCCGAAAAGCTCAACCATTCTGTAGCTGTAAATGCTGCCCAATTGTTCACACTGTAACGATTTCCTAAACGATAGTCATTGTCGTTTTTTCCAAAACGCAGTGTAGTTCGTGCTTGCGTTCCAAATGAAAATTTATTCCATTGTTTTAAATAAGTCAACGCCAATTCTCCATCAAATGTTCCGCTTCCAATCTGCATTGGATATGGTAAAATAATTTCGTTAGGAGCAGAAGCTGGCGTTACATCTTGTGCATCAATGCTTCCAGTTGGTAATGAAACTCCAATTTGTGCATGTAACTGTTGTTTGTCTTTATTAAAGATTCTGTACAACGCAGCTACTTTTGTATCTCCAAAACCTGAAGCTTCTGTCGTAAACGTTCCGCCCATGCGAGTTATATGATCCATTTCGCTTGTCAAATAATTTGCCATCACCATTAAGGTTATATCGTCGCTAGGAGCGTACATTGCACCCAACATGTGCATTTGCATTGGCATTTTTGTCGGAGTCACCATATAGTTAGATAATGCGTCTGCAAACGAAGTATTTTCACTTCCGCGATTCAAATCTTCCATGTTCATATACATATAACGGTAACTAAACATAATTTCGCCTTTTCCATGCGTGTGATCGCCCATTACGGAAATTGGCGCATGTCCATCAGGCCTGCTTCCTGTCCATTTTGTAGTTGTATCTTCTGTTTCTTGTGCGTATGCGAATGTTGCTGCGATCCATAAGATGGCAGTTAATATATTTTTCATCTGTGTATTTATTAGATATGGTATTGCACACGAGATTGTTGTATGACAATGTGCAATAAAATTGTTTTGATTTTACTTCATAGTAAATGCTTTCGGATGGTTTTGGAAGCCATCTAAAAGCGAAAATTAGTTAGGAGTTAACATGTATAATGCATTTGAAATTTGGTCAAACAAAGAGATGATTCAACAGATTTAGAAAAGCTTTTAAAATCCTAGAATGTTAGGTGTAAAGTACTTCTCGACACAAAATCTTTATAAGATTTCACTCGAAGTGACGCAAAGGTTTCTAATGTACTATAAATGTTATGAAGTAAAGCTTGGCGGATGAAAAACCGAATTCAGATACGAAAATGTATAGCTGTTCGTATAGTGAAAGTTTGCTTTTTGAGGTGTTTCAGTAGTTTCTATAGTTTGAAAAGAAGTCAGGAGTATAATCCCGATAGGATATTCTTCCATGGCAATGGCAGGTAGATTTTTTTCCTTTTCCTCAGAAGCTTTTTTTAGTTGTTCTGCCAAGTAACATTTTCCGTTACATTCCAGCTCAGGTTTGTCTTTATTAATACATAAAAATTCAGCAATATAATCTTGATTGATCAGATAGTTTGCTAAAGGCATTACAGGACGTAACATGGCTGTTATGTATAGTAAAATAAAGATATGTGCCCAAATAGTTTTCACGTGCAGAAGAATCGCTGCAAAGGTAGTTTAGGAAATTTTAGAATCAAATAAAACCATAAAAAAAGTCGCCAATTATGGGCGACTTTAACGTTTGTTATTTTGTGTAAAATTTATGCTTTTTTAGTACAGCATTCTTTTTTGCAATCTTCCGCACAAGCTACTTTTTCAGTTTCTTTTTTTGCACAACATGCTTTCTTGCAGTCTGCATCACAAGCTTTTTTAGTTTCGCCTTTCTTTGCACAACATTCTTTCTTGCAATCGGTTCCACATTTTTTAGAAAACGCTGCTACATTTTTTATGTCGGCTACTTTATAACCGCCAGCAACTTTGGTTACGGTGCTTGTCAATGCGTCAAAATCAACTTTTGCTTCGTTGTATTCAACCATTGCTAATTTCTGATCAAAATCTACTTTGGCAGATTTTACGCCTTCCATAGCAGCTAATTTCCCTTCGATACGCTTTGCGCAACTCATTGCACAACTCATGCCTTCAATTTTCAATTCTGCTTTGTTATAGTTGGCTGCAAGATCTTGCTTGCTAGATTCTTTCGTTACAGTTTTAGTTTGTGTATCAACTGAGACTGTTTTTGGTGTCGAATTGTCTTTACAACTTACAATAGCCAATGCCATTGCGCATACGAATAGTATTTTTTTCATCATCATTTGTATTTGATAACTGCGTACACAGTCAATATAATTTTTACCTATTAAGTCATTGCAAAATTACACAAATATGAATGAAATATTAGAAATAATTGTCGGACTTTTGTGTGATCTTACGAAATACAGTTATGGATAACGCAAAATTAAAGTGGATCTACCTTGCCTTATTGTCCCTAATTTGGGGAAGTTCTTTTATCTTGATTGAGCAAGCTATTAAAGGATTGGATTTTGTTCAAGTAGGCGCGTTGCGTATTACAGTTACAGCTATTTTTCTCTTTTCTGTTGGATTGAACAAAGTAAAACTCATCAAACGATCGCAATGGAAATGGATTTTTTGGACTGCTATGGCAGGATCGTTATTTCCAGTATTTTTATTCGCCTTAGCGCAAGAACAGTTAGATAGTGGCGTTACTAGTATGCTAAATTCATTAACGCCGTTACATACTGTAGTTTTTGGAGTGTTGTTGTTTGGAGTTGCAGTTTCTAAAAGACAAATTTTTGGTGTGTTGATTGGTTTGGTTGGAGCTTTGGTATTAATTATTGCAGGTGCCAATTTTCACGAAAGTCAAAACTATTGGTATAGTATTTTTGTATTAATGGCAACTCTTGGTTATGGTTTGAATGTAAATATGATCAAAAAGTATTTGAATGATGTAAATGCGCTCGCCATTGTAACTGGAAACTTCGTCATTATCGTAATTCCAGCATTATTGATTTTAATTTTCACAGGATTTTTCAATGATATTTGGCATAATGAAGCCATGCAAAAAGCTTTAGGGTATGTGGTCATTTTATCTTTCTTTGGAACCGCCATTGCCAAAGTTATTTATAGCAGATTGGTGCAAATTTCCAGTCCAGTATTTGCTTCTTCAGTAACATATACAATGCCAGTTGTGGCTATATTTTGGGGTGTTTTGGACGGAGAAAAACTGAGTCCTTACCAAGTATTAGGCGGAGTTATTATTCTGCTTGGTGTGTATTTGGTGAATAAGAAAGCGAAACAAAAAGAAAAGTAATTATCATAAAAAAAGCCGAAAATCAATTGCGATTTTCGGCTTTTTGTAAAGTATTTTATTCAGATTTATTGAAAATCTTTCTTTGTTAATGGTGCGTTTATTTTAGCATTTACAGTAGTAAATTCTACCTTTTGTCCCATCATAGGTAAGACCATTTTATAAGGGAATTTAACACCGTCTACATCTTTATAATCACCGTAACCAGTTTCTTGTACGCTTTCTTGTCCTCCAGGACCTTTAGCTGTTTCAGCTTTTTTCACTTTAAGACCAGAAGCTACATCATAGTAGTTCTTTACTTTGTCTCCATCAGCACTTTCAACTTCCACTACATACGCATCTTTTCCTTCAACAGATTCAATACCTACCAATCTAAGTTTGCTGTCGCTATAGTGTAATTCAGGGAATAATCCTTTTTTAGCTTTCAAACCATCTAACATATCTTTCGGCATATCCATTCTTTGACCTTGTTGCTCCATGTATCCAGATTCGCTATCAAAAGCTTGCTTAAATACAGATCCCATTCCTGCAATACTCATATCAACTGCAAGCATGTTTGGACTTTTTTGCTTCATCATCATAGACATGTCCATTCCTTGGAAAGAAGTTCCCATTTCCTGTACAATTGTCGTAACGCTCATTAATTTTTCTTTCCCACCAATAGCTTTGATATAGTTATCAACTACAGATTGTGCCGTTACACCAGCAGGAATTGGCTTTTTGAATTCAGGCTTTTTAGTTGGTGCACCAAATTGATCGTAATATTTTACAGGAACTTTTTTCCCATCAAACGTCATGTTTTCTAAAGCACTAACCACTTCACTTCCTTTTCCAGTGACTACGATACGTAATTTGTTATTTAAGAAGTATTTCTTAGCAGCTCTTAATACATCTTCTTTTGTAACTGCTTCAATTTTTTCAAGATATGTTTCGTAGAAATTTTTTGGAAGATCTTCTGTAATAATGTTTAATGCATATCTAGCAATAGTTGATGGACGCTCAATTCCAGTTACAAATCGTCCAACGTATTTTGCTTTTACATTTTTCAATTCTTCATCAGAAACTAATTCTGTAGAAATCTTTTTAACTTCTTTTAAAATTTCAACTACAGCGCTATCCGTTACAGCATTACGTACACTAGCAGTCGCTCTAAATGTAGAAATAGTTCTTCTATCATTTCCGATACTTGAGTATGAACCGTATGTGAATTTTTTGTCTTCACGTAAGTTGTTAAATAAACGCGCTTCTCCACCGCCACCTAAGATATTGTTGGCAATTAAAACAGGGAAGTAGTCTTCGTCTTTCATTGTTAACTTTACCGTGTTCTGAATACTTAATTCAGATTGTACAGCATTGTCTGCATTGATAAAGTTTACTTCTGTAGCTGTTGGGTTTGATGCTGTGTCATACGTATCAGGAGTAATTGCTCCTTTTTCCCACTTTTTAAAGTATTTCTTAACTAATTTCTTTACGTCTTTCGTTTTTACATCACCAATAATAATTAAATATGCATTATTAGGTTTGAAGTATTTTTTGTGGAAAGCTTTTACATCATCAAGAGTTACTTTGTTTACAGATTCTTCTGTAATATATTCTCCATAAGGATGATTTGCTCCATACGCTAATACTGATCGTACTCTACCTGCAATAGCAGTTACATTCTTCTTATCAGATTTGATACCTTCTAAAATCTTAGCACGTTCACTGTCTAAATCTTCTTGTGTGAAGTTAGGGTTTAAACCAGCATCTGCCATTAATTCGATGATTCTTGGGAAGTATTTTGATAAAGAGTTTGCAAAAGCACTCTGCGAACCAAAATTTAAAGAAGCTCCTAAATAATCAACTTCTTCGTTAAAATCGTCTTTAGAGATTGAAGTAGAACCATTTCCTAACATAGAACTTACAAAGCTTGTCAATCCTGCTTTTTCTCCTTCTAAAATTAATGGGTTATCAATTGTTAAATTTGCAGAAACACGTGGTAATTTGTTATTCTCAACCACCATTACTGTCAATCCGTTCTTTAACGTAAACGTATTAGGTTTTCCAATATTAACTTTTGGAGCTGGACCTGCTTTTGGTTGCTTTGATCGGTCAATTTGGGCCTGCATTGTTAGCGAAGCTAGGAACAATACAAGGAGTGAAACTATTTTTGTTTTCATGATTTTTTTATTTTTTTTCTTGTGTTTTCTCAGCAGGTAAATATTCTAAAAGTAAACGTTGGTTTGTTTTTAAATACTTATTCGCTATCTCTCTAATTTCTTCTCTAGTAATAGATCTGTAAATATCAATCTCTGTATTAATCAAGTTTGTATCGCCATACATTACATTATATCTAGCCAATGAATTTGCGATTCCTTCTACACTAGAGTTAGAGTTTACAAAGTTGTTTTCGAATTTGTTCTGAAGTTTTTGGTAATCTCTCTCTGAAATTAATTCTGTTTGAAGCTTTTTAATTTCGTCGTCCATTTCTTTTACTAAGTCTTCTAACGTAGTTTTTCCTAATGGAAGCGCAAATAAAGCGTAAGTCCCGTAGTCTTCTTGGCTTAAATTCACTGCTTGTACAGCCAATGCCATTTTCTTATCTTCTACTAATCTTTTGTATAATTTTGAGCTTTTTCCACCACTTAAATATGTAGAAATCATATCTAAAACTCTAGCTTCTCTTGTTTTGAAAGAAGAAGTTCTGTAAGCTGCAATAATTGCAGGAATTTGAATGTTTTGATCGTATGCTTTTGCACTGAATTCTTCTGTGATAGGATCTTCTTTAGGGAAGTTTCTAACGATGTCTTTTCCTCTTGGAACAGCACCAAAATAATCCTTGATCATTTTTTTAGTTTTGGCAGTATCAAAATCACCAGCAACAACCAATGTAGCATTGTTAGGAACGTAGAATTTTTTGTTAAAAGCTAAGAACTCATCTAAAGTAGCAGCATCTAAATGTGCCATTTTTCCAATCGTAGTTCCTTTGTATGGATGCTTTTTAAACATGTGTTTCTTTACTTCTTCAAGAATACGTCCATAAGGCTGATTGTCTACACGCAATCTTTTTTCTTCTTTTACAACCTCATTTTGTGTGTCCACACCAATTTGGTTGATTACAGGATGCAACATACGTTCTGATTCCATCCACAATCCTAATTCTAAATTGTTAGAAGGGAATACTTCATAATAATATGTTCTGTCGTCTGTTGTGTTTGCGTTATTACTTCCACCATTAGAAGATACAATTTTGAACCATTGTCCACGCCCAATATTTTTTGTTCCTTCAAATAGAAGATGTTCGAAGAAATGGGCAAATCCTGTACGCTCAGGATTTTCATCTTTAGCACCAACATGATACATAACTGATGTGGTAACAACTGGAGCTGAATTGTCTTGGTGAAGAATTACATGTAGACCGTTGTCTAAATCGTATTCTTCAAACTTAACTTCTTGTGCTTGGGCAATAAAACCAATAAGCATTAAAGAAGCTATTGAAAATAGTCTTTTTTTCATTGCATTTAACTTTTTTGACTTTTAGTTATTTTAGATCAGACGCAAGTTCTATAAAATTGTTACATCTCACAAGTAAACTATTAAATTTATGTTTATTTTAAAAGGTGCTCATTTTTTCGTATATTAAAGGAAATCAGATGTTTACTAACCGAAAAAACCTTAAAATTATGGAAAAGAAAATAGTAAAATACGGTGGATTTATAGCTTTAGGACTCATTCTATACTTCTTAATTGTACGAATGTTCGGTCTTCATGAAAACCCTTGGCTGCGTTTATTTAATGGTGTTATTGTTGCTTATGGAATTTACACTGTGATTAAAAATACTAAGAAAGATAGTGGCGTTAGTTTTAATTATTTTGAAGGATTTAAAGCTGGCATTTTCTCCGGATTTATTGCCACCTTAGTTTTTACCTTTTTTATGGCGATTTATATCTTTCATATTGATGTAGCATTTGGAGAAAAAATTATGGCAATGAGTTTGGGTAGTGTTGCTACAGAACCAGGACTTTTACTCTTCATTATTTTGATAGAAGGATTTGCTTCTACAGTTATTTTGAGTCTGCTATTTATGCAAAAATTCAAGCCAAGTTGGAATATTAGCAATAAACTGCCATAGAAGTATTTGTAGATTAATTAATTAGATGTATATTTGCGTCCATTTTTGGATAAAATTAATTAATTAAACGATACGCTATGTATGCAATTGTAGAGATAGCAGGGCAGCAATTTAAAGTTGCGAAAGACCAAAAAGTATTTGTTCATCGTTTGGCTACAGAAGAAGGAAAGCAAGTGACTTTCGACAATGTTCTTTTGTTAGATGATAACGGACAAGTTACAATTGGCGCCCCAGCTATAAACGGAGCCGCAGTAGAGGCTAAAGTTTTAAAGCACCTTAAAGGTGATAAAGTGATTGTTTTCAAGAAGAAAAGACGTAAAGGTTACCGTGTAAAGAATGGTCACCGTCAATCTTTAACAGAAATTGTAATTGAAAACATCGTAGCTTCTGGAGCTAAAAAAGCAGCACCAAAGAAAGAAGCTAAAAAAGAAGTTGCTAAACCAGCTGCAAAACCTGCCGCTAAAAAAGCAACAACTAAAGCAGATGATTTAAAGAAAATTGAAGGAATTGGTCCTAAGATTGCATCTACTTTAGTAGAAGCTGGAATTTCAACATTCGCTGAGTTAGCGAAAACTGAACCAGCAAAAATTTCTGAAATCATTTCAGGTGTTCGTGGAAACCACGTTACTGATACTTGGCCAGCACAAGCTCAATTAGCTGCTGATGGAAAGTGGGATGAGTTAAAGAAATGGCAAGATGAATTAGATGGTGGTAAAGCATAATTGCAAAAATCACTTAAGTATAACAATTTAAAACCTTACGAAAATGGCTCACAAAAAAGGAGTTGGTAGTTCGAAAAACGGTAGAGAATCAGAATCGAAACGATTAGGAGTTAAGATTTTTGGTGGACAAGCAGCAATTGCTGGTAACATACTAGTTAGACAAAGAGGAACTACTCACAATCCAGGAGAGAATGTATATATGGGGAAAGACCATACATTACATGCTAAAGTAGATGGTATTGTGAAATTCACAAAGAAAGCAAATAACAGATCTTATGTATCAATCGAACCTTTCGAAGCGTAAGTAAGACTCTGAAGAGAAATTAAAAAAGCCTGAACATTATGTTCAGGCTTTTTTTATGGAAATATTTCACCTTAAAAAAGATGTGAATATGTCCTAATGTATACAAACGTACAAGAAGCAATCATAAATGCTGCAAGTTTTAATATCGTATCAATAATTTTATGAAAAATACTATTATTATGAAAAAAAGAACATTTAAAAAGTTAGCATTAAAGCATTGCATGATTAGTAATTTGCATTCTAATTCTTTAGTTGGAGGAGTTAGTTGTGAAGCGCCCTGCCAAGGCGGAACTGGCTGTTGTAATACAGGAACTCGTAATGAGTATTGTAATAGTGATAGATCTCTTTGTGGAGGTGAAACTTGTAAAGGAGTATTTGACGGATAGGAAAATCTGATATGAAAAAATCTCTTAGAGTTTTATTTCTAAGAGATTTTTATGTAATACTATATTGTAAAAAAAGATGTATTATTTAAATCCTTTTTTCTTTAATAAAGGTTCAATTTCTGGTTCCGCACCTCGGAATCCTTTATATAAGTCCATTCCCAACTGCGAACCGCCCATACTTAACATTTTACGGTAACGTTTTGCTGTTGCAGGATCAAATAGATTTCCAGTTTCTTTGAACGCTTGGAAAGCATCTGCATCCAATACTTCCGACCATAAGTAACTGTAATATCCAGAAGAATATCCTACAGGGTTTGAAAATATATGTCCAAAATAAGTACTTCTGTATCGCGGAATAATTTCATCAATTAAGCCTAATTTGTCCATTGCTTCCTTTTCAAAAGTATTAACATCCGTTGGAATATCCTTTGTTTTAGAATGCCAAGCCATGTCCAAATATGCTGCGGCCATATATTCAACTGTCGCAAAACCACCATTGAATGAATTGGCGTCTTTCATCTTTTTAATCATTGCGTCAGGGATAACTTCGCCTGTTTTGTAATGCTTTGCAAACATGCGTAATACTTGTGGTTCGCTCATCCAGTTTTCCATTACTTGCGATGGGAATTCAACAAAATCTCTCGGCACATTGGTTCCTGATAAGGATTCGTATTTTACATTTGAGAATAATCCGTGCAATGCATGTCCAAATTCATGGAATAAAGTTTCTGCTTCTGTAAACGATAATAATGATGGAGAATCTCCTGATGGAGCAGGATAATTAAAGTTATTGGTTACAATTGGCGTAACCATTCCGTCCACATTCATCTGACTACGTAAGGCATTCATCCATGCACCACCACGTTTACTTGGACGTGCAAAGAAATCCATATAAATAATTCCTAAGTGCTTTCCATCAGCTTCTAATACTTCAAATACTTGCTGGTCTTCATGCCATTTCGGAATATCTTTACGTTCTTTAAAAGTTAATCCGAAAAGTTCTTTCGCCAAAGCAAAAACACCATCTCTTACGGCATTCACTTCAAAATACGGACGTGTTTCTTCTTCGTCAAAATTGTAACGTTCTTTACGAACTTTTTCTACATAATGTCTCCAGTCGCTTCCTGCAAAAGTTCCTGAAACACCTTCACTTTTCATCTTTTTAGCCAACGCTTCACGTTCCGATTTTGCCATCGCTAATGCAGAAGGCCATAATTTATCCATAAAACCATATACCGCTTCTGGCGTTTCTGCCATATTATCAGAAAGAATATACGCTGCATGCGATTCGTAACCTAATAGGTTTGCTTTTTCCAAACGCAAAGTTGCCATTTCACTTAAAATAGCTTTGTTGTCACTGTCATTATCATTATTGGCGCGCATTGCATATCCGTCAAATAATTTTTTACGAGCATCTCTGTTTGGAGACGATTGTAAAAACGGATTAATGCTTGGGCGTTGCAATGTAAACGAATATCCATCTTTATGTTCTCTTTCCTTAGCTTCGTTAGTTGCTAAAGAAATTAAACTAGCAGGAAGATTTCCAAGTTCTTTTTTGTCTTTTGTATGATATTCGAAAGCGTTGGTCTCATCGAGTAAGTTTTCACTAAAATCACCACTTAATTTCGCCAATCGCTTGTTGATTTCGCGCAAGCGATCTTGTGCTTTTCCTTTTAAACTGATTCCTGCACGGACAAAACGTTTGTGAGTTTCTTCCAATAAACGTGTTTCTTCTGGTGATAAGTTGAGTTTGTCTTTTTGATCGTACACTGCTTTTACACGTTCGTATAATTTAGCGTTTAAGTTGACAAAATCCCCATGAGCAGCCATTGCAGGTGTAATTTCCTTTGCGGCAGCTTTTAAAGTATCATCTGTATTTGCTCCGTTTACGGCATAAAAAATACGTTGCAATCTGTTCAAATACTTTCCGCTAAACTCTAAAGCTTCAATGGTGTTTTTAAAAGTTGGAGCTTCCGTACTTTCGCTAATTGCGGTAATTTCATCCTGATTTTCTTTCAGTGCAATTTTAAAAGCAGGTAGATAATCGCTACTTTTTATTTTATCGAATGGAGGCACTCCGTGTGGCGTATTCCATTCGGTCAACAAAGGATTGTCTGTCATTTTAGATGCTGGTTTTTTTTCGGGTGTAGCATCTTTGCACGAAGCAAAGAACAGTATGCTACAGGTAATGGCTATTGAGATACGTTTCATTTGTAAAATAATTTGACTAACAAGATACTGTTTTTTTGAATTTTATAAATGATTTTAACGTTCTATACCAGTTTGTGCTTTTCTTCGTTATATTAAGTACATTCACACTAAAACCAAACTTTATGAAACAACTAATTACGATTCTGATTTTTTGTATCAGTTTTACTGTTTTTGGACAAAAGAAAATTCACGTTTTTGTGGCTTTGTGCGATAATGTAAATCAAGGAATTGTCCCTGTGCCGAAAGCTTTAGGAAACGGGCAAAGTCCACGAACAAATTTGTATTGGGGCGCATTGTATGGTGTGAAAACACATTTTAAACGCAGTAAAGACTGGAAGTTTGTAAAGACGATTCCATCGAATAATCCCAAAATACTAGAACGTATCGTGTTCAAACACAAAACGTCAAACACGTATTTGCTCGCCGATGCGTATGATGGAAAATATATCAAACAGACTACGATTGACTTTTTGGAAGCGAGTAGCGGTGATAATCCCACAGAAATTACGGTCAACGATCAAAAGCTAAGCTTCGGAGGAAATTCAGATTTGGTAGCATATGTTGGTCATGATGGTTTGATGGAGTTTAGTTTATCTAACAAGTTCAGTCCAAAAAACACCAAGAAACGCGACGCTATTATTTTAGCATGCATTAGTAAAGACTATTTTAAGCCTTATTTACAACAAACAGGCGCCAATCCTTTAGTTTGGTCTACCGGATTGATGTCGCCCGAAGCATATACCTTAAAATGGGCAATTGATGGCTGGATTTTAAACGAATCAGATGCTGCCATTCGTGAACGTGCTGCCAAAGCTTATCACAAGTATCAAAAATGCGGAATGCGTGGCGCTAGAGGTTTGTTGGTGACAGGATATTAAAAACACCTTAATACATGCATTGAAGCGTTTTATGTGGAAGTTTTTCTTTCAAATTATAAGTAACAGAGCGCATTCAAAATCAACAAAAAAACCGTTACCAAAATCTATCATTTTAGTAACGGTCAATTTTTTGGTTGTACTTAGCTAGTTTTTTATTCACTAGGATTTGCAGGGTTACACTTATAATAACAAGAACCCATTCTAGGTTTTGTGTAGTCACACCTAAAACACGTAACATTGGCATAAGGATTCGTTGCTGCACCTCCGTCGATAGTGTGTGCTTCTAAATTAGAAATTTTCTTTTTGTTTAGACTAAGCTTGATGTTTGCTTTTTTCATGATTCTAGGTTTTAAATTAATTAGGGAATCTGAAATTAGCATTCATATCATCTAAACACAATGATTCTAAAATTCATTTTATAAAATAGCGGTAGTGTTTTTGTAGTAAAATCAATTACTCTCCAGGATCATTTATGAGGCTGTCAGGCCTTGTGGTTACTGTATGACAAGTATCTTCGTAAGTGTCTTTTTCCTTCTCTTCATCTTTAGTGCCACCACATATACGATTCAAATTTGAGATACATACTTTTTTAAATGTAAGAGCATGTGAAGTTACTTTCTGTTTTTTCATAATAGATAGTTTTTAATAATTTTCTTCGGTAAGATATGTAAATGCTTAGTTTCGATAGAACAAGAACTGCGTTCATTTTATAAAATAGCGGCTAATTTTTATAGAAAATAGTGTGTTTTTATACAGTTTTATTCTTCCAGGATGTCTGCTACGATTTTTAAGTGATGATTGGTGTGTACTTCCAAAAATCGAATGGTTTGTGCTTTGTCTAACATCCCAAAAACTGGATGATCAAAATTTACATTCGCATCGAAGCTTTGTAATTTGTCTATGCTTTTTCGAGCTTCTAACAATTGTTTTAAGATATCATCTGTGACAATGATTTCTGGCGGACGTACACTTTGTGGCGATTCTGCTTTTCCACGTGGAATGAATCCTGCAGTTAACGACATAATTCGTGGGACATTGAAAGAACTCTCATAGACTTCCGGATCAGAACTTTCAAGTGTTTCTGTGAGTCTGTTGATGGTTTTCAATATATGATCCAAATGCCAAGCCACATCTGCTTTGGAAACCGTTGAATTTTTGACATCTCTATATTCTATGTTACGTTCTATTTCTGATAATTGAGGAAGTAATACTTCAGGATTGGATGCGTTCATTTGGACTTTTATAAGGATGAATAAAAAAATGATGATTGCCAGTGGGACTAAAAGAATGCGTCTTTTCATAATGTTAGTTTTTAAAATGGTTAAGAAAACGTCCTGCTTTACAGTGAACAAGGCGTTTCCAAGAATTGAATTCAATAAACGAACTATTAAAACTGTAATCTGTATCCAACATCTGGAAAGAAACCAATCTGATTGACTTGATCGACATTATTGGTCAAACGATTGTAACGACGAACAAATACATTTTCCTGATTGGTCACGTTTTGTAAATCCACATAAAATTGATGTGATAATTTCTTTTTCTTACTATTGATTTTGATTCCGAACTTTACATCCCATCTGAAATAATCATTGTATTGCTGACTAAAAGCAATGTCTTCTTGTAAGATTTCAAAACCTGCTTGCTGCGATGCTTGCAAATCTACAGGTGTAAAATAACGTCCGCCAGCAAACGTAACACGCGTATCAAAGAACAATACGTTTTGCTTTTCGCGCCCAATAGCAAATTCGCGCCCAGCAAGTACATTAAATACATATCCGTTATTAAAAGGTGTGTTGCGTTCAATGCCATCGCTGCCTTTGTATTTACTTTCAAAAAGGGAAGTGGTCAATAATCCATAATAACCATCACTAAAGAATTTTTCAAGCGTTAACTCTAATCCTTGATTGTATCCAGTTCCATCATTGGTCAACGAAACACGATTGTTGTCAAATACAAAATCAGTTCCTTCCGTTAAAGAAGAATAACTAGATGGAAAAGGTTCTACCGCAGCATTGTCAATATCTTGATAATACACTTCTAATTTTCCACGCCAACCTTTGGCAATTTTCACGTCATAACCTACAACATAATGTGCACTTCGTGTAAAATCTAAATTAATATTAGACTGCACTAATTCGCCATTAATTTCTTCATTTAAGAATAATAATGGCAAAGGCGCTTGCTGATGGTGAATTCCGAAACCAAAATTTAAACTGTGTTTTGGCGCAATTTTATAACGCAAAGCTGTTCTGGGTTCTATAACAAATTGATCGTTTAAATTGGTGTATTGTGCATGCAAACCTGCATTTAACGTTAACTTTTTAGTCAATCGAAACTGTCCTTGAATATAAGGTTGCCACAAACCAAAACGTTCATCGGTATTTCGGAAAGTAAACAAATCTGGATCGCCATCATTGTTGTTGTCTGGTTGTTCTTCACGATCTCGTAAAGTAGATTCTATGTTGAAATTTTCATATAAAACACCTGTTCTCAGCGTAATTTTATTGCTCAATTTACTATTGAAAAGTGTAGAAAAGGTAAATCTGCTTTGTGTATCGTCTGCTTCCGTATAGCGAATTGTGCGTTCTTGCGGCGTATCTTTATCAATAAAACGATCTGATTCAAACGTATTGGTTGAGGTAGAAAGTGAAGCAATGGTTTTCAAATAACTCTTACTGCCAATATTTACTCGGTGATTCAATCCAACGACACCAAAACCAGATTCCACAAAGGAATTTTCATCTTCCGCAGAAAACAAATCATCTTCATCAATATCATCACCTAAAAATTCAATATCCGAGTTTCCAAGAATTCCGAATAAGCTTAGGTTTCCAAATTTCCCGGTACCAAAATCTATATTAAAAGAAATATCACTGTAATTTGGTGTAGCGGAAGTTCCACCTGCGCCAACACCTAACAATCCGACAAGTGAATACCGTGCTGCGACTAAGAATGAACCTTGTTTTTTGCCCAATGGACCTTCTGCCATCGCTTCAACACCTGTAAAAGCACCAACTTGCGCCGTAAATTCATAATTGTCAATATTTCCTTTTCGGAAACCTAAATCGAACACGCCACCAAGTGCATTTCCATATTCTGCAGGAAAGGCAGAAGTTAAGAAATCTGAATTTTTCAACATGTTTGTATTCAGTGCAGAAACTGGTCCGCCCGTAGTTCCTAAAGTAGAGTAGTGGTTTGGACTCGGAATGGGAATTCCTTCCAAGCGCCATAATAAACCTGTGGGCGAATTTCCGCGAATAACAATATCATTTCTACTATCATCGGGAGCAGAAACGCCGGCAAAATTAGCCGCTAAACGACCTACATCGCTTCGTCCTCCCGAAAAACGGTTCACTTCTTCTAGACTAAATTGACGAGCAGAAACCGTAGCTAATTTATTAATGGTTCGGTCTTTATTTGTGGGCGAATCTAATACAACGGCATCCAACTGATCAAAAGCTTCTTCCAAACTTACATTCACAATGGCATCTTTCCCTGTAGTGACTACGATATTTGGAATGGTAATGGATTCAAAACCAACATAACTTACTCGAACGCTTTGTCGTCCCACAGGAACATTTTCAATAGTATAATATCCATTCATGTCAGTAGTAACGCCAACAGGATTTTCTGTATTTAGTAATTCAATAGTTGCGCCTGGCAATGCTGTTTCGGATTGTTTGTCTAAAATTCGACCTTTAATAATTCCCGTTTGTGCAAAACTGAATGTGCAGCAGAGTACAAATAGCATGGTTAGTTTATTCATGATTTCTTAGTTTTTGATCAAATTTGACAGAATTTCATCATACTTAAAATCAAGAAATCTTGAGTTGTGGTATTTTCTATTGAACTGTTTTTGAGAATGTTTGATTGTAAATTTTGACTCAAAAAAGAGAAGTTTCAATTGAAGGTTTGAATTTGACAGTTCATGGTTTTATTCGACAGTTCAAACAAAGAAGTCCGTTGTGCCGATCAAGATCTTCTTATATTTGAAATTACAAGTTGATACAACGAATGATAAAAAAGGCATATTTAAAGAAGTTACTCATACGTTTTGTGGTGATCACGGTGGTATTTCTATTGGTAAAACTAACCATTGATCATGACGAAATGAGGTCAGTGATAAACAAAACGGCCATTTTTTATTATTTCTCTGCGTTTACTTTATTTATGCTTACTTGGGAAATCAATGATTGGTTGGTACGTCGTGAAAAAAAATCGACTGTTATTGCCAGTGTAACGGTTTCAAGTAGTATCAAAGTTTTGTTGGTAACCTTGTCAATAGTATTACCTGTGGCTGCTATTATTTATTATGTTGGAATTTTTCATATAGACGGCGTTTGCGATTTAAACTTTGAAAAATCGTGGCTGCGTTTCCGAATAGATTTTTTGCGAGCAGCTTTGCTAACTACTTCCTTGACCATATTTAATCAGTTTTATAGAACCACACAGGAAAAGAAAGAAATAGAAACATCGTTGCAGTTATTGAAGAAAGAAATGATGACTTCGAAGTACAATTCTTTGAAAAATCAGATAAGTCCGCACTTTCTGTTTAATAGCTTAAATACTCTGACTTCACTTATGTATGAAGATCGCGATTTGGCTTCTGATTTTGTGTCGCGTTTGGCGAGTTGTTATCGCTATATTTTGGACAATCGCGAAAGTGATTTGGTAAGTCTAGAAAAGGAACTACAGTTTTTAGATTCTTTTATCTTTATGATGAAAGTCCGTCATGATGGCGCGATTGCGATTCATACAAACATCGATTCTAAACCACATAAACACGTTATTCCAACCTTGTCGATTCAGATGTTGGTAGAGAATGCGTTGAAACATAATTATTATTCAAAAGAACAACCAATTACAATAGATATTTTTACAAAAGAAGATTCGCTCATTGTTCAGAATAATATCAGAAAACGTTCCGATTCGCAAGCATCTACACAATTAGGACTGGCAAATATTAAAAAAAGATATACTTTTTATACCAAAAAAGAAGTGCGTATTGAAGATACAGGAGAACAATTTAAAGTAAGCATGCCATTACTTTCAAGCGATTTGATAAATGAACAAAAAGAAGTTGTACCAGCAGAAACTCCCTAATTTATGAAAGCTTTAATTATAGAAGACGAAGATATAGCTTCCAGAAGATTGCGAAATCTCATTGAAGAGTTGGCGCCTGATTGTGAGATTTTGGCGCAACTTTCTTCCGTAGAAAGCGGACATAAATGGTTTCAAGGAAATGACTTGCCCGATTTAATTTTTTTAGACATTCAATTGAATGATGGCTATGGATTTGATATTATAGATCGACTTGAAAAACATCCGCCAATTATATTTACTACCGCGTATAACGAATATGCCATTCGTGGTTTTAAGTACAACGGATTGGATTATTTGCTAAAACCTATTGATAAAGCGGAACTTAAAAAAGCACTCAATAAGTATACAGAAACAGTAGATAGTCGACAGCAAAACACAGCAGATATTGATACGCTTCGTCATTTATTCAAAAAAGAATACAAACGTCGTTTTATGGTGAAAGTAGGCAATCAATTTAAAACCTATAAAGTAGAAGATATTGCCTATTTTATGGCAGATGAAGGTGTTATTTTTCTTCATACAAAAAACGGACAAAAATGTCCAATTGAATATACTATTGATCAATTGGAAGAAATTTTAGATCCGATTCATTTCTTTCGCATCAACCGAAAATATATGGTGTCTGTAAATGCGGTCAAAGAAATTCACAGTTACTTCAACAGTCGATTGTTATTAAAATTACATCCTTCACCAAAAGAAGAACAAATTATTGTTTCTCGCGAACGTACGACCAATTTTAAAAAGTGGTTGGATATGTAAATTTTCTGTGTAAAATCATTACCAAAATGATTGCATTTTGGCAATGATTTTTACTGTTATCCTTTTTATTTTCGTGCTTCTGTTACACAAATTAAAACAGTATTCTTGTCAATAAGGTCACACGATTGAGAACACATAACTCCAGATACATGATTTGCTCCTCCTGTTAGTTGAAGAGTCATTAATTTTGAAATTGTGTTCTTGCTCAAGGTTAAGTTTTTCACATTTTGTTTTTTCATAATAGTATGTTTGAAAAATTAATTAATATCATGAAATTAGAATGGATTTCTAGCGAAAACAACTCGTGTAAAATTCATTTTATAAAATAGAGGTATAACAAATAGTTTATCCAGCTTGATTAGTTTCTTTACATCTTGGACCATCTGTAAAATCAAAAAAACTATCAGGTCTAGTGGTTAAGGTTGGATGACAAGTTAACGGATCTGTACAACAAATTGAGTTTTCAGTTGGCTCCAATGTTGTGTGGTCTGCGCTTCCTTTAATCGTATTTAAATTGGCAATATTTACTTTTTTTAATTGAAGGGAAACGAATGTCAATTTTTGTTTTTTCATAATGTTATAAATGTTAATGTTTTTCTTCGAATATATATAATAGCTTGACTCAAACGAAAAAAAGAAGCATTCATTTTATGAAATAGATGTTAGATTTTTGATAAAAAATGAAGGATAAATACCTGTTTGTTTTTTGAAAGCTCTTGAAAAAGCACCTTCACTTTTAAAACCTAATTCTTTGGCAATTGCTTTGACACTGTACGATCTTAAAACCTTGTCGTTTTTCAATTTATGTAGGACATAATTAATACGTAATTCAGTAATATAATTTTTAAACGTAACTCCTTTTTGTTCGTTTACGATTTGCGACAAATAAGTAGTATTTGTGTTTAATTTTTTAGCGACTGTAACCAAACTTGTGTTTTGATGTAAAAACGCTTCCGATTTTTCGAACTTTTGAAGTCCGTTTAAAATTTTGGTAATCTTTTCGTCCGAAATTTGAAATTTTTGAGATGATTCTGTGGCTTCTGTTTTAACAGGTTCTGCAGCTAATTTTTGGACTAACTCGTCAAATTTCTTCTTATTGTCGTGCTGTTGTTTTTTGTAAATCCAAAGTAGTATTAACAAAGCTAAAAGTAGTCCGACAGATACAAACCATAAGGAGGTATTTTGCTGTTCTTTTTGAGTTGATTTAATTTCTAAAGATGCTATTTTTCCTTCCAAGGTTTTTTTGTCATACTCCTTTAAAATGGTATATCGTATGCTTTCTTGAATGGTATCTGTATAAGACAGATTATGCGCCAAACGATAATTTTCCAATGCTTTTTTAGTGCTATCAATTTGTTCGTAACTATTGGCTAATAGTGAAAGGACTTCTCGGTATTTAAAATCGTCAAATTCAATTTCTTGTTGTAGAGTTTTAATCGCTTCAAAAGTGACAATCGCTTCTGGAAACTTTTGTTGTTCGTAATATGTTTTCCCGCGAAAGCGATAAATAGGATATAAACTTCTTTTTGTTCCTAATAGAGAGACTAAGCTATCTGCTTTTTGAAAAACCGTCAATGCTTTGTCATATTCCTTTCTTTTGTAATTTACAATTCCTTGTAGTGAAAAATAATAACTTAACGCGTCCATATCATTTTCATCAGTACTTATCTTTTTGAGTTCAGGTAAATAACTGGCGGCAGCATCTACATCAAAATAAGTATATGCAGAAGAAAGCGCTATCAAGGTATTTAAATATTGTGTGTGGTATTTTTTCTCTTCTACAATCGGAGCGATGATTTCTTTATTCTTCAGGAATAATTCTACAGCACCTTTATGATCGCCCATAATATTTTTAACAGAACCAATTCCTTGATTTGCATAAATTAAATAGCGTACATTTTCGGTTGCTGTTGCTATAGAATCAAACTTTAAATAATTTTTAGTGGCTTCTGTATATTTTCCAAATCGGTAATACGTTTTTCCTTTTTGACTTAAGGCACGAATGTATAAGGGAGAATTTTTCTGTGTTTTGGCATACGAAATACAGGAATCAATATACTGCATTGAAGCTTCCATGTTTCCAAAATAATTCTCGGAAGAAGCATTGAGTAAGTATGCTATATTTTTTTCAAGATCGTTTCCTTCTTGTTTTGCTTTCAATAAAAGTGCTTGTGCATATTTTTGCGCTACAGAAGGATTGGTATATTCTAAATTTCTGTGTTGATTTTTTAATTCTTGATATGATAATGTTCGTAAGGAGTCTATTTGTTGAGCTGTAAGACTCTTTATGCAACAGAAAAGAAAGATAAAAACAAATCGGGAACCAAAATTCATAGAGTAATGGATTAAATAAGATGGAAAACTTATGCTGCTTAAATGTCAACTTGTACTATTGGTTTCTCAAGATAAGAAAAAAAGAAAGCCTTTTATCAAACGATAAAAGGCTTTTATATATTGTGTTAGAACTAATTCTTAGTATCTGTAGTATTCTGGCTTAAAAGGTCCTTCAACCTTTACACCAATATAATCAGCTTGATCTGTAGAAAGTTCTTCTAACTCTACTCCAATTTTAGCTAAGTGTAAACGTGCTACTTTCTCATCTAAGTGTTTTGGTAACATGTATACATCATTTTCGTACTTGTCAATATTGTTCCAAAGCTCGATTTGTGCTAATGTTTGGTTTGTAAATGAGTTACTCATTACAAAACTTGGGTGACCTGTTGCACATCCTAAGTTTACCAAACGACCTTCAGCTAATAAGATGATATCTTTTCCGTTTACCGTATACTTATCAACTTGTGGCTTAATTTCTACTTTCGTGTTTCCGTGGTTGTCATTTAACCAAGCAACTGCGATTTCGTTGTCAAAGTGTCCAATATTACAAACAATCGTTTTGTCTTTCATAGCTTCAAAATGCTTTCCAGTAACGATATCTTTGTTTCCAGTAGTTGTAATAACAACATCTGCATTTCCAACAACAGTTTCTAATTTCTTCACTTCAAAACCGTCCATTGCAGCTTGTAAAGCACAAATAGGATCAATTTCAGTAACTGTTACAATACTTCCAGCACCTTTAAAAGAAGCAGCAGTTCCTTTTCCAACATCTCCGTATCCACAAACAACAACTCTTTTTCCAGCTAACATTACGTCAGTAGCTCTACGAATAGCATCTACTGCGCTTTCTCTACATCCGTACTTGTTGTCAAATTTAGACTTTGTTACAGAATCATTAATGTTGATAGCTGGCATTGGTAAAGTACCATTCTTTACTCTTTCATATAATCTGTGAACTCCAGTAGTAGTTTCTTCAGACAATCCGTTAATTCCTTCTACTAATTCAGGGTAACGATCTAAAACCATATTTGTTAAATCTCCACCATCATCTAAAATCATGTTCAAAGGCTTACGATCTTCTCCAAAGAATAATGTTTGCTCAATACACCAGTCAAACTCTTCCTCGTTCATTCCTTTCCAAGCGTATACTGGAATTCCAGCTTCAGCAATCGCGGCAGCAGCTTGATCTTGTGTAGAGAAGATGTTACATGAACTCCAAGTAACTTCTGCTCCTAATGCTTTTAAAGTCTCAATTAAAACAGCAGTTTGAATTGTCATGTGTAAACAACCTGCAATTCTAGCACCTTTTAATGGTTGCTCTTCTTTATATTCTTCACGAAGACTCATAAGTCCTGGCATTTCAGCTTCAGCTAACTCGATCTCTTTTCTTCCCCATGCTGCTAAAGAAATATCTTTAACTTTATGTGCTACGTAAGGAACTGATTTTGTACTCATACTTTTTCTTTTTTTATAGTTTGAATAAATTATGGTTTGTGACCTAAAATATGTTTAAATTCGCTGCACAACTTTACCATACTATTTGCATGTCAAAAGTTTGCGAGTGCAAAGGTACTAAATAACTTTTTAATATAATGGCTCTTTACAAAACTATAACAGTAAATAATCATACTAAAGTGCTGATTTGGAAGATAGAAGAGTCTTTTGAAACATTAAATAGTACTGTAAAACTCACAAATCATTGTCAACAACGATTAGATGGCATGCGTTCTGAAATTCATCAACGTGGTTTTTTAAGTGTACGTCATCTCTTAGCAGAGTTTGGATATACTGATTTTGACTTGTATTATGATGAAGTAGGAAAGCCACATTTAAAAGATGGAAAACACATTTCAATTACACATTCCTTTCAATTTTCAGCAATCATTGTAAGCGATACTATTCCAGTAGGAATTGATATCGAAAAACAGCGTGATAAAATATTGCGTATTGCACATAAATTTACGCCTTTAGAAGAGTATAAAACGATTGCCAATCATGAAGCATTGGTGCGTAAATTAACGATTGTTTGGGGCGGAAAAGAATCTATCTATAAAGTGTATGCCGAAAAAGGACTCAGCTTTTTAAAACATATTGATATTGACGATTTTTCTATGGAAACTTCTCATACAAAAGGAACCGTTTTTTACGGAAAAAATACGGCAACGTATGCATTAGATTTTTTAGAATTTGAAGGTTTTACCTGTGTATATGCACTAGAAGAAAATCGTTAAGAAGAGCATGCAAACGATGTACAAACATATCATCCAAGCTAAAAAAGACAATCAAAAACTATTGGCAGTATTGATTGATCCTGATAAGATTGAAATTGATCATATTCCCGATTTTTTCAAAAAAGTACATGCAGCGATCATCACACATGTGTTTGTGGGAGGAAGTACAGATGCCGAAAAAAAGATGGAAATAGTGGTGCAAACCATCAAACAACATACACATTTGCCCGTGTTGATTTTCCCCGGAAGTCATGAGCAAATTACAGAAGCTGCGGACGGAATTTTATTTTTATCCTTGCTTTCTGGACGAAATCCAAAGTATTTAATAGAACAACAAGTACAATCTGTAGAAAAATTGATGGATACAAGTTTAGAAATCATTCCTACAGGATATATTTTAATTGATGGTGGCGTAGAAACAGCTGTACAACGTGTCAGTGAAACGAAACCTATATCGCAAGATAAAAGCGAAGAAATTTTATATACAGCCTTGGCAGGACAATTTTCTGGAAAGCAATTAGTTTATTTAGAAGCGGGAAGTGGCGCGAAAAAAGCGGTTAAACCCGAAATCATACAAAAAGTTTCTAGCAAACTGCAAATTCCATTGATTGTTGGTGGCGGAATCCGATCTAAAAGTCAACTCAACGCAGCATATAACGCTGGTGCAGATTTGGTTGTTATCGGAACTGCTTTTGAAGAAAATGAAGCATTTTTATTGGAATTGAAATGTTAAATTATAAATGTTGAATTTTAAATTACAATCAAAGAAAAACCTGAAAATAGAACCGTAAACGTCACTTCGAATGATTTTCGATAGAAAATTGTATCGAGAAGTACTTTGAAGCACCAAACACCAAACACCTAAAAAATGAACATATCAGTAGAACTCACCTTAACACCTTTACAAGATGATTTTGAAACGCCCATTATCAACTTCATCAAAAAACTAAGAGCTTCTGAATATACAGTTTTAGAAAATCCGCTAAGCACACAAATTTATGGTGATTATGACGGAATCATGAAACTACTGACCACTGAAGTGAAAACAGCATTTGAAAAGGAAAAAAACATTCTACTAACCATGAAAATTGTAAAATCAGACCGAAGTAACTATGAGCCAGTTTTTTGATTTTTTAACAGAACCGTACGCAAACGTTTCATGGTTTATGATTATGCTCGAATTCATCGCTGCATGTTTTGGAATTGCCAGTGTTTGGTTTGCCAAACAAGAAAAAATTTGGGTCTATCCTACAGGAATCGTAAGTACCATAATCTATATTTATTTATGTTACAACGGAGGTTTATATGGTGACACTGCCATCAATATATATTACTCTATCATGAGTATTTATGGTTGGTATATGTGGACGCGAATTCGAGATGAGGTAAAGCTCGAAATTTCACGAACTAATTTCACAGAAAAACTAATCACAGTAGGAATCTTTTTATTCACGGCAGCGTTTACTTATGTAGTATACATACAAACGGGCGATATAAAAATTCATTTAAATGTTCCAGAAACCATTGATTTGGTATTTTCTAGCTTTGGATCTATCGAAGAAATAAGAACAATTACACCATACTTAGACATATTTACCACAGGAATTTTCTTTTCAGGAATGTGGCTGATGGCGAATAAAAAGATAGAGAATTGGATGTTTTGGATTTTTGGAAATATCGTATCTGTTCCGTTGTATTTTGTAAAAGGATATGGTTTTACAGCAATACAATTTGCAGTTTTCTTAATTTTAGCCATCTTTGGATATATCGCATGGAGAAAAATATTGAAGAACAAAGCGGAAGCCGATTTAAAATCGTAGTGTTTGGTCCTGAATCTACAGGAAAAACGACACTTGCAAAACAATTAGCGGCACACTATAAGGCAACGTATGTGCCCGAATATGCGCGTATCTATGCAGAAGAAAAGCAACAAAAAGGTGAAACGCTAACGTCCGAAGATGTAATTCCTATTGCTAAAGGTCAATTGCGTTTAGAGTGTAGATCTGAAAAAATTTCGCTGCTAATTTGCGATACAGATATTTTAGAAACGCTTACCTATGCACGAATCTATTATCCTGACTTCAAAAGCAAAACACTAGAAAAATATGTAGAAAAAAGTACGGCTAATTTCTATTTTTTAACTTATATTGATACGCCTTGGAAAGCTGATGGAATTCGCGATTTGCCTCACAAAAGAGAAGTGGCTTTTTTAGAATTTCAACAGACCTTAGAAACCTATAACCAACCCTACCTGTTGCTAAAAGGAGATATGGAAACACGTTTTCAAACCGCCATTGCAACAATAGAAAAACTGCTAAGAATACATTGAATTTCTCAAAAAAACATACAGAGCAAATAGAAGCAAAAGGACTGACTTTGCTTCAAGTAGAAGAACAACTCGATAAATTTGAAAAAAAAATACCGTATACAGACATTACAGAACATGCCAGTATACAACGAGGGATTTTAAAACTAACAGCAGCAACAGAAGAAGCATACATTAAAGCATATAAAGACGAATACCAAAGGTTTGAAATTATCAAGTTTACGCCAGCTTCTGGAGCAGCAACACGAATGTTTAAATTCTTGTACAAATTTTTGGAGAATTACAATCCCCAAAAAGATTCAATCAACTCCTACATAAATAAAGAAAAAGAACCAGAAGTTCGGTTATTCTTTATCGGATTGGAAAAATTTCCTTTCTATGAAGATGTTTTAAAACTCATGAATAAAACAGCGTTAGATCGAATTAAAAGACCGGACGAGTTTAACCGCGATTTTGTACATACCTTATTAGCAGAAACCGGATTGAATTATGGAAATTATCCAAAAGGACTATTGCCTTTTCACAAATATAAAAATCACCTTTCTACGCCATTTCAAGAACATTTATTTGAAGCGGCAAACTATGCATGTAGAAACGGAAAAGCAAAGTTGCACTTTACAATTTCCAAACATCATTACGATAAATTTAAAGAGACAGAACGTAACATTCTTCCAAACATAAAAGAGAAAACAGGCTGCGATTTTGAAATATCCTATTCCTATCAATTAGAAGAAACCGATACCGTGGCTGTTGATCCAAAAAACAGACCAATTTTAGATGCCGAAGGGAACTTGGTCTTCAGACCCGGCGGACATGGCGCTTTGATTGAGAATTTAAATGCAATGGATGCAGATTTAATTTTCATCAAAAACATAGACAATGTGGTCGTAAATACCTATTCGGAAGAAATATCGCGTTACAAAAAAATTCTTGCAGGAAAACTCATTTCCGTGCAGCAAAAAGCATTCAAATTCATGGAAATGTTGCACAATGGCGTTTCTGATGAAGAATTAAATACCATTTTAAACTTTCTATTCACAGAACTCAATATTCAAATCAGTGAAGAGTTTGAAAAATATTCGCAAAAATATCAAATAGAATACCTCATTGACAAATTAAACAGACCTATTCGTGTATGCGGCATGGTAAAAAATGAAGGTGAACCTGGTGGCGGTCCATTTTGGGTAAAGCATGAAAATGGTTCTATTTCTTTGCAAATTGTAGAATCTGCTCAAATAGATAAAAAGAATGAATACCATCAAAGCATTCAAAAGCTAGCCACGCATTTTAATCCTGTAGATATTGTTTGTGGTGTCAAAGATTATCATGGAAACAAGTACGATCTCACGCGATTTGTAGATCGTAAATCATACTTTATAGCTTCCAAATCAAAAAGTGGTAAAAAAATAAAAGCCTTAGAGTTACCAGGATTGTGGAATGGAGGAATGGCATTTTGGAATACCATTTTTGTAGAGGTTCCTTTGGTAACATTCAATCCTGTAAAAACCATAAACGACTTATTAAAACCGACACATCAGGTAACTTAAATTGATTTTTAAACATGAAAGCATGCCGAGAACAATCGTTGTCATGAGTCGATTATTCCCAGCAGTACTTTCCCCTAAGCCCTAAAAATTAGTACGTACAAGGATTTCCGTTTTCATCTTGCCCGTTTCCAATTGTATGTCCACAACGGTGATACTGAGTAATTTCACATAAAAATACTGATGAACATAAAGTAGTTGCTCCACCAATAATTTCCGAAGTGTTTCCTAATTTTGAAACCTTTGCAGTCTTAAGTGACAATTTTCTGTTTAAATTCTGTTTTTTCATAATAAACAAGTTTTGTGTTATGACTGTAAAACAACTACATTTCAACTGCTTATAAAAAGGAAGTAAGCCATGATTCGATAATTAAAGGAAGAATTCAATACCTTTCAAAAAAGAAATTGCATTGATAATAAGTGGTTTAAAACTTTTATCAATGCAACTAAAAAATACTTTTAAAAAACGACTCTATATATTAAAATGTACATGGAGTTCCGTCTGGGTTTTGCCCATTTCCGATAGTATGACCACAACGAATCGCTTGTGTTTGTTTTGTTGTGCAATTGTCAACATCAGAGATAATACAAGGATTATCGGTAAATCTCACCGGAATATTTCCTCCGTAAACAGTATTACTATTTGATAAACTTGAGATTCGCGTAGTTTTTAAGCTTAGCTTCTTTTTAAAATTTTGTTTTTTCATGATTATAAAGTTTTTGGTTAGATACTAAAGTTACTGATTTTCAGTTTATTTTCACATTAAAAATGTTAAATTTTCGTACTAAAACTGTTTAACTTCTTTTGTAAAAGTAAGAGAGTACTTTGTGTGAAAGCGAGATGCTAATTGTTTAAAAAACCTTATGGAATTTAAAAAAACTAGTGTATTTTTGCCGCATCTCAAAGGGGTGCAATTTGAATCATGTTCAAAACGCTGAGATTATACCCAATGAACCTGGGCAGGTAATGCTGCCAAGGGAGGACCAAATTCTTATAAATATAAGATTTGGTATGCCGGCAGTCATAGTCTGTCAACATCATATATTTAATTTTTTAACTAGAATAATTACCCCTTTTATTCGTAACAAAACGTATTACGAATATGAAGAATTTATTCGCTTTTTTATGCCTTTTCGTACTATCAGTCAGTATGCAGGCGCAAAATTTCAAACTATCAGGAACTGTTTCTGATGAAAAAGGAACACCATTATTAGGAGCTACCGTAGTATTAAAAGGAGCTTCTATTGGAACAACAACCGATTCCGAAGGGAAATATGCTTTGAGCGTTTCTCAAGGAGATGTTGAAATTGTTTGTTCTTTTGTAGGAATGAAATCGGTCACTAAAAATGTGGCAATTACCGGAAACACAACGCTCAACTTTACTTTATCGAGTTCGCAAGAAGCTTTAGATGCAGTATTAATTTCAGCGGTTCGTGTAAATGCTGATTCACCAATTACGCATTCAAACTTAGAAAAAGAAGAAATTGCAGAACGTAACTTAGGACAAGATGTACCTATTTTAATGAACTTCATGCCTTCTGTAGTAACAACTTCTGACGCTGGTGCTGGTGTTGGATACACAGGAATTCGTGTGCGTGGTAGCGATGCAACACGTGTAAACGTAACGATTAATGGAATTCCATACAATGATTCAGAAAGTCAAGGAACTTTTTGGGTAAACATGCCTGATTTAGCTTCTTCTACAGAAAGTATTCAGTTGCAACGTGGAGTTGGAACTTCTACAAATGGTTCTGGAGCTTTTGGAGCAAGTTTAAGTTTACTAACAGATGCAGTTTCGGAAGAAGCAAACGGAGAAATTTCAAATTCATTTGGAAGCTTCAACACCAGAAAACATACTGTAAAATTCAGTACAGGAAAATTGGCAAATAACTTTGAATTGGCAGGTCGTTTGTCAAAAATAAAATCAGATGGATATATTGATCGCGCGAGTTCTGACTTAAGTGCCTACTTTTTACAAGGTTCGTATGTAACAGAAACTACTTTAATAAAAGCCTTGGCGTTTGGTGGACATGAAATTACCTATCAAGCTTGGAACGGAATTGACAGACAAACACTAGAAACCAATCGTACCTTCAATCCTTCAGGACAATTTACAGATGAAAACGGAAATGTTCGTTTTCATGATAATGAAGTAGACAACTACCGACAAGATCACTATCAATTTCACTGGAATGAAAAGATTTCAGAAAACTGGAGTACAAATCTTGGCTTAAACTACACACAAGGACGAGGATTTTTTGAACAATACAAAGAAGACGAACCTTTTGCTGAATATGGTTTTCAAGAAATTGTGATTGATGGAACCACCATCAATGAAACAGATTTAATCCGCAGACGTTGGTTAGACAATGATTTTTATGTGATCAATGCAAATGCAAACTACAGAAAGAACAATTTAGATATGGACTTTGGTGCCTTTTTAGGAATCTACGAAGGAGATCATTTTGGAGAAGTAATTTGGGCACGTTTTGCAAGTGATAGCGAAATTAGAGATCGTTATTATGATGGGACAGGAAAGAAAAATGAATTAAGTTTCTTTACCAAAGCGACCATTCGCGTAAATGATAAAGTAAGTCTTTTTGGAGATTTACAATTACGTACAGTAAACTATAAAACGAATGGAATCAACTCAGATTTAGTACCTTTTAATATTGATGAAGATTTCACATTCTTTAATCCAAAAGCAGGTATTAACTATAGAGTGAATGATAACAACAGTCTATACTTCTCTTATGCAAGAGCGAATAGAGAACCAAATAGAAGTGATTTTGAAAACAACAACAATGTAAAGGCAGAACAATTAGATGATTTCGAATTAGGTTGGCGTTGGAACGGAGAAAACTTCACTGTAAATACAAATGCGTATTATATGTTATACAACGATCAATTGGTATTAACAGGAGCAATAGATGATACAGGAACGCCATTGCGTACAAACAGTGGAAAAAGTTACCGTTTAGGATTGGAAATTGATGCAACTTTAAAATTAAGTGATCAATTTACAATACGTCCAAATGTGGCAATTAGTGCTAACAAAAATGTAGATTTCATCACTTCAAGAGATGGAAACTTGGTAGATTTAGGAAATACGAACATCTCTTTTTCTCCAAATTTCATTGCAGGAAATATCATGAGTTATGCACCATCTCGTAGTTTTCAAGTATCCTTATTGTCTAAATACGTAGGAGAGCAGTATATGGGGAATATTGATTCGGAAGTTTCAAAATTAGATAGCTACTTTATCAATGATTTGAACTTGAACTATGAAATCAAAGTAAATTCAATCTTTGAATCAATCACTTTTACAGGATTAGTGAATAATATTTTTGGGGTAGAATACGTCTCAAACGGATATTTCTTTACGTTTGATGATACATGGACAAACCCTGGAACAACCACAACCATTGAAGGCGCAGGATTCTATCCGCAAGCCACTAGAAACTTCTTAGTTGGAATGACTTTGAAATTCTAGGAAACATCAACCATTACCATATTAAAAAGCGACTTGAGAGAGTCGCTTTTTTTAGTATTGTTGGTTTCATATATACACTTATGAAATGAGGTCTAACGAATTTGAAATGTGCATTGTAGGTGTGTGATATTTATTTGATTTTTGAGTAATTAAACATAAAAAACATAGATTATTATGAAAAAGAAGACGCTTAAAAATCTGGAACTCAATAAAAAGAAAATTTCTAAAATTCAAAATCCAGAATATGTAAAAGGAGGAGACACGATGGCAGGATGCGTAATTGGTACAATAGCTTTAGCTAGTAAATTATTTTGTTCTGCGGTATATGGAACTTGCGATTGCCCTACAGATACTTGTGACCATACAAGAGATTGTGAGTCTTGGAATGTTGCCTGTAAAAGATAAGTAAAAAGAAAGCGACTTGAAAGAGTCGCTTTTTTTAGGTCTGATGTTTTATAAAAACGCACTAACTTCTCTTTTTTCACTTCTCTAAAATGCCGTATTTCGTTTTCATATTAACAAAACAATATCATTATGAAAAAATCAAATTTAAGCAAGTTTGCACTCCTAAAAATGACCGTAAGTAGAATGAATTTTATCAATGGCGGAGCTTCTGATACCTACAGAACAGCTCGTAATGCAGGACGTGCGGGGAGAACACCAAATGACAGTTGTAATAATATGGACGATGATTGTGATGGATAAAATGAAAATATGCAGAACTATAATGTAGATACAAATTAAAAAAGTGACTGTAAGAGGGTCACTTTTTTAGCTTTCGCAAGAGCTTAATATCTTCTGAAGCATCTTTAACGTGCTTGGAAATGGCATCACAGTAAAAAAATAAGTATTGAGGTTTTTTAAAAAATTTTTGGGTTTGTTTTCGCATGTATCTGGCATAAATTAAATACTCTTTACCTATCATAAGAAAAGGGGAAACACCGCTAAACATCCTAGAATAGACTTCAATCTTTTTTTGAGGTTTTCCTTTAAATTGTTCTGTAACTTCTATTACATACCAATAATTTTGTACAGGTTGAAAGTCTATTTTTTTTATAGATTCTTTGCGGATAATTTCAATTACTTTTCCTGTAAATACATACTTTGATTTTTGAAATTCTTCAATAATGGAAGGTATTTCAGCCAATCCAGGGTAATCAATACATATTCTTTTGGAGTGAATACTATCAATAACGTCGTACTTTCTTTGTGAAAACACCAGCATTGGAAGAATTAAAAAAAGCAGGAAATAACGTTTCATCTTAGTTATTAGAAACTGTAATTACATCACCAGATTTTGTTGCACGGTAATTAACCATCGGATAACTGTCCATTCCTTCTACAGGATTTAACAATTGTCCATTCGCTAAACTATATTCATAATCTTCGCATGAACAGGTTGCCAATACACCTTGAATGTCCATTGTAGAGCAATTGCTTGGCGCATGATTTGGACAACTTGCTTCCCAAGCAAAAAATTGATCACCAGATAAATTGAACACAAAAAATCCACGAACGCCACCGCCATTCGAAATATAAGTAGATCCGCCAGCAAAACGCAAATTGTCAAATTGTGGTAAATTCAGATTTATCTGAAATTGCACCAAAGCATTTGGTATAAAAGGATTATTATTTATTCCATCATCATCTGATTTACATGATAACAAACATGCAACAGCACAACATACGATCAAAAAACGTTTCATTTATTTAAAATTTAATAAGTTCTGCAATTTACGCAAATCATTTTTTTAAAAACGAACATAGACAAGCACTTTAAATATTTTCTTATATTTGTATAACAAATCCCGTTCTGATGGGATTTTTTTGCGTTATACTAATACATGTTATCTGTGTGTGTTAAGCAAAACAAAATCTATGAACATATAGAAAACGAAGAAATTATGAGTAAAGTATCTTATTATACAGCAGAAGGACTAAAAAAGTTAAGAGACGAATTAGAGCACTTAAAAAATATAGAACGACCAAAAGCATCTCAAGCAATTGCAGAAGCTAGAGATAAAGGAGATTTGAGTGAGAATGCAGAGTATGATGCAGCGAAAGAAGCACAAGGATTGTTAGAAATGCGTATCTCAAAAATGGAAACAGTTTTATCTACAGCAAGAATTATTGATGAAAGTCAATTAGATACTTCTAAAGTGTTAGTGTTATCTACAGTACGTATCAAAAATACTGTCAATGGTATGGAAATGACCTATACATTGGTAGCGGAAAGTGAAGCAGATTTAGCAGCAGGGAAAATTTCAGTAACTTCTCCTATTGGAAAAGGATTGCTTGGAAAATCTGTTGGTGAAATTGCAGATGTGCAAGTACCAAACGGAATTATGAAATTTGAAGTCTTAGAAATTACACGTAGCTAATATTTCAAGAAAATAATGATACATTAAAATCCTTTCTTACTTGTTAAAAAAGGATTTTTCTATATAAATACGCAAGAACTTTTTTATCTTACCAACCATACAAACTTCTTTACATGGCTTCGATTTTTACCAAAATAGTGAATGGAGAAATTCCTTCTTATAAAATAGCAGAAGATGAAAACTACTATGCTTTTTTAGATATCAACCCAAATGCAGTTGGTCACACATTGTGTATTCCAAAACTTGAGGTTGATAAAATTTTCGATCTTCCTGAAGAAACCTATATGGGATTAATGCAATTCTCCAGAAAAGTTGGAATGGCCATTGAAAAAGCAATTCCTTGTTTGCGTGTAGGAATTACTGTGATCGGATTGGAAGTGCCACATACACATGTACATTTAATTCCGTTGCATGGAATGGATAGTATGAATTTCAGAAACAGTCAACAACTAACACCAGAAGATTTTAAAGCGGTTGCAGCTAAAATTCAAGCGGAATTGTAACTATTATTTTTATTCAAAAACGTCTTTGTGGAAGTTTTATAAAAAACCTGTTTGTTTCAAAAATTATTTTGAATATGATTATAAACAGATTACTTCGTCATGCTTCCTCGTAATGACGAGTCAAAGAAGTCTAAAAGCAACGCGCATCTAAAAATCTAAAAAGCAACGCAAGTCTAAGAGTAATAACGAGTCTAACAAATCTACCCAACCGTTTTCAAAGAAATCTGCATCGTAGTTCCTTTGCCAAGTTCAGATTTTAATACTTTGATTTTTCCGCTATGATAATTCTCAACAATACGTTTAGCAAGCGATAATCCTAATCCCCAACCACGTTTTTTACTTGTAAATCCAGGTTGGAAAACCTTCTTAAAATTTCGTTTTGGAATTCCCTTTCCGTTATCGGTAATGAGCACTTTTACAAAAGCATCTGCAGCAATAATTTCGAGTTTCAAATCGCCTTTTCCCTTCATAGCATCAATAGCATTTTTTACCATATTCTCAATCGTCCAGCTATACAATTGCGCATTAATGTCACTAAAAATAGGCGTTTCGGGTGCTTCAAAAGTAAAGTTAACCAGTTTAGAAGTTCGCGAAAGCAAATAATCGTAAGAATCTTTAGTTTCTTTTACAATATCTAAACGTTCTAATTTTGGAATAGAACCAATCTTAGAAAAACGTTCTGTAATGGTTTGTAAACGATCAATATCTTTTTCTATCTCTTTAATGTAGTCAGGATCGACAGCTTCGGTCTTTAAAATTTCGGTCCAACCAACCAAAGACGAAAGTGGCGTTCCAATTTGATGCGCAGTTTCTTTGGCCATTCCTGCCCATAATTTATTCTGTTCGGATGCTTTAGAAGCACTAAAAAAGAAATAAGCAACACCTGCAAACAACACAATAATTAATAAAAGGGCAAGCGGATAATATTTGAGTTTGTTTAAAGCTTCTGAATTCCCATAATATAGCGTAGCAACTCTCTCTTGCTTCTTTGAAATAGTATCGAAATAAGTAATGTCTATTGGATTATTCTCTCTGGAAAATTGTCTAATTTTCCTGTTTATATATAAGGTATCTTGAATTTTAGATTCTTCAATATTTAAAACTTCAATTTCATCCTTGATAGTTTTCTTGATCATAGGATTTGTATACTCTTGCGCTTTAGTGATAATATCTAAAGGTAAATTCCCAATATCTTCGTTCAAATCAATATTTAAATTTATTTCTGACTGTGCTGCAGCCCAAATCTCCATTTTAGCACGTTCATCCTTTTTAAATTCTTGAAAGAAAATATAGGTATTCCATAAAATTCCTGAAACAATGGCAAAAGAAGTCAGAATCAATATCCAACGAATAAGAACAGGTCTATTTTTTATAATCATACAAATACTTTGAATCCACTAATATAAACGAAAAGCAGGAGTTTTATTGTGATTGTGTTGAACTTTTGAAGCTCAACAAAATAGAAAACTCACCAAATAGAAATTTAGATGTTAAAAACACGGCTTTTGCGTTGATAACTATTATTGTATGCTCCGCTTTTTTGCATTAATTTTGCCAGACTAAAAACATTCGAATGCTATCAATAGATCCAAAAGAAATTCCAACGGCTAAACTTCACGGATATTTGTTAGGTGCTGTAGCACCAAGACCAATAGCTTTTGCAAGTACAATAGATGCTGAGGGAAATCCTAACTTATCGCCATATAGCTTTTTTAATGTATTTAGTGCCAATCCGCCAATCATGATTTTTTCGCCTGCGCGAAGAGTTCGAAACAACACTACAAAGCACACACTTGAAAATGCATTAGCCACAAAAGAAGTGGTGATTAATGTAGTAAATCATGCCATTGTACAACAAATGTCGTTAAGTAGTACAGAATATGCTGCTGGCGTGAATGAGTTTGAAAAAGCAGGATTGACAATGTTGCCTTCTGAAAAAGTAAAACCATTTCGTGTGGCAGAATCGCCTGCGCAATTTGAATGTAAAGTGAAGGAAGTTGTTTCTTTAGGAAATGAAGGTGGCGCAGGAAACTTAATCATTTGTGAAGTAGTCAAATTACATATCAATGAAGACGTGTTGAATGATCGCGGAACGATTGATCATTACAAAATTGATTTGGTTGCCAGAGCAGGAGGAAGCTTTTACAGCAGAGCGCGCGATGGCTTCTTTGAAATTCCAAAACCAATTAGTACGTTGGGTATTGGCGTAGATCAAATCCCGGAAGACATTCGTACAAGTACCGTTTTGACAGGAAATGATTTGGGAATCTTAGGAAATGTAGAAAAACTACCAACCGAAGCAGAAATACAAGAATTTAAACAAACCACTGAAATTACGATTTCAGATATATTAGAAACAAATCACAAAGCAGCACAAGCGTTTCTTGCCAAAGGAGATGTGCAAACTGCTTGGAAAATCTTATTAGCAAAATAAATAACATGGAAGTACAGGGAAAAGTAAAAATGATCGGGCAAACGCAAACGTTTGGAAACAACGGATTTAGAAAGCGTGAAATTGTCGTAACAACAGAAGAGCAATATCCACAACACATTATGGTGGAATTTGTACAAGATAAAGTGGACTTATTAAATAATTTCCAAGTAGGACAACCTGTAAAAATCAGTATCAACTTACGTGGTAGAGAATGGGTAAATCCGCAAGGAGAAACAAAATATTTCAACTCAATCCAAGGATGGAGAATTGAAAGTGAACAACCACAAGGACAAGCGCCAGCAGGAATGCCACCAGTGCCACCAGCAGACGCATTTGAACCCGTAAACGATTTCAAAGAAGAAGATCACGACGATTTGCCTTTTTAAGGAATTAGAAATAATTATAAAAAACCTCATAGCTGAATGTTATGAGGTTTTTTTGTTTCAATAAATTTAGGTTACGGTTTACCGTAATAATAACTTATGGTTATTGATTATTATTACAAAAAAACTCTTAATAATGAACATGAAAGAAAGACAGTAGAAACTACCCAAATTTCAACAACAGGGTTTTAAAAACTACAGAAGAGTATGCTTTAATTGATTTGAATCAATTAGAAGAAAAGAGTAGCATGAATTTAAGTAAATTAGTAATTGTTTGGCAAATATCGCTAAGAATGTAATAGTGTTAATTTGTTATTTTTTACTACATTTTTAAACAAATATCTATCTTAATATAATGGAAAACAATAATCTTAATGCCGATAAAAAATCAAAACACGATTTAGATAATTTATCAAATGAAAAAATTAAAAATGCGTACGAATTTCAATTTAAAAATACAGATTGGACATTTTATACAGAAAGAGAGTTTATCGAAACTTTACTTGCTAATAGATTTAATTTTCTAATTGTAATTTACTCTTTATTTATTACAGCTTTCGCAACTATAGAAGGAAAAGAAAATAAATTAATCATTTTAATTTTAGGATTAGTAATAACAATATTAATAAGTATTACAATTTACAGGGTATATACTAAGCTAATGATAAACTTAAAAATTTTATATAAGCTAGGAGATAATCATGTATTTCCGATTATCAAAAAAGAATTAGAAGGTAAAAGAAGGAACATAGGTAATGTTAATCAATATATAGCTATAGTAATACCTTTACTATTTATTATTTCTTTCATTTTAGGAATTACTTTCATTGCATTTAACTATTGGAAGGTTTAACGAGAATTATAATTCCATTTTATAAAATTGGATTATGTGTAAATCCTGTTGATGATGAAAAACGATTAACTCCACTCAGGAAAATGATTTTTTGAATATAAAAATGTTTTGGATAAGATATAGTAAATTTCTTTTTTAAACTTTAGAAACGTCCTCGCGAAAGTTTTAAAAAAACTTGTGCCAATCTGTTCGTTTCAAAAAAGAATTTGAGTATAACTACAAACAGATTACTTCGTCATACTTCCTCGCAATGACGAATCAAAGAAGTCTAACAATCTAAAAGTGGAAGCGCGTCTAAGCGATTCCTGCCTCCGCAGGAACAAGTCTAACAGCGAAGCGGTCTAAATTTTTCGTAAATTCACACAAAAATCAACCATGCGCATTACCAAAGCCATCGAAACTATTTTTAAGAAGTATTTACCGTCGCCGTTTACGATTGCGGTATTATTGACACTACTTACCATTGTTTTGGCAACATTTTTTACAAGACCTGAAAGTGCTAGTACTTTTGATCATCTAGTACAGGTATTGTCGTTTTGGGAAGATGGAATTTGGAATTCAGGCTTGCTAGTATTCGCCTATCAAATGATGCTGATTCTCGTACTCGGACACGTATTGGTGCTGAGTAAACCTATGAATTCGCTGATTGTTATGCTGACAAAATCGGTCACGAATACAACAAATGCGGTTGTGCTAGTGAGTGTGACTACGATGATTGTAGCATTTTTTAATTGGGGATTGGGTTTGATATTTGGTGCCATTCTAGCTAGAAAAGTGGGCGAACATGCACAGGAAAATGGAATTCCGATCAATTATCCATTGGTGGGTGCAGCAGGATATGTTGGACTCATGATTTGGCATGGCGGAATTAGTGGTTCGGCACCTTCAAAAGTGGCAGAACAAGGACATTTGCATGAAATGATGAATGGTGTATTATCAGTAGATCAGTTTGGTGAAATTCCAGAAGTCATCACGTCAAGCAGTACTATTTTTAGTTGGTGGAATTTACTTTTATTTGGAATTTTACTCGTGCTGATTCCTTTGACATTAACGCTACTTTCTAAAAAAGCAGTACCTACAAAATTGAATCTGCCAAAATATCAATTCAACAAAAAAGAAAAACAGGATATAGAAGGAGCTGATAAATTAGATCATTCTTCAGTATTTGCCATTGCTTTTGGAATATTACTTTTGATCGTATTTTTTATTCAATATGCAAAAAACTTAAGTTCACTATCCGCAATAAAAATTTCGCCAAACATGCTTAATTTTTTCATGTTAGGTTTGGCAATTGTATTGCATGGAAATTTCAAAAGCTTCCTCAATGCAGTAGAAGAAGCCATTAAAGGAACTTCGGGAATATTAATTCAATTTCCATTGTATTTCGGAATCATGGGAATCATGAAAAGTTCAGGAATGGTCGGAATGATCTCAGATAGTTTTGTTGCAGTTGCCAATGAAACTACCTTGCCAATTTACACATTTTTTAGTGCAGGATTGGTCAATATATTTGTGCCAAGTGGTGGTGGACAATGGGCAATGCAAGGTCCAATCGTCGTCCAATCTGCTATAGAATTAGGTGTTCCGTTGCAAAAAGCAGTGATGGCTTTATCCTATGGAGATCAAATCACAAATATGTTGCAGCCATTTTGGGCATTGCCATTATTAGGTATTACACGATTAAAAGCAAAAGAAATACTACCGTATACCATCATTTTAATGTTGGTTGGTATCTTAGTATATGTTTTAGGCTTGCTATTGCTATAAAAAAAGTCCCGAAAAACGGGACTTAATATTGTGGTTTTAGGCTTTAGTCTTCATACACTAATTCAAAAAGCAATGATGAAAAATAAACGTTTAGACGTATTTAGACTAAATACAAATTTGGCGAAAAAATACTAAAAATCAAAGAATTACTATTTCTTTTCTCGCATGAATCCTCAGAAAACAACAATTAAATGTACTTTTTAACAGAAGATATCGTGTTTCCTCCAGTTTCAGAAACCTTACCAGAAGGTATTTTGGCCATTGGTGGCGATTTGAAACCAGCGCGATTATTATTGGCATATCAAAGCGGAATTTTCCCTTGGTACAGCGAAGACGAACCTATTGTTTGGTGGTCGCCCGATCCACGAATGGTATTGTTTCCAGAGGATTTAAAAATCTCTAAAAGCATGAAGCAATTGTTGCGACGAGAAACGTTCTCTGTAACGTATAATACTGCTTTTGAACAGGTAATTCGTGCTTGTGCACTCATTCATCGTCCTGGACAAGAGGATACTTGGATTACAACCGAAATGGAGGAAGCGTATATTGAATTGTATAAAATGGGACATATCACTTCCGTAGAAGTGTGGCGCGATCATATGTTGGTTGGCGGTGTATACGGCGTGAATTTAGGACATGTTTTTTGTGGTGAAAGTATGTTTGCTTTTGAAAGTAATGCGAGCAAATTTGGTTTTATTCATTTGGTGCAACGATTAAAAGACAATGGTTGTCAAATCATCGATTGTCAGATGCATACCAACCATTTGGCAAGTTTAGGTGCGTATGAAGTCCCTAGAGAAGTGTTTTTGTCGTATTTGTAAACTTCATGTTTAGTATTACATTGTCATTCCGCATTTATTGCGGAATCCAATTTGAAACTAGATGGATTCCCGCCTTCGCAGGAATGACAATTAAGATTCTTTAGTAGTAAACTTTTCGATACAATATTCAATCAATAGTATTATCACGATAACCAAAAAAATACTAAGAATAATAAGGAACCATTTCATCATATGAATGTCAATTCTTAAATGGAATTCTCTATAAACAATAGTTTTGCTACTTGTACGCGTGTATATAATTACAAGAATTAAAAAAATAATTAGTCAAATAAGCGGAAAGAAATGTGTCATATAATATCTGTATTGTGTAATGATAAAAAGTTACAAACTAGAGTTTCAATATCAAAAAAAGACTCGAAGTGACGTTTAAAATGAATACACTTAGAATCGTTTAAAATTCAGCTTCTTCATTGCTAAATATTTTGATAAAAGAAGTAATAAGATAATAAACGAATAGTGAAGTTAATAACGATAACAGTACACTAATTAAAGTAGCTAAAGAATACATACGGTCATAACTCATATGTATAATTTCGAATTTTTGAAGATATACAACAATCTCAATGCTTGTACTTCTGTAAACACGTATTAGTACAACAAAAATAATGAGTCAAATAAGAAAATAAATTTTTTTCATACTATATATGTGTGATTAAATAAAGAAAAGTTACAAACTACAACTGCAATATCACAGAAGTAAGAATGAATAAAATTTCTGGAGATCTTGATTGAAGTCTTCTGAATCAGAATTAAAATTAATTAGAAGCATATCGCGTCAGATCGAGTGGAGTTCTGGAAGAATTCTGTATCGAGATCTACTCTGATATCACCAACGCAACTACTAATTTAGAAGTACTTCTCGATACA
>NZ_CANLEA010000025.1 GCF_947489565.1 uncultured Kordia sp. | reverse complement strand
AATACTCACTACTCACGACTAACATCTAATAAAAAAACATCTAATTAGTCTAACAGCGAAGTGTTCTAAGAGCAAAGCGATACTAACATTCTAAAAGCGATAGCGCGTCTAATAACCATCCAAACAAAAAACACCTCATCTTTTTTATTGATAAGGTGCTTTTGTCACGATCTCGTTTGTATGATAACCGATTCATATTATGCATTTTTTACGGTAATTGCTACTGCTTTCCCTGGTTCAAAATCGTTACTTACTTCTACTTTTTCTAATTGCTCCATTAACTTTTGGTCTTTTTTCCATTCTCCATTTAAGAATAAAGATACTTCGTAAATATCGCCTTCAGTTGTTAACTTCACTTTCAATCCTTCGTAGTTTGAATTGTACGCTTTTACAACACTTTCATAGTTTGCTTTGAACCATAATTCTGCATCTTTTGCTCTTTTTGCTAAGTATTCTGGAGAAGATTCTCTTTTCTTTCTTGCTGCTTCTGCTTTTGCCAACGCTTGTTTCATGTCTAACTCCGCTTTTGCAATGCTATCTGCTTCTTTTTGAGCTTCTGCTGCTTCTAATAATTTAATATCATTTAAGATTTTTGAATAAGCAATGCAATCTTCCATTGATCTTTCTTCAAATTGAATCGTAGTTTCTTCGGCTACATTTTCAACCTTATTTATAGCTTCTACCTTTTCAGTTTTTACTTCTTTAGTGTTTGTGTTACATGCTACAAATGTCATTGCTGCTACTCCTAATACTGTGAATGTTGAACGTTTCATAATTGTTTGTTTTAATTGTTATACTTGATTTATAGTTCAAATATCTCACGAAACGCACAAACAATTTGGGTAGCTTTAGAATTCGTTACCACTTATCTAGAATTCGTTGTAGATTTGTAAAATTCATCCAAAAAAAGTTCACTCAGTCAACAACAGCGTACACTCATTCTGGTTTTCACATAGCGTGTTTATAGTATATATTTACACAATAACAAGCAATAATACTCATGAAAAGAATCTTTTTACTTCTTGTGTTTAGCTTTTTCATTTCAGAAATGACAGCACAAAGCATTACGAATGGATTTTATTTTACACAAAAAAAAGATATTGGTTTTCAAACAGAAGCTTTTGAGTTTTATGGAAAAAACAGCTTTCATTATGTGAGCGCTAGCTGTAGTGGGACTACTTTTGGGAAAGGACAGTATGAAATTGCAGATGCAGATTCACTCATCTTAACTTTTGAATATTATGAAAGTCCAAAATTGTACGAAGAATTAAAAGTTGAAACAACTATTTCTGATCGTTTAGAAATTGATTTAAAAGTGTATGAAGATGAAGAAAATCCAATGCCTGGTTGTACAATTCGTTTAGAAGAAGATAACGAATTCCTAACCGATTTTGATGGGAAACTAAATACAATCGTGCAGAAACCTACCAAAGACGTAACGATGAAAATAATGCTTATTGGCATGCGTCCTATTGAAATCAAAATTCCTAAAGGAACTACTAAAATCTCTGGAAATGTTTCTTTTAATTACTTGAGTTCAATTCCTGAAAATAAAAAGATGCTTTTTAAACTGCATCAACTAAAAAAATCAAAAATTATAGTGCAGTCTCCTACAAGATCAAAAACGTTTTTAAAAGTAAACAAACGAAAACTGGTGCAAAAAGTGAAGAAGCATATGCCTAATTTTTATAAAGTTCTATTTTCTGATTTTTTCTTCTCTTTATAATCACACTTTCGTGTAACTGATTCCGTTAATGATTACAGGCGAATATTCGTGTTTGGCATCAGTTTTCATAATCGGTTGCATGACACATAAAACCGTCGTTTTCCCTTTGATATATAACGTATTGCCACGCACTTTTGTCAACCATCTGAATTTTTCTATCGGAATATTGAACGCTGTGATCGTGCTTAGTAAGGTTTCATCTTCAGAAATCCAATCGATGATTTCTTGAGTGTTGTTGAAATTTGGAATGTCTTCTTTGGCTTCAAATTCAAATTCCCATTCCACAGGAATATTAAAACGATACGTGTACATTTCGCCTGGCAATTGTTCGGCACGTATTTTTAAAATAGTTTCCCAATCCGCTTTTACGTTCGGGTATTTCTTTTGGAATTCCATCGCCAATGCTCTCGGTCCTGGCGAATGTGCCGTTGGATAGTATCCGTAATAGGTTTTTGCCAAATAATGTCCTGTATATTTTCCTCCAAATACATTGAAAAACTCAGAGGCATATAACGGAATCTGTGCATCTTTTGTAAATGCTTTTTTCAGACTTTGTAACAGCTTTTTATTCGCGCCTAATCCGCAGGAATGAAAAATAATTTTGGTGTCTTTTCGCAAGAAATTAACAGCTAACGGCATTACTTCTTTCATGTGCAAAGCATCTTCTAAAGTTGCAGCTGTAATTCGATCACTTTCAGGATTCGTTTTCATTGACAAACCGCGCCACGGATTGCTATGACTCACAATATGAATATCTCCATATACATTAGCATCATAATGCAAACGCAACCAATCTAAGATTTCTGCCAAACTCTGCGCTTCCTCCACTACTTGACAATATTGATTGATAAAATAGTTTTTAGCATTTGCATAATACGTATTATCGCCTTCATCAAAACCTGCTATAAATACTAAGGGTTGCGGTTGTTTGTTGGTTTTTAGCGCTGTTTCAGTTCCCGCGAAAGCGGAAACTGAACAACACCAAAACAATAAGAAACATATCTTTTTCATCTTAATTATTTTTTATCGTAATCGTTACTTTTTGTCCTAAATTGAATACTTCATTTACATCTAATAAGTTGATGCGCTCAAGCAATACTTCGTTCACAATCCAACTGCCATTTACAAGAATTTCAACTTTTAAAATCGCACCGTTTTTAGCTACTTGCACACGAATTCCATCATATTTCTTCAAATACTTTTCTATAACTTTTGCATAGTTTTCACGGAACCAAGTTGTTGCTTTTTCATTCACGTTTTTAGCATCCGTTTTCGCAACTTTTGTGCGTTTCTTTCTTTTTATAAATGTTTTCCCTTTTACAGACGCTTCTGCTCCTACTGCACTATTGTTGACATTTTTCGGCAATGGTAATGGTTGTTTTACTTCTCTTCGATTGCCTTTTTTATTCACAACTTCATTATCTACCGCAACAAACGACGTGTATTGTGTCACCAAATTGTACTTTAATCCAAGTTTGATAACTTCTTCTTTGGTATGCTCTCCAAAACGTCTTCTATAATCATCCAAACGTTCTATTTTTTTACGTGCCCATAAGTATTTAAGTGCTTCATTGTCTTTACTCAACATGCCATCTGCCACACGAAATTCTTTTTGAAAAACGCCGTTTCCTGTTTGTCCTGTAATGGTTAACGAACCGTTAGCATTACCTCTGTACTTTCCAAAAACTAAGATTGGACGCGAAGCAAATACATCTGGAATGCTGCTTGGAGTTACATCATACACATCGAAACCTTCTGCTTTGATGCGAATTTGCGTCAATAATGGTGTTTTTATATAGTTTCTAAATTTTTCTGCAACCTCGTTTGCTTCGTTCATTTGTGCTGCAATAAACGATTCGCTGTTGCTCACTTTTGCCATTCCTTCCAATAAGTATCTGTTGACTCCTGAACCAATTCCGAAAGTAAATACATTGGCTTGTCCTAAGTTTTGTTCAATCATTTCAAAAGCCTTACGTTCCACACTTACATAACCATCTGTAATGACTACCATTGATCGTGCGCTGGTTTTGTCCATTCTTGGCAATGCATATGCTGTTTTTAGCGCATTCAATAAATTGGTTCCGCCGCCGCCGCGAATGTTAGTTAAAAAGTTCAGTCCTTTTTGAATGTTCTCTGGTGTACATGCCAACGGTTCTGCTGCCAATACACTCGATCCGCCTGAGAAAAATAAGATATTGTAATGATCAGTTTCTGGAAGATTTATCAATAAGTTTCGTAATAATTTTTTAGAAACTTGCATTGGTTCGCCGTGCATAGAACCTGAAACATCGACTACAAAAAGATATTCTTTTGCGGCTGGCTTCATTTGTACACTTGCTTTTGGTGGTTCCATCATGTAAGCGAAGAATTTTTCTCCTTCTTCTTCGTAGAGTAATAATCCAGACTGAATTTCATTGCCGCGCATTCCGTATTTCAAAATAAAATCACGATTGGATGCATTTTTGTTTTCAGACGTCAACGAAACTTCTGCGATTCTTGTGTTTGGATAGTTTACTTTGATTTTATGTGTGTTTGAAGAAACATCTGCAATCGGAATTCCAGAATTGATTTGTACGTTTAAATCAAAATCAAACGTGTCTGCCACACCTTTTTTTGTATATGGTACATTGAAGACAGTTTCGCCAGAAGTATTTTCTCCTGTAAATCGCGGTCCGACAACGCCTGGAAAGACAAATTCGTAGGTTCCAGCCAAAGGAACTAACATTTCTGTATAGTAAATATCAATGGTTACGATATCGTTTTGCACAATATTCCCAACGTTCATTTGAAACACATTTGGACGATGTTGATCGAGTTTTGCGGCTCTTTTCCCTTCTTTTAAAGCTTTATCATAGACGCGCTGTGCTTCTTGCTTTTCGTAGATTTTTGCATTGATGGTACGATCGCCAATGGTCATTTGCATTTTGTGTACAGCGGCTTGTGTAGATAATGGAAATACATATTTGGCTTCAATCGGAATATTTCCTGTGTTTTGATAGGTTTGTGCAATATGTACATGCGCAATATTTCCTGAGATTTTCACATCAGCTGTGGTCGATTTTAAAGGAATAACCGCATTTGGCGTGAGTACTTCTAGGTATGGACTTTCTGTTTTTTGTGCGAATCCAAAACTGGAAATTAACGCGATGAAAAGGATACAAATATGTTTCATAAGATTGTGATTTTGATAGTTTTTGTTTGTTTGATGTTTCAAATATCTTATCAAAACCCCGTAGAATGTGAGTCGTTTTAGAATTCGTTGTTACTTATCTAGAATTCGTTGCGCAACGAGATTCATCTCACGAAAGTGGAAAAATAAACATCGTAAAACTAGATAATGACTTTAATTTATTTTCCGTTCTTGCTATTTTTACTAAATTGAAATTCTTATCCAAAATAATATGTGCCAAGCCAATAATCGTTATATTTTTTGTAGCTGTGTAGACAAGAATGAAGATCCTGCTACAGATGAACTTACAGTGTATTATACTTGGTATTTGGTACGATATCTGGGCTCGAGAGAATCTAACATAAGAGGTAAAATTATGATGCCTAAAAAAGATTTGGGAAACGGAATCACTTTAGATGTTATTTGTAAACAACTAAATTCAGATGTTACTACTTTTGATTTTGATTATGAACCTTCGGAAAGAGATTGTTTACAGTTAGAAATAGCGCACCCAACAGAACGATTCAGGTATTTTAAGTTGATTTTTATGGATGGACAATGGACAGAAGGTGCAAATAATGTGTTTACTTCCATTACTGAAAAAATAGCCAGCGGTACTATAAAAAGGCATACAAGTTCTTCTCAGGATGATCAATGGGTTACCAATACAAAAGAGACTATAGAAATACTTTTTGAGAAGCTTTTAGCAACTACCGAATCTCAAAAACAATGGGAGTATATTGCGGAATTGGCAAAACGAAAACCTGAAACTTCTTTTCATAAAGGACATGTATTAATTACTTCTAATTCATATATAGAAAGGCTTATTGGCACTCGTATCTTTGTCAAACTTTATGATTCAGATTATAAATCAGATAAAATTATGATCACTTTCTTTGATCTGTTAAAGTCAGAAGAAGAGGAAGAAATTATTAGTCTTATACTAAGCGTAATAGGTTATGATAACAAGAATTTTAGTGAGCAACAAATTGAATTTCTCTGTAAGTTTAAAACCTACAGAGCTGATGTAAAATTGAGTTTGATAGATGTTTTTCGCTACCTTGAGAATGATACAGTTATTGATGTTTTTATAGAACTATCAATTGATAAAAATGCTGGAGTACGAAGAGAAGCAATTTCTAGTTTAGGAGATTTGACTGAAGTAAATAATGTAAAAATTGGAGAAGCACTTTGGAATAGCGTTCAAGATATAAATAAAGAAGTAAGACATACGGCAATTTTGGCATTGTCTGAACGCAAGAATGAAGATATAAAAGCTCTTTTATTGAAAGAACTTGAAACTATTGACGGACAAGGTCACCTCATCTTAGATGCAATTGAAAATTTGAACGATCAAAGTTTTATTCCGCATATTGAATTCCAAATTGAGAAACATAAAAACACTGCAAATTATCTCACAGAATTACTACAACGCACGTTAGATTATTTGAATTCAATAGCATAAAATAATTGTTTGCGTTCGTTGCGCAACGAGATCCATCTCACGAAAGTGATACTTCCCACATAGTAAAATCTATATTTTACTCCAAAAAACACCACGTTAAAACCCATGCTTTCATAGGCATTTACACCTGATTTACAGTAAATTGTCCTCTTTTACGTATCAACGCGCAATTTTTTCTTTTATATTTAATTCAAAGAAAATAACCACTAACCTTAAATTACATAGCCATGAAACATTCCTTTTATTATCTGCTTATTGCAAGTTTATGTTTTCATATATCTTGCAAAACAAATGTAGAACCCAACATCCTTTTTGAAACCGCATATAGCATTGCCAAAGATTCTGTGACCATTGTAGATGATGAAAATGCATTATTGACAGTTTCTCTAGACAATACTGATTCCTACAAACGGTATACCTACACATTGACCGATGATGGAAAAACGATTTATACGAACGATACGCTTCAACTTACCAAAGAGTTTTCCCTGGATGTAAAAAAACTAGCAAAATTTAAAAAGTATTCGCCTCAGGATGTTGATATTAACGTAACGCTCATCGGCGATGATATAAGTAAAACCATTACGCGCGATATTGATTATTTATTTGATGCTACTTCGCCGATTCCGTATGTAGTGATTAATACAAAAAATGGTGATTTTCCTGTAGATAGAACACGCTTAGATGCCGATTTTAAGTTTTATGAGACGCGTATGAAAGATGGTTGGTATAGTATAAATGGTCCGTATCAATCGGCATCAGGAACTATACATGCGCGCGGACAAGGTAGTTTGGCATTTCCAAAGAAGAGTTTTTCATTAAACTTTGGAAAAGAGAATCCGTTGTCCATCATGGGCATGCCTGAAAGTCATAAATGGGTAATGATTGCCAATTGGGTAGATACTTCTCAATTGTGCAATAAAGTTTCCTATGATTCCTATGCAGAAATGGGACATTATGGCGCACAAAGCAGGTATGTACAAGTATTTTTGAATGGTGAATATTGGGGATTGTATACGTATGGAGAAAAGATACAACAAGGAAAAAATCATGTGAATACACCTAAGAAAAGTGATGGTGGATTTATTGTGAAAGAAGTAGATAATGCTCCCGATTTTGTAACCATTTCTGGAAGATGGTTTCAATATGAATATCCTGATAATGAAGATGCTACTGATGAACAAAGAATACATATTCAAGAAACAATTAACTCGTACGAAAGAGAAGTGAAAACTGGTGGAGATTGGGAAAATAGCGTTGCGGAAGCAGCTGAAATTGATTATTTCATCATGACCGATGTTTTTGCCAATCCAGATAGTTATTTTAATGGAAAGAACGTCTTTTACTTTCTGAATCAAGAAGATCAGTTAGAACCTGTTATTTGGGATTTTATTTGGGCTTTTGGAACACCGTATTATACATGTAATGATAACAATCCTTGGTGTTATATTTATTCGCCAATAGGAGCGCAGTATTGTTCACCAGAGTGTTCATATTGGGTTAGAAATGATTTTTCACCAAATAGTGAACTTATGTATGGAAATCCAAAGTATAAAAATCAGCTAGGATACAATCGTTTTTTATTGATGGAAGATTATATGAAAACCGCTCAGAATGTCAATATGTTTAAAGATCGCTATTACGATTGGCGAAATGGTACTAATGGAAAGAAACCCGTATTGTCTGATGCTAATATTTTAGGAAGAACCGATAAATTGATTGCAATTTTACGCTCTGGAGAAATTTATAAAAAAGATAGCATACGTTGGTCGGTAGATCCTGATTTTAATAGAGATCGCTATTCTCCAGAAAATATTCGTAATAAGATCAAAGAACGTTTGGTGTTTATGGATAGCGTTGTAAAGAACTTAAAAGTGCAACAATAGTATTCTTTTTTATGAATGAAACTTGATAAACAATCGGTCTTTTAGTGAAAGAAGCCGTATTTTTATAGTATCATCTTAAAGGTTTTACTATGTCTATACAGTATAAAGCTGCTTCCGAATCAAGAATTGCCATTTCTGAATTGATGTTGCCATCGTATTCCAATTTTAATGGAAAAATTCACGGAGGCTATATTCTTTCATTATTAGATCAGATTGCATTTGCCTGTGCTTCCAAACATTCGCGCGCCTATTGCGTGACTGCTTCTGTGGATACGGTTGATTTTTTGAATCCGATTGAAGTGGGCGAATTGGTTACGATGCGCGCTTCTATTAATTATGTCGGACGCACTTCGATGGTTGTTGGAATTCGTGTGGAAGCCGAAAATATACAAACGGGCGAAGTCAAACATTGTAATTCTTCCTATTTTACCATGGTTGCACGTGATGATGATGGAAATAGTGTGGAAGTAGATGGTTTGTTGTTAGAGAGTACATTGGAGATTAGACGTTTTTTAAAAGCTGTAAAACGTATTGAAATGAAACGCAAACGTCGCGAAGAATTTGATCGTGATGATTTTGTTCCTGCTGATTATTTATCGGATTTGGAAAAGTATAAGGTGAAAGTCTCGATGTGATTGGGTCTTGGGTCTTGGGTCTTGGGTCTTGGGTCTTGGGTCTTAAAAGTATGTTTTTTGTTGATTTGTTTTTTTGTCCATTTGGCTTACAACTCATAACTTTTTAACTGTAACGATTTTGTCACGAATTCACGAATGTTTGTGTATGTTTCTTGTATGAAATTTGATTTACTCAATACTCATTACTCAATATTCAATACTCATTACTAACAACTCAATACTTTTTAGCTGCAAAGATTTTTGTCACGAATTCACGAATGTTTGTGTGAGTTTCTTATGTGAACTTGGATTTACTCAATACTCATTACTCACAACTCAATACTTTTTAACTGTAACGATTTTGTCATAAATTCACGAATGTTTGTATGTGTTTCTTATGTGAACTTGGATTTACTCAATACTCATTACTCAACACTCATAACTTTTAACTGTAACGATTTTTGTCACGAATTCACGAATGTTTGTATGTGTTTCTTATGTGAACTTGGGTTTACTCAATACTCATTACTCACAACTCAATACTCAATACTCAAAACCAACTACCATCACATTCCATTTTCCGGCAATTGCTCTGTGATTTGAAACGTACTAAAGTTTAAAAAGTTTCCAGGATGTGCCAATACATTTTGTAAGATGACGGGCGTATCTGGATTTGTACCAGAGTATTGTATGCTTCCATCCATGTTTAAATCGTCTTTTATGTAAGCGCTTACCGTGTAGGTTGGGAAGTTTAGAAAGTTTCCAGGATCGTTCAGTACCGTTGATAAGATTGTTGGCGTATCAGGATTTGTTCCAGAATATTGAACTATGGTATCTCCATTGACATTTCCTGCCCACATTGCAGCTGTATTTGTCTGCATTCCAAAAGTGGTTTGCGCATTGCTTCCAAACGTAATTTGGTTGGTAGCATTGGTAAAATCGACAATCGTGGGTGCTTGTTTTAATGTTTCAGAACTTGCAGTCATGACGCCTAAGTGATTTCGATGTTTTACTACTATATGATATTTTGCTACTGGAAGTCCATCAAAAATTAATGGTGTAGTTAAGTTATCATCTGTAGCTACAATATCGCCATCGCGTTGTAAGATGGCAGATTTTCCTGCGATTATATTCGTTGGATTGTTAATCTCTCTTAATTCTACCCAAACCCAATCTACCATAGAGTTTCCTGCGTTATCATTTGTGCGAACGATAGTACTTGCTGTAGCATTATCTCCATATGGTGATGTTTCACTGATGAGTCCGTTGACGCGTAAATCGTCACGCATTAAAGCTTCTTCACCAACATTTGGATTTAAACTTGCGCCTTGTAAAAGTACTTTCGCGCTAAGCTCAATATAATCACAACTGGTTTCGCTAAAGCTTACTTGTGCGTCAACACTAGTCGAGAAATTCGAACTATCATCCCAAGTTGTTTCACTATACGCAGCATCATCTACCAAAACACAGTATAAACTTGGATTAGCGCCTATGAGAAAATTAATCACATTGCTATTATTACCATTTTGAACGTTAAGCGTATGTAACAATACGTTACTTTGTGCTCTAAAAATTACTAGATTCGTATGCATACTTACATCTATCGTTTCTAATCTGTTTCTAGCGCAAGAGAGTATTTCAAGATTTAAGTTTTCTTCAAAAGGCATTTCTGTCACAAAATTATTATCAAACTGTAAATTCGTTAATAATGGATTGTTACTTAGATCTAAAGATGTAAGTAGATTGTCGGAAACTCTTAATTCTTCAAGATCGGCATTCGCACTCACATCTAGATCCGACAGAAAATTTTCTACTAAAGTTACATCTACCAAATTTAGATTATTACTTACATCAATAGATCGCAATCTGTTATTTGAAAAACTCAATATCCTCAGTGCTTGTAAGCTATTTGTATTGACTGTTGTTAATTGATTGCTAAAACCTTGTAATTCTTCTAAGAGTGTATTTGCAGATAGATTTATAGTTGTCAATCGATTTTGCGAAATATCAACTTCTACTAATTTTGTATTGGCGCTTAAATCAAGCGTTTCAAGATCGTTAAGATCAGCTTCTAATTCAATTAGTTCTGTATTGTTACTTAAATTTAAGTTTTGCAACTTATTATCGCTACAAAACAACTGTTGTAAGTTGTTAGCTCCATTCACATCCAAATTTGTCATTTCATTAGATTCACATCGCAATAAAGTTAACATTGTATTAGCTCGGACATTTAAACTTGATATGTTATTAGAAGAGCAGTTTAACGTTTCTAACGCAGTAAAGGCCTCTATTCCTGTTAAATCAGTAATTCCATTATTACTTATACTATAAGACACGATAGCGTTTATATTTGCTGTAGGCACAAAATCATCTAGCGGTCCTGAGTCTAAGCCTGAATTAATTAAGGCTTGTTCAAAGTTATCATCAGGAACATACGTAGCATATCCGCAATCTTGATTGAAACTTGTTTGCACATCAATACTTGTCCAATTAACAGTACTCCAAACCGCATTGTCTACTTGTATACAGGTTAAATTTGGATTTCCTGTAGCTGTAAATGCTGTGAAATTTGTGTTGTTTCCGTTTTTAACATTTAGTATTTGTAAAGCATTGTTTTGTGCAAATAGTTGATTTAATTCAGGATGAAAATTTACATTCAATACTGTGATATTATTGTTGTCAATGTTCAGAGATTCTAATAGTGAATTGTTGAACACGTTTAAGCTTGTCAATGTATTTGTAGCACAGTTTAGGTTTGTTAAGTTCACATTGTTTGTAATATCTAATGCTGATAGTGTGTTAGACGAACAATTGAGTTCTTGCAATGCTGTAAAATCTTCTATTCCTGTTAGATCTGCGATTCCTAAATTGCTAACATCCAATGTTGTGATGACTTCTATTGTTGCAGTTGACACATAATTGTCTATTGCAGAATCGTATCCTAAATTAATGAGTGCTTGTTCAAAATTAGTATCGGGTATATACGTACGTCCGTAATTACAATTTTCATTAAAACTTATTTGTGAATCTATAGAGGTCCAGTTTGCAGTACTGTATGCTGCATTGTCTACTTCGACACAAGTTAAGTAAGGATTATTAACGGCTACAAAAGTGGTAAAATTTGTGTTGTTTCCGTTTTTAACATTCAAGGTTTCCAAGTTATTTTGGGAACACCAAAGTGTAGATAAGATTGGATTTTGCGATACATCAAGCGTGCTAAGATAATTTTCTTCTACATCCAAATATTCTAGCGCACTGTTATTACTTACGTTTAATTCTGTGAAATTGTTACTCCATATCGTAAGTCTTTCTAAAGCTAAATTATTCGATACATCAATAGAAGAAATCGAATTAAACGCAAAGTTTAGTATTTCTAAGTTTGTATTAGGTCTGATGTCTAAACTTGTTAATGCATTGCTTCTACAGTTGAGAGTTTCTAGTGCTGTAAAATCGTGTATTCCTGTTAAATCTGCAATACCTTTATTATTTACCGTTAAAGATGTTACTGTATTGATATTTGCTGTTAAAACATAGTTGTTTAATGGTCCTGAATCGTAGCCCAACTCAATTAAGGCTAGCTCAAAGTTATCATCAGGAACATAAGTGTAAAATTGATCGCAATCGGTGTTGAAACTTGTTTGCGTATCAATTGCTGTCCAATTTGTAGAGCTATACGCCACATCGTCTACCTCAATACAAGTTAAGTTTGGATTGTTTAACGCTGCAAAACTAGTCATGTTTGTATTGTTTCCGTTTTTGATGAACAATACTACAAAATCATTGTTAGCACCATCAAAACTGGTCAATTGTGTGTGATCGTTTAAGTCTACTGAATTTAAAGTATTCGTATGTATGTTGATATCTTCTAGCGCAAGATTCATAGAAAAATCCAACTCAGAAATCATATTGTTACTTGCATTTAAATGTGTCAATACTGTATTTGCTGAAATATTTAGGTCTACGATAGCATTTCCTGCACAGTTCAAATCTTCTAAGGCTACAAACGCTTCTATTCCTGTCATATCTACAATGCCGAGATTGCTTATATCAAGATTTGTAACAGTGTTTATATTGTTTGTTGGCACATAGTCATCTAACGGCGCTGTATCGTATCCTAAATTGATCAAAGCTTGCTCAAAAGCATCATCGGGCACGTATGTAAATCCGTAAAAACAGTTTTGACTGAAGTCAGATTGAGAATCTACAGTCGCGCTCCAATTGGCAATGCTGTACGCTGGATTGTCTACTTCTATACAGGTCAGGTTTGGATTGTCTCTCACAATAAAGTCTGTAATAATAGTGTTATTACCGTTCTTCATGTTAAATTCTGTCAAATTAGGACAAAGCGTTACGGCTACTTGTGTTAGTTGTGGATTTGCACTCAAATCAAGTGCTGTATAATTGTTTCTTCCGATATCTAAACTCTTTAAATTTGGATTGTTTGAAACATCAAGTGTTGTGAGTTGATTGTCAAAACACCAAAATGTTTCCAAAGCTGAGTTTACGCTGACATCTAGTGTGCTTATTTGATTGGCCTGTGTGTAAAACTCTGTCAAAAGCGTGTTATTGCTCACATCTACAGTAGTGATATTATTAAAACCGATAGATAACAGATCGAGTGCGCCATTACTGCTTACATCTACAGCGTTCAGTTGATTGTTAAAAGCTACAAACGTTCTTAAATTGGTTAAATTAAAAGTATTTATCGTACTGATTTGGTTTTCATTACACCAAAATGTTTCTAGCAAAGCATTGGAACTTACATCTACAGCAGTAAGCTGGTTTGTACTAAGATATAATTCAGTTAAAAGCGTATTGTTACTTACGTTAATTGCTGACAGATTGTTTGTCCCTAACGATAACAAGTTGAGTCCAGTATTTGTACTTACATCAATAGATGTTAATTGATTTTCATACGCCACATAGGTTTTTAGCGCAGATAAACCTGTAGTATTTACGGTATTTACTTGGTTTCTTTGATACCAAAATTCTTCAAGTAAAGGACTGGAAGACACATCAATAGTTGTGAGTTGATTTGTACCTACATACAACTCCGTTAAAAGCGGATTATTACTGACATTGATTGCTGACAGATTGTTATTGCCCAATGATAATACTTCAAGTGCTGTATTTGTACTTACATCAACAGCTGTTAGTTGATTGTTATATGCTACAAAGGTTTTTAGGCTGGTAATGCCAGTCGTATTTATACTTGTTATTTGATTGCTTCTGCACCATAAAATTTCTAAATCGGAATTCGTTGTTACATCCAAAGAAGTCAACTGATTATCATAACAATATAGTTCTCTTAAATCTGAGAATGTGTCAACTGTCAGAGAAGTTAATTGATTTTGATCACAAATAATTTGTATCAAAAATGGATTGCTACTCGTGTCTAAAGTTGTAAGATTATTTTGAGAAACCGAAAGCGCTATCAATGCAGGATTTGACGCCACATTAATACTACTTAACTGATTGTTGTTGGCACTAAAAATTTCTAGCTGTGTTAAATTACTTAAGTTTACAAAGAGTAAGTTGTTATCATTGAGACGTAAATCTCTTAATTGTGCGTTGTTACTTAAATTTATAGTAGACAATTGATTGTCATTACAATACAATGTTTGCAAACTAGGAAAACCATTAATTCCTGTCAAATCTGAAATTCCTTTAGAACTCACATCCAAGCTTGTAATATTTGCGATATTAGCAAAAGGCACAAAGTTATCTAGCGGACCAGAATCGTACCCTAAATCGATAATTGCTTGCTCAAAATTGTCATCAGGGACAAATATTTGTGCTATAGAACATACAGGTAATAATGCAATAAGAAGTTGTAAGAATTGTTTTTTCATCGGTTTGTTTTCTAGTATCGTTTTGCTACTATTTTTTATAAATCGTTCTAATCAAATTACTTCTTCACAAATTTGCTGCTCGCAATGGTATTTTTAGAAATTACATGTATCAAATACATTCCTTGCGGTTGTGTAGATAGATCTAATTGAATTTGAGAAGTATGCTTATAATCCATGCTTAAAATCTGCTTTCCAAGCATAGTATACACTTCTATTTTCACTTCTTGAAGCTGCTCGTTGAAACGAATAAGTGCTTTTCCAGTACTTGGATTTGGCGAAATTGTATACGAATTATTAAGGATGATATCTTCCGTACTAAGCGTATTGCTATTAGAAAATATTCTTGCATGTCCTTTACTTGTGGAGTTGTAAGGCGCACCAATAGCAACCGTCGTTCCATCGTCTGAGATACTTACAGAAAAGCCAAATGCATCTTGCGCGTTTTCTTCTGTTATATTTTGATCTACCTGTTGCCAAGTTCCTCCAACATTTCTATATACTTGAGCGTAACTGTTTCCTTGTTCATAATTATAGAAGGAATCTTCGAGTGGAAATCCAATAACTACGGTACTTCCATCTCCCGATAAACTCACAGGAAGTTGTGTGTACTGTACTTGTGTAATGGTACTCGTTATGTTTGATCCGACTTGCTGCCAAGTACCACTATTGTTTTCATAAATTTTCACACTTCCCGAATTTGGACTTGTGTAGACATCAAAAGAACTTCCAATAGCAATGGTATTTCCATCGTTTGAGAGACTGACTGAAACACCAAATTCTGCATCATTATTGGTTCCAACAATGTCTTGTCCTATTTGTTGCCAATTTCCACTTACATTTTGAAATATCTTTACATCACCTCTATTATTTGTATTGCTATATCGTGATCCCATAGCTACAATACTTCCGTCAGCAGAAATACTTACCGAAAATCCTCCTTCATCACCAGCATTATCTCCATCAATATCTTGTCCAATTTGCTGCCATGTTCCACCATTATTTTCATATACGCGCACGTGTCCGCTATTAGCTCCATTTCCGTTGTTAAATGGCGCTCCAATGGCTACAATATTTCCATTGGCAGATAGACTTACTGACCTTCCAGATTCGTCATCATTGGCTTCCCCTATAATGTCTTGACCAACTTGCTGCCAATTTCCTCCATTATTTTGAAAAATTCGCACATATCCATTATCACCAAAAATATCATCGTGAAAACGTGCTCCAATAGCTACTACGCTACCATCCGATGATAAGCTTACAGAATATCCGGATTGATCAATCCAATCTTCTCCATTGATATCTTGTCCAATCTGTTGCCAGTTTCCTGCATTGTTTTGGTACACTCGAACATGTCCCGCATTCTCATCTACATCGTCATTTAAAGGCGCTCCAATAGCAACAATATTTCCATCGGCAGATAGACTTATTGAAAACCCTGAAAAGTCTACATTATTTTCTCCATCTATATCTTGGCCAACTTGTATCCATTGTGCACATAAAAGTGTAGGAAATATAAACAACAGGAAGTGTATTTTTTTATTCATTTAATTTGGGAATTGAGAAATGTTACTTTGTGTTTGTGTAAGATTATTTTGAGTTCAAAAATAACTGATACTACCGAAAGAGAGTCAATAAATATAGGTTGTTGTGACGAATTTGCCTTAAAAAGTGACGAATTAAAATCGTAAAAATTAAAATTTTCAAAATTGAACCGTTCCGTTTTATACTAAAATATCGCAGATTGTATTTTCATACTAAAAAAAGTGTGTGCAAAAAGGCAGCGTTAAGGAAAGGATTTTATCTTTTTTATTAATTCATCAATATGCATAATTATGTTTTGGTAGCAGAAGAAAAAAACAAGAATAGGAAAGTATTTTTGAAACTTCTCAATACTAAATATTGACAATGAAAATTTACTCTGAAAAGAGATGATTCAGAATCGTATTTTAAAATAGGAAATAAAAGAAAATTACTTCTTCACGAAGCGTTTTGTAATTGATTTTTTATCTGTAATTACTTTTACAAGATAAATTCCAGATTTCCACGAAGAAATATCAATCGCGTTGTGCATTGTTGTTAATTTTCCTGAGTAGATTTTTCTACCAAGCAAGTTATAAACTTCTAATGCTGCATTTGTTTTTTGAGTCAATCGAATGTTTAATTCATTTACTCCAGGATTAGGAGAAATATTAAAAACTGTTTCTGGATTTGAAGCAAATTGTGCAGTAGCAGAACTTTGGGCAAAAGTTGCCGTGCTAAAAGAAAGTAGTAAAATAAGTAAAAGTATTTTTTGCTTCACTCGTTATAAATTTGGTGTATTTACACAAATGTAATAATTATTTAGATAAATGACATTTTTTTAACATTCAATATACAATTTTTTAATTTTTATCAGTAAAACTACGTGGTTCTATATTCAAGTGGAAATCTTCTGTTACTCCTTTTTTTTTAGCTGTTAATTTGTATGTATTAGTATTAACACTCACAATGAAAAAAAAGCAATGAATCCATCTAATCAACTACTTAAACAAATATATAGTTTATCATTCTCTGTAAATTCTGCCTCAGGCCTTTCTTGGAAACAAGCCGATTGCAAAAGCGGAATGATAGAAATGCAAAATTATGTAACTACAGTTGCGCATGATGTACTCAAAGAAACAACCGCAATTATTGGTGAATGGAAAGCGATTTGGGGACCAATTGTGTATGCAAACGATCCAACCTCAACATCTGTACACGCCGATAATACTATGGGAATGTATTATAATGAAAGTGAAAATACCATCGTAATTGGTATTGCAGGAACAAACGTAAATTCACCTTATGGATGGTTTGTTGAAGATTTTTCTGTTCATAAAACTATTTCTTGGGAACTTGTAACCGGCGTACCTAATTCTGGAAATATTTCTAATGGAACAAATACTGGTCTTAATATTTTATTAGGCATGATCAATAAAGAGAATACTTCTTTAATAACTGCACTGAAGAATTTCATCAACGATCATTCAAATTTAGATAATATACAAGTAGCCGTCGCTGGTCATAGTTTAGGAGGCGCATTATCTCCTACGCTCGCTCTTTATTTAGTAGATAAGAAAGAGGAATGGGATCCAAATAATAAAGCTTCTGTTGGTGCATTTCCAACGGCTGGCCCAACACCAGGTGATGAAGGATTTGCTTCGTATTATGAAAAGCAAATTGCAGCAAATAAAATTTATTATTTGAGTCAGCACAATGCATTAGATGTTGTGCCACATGCATGGGAAAAAGGCGATTTGGAAAAGATTCCGACTATTTATGACGAATATATCAAGCAACCAAGTGATGCCAATCCTGCAGAAACCTTAACAGGAACTTTGGCTACCGTTGCAGCATTGAATGCATTATCTGCTAAAAACATTGCAGGAATTCCTGTGAATCGTTACAAGCAAATTTCGCCATCTACCACCTTAAACGGTACTTTTGATACTACTATTGACGATAAAATATCGAAAACATTAAAATATATCCGATTGGTATTGCCATTAGCTTTAGGAAAATATGCTGCGTATTTACGAAATCTAGTTCGTTTTGCTGCACAAGCAGGAACGCAACATGTTAACGCATACTACACGCTCTTAGATGTTGAAACTTTTATGGATGCGTACAAAGAAATTTTAAAGAAAAATAAGCCTGCTAACGAAGTTGTGTTAGAACCGTATGAACAAGCGGTGAAATCAATTGCTAAGATTGATTTACAAAAAATTGACGCCGCTGCTATGCAGCTCGCTGAAGATAATCACTAGACTAATTTTAGGATAGTGGCTAACCAACCATTTTTATTTATTGTTCATAAAAACACTCCCTATTTGGGAGTGTTTTTCACGTAACAATTATTATGATATTCAACTATTTAACTTTTCACAAAACGTTTTGTTTGTGTAAAATCATTCACAGTAACTTTAATAAGATAGATTCCACTATTCCATTGAGATACTTCAATATTTGTACGCTGTTCTTTAAGTTGTTTTGTTAAAATTTGTTTTCCTAACATACTATAGACTTCTACTTTTGCGCTATTGTTTTTAGTAGGCAATGTAATTGTAAAGTTTGAAGCTGATGGATTAGGACTTACTGAAAAATTTGTCAGCGCAAAACGATCCACTCCAAGTGTCAAATTGGCTACTGTGCCACCTCTTCCGCCAGTATGATATCCAAATGTTAATCCACCACCTTTTGCCCATAATAATGGAATGGGTCCCGTTGCCGTTGGAAAAATATAATCATTAGCATCTCCTGTGTTTATGGCTCTTGTAGCTACAATAGTTCGTACACCAATTAATGTAGTATTACTCGTTATCGTCCAATCTTGACTAGCATCCAAGTTAGGTTGACCGTTTCCTGCTAGCATATTTCTATCTTGCAATCCAATTGAATTGTATACTACCACATCATCTCCTGCATTTCCCATCATATTGCCAGCTGAAACTCCAGGAGCAACTCCTAACCATACATTTGAAGGACCAATTAAAGTCATTGTCACTAATGATGTGGAAGCATCAACGTCAAATTTTACCGTAAAATCCGAATCTAAGGATACGGTTCCTGTAGTCCATGCTTGTCCAAAACAGAAACTGATGGATAATAAGAAAATAAAAAGTGTAATTTTTTTCATAGTGCTTTGTTTTTGATAAGTGTAATAATTTTTTGATTGTTGAAATTGATTGCATACGCTAAAGCTGTCTTTCCGCTTCCATCCTTTTTGTTAGCTTTTGCTCCTGCATTAATCAATTTTTCAGCAATACTCGTATTGTTAAATAATGTTGCGTAGTGTAATGCTGTTGTGCCATTAGCATCCGCTTTGTTTACATCAACATTATTTTTTAATAATATGTCTATAATTTTTTCATCCTTTTTATACACCGCAGCCATTAGTGGAGTTCCATAAGTACTAACTCCGTTGATGTTTTCGACTTTCGTTACTAAAAACTCAACAACTTCCACATTTCCATTGTAACATGCTAGTAAAAATGGCGTATATCCAGCTTCATTTTTTGAGTTAATTAAAGCTGGTGATTTCTTATAGATTTCTGCCATTTCTGCTTTACTTCCGTTTCTAGCTACATTAAACACATCTTGCTGTGCTTGAATAACTACTACATTTGCTAGAAAAAGAATGGTTATGATTTTATGCATAGGGTAAATTGATTTTTAACTGTTCTATTAGAAATAATCTCTTAGCTGCTTGGGTATAAGTAACTAATAACACAAAGCTATTTGTTCACATGTAGTATCGTGATATGAAAAAAAGAGTTTTACATATTAATTTATTCCCTCAATACCATGTTTAATGCCGTAAATGATATCCCAATACATAATTTATCTACCATAGATAGTATTAATATTGAGTTTATTTCGCACACCAATAGTTATGATTACAAAGCCATTCACAGACATAATTATTATGAAATTTTATTCTTTAAAAATGGTGGCGGTTATCAAATTATAGATTTTAAAAAGCATCCAATTCAGCACAATAGTTGTTATGTTGTAAAACCTAGACAAGTACACTTAATACGACGAGAAGAAGAAGCAGATGGTTTGTTAATTCAGTTTACGGAGCCGATGATTTTTTCGGATGTATTAAAGAAATCATTATCTGTTTTGGATAGACTTCACAATGAACCCGTTATTTTTGAACACAATAAAGTATTGACCGATTTTTTTATCATTGCTTTAGAAGATATCAAGCAGTTATCTGATGAAAAATCTATGTTTTATAAGCAAAAAATAGCACACGAACTTTGCTCTGTTTTGTATAATATTGAAGAGTCTTTACAAAAGAACACAGAGAGAAAAACTCGTGTTACCAGTGATTTAATTTCCAATTTTGCCAATCTTATAGAAACGAATATGACAAGATTGTCCGTAAAAGAATATGCAGATTTGTTACATGTTTCTACCAAAAAACTGGCTCAAATCACCAAAAAGCAATTAGGACTGACACCATTAAAATATATTCACAAACAATTGCTCATCGAAATTAAACGCGATCTTACATTTAAAGAGTTGAGTCATAAAGAAATTGCCTATAATTACAATTTCGATTCTCCTTCTAATTTTAGTTTGTTTGTAAAATCTCAAACAGGATTGAGTCCTTCTGAGTTGCAGAAAAATCTTTTAGAGAATTATCAATAAAAATGGTGTCATTCTAAATCAGCTATAAAAAATGCTTCCCAAATCCAACAGAATCAAAGGTAAAAGCGGTACTGTTTTCAGATTTGTCTAGTTTGTTATTAATTGTCAGTGCCCACAATATCAGTTCTTTGCAAAAAACTTGATCTTCTTTGCTATAATCCGAAGCGTATTCATCAATAATAATTTGTAAAGGCTTTACCGAATTGATACTTGCGTAAAACTCTTCATCTGAATCTGTATAATTCAATTCAATAAAGTTGTCTTCAAACCAAGTCACAACATCTGTATACGTCGTTTTTACACCTTCTTTTTCTAGTTTAGGCACACGTGGAAAGATATCTTCAAATTGTGTCATGACTGCATTGTCAATCAAAATTTTAGCAACTTCGTCTGCACCTTCTTGCTCGCCTTCATAGACCAATTCTATTTTTCCTGTAATCGATGGAATAATAGACATAAAGTCTACCAAACGAATGGTAGTTTGCTCCGCTCCTGTTTCGATTAAACGTAATTTTGCGGCAGCCATTAGGTTTTCCATCGCACTGATGGTTAAACGTGCACTGACACCACTTTTTGCATCTACATATTCACTGTTTCTTGCTGCAAAAGCGACTTCTTCTAGTAAATCTTTAGCCAAATTCGGAATTTTGATCGCTGATTTGTCTTCCGTAGAAACATTTGCTTCTTGCTCCGTAATTTCACGTGATAGCGCAATTGATTTTGGATAGTGTGTAAAAATCTGAGAACCAATTCTATCTTTTAACGGCGTTACAATGCTTCCTCTATTCGTATAATCTTCTGGATTTGCCGTAAATACAAATTGAATATCCAATGGCATTCTGAGCTGAAAACCACGAATTTGTACATCACCTTCTTGCAGAATATTGAATAAAGATACTTGAATGCGTGCTTGTAAATCTGGCAATTCATTGATTACAAATATAGAACGGTTTGCACGCGGAATCATTCCGTAATGCAGCACGCGTTCATCCGAATATGGTAGTTTTAACGTTGCTGCTTTTATCGGATCAATATCACCAATTAAATCAGATACATTTACATCGGGCGTAGCAAGTTTTTCGTAGAAACGTTCCGATCTGTGTACCCAAGAAATTGGCGTTTCATCACCATGTTCAGCAATCAAATCTCTGGCATATTTTGAAATAGGTTGAAACGGACTGTCATTGATTTCAGAACCTTTTACGATCGGCATATATTCATCCAACAAATCTATCATGCTACGTGCAATTCTAGTTTTCGCTTGTCCGCGCAAACCTAATAAGTTGATATGATGACCTGCCAATAATGCTTTCTTTAGCTGCGGAATTACAGTGTCTTCATAACCTAATAGTCCTTGAAAAATAGGTTCATTCGCTTTTATTTTTGCAATTAAATTTGCTTGAATTTCTTCGTTAATGGTTTTGTCTGTATATCCAGAATCTTTTAACTCTTTGAATGTGATGTCTTTTTGCATATTATATTTTGTTCTTTTTCATTTAATAATTTGATTCATTATTAAATGACTCTTATATTTTTTATGTTCATATTTTGTCGCTTCGTATATCGTTTAGAAGCTAGAGAAAAATACGGTTTCTAATAATTTCGACTGCGCTCGATTTGACAACTATCTTGTTATTCTTTCTTTGAAAATTCAACTAAAAAACTAAACTCATATTATCGTATTCTTCGTTTTCTGTTTTTTTCGTAATCTTCAAAAATCATTTGTCCCAAACCTGACAAACCTGTTAGAAATGCTTTTCCTCTGTTTTGTTCGGTAAATATTTCTACAAACCTACGTAAGTGAGGATCTTTGGCAATCATAAACGTTGTGATTGGAATTTTGAGTTTTCGTGCTTGTGCGGCTTTGGTTAAGCATTTGGATACGATGCGTTCGTCCAACCCAAAACTGTTTTTGTAAAATTCGCCATTCGGCAAGGTTAAACAACTCGGTTTTCCATCGGTAATCATAAAGATTTGTTTGTTGGTATTTCGTTTTCGACGGAGAATATCCATAGCTAATTCCAAACCTGCTACCGTATTTGTATGATACGGTCCGACTTTTAAATACGGTAAATCTTTGATTTTTATCGGCCACGCTTCGTTTCCAAAGACAATCACATCAATGGAATCTTTTGGATACTTACGATGAATTAATTCCACCAACGCCATCGCAACTTTCTTAGCAGGCGTAATACGATCTTCTCCATAGAGAATCATGGAATGACTGATATCAATCATTAAAACCGTACTCATTTGCGATTTGTGTTTGGTTTCTTCAACGATGAGATCATTTTCTGTAATGCGCAAATCGCCAATTCCGTTATTGACCTGTGCATTTTTGATACTTTCCGTCATGTTGATCATTGCCAAATCGTCTCCAAATTGAAACGAACGATGATCTCCCACACGTTCATCTCCTACGCCTTGCCTGGTAGTTCGATGATTTCCCAATCCGCTTTTCTTTAGTTTTCCAAAAATTTGATCCAACGCATACGAACGCAAAGCAGCTTCCAACTTAGCAGTGAGCATCTTCTTTCCTGTTCCGGGTTCGCTTCCATCATTTCCTTCTTCTGGATCGATTTCTTCTTTAATATATCCGCGTTTTTTCAGATCGTCTTCAAAATCTTGTAAAGTGTATTCGTCCGTGAAAATATTGTATTCGGTGTCTAAGGTTTCGAGCCAATCAAAAGCTTCTTCAATATCGCCTGATGTATGTGTGAGAATATCTTTAAAAATATCAAATACACGTTCAAAATGCGATACTTCTTCTGGAATATGCTTACTAAACGTAAAGCCTTTTCCATAGTTAAAGTTCATGCTATTCATTTATGGTTCCTTTCTTTTTCGGGTTTTCTAGTTGAAATAAGAAGTTTTCACTAGGTTTTCTTTTTCCTATAAAAATACGGAAAAGATTGGAGAAAGCGTATTTGGGTTTAAGGAGATTTTTCTGGATTTTGTCTATTATCCCAAAATGAAACTATTTCTATGGTATCGTTGTTTACTTCATAAAAAATCAAATACACTTTCATTGGAATGACTCTGGTTACTTTATTTGACGTCAATCTACCGATGAATTCACTTTGAGAGAGTGTGTTGGTGATATCATTAACTTCTGATACGATTTTTAAACTATAATCAGGATTACCATTTCTTTGAAAAAAGAATTCGAGTACTTCTTTTAATTCATTTTTTGCGCGAGAAGACCAAATTACTTTTTTGTCAGCCATTCTTTCATTTCAGAAATTACAGCGTCGTTCGTGACAAAATTTCCATTTTTAATATCTTCTCGTCCAGCCTCAATAGATGTTGTTTCTTCTGAAGATAATTGATACAAAGCTTGTTCTGAAGAATCAAAAATAGTCTGCAATGCTTTCAAAAAATTCAAATCTTTAGAGTCTTGAATTCTTCGAATCAGATTGTTTTTTATTTGTGCTGTTGTATCCATGCGTAACTTTAAACTTATATAAAAGTAGTAAAATTTAGTGAATGTTTTCTCTTTTCGGGCTTTCTAGTTGAAAATAGGAAGTTTTAATCGTTCTCCAAGTTGTTAACTGCAATTGTTCTTTATTTTTTCTAATGCCAATGGAAGTTTATCGGTCATAAATTCTAGATGCTCATCCATGACATCTATTTCTACCGTGAGTGTGTTTGCATCTTTTCCGTCAATGAGTGTGTATATTTCTGTAGCTCCAGACCATTTTTTTGTTTCTTCATCAATCGGTTGCTCTTTTCCTTCTACTACATTTCCGATATGTTTGAAGTGTATTATATGGTTTGGAGTGTGTTTTTCTATGATACTGTAAATTCCACTTTGATCAGGAGCAAGAAAATGTACGGTGCTTCCTTCTTTCCAATCATCAGATACCGCATACGATCCTTCAAAGAAAACACTTGCCCAATCGCGATAAGAATTATCATCCCAAAGCGTTTTCCAAATAGTAGATTTCTCAGCTTGTATATCAATAGAAAATTTTAGTCGATGTATCATTTGGATTATAGTTTGAGTCCTCGTTTTTTTTCTTTACTAGCATTTAAAGTTACGCTAACAATATTTTATAGATGTCACAATTTTATCATGGCTTCTTTTCATTCTGCTTTATAAATTTAGAGATTATAATATCGTTATTCTTTTTAACCAAATTGAAAGATTCAAGTCCATTATAATTCAGGTAATATCCACCATACACAAGATGATTGTTTATATTCATTAAATTAAACGTGTTTAATACAATATAGTTATGATCATTTTTATAAGGTTTCGTTATTGTTATGGCAGTATATACGTTTTCATAATTTTGATTAGCGAACAATAAATATGGTTTTTCTGCTTTAATCAAAGTAGAATCTATAAGTGCCTTGTTTATAACATCTGCAAAATCTAAAACTTCTGCTGCAGACTTTTCTGTTTGTTCATAGAATATTTTTTCTAGGTCACTATTTTCAATTTTTCGTTTTTGCTCTTTATCAATGACAAAAAACAAAGCATAGTCATCAAAATCCATGTTCAATAGACTATCTTTTTGTTTTGCTATTTTGTTGTTAAGGTACACTGCTAAAATTGTAGTTCCATTCTCTAAGTATTCATCAAACTTGTTTTTCACTAATTCATCAGAGTATAATTCTTTCCAATTTTCAAATTCAGGTAATTTCACCAATACTTCAGCTGATTGGTTTTCAGTCGTTGTGTTTTTTACATGCTGTTTGTTTTCTTTACAACTTATGAATAATAGAAACAGAAGTATGGTTTTTATTCTCAACATTTTTCAAATTATGGATCATTTTTTATTAGAACAAAAGCATGAAAAACAACAACTTATCATTCAATTAAAGACGAACCGAGTTTTTACTAGGTTTTTATTTTCATACTAAAAATAGGCAAAAAAAATGGTGAATAAGAGTTTTATATCGAGATAAGTTCTTATGGTAAGTTTAAAATAAAATAGGAATTTTAGTGTCTTTTATTTTCACTCCATTTTTCACGACTCTTTCTTCCAATTTTATATAAATTCTCCCTCCGTTTTCAAGTTGCCCTACTGTGAATTCAACAATAGTTATGTTTATATTTTGAAGATTAGATATATCTAAATTTTCTGGATCGCTAGGATATTCATACGTCCAATTATAACCTCTCCACTTACTTTTAAAACCATTATTAGCGTCTTTAATAATGAGTTCTTTCGCAAAAGGAAGTACATAATCTTTATACATTATTTTATTATTTTTCAAGTCAAGTTTTACATCATCTAATGGCTTTAATTTTCCTTTTCCTTTAAATGTGACTAATGAATCAAGTTTGGTAATGATGAGTGTTTCTGTATCTGTAGACATAACTTCAACATTTTTAACTAGCTTTAAAAACTCTTCATACTCTTCTTTGGTTAATCCTAATTTTGGATGGTAAGGCATTGGTTGTCCTTTTGGTACTGTTTTCATATATTCAGTAAACCATTCATAATTTTTCATAATCTCTTGCTGAAGTTTGAAAGTCAATTCAGTCTGTCTTGATTGGCTTTTAATTCCATCCATAATATCAACCTCATAACTAGCATTAGAAAGTAATCTGGTAATATCTGCTTGAACGTCTCCTGAAAACTCAAGTAACGTTCTTTTTTCTTGAGCTTTTCCTAAGCTTACATATAAAAGTAATGGGATAAAAAGTAGTAGTGTTTTTTTCATTCTTCAAATTTAGGTTTTATCCTATTATTTACATTTCGATTTGAGTTCTATTTTGGCTTTTTCTTTCCCTAAATTCAATCTTTTGGTAGAGTTTTTACTAGCTTTTTCTTTTCCTATAAAAATACCGAAAAGATTCGGGAATGAGAGTTTGTTGTTTGTTTTGCAATATATTTTTAAAAATCCTGCGTTCCATCACTTTAGAGTAGCTGACTTCACATATTGTTGAAATAAGTGTCGCAAACCTAAGTGTCTGTAAGGAGATAACTGTATCATCATGACATACGCTATGTTATGATCGGTATCTATTTTAAAATAAGTTCCAACAGCGCCGCCCCAACCAAATATATTGTCAAGTTCAGTCTCGCTGGTGCCTCTGATAGCAAATCCAAATCCAAATCCATATTCACCTAACGGAAGCCTAAATCGTTCTTGGTGCTGTCTCACTTCCTGTAAATGATCCTTTAGTATGAGCTTTACCGTTTCTTTTTGCAAAATAACATGTGCGTTAAATGTACCTTCTTGCAAGAGCATCTGGCAAAATTTTAAATAATCTATAGTCGTTGACACCAATCCGCCGCCGCCATTGTATAAGCTAACTTCTTGCGTATAACTATTGTTTCGTTGACTTTCTGACACGAATAATCCTGTTTCTGCTTGCCAGCGATAGCCAACAGTAAAGTGTTCTATTTTTTCTTTGGGTAATTGAAAATAGGTATTATTCATACCTAACGGCGTAAAAATATGATCCTTTAAATAGGTTTTTAACGATTTTCCTGAAAGGACTTCTACTAAATGCCCGCAAATATTTGTTGAAAGTCCGTATTGCCAATCTGTTCCAGGTTCAAAGGATAAAGGAAGTTTGCTTAGTTTGGCTACGAATTCCTTGTTGTTTTGAGAACTGTATAAATTCGCTTCGGCATAGATTTGGTTCAACTTGGCATGTTGAGTTCTTCCATAGCTAAAGCCAGAAGTGTGTCGCAAAAGATCAATAATTCGAATGGGGTTTTTGGCAAGAATTAGTGTTGAATCTGTATAGACCTGCATTTCTTTGAACGCAGGTAGGTATTTGTGTAATGGATCTTCTAGTTTGAATTTTCCTTGCTCATACAATTGCATTAATGCTACAGAGACAATCGGTTTGGTCATGGAGAAAATTCGAAAAATACTTTGTTTGTTTAATATTTTTTTCTCTTCAAGATTCGCATATCCATAGGAATCAAAATGAATAAGTTTACCATTCCGAACAATCGCAGTTTGAATGCCTGCCAATTGCCTTTGATCTACTAAATTATGAAAATGTGCATTCATCTTTTGTAAGCTGTCACTTGACATCTTTACCGATTCGGGCTTAGCAACTTCAAAAGGTTTTTCTTGCGCATGGACAACCATAGACATTACAGCAAAAAATAATAGTAACAGAATAATGCGTAGCGTATGATTCATAAGTATATTTCTTATGACTACAATGTATAAAAACTATGTGGAAGTTTTTTTGTTGGTGGATTCTTTTTTGAAATTGAAGAAAAGAAGACGTTGATGAAAACCTTAAAAACAAAAAACGCTCTCACAAAGCCATTACGGTTTTTGGGAGCGTTTTTTAGTTTACTGTATCTTATCTTGACTACGCTTAAGCTAACAATCTGAAATCAAAACAAATACCAATACTCTTTTCAAGAAAACCTAATTCTTCCGTACCAATTGCCCTTGTACAGGTTCTCCTCTGTCTATAGGATCATCATTTTTTAAATAGTTTGTAAATTGCGCAGGAAGTCCAATGGCATCTAAATAGTTTGGTGAGTTTTGTAAATGATAATGCAAGTGCGGACCCGAGGAGTTTCCGCTATTTCCAGCTTGTCCTATTTCCTGTCCTTTTGCAACCATGTCTCCTACAACAACAATGATACTTCCCTTTTTTAAGTGTGCTAAGAAAGAGTATTCTCCATTTAAATGATCTATCATAATATAATTCCCACCAAGATTGCTATTGTCAATATTATCATTTAAAACGCCAGGTCTAGTGTTGTCATCAATATTGTTTTCTAGCGCAATTATTTTTCCTGCTCCAGGAGCATTTAAACGTGCTCCAAATGTATATGTGTCTTCGTTTTCTCCACCATTTCCTGAGTAATAGCTGTCGTCTACTATTTTACCCATATCATAGGCATAACGTTGTCCTGTGCCGCGCGTTATAAAGTGATGTTGACCTTGCGCATGTGTTCGTCCTCCAACGGAAACATACCATTCGCCTTCAAAAGGTAATTCTAAGTCTGTTTTGGTTTGATAATTCAAGTAAATGTCTTCATCTTGTTTTCCTTGATCGCCTAGTAAAGCATCTGTACAAGAAGAAAATAGGATGATACTAATGATTGTAAGTGTGTAAATATGTTTCATGATGTGATTAGAATTTGTATTGAACGCCTAAATTGAATTGATATTGAACTTCGCGAAATGCATTTGGAATTTGCAATCGGTCGTAATTGAATTGATAACTCGCTTTTAAATCAAAGTCATTGGAGAGTGAATAGTTATATCCAAATTCCCAAAATATACTCTGATTGCGTTTTAAGGTAAATGTATCTGAACTCGAATCTGTAAGCCTAAATAATAGCATCGGAATGGTCAATTTTGAGTACAACGCATGCTTCTCATTGATTTGATAGGTGAATTGACTCGCAATGCCAAATGATTGATTGAAAATAGGAAACGAATTTACACCTTCATCACTAAACGAAATATTGGTGTTCGATTGTAATCCTAGATGAATTGACAGTTTGTTTTTGTTGTATATCCGCTTTAGATATGAAAAACTAAGTCCAATTTTACTATAATCAGAATTTAATGCTGGAATACGATCCGATTTTAATGTAGTTGTTAAATATGCTAATCGTATGTTAAACAAATTATGATTTTTACTGGTGCGTTCGTATCCTAATTTGTATGTAAAAGCATTGTAATCGTATCGAGAAACAGGTGAGAATTCTAAATTTTTTAAACTTCCAAAAGTATACCCTGTTGAAAATTCTAGTTTATCATTCGTGTCAGTACTGGGTTCTGTTTGTGCGAAACTTGCCGCTTGAAAAAGTACTAAAAGTAAAGGTGTTAAAAGTAGTTTTTTAGTCATAGATAGTTTGTTTTAGGCAACTAAACTATCTTTATTTCATACGAATCGCTGTTAAGGAGTCGATAATTAAATCTTAACTAAAGCATAAAAATATTTTACCCAAACTTATACTTTAGATACTTTAATAAGTCTACCAGATGTTGCTCTGTATGTGCATACATTAAAAAATTAAAATACCAAATTGCATCTGCTTCGCTGGTATTTTCAAACCTCCATTTTACGGCTAATAAATCTTTAATAATATCTGCCAAATCGTCAACAGCATCTCCAATCAATGTAGGTTTTTCGTCAATATTTTCCATTTCAATAACAGTTCCATACCAACCCAATTCAGGAAAGTTTGATACTACATTTTTCCGAATTTCTTCGTAATCAAAATCAGGTGTTTCTCCATAATCTGTATCATCAGCTTCCGGTTGATTCAAATTTAAAAACTCTGAATACATTCGTACCAATAGTTTTTTCAAATGCTCATGTTTGGTTGTCATTGTTACTTTTGGATGCACTCCAAATGCAGTAATGTCGTCTATTATTTTTTTTAATTCGCTCAATGTTGAATAGTTTCTAAGATTTTTTTATAAATATAAACCAAAAAAAACTTCCCAAAAGCCATTAGGTTTTGGGAAGTTTTGATATGTGAGAATGATTTGAGTAACTCGCTATATTGGGCATTATTAAAATCAAAATATATTTTGATTGAAAATACCTAGCGAAGCTATCGAAATGTTATTTACTCAAATACATTTTTCTTCGTGAATATAAGTTATAGAACTCGTCATCTTTTAAGCTATCAATAAATAAGATGCTTTCTCCTGTACTTTTCATTTCTGGTCCTAAACGCTTGTTTACATTTGGGAATTTGTTGAAAGAGAAAACAGGTTGTTTGATGGCGTATCCTTCTAATTGCGGATTGAAATCAAAGTCCGTTACTTTCTTCTCACCTAACATTACTTTAGTCGCATAGTTTACATATGGCTCTTTGTATGCTTTTGCAATGAAAGGAACCGTACGAGAAGCTCTTGGATTGGCTTCAATGATGTATACCATATCATCTTTAATAGCAAACTGAATGTTAATCAATCCCACTGTATTTAACGCTAAGGCGATCTTTTTTGTGTGATCTTTGATTTGTTGCATCACAAACTCACCTAAGTTAAACGGTGGCAAGGTTGCGTTTGAATCTCCAGAGTGAATTCCGCAAGGTTCAATATGCTCCATGATTCCGATGATGTATACATTTTCTCCATCACAAATAGCATCTGCTTCTGCTTCTATAGCTCCATCCAAATAGTGATCTAGTAAGAGTTTGTTGTTTGGAATTTTACGTAGTAAATCAACTACCGTTTCTTCCAATTCTTGCTTGTTGATCACAATTTTCATTCCTTGTCCTCCTAATACATACGATGGACGTACTAAGATTGGGAAATCTAATTCATCAGCTAAAGCCAAAGCTTCATCAGCATTTTCTGCAACTCCGAATTCTGGATACGGAATGTTGTTTTCTTTTAATAAGGTTGAGAAACTTCCTCTGTCTTCCGCTAAATCTAACGATTGATAGGTAGTTCCTATGATTTTGATTCCGTGACGGTCTAGCTTTTCAGCCAATTTCAACGCCGTTTGTCCACCTAGCTGTACTATGACACCTTCTGGCTTTTCATGGCGAATGATATCGTAGATATGTTCCCAGAAAACTGGTTCAAAGTATAATTTATCTGCTGTATCAAAATCGGTTGAAACGGTTTCAGGATTACAGTTGATCATGATTGTTTCGTATCCACATTCAGCCGCAGCTAAAACTCCGTGTACGCAACAGTAATCAAACTCAATTCCTTGTCCAATTCGGTTCGGTCCGGAACCTAATACGACAATTTTCTTTTTATCAGTGACGATGCTTTCGTTATGTACATATCGGTTTCCATCGGCAGTTTCAATTTCAGCTTCGAATGTAGAATAATAGTATGGTGTTTTTGCTGTAAACTCAGCAGCACAGGTATCTACTAACTTGTATACACGCTTAATTCCTAAATCTTCACGTTTTTTGTAGACTTCACTTTCCCAACAACCTAACATATGTGCTATTTGTCGGTCTGCAAATCCTTTTTGTTTTGCTTCTAAAAGTAAATCCTTTGAAATACTATCTATTTTGTTGTGTGAAGAGATTTCTTTTTCAAGATGATATAATTCCTCGTATTGCTTTAAGAACCACATGTCAATCTTTGTGATTTCGTAGATTCTGCTTAATGGAATTCCCATCTGAATCGCATCATAAATCACAAAAACACGATCCCAAGATGCATGTCTAAGTTTGCTAATGATTTGATCGTAGTTTTTATATCCTTTTCCATCAGCTCCTAAACCATTACGTTTAATTTCAAGCGATTGTGTAGCTTTGTGTAAGGCTTCTTGGAACGAACGGCCAATTCCCATTACTTCACCTACGGCTTTCATTTGAAGCCCTAATTCACGGTCTGAACCTTCAAATTTATCAAAGTTCCAACGTGGTATTTTTACAATTACATAATCTAATGTTGGCTCAAATAATGCCGACGTTGATTTTGTAATTTGGTTGTCTAATTCATCTAACGAATATCCGATAGCTAGTTTTGCCGCAATTTTTGCAATTGGATATCCTGTCGCTTTACTTGCTAATGCAGAAGAACGCGATACACGTGGATTGATTTCAATGGCAATAATTTCTTCTTGATCGTCTGGACTTACAGCGAACTGTACATTACATCCACCTTCAAAATCACCAATACTACGCATCATTTTAATCGCCATATCACGCATTTTCTGATACGTACGATCAGATAGTGTCATGGCTGGTGCAACGGTAATAGAATCTCCCGTATGGATTCCCATTGGGTCCATATTTTCAATAGAACAGATAATTACTACGTTGTCATTTTTGTCACGTAATAATTCTAATTCATATTCTTTCCAACCCATCATCGCTTTATCGATCATGACTTCATGAATTGGTGATGCTTCTAATCCGCGACGTAATAATTCGTCAAAATCAGCTGGATCATATACAATAGAAGCTCCTGCTCCACCAAGTGTATACGATGCTCTAATTACTAACGGGAAACCAAACTCTTGTGCAATTTCTTTTCCTTTTAAGAACGAAGTTGCCGTTGCTTGTGGTGCCATTCCAACACCAATTTTCCCCATCAATTCTCTAAACTGTTCACGATCTTCTGTGATGTTGATTGCTTCAATATCTACTCCAATCAGTTTTACTGAAAAGTCTTCCCAAATTCCTTTTTCGTCGGCTTCTATACATAAGTTCAAAGCAGTTTGTCCTCCCATTGTTGGTAAAACAGCATCGATATTTGGGTGTTTTTTTAACACTTCAATAATAGAACGCGTTGTAAGGGGTTTTAGATACACATGATCCGCCATAGTTGGGTCGGTCATGATAGTTGCGGGGTTTGAATTGATTAAAATGGTTTCAATTCCATCTTCTCTTAATGAGCGTAATGCTTGCGATCCTGAGTAATCGAACTCACAAGCTTGACCAATTACGATTGGTCCTGATCCAATAATTAAAATTGATTTTAAGTCTTCTCTTTTTGGCATTAGTTTGTGTGTGTGTTGTGTTGCGTAAAAATAAAAAAACGTTTGGGTACAAAAAAGGTGTTGCTTTAAAAAAACAACACCTTTTCTATATATTATCTATATCATTACTTCTTATGTCTTAATTCAGATGACACAGAAATTTTCTTTCTTCCTTTTGCTCTTCTACGAGCTAGCACTTTTCTACCGTTTACAGAAGCCATTCTTTCTCTGAAACCGTGCTTGTTTCTTCTTTTTCTTTTCGATGGTTGAAATGTTCTTTTCATTACTTTTTATATCTTTAATTTCTCTTGAAAATAATTGTAAGTGCACGCGAGATTCCTTTCTAAAAGTGCGGCGCAAATATACAAAGAGTTTTTACTTTAACAAACAGATTTTAAAAAATATTTTCGATTGTTTTTTATACATTTGCAACCTCTATAAATATATACAGTTTTTATGTTCAACAAAAATATCAAACTCATTATAGCGGGAGGAATTTTTGCCTACGCAATTTACCAATTTTACGATGGAGAAATAGGTAATGGAATCTTTTTAATTTTATTGGCAGCCATTTTTGTTTTATTTTACTTTAAGAACGAATTTATCTTATTGTCATTCTTAAAGTTACGTAAACAAGATTTTGATGGTGCCAAACGTATTTTAGGAAGAATTAAGAATCCGGCAACTGCTTTGACAAGAAAGCAACAAGGATATTATTATTACCTACACGGAATTATGGCTTCGCAAAGTAATTTGACACAAGCAGAGAAACATTTACGCAAAGCGGAGAAACTCGGTTTAAGCATGTCTCACGACATGGCAATGGTAAAAATGACCCTAGCAGGCATTGCAGCGCAGAAGAACCGTAAGAATGAAGCTAAGAACTTAATGAAGGAAGCTAAGGCTTTGGATAAACGTGGAATGCTCTCTGAACAGATTAAAATGATGGAGCAGCAAATGAAACGTGCTTCTAGTGCTCCAAAACAACATTATGGCAATCGTCAGAATATGCGAAGAAGATAACAAAATTGAAAAAGCGACTTTTGAGAGTCGCTTTTTTTTGTGCTTGCTTGAATGAAAAGTATCTTTTGATATTTTCTATTTTACAGTATATCTCGACTGTGCTCGATATGACATACAAAGTTTGATATTATCTGCAAATCTAGTCTATCGCTTGGTTTTGTGTCGCAAGACGTCTTTGGTTAATTGCATATCGTCATTTACAAAATGTTTTAGCAACGACATCATTTCATCGTTTTGACTATTTTTTGAGATTAATTCATACGCCATTTTTTGCACGTCTTCTTTTGGTGCAATGTCTTTATTGTATTCGTAGGTTAATGCTTTTAGGAAATTCCGTTCGTTTGCTTTACTTACACGGTTTTCTTTGAATTCATTGAGTTCTTGTTGCAATCTTTCTTTGTCTTTGAAATTGGCAAAGTAGTTATTAGCACAATTCACCGCATCTTTATTATCTGTCCAACCTTGTAGCAATAATTCATTGGCTGCTGGTATGTTGTCCATTTTTTTACGAAACATCAATGACGCTTTTACGTATTGATAGTTTTTTACATAATCGTCCACTACAATTTGGTAATGATGATGCGCTTTCTCTGTATCTTTTATTTTTGAGTAAATATCACCTACTTTTTCGTTCATTTCCAACTCTTTGTAGAGTTTGATAGATTTTGTGTACGAACGTGCAAGTTCATAGCATTCCGCAGCATCTTCTTTTCGATGGCATTTTTTTAGATAGATGTGTGCTGCCTCATTATACAAATGTCCTTCTTTTAAAATATTAGCCGCTCTGTATGGGTTTCGCAATAATTTTAGTTGAATGTAGGCTGCCTTTTTGTATTGCTTTTTTTCTATGAATTCGTCTGTGAGTTTTTCATAACGCTGCATCAGACTATTGAACTGATTATCGCCAATGGTAGAAGTTCTTCCTCCTGCTCCATCTCTGTTAGATAATGTTTCTCCAAACAATGAATTTATCATATAGGAAAGCACAAAAAACACGATTCCAAGTATGATGATTCCAAATAAAAAGCTTGGAAAATCACCTGCAACTATAGAGGTTATAATGAGATATATAAATTTTAAGAATAACACAAAGATCATGAAGTACATCAGCTTTGCGTGAAACTTACTTCCTTGTGTGTTAGTCATCTAGAATGGTTTTATTTTTACTGATTAATAAATATAAAAGTCGAATCACAATAAAAATAGTCATGATAAAAAATACGGTTCCTATGCCTGGCGTCGTTAACATTGGATAGAAAAGATACGCCAACAAAGCAATGAGTATGAATACAATGAGTACTTTGCTTTGTGCCGATAATTCGTTTCCTCCAAAATAAAAATTAGAGCCACGTGATGCTTCTTCATCTGTAAAAGAGAATACTTCGCTTTCTTCTGGTAAATCCATCCAAGAACTTGGTTTATTATCATTTTGCGGTTGTGATTTTGAACGTACTTTTTTTCTTGATGTGATTAAATATCCAAACAAAATAAATCCAAATACAAGCGCTATAAAAATGATGAAACCATTAGTGAGATAGTTGTCGGCGGTTTCTTCTGCTACTCTATTTTTGTTGCTTGTTCTTCTAGTATTGTTAAAATCGTTGATTTCTGTTTCTGTAAGCAAGGTTTCTGAATCTAGTTCATTGTTTACGTCAACAATATCCTCATTCGTTAACTCTGTACCGTTTTGAGAACGCACTTGTGTTTTTCCTCTTACTACTTCTATTTGTTGTTTTTTGTGTTGATCAACAACATAGTATCCAACCCAAAAAATAGCAATGATTGCCAAGATTCCAACGATTGTTTTGAACTTTGTTTTTGTTCCTTCAGAAACATCTCCAAATCCAATTTTATCAAAGAAATTACTTTTAAATTTATACTTCGCAAAGGCTTTCCCGCGAGAAGTTCCCATCATATCCAACGGCACTGCCATTTTTAAAGCGGCTTCTGGATTTTTTTCTAAGTATCTTAAGTATTTATCAACTTCTTTGTTGTTCCCTTGTAGTACTTTTTTCATATCAAAAGGCAAATCTTCCGGATTTACTTCTTGACCACTAAACGGGTTTTCGAGCGTTGTTTCGGTTTCTTTTTCTTCAATTTCTACACTAAACGCTGTGACTTCCATTGGAATGTTGACGCCTTTTGCAGGTGTTTCTATTGCTGGAAATTGTTCTTTAGGCACTTGAATAATCGTTTCCCATTGCACTTCCGAGATCAGCTCTATCAAACCATATTGATGATGAAAGAAATGTGGTTTTCCTTGCAATAATTTTGTGAATTCTTCCTGTGTCAGCGCCATATTCAGCTTTGTGTTTTCAGGAATATAAAAGCCCGTTTGAACTTTTTGCACACATACATTCGCATGCGTATCTATTTTTTTCTGTTCCGTTTTAAAAATGATTAAAACACCCGAAATGCTATTTGCTTCCGTTCCCGGACATGGATATAATCTGCATTCTGAAAGCTTTAGTTGCATCCGCGTAATTTCTTCCAACCATACTTTTGGCGAAGCATGCTTGATAAAGATTCCGCAACGTGCGTACGGACTGTTATCGGTATGTTGTAATGCTAACTTCATGTGTTTAGTATGTGTTCTAAGAAAGGTTCCATGTATTTTGCATCAAATTCAAATACTTTTATTTTTTTCAGCGATGCGTCTTCAGGTTTAAAATAATCGTTTCCAGCAAATTCTTCGTCAGTTGCAATCCCTATTCCAATCCCAATGTAGGATGACAGGTAAAATGTTGGAATGTTTGGATTGCCACTTTTAAAAGTAATAATACCATTTTTATCGATCGTAATGACACTTCCTTCTATGTATTCTAATCGTTGATTTCGCTTGTGAAGATGCTTGGTAAATTCTTCATCCAAACCAGCGGCTTCTCTATCAATCATTTCAAAATAACCCGTTTCTCCAATAAGGTCTAAACGGTGTTTATGATTGAATACAATTTCTAAATCTTTGGTAATGGTTATTGCGTTGATTTTAGTAAACACCGAACCTTCAAAATAAGTGGCTTGATTTTTTAGATATGCTTGATATGTTCTTTTGAGTTCAGAATTTGGATTGTCTACATCAAAGTAACTATAATCATCAAAATCAAAATAGGTAAATAAAGGTTCGTCACTGTAATATTTCTTGGTCACTAGAAACAGACTTTCGTCATAAATGATGAGATGTTTGAAAACAGCTTTTTCATATTTTGACAGATCTGACTTATAACTACAGGTCATCGAAGTCGTTTTAAAAATCATGTGATGATCTGTCGTCCAATACACTATCATCAACTCATCTTCGTACATGGCTGCTAATTTGTTTTGCTTAATTCCTGTCACAAATCGAATGTCACGCTTGATCATTCTGAACCCTTTTTTATGACTTTCGGCACGGAATAAATCTCCATTTTTCTGTAATACATACGCGTATGTATCGTCAGCAAAGTTGATGGTTCCTCGCGTTGGAAAACCATATAATAAAGGATAGTTAATTACTTTAGGATCAATTTTTGGATCTTTTTTCGGTCTTAACTTTTTCTTTCTCGGTGGATTTGCCCATAACTCAGCCAACGGCAATTGAATATGCTTTGTCAAGCGTTTTGAACCTTGCTTTATTTTATACACGTCAATATTTCCTTGACTGTCCGATGTAATGACACCTCCAAATTTGCTATGATGTACGTTGAATAAACGTCTTATATTTTGATGTTCCAGCGTTTTAGCTGCTGTAAACAAGGTAATTTCTATAGTATCTTCTTTACATTCTTCAATAAACTGTTCAATCGCTGCTGCAGCATCTAACAAAGGCGATGTACGTTGCAATCCGCTTATAATTTTTTCTTTGGCATCAAAGTACAACGGCGTATAGGTTTCCCCTAAAGCATACGGCTGAAAGTTCATTTCATTTTTTGGATGATGAATGAATGAAAAAGCTGTTGCAAATGACAATATTTTTGGTGTTCCCCAGTTTTTAATCGTCGTATCTATTAAAAATATACGTGTGCGTAAATCTTCTTCTGGCGTGGTTTCTCGGCGAATGAATAAGGCTTCTTTGTTGGCTATTCTGTGTAAAAATATCAAATCGTCATTGGCAAATTCAGAGATCAGAATATTGTCAAACTTTCCTTTGTTGGTAATATCCGAAATTCCGCCCAAAGGCATTTCTCCAGGATGTACATAATGCATTGGCAATTGAATTCCAGACCATAAACGCTTGATTAAACTTCCCATAAAGAACGTTTTTGGGTCTTCTATCAATTCTTGAATAAAATCTGGATCATCGCTAAAGTGTTCTAGTTCTGTATCTTCAGGATCTACAGGAACTTCCGTCATTTTAAACCATGCTGTCAACAAATCATCTACGGTAGGATATCTGTGATGTAATAACGCCAAAGCATTGATATCCTTACTCAGAGCCGTCACAGTCATCTCCTTTTTTACGCTACATTGATTGAGTTGAAAACTATGATTTTCTATAAAATCTAAAATTTCTCCTGAGAATTTTGGAGATAAACTGTGATTTGCCGTTTCAAACAAAAACACAAATAAATCAATTCTATTTTTCCCTTTTGTATATACTGATGGTAATGCAATTAAGGTTTTTAAAAATGTTTCTGCTGCTGCAAAGTCAATATGATCAACCGCTGGGAAATTTATATGTCGTTCTAAAATATCCTCAAATATTTCTTTTATGGCAGCGCTTACTTCTCCAGAGTTTGTTGCCAAAAATGTGAGGATCAATGCGCCAAATGGTGGAAATCCTGTGTCTGAAAGTAACTTTAAGATTTCCGTAATTTGTTCTTTATACGCAATGGTCATTCCATCGGGAATGCTAATACAATTGTAACCGCCATGATAATCTTGTGCACTCTCTATTACACTTCCGTGAAACATATGGTCAACTTCCCATTCCCAAAAATAGTTTTGGTATGATTGAAAATAATAGATGGCTTTTGACTGCGTTTCGTTCATGAGTTATCGTGACAATCGGTATCCGCTGATTGTGAGTTTTTGTATGTTTTCTTTTGTGATCTTAAAATAGCTATGATCCGTTTGCATAACGATCATGTCATTCCCGTTTTGATTGACTTTTTTGTTAAAATAAGTACTCAATTCTGGATGTTCAAAATCGTATCCTGCTGGCAACAAAAAGTTTTGATTTTGCCAATAGGTTTTTCCGGGTATGGAAAGTAATGGTGAACCAATGAGCAAAGCCTTGTCTTCAATAATAACCCAATTCAGGCATTGTAAGCGAATTGCGGGCATTTTGGGAATTATTTCATCTAGTACATCTAAAGGAATTAATTGTGCAACTGCCAATCGCTCTTGGCTTGATGGCACCATATTGAATCCTATTTTTGCATCCAACTCAAAAAAATTGAAATTATATTCAGGCGTTTCTACTGGCAATGCTTTGTGAATTGGCGACCAAAGCAAAGATGTTTTTAAACGTTCTTCGGGTAAATTTCCTCCTAAGAGAAATAAAGCATTTTCATGTTGAAAGTATATTTTTTTGAATGGAATGCTACGTATTTCTGGACTATTTAATTGACTTGGTGCAATTCCGCGTACCCAAATATCGTCCATATCAGTCGACATTCGCAATGATTTCCACACACGAATTTGCGCTAATTTTTCTTTATATTTTGAAGGCAATCGCAACCAATATTCGGTTACACCTTGTGTAAGATCTCTTTCCACAATTGATCAATTTCCGTATTTATGTATTGTTTTTTCTGTTGATCTTTTACCCAATCTGTTCTGTTTTGCAGATAGCGCAATTTGTCTTTGATTACATTGAGTTCTTGCAACGAGATTTCTTCATTTGAAAATTTTAGTTGCAAGTTTGAAACTTCATTCATCAATTCTTCTGGATTTGGCGCTTTGTTGAAAAATGCTTGCGGATGCACTGCTGCTTCAGTTTGCTCCTTCTCTATCAATGCATTTACCGTTGCTTGCAGTGTTTCTATTTGTTCTTCTGTACTCCAAATATATTTTAACACCCATAAATCTGATAAAATCGCCACATCACGATCACATAACATGGCACTTGCTGCGACTAGGTTTTGCATTTTTACAGCACGTCTGTCAGATACTTCTATTCCTGTATTTCGCAGACTGTGAATTAACTCAATATACGAACTGCGAATCGGCGCTAAGTCTACCTCTTTTACTTGTTTTTGCAAATCTTTGATTTCTTCTGGAGAGATTTGCGTTTGTGATGTTTTCTCTTTTCGTTCTAACTTCCATCCTGCTTGCAATACTTCTTCCAAACGATCGGGTTTTACATTGTCTACTTTTAATCGGATTAGGAAACGATCTAACAAAGCTGCCAAGGTTTCATCTTCTGGCAATTGGTTACTTGCACTGATAAACATCAACGCAGGTAGTTTTTTGGTTTCTTTTCCTCTACGAAATATCTTTTCGTTCAACGCCATCAGCAAACTGTTTAATATGGCAGAATTCGCATTGAAAATTTCATCCAAAAATACTAGAGAAGCTTCTGGAAGCATTCCGTCTGTATTGGTGACCAATTCTCCTTCTTTTAACAATCGAATGTCTAGCGGACCAAAGATTTCGTTTGGTTCCGTGAATCGCGTTAAGAGATAATCAAAGTTAATTCCGCCAATCACATGACTCGACAATTGTTTTACAATGGCACTTTTTGCCGTTCCTGGAGGTCCTAAAAGGAATACATTTTCTCTTGCTAATAGTCCAATTCCCAACAAATCAATCACCTCATCTTTTCCAACAAAGACATTTTTGATTTCATCGAGTATGGTTCGTATTTTTTGTGTTTCGTTCATAGTATTTATGCTTCAGGTACAAACGCTCTCCAAAATTGATTGGAATGTTCTCCCAATTGAATGGCAACGTTTTCTTGAATGATTTTATGTGCCGTAAGACTGATATCTTTTTTTGCGATGACTCTGTCTGTAAATAGTGTTCGAAAGCAGTCATTTTGAAAGAGTTTCGCAAGTTTTTCTTCTTGAATTTCCTCGTTCATATCGTGTCCAATTGCAGAATATGAAAAGGTTTGTAATTGTTTTTTAAGGATTTTTACCAACCAATCTTCAAAGTCAATATGTTCTAATTCTTTGATAATGAATGGCAAAAATCGTAGTGAGATATCTGTAGAAAGTATGACTGATGGCGATATTTCACCTTTAAAGTCTTCAAAAAACTTCCCAAGATTTTTCGGTTCTTCCATACGATGTGCTAAAAACTGTGCTGCATAGTAAATCGTTTTTGCTGCCCAAACTGCCGCTTCTTTATGAAATTCTGGCGCAGCAAACGGATAGTTAAGTGATTCATTTTCATATTCTTGCTCTAAAAAATCGGCTAAATCATTCAGTTCACTTGTACTTACTTTGGGCTTGTTTGTGTATAAAACAAATTGTCCAGAAGTACGTAAGTGATGAATGGTTTGTAGTATGTTATTTTGTAAGCTCAAGAGATTGAATGCGCAATATGCAGCGTATGTATTGGTTGGTAACTACTCAAAAGAACGAAAATTATATGGAAGAAGCAATTTTTAGGGTTGCATTTCGACTTCGTTCAATGTGATAGTTCTACATTTCTACTGTGCTCAATGCAACAACTTGACTTTTGGATTGCGTTATTATACTCTTTATTTTTTACTGATTTACGTTATGTCAATTTTGTAATTGACTCAAAAAGTTCTAGTTTGGACAGCTATTTACGATAATTAAAAATGATATATGTTTGATTTAAATTTTGAAGAAGACGAAGAAGGATATTTAGAAGCATGTTTTGAGGAAATCAAAAAATTTCGGGATACAGAAGCCGTTCATGATGATTCCTATGAGCGTTCGGATGGCTGGTTGAATATTCATATTTCCTGTTATGAAACCGAATACGCGGCACAATATAAAAACGCTTTAGAATACTTTTTTACACATCAAAAAGAAGTGTTAGACGCCTTGTGTAAAGGTTTTCTTGAGGAATATCCTAAACTGATGGAATTGTATGGAGAAACAGCATTTGACGACACTTTTTTTCCTGAATTGAACGATATTAATGATGTCAAAAAACATTTGGCAATTCACACATTACACATCCATGAAAAAGGCGATGATATTTACGGTACCATTGGCTTTGAATGTGAATGTCCTTGGGATCCAGAACATGGCGCTGGCATTGTAATGCATAAAGATACATTTGTCATTTTTGGCGGTGCAGATAGAGCATTCTCTGGATTGGAATGATTGATACATTAAAAAATCTCCCAAAATGTCTAACTCGACTTTTTGGGAGATTTGTTATTATATATTTATTCAATTCAGAATTACTTCGTTGGATAGTATCCTTTTTCAGGAATCGCGATTTTATATAATTTTCTTGACTTATTGTTCAACTTGTTTTCGCGCAACCACGGATTGTGAATTTTTAAGATTTTATAGTTGATATTGAATTTTTTCGCGAAACTTGCAAAGTTCGTGACTGCTGTATCTACTTCTACTTTGTAGGTTGGGATATGCTTGTATAAATGCTTTTCATTAAAGTTGAAACCATATTTTTTAGCATTGCTAAAGATTTCTTTTAAAGCAATTACTCTAAAAATGTAACGTCCTGTTTCTTGTCCTAATAATAAATCGTAATACGAATCTACTTGTTGGTCTTCCATACGTCTTCCAATGCCTCCATTTCCTGCATTATATGCTGCGGCAGCCGATGTCCAATTTCCAAATCTCTTTTTAGCAGCCAATAAATATTTACAGGCAACATGTGTTGCTTTTTCTAAATGGTAACGTTCGTCTACATTTGAATTGATTTCCAATCCATTTTCACGTCCAGTCGTTTTCATAATTTGCCAAAAACCTCTCGCTCCTGCTGGAGATGTTACGTTTTGCAATCCGCTTTCAATCACAGCTAAGTATTTAAAATCATCTGGAACTCCGTATTGTTTTAGAATTGGTTCAATAATCGGGAAATATTTATTCGCGCGTTTAAACAATAATAAACCATTGGATTGCCAATAAGTATTTACCAACAATTCTCTGTCCATACGTTCCTTAATGTCTGGTAAATGCAACGGAACTTTTTCTCCTGCAAATTCTAAGGTTTCCGGAACTTCCAAAGCGTATACATTGTAATCATTTGTATCATTCATTGTCGCTTTTGTCGCCTGACTTGGAGTTGCAGCATCATTTTCAGCTGTTAAGACTTTGTCTTGTTGTACCGCATTCATCAATAAAACTCCGAGGAAAATTAATCCTAAAAAAGCAAATCCATTTTTAATTTTACGCATGGTATCTTGTTTTTAAATTTTCGTAATCGATTTTCGTTAACTATTGGTTGTGATTGTAAAAATGGTCGGATAGGGATTACAAAAATAACAAACTGATTTTGAATCATCCTGCTATCTGTGTATTTTATTGTTAAGATAAGGAAAGTTTTTTATTCTTTGATCAATCTCGGTAAATTTTCATTAAACCACTTAAATTTATTGAGTACCATAATATGCGTGCCTCCTTTGATGGGAATGCAGTCCGAAATATGTTGTATAGGAAATACCAAATCTTTGTCTCCGTTGATATGAATTGTGTTTGGCAATGGTTTTTCTTGATTCCAATTGACAATTTGCTCAATAGACCAATCGATGTAGTGTTTGTCTCTAACTGAAAGATATTCTTCATACAAATCCAAACGTTTCGTTGCCAAGTTTCCAAAAGCAACTTTACGCAAGACTTCTATATTATTGACTAAGCCTGTAGGAAGGAGTTTATAGAGTTTTGTAGCACGTGCAAACTTCATTCTACGAGGTAATTCGCGTTTTGTTTTGACGCTTGAGATCACAAAAATCTTTTTTACATTGATGAGGCGTGCCATTTCTTGTACCAAGATTCCACCAAAGGAAACACCTACTAAAATCACGTTGTCATGCTTCACTTTTTCTACCATTCTTGCTGCATAATGCGCCAAAGTCTCCTTTTTTTCAGGTAAAAACCACTCTAAATAGTGTACTTCAAATTCGTCTTCAGGTAGTACGATGTGCTTGAATATTGCAGGATTGGCGGCCATTCCGGGCATAAAATAAACTTGTATTTTACTTACATTCATACAGATAGTAACATTAAAAACTCGGAAATCTACTCTAAATTTCTTATCTTTGCAAAGTTAAATCAACATTTCTTCTAAACACACCACTTTTTTAAGATTAATTTAAAATTAAACTGCTATGGACAATGCAATTGTTATCAATGATAACGAATTTTTACGTCAATTTGAACACAAGACAGATCACGGGATCGCTAAGATTGAGTATTCATTACAAGAACGTAAAATATTTTTAACGAAATTAATCGTTCCTGAGGAGCTCGACGATGTAGATTTTAAAAACGCATTTATCAAAACAGTTCTTGATAGCATTCAAGAGCGAAATTTGAGAGTCGTACCAACTAGTCCTAAGATTGCTAGTTTTTTACGCAAGAACAAACAGTATAAAGATTTATTGCCTGTAGGCGTCCGAATCTAAAAGTAAAAAGGGAACTTAATCAGTTCCCTTTTTTTTATGTCTAAATGTGTGTTTCTTTATTACTTCTTCAGTTTCTCCAATGCTTCTTTTGCCTGTGCTTCTACTTTTTCAAGTAATGCTTGTAATTCTTTTGGCGCATTGTATTTGTAACGAATATGAATCTTTTTCCCTTTATAGGTTAAGTATGTATTTTGGATATCCATAATCTTTTCATCATCATATTTATCTTGATAACTACTGAAATTTGACTGTTCAAAGTCTTGGAACAACGATTTTGATTTGCTTGTCGTTAACTTTACAGAATGTTTTCCTTGTACCTGCGCATTGAATTTCCCTGTGTAATATACCGTTCCATCTTCGTAAAACTTCATGGTAAACTCTTCACAATTTCCTTTGCATGGCGATTTGTACAATTCGATATAATCACCTTTTGGAACGTCATCACTTGCATTCTGAGTTTTATCTGGATTTTCAAACATGCCAACATTCGTCGTTTCTTCTGTTGGAATTTTTTCTTTTCCTGAAAGTTTTTCGTTGGTATTCATTGTTTTAGATTGATTTTCTGATGAAGTTTTCACTTTTAAAAATTTAATTTCAACCTCATCTGAAGATAAGCTTACGCGATCTTTGTTAAGATTAATGTTGGAAACTTTATACAATGCATTCACAACAGCCATCGAAAAATCTGAATCGCAACACATTTCTGTACAGCCTATACTTTCGAGTTTAATGTTGTTTTTTCCTGTGATTGCATACGTTCCAAAACAATTATTTTTGTCCAATTGTAGTGAAAAATCAGTTTCACTTTTAATGGTTAAAATCACATCATTTGTGGTTTTAGCAATAGTTCCGTTTGTTTTAAGTTCCGTAACCTTCCATGAACTTCCAATAAGTTCTTTGGTAGAAGCATCACAACTTATCAAAGTCAAAACTAATATAGAGAGTAGTGTTGTTTTCATAGTATCTGGGCATTTTTAATAGTTAAATATAAGTATCTATTTGTAATTATAAATAGTTATACCCTCATAATTACATGAATCGTACCAAACGCTTATAAAAACGGTGAAGTGTATTGTATTCTAATCTTTAAAAACAGTAAACACACAAGCTATCTATCAATAAAATATCATTATTTTGAAACTTCGAAATGACCAAGTTCATCATTCCACACTAGCCGATCTTTGTTTTTATTCCAAAAATCTAACCACCATTTGGCATCTTTCTTTTTATCTACCGTTTCATCTTTCGTTAAGAGCGTTAAATAGGTAAACGTATACGTATCAGGATTGCAATTGTGCGCTATAGATTCTTCATCTTCTGGCATTTCATCTAGTTTATACACCAATTTCAAACACTTTTTGGTAATTCTTTCCTTTTCTGGATTGTCTTGTAATGAAATGACAAACGCCTGAAATGCTTTTTTACTAGTTATTTCTGGAATTTCCGCATTTTTATATGTTTTTGGTGTAAATTCTTCTACCGTTTCTCCCGATAAATAATCTTGCCAATTTTTCTGTAGTGCTTGTAATTCATCACTTGTCGAACGGCTCGTTACAATACCAAACCTTTTACTTGTTAATATCTCAAGTAACTGATTGACTCTTCCACTCACTAAAAACAAATCATTTTTAAAGACCAAGCCTTTTCCTTCAAAAGTAATATCTCCATTGATAATTCTATCCCAAATAATCAATCTACTAGTGCCTTTTAACTTGGTTTCTTTTGTATTTGTTATTTGCGCAGCTAATGCTTTTTTATATTCCACATTATCTTTATAATTGTTTACAGAAGCATTCATCGTTAGGAAAACTTCACTCCAACTGGCATCTTGCAAGCACTTTTCTAGAAGTTCTTTCTGAGTAAGTTTTTGTGCTGCATCATACATTTCTATGGTGTAATTCTCAATCGTAGCCTGACTCCAAGAAAGTAGCATTTTTTGTGAGTACATCTGACAACTAAGAAGCGTTACGAATGTACATAATAGTAGTTTTTTCATTATAATTTAGTGGTTTTAACGTTGTACTTGTTTATGGAAAACATAGTTTTTATGTTGTTAAAACTAGAAAAATCTGAATGAACATCAAAAGAAGACGCTTCAAACTGCGTGAAATCATAATTACAGAAAGACAACAGTACTTTTGGAACAGTTAACTGTATTGTTGCGTATCAATTTTAATCAAGCTGTAAAAGAAAATGTGCTTACTATAAATTGACAAAACCGCTTTTGAAATAGATTTTCATATTGTTTCTTATCTTATTTCGTTCTCCGGTAGAAGAGTCTGACATGGAATAAAAGTCATTACTTTTAAATTCTACATATCCATAGATCAATTGCTGTTTTGATGAATCGGGTATTTCAGAGAGCACTATTTTTGTAGCTGTGCAAGGTACATCTAGTCTCAAAATAAAGTCATCATTTTCCTGATATGCATACGTTGCAAAGTCGTCTGAACTCAGCATATGATATAACGTTGCTTTCTGATCACTTATTTGAATATTAAATCCGAATCCACCAAAAATACCATAAGCGCCATCAATTCTAAGTGAACCATCATGCCAATAGTAAAACGATTTAAAAGGTGCTTTTTTAGAAAAATCGGTAGATGAAACATCCAAGCTATCATTTTTATAACTTTCTATGTGAAAACTATTGTGATACGCTTGCATGTCTTGATTCAATGAAGCCAACTCTGGAGCTTCCGTAATATATTTTTCAACTTCATTTTTGATATTTGGGTCAATAATAAGTCCTTCAATATTACTTTTTTGCTCGCTTGAACAAGACATTAATAGCAAAGAGAATACTAATCGTACTAAGTATTTCATGTGTTGATTGTTTTGCTTCGACTCTTCTTTACCTCTTTTTTTAATGCGCTTTTTTTTGCCCATTGATTCAGCTCAGAATTTGGGTCATTTGCCTGTTCGTCAAGTTCAGCTTTCGTTAAACCTTCAAAATTTTTCTTTGTGATATGAATGCTTCTCGACATTTAACTAAACGCAACTTTTTCGTCTACAAAGTCAAAACGAACCATTCCGTCGTCGTCAATTTTAGTCAATGTTACTTGATGAAGTGTATTGACCAACTCAGGATTCCAAGGTGCTTTTACTTTTACATAGTTTTCTGTAAATCCGTGAATGTATCCTTCTTTGTTTTCGCCTTCAAATAAAACCGTTTTCGTTTTCCCGATTTGACTTTCATAGAACGCTCTACGTTTTTTGACAGACAAACCACGTAACATTTTACTACGTTTTTTACGCACATTCTGAGGTACAACGCCTTCCATTTCGGCAGCTACGGTATTTTCACGCTCTGAATAAGTAAATACGTGTAAGTATGAAATATCTAATTCCATCAAGAAGTTATAGGTTTCTAAAAACAACTCGTCCGTTTCCCCAGGAAATCCGACAATTACATCGACTCCAATACAGGCATCTGGCATTACTTTTTTGATTTGCGTGACACGATCTACATACAGTTCACGCATGTAACGACGGCGCATTAAACGCAATAAAGTATTGCTTCCACTCTGCAATGGAATATGAAAATGCGGTACGAATGTGTTACTCTTTGAAACAAAATCAATCGTTTCATTTTTTAGCAAATTTGGTTCAATTGAAGAAATTCGCAAACGCTCAATACCTTCAACTTTGTCCAACGCTTGCACCAATTCTAAAAAGGTATGTTCGTGTTTTTTGTTTCCAAACTCTCCTTTTCCGTAATCACCAATATTTACGCCTGTTAGCACAATTTCTTTGATGTCTTTTTCAGAGATTTCTTTGGCGTTTTTTAATACATTTTCTAAAGTATCACTTCGAGAAATTCCTCTTGCTAATGGAATGGTACAATAGGTACATTTATAATCGCAACCATCTTGTACTTTTAAGAACGCACGTGTACGATCGCCAATTGAATAGCTTCCCACATAAAAATCGGCTTCTTCAATTTCGCAAGAATGTACTTCTCCAAAATCGTTTTTTGTAAGATCATTGATATAATCTGTGATTTTGAATTTTTCTGTCGCGCCAAGTACCAAATCCACACCATCAACAGCCGCTAATTCTTCCGGTTTTAATTGTGCATAACAACCAACGGCCGCCACAAACGCATCAGGATTAACTTTTTGCGCTTGTTTGACAATCGTTTTAAAGCGTTTATCAGCATTTTCCGTAACACTGCATGTATTGATAACATACATATCGGCATGTTCTGAAAAATCTACCTTTTCAAAACCTTCTTCTTGAAAGTTTCGTGCAATTGTAGAAGTTTCTGAAAAATTCAGTTTGCAACCTAGCGTATAAAAAGCGACTTTTTTTCTATCGTTCATTCCTGTACTTTTCTACCAAAACGGTAGCGATTTGTGTTTTTTATTATGTACTTTTAAACCTTTAATTTAGCAAAAAAGCAATTAAGATATTGTATCTTTTATTTAAGTGCGACGATGTGAAATCGATCACAGTTGAGATTCTATAATAACAGAAATTATCAAATTGTTCTCGACTGCGCTCGAACTGACAAAATTATTATAAAAGCCAGCAAATTTACAATTAATTCAGAATATGATAAAATTAACAATGCAACATTTTAAATTGGTAATCACTTATATATCAATTCTTTGTTTGTTGTTGATTTCTTTTTCGTGCCAACAAGACACTTCTGAAAGTAGAGATCATTTAGTTTTTCGTTATAATGAGCATGCCAATATTACTTCGTTAGATCCTGCTTTTGCGAAAGATCAGCGTAATATTTGGGCTGTACATCAACTGTTTAATGGTTTGGTTGAGATGGATTCCGATTTGAATGTCATTCCAGCAATTGCTACTTCTTGGAAAGTATCCGATGATGCCTTGACCTATGTTTTTACATTGCGTGACGATGTACAGTTTCATAAACATGAATTGTTCGGGAAAGATAGTACACGAATCGTTACTGCACAGGATTTTGAATATAGTTTTGGGCGAATTTTAGATGACAGGTTAGCTTCTAGCGGACGTTGGATTTTTAAAAGCGTAAAAAGTTTTAAAGCGATTGATGCAAAAACATTTCAAATTCAGCTAAAACAACCATTTCCAGCTTTTTTGAGTTTACTTACTATGAAATATTGTTCGGTAGTTCCTAAAGAAATTGTGGAACATTACGGCAATGATTTTAGAGCGCATCCAATTGGAACAGGTCCTTTTCAGTTTAAGATTTGGGAAGAGAATACAAAACTGGTTTTACGAAAGAATCCTACTTATTTTGAAAAAGATGAAGCTGGAAATAATCTTCCATATTTAGAAGCTGTTGCCATTACTTTTTTGCCTGATAAACAAAGTGAGTTTTTGCAGTTTGTGCAAGGAAATATTGACTTTTTAAATTCACTTGATCCTTCATACCAAGATGAGATTTTAAATGCTACCGGACACTTACGTGCAACATATGCTGAAGATGTGAATATGATTTCTGGCCCGTATTTAAACACAGAATATTTAGGAATTTTTATTGGTGATAGTACCAATGTTTCTAGTCATCATTTATTACGAAAGGCAATGAATTACAGTTTTGATCGTAAAAAGATGATTACGTATTTGCGAAGCGGAATTGGAACACCAGCTATTCATGGTTTTATTCCGAAAGGATTGCCTGGTTTTGACAATATCAAAGGGTTTGAGTATGAACCAGAACTCGCTAAAAATTTAGTCAATCAATATATTGAAGAAACTGGAAATACAACTCCAGAGGTTGCTATTACCACCAATGGTCAATATTTAAACTTCTGTGAGTACATTCAGCGAGAGCTTGAAAAAGTAGGCATCAAAGCCAGTGTCAATGTGATTCCTGCTTCTACGATTCGTGAATTACGATCGAAAGGAGAATTGCCAATTTTTAGAGCTAGTTGGATTGCCGATTATCCAGATGCCGAGAATTATTTATCACTTTTCTATAGTAAAAACTTCGCGCCTAATGGTCCAAATTATACACATTTTAAAAACCCACAGTTTGACGAATGGTATGAAACTGCACTTCGAGAAACGGATGCAAATCTTCGCGCAAAGCTATATACTAAAATGGATTCACTACTAATTTCAGAAGCGCCATTAATTCCTTTATACTACGATCAAGTCGTACGATTTACCCAAAAAAACGTACAAGGTTTGGGCATCAATGCTCAGAATTTACTAGAACTAAAGCGTGTTTCAAAAACAAACTAATTGTTACATATGTAACATTTTTCTTCTTTTATATACTAATATGGTATATATGTTGAATTTAAAAGAAGAAGATTATGGGATCAGGAGCAGCATTTTACGTTCATGGAGATTTATACCGAACAAGAGTACGGCGTAACAAACGGAATCCTTTCAATAAGAACCGTCGTTATTACAAAGACTACAGGAAGAAAAGTAATTCTCCAAAAATTACAGAAATACAATTAAGCGCTATTCGAGAAAAAATTAAAAAGCAACAGCGCAAAGAGCGAGACAAACTTATTATCGCTTTTATCATTGCAATTCCCTTGACTATTGGGATAATTTCTGGAATATTAAGATTGGGAACTTTTTTAAATTTCTAAATCGTCATTATTAAAATTAGTATCAACCTTTAAAACACTTTATTATGTCTGGTTTTTCATTTTTCGCTATCAGTACTTTACGCAACAATAAACGTAAACGCATCAATAAATTTGATCGTATTAGAGCTTATATTGGTACAAAGATTTCTAGACCATCAGATAAGAAAGTTTCTCAACGTTTATTGAATACAATTAAAACTCGTATGCAACAACAAAATCGTCAATCGCGTCGAAAAACAATTATTATATTTTCGATTGTAGGCTGTATTCTTGCAGTTTCCATGTACTACTTTTTGTTTGTATACCAGGTGTAAACTAAAACTCTTTAGATCAATTTTTAATCTAAAGAATAGCATCATATTTTAAGTCCGTTTCAACAAGTTTTGAGACGGTTTTTTTTGCAATTATTTGGGTAATATATTTTACGATAATACCCTATCTGATATAAAACAAATAATTATATCATGAATAAAACAATTTTATTACTATTTCTATGTGCAACAGCTTTTTTCACTTCTTGTTCGTCTTCAGATGATTCGATTGAAGAACCTACTCCTGAAGAATCTTTTATACGTGCGACTATAGATGATGCAGAACAAAATGCTGACATTATTGGGTATAGCACTTCTACTACAAATGGCGGTTCATCAATACTCTATTCCATTACAGGAACTATTAATACTGATACTACCAACAACACGATTCTTTTAAACATTATTGACGATGAAACTGGCGCTAATGCAGCTCTTTTTGATTTGCCAATCAGAGTCTTCTACAACGGAGTAGATTATAGTGATTCCGATGGAACAATTGCCATTAATGTCACCATAAACAATTCAGAAAAGATTGAAGGTACTTTTTCAGGCGAACTTAGAGAAGCTTCAAATCCAGGTTCTAATATACAAATTACCAATGGTAGCTTTAGAATTTTATTATAGTTTATACTAAATATACACATACAAAAGCCGCTACTTTTTAGTAGCGGCTTTGATATTTAATAAGAGTAATTATTTTTTTAGTCTTTACGCCATTTTTTGGTGCTTTCAAAAACATGTGTTAAAATAGCTTCGTCTTGCGAAGTAAATTCTACCTTACGTCTTGCCATTACGACTTTGGCAACTTCAAAAGCTTTTTTGGTTAAATACGTAGTAAATCCGCTTGCGCCTCCCCAACTATAGCTTGGCACAAAGTTTCTTGGAAAACCAGAGCCAAATATGTTTGCATTTACACCTACAACTGTTCCTGTATTGAACATGGTATTGATGCCACATTTACTGTGATCGCCCATCATGAGTCCACAAAACTGCAATCCTGTTTTGGCAAAGTTTTCTGTTTCATAACTCCACAAACGCACAGGTGCATAATTATTTTTTAGGTTCGAATTGTTACTATCAGCTCCAATATTACACCATTCTCCTAAGACAGAATTTCCTAGGAATCCATCGTGTCCTTTGTTCGAATAGCCCATTAATACTGAATTATTCACTTCTCCACCAACTTTACAATATGGACCTAATGTAGTTGCTCCATAAATCTTAGCAGAAAGTTTTAACACGGAGTTTTCACACATTGCTAATGCTCCACGCACCACACAACCTTCCATAATTTCAGCATTTTCGCCGACATAAATAGGTCCAGAACTTGCATTTAGCGTACAAAAGTTAAGCGTTGCTCCTTCTTCAATAAATATATTTTCTGGCGCAATTACGTTCACTGTTGCCGGAATGGGTTGTGAGGTTCTATCTTTGGTAATGAGATCAAAATCTGCCTGAATAGCTTCTGCATTCTTTGAGAAAATATCCCAAGTATGCTCAATTCGCAAACAATCTTCCTCGTACGAAATCACATCATAAGTATCAAAATCAACCTCATCTTGTTCATCTGTGGCATGAAATGCTATAATTTCATCTCCTGAAAAAATAGCCTGTTTTTCTGTTAATCCTTGAATCAGTGCTACCAATTCTGCATTTGGCAAAAAAGAAGCATTGATCATTACATTTTCTTCCAACTCTACCATTGGATACTTGTCAGACAAATATTCTTCTGTAATTGTCGTAGTAGTTCCGCCTAAATGTGCTTCCCACTTTTCTCTAATCGTTAGTATTCCAACTCGTAAATCGGCAACTGGTTTTGTATAGGTAAATGGTAATAATGCGTTGCGTACCGTTCCATCAAAGAGAATATAGTTCATGATTGCTGAATTTTTGTAAATGTAAAAAAACTTTGCGTTTGAATCTGTGAATGTGATTATTTTTCAAAAAAAAATGTCTCTCAGTTTCCTGAAAGACATTTTGTGTAGTGTAATCAAAATTCTTATTTCTTGAATTTTGCGTATTTGTTTTTGAACTTATCAATACGACCTGCTGTATCTACTAACTTAGACTTACCAGTGTAGTATGGATGTGAAGTTCTAGAAATTTCTAATTTGTATAATGGATACTCAGTACCATCAACTTCGATAGTTTCTTTAGTATCTACTGTAGACTTCGTAAGAAATACATCGTTGTTAGACATATCTTTAAAAGCTACTACTCTATAATTTTCTGGATGTATACCTTGTTTCATCTTTTGTATTCTTTTATAACTTTCTCAATTTTCGAGGTGCAAATTTAATTATTATTTCCGAATGTGCAACATTAAAATAAAAATATTTTTGATATTTTCTAAGCTTGAATTTCTATATTTGTGTCCTACATAAAATTCGTTTTCATGTTTTCAAAAACATCACATTTCGGAATTGCGTTGGGAATTATCCTCATCACCTCTTTCGTACTGCAATATAAACTAAATGTTCATACGAACCCACAAAATGTATATTCTTTAGCAATGTTTCCAGTAATGGCGCTGTTTATGATTTTTGCCATTATCAAAGTGAGTCGCAATGGAGAGCCATTTTCTATCAGAGAAGGTTTAAAAACTGGAATTGGTGTTATTCTGTTGGGAAGTTTGATGCTTTGGGTATACATTATCACTCATGCTACGTATATAGAACCTGATTTTGTAGATAAATTAGCCGTTGTTGCGGAAGATGATTTACGAAAGAACAGTGATTTTACAGATGAGAAGATTCAAGAAAGTATCAAGTTTCTTAAATCGAATTTTAAATTCAGTATTTTTATAGAAAATGTATTTAAAAGTTTATTAAGCGGATTTTTCTTTTCTTTACTAGCCTCTTTAGCTATTAAGTCAAAGATATTTACAAACCCTAAGAATCCTGTATGAATATATCTGTAGTTATACCACTACTTAACGAAGAAGAATCGTTACAAGAGCTACATGCATGGATTGCCCGTGTCATGGAAGCACATCAATTTACGTATGAGATTCTTTTTATTGATGATGGAAGTACAGACAATTCTTGGAACATCATTCACGAACTTTCTCAAAAACATTCTGAAATCAAAGGAATTCGCTTTTTACAAAACTACGGAAAGTCGCAAGCCTTACATGCAGGTTTTAAAGAAGCTGCTGGTGATGTCGTGATTACCATGGATGCTGATTTACAAGACAGTCCAGATGAGATTCCTGAATTATACAAATTGATTACCGAGAAAAAATTTGATTTGGTTTCTGGCTGGAAAAAGAAACGTTACGATTCCGTAATTGCTAAAAATATTCCTTCCAAACTATTCAATTGGGCTGCAAGACGCACTTCAGGATTAAAATTACACGACTTTAACTGCGGTTTAAAGGCATATAAGAACATTGTGGTAAAGAATGTTGATGTGTATGGAGAAATGCACAGATACATTCCTGTATTGGCTAAAAATGCAGGTTTCCAAAATATTGGCGAAAAAGTAGTACAACATCAGGCTCGTAAGTACGGAAAGACAAAATTTGGCTACGATCGTTTTATCAATGGTTTTTTAGATTTGATCACTATTTGGTTTTTGTCTAAGTTCGGAAAACGCCCGATGCATTTATTTGGCGCTTTGGGTGTGTTTATGTTTTTTATTGGATTTGCTGCTGCGGGTTATATCGGAATTATGAAACTGTACAAATTAGCGTACGGTTTAAAAGCTATTCTTGTCACAGATAATCCTTGGTTTTACATTTCGTTAGCCACCATGATTATTGGAACGCAGTTTTTCTTAGCTGGCTTTTTGGGCGAAATTATATTGCGAAGCAAACGCGACAAGGAACGTTACAAAATCAGTGAAACAGAAAACATTTAGAGAAAACACAAAGCTTTTAATTACTTCCCAAACGTAACATATTTGTTCAAAAAGAGTCCAATCTATAAAATCAAATAAATTGATCATGAAAAAAGTAATCGTAGTAATCGCTATATTTTGCATTACCAATTTTGCGTTTAGTCAAACATCGAAGAGTTTTTCTTCTCAAGACTTGAAGCAATACTTGAATGAACAAGTAAACGTTAAACTTAAAAATAATGAAAAATTTCTAGATACATCTTGTACTAAAGATGGATATAATAGAATAGATTATGTTTCAAAAGTTAGCAGAAATTATATTGAAATAACTTGTCCAGAAAGAAAAGGTTATAAATATAAATCAACAACTCGAATTTTAATAAGTGAAATTTCAGCAATTACTTTACTTGAAAAAAACTAGAAACACTACCTACAACAAACTATATGAAAACTGCCGCTAGTCATTACTAAAACTTAGCTTGAGTTTTGTTATTTAACGTTTTAGAGTTACATTTCCTGTAACGGTTCTTCCGCTTTCTAAAGTTAGTTTATACCAATAATCTCCAGATGGTAATGGAACTCCTTTGTAGGTTCCATCCCATTCGCTGTCGGCTTTGATGTAATTGAGATTTTTCCCGTAACGATCGTACAATTCAATGGTCGCATTCGGATAGTATTCTTTTTGCAATAATTGCCATGTATCATTAATATTATCGCCATTTGGCGTGAAGAATTTCGGAAATCCTCCAACTAAAATTGTCTCGTTGGCAGCATCGCATTCGCCACGTCGAACAACCACATCATACACTCCAGGATACAAGTTGACAAATTCATTGGATGTTGAAAATGTATTTCCTCCATTCACCGAATAACTAATATTTTCTGGTTCTGTATCTGGAGTCAAGAGGATTCGAACAGTATTTACATCTTGAAAGTCTTGTATATCAATATTTTCAATAGTTAATGGCGGTTCTGAAATTACTATATAATTCACTTCTTTTTCACAACCTGCACTATTCGTTACCACAACAGTATACGTTCCTGTTTCTGTAACCATAATGGAAGGCGTAGTTTCATTGGTTGACCATTGATAGCTTGAAAAAGATTCTTCAAAAGCCAATTCTACAGCAGAGCCAATATCTCCACATAATAATGCTTGTTGATCTTCCACCGTAGGTTGAGCCACAATATTTAAGGTTACACTTCCTATAAATCCACAATTGCTTCCATACGAAACTCTAAAAAATAATTCACTTGTTGTATTGACATCTACAAATGAAAAATCGTTCAATTGGTTTTCTAACAATAATGCATCATTTCTAGTAGGATATACACTAATCGTAGCGCTTGGGAAGTCTTCTCCTAAAGAAGCTTCTATCTGTGAGATGGAAATATTTGTATCATCAACTTCGCAAACATCAATGGTATCATACACACCTAAATTGCTTCCTGGATTTACACTCAATCGCACTTGCGTAATGGTAAAACAGTCTACATAAGCAAATACACGCGCATACAATATTTGATTGTTTACAGTATTGGCATAAAAATCATTTGTGATGATGTTCTCATTCATTTGCGCATCATTCAGGTTTTCAAAAAACATGACATCAATATCATCATTTCCATTGTCTTCTTCAATGACAGTAATGGCTTCTTGCAGATTGAATACTGACAAACCATCCGTGTCATTATCATCAACATCACATTGTTCAATCGTAAATAAAGGTGCGATATTTGGTATTTCTTGAATGACTACAATTTCTGTAAATACTTGATTGGGAGCGTTTGAAAAAGACACATCTGCTGTAACGGTAAAAGTTCCTGCGCTTGAAAACACATGCGAGGTAGAAATTGCATTGGATGTATTGGAAGTTCCTGAAGCCAAATCGCCAAAATTCCAATTTATGCCTGTGATTGTATTTTCAGAAGCTACTGTAAAGGTAGTTTGATCGCCCAAACAAAAATTTTCAATCGTAGCAACACTTTCATAATAAGATTGCACCGTAGCTGGCAGACCAAAACGTGCAAAGTTATTGCCTAAATCAACACTTTGATAGTCAAATCCGCAAGCAGCTTCTAACAAATTTGGAGTATTGATTGTAGATAGTTTAGCAGACGGCAATGAATGGTAAATTCGCTTGTCTAATCCAAGTTGTAAACTTCCGGCTAATGATGGCGTTACCTGCGCTGCTGGATAATTATGAACTATATATTTTGTATTTGGAACATCTGCGGAAGTAACATCAAATTGCTGTATCTGAATATTGGATAATGTAGTCGTTAAAAAGAATTTTCCAGACGTATACAATCGTGAAGAATTTGAAGAAAATTCAACTCCATAAAATGTAATATCATCAGCTAAGAATTCTCCATTACTCACAGAGCCTGTTGTTGGATTAAAATCGTATAAGTATAACGAACCTGCTTGTTCTGGCTCAAATAACGTATGTGCAATAGCTAGTTTTTGACCGTTAGGTGAAATTTTCATGTTTCCTCTTATATTTCTAAAATCAGAAACACTATTGGATGTATTTGATACAATCGGAATGGCATTTACGCCAGCCGTAGTCACCTTAAAACTAAAAAACTGAGAACTACGATGTGTTACTACCCAATAATCTCCATCGGAACTAATCGTTGCTGATACTTTCTCAGAACCATTTACCAATAAGTTTACATTTTTCGTGGTTACATTTCCCATTCCGCCGCCGAGCGACATGTCTACAATAGAATAATTAAATCCATTACTTGGTCCTGTATTCGTATCGTTATAAGCGTCTACAACATCCGTGGTGAAAATGTAAAAAAGGTTAGCGTTTCCCGGATTTGGAATAATAATACACGACTGTGTACTGGACAAACTTCCAGCCAAGTCGGTTCCATTTGGCATAATTTGATGCATCCGATTCCATACAGTAACACCATCTGTATAAAACAGCAGTGAACCATTGGCATCAGAAATTGATGAGCATCCTTCTAAGGTATCTACTTGTCCCGTATCTAAACTTGTTGGTATTCCTGAATTAAAGTTTAAACCAGCATTTACACCAAAAAACCAATTAGCGGTTTCCCGTTGCGCCTGTACCGAGACAATGAAAAATAGAAGTATGCAAAAAAATTTTAGAGGATTTTTTTTCATAGCGGTATAATCGGTCATTAAAGTTATTCAAAATATTTTGCCTATCAAAATAGAAACCCAAATGAATTCATTATTTTTGTTGCTTAAAAGACCTATAAATGACAAAGATTGACGCTAAAATCTTGGAGAAAGCATCTGCATGGCTCACTCCGATTTTCGACACTGATACACAAGCGAAAGTTCAAAAACTTATAGATACAAACCCGAAAGAATTAACCGAAAGCTTTTATACTAATTTGGCTTTTGGAACTGGAGGAATGCGAGGTGTTATGGGACCTGGCACTAACAGAATCAATAAGTATACCTTAGGGAAAAACACACAAGGACTTAGTAATTACCTCAAACAGACCTACCCGAATGCGTCTTTGAAAGTTGCCATTGCTTATGATTGCCGACATAACAGTAAGTCATTGGCACAAGTGGTTGCAAATGTGTTTTCTGCCAATGGTATTGAAGTGTATTTGTTTTCAGATTTGCGTCCAACACCAGAATTGTCATTTGCCGTAAAATATTTGGATTGTCATTGTGGAATTGTCTTAACAGCTTCCCACAATCCACCAGAATACAACGGTTATAAAGTGTATTGGACTGATGGCGGACAGATTGTTCCTCCACAAGATGGTGAGATTATCAACGAGATTAATCAGCTCGATTTTGCTCAAGTTCAGTTTGATGCCAATGATGATTTAATTCACCTTGTAGACACGGATGTAGATGAAGCCTTTATCAATGCAAGTGTTGCCAATGCAGATTTTAAAGCAGAAAATAAAGATGATTTAACCATCGTTTTTACGTCTTTACATGGAACATCTATTACGATGATTCCAGAAGTTTTAAAACGTGCTGGTTATAATAATGTACATATTGTTGAAGAACAAGCAACACCAGATGGAGACTTTCCTACAGTAGTTTCTCCAAATCCAGAAGAACCGGAAGCCTTGGAAATGGCTTTGCAATTGGCCGAAAAAACCAATGCGGATATTGTGATCGGAACCGATCCTGATAGTGATCGTTTGGGAATTGCAGTCCGCGATTTGGAAGGAAATATGATCCTGTTGAACGGAAATCAAACCATGGTTGTAATGACCGATTTCTTGTTGCAACAATGGAAAAACAACGATAAAATTAACGGAAAGCAATTCATAGGTTCAACAATTGTATCTACTCCAATGATGACAGAACTTGGAAATGCTTACGGAGTGGAATGTAAAATTGGTTTGACTGGTTTTAAATGGATTGCCAAAATGATCAAAGATTTTCCTGCATTGGAATTTATTGGTGGTGGCGAAGAAAGCTTCGGATTCATGACAGGAGACTTTGTACGTGACAAAGATGCAGTAACAGCTGCATTATTGGCATGTGAGATTGCTGCCCAAACAAAAGCCAATGGAAGCTCTTTTTACGCTTCTCTAATTGATATGTATGTAGCACACGGTTTTTACAAAGAAAAACTGATTTCTTTGGTAAAGAAAGGAATCGATGGCGCCGCTGAAATCAAGCAAACCATGATTGATTTACGTGAAAATCCACTCACGACAATCGATGGTTCTAAAGTAGTACGAATTGAAGACTATCAAGCGTCTATTATGACTGATATGGAGACTGGTACAATGTCTGAAATCTCCATTCCGAAGTCAAATGTTTTGATATACTACACTGCCGATGGCACTAAAATTGCAGCGCGTCCAAGTGGTACAGAACCAAAAATTAAATTCTACTTTAGTGTAAATCTGCCATTAGCAAACAAAGCAGATTTTGCTGCTGTAGAAAATCAACTCGATGCTAAAATAGATCGCATCGTTCAAGAAATGAAATTAGACTAATGGATTATTTTAAAAAAATTGCGCATTATATTCGCCCCTATAAAAGATATGCAGCTTTAAATATCTTCTTTAACATTTTATATGCTTTGTTCTCAGCATTGGCATTCATGGTATTAATGCCTTTGTTGAATATTCTTTTTGATAAAGACACTGAAAAAGTAACTATAGAGCCAACTTACGAAGGATTTACACAATTCGCAGATTATTTTGAAAAGTATATTAATTATAACATTTCTGAAATGGCTGGAACGAATGTGCCTTTAGTCTTAACATTCGTAATTGCACTAATTTTAACTGTATTTTTTCTAAAAAATATTTTCAATTACCTCGCTATGTATTTTATTACATTTTTGCGAAATGGTGTATTGACAGATCTTCGAAATGATTTGTATAAGAAAACAGTAGATTTGCCACTTTCTTTCTATTCTGAAAAGCGTAAAGGAGATATGATGGCACGAATAGGAACTGATGTATTGGAAATTCAACATTCATTCTTATCTATTCTAGAATTAGTAGTAAGAGAACCACTTACTATCATATTCACAATTCTATTCATGCTTACCATTAGTGTGAAATTGACAATTTTTGTCTTTATTTTTATTCCAATTTCTGGCTATATAATTTCATTAATTGGAAAATCCTTAAAAAAACAGTCTGACCGTGTACAACAAGAGCAAGGTGTTTTTCTGTCGCTTTTAGAGGAAACTCTAGGCGGATTAAAAGTGATCAAAGGGTTTGTGGCCGAACCACACTTTAATCAGAAATTTCAAGAATCTACTGGACGCTTCTTAAAGTATTCCAACAAACTTTTAAATCGATTAAACTTAGCAAAACCAACAAGTGAATTTTTAGGAATTTTAGTAATTGGTGTCTTGCTTTGGTATGGTGGACACATGGTATTGGTGGATAAGTTAGCAGATGGTGTGACTCCTGCATTGGATGGAAAAAAATTCCTAGCGTTTATGGGATTGGCGTATAATATCCTTACACCTGCAAAAGCCATTAGCAAAGCAACTTATGGAGTACGGAAAGGAAACGCTGCTGCAGAGCGCGTGTTAGAAATTTTAGAAACCAAAAGTCCAATTGCAGATGCGCCTGATGCAAAAACGAAAGAAGGTTTCCATAAAGAAGTTACTTTAAATAATATCACATTCCGATATGAAGAAGCAAATGTCTTGAAAAACTTCACACTAAAAGTTCCGAAAGGAAAAACGGTGGCTTTAGTAGGTCAATCAGGAAGTGGAAAAAGTACCATTGCCAACCTTGTGACGCGTTTTTATGATGTGAATGAAGGAAGCATTGAAGTAGATGGCGAAAACATTAAATCGCTCACAAAAGCTTCGTTACGTGACTTGATGGGATTGGTTACACAAGATTCTATTCTTTTTAATGATACGATTCGAAATAACGTAAAACTTGGAAAACAAGACGCGACTGATGAAGAAGTGATTGAAGCGTTGAAAATTGCCAATGCGTGGGAATTTGTAAAGGATTTGCCTGAACTTTTAGATCATAATGTTGGAGATTCTGGAGGAAAACTTTCAGGCGGACAAAAACAACGTTTAAGCATTGCAAGAGCTGTATTGAAGAATCCACCGATTATGATTTTGGATGAGGCTACTTCTGCTCTAGACACTGAAAGCGAACGTTTGGTGCAAGTTGCTTTAGAAAATATGATGAAAAACAGAACTTCTATCGTTATTGCACACCGATTGTCTACCATTCAAAATGCAGATGTTATTGTGGTGATGCAAAAAGGTGAAATTGTAGAGCAAGGAACACACGAAGAATTGATTAGCAATAATAGTATCTATTCTAAGTTGGTTCAGATGCAGACGATTTAGTCTTTGAAGTTGAAATTGAACTCGAAGTTGAAGTTGAAGGTGAACTCGAAATTGAAATTGAAATTGAAGATGAACTTGAAAAGTTGAAGTTGAGAATTTGACTTTTGAAAGTTGCTTCTTGAGGTATCTATGATATTAGGGATTTAGCTTGAGTTAAAATTTAATCAATTACAAATCAATTAATTGCGGAATACTTGTTATTTTTTTATCTTTAGATTAAACCTTTATTCTTTTCAAAAGTCTTAGAATAAAACAAACGCAATTGAACGTCATAGAAACAAGCCTCATTGATGACTTAAAGAATCCGCAAACGCAAGAAAAAGCGTTTCGACAACTTGTGTCTACCTACAAGGAACGTTTGTATTGGCATATCCGAAGAATGGTAACGAGTCATGATGATGCTGATGATGTGCTTCAAAATACATTTATCAAAGTTTTTAGAAGCATTCACAATTTTAAAGGCGATAGCAAGTTGTATTCTTGGATGTATCGTATTGCAACGAACGAATCCATCACATTTATCAATCAGCGTGCAAAGAAAGCTGGAGTTTCTTCGGAAGAATTGCAAGAACAATTGGTCAACAATTTAACTGCTGATGTGTATTTTGAAGGTGAGGAAATTCAACTAAAATTGCAAAAAGCTGTTGCCACGTTGCCACAAAAACAGCAAATTGTTTTTAATATGAAATATTTTGATGATTTGAAGTATGCTGAAATGAGTGAAATTTTAGATACTTCTGTAGGAGCACTGAAAGCTTCGTATCATCATGCAGTAAAAAAAATAGAAACTTTTTTAACCGATTAAACCTTTTGTATAAATTAGCGTCTAACTATTGTGAACAATAACGAATTACATAACAAAGAAACAGGATTCAACACTCCGAAAGATTACTTCAACACGTTTGAAGAGCGTCTTTTTGATCGTATGAAAACCGAAGCTGTGATTCCGAAAGAAACAGGTTTTACAACACCTGACGCGTATTTTGACAGTTTGGAAGATTCGCTTTCAAAAAAGTTATTCAGCACAGAAGAAACACCTAAGGTAATTCCGCTACAGCGAAAAAGAAATTATCTAAAACACCTAAGTTATGCTGCGGCAGCTTGTATATTATTTTTTGTAGCGATCAATCTTATAAATACAGATTCTGATGCCAATCTTACCATTGATAAGGTTGTAAATAGTGAAATTAATGAGTTTATTGAAAATGATTTAATCGCATTGAATAATTATGATTTAATAGCGGTGTATGAAGAAGAAAATGTAGATATTACCACCACTTTTGAAGTAAATTTAGACGAAATAGACACGATAGATTATTTAGAAAACACAACAGATCCATACGATTTGTTAACGGAACAACAATAATAGCATGAAAAAATACATTACAATATTGCTTGTTTGTTTTGGGCTTTTCTCAGGAATAGCTCAAAGAGGCGGCGGAAAAGAGAAAATTAAGAAACTTAAAATCGCTTATTTTACTGAAAATTTAAATTTCACAGAGAAAGAAGCACAACAGTTTTGGCCAGTATACAATGTATATGATGATAAAAATCATGAATTGCGACAAAGCTTGAATAAAATCAAAAGAGATGTAAAATCCAATTCAAACATGTCAGAAACAGAAGCGGCATCAATTTTGGATAGAATTCAATCTATTGAAAAGCAAGTGTATGAAAACACTAGAGATTTAGCCAATAAGCTGCGTAAATTTCTACCGGCAACAAAAATTATTCGTTTGAAAAAAGCGGAACATGAATTCAATAGAAAATTAATGAAGCAGTTTCGTAATAAGCATAAAAAAAATTGATCAATGTCCTAAAAAACCTAGAATTTTTTTAAATTCAAAATCCTACATTGATTAGAAAAGAGCACTTCCCTCAAAAGAAATGCTCTTTTTATTTTAAACCTTTTTTAAAAAGTAAAGTCTAAAAGATATAGCATAATAACAAGTGATGCATATCACTGTTTATAATTTTTGGTGATTGGTAAAAAGGAGCATTTTATAGTGCTCCTTTTTCTTTTTTTTCTGCAACTAAAAAAATACATATTGATTAGTATTTTTATTTTCAAATTTCATTTGTAGTTTTAGGAAAATTAACACAGATGAATCTCGCAAATACACAACAGTTTAGTTCTTTTAGACATTTTGAACGACATAATGCCCCAAAATTTCATGTGATTTTATTTATCATATTAAGTATTTTGATGGTTGTGTGCGGAAAAATGTTTCATATTTACGATTGGGTGACGCATCCGCAATTTACTCACGAAGAAGTCACAGGAACTTGGTTTATGAATCACACGAGTTTTTACCAACAATTGTTATTCACGCTGTTTTTCATCTTTGATTTTATATGGGCTTTCCTCCTATTTTATATTGTTGGAAAGTACGTTCACAGCAAAACTAAAAAGCATAATATCAAGATTGTTTTTAAGCTGTTTCTTGTATTAGCGAGTCTTGCTTATGCATTTGATTGCACTGAGAATTTCTATTATTTATGGCATAAAGAATACCCAAAAACCATTGTGATGATTAAAATTGGTTTTTATGCCGCTGCATTTCTTACCGTTTTGCTCGTCTGGATGCGCTTTTCTTTAAAAAATAGATTGGTGTTGCTTAAGGAATTTATCTATTCCTCCTGGATGAGTTTATTGTTCTTGTTCATCATTGGACTTTCCTTGCCGAAAGCACCACAAATGAATTCGATTATTGTAGACTTGTATTACCATCCATATTGGTTTGTATTCGTCTTATTGCTAGGTTTTGCGCCTATCTATTGTATTGTACTTTCACACTATCCGAATTATTTTTTACTCTCAAAATCCAATCGAAAATTTCAAGATAAAGACTGGCGTATTGAAAAAGTGTTCAGCATTTTTGGAATTGTTTGGTATAAGAATAAAGATGCTCAAAGCGACCTAGAAAGCATTGCGTATGAGAGTAATTTAAGTTTTTTACGCCGTGTTATTGGTGTTTTCTTTTATGCGGCTTTATTTTATATGCTTGCTTATACCGCAGATACCAATTTTGGTTTTGGTGTAGAATTGAGCGGATTTGTTAGATTGCTCATTGTTGGATTGATTATTTGGTTGTATGTATTAAAAAATCAAAAAGATAAATGGCGTCTATATTATAAATACGGATTACAGGAAGCTAAAGATTCTGGTAATGATTTATATATGATAGAAGAAAAAGAACAGAAGGTCAACAATCCTATTCATACCTACGTAATCATCTTAATTATTACCTTATTAGCACATTTTGCCTTGCTCTTTTTATTGATTTGGTTTGAACATCCGTATAATTATACCACCGTAATTTTAAGTTTAGTATGCATTACGCTTCAAGCCATTACATACACGTATTACAGAACGTTTAGAACCTTATTCAAATATGCGTTTTTTAATAAAGATAATGACGCGGTTATCAATAGCTTTCCATTGATGAGTGATGAAAAAGATACACGTTCACGTGAAGAAAAAAAGGAAGCCATTATTAAAATGTTTGAAAAGAATCATCATTTTGGACAAAGCAAATTTTTCAAAAAACTATCCAAACTGAGAATTCGCAACCTCAGCTTAGGTGCTGCCAGTAATAATATCATCTTTTTAAAAGTGATTTCTTATTTCGGCGCTGCCAATTTACTATTCTTCTTAGCACTCAATATTTGGCCAACCTACGCCATGCACGTAAATGCTGTGATTATTATTCTTTCTGCTTTTTTCTTACTGTATGGAATTGTGGTCGTGATTTTAAAGCATTTTATGTATTATAATTTGTCAGATGAAGATTTTGCCAAAAGGAATAAACCAAATTTCAGCTTTATCGTTTATGCGGCTGTATTGGCGTTGTTTATTTTGAATTTTCTATCAAAAAATAACAATCTATTCGAGTTAAGACAAATAGAAAAAACGGTTACTACTGAAACGATTGACTTAGAAAAGTACATTCAAAATTTACCTGATACACGTTATTATATTGGCTGTTATGGCGGCGGAATGAAAGCAAATGCTTGGACTATGACTGTATTGAATGCTTTGGATAAAGACGGAACTCTCTATGATAAAACAGTGTGTTTATCGGGCGCTTCTGGAGGAACTATGGGATTGATTAATTATTCTGCCATTAAGCATGAAAATGATGATTTACAGTTTCGGGATTCCATCATACGAAAAATTGGTACTGAGAATATTTTGTCTTTAGATTTGGCGCATTTGTTAGGTCGCGATTGGTTTCTGCATGTATTGGCTCCTGTAAATTTAATTGGTAAAGATCGTTCTACAGCTGCTATGTGGACGTATGCACAATATGTAAATGATGATATTTCACTCAATGAATTCAACACAACTTCCTACAGACAACAATGGTACAATATGTATACAAAGCGAAACAATCGTTTTCCAATTCTTATCAGCAATACCACAAATATTAAAGGGCGACAAGGAATGGCCGTTTCTATTCCTATGGAAAAAAGTCATGCAAAATCAGTATTGTATTTAGGCGCCAATGATATTTTGGAGTTAGGAAATAACAAAACCTTGAGTTTTTATAATGCAGCTTCTACGACCAATCGTTTTCCGTTGATTAGTCCAGCTGCAACCATTGAAGGCGAAGGACAATATAATGATGGTGGAATCTATGAAAATTCGGGATTGCTTTCTGCGTACAAATTGTATGAAGCTATCAATGAACTCGATGCGACCGCAAAAGACAAGAAAACGGTGTTTATTAATGTCATCAATGATAAATCGGCTTATATCAAATTTGTGATGGATTCCATTATGATGGAATGTGACGGCGGTGTGATCAATAAATCCAGTGAAATTTCTGCAATCTTAAACTCAGTCGCTGCTACCGAAATGTTTCCGGGTTATATAAAGGATAAACTAAAGCTTTTAGATGCTAAATACGAGCATTTTACATTTGAGAATATATACTTGCCTCATAAGTTTGATTTGGCGGATGTACAGATGATGTACGGGCAAAAAATAAAAAATACAGAATGTGTCAAAAACATCGCTGCTATCATAAAAGAGAACAATCGATATATAAAAAGTTTGATGGAAGGTTGTTTGGCAGAAACCAATACCATTATTGAACCAGAAATGAGCCGTGTAATGGCTGCTCCTGCTTTTGACTTTATGCAGTATATGTTAAAACATGATAGCGTAAAAAGTGTGTTGGAACGGTTGTAATACTATTTAAACAACAACTTTGCAATCCTATTTTTTCCAGCAGCGTATGCTGTAGAATCATTGATGAATTTGATAGTATAAAAACCTTCATCAGAAAGGTGTTTCCATGTATTTCCTGCATCGTTGGAATAGTCAATTCCTTTGAAACCTACTGCTACTAGTTCTTTTGCGTTACTGTTTGGAACGTATTGTACACAGCTTCGATAACCAGGATTTGTATTTTCGGCAACGAGTTTCCATGTTTTTCCTCCATCAGAAGTGCTAATTTTGTTGGCTTCATTGATGTCTGCTTTGCTATAATCGCCACCAATGGCAAATCCGTTTTGAGCATCATAAAAATCAATAGAATACATTCCTGTGGTTTCTATTCCTTGTACAATAGGTGTTTCGTATACTTTCCAAGTTTTTCCTTTATCAGCAGAATACAGAATTCTGCTTGCCTTTCCTCCTGTGGCAATCCACGTTTCATCACCAACAATGGCAATATTGGTATTACTTGCTGCAAAAGCGGCTTCTCCTTCTTTTGCTTTTGGCAAATCGTCACACGAAATTTTGTACCACGTATTTCCGCCATCACGTGTAATGATAATACTGATACAATTGTCTGTTTGATCGCCCATGGCAATTCCTTCATTTGCATTCCAAAAAGCAATAGCATCATAAAATACTTTTTCATGGGTTTCTGTGTACACCAAGTTTACGTCTCCGTTTTTTGAAATTTTATACAATAAGGCAGGATTCACAATACTGATTCCAAAAGTAGTTTCATTGATATGTGCCACCGCGCGAAAACTGACATTTAGCGAATCTGACACTTTTCCTTTGAGCAGATTTGTATGTTGACCAGCTATTGCGTTGTAATGTCCAATTGTCGTTTTGTTTCCTCCATAAACCAGATCGTTTGTAGGTGTAACGGCAATAGCTCTTATACTGATAGAATCGTTAAAGATAGGCGTAATTTCTACCTTAGAGATTGCCTTTTTAGTTGGCTTTTGTTCTTTTTTCTTTTCTTCACAAGAAAAAAATAATATCGCTACAAAAATGAAAAGAATATGACGCATAGTTAGGATTTTTTAGAAGGAATTAAGGATTGACCAACGGCTCTTATTGAAATGACATTCAGTGGAAACTCCATAAAAACATGCACAAAACTTAAGAATAAAAGTAAAGTAAATCCAATTTTATAATCATAGATGTATAATACTACAGAACCGATCCACAATAGTAAAATAGTTAACGATCGTTTTTGTGTAAGCTTTTTGTGCCAACCGATCACTGAGGTTTTGGAAAACCAATTGAGATAATGATAGGTATACGCAAAAGCAATGAATATTTGAATTTTGATAAATAATACACTTTGAAATGAAAACTGAGTTCCATCTGTCACACCTATAACTTGTGATAGTTTCGCGTTTAAAACGTAGAATGCATTGTTCTCATAAATTGCTCTAGTTTCAAATCCCAATACATAATCCAACGAGTCAACAGAGAGAAAAATAATTACAAAAGGAATGACAAACATCAGTATGATATTAGAATATCCTATTCTACTTTTTGACTTTAAATTTCCATACCACATAAACATGATGGTGAAAAAGTATACGTGAATTACTGTGGGAAGCAATATACCGATGATAAGATGATATACTGATATTGTGTGAAATAAGAAAGCTAAAATAACACCTATTGCCAATGCGATGTATTGATATAATTTATTTTTGAAAACGGTAAACGCTACTGCTGCTATGATGGCAATAAATAAACAACTATTAAAATATGCTGGAAGCGTATTTTTGATGAACAGTAGGGTTTCTGATGTTGCGTATTCTTCTGTGACAAATACGCCTACTAAAGGCGGAAATGATACTAGAAAAGCTGCAACAATCACTAAGTAAATCCAAAGTTTACTCGCTATAAAATACTTCTTGTCACGAATCCAATTAATTTCTGTCAAATAGTGTAAAGGTCCTAATACTGCATACGCAAAAAGAAAAAGTTCAAAAGGCAAGTAATAGGCAAGCAGAAAAGAGAGTACAATTAATCCTGTATTTAAAAGGTCTATAGTTCCAGTTTTCATCTGTTGGTTTTTAATTGGCTAGTGTGTTGGATGGAATTCTAAATAATGCAATTCGGTTCCTCTCAGCTAGTTTCGTATTGTCTAAAAATAGAAAAAGCTTCGTAGACTACGAAGCTTTTCCTTATGAATTTAAGAATTGAATCTTGCTATATATTATTCAATAATCATTTTCTTAGTATCAACTTTTTTACCATCAACATATAATGTGTAATAGTACATACCTGAAGATAATGATCTTGTATTGATATCTAATTCCTGATCTCCTTTTTGTGGTAAATCTACTGTAGAAATTACTTGTCCAGCAGTATTTACAAATACAATAGCAGCATCTCCAGTTAATTCTTGTGGAATGAAATAACGGATAGATGAAGTATCATTGAAAGGATTTGGAATGTTTTGATATAAAATCGCTCCACTTCTTGATGCATTGTCAGGAGTTACTACAGATAACGTTCCGTCACACGCACATACTTCAATGGCAGCTACTCTTGTAAGTAAGTCATCAATCTGTGCTTGCTGTGCAGTATTTTCTGCTTCTAACGCTCCTAAAATTGGAGATAAATCAACGTCTACAGAAGCTCCACCTTCAATAGCAACTGTTAATGTACTTCCAGATAATGTAGCAGAAGTTAAATCCTGATCATCTGTTCCTGTTCCATCTGCTAAAGTAGATAAATCAACTCCAGTTCCTCCAGAGATATTTAAGGTTGATCCTGCTAATGATAAGTTTTGACTATCTGTGTTATCTAAATATCCTGATAAGTCAACTGTAGAAGCATTTCCTGTAATACTTAATGTGTTTGTAGCCAAAGAAATTGCCTGTGCATCTGTACCAGTTCCATCTTGTAAAGAAGCTAAATCAACTCCAGTTCCTCCAGAAATATTTAACGTAGTTCCCATTAAAGATAAGTCTTGGCTATCAGTATTATCTAAATATCCAGATAAATCTACCGTTGAAGCATTTCCAGTAATGCTTAAGGTATTAGTAGCCAAAGAAATTGCTTGTGCATCTGTACCAGTTCCATCTTGTAAAGAAGCTAAATCAACACCAGTTCCTCCACTAATATTTAAGGTAGTTCCCATTAAAGATAGGTCTTGGCTATCAGTTCCTGTTCCATCTTGTAAAGAAGCTAAATCAACTCCAGTTCCTCCGCTAATATTTAAGGTAGTTCCCATTAAAGATAAATCTTGACTATCTGTGTTATCTAAATAGCCAGAAAGATCAACAGTTGTCATACCACCAGAAATACTTAACACATTTGCTGCTACAGATAATTCTTGACTGTCTGTATTGTCTAAATATGGTGATAAATCTACTGTTCCAGCATCTCCTGTAATACTTAATATATCACTAGAAACAGAAATTGCCTGTCCATCTGTATTGTCTAAATACGGTGATAAATCTACTGTTCCAGCATCTCCAGTAATACTTAAAATGTCAGAAGCTACAGAAATTGCCTGTGCATCTGTATTATCTAAATATGGAGTTAAATCTACTGATCCACCATCTGTTAAGCTTAATGTATTTGTAACCAATGATAAATCTTGTGTATCAGTATCAGTGTCCATCATACCTTTCCACTGTGTTCCATCCCAATAGAATGAATTATCAGTTTCTGTATCATAAACCACCATACCTTCATCAGTTGCTCCTAATGAGCTTCCAAACGCTGTACGTTGCGCGGTTGTCATACGGTTTAAGTGTAAACCTTTAGCCGTTCCTGTTAAATCTAAAGCTGCGTTTGCATTTGGTGTATCTGTACCAATACCCACACTTAATGGATTTGTTGCTCCACCAAGTACCATTGTATTGTCATTGACTGCTGTTGCTGCATTACCAATAGCAACTGCGTTTGTTCCTTGTACATTTGCAGCATTACCAATAGCAATGTTATTTGTAGGATCTAAAGCACTTGGATCTGTAGAAGAAGCTTGATATCCCATAACAATAGCTCCATCGTTTTGTGCTATTGTAGTTGAACCAATTGCAATTGCATATTGATTATCAACATCTACAGAACGTCCGATACCAACGGCATCATTTTCTGCCACATTTACACGATCACCAATACCAACTGAGTAATCAGCTAGCGTTCCCATATTTCCTAAATATCCCATCATAACAGAGTAATCTCCACGAATATCGTGATCAATACCCATAGAGATTGAGTACTGTCCGTCTATAAACGAATCGTTACCAAATCCCATTACGTTATTATTACTTGCGGTAATATTATACCCGAAGAACATCGTATTTGACCTATTAGTATTATCAAAATCTGCCAACGATCCCATACCTACATTGTACTGACCTTCACGGTTTGTAAAACCAGCTGAGAATCCTACATATGTATTGTGGTTTGCATTAGATGTATTATTTGTACGGTTGTTGTCCCAACCAGATTGTGCTCCAACGAATGTGTTATAATCTGCCCATTCTGTAGCCACACCAGAAGCAGCTCCGACAAATGTATTGTATATACCGTCTCCAACATCAATACCTGCTGAATCTCCAAAAGCAGAGTTGTGGTGACCATCATCTACATCACTCATAGATTCACTACCAACACCCGTATTTCGGTAACCTACATCAGAAGAAATACCTACTTCGTTTCCTACGAATGTTTGTTTATAACCTGTAGTGTTGCTAAAACCTGCATCTTCTCCGATGAAGGTGTTTTCGTAACCAGTGGTGTTGTTTGCTCCTGATTCTTCTCCGACGAATGTATTGTCATAACCAGTAGTATTGTTTTCTCCAGATTCAGCTCCGATGAAGGTGTTATCTCCACCGTTGATGGTCAAACGACCTGCTTCGTATCCGATAAACGTATTGTCAAAACCAGTAGTATTTGAGTATCCTGCAAGATATCCAATCGCTACTAACTCACTTGTAGTAACGCTTCGTCCTGCACTATATCCAAATAGTGTTACTCTTGATCCTGAGGTAATAAAACTACCTGTACTATCTCCATAAAATGTGTTGAAGTCTCCCGAAGATATACTTACTCCGGAACCAGTACCCATAGTCTCATTCAAAGTTTGTGCTTGCATTCCTGTGAGCCCTAATATACACAGGAGAAACACAACTACGAGGGGTAATTGTTTTCTCATAATAGAATTGATGTTTAGTTTATTTTATATGGTTATGCCAAATATAAAGAATTTAATTTTAACATATAGCCAAAAATAATTAACTAATCATTAAGATTTCCCCGTAGATATACGTGTTTTCTAAAAATATGTATCGTCAGTACTTTTTTATTTATAGATGGTAGTTTTTAGATTGAATAATTCTATTATATTGCAATCAAAATTAACCTAACTCTACATGCCAAAAGCTGAAAAATTTAGTAGCTGGATACTGTTTAAATGTATATTTTTAATATATGCAATTTCGGCGCCAAACACCATTGCTTTCTGGGATAGTCCTGAGTTTATTGCTAGTAATTATACCTTGCAAGCATCGCATCCGCCAGGTGCTCCTTTTTATACTATTTTATGTAAAGTTATCCTATCATTTTTCCCTGCAAGTATGGCGGCATTGATCAGTAATTTGATTTCTGCATTTTTTGGAGCATTGACGTGTACATTGTTATATAGAATCACTTTAAATATCAGCAACCAGATACTTTCTTTAACAAAAAGTAATACCACACCTACAATATCAATTATTTCAGGAATAGTTGCTTCATTAACTCTCGCATTTTCAGATAGTTTCTGGACAGCCTCTACAGAAGCTGAAGTTTACACTTTGTCTTTTGCATTGATGACCGGAATGATTTATTTAATGTTATTATGGGAAAAAACTACAAATCGTAGAAAGGAAATTAGATATGCATTTTTAATTGCGCTACTGTTAGGGATTTCTACGAGTGTCCATTTGATCACGATTGCAATTGTAATTCCGTTTTCTGTAATTATTGCTCACAAAAAATTTGGACTTACATTGAAAACGTTTTGTATTGCTATTATACTTGGTTGTGCAGCTTTTTTTATTATTTACGGATTCATCGTACAAGGACTCATCAAACTTGCCAATTCACTAGATATATGGCTCGTAAATTCCTTTGAAACACCTTTAAATACAGGAGTTATTGTCCTATTACTATTCATTGCTGTAGCAATAACTATGCTATTGATTCTTTCTAAAAAAAGACACAAAACTCAACTTCATCATGCGACACTTGGTGTGATTTTTTTCTTGGTCGGAATGAGCTCATTTTTTATGCCACTACAACGATCGAATGTAAATTTATTGATCGCTGATAGCATGCAAAATAGTAATAAAATGTTGCAGTATGTACGTGCAGAGCAGTTTGGCGTTGGTGCCATTCCTTTGTTAAAGGGACCTGTATACAATGCGCCTTTAGATAAAGATGTAGCTTTTGTTGATGGAAAACCAGTCTATAATTACAATAAGAACTCAGAGAAATATGAAATTACACATGACGGGAAACTTAAAGAAGTAAATTATTCAGATGAGTTTACCATGTTTTTTCCGCGTATGTTTGACAAAGGCGATGCTGATAAGTACAAAGCTTGGACTACAATTTATGGAGAACCTATCAACTATCCTGTGCGCGGTGAAATGGTCACCATAAATAAACCCACTTTTGGTGAAAATATTAGCTTTTTTATTAATTATCAAGTGATTTGGCTGAATGCTCGTTATCTATTTTGGAATTTTATTGGAAGACAAAACGATCATCAAGGTTTAGGTTATATCAAAGATGGAAATTGGATGAGCGGCATCAATGCTTTGGATAAAAATCGAATTGGAGATACTGCTGTGATTCCTGACTATTACAAGAATCATAAAGGAAATGATGGATATTATTTTCTACCATTTATCTTAGGAATTCTAGGCATTATTGCACTTCGAAAACACAAGCAATATTTCTGGATGACCTTGCTCCTATTCTTAACCTTTGGCATTGGAATTACAATTTATGTAAATCCCGTTCCTACAAGTATTTTGATCCGTGAGCGCGATTATATTTTTATAGGATCTTTCGTCATTTTTGCCTTGTGGATTGGACTTTCTGTCGTGCTTTTGACACAAGCTGCTTCAGCGATTAAAAATCCTAAAATTAGGACCAGTGTTATTGCAGGAATCGTATTATTAGCTGCACCATTACAATTATTAGCGAAAGGTTGGGACAATCACCAACGGGGACATGATAATTTTGCATATAATTTTGGAAAAGCCTATTTAGATGCCTGTCCGGAACAAGCAATTTTAATTACCAACGGCGATAATATGACATTTCCTCTTTGGTATTTACAACAAGTAGAAGGATATCGAACTGATGTGCGTGTCATCAATTATGATCAATTGAATATTGACACACATGTAAATAACTTAAAGAAAGCTTCATACGATTCAAAACCTATAAAATTTAATCTTCATCCAGATTTTTATGTGAGTGGTATTGAAAAACTGATTCCGCTTCAAGAGGAAACAAAAGAAGCTGCCGTTTTACCTATTCTGTTCGAGTTTTTTAAGAAAAAGGAAACACGTACCAACTGGAATGGTCGTATGCGACATTATATTCCATCAACTTCATTTTCACTTCCTATTGATACCACACGTATCAAAAAGTGGTTTGACACCAATAAACTGAATGTTTCTTATACATCTGCTATTACTTGGCAACATCCTAAAAAGTTTTATGGACTCAATGAAATTGTGTTGATGAACTTGGTGATGAATAATATTAATGAACGTCCAATTTGTTTTGTAATCAATGGAAAAAAACAACATACAATCGGTTTAGAACCATATCTAATTCAGCATGGTATGGTCAATATTTTGGCGCCTATTCAACGTAAGAATCCAAAACTAAATCCGAAGATTGTAGATACTGAAATGATGTATCCGTATGTGATGAATACTGTAAAATTTGATGGTTTGCATGACGATTCCGTTTTTATTCGCGATGAAAATGTCACCTATGCACGTGAAATTTTACGCCAGAATTATTACTTCTTAGCACAAGCTTTATTGGAAGAAGGAAACACTAAAAAAGCTCTTGAAGTATTAGATAAATGTATTAAGATTTTCCCAAATAAAACGGTTCCTTTCGAACAGTACGCGTATGCAATTGGAAAGTTATATGTGCGTGCAGGAAATGTGCAACAAGGAACTGAAATTTGTAAAACGGCTATGCAAAATATTTGGGGAGAATTGCAATGGATGATTTCTTTTGATCCGCCCTATCCAATCATTAATTTACGTCATGCCTATCGATTAAAAAACATGTATTTTCAGATGATGCAACAATTTCCAGGTGGTGTACAAAATGCGCCTGTAAGTGAACAAACCTTTCGTAGTTTTGACGAATCGTTTCAAACATGGCAAAAACGAAACTGGCCATACTAATTCCCCTAACTATGTTATTTTCAACCGAAGTTACTTCTTCAAAAATTATATCAGACAATCCGCTATTTCAACGCACATTGAAAGCGTACCATTTGGTCGCTCCACACATTCATGGGAATGTATTGGAAATTGGTTGTGGCGAAGGTTATGGTGTTGAATTATTGTATAAAAATGCCGATCAGTTAACATTGATTGACAAGTCGCCTTACACAGCCGAATTGATCAATAATAAATATCCAAATACAACGATTATTCAAGAGAAGATTCCACCATTAACACAATTAGAATCTAATAGTTTTGATGTGGTTGTTTCTTTTCAAGTGATTGAGCATATTAAAGAAGCTGCATTGTATTTAGATGAAATTCATCGTGTGTTAAAACCAAATGGAAAAGCTTATATTTCTACGCCTAATGCACTGAAAACCATTGCGCGAAATCCTTGGCATTATAAAGAATATACTTTTGAAGATTTATCAAATTTGATTGGAAAAACGTTTTCAAACTTCACCATTCAAGCGGTTCGTGGCAATGAAAAAACAGATGCCTATTATGAAAAAAACAGAAAATCTGTGGCACGCTTTTTACGCTATGATATTTTTAAGTTAGAACGCAGAGTTCCATCTTGGATGTTACAAATTCCGTATGAAGTTGCCAATCGTATGAATCGTAAGAAGTTGTTGAACAAAAATCCTGATTTGGTCAATAGTATTACGTTGGAAGATTATACACTTTCGGAACATTCGGAAGCTACTTTGGATTTCTTTTGTACGTTGGAGAAATAGATTTTTAGACGCGCTTTGCTTTTGGATTGTTAGACTTGCTCGCGCTCTTAGAAGCGCTTTTGCTTTTGGATTTGCTTTGTTCTTGGATTTATTCAATAAAATTATAAACTCAAAACGTCTTTTCGAGTGATTTTTGTAAAAAATTGTA
>NZ_CANLEA010000024.1 GCF_947489565.1 uncultured Kordia sp. | reverse complement strand
CCTACACTCATTGCTGGTGTGTCGTTATCGGTGATCGTTACTGTTCCACTATCATTTGTGTTAGATGTGTTTCCACTGGTTACACTTCCATTTACAGTGAAGTCCTCTGTTGGTTCTCCTGTAGTATCATCTGTAATTGGAATACTTACATCTACTGTCGTTTGTCCCGCTGGGATCGTTGCTGTTACGGTCGTAGTGGTATAATCATCTGGATTGGTAGCGCTGTTATCTGTCGTTGTGATACTTACTACTGTATCTACACTACTTGGATTGTCAATACTTACAGCTACACTCGCTGTTCCTGCATCTTCTGCTACCGTTACATCACCTACACTCATTGCTGGTGTATCGTTATCAGTGATCGTTACTGTTCCACTATCAGTGGTATTACTCGTATTGCCACTAGTTACAGTTCCGTTGACTGTAAAGTCTTCAGTATCTTCTCCTACAGTATCATCTGTAATTGGAATACTTACATCTACAGTTGTTTGTCCTGCTGGGATCGTTGCTGTAACTGTTGTCGTGGTATAATCATCTGGATTGGTCGCACTGTTATCAGTGGTAGTGATACTTACTACGGTATCTACACTACTTGGATTGTCTATGCTCACCGCTACACTTGCTGTTCCTGCATCTTCCGCAACCGTTACATCACCTACACTCATTGCTGGTGTGTCGTTATCGGTGATCGTTACTGTTCCACTATCGTTCGTGTTAGATGTGTTTCCGCTGGTTACAGTTCCATTTACAGTGAAGTCCTCCGTTGGTTCTCCAGTAGTATCATCTGTAATTGGAATACTTACATCTACAGTGGTTTGTCCCGCTGGGATCGTTGCTGTGACTGTTGTGGTCGTATAATCATCTGGATTGGTTGCGCTGTTATCAGTGGTAGTGATTGATACTACTGTGTCAACTGAACTTGGATTGTCAATGCTCACCGCTACACTTGCTGTTCCTGCATCTTCTGCCACCGTTACATCACCTACACTCATTGCTGGTGTGTCGTTATCAGTGATGGTTACTGTTCCACTATCAGTGGTATTACTTGTGTTCCCACTTGTTACAGTTCCATTTACAGTGAAGTCCTCCGTTGGTTCACCGGTAGTATCATCTGTAATTGGAATACTTACATCTACTGTCGTTTGTCCCGCTGGGATCGTTGCTGTGACTGTGGTAGTGGTATAATCATCTGGATTCGTTGCACTGTTATCGGTTGTAGTGATACTTACTACTGTATCTACACTAGATGGATTGTCAATGCTCACCGCTACACTCGCTGTTCCTGCATCTTCTGCCACCGTTACATCACCTACACTCATTGCTGGTGTGTCGTTATCAGTGATCGTTACTGTTCCACTATCAGTGGTATTACTCGTGTTTCCACTTGTTACGCTTCCATTTACAGTGAAGTCCTCTGTTGGTTCACCGGTAGTATCATCTGTAATTGGAATACTTACATCTACTGTCGTTTGTCCCGCTGGGATCGTTGCTGTAACTGTTGTAGTGGTATAATCATCTGGATTGGTCGCACTGTTATCTGTGGTAGTGATACTTACAACGGTATCTACACTAGATGGATTGTCTATGCTCACCGCTACACTCGCTGTTCCTGCATCTTCTGCCACCGTTACATCACCTACACTCATTGCTGGTGTGTCGTTATCGGTGATTGTTACTGTTCCACTATCATTCGTGTTTGAAGTGTTTCCACTAGTAACTGTACCATTTACCGTGAAGTCCTCTGTTGGTTCACCGGTAGTATCATCTGTAATTGGAATACTTACATCTACTGTCGTTTGTCCCGCTGGGATCGTTGCTGTGACGGTCGTAGTGGTATAATCATCTGGATTGGTTGCACTGTTATCGGTTGTAGTGATACTTACTACTGTGTCAACTGAGCTTGGATTGTCAATGCTCACCGCTACACTCGCTGTTCCTGCATCTTCTGCCACCGTTACATCACCTACACTCATTGCTGGTGTATCGTTATCGGTGATCGTTACTGTTCCACTATCATTTGTGTTACTCGTGTTTCCACTTGTTACAGTTCCATTTACAGTGAAGTCCTCTGTTGGTTCACCGGTAGTATCATCTGTAATTGGAATACTTACATCTACTGTCGTTTGTCCCGCTGGGATCGTTGCTGTGACGGTCGTAGTGGTATAATCATCTGGATTGGTCGCACTGTTATCTGTCGTTGTGATACTTACTACTGTATCTACACTAGATGGATTGTCTATGCTCACCGCTACACTTGCTGTTCCTGCATCTTCTGCCACTGTTACATCACCTACACTCATTGCTGGCAATACACACGCAGAAGTATCTCCGCTATCAGTTACAGCTGTTGTTGTTCCTTGCTGTGCAGAAGATCCTCCTACTTGCGGAATTCCGTTTGCATCAACATTATCTCCTAAACTATCGTCTGTTCCTGGGTTTACAAGATCCGTTACAATAAATGATCCTGCTCCTTCTATTGCATCTGCACAACCATCGCCATCACTATCAGTATCTAAATGATCTGCTATTCCATCTGCGTCAGAATTTACATCATCACAATACGTTAGTTCAAAAAGTTGCATCGTAACATTTCCTGCAGTATTTGAACCTCCATCTTTTCCAGCAACAAATGTTATTTGATTGATTGGTCCATTTGAAGATACTATAACACTATTGTTCGGCGCGTTTTGTCCTGTTTCAAAAGTACTCAGTACAGACTGACCAGTGATTACAAATTGGCCTACAGGTAAATTGTTATTAGCTACCGTTAGTGGAACATTTGCTCCTGCTAAAGTTGCAGAGAAATCTATTCTATCATTAAAGTCTAGTCCTCCCCATTTAAATTCTAGATTGTAAACAGGTTCTGAGAATGTAAGTGTATATACAGCAACACTTATAGATGCTGCATCATCTGGATATGATGATCCATTAGGGAAATTTGTATTGTTTGGTTGTACATTTATGTAAGTTCCGTCTACACCTGCAACTGGTCCTTGACTTGAAACACCGCTTACCCAAGTTGCACTATTTGTAACTTGATATGCAAAAGTAGCTGTTACATCTCCAAAAGGATATAAATCTATTACATTACCTGAACCAGTTCCTCCATTTGTACCTGTATCGACATTTGTAAAACTTTCACTTAATGCTACATAAGGTGTTACTGGACAAGAAAATTCATCCGTATCTAAAATACCATCATTATCATCATCATCATCACAACCATCTGGCACTAAATCTCCATCATTATCAACTGCATCATCGTATCCTTCACATTGATCATTATCATTTATTACTCCATCACCGTCATCATCACATTGACCATCTGTTACTGAAGCATTCGTTGAACTTCCTGCAGTTTGTCCTGTTGTTGTATTTACATTGTTTGGTACTCCCGTTGCTGGATCTACAGTTCCATCAAGCATATCGCTTCCGTCTATAGCACCCGCAAGTATGTTATCTCCACCTTCTAAAGCATCTGGACATCCATCGTCATCACTATCTGTATCTAAGTAATCTGGAGTCATATCTCCGTCTGTATCTACTACATCACATGAGTCAAATGACATTTCTAATACATCAGTTCCATTTCCGTCTAACCCTTCTCCTGTTACTTCGAATGTTAATGTTGAAACGATACCATATATTTGAATACTTCCCGCTGCCGTACCCAATCCTGCATTGTCTGCATCTCCTGAAAGTACAATTGGCGCTCCTGGTCCTAAGTTTCTACTAGGATCACGGTAAAATTGTTTTGAGTTTACTATTAATTGATTGTTTCCTGAAATCTTCGCCATACTAAGATTCGCATTTTGAAGCGTCCATAACGAAGTATTTGAAATATAATCTCCAGAAACTACTTGTGTATTCCCTCCTAATCTATCAATATGAATTATAGGGTTGTATACTGGACTTGTGTATGTAATTGTTACTGTTCCTACAACTCTATCATCGGCAGCTGCTTCTGCTGGTTCTGCTGAGTCATCCCATGTAACAGAAAGTTCTAAAGAGTTTGATCCTTCTACGATTGCATCAGAGAAGAAAGAATCTGTAGTCATTGTTCCGTTTGGAGTATAGGATATGATTCCTCCTGCAGGAATGGTACTTCCAAAAGAAACTCCATTTGTTCCTGCTGTGTTTGTATATGGATTGCTTCCTGTCCAAGTACCTGAAGTAATTGCTCGAGAAACACAAACATTTTCATTGTCATCAATAATACCATCATTATCATTGTCAATATCAATATTGTCTGTCACACCATCCATATCCGTATCAACAGAAGATGTTGAAGAACATGCTGCTGGCGGCGTTACAACCACATCAACTAATTGGCATGTACCATCGCTATCATCTGTAACTGTGAAAGTAATTGCACCTCCAGAAATTGCAAATGGTCCAAATAATTCTGGAATGTTATATGTAATTCCTGAACGCGTAATGCCTCCACTAACGCTATATGTTGATCCTAAGAGGTTTCCTGTTGGACTAATGTAAAAGGTAAAAGTATCGTCTGAATTATCAAATGGAGTTCCATTGTCATTACAGAACACCGATGTAACTGAAGCACTGTCGATTCTACAGAAATTACAAGCAGTTGAATCACCTGCATTCGTTACCGCAGTAGTTGTTCCTGTATAACCACCTTGCCCTGTTACTCTACCATTGGTAGGATTTACAGTTAAAGGCGCACTTCCTATTTGCCCATCATTATCTCCGTCAGCGTGTCCAGCTTCTAAAGCATCGGCACAGCCATCACCATCACTATCTTCATCTAATGAATCTATAACTCCATCGCTATCAGTGTCTAAACTTGCACATACACCATTGAAGTTTAACGCACAATAATCAGCATCTTCATAGTTAATTATCCCGTCATTATCACTATCTCCACTAGGATCGTCTGTTAAACAACTGAATGGATTTGAGGCAATTGTATTTACTACAAAGTTATCTGTTTGTGAGAATGTAGTTGTATCTGTAGGTGAACCAAATGTTCTGTTTACTTCTGTGACACCATCAATAAAAATTCTATAGGAATTCCCTTGAATACCATCTCCGAAAGTATCTGTTATTGTAAATAAGTAGTTTCCATTTTCCGTCACAGTTACATCTTGAGAAACCGTGATGTTTCCTGTTGCATACGTTCCAGCTGCTACACTAGCAACTGTTGTTCCTCCTCGTGATAAAGACCAACCTACTTCTCCTGAAAATTGATCTAAGTCTATTTCAACTCTGATCACAACATCTGGATTTGGCGTTACTGGATCTGTACCACATAATTCTTGTGTATCTAAGATACCATCATTATCATCATCTTCATCACAATAATCTGCAATACCGTCAGAATCTGTATCAAAATTTCCTGCAATTGATAAATCACAGAAATCTACATCACAATTTGTTTGCTGTACTGTTGTTGTTGTTGAACATGTTCCTGTAGTACCATCTGTAATTGTTATTGTATATAAGGTATTATTGGCTGAACCATCTTGTAATCTAAAGCTAGTTACAGCACCATATGTTCCTGTTGAAGGTGTTACTACTCCTCCATTATCTGCTGTCACTGTATATGTTGTTCCTATATCCGTTCCTGTAGGATTTAAGTCGAAACTAACATAGTCATCAGTTCTCACACGACTTAAATTATTATTACAGGTTTCATTTGTTTTGTTTGCATTAATCAAACAGTTAGAGCAATCGATTGCGAAAGTTGTACTAATTCCAGCATCTGTAACTACTCTACCATCGGCACCTTCTCTTGCTCCATTACCTGCTGGAACGTTACCACTAGTTACGGCTGTTGTTGTTATTGCAGAAGAACTAATTACAAATCCTCCTCCTCCAGGACCTCCATATTCAATGAATACTGGAGCTACTCCTGTTTGTGTTGTTGCATCTCCTCCACGAGCAAAGGCTCTTACTTGAGAATTTACAGAGTTTGCTTGTACTACTATATATCCGGCTCCACCGGCTCCACCTGTTACATTTGAAGCATCTCCAAAGAAGGTATATGTTCCTGAATTTGGTCCTGCATCTCCATCACTTACGATATCTCTGTTAGAACCGTCTGTTGTAATATTATTAGCTAAAACAATGATGATTCCTCCACCGTTTCCGGTAGCTGGTGCCCATTCTACTTCAGATCCTCCCGAAGCTCCCATAAATAATCGCAATGTACTTGCGTTATCGAAAACACTTCCTGCTGCTGGTGCATTTGATCCTGCGATTAGAGTTCCAGCTCCACCACTGGTTCCTCCACCACCGTAACCACCACCACCACCACCAGAACCTAGTGTTGCGTCAGTTGAGTTTGCTCCATCACCACCAACTCCAGCTCCACCATCTGGTGCTCCTTCTCCGGCAGTACAACCTCCGTGTCCTCCACGTCCAGTTCCTCCAGATAAAGGTGCTGCATTACCGAAATCACCTCCAAAATATAATGGATCAGTTCCCCAGTTTTCATCAGGTGTAGCTACTAAAGCTGCAGATTCTCCACAGTTATCTACTGTAAAATCTCCTGTAGTATTTCTTCCAAAGAATCCGTCTCCAGATCCATCTATGTTTGCATTTAGTGTTATATTATTATCACAAGCATCTATAAAAACAACTCCACCTGTAGTACCATTCCATGGTTGGGCTGATACAGTTCCAGCGACAGTTACGTCATTGGTATATTTAGCAATTCTTACCAATTGCACTCTTTCCGTTGCCGGACTGAATGTTTTAGTCACCGCAGCATCAATGGTAAGTGTCGTGCCTGAAATATTAGTGATTTTTGCTAAGTGAAAATTACCTGCTCCATTATCTACTCCACCTGCATTTCCACCTCCACTAATACCTGTCATTTGGATAATCATTACAGGATCATTGACTGCTAAACCAGCGCTACTACCTACAGTAACACTTGTTCCACTAACAGCGGTAACGGTAGCATAAGAGTTTACAACTCCTGAGATACTTTGTGCTTTAGCGTTTAATAAAAATAGTAATGACACTAGTAGTGTAACTAATATTTTCGAAGTAATTTTTTTCATAATCATGAAACTTAGTTTTATAGATATGCAAGTTTAATTGTAGAGGTAGCAATAGGAAAAGAAGTTATTCTGTATAACTCCTTTTTTTCACTATTGTAAATGTACCCAACAAGATTAATCTTGTGTTTTATCAAAATTTGGTTGTTTTCTGTTTTGTTTGTTATGCCTTTTTGTCCGTCACAACTATACACTACTGGAATTGTAGCATTGATCTGGGATTTAGCGGGCATACTAAATGTTGCTCTTCCATTACCTATGTAATTGAAGGTTATTTTTTTGGTGTCACTTGACGTGTATTGTATATCGTTCTGAGATTTCGGAAAATTTACTAAGTTTCCTGCCTGAAGTTCAATTTCGGCACTGATAGGATAATTATTATTGTTTTCAATTTTCACAAAAAGTTTATCGCTAAATTTTTCACACACCGTAAAATTATCAGAGATTGTAGTTGAAACAGTAATATATTTTTGCATGTCTTTTGCTATGTAGACATATACTGGAAGCTTTCGCATGTATCTTTCCCAGCGTTTGTGCGCTTCATGTTTTTTATCTCTACTCGTCTCAATGGCTTTTTGTTCCATTGGATATAATTCTTGATTTTCTAAAACATGGCGTCTTAGTTTTGCAATTCCTGTAAGATGAGGAACTATTTTTTCAAACGAGATAAGTCCATCCGCAGTGGTTTCATCTAATTTTAGGTTTTGTACATCGTAAACTGTTTTTTCTTGCGCGTTTGAAGTTTGCGCTTGTAGCATACTATACCACAACACAAAAATGAAGGAGAGTCTTTTAGAAATACATAATATATATGAGGTGCTGGTTGAGATTTGGGGTCTCAACAGCACATCAATAGTAATGTTGTTCATTCGAGTACGTTTAAGGCAGCTAAGGAAATTCCGCTTAAAATTCCCTTAACATATTTTAACAAATATATTCACTGACATTATATATACGTAGCGATACCTATTAAAGGATTTGTTTTTTCGTTAAAATGCAAGGTTTTTTCGTTCAAGCGTTTTATTTGTTTTTTTAACACAAACACTTCATTTTTAGTAAGAAAAAGCTACTTTCACTACGAAAGATGTAATTATTTTTTTGATTTTATTGATTTAAAAATGATATTTTTGAACCCTATTTTAAATACTTCAAATGAGCATACAACAAGAAATTAATAAGCGAAGAACTTTTGGTATTATTTCGCATCCAGATGCTGGAAAAACGACGTTGACTGAAAAGTTACTTCTTTTTGGTGGAGCGATTCAAGAAGCTGGTGCTGTAAAGAATAACAAGATTAAAAAAGGTGCTACGAGTGATTTTATGGAAATTGAACGTCAAAGAGGAATTTCTGTAGCAACTTCAGTTTTAGCTTTTATTTATAAAAACAAGAAAATCAACATTTTAGACACACCTGGACATAAGGATTTTGCAGAAGATACTTTCCGCACTTTAAGTGCTGTAGATAGTGTAATTGTAGTGATTGACGTTGCAAAAGGTGTTGAGGAACAAACAGAAAAATTAGTAGAAGTTTGCCGAATGCGTAAAATTCCAATTATTGTTTTTATTAATAAGTTGGATAGAGAAGGAAAAGATGCTTTTGATTTGCTCGATGAAGTAGAACAAAAACTTGGTTTACGAGTGACTCCATTGAGTTTTCCAATTGGAATGGGTTATGACTTTAAAGGAATTTATAATGTTTGGGAAAAGAATATTAATTTATTTTCAGGAGAAAACAAACAAACTATCTCAGAAGCCATTCAATTTGAAGATGTTAACAATCCTGAGTTAGAAAATTATATTGGCGAATCTGCCGCAGATACTTTGCGTGAAGAACTTGAATTGGTGTATGAAGTATACCCGAAATTTGATAGAGAAGCTTATTTGAATAGTGAATTACAGCCTGTATTTTTTGGTTCTGCTTTGAATAATTTTGGTGTGAGAGAATTGCTAGATTGCTTTGTAGATATTGCGCCTAGTCCACTTCCAAAGATGTCCGATATCCGTTTGGTAGAACCTGATGAGAATAAATTTTCTGGTTTTGTATTTAAGATTCATGCCAATATGGATCCTAAACATAGAGACAGACTTGCTTTTATAAAAATTGTTTCTGGAGTTTTTAAACGTAATACACCGTATTTGCATGTGCGTCTGGATAAGAACTTAAAGTTTTCAAGTCCTAATGCATTTTTTGCTGAGAAAAAACAAATTGTTGATGAGTCATTCCCTGGTGATATTGTTGGTTTACATGATACTGGGAATTTTAAAATTGGAGATACATTGACTGCTGGAGAAAAGTTGAATTATAAAGGTGTACCAAGCTTTTCACCAGAGCATTTTAGATATATTAATAATGCTGACCCAATGAAATCCAAGCAGTTATACAAAGGAATCAATCAGTTGATGGATGAAGGAGTTGCGCAATTATTTACCTTAGATTTAAACGGAAGAAAAGTAATTGGAACCGTTGGAGCACTTCAATATGAAGTAATTCAATATCGATTGGAGCATGAATATGGCGCAAAATGTTCTTATGAAAACTTAAATGTTCATAAAGCATGTTGGGTAGAAGTTGAGGATGAAAAAGATCCTGAGTTTTTAGATTTTAAACGTGTAAAACAGAAATTTTTAGCACGTGATAAAGAAAATAAGTTGGTTTTCTTTGCCGATTCTTCATTTTCATTACAAATGACACAGCAAAAATATCCTAAAATTAAGTTTCACTTTACAAGTGAGTTTTAGTTTACAGAAAGATCAAAATAACTATTTTAAAGCATTTTAAGCTACTTATACAAAAAAGATATCTAGTATGCTGGATGTCTTTTTTTTGTGTATTAGAATAAAAATATAGAAGTCATTTTCAGAACACGAATAAATATTAATTATTCAAAACAAATTTACTATAGATTTTTAAAATACTTATAAAAATAAAAAAACCTCAATTCGAAAATTGAGGTTTTTTTTATTAAGCTTCTCCTGTAGGTCCGAAATTCATCGGAATCGGAGGTTGTTCAAATTCTTTAATTTGCCCATGAGCTTTTTCAAAGCGATGTATATTTTCACCTAATGCCTTCATTAATCGTTTTGCATGTTGTGGCGTCAATACAATTCTAGATTTTACTTTTGCCTTTGGTCTCCCTGGCATAATATTTACAAAATCTACTACAAATTCAGTCGCTGAATGGTTGATGATTGCTAGATTGGAATACGTTCCTTCTGCAGTTTCTTCATCCAACTCAATGTTGATTTGCTTTTCGTTTGCTTTATCATTCATGTATTAAAAGTTTATTTCATGCTTAGCCGCCATGATTTCGTTGTATTCTTCTTTCGAACCTACAATAATATCATCGTATCTACGCATTCCTGTTCCTGCTGGAATTTTATGTCCAACAATTACATTTTCTTTTAATCCTTCTAAGGCATCTACCTTACCACTTACGGCTGCTTCATTCAGTACTTTTGTAGTTTCCTGGAACGATGCTGCTGAGATAAATGATTTCGTTTGTAACGAAGCTCTTGTAATACCTTGTAAGATTGGCGTTGCCGTTGCTGGCACTACATCTCTTGCAGATACTAATTGCTTATCAGCTCTTCTCAATACAGAATTCTCATCTCTCAATTCTCTTGGAGAAACAATTTGTCCTGCCTTAAAGTTTTCTGATTCACCTGCGTCTTCTACTACTTTTTGACCGTAAAGATTGTCATTTTCTCTAATGAAATCTGACTTGTGAATTAATTGGTTTTCTAAGAAGATAGTATCTCCTGGATCTCCAATTCTTACTTTACGCATCATTTGACGAACAATTACCTCAAAGTGCTTATCATTAATTTTTACACCTTGTAAACGATATACTTCTTGTACCTCATTTACTAAGTACTGCTGTACTGCAGAAGGTCCTTTGATATTTAAGATGTCGTTTGGTGTAATAGAACCATCAGAAAGTGGCATACCTGCTCTTACATAATCGTTCTCTTGTACTAAGATTTGGTTTGAAAGTTTTACTAAATACTTTCTAACATCACCAAATTTAGACTCTACAATGATCTCACGGTTACCTCTTTTGATTTTTCCGAAAGATACAACACCATCAATCTCAGATACAACCGCAGGATTAGAAGGGTTACGCGCTTCAAACAATTCTGTTACACGTGGTAAACCTCCTGTAATATCTCCTGATTTTGCAGACTTACGTGGTATTTTTACTAAAATCTTACCAACTTTAATTTTCTCATTATCATCTACCATTAAGTGAGAACCTACTGGTAAGTTGTATGAACGTTGTACTTCTCCTTTACTATTTAAAATTTGAAGTGTTGGAATTAATTTTTTATTTCTTGATTCAGAAATTACTTTTTCTTGGAATCCTGTTTGCTCATCAATCTCTACTTGGAAAGTAACACCTTGTTCGATGTTTTCGTATTGAATTTTTCCAGCAAATTCAGAGATAATTACACCATTATATGGATCCCACTGACAAATCGCTTGATCTTTAGTGATCGTATCTCCATTTTTCACAAAGATGGTAGATCCGTAAGGAATGTTATTTGTACTTAAAGTAATACCTGTTTTCTTATCAATAACTTTAACTTCAGAAGTACGAGAAATTACAATTTCAGACATTTTTCCATCAGCATTTTCTCCTTGAACTGTTTTTAGTTCTTCGATTTCTGCAACACCGGCAAATTTAGCTTTCAACTGGTTTTCTTCCGAAATGTTACTTGCTGTTCCTCCCATGTGGAATGTACGAAGCGTTAACTGCGTACCAGGCTCTCCAATTGACTGTGCAGCAACAACTCCAACAGCTTCTCCAATTTGAACCATCTTGTTTGTAGAAAGGTTACGTCCATAACAATTAGCACAAATACCTTTTGGCGCTTCACATGTTAATGGCGATCTTACTTCTACAGATTCTACTGGTGAATCTTCAATAGCTTGTGCTATTTCTTCTGAAATTTCTTGCCCTGCAGCTACTAAAACTTCTTCCGTTAATGGATTGTATACATCATGTAAAGAAACTCTACCTAAGATACGTTCTCTTAGTTTCTCTACTACTTCTTCACTTTTCTTTAATGCTTTAACTTCAACACCTCTTAAAGTTTCACAGTCTTGAATATTTACAATTACATCTTGCGAAACGTCAACTAAACGACGTGTTAAGTATCCTGCATCGGCAGTTTTTAATGCGGTATCGGCTAAACCTTTACGAGCACCGTGTGTTGAGATAAAGTATTCTAAGATCGATAATCCTTCTTTAAAGTTAGAAAGAATCGGGTTTTCAATAATTTCTCCACCACCTGCAGTCGATTTTTTCGGCTTTGCCATTAATCCACGCATACCAGTTAACTGGCGAATTTGCTCTTTCGAACCACGTGCTCCAGAGTCAAGCATCATATACACAGAGTTAAATCCTTGTTGATCTTCACTAATGTGCTTCATAGACAACTCCGTTAAGTTAGCGTTTGTTGTTGTCCATTTATCAATTACCTGATTGTAACGCTCGTTGTTGGTGATTAATCCCATGTTATAGTTCATGGTAATAGCATCAACTTCTTTGTTCGCTTTTTCAATCAACGTTTGCTTTTCTTTTGGAATGATGATATCACCTAAACTGAATGATAATCCACCTCTGAAGGCAAATCCATATCCAAGACTCTTGATTTCATCTAAGAAATTTGACGTTGTTGGAATATCAGTCACTCTTAAGATACCACCAATGATACTACGCAACGATTTTTTCGTCAATACTTCATTGATAAAACCTGCTTGTGGCGGTACTTTTTGGTTGAAAAGCACACGTCCAACAGTTGTTTCTATAATTTGTGGAACTAATTCTCCTTCTTCATTAAAGTCAATTGCTCTAATTTTCATAGAAGCATTTAACTCAATTTTCTTTTCATTATACGCCATTACTACTTCTTCAGCAGAGTAGAATGTTAAACCTTCTCCTTTAATCTTACGTTCTGGAGTTGATTTACGCAACTTCGTCATATAGTATAAACCTAGTACCATATCCTGAGAAGGTACTGTAATTGGCGAACCATTTGCTGGATTCAGAATGTTCTGAGAAGCTAGCATTAATAACTGCGCTTCTAAGATTGCTTCTGGTCCTAATGGTAAATGCACCGCCATCTGGTCACCATCAAAATCGGCGTTAAAGGCTGTACACGCTAATGGGTGTAACTGAATTGCTTTTCCTTCGATTAATTTTGGTTGGAATGCTTGAATACCTAATCTGTGAAGCGTAGGAGCACGGTTTAGTAATACTGGATGACCTTTAATTACGTTATCCAAAATATCCCAAACAACTGGCTCTTTTTTGTCTATAATCTTCTTCGCAGATTTTACAGTTTTTACAATACCTCTTTCAATTAATTTACGAATTACAAAAGGCTTGTATAATTCTGCTGCCATATTCTTTGGCAATCCACATTCGTATAATTTTAATTCTGGACCAACTACAATTACCGAACGAGCAGAATAATCCACACGTTTTCCAAGTAAGTTTTGACGGAAACGCCCTTGCTTACCTTTTAAGGAATCAGATAATGATTTTAATGGTCTGTTAGAATCTGTTTTTACTGCTGATGATTTACGTGTATTATCGAATAATGAATCTACAGATTCTTGAAGCATACGCTTCTCGTTACGTAAGATTACTTCTGGAGCTTTGATCTCCATTAATCTTTTTAAACGATTGTTTCTGATAATTACTCTACGGTATAAATCATTTAAATCAGACGTTGCAAAACGACCACCATCTAATGGTACTAACGGACGTAATTCTGGTGGAATTACTGGCACAACTTTCATGATCATCCACTCTGGGCGGTTTTCACGATTTTTGTTTGCATCACGTAAAGATTCAACAACTTGTAAACGCTTTAATGCTTCCGTTTTACGTTGTTTAGATGTTTCGTTATTTGCTTTGTGTCTTAGGTCGAATGATAATTGATCTAAATCAATTCTTGATAAAAGTTCAATTAAACATTCAGCTCCCATCTTAGCGATAAACTTGTTAGGGTCTGTATCGTCTAAGTATAGGTTTTCTTGTGGAAGTGATTCAAGAATGTTTAAGTATTCTTCTTCCGTTAAGAAATCCATTTTTTGAACTGGCTCACCAGCTTCATTTTTAGCATCACCTGGCTGAATTACTACATAACGTTCGTAGTAAATGATCATATCTAATTTCTTAGACGGTAATCCTAAAAGGTATCCTATTTTGTTTGGTAAAGAACGGAAATACCAAATGTGCGCTACTGGCACAACTAAGTTGATATGACCAACTCTGTCTCTACGTACTTTCTTTTCTGTTACTTCAACACCACATCTATCACAAACGATTCCTTTGTAACGAATTCTCTTGTATTTACCACAAGCACATTCGTAATCCTTTACAGGGCCAAAGATACGCTCACAGAATAATCCGTCACGCTCAGGTTTGTGTGTACGATAGTTAATTGTTTCAGGCTTTAACACTTCTCCTTTAGAAGCTGCTAAAATAGACTCCGGAGAGGCTAACCCTATTGAGATTTTATTAAATCTCTTTACAGTATTCTTATCTTTATTTCTTGCCATACTAATGGTTGATAATGAATTATGTGTAATTGTAGCCGTGCAACATTGTTACACGGCATTTTTATTTTATTCCTCTAATCTGATGTCTAATCCAAGACCTTTCAATTCATGCATTAATACATTGAATGATTCTGGTAATCCTGGTTCTGGCATTGGTTCTCCTTTTACGATTGCTTCGTACGTTTTAGCTCTACCAATAACATCATCCGATTTTACAGTCAGTATTTCTCTAAGTGTGCTAGATGCACCGTATGCTTCTAGTGCCCAAACTTCCATCTCTCCAAAACGCTGACCTCCAAATTGTGCTTTACCACCTAATGGCTGTTGCGTAATTAATGAGTATGGTCCAATTGAACGTGCGTGCATCTTGTCATCTACCATGTGACCAAGTTTCAGCATGTAAATAATACCTACTGTTGCTGGCTGATCAAAACGTTCTCCTGTTCCACCGTCATAAAGATATGTATGTCCAAATCTTGGAATTCCTGCTTCATCAGTGATTTCGTTAATCTGATCTAAAGAAGCACCATCAAAGATTGGCGTTGCATATTTACGGTCTAGTTTTTCTCCTGCCCATCCTAATACCGTTTCATAAATCTGACCGATATTCATACGAGAAGGTACACCTAATGGATTTAATACAATATCAACTGGCGTTCCATCTTCTAAGAATGGCATATCTTCTTGACGAACGATACGCGCTACGATACCTTTGTTACCGTGACGACCTGCCATCTTATCTCCTACTTTTAGTTTACGCTTTTTAGCGATGTAAACTTTTGCAAGTTTTAAGATTCCTGCTGGTAATTCGTCTCCAACTGAGATGGTAAACTTATCTCTTCTTAATGCTCCTTGAAGGTCATTAAGTTTGATTTTATAGTTGTGTACTAAATCTGCTACTGCACTGTTAGTATCATCATCCGTAGTCCAAGTTCCTCCTGTTAAATGCGCGTAATCTTCTACAGCATTTAACATTTTTAAGGTAAACTTCTTCCCTTTTGGCAATACTTCTTCTCCAAGATCATTTTGAACTCCTTGCGAAGTTTTTCCATTTACAATTGTAAATAACTTATCAATTAAGATTCCTCTTAACTCTTCGAATTTAGAAGCATATTCTAATTCTAAGGTTGCAATTTCCTCTTTATCTTTAGCTCTCTTACGCTTGTCTTTGATTGCTCTTGAGAATAATTTTTTATTAATTACAACTCCGTGTAAAGAAGGCGAAGCTTTTAATGAAGCATCTTTTACATCTCCTGCTTTATCTCCAAAGATTGCACGTAATAATTTTTCTTCTGGTGTAGGATCTGATTCTCCTTTTGGAGTAATTTTACCGATAAGAATGTCACCTGGTTTTACTTCGGCTCCAATTCTAATCATTCCGTTTTCGTCTAAGTCTTTTGTAGCCTCTTCTGAAACGTTAGGAATGTCGTTTGTTAATTCTTCAGCTCCTAATTTTGTATCTCTTACATCCATTGAGTATTCGTCAATGTGAATAGACGTAAAGATATCTTCACGAACTACTTTTTCAGAGATTACAATTGCATCCTCAAAGTTATATCCTTTCCAAGGCATGAAGGCAACTTTCATGTTACGTCCAAGTGCCAATTCTCCTTTTTGAGTTGCATATCCTTCACAAAGTACTTGTCCTTTTTTAACTCTATCACCTCTTCTTACAATTGGCTTTAAGTTGATAGATGTACTTTGGTTGGTTTTACGGAATTTAATTAAGTTGTATGTTTTTGAGTCTCCATCAAAACTTACCAATCTTTCATCTTCCGTACGATCGTACTTAATTGTAATTTTATTAGCATCTACATATTCTACCAATCCATCGCCTTCAGCATTTACTAATACTCTTGAATCAGAAGCAACTTGACGCTCTAATCCAGTTCCTACGATTGGTGATTGTGGACGTAATAATGGTACTGCTTGACGCATCATGTTTGATCCCATCAATGCACGGTTGGCATCATCATGTTCCAAGAAAGGAATTAATGATGCAGAGATTGATGCAATTTGGTTTGGCGCAACATCCGTATAATCAATTTCAGATGGAGATACCACTGGGAAATCTCCTTCTTCACGTGCAATTACTTTTTCAACACTTATAGTACCATCTTCAGTTGTTGGAATGTTCGCTTGCGAAATTTTCATTCCTTCTTCTTCCTCAGCACTTAAGTATGAGAATTTGTTGATATCAACTTTTCCATCTTCAACCTTACGATATGGAGTTTCTAAGAATCCCATAGAGTTTACTTTCGCAAATACTCCAAGAGAAGATATCAATCCAATGTTTGGTCCTTCAGGTGTTTCAATAGGACATAAACGTCCGTAGTGTGTATAGTGAACGTCACGTACCTCGAAACCTGCTCTTTCTCTTGAAAGTCCTCCAGGTCCTAAAGCCGATAAACGACGTTTGTGTGTAATCTCTGCTAATGGATTCGTTTGATCCATAAACTGTGACAACTGATTCGTTCCGAAGAATGAATTAATTACAGATGATAAGGTTTTTGCATTAATCAAATCGATTGGTGTAAATACCTCGTTATCTCTAACGTTCATACGCTCACGGATTGTTCTTGCCATACGCGCAAGTCCAACACCGAATTGTTGTGCTAGTTGTTCTCCTACTGTACGAACACGTCTGTTAGATAAGTGATCAATATCATCAATTTCCGCTTTCGAGTTAATCAACTCAATTAAGTACTTGATGATGGTGATGATATCTTCTTTTGTTAAGACTTGCTTATCCATATCGATATTCAATCCTAACTTTTTGTTCATACGGTAACGACCTACTCCACCAAGGTTGTAACGTTGGTCAGAGAAGAATAATTTATCGATAATACCACGTGCTGTTTCCTCATCTGGCGGTTCAGCATTACGAAGTTGACGATAAATATGTTCTACGGCTTCTTTTTCAGAGTTCGTAGGGTCTTTTTGTAATGTATTATGGATAATCGCGTAATCACCAGCTTGATTTTCTTCTTTGTGTAAAAGAATCATTTTTACACCAGCTTCTACGATTTCTTCTATGTGTTCTTTTTCTAAGATAGTATCACGATCCAAAACGATTTCGTTACGTTCGATTGATACTACTTCTCCTGTATCTTCATCTACGAAGTCTTCATGCCATGTATTTAATACACGTGCTGCTAACTTACGACCTAATACTTTTTTAAGTCCACTTTTAGAAACTTTCACTTCTTCAGCAAGGTCAAATATCTCAAGGATATCTTTATCGCTTTCGAAACCAATAGCTCTAAATAATGTAGTTACAGGTAATTTTTTCTTTCTATCAATATATGCGTACATTACACTATTGATATCTGTTGCAAATTCTATCCATGATCCTTTAAAAGGAATTACTCTGGCAGAATATAGCTTAGTTCCATTTGCATGGAAAGATTGTCCAAAAAAGACTCCTGGCGAACGGTGTAACTGTGATACTACTACACGCTCAGCTCCATTGATACAGAATGTCCCACTTGGTGTCATGTAAGGAATTGTACCTAAATATACATCTTGTACAATTGTTTCGAAATCTTCATGCTCTGGATCTGTACAGTATAATTTTAAACGTGCTTTTAACGGCACACTATACGTTAATCCTCTTTCGATACATTCTTGAATATTATATCGTGGTGGGTCGACGAAATAATCTAAAAATTCTAATACGAATTGATTACGAGTGTCTGTAATTGGAAAATTTTCTTGGAAGGTGTTGTATAATCCTTCTTCGCCACGCTCTTCAGATTTCGTCTCTAGCTGGAAGAAATCTTGGAATGATTTGATTTGAATATCTAGAAAATCTGGATAATCAGGTGTGTGTTTTGCCGAGGCGAAATTTAATCTTTCAGTCTGATTTATGAACATCAATGGACAATATTATGATTAAAATAAAATAAAATAAAACGTATTCACGCTTATATACACAAAAGGGTTTAGGTCTTAGGGGACATTCCCAAAGACCTAAACCAAGTTTTTATAGCTTGGTAAGCTTACTTAAGCTCAACCTCTGCTCCTGCTTCTTCTAAAGCTGCTTTAAGACCTTCAGCCTCATCTTTAGATACTCCTTCTTTGATTGGAGCTGGTGCTGAATCAACAACTCCTTTAGCGTCTTTAAGACCTAAACCTGTTAATTCTTTTACTAATTTAACTACTGCTAATTTAGATCCACCAGCAGCTTTTAAGATTACGTCAAACTCAGTTTGCTCGTCTTCTCCACCACCATCGTTAGTAGCAGCAGGTCCAACAGCTACAGCTGCAGCAGCTGGCTCAATACCGTAATCAGCTTTTAATATATCTGCTAATTCGTTAACTTCCTTTACTGTTAAGTTAACTAATTGTTCTGCGAATTCTTTTAAATCTGCCATTTTCTATCGTTTTAAAATAATGTGTTTTTGTTAAATATTTGTTTTGTTAAGTGCGTACTTTTTAAATTATCTTTCAGATAATGTTTTTAAGATACCAGCTAATTTTCCTCCTCCAGATTGAAGTGCAGAAACAACGTTCTTAGCAGGAGATTGTAATAATCCAACAATTTCTCCAATAAGCTCTTCTCTAGATTTGATATTAACTAAGGCTTCTAATTGATCGTCTCCAACGAATACTGCTGTTTCAATGAATGCACCTTTTAAGATTGGCTTTTCAGCTTTTCTTTTCTTTCTGAATTCTTTGATAAGCTTTGCAGGAGCGTTTCCTGTTTCTGAAAGCATTAATGAAGTGTTCCCTTTTAATACTTCAGGAAGTTCTCCAAAATCTTTATCAGAAGCTTCCATTGCTTTAGCTAGCAATGTGTTCTTGATTACTGCAAGTTTAATATTTCCTTTAAAACAAGCTCTTCTTAAAGCCGAAGTTGCTTCAGCATTTAATCCAGAGATATCTGTTAAGTAAATATTAGTGTTTTCAGCTAACTGTGCAGTTAATTCTTCTATTACTACTGATTTTTCTTCTTTAGTCATGATAAAATCTTTTTAACTACCAATTAAACTGTTTTTGGATCAACAGCTACACTTGGGCTCATAGTACTAGACATGTAAATACTCTTAATGTATGTACCTTTTGCCGCAGTTGGCTTTAATTTGATTAATGTTTGTAATAATTCAGCTGCATTCCCTTCGATTTTATCAGCAGAGAATGAAGACTTACCAATTGCTGCATGAACGATACCAGTTTTATCAACTTTAAAGTCAATTTTACCAGCTTTCACTTCTCTTACAGCTTTAGCTACGTCCATAGTTACTGTACCAGTCTTTGGGTTTGGCATTAATCCTCTTGGCCCTAATATTCTACCTAAAGGCCCTAATTTACCCATTACACTTGGCATAGTGATGATTACATCAACATCTGTCCATCCTCCTTTAATTTTTTGAAGGAATTCATCTAATCCGACAAAGTCAGCTCCTGCTTCTTGAGCTTCTGCTTCTTTATCTGGAGTTACTAATGCTAAAACTTTAACATCTTTTCCTGTTCCGTGTGGTAATGTTACCACTCCTCTTACCATTTGATTCGCTTTACGAGGGTCAACACCTAATCGTACAGCAAGATCTACAGACGCGTCAAATTTTACATTCGTTATTTCTTTCACTAAGCTTGATGCCTCAGCGACAGAATATAATTTATTCTTATCAACTTTAGCTAAAGCTTCTTTTTGCTTTTTTGTTACTCGTGCCATTTGTTCTTACGATTTAAAAAGGTTTATCACCAGATACTGTTAATCCCATAGATCTTGCAGTCCCTGCAACCATACTCATTGCTGACTCAACTGTAAATGCATTTAAATCTTGCATTTTGTCTTCAGCAATTGCTTTTACTTGTTCCCAAGTAACGCTTGCTACCTTTTTTCGGTTAGGTTCTCCTGATCCTTTTTTAATCTTTGCCGCTTCCAAAAGCTGAACTGCCGCTGGCGCTGTTTTCACTACAAAGTCAAAAGACTTGTCTTTGTATACAGAAATAACAACTGGAACTACCTTACCTTGTTTATCTTGTGTTCTTGCATTAAACTGCTTACAGAACTCCATGATATTAACACCGGCAGCACCTAAAGCGGGTCCAACCGGTGGCGACGGATTCGCTGCACCTCCCCTAACTTGTAGCTTAACTACTTTACTTAATTCTTTTGCCATTTTCTTGTTTTTGGTTTCGCAACACTTTTTTGTTTGGAAGCTAAAAAGTGTTACTTATATATATAATGTGTAACAATTATATTTTCTCTACTTGCATGTAACTTAGCTCTAATGGAGTTTTTCTTCCGAAAATTTTCACCATTACTTCCAACTTACGTTTTTCTTCATTAATCTTTTCAACAGTTCCATTGAATCCGTTGAAAGGACCATCAATTACTTTTACAGTCTCACCTAATGTAAATGGAATAGCTACATTATCAGTTTTCACTGCCAACTCATCTACTTTCCCTAACATTCTATTTACTTCAGATTGTCTTAAAGGAACAGGATCTCCTCCTTTTACTTCCCCTAGAAAACCTATTACATTGGTAACTGATTTTATAACGTGTGTAACTTCTCCAGCTAGATTAGCTTTAATCATGATATACCCTGGAAAGTACACTCTTTCTTTATTAATTTTTTTTCCGTTACGGATTTGAATTACTTTTTCCGTTGGAACTAAAACTTCCTCAACATAATCCTCTAAGCCAAGCCTAGTGATTTCACTTTCTATATAAGTTTTAACTTTATTTTCCTGCCCACTGACAGCTCTCACAACATACCATTTCTTCACATTAGAATCGGCCATAATTAACTTTAGTTTTTGAGGTGATTAAATATTTCCTAATACGAGATCATAGATATAACCCAATATCTTTGCAAAGAAAGTATCAACTCCCCAAATAGCTAATGAGAAAATTATAGAAAAAACAGCCACTACAATTGTTAGACGCTGTGCTTCAGCCCAAGGTGTCCATGTAACGTTTGTTCTTAATTCTTCGAAAGATTCTTTTACGTAATTTACTATACCAGCCATATTGCGATTTTATTAGCACGGGTTGAGAGGCTCGAACTCCCGACACCTGGTTTTGGAGACCAGTGCTCTACCAACTGAGCTAAACCCGTATTTCATAAAAAGGCGTCCCGAAAACGGGACACCTCTCATTTTTATATTAATCTAAATGATTATTCAAGAATTTCAGTTACCTGACCTGCACCAACAGTTCTACCACCTTCACGAATCGCGAAACGTAATCCAACGTTCATTGCAATTGCGTTGATAAGATCAACAGTAATTGTTAAGTTATCTCCTGGCATTACCATCTCAACACCTTCTGGTAAGTTGATAGTTCCCGTCACGTCAGTTGTACGTACATAGAACTGAGGACGATAGTTGTTATGGAATGGAGTGTGACGCCCACCTTCTTCTTTTTTCAAAACGTATACCTCAGCTTTGAATTTACTGTGTGGAGTTACAGAACCTGGCTTACAGATTACCATTCCTCTTTTTATCTCAGTTTTCTCAATACCTCTTAATAAGATACCTACGTTATCTCCAGCTTCTCCTCTATCTAAGATTTTACGGAACATCTCAACTCCTGTAATTGTAGAAGTTAATTTTTCAGCACCCATACCAATGATATCTACAGCATCACCTGTGTTAGCTACACCAGTTTCAATACGACCAGTCGCAACAGTACCACGACCTGTAATAGAGAATACATCTTCGATTGGCATTAAGAAGTCTTTTTCAACATCTCTCTTTGGCAATTCAATCCAGTTATCAACAGCTTCCATTAATTCTAAAACTGTATCAACCCATTGCTGCTCACCATTTAAAGCTCCTAAAGCAGATCCTTGGATAACTGGCCCGTTATCACCATCATACTTATAGAAAGAAAGCAAATCTCTTACTTCCATATCAACAAGTTCTAATAATTCCTCATCATCTACCATATCACATTTGTTCAAGAATACTACAATTCTTGGAACTCCAACCTGACGTCCTAATAGGATGTGCTCACGAGTTTGTGGCATTGGCCCATCAGTAGCAGCAACTACCAAGATAGCACCATCCATTTGAGCAGCTCCAGTTACCATGTTCTTTACGTAATCGGCGTGACCTGGACAGTCAACGTGTGCATAGTGACGATTTGCAGTTTGGTATTCTACGTGAGAAGTATTAATTGTAATACCTCTTTCTTTTTCTTCAGGAGCGTTATCGATAGTATCGAAATCTCTTGCTTCAGAAAGACCAGCATCAGCTAATACTTTAGTAATAGCAGCTGTTAAAGTAGTTTTACCGTGATCTACGTGTCCAATAGTACCAATATTTAAGTGCGGTTTGGAACGATCAAAAGTTTCCTTTGCCATGATTTAATAATTTTTTAATCTTAGTTATATATTAGTGTTCAATTTATACATTCTATGAGCCAATGACGGGATTTGAACCCGTGACCTCTTCCTTACCAAGGAAACACTCTACCCCTGAGCTACATCGGCAAGAAATATATAGAGCGAGAGACCGGGTTCGAACCGGCGACATTCAGCTTGGAAGGCTGACGCTCTACCAACTGAGCTACTCTCGCTTTTATTTAGTGGGGAGAGCAGGATTCGAACCTGCGAAGGTAAAAACCAACAGATTTACAGTCTGTCCTCGTTGGCCGCTTGAGTATCTCCCCAATAAATTATCAATATTTCAATGTTCCTTAGCAATTTTACTTGCTTTTTTTGAGCCGATGGAGGGACTCGAACCCACGACCTGCTGATTACAAATCAGCTGCTCTAGCCAGCTGAGCTACATCGGCTTTTGCTCATAAAAAAAGTCCGCTATTTCTAACGGACTGCAAATGTATAGATTATTTTTTTTAATCAAAACTATTTTTAATTTTTTTTTAGTGATCAATGTGCTCGTACTTTTTCTTTTCTTTTTAGTAGTGCTCTTTGTAATGTACTTGTTACTTCATCTATAGCTTCTTCAAAGCTTCTACATTGCTTTTTCACCATTAAATCGTCTCCAGGAATATTCACTCTTACATCGGCGATTTTGTTTTCTTTTGCGCTTGTGTTTTCTACCTTTAAATAGACATCTGCATCTATGATCTTATCATAGTACGTTTCAAGTTTATCCATTTTTCTTTGAATGAAATCTACTAACTTACGATCTACCGTAAAGTTTACGGACTGCATGTTTACTTTCATACGCGGCATTTTTATAGGTTATATTTTAGGTTTGAGCTGCTTGTTTTGAGAATTACTTTTTGTTTCTAGGGTGTGCTTTCGCATATACATTTTTAAGTTCGGCTAAACTATTGTGTGTGTATACTTGTGTTGAAGCGAGGCTAGCGTGACCAAGTAATTCTTTTACAGCATTTAAGTCTGCACCTTGGTTTAGTAAGTGAGTCGCAAAGGTGTGTCTTAGAATATGCGGACTCTTTTTTACTTTAGTAGATGCTATACTAAAATAATCATTTATTAAACGATATACAAGGTTAGAATAGATTTTATTTCCTTTTGATGTTAAAAAAAGTGCTTCTTCTTGATTCACATCTACTTGTTCTCTGTAAGATTGATATTGTTTTAGCTGTATTTCTAATTTTTCTAGCAGCGGAACTATTCGTTCTTTGTTTCTTTTACCTAATATTCGAATTGTTTTAGCGGCATAATCTATGTCTGATTGTTTTATATTGATGAGTTCTGCCCTTCGCATTCCCGTAGCGTAAAACATTTCAATAATAGTTTTGTTACGAATGCCTTCAAAATTGTTTGTAAATTTCATTCCACTTAATACAGTTTCCATTTCTTTTTCAGAGAATGGTACTTGCACTTTTTTAGCCGTTTTTAATGCTTTGTGTTTTGCTAGCGGATTAATTTCGATTTGTTTTGTTTTGAGCAAGAACTTATAATAGGTCTTTAATGAAGATATTTTTCGATTGATCGTTGCATTTTGCAACCCACTTTCTACTAAGGAAACAATCCAATTACGAATTTGCACATAGTGTACATTGATAATATTGTCATCTTCATATTCTTCTTTACAGAAATCAGAAAAGGAATGTAGATCATTTTCATACGCAGTTACTGTATGTACCGAGTAGTTTTTTTCTAATTGTAGATATTCTATGAAAGAAGTGAAGGTCATTTTTTTGGGTTTGGTCGCTTTGCTTTTGTTATTTGTTGATTTGTTTGTTTGTCTTTTTGTTGATTTGTTGCTTACTCTTGCTTTGAGTGTTGTCGGTTGGCCGCTGCGCCCTTGCTATCTATTTTTTGTTGATTTGTCTTTTGTTAATTTGGTTGCTTACTCTTGCTCTTGATTTAACCCTTGTTTGCTGATAGCTATACTCCTGTTCTTTGTTGGTTGTCAATTGTTCGTTAATCACTCTAACTTTTTCTTTTACTGTTGTGCGTTGTTGATTTTTTGTTGATTTATTTTTTTTGCAACTTATTACTTTAAAAACCTAATTTCTGAGGTTTCATAATTTATTAAAGTTAGTGAAGTTGTTTGGGAGATTAAAATTTTGCGCATAAAAAAAGGCTTCCGAAATGGAAACCTTTTTATTTTTTGTTGTGAGCGACCTAGATTTCTTCTTGATCTCTAAGGTGCTGGATATATTGCGCTTTTTGTATTTGCGCTCTACGAGCTACTGATGGCTTTGTGAAATGCTTTCTTGCTCTCAATTGACGCATTCCTCCTGTACGATCAAATTTTCTTTTGAAACGTTTCAGCGCTCTGTCTATATTCTCTCCTTCTTTTACTGGTATAATTAACATAGTACTTAACCTCCTCTCTTTTAGATTTTGTGGCTGCAAATATACAGACATTTTTTTAATTTCAAACTAAGTATGAATTTATTTTTGCATTAGCGACAGCCGCGGCATCCTCACGATTTTCTCGGGAGATATAGCCGAAAGCGCGGCCGCTTTTTTTGCGGTATGCCGTTATTGTCTTTTTGTTGATTTGTTACTTGCTAATTCGTTAATTTGTTGATTTGTTATTTGTTTATTTGGCTGCTTACTCTTGCGGGCTGGTTTGCTTTGTTGTCAGTTGTCTGCTATGGGTTATCTGTTTCTTTGTTAATTCGTCAATTTGTTTTTTTGTTCTTTAGAAACTCACCAATACCTAAAACCAAAGACCCAAGACCTTCTATTTAACAGACCAAACTGTGTAGCTTTTTGGTGGCGCTTGAATTTTAACCCATTTTCCTCCTTGTGTTACAGGTTCCCAACTAGAATGTCCGGTGTAGTCTTTGATTCTAGTATTAGACCAGTTGGTTTCTACCCAACGCTCCTGCCAGTTGTTGGAGTTGTTTATGTATACGACCAATCCATGACCATTGTATCCATTTCTTCTTGCCACATATTCGTCATTGTCCGTATATAGTATGGATGTATTTCCGCTAGCCAAGTTGTTATGAATCCAAATGAGATTGTTCATGCGTTCTTTGTTGAGCCATTCTTCATAATCGCGATAGAAGATTGTTGGATATCCTTCATGCGTTAGAATGTATGCGTATGCTAGTATTTTATTGTTGATGATTTCATCCGTATCATGGTTTGCCACAAATGTTACCGCTTTAGACGCATTGCGTTTCCACAACATATCATCGTTTAATCGGTTTAGATTGTTTCCTTGAAAAGCATCTCGCATTCTGTAGTAGCAAGCAAAGTCAAAAGCACTTACTTCTGCTTGTCCAGACCACCAATCGAGTGTAGCTGCATTTCCGTCCCAATATTCACCAACAGAGAATCCGCCTACTGTGTTTTTCCATTCTTTTACTACCCAAGGAGCAAAACCTTTTACATAATCGAAACGCCAACCGTCAAAACCAACTACATTTTTATAGTATTGTGCGACTGAGTTAGGAGTTCTCCACAACCAATCTTGCACATAAGCTTTTCCATGCGATAAATCGGCAAAACCTCCAAATACACCTTCGTCATTTGCTTGTAGATCATTTGGATGGAAATCATAGTAACTTCTGTTGAATTTACCTGATAACGGCTGATAGTCAGTATATGTATTTGTTCCTTTGAACGGATTGTATTCGCTGTTTCCACCACTGTTGTGATTTAACACGATATCTGCAATGACACTTAATCGATTGTTATGTGCTGTATTGATGAGACTTTGAAGCTCGGCCGTAGAACCGAAACGTGTTTCTACACTTCCCATTTGGTCGTATTCTCCAAAATCGAAGTAGTCAAACGGATCGTATCCCATAGAAAAAGGTCCGTTTTGTGCTTTGGATACTGGCGGAAGCCAAATGGCATCGATTCCTGCATTGCTCCAATCGTCCACTTTTCCTTTTACTACATTCCACCAAGTTCCGCCTGCTGGCACGTCCCAATAGAAGGCTTGCATCATGACTCCAGAACCTATCGGCTTTAAATTGGCTCTGTTTTTTGCGGTGATGGTTTGTTTTGTAGGTTCTTTGCTTTGTTCATTGTCTTGAGTAATTTCATCTGTTGAACAGCTTACAATGAATAGACTAATCAATAAGAAATAAAATATTTGATTTTTTTTCATGGTGTTTTTGGTTTAAAAATTAGTGTTCTTTTTCAATGTAAATATTTATTTCAGTCTGTAATAATTGGTGATATACCGAAAACGTTTTCGTGTTGATAAGTTTGTTATTTATACGGTTTTACCGTAAGAAGAAAGCGTTACTTTAGGGCATAAAAAAAGACCACTTGTACAAGTGGTCTTTTGATGTATAATAGTTTTTTATGTTGTGTTTCGAAGTACTTCTCGATACAACGAATCGTAGATTCGCTACTCGAAGTGACGTTTTATTTTACGTTGCAGGCTTATAATCCTTACCGTCAATAATCATTTTGGCAATGATTTCGCGCAATATCTCCGAAGTTCCACCTCCAATAGGTCCTAAACGACTGTCTCGTAGTAAACGTGCCAATGGATATTCTTCTATGTATCCGTATCCACCTAACATTTGTAAACATTGGTAGATAACATTGTCTGCTACCTTTGTGGATTGTAGTTTAGACATACTTGCCTCTTTTACTACATATTCTTTATTGTTAAGTCTGTATGCAACCGTATAATTGAATGTTTTACAGATTTCTACTTCCGTAGCTAAGTCTGACATTGTATGGCGCAACGCTTGAAATCTATCAATTGTTCTACCAAATGCTTCACGCTCAGACATATATTTAAGCGTGTATTCAATTGCAAATTCAGATCTAGCGTGTGCATTGATTCCCATGATGAGTCTTTCCAATGCAAAATGCTGCATGATGTATGGGAATCCCATATTTTCTTCACCCATTAAGTTTTCTACAGGAATCTCAACATTATCAAAAGCGATTTCTCCCGTATCAGAAGCTCTCCAACCTAGTTTGTCAAGTTTCGTAGCAGAAACGCCTGGCATGTCTCTATCAATGATAAAAATGCTGATTCCTTTGTTTCCTAACTCAGGACTTGTTTTTGCCGCTACCACTAAATAATCACTATATACACCGTTTGTAATAAACGTTTTTGAACCATTGATGATGTACTTATCACCTTTTTTAACAGCTGTTGTGCGCATTCCTGCTACATCCGATCCGCCAAAAGGTTCCGTAATACATAAACATCCAATTTTTTCACCTGTAATACTAGGTGCCAAATAACGTTCTTTAATATCGTGATTTCCTTCTTTATTTACATGTGTCATCGCAAGATATGCATGTGCCCAAATAGCTGCTGCAAAACCTCCAGAGTTGATGCGTTGTAGTTCTTCTAAAAGAATTACTGTATAGAAAAGATCTAAATCCATTCCGCCGTATTCTTCAGGATAGGCTAATCCGAAATATCCCATTTCACCAAATTTCTCCCAAATAAAACGATCAATAGTTCCTGTTTTCTCCCATTTTTCAATGTGCGGAACGACTTCTTTCTTTAAAAAATCTCTCAAACTTTCTCTAAAAAGTTTATGTTCTTCATTAAAGTAAATGCTCTCCATATATAGCAATTTTTAGTTTTTTCTATTCAATATGCAAATATACTTCAATTATCTCTAATTTATCCGATGGAAAGTTTCGAATTTTTGTCAATTCTTCAAAATCTTTAAATCCTTCGCGCAGTGTTCGCTGATTCAAGATTTCATCTGCCAGTTCATAATTTATATATGGAACTTTTTGCAACGCTTCCAAAGTACAGGTATTGAGATTGATTTTTGTGACGATTGGTTTTTCTAGATAGAAACGTTTCCATAGTTTTTGTATGACTTCTGGTTGGAGTCCATATACATCATTCAACTGCGATTCTACCACAAATCCATTGAGTTTTGTTCTATATTTTACGATTCGTGCAGAAAGTTTTTCTCCAATCCCATATACTTTTCTGAGTTCTGCTATTGTTGCTTTATTGATGTCTATCTTTTTAAAAACAATCTCTTCTTTTTTGGAATATTTCTTCTGCTGATAGTTTCGTTTTTTCTTTTTTTTATGTTGAACCCATTCGGGGAATTTGAAATAGGGCTTGATTTCGTTGAGCAGTGAATCTGAAACTTTGGTTATTGTTTGAAATTCCTTTGCTGAATTTACATACTTGTTTTTAGCTCTAAATGTATGCAATCGATCTATTTCTTCTGTAGACATGCCTAATGTAAAGCCTTTGTAATCGGAAATAAAATTCGGATTGAACGGATATCGTTTCGGCTTTGTGTTGAGTGCTAACAGTTTTAAGGAATCAATCTGTTGTTGATAGACTGAAATCTGCGCATTTGAAAATAGATTTGATGTAATTTTTGCGGGATTTGTGTAAAAATAGATTCCTTGCACTATAAAGATTAGGAGTATAATACACAAAATCCCACTACGTTCTGCTTTGAGAAATGTAAAGTGAGATTTGATGTTTTTCATGCTTTCGATGTTTTAATGTATCGTCACATGAATATTTATGTTGGGTGTTTATTATTCTACGATAATCGTGTAGACTATCATTACAAAAATATGAAAAACAATGAATTCATCAAGTTTTCACTCGTCAAATAGACTTTTCAACCGTTTTAGAGATTGTATTTTTGTTTTAATACTTCTATCTGCTCAGGACGACCTAAGACAATTATCTTGGATTCTTTCAGTAATTTTAATTCTGCTCCTGGATTGATAATATATTCTCCATCTGGTGTTTTGTAACCAATTACGGTACATCCCGTTTTTTTTCGCAGGTCTAACTCTTTGAGTGTAATTTCTTTTTCAAAGTTTGTAATGTCTTCCGTTCGGATTTCTTCAACATTGGTCGTGTTTTTTCCACTGATAGAAAGATTATCAATAAATTCTACCAAGTCAGGCACAACGACTAAAGAAGCCATATGTTCGCCGCCAATTTTATCAGGCATAATTACATTATCGGCACCTGCTAATTTTAGTTTTTTATAGGACGATTCTTGCGAAGCTCTGCTAATAATTAGCAGCCTGTCATTTATCTGTCTGGCAGAAAGTACTACATATAAGTTATCTGCATCACTTGGAAGCGCTGTAATTAAACATTTTGCATTATGAATTCCTGCGCGTTCTAATACTTCATCTTCACTGGCATTTCCTTCTACAAACGGAAACTCAGAACTTTCATATCGTTCAATCACAGTTCTGTCTTTTTCAATAATCACAAATTCCTGATTGTGCGTATACAATTTTTCAGCAGCTTGTCTTCCATTGCGTCCAAATCCGCAAATAATGATATGATTTTCCATGCGTCTGATTTTTTTTAAAGTCTTTCGTTGTATGATGTTTCGCATCGTACTTCTGCTCAAAATATATTCGGTTATGACAGAAATCGCATATGCAAATACAAAAACACTTATGATGATTAAGAATACCGTAAATAATTTTCCCTGATCGTCTAAGACTACTACTTCTTTAAAACCTACTGTTGTAATGGTAATGACAGTCATATATATGGAGTCAATCCAATTACTTCCTGATATGGACATAAATCCTACAACACCAATAGTCAAAACTAAGACTAGTAGCGCTAAAGCAATATAAAATTTTGACCGGAAGAATCTAAACATATTTATAAGTCAAATACAGAAGTTCGTTTGGTGTAAATTAAGTCTTTTAATCTTAAAATAAAAGCTAAGGTAAGATATAATGCAAAACTAAAGCCTAGAGTTGCAAAGGTGACATAAATGAAGAACAAACGTACATTTTTGGCGCGCATTCCCAAACGTTCTGCCAATCGAGATAACGCTCCGAAACCATGTTTCTCAAAAAAGTAACGCAATTTAGACATAAACTTTAGCTTCATTTTTCGCTTTTTCTAATAGAACTGCAAGATAACGCTTTTTCGCATAAAAAAAGTCACTAAAACATAGTGACTTTTCATTTTTTGAGCGCTTGTTTTTTTAATAGATTACCTCAAGAGCTGTAATATCGTTTCCGTTGAAATCTATTGCTGGTCCGCATGATTGCATAATTGAAGAAGCGTCTGAACCTGTTGGTGTTCCTGAAATATAGATAGCACCTACTCCTGCACTTCCTTCGTTTACATTTTGCCCACAACTTTCACGTGTTTGATAGTCTGTATGACGCAAACCTATACAGTGTCCTATTTCGTGTGCCATAGTTCCTGCTAATTCACTTACGTTTGGAGCAATTGACAATTCGAACCAACGACTGTTGATTCCAAATCCTCTAGCTGGATCTCCTTTACGTGATGGGAAACCTGCTGCTCTTCCTAATGTAATAAATCCTCCAGATTCTAATTCATAAAACTCGGTTACTTCAATGTCTGCCTTATTTCTTCCTCTTTGTCCAAATGCAACTCTTGTAAAAGTAAGGCGAATTCCTAAATCATTATACATTTGTATGGTTTCATCTAATGCATCTGAACCTAATACTCCTAAGTCTGGATCGACACTAATAGTAATAGCTCTTGGTAATTTGCTAACCAAATTAGAAGTTCGGTAATGTTTTGCTAACGGATCTGCAGGTTCTAGTTCATTAATTTGCTCAAAAGAAAAGAACATGTCTTCAACAGCGACACCATCTTCTCCCATAAAGTTCGTTACAAAGGCAGTTGAAGTATCAAACAAAGCTGCATCTAGCTTCGCTAAAATTTCTGGACTCAGCTTACTTTCTTCTTGTAAAGGTTCCGCTGCTTGATCTGATTGACATGCTGTAAATACCACTGCAAATACAGCAATCATAAGTAGAAGTTTTTTTGTTTTCATAATGAAATTTTTGGTCTTTATTGGGTTAATAATAAACTAAAGCTACCGATAAAATAAGTTTTTTACTACAGAATTATTCACTTTTCGATGAATAAACTATATTTCAAGTTAATGCCAAGAAAAAAAAACAACTGTTACAGATTTTTCTTTCAAATAAAATTAAAAACACCTGATTTGCAAATTACTCGTGTTTTAATATAGCACTTATCATAATAATTTATTTCCAATAGCACATTCCAAACATTGTTGCTTGTCACAATAATTTTTCTTCAATTCTAGCAATGCTTGTGTATGCAATGCGTTTTCAATGGTGATGTTTTTTGTGTTGAATTTTTGAATGATCGAATTGTTTTCTGGTGTGATGGTTCGCAAAAGTGTCAGCAGACTTTCTATATTAGGTTTGCCTAAGTATTTTTCATAACAATATTTAAGCGGCAAAATACTATTGATAAGCAATACGTCAATGAATTTTTTAGAAACTTTTTTAATCCGCTTTGGCGAATGTTTCTCAAAAGTATAATGTGTTTGCCAAAATGTACTTGTTTCTACTTGTAATAAAAGATACAATTCTTCTAGCGAAGTTGTCGCAACTATTTTTGAGAATAAATTACTTTGTTGATGATATAATGTTCCCAATTGAGAAGCGCGAATGGTTGGAAAGTTTGCAGGACGTGTTCGAAAGAATTGCAATGGAATGTGTACTTCTTTTGTGTATTGGAATTTGTGACAGAGATATTTGAATTCTTCTTGCAATTCTTCATAGTATTTTTCTTGAGATGCTTCTTGCGAAAGCAATCCAAAAATTCCAAAGAGAAAAGCTTCCAACGAACCTCTTTTTGAGCTCAATTTCCGAATAACTCCAAAATCAACCGAACAGGCAGCTTCAAAGAATACATCACTATTGAGTTTGAGTCCAAAGCCTTTGGCTAGCAATCTAAATAAAACCGCTTCCCAATCGTAGGCAGTTTTTTCAACTAATTTTGTTATTTCAGCAGCTTTCAATTCCAATCGCTCAATATATACACGTTCCAACCAATTTTCCAATTCAAAATTGTTCAATACTGGAAAATTTGCTTCACAGGAAATCCATTGTTTTGGAGTATCTAATAAGTTTTTATAACGATTTACTAAGGCTGAATCACTATATTTTTTGAGCACTAGTGTAGGAATGACCGAATTGTCTTTGCGATGAATTTCAATATCATGATTCCACACAACATGCAAAATCACATTGTCATAGTTGGCATCATTTTCATGATTGTGGACAAACCAATCTGAGGAATTTACATGCATTTCCACGTTCCCTGCCCAAATTTGATTTGCTATTTTTAATCGCGCATTAAAAAAATCTGGACCTGTATGATGGTTATGTATTCCTAGATTTATAATTTCGATAAGTTCGTCTTTGGCTGTTTGTAATTTTTGTAAATGTAGTTTTCCAAATTTCCACAAATAGTACAAAAAATCTTCTCGTATGGTCATAATTGATAATTATTAAGTTCATAATAATTTCAATGAGAAGGGTGTGGTTTACTATTCCTAACAAGATTAATACTACAAAAATATACTTTTTTACATATTATTTTATAAATTGTCCGACACTAATTAATGGTAAAAGCCATTTTGAGTTGAATATTTTACTAAATGAACTCCCTAAGTAAGTCAATTTTCATTTCTGCATTTCCTGTTTTTGCACTTGTTGCAATGATAGATAGTTTGTGGTATATGTCTCAATCGGGAATCTGCTTGCAACATATGGCTCATTTACTGACGTCCACAAGTATTGTTTTCTTTTTTGTGAGAGTTTTTATAAAACCGCTACCACGTACCGATAGTGTTTTAATAGTGTATACATTTTGTGTGTTTCTAGGTTGTTTGATGAGTTTGTTGGCTGGTTATTTACAGGAAGAAACAAACTCTAGAAGTATTGCGATTGTATACAACCTGATCTTGACAGTTGGCTGGATTTTATATTTGCTTTGGTATTCTTTTTTTCAGAAACGAAATGCTGCAAATAATACCGTTTTGAAAGTAGGTAACACACTTCCATTATTAAAGTTTGAAAATGCTTCGAAAGAAGAAATCACTACAGAAAAATTTGCGGGAACGCCAAGCATTTTTATTTTTTATCGTGGTAATTGGTGTCCGTTTTGCATGGCGCAAATCAAAGAAATGGTTTCCAAACATGAAGAGTTGACCGATAGAAATATCAATACGGTTTTTATTAGTTCGCAACCGCATGGATTCAGTAAGAACTTAACAAAAAAATATCCTTTAGATTTTCAATTCTTGGTAGATGTCGACGGGAAAGTTTCGAAACAGTTAGACATTTTTGCTGAAAACGGTTTGCCGTTTGGCTTCCAGATTTTCGGATTTAAATCGCATACTACCATGCCAACAGTGATTATTACGGATTCTAATGAAAAGATTATCTATACCAATCAAACGGATAATTACCGCATACGTCCTGAACCAACTACCTTATTGAAGATTATAGATCAGCATGTGTGATTTCGACTTCGCTCAATCTACACTGCTATTCCTTTAAAAAGAAAGAAACTACTCTACTTTATACCCTTTGGCTTTCCAGGCATTGATACCACCTTCTACATTGTGGGTTTTTAAATATCCTAACTCTCGTAATTTAATGACTGCTTTTGCACTTCGTGTTCCGCCTTTGCAATACACGTATACATCTTTATCTTTTGGAAGTTGCGCTGTTACTTTTGCAACAAAGTCATTTTCAAAAAAATCTGCTTCCAAAGCATCACTTTTTATTTTTCCTTGTGCTATTTCTTTTGGTGTACGCACATCCAACACAATGACTTCAGGATTGTTTACGACATCGTGAAGCTCTGTGACCGTTACGTTATTCTCCTTTGGGAAATTGTTACATCCAAAAAAAGATAAAATTGAAGACAACATACAAATTACGAGGGTTAGTTTTTTGGTTTTCATACAAACTTAATTTAGTTTGTTTTAGCGCCTTGCCATTCTGAAAATCCGCCCATTAAGTTGTACGTATTTTCAAATCCTACACTATTCATTACAGCGCATGCCTGAGCGCTTCTTCCGCCTGAGCGACAGTATACATAATAGTTTTTAGAAGCATCTAATTTTTTTACCTCATCAATAAAACCTTGCCCTAAAAAGATATCAATATGTTTTGCGTTCGGAATGTGTCCTTCATCCACTTCGTCTTGTGTGCGAACGTCTAGAATTACAGCATTTGCATCGTTTGTAAGTTGCTCTTGCCATTCTTGTTGTGTTAAATCTGCCATAGCTTATTAAATAGTGTTGTTTGTTATTTTATTTCAAAGTTAAACTTTTCAGTAGAAATTATTCAAAAAAAAGCCGAAGTTCTTCACTTCGGCTTTGTGCAGGCAATAGTCATGCCTTTATTTTTTTGTGGTGAATGCTTTTATCTTTTATAGTAAAGTTAGTTAAACATGTCTAACTATCTAAGCAAGTCTAAAAATCTAAGCTAGTCTAAAAGTCTAAGTTGTCTAAAATTAAACTTTAATAGAACAACCAATCGCTTTTGTATTTTTCACCTTTACTTCTTCTCCTGCCAATAATGCATCAACAGCATCTTCAATATAACGCTTTGATACCGCAGAAGCATCTTTGTAGTTATCGTCAATAGCTCCAATGTATTTTACTTGGTGTCCTTTTGGCGTTTTTGCAATTACATACATGTGTGGCGTACGTGTTGCTCCAAATTCTGGATATACTTTTTGTCCAACATCTAACATGTATGGAAATGTAAATCCTTTTTCTTTGGCTCTTACTTGCATTTTTTCAAAACTATCGTCTGGCCTTGCTTCTGGACTGTTTGGATTGATAGCAATTACCGGATAGCCTTTGCTAGCATATTTCTTATCCAATGCAATCAATCTGTCTTCATACGCTACAGAATACGGACACGTATTGCATGTAAACGTAAGAATGAATCCTTTTGCATCTTTAAAATCGCTCATAGAAACCATTTTTCCATCTACGTTTTTCAAAGAAAAGTCTTTGACAATATCACCAACTTTGTAACCATCTGTTACTTCTTTTTTTGGTGTTGAGACATTTTCAGCGATTGCTTTTGTTGACGTTTTTTCTGCTTCTTTCTTTTTCTTTTCAGCACAAGAAACCGTCATGAAAAGTAACGCTAGTACTGCTAATTTTATCGTTTTCATTTTAGTGGGTTTTTAAGTTATAGGTTTATAAAATTTTTTAATTCTTTTTCAAGTTCCGCTTTGGTAAAGGAACGCTCGTAGAATTTTCGTTTTCCTTTTTTATAAATGACCGTTGCCGGAATAGCGCCTGACCATTGTTGAGATACTTTCGGAATCCATGCGTTTTGATCGGGATCGTCTAAAAGTACTTTTTCAGAGTTTAATTCGTGTTTTGCTAAAAATGAATTCAGTTTTTTCAAATTAAAATCTAAACTCACCAACAATACTTTCACGTTTTTATCTTTGTATTCTTCGTTAACAGCTTCAAAGTATGGCAATTCTTTTACACAAGGCGCACACCAAGTTGCCCAAAAGTTGACCACATGAACATTATCATCATCAATATTGAGGTATTTTTCAAACCCTTCAAAATCTAATACTGGAATTTCAGATTCTATAGTAACTTCTGAGCTTACTTCTACTTTTTCCACGTTAGATGCTGTATCAGTAGAAATTTCTGATTTAGTAGATTTTGTTTCGCTTTTACAGGAAATCAACACTGCAAAGCAAAAGATAAATAATACTTTTTTCATGATAGCGTATAATTATCCTTAAAAATACTAAAACTCTATCGGATAGCTTTTTTATTTAACAAATTTTAAGATTTTAAAATCTATAGCTACATTTTAAAATGATTGAAAATACAAATCAAAAATACGGTTTTACCTTACAATTGTTTCAAACTACTTTTCTATATTGTTATGAATTATAAATTTATAAGATCATGAAAAAAATACCTTTAAAGAAAATCAAACTTGTAAAAAATGTAATTTCTAAGTTAGATACAATTAGCGGCGGTTTAGCGGCTGGTGGTTCAGAAATAAGCTATTGTAGTGCTGGAACAAGAATTGAATGTTGCGCTAGAAAGTAAATTAAATTTTAAGTTATGAAAAAAAGAAATATTAAAAATTTTAACCTAAACAAAACATCAATTTCCAATTTGAAAAATACGAAAGGGGGAAAAGAATCTGGTAGAATTGACACATGCATTATATGTTACAATGACACATATGCACCTTCATGTACATGTATTTCTACTTCGCAATCTGGAGAAGTTCCTGTATGCGGAGACATTTAAACAATATTCACGCCAGCAAATGACTTATTAATGACTTTCGAGGCATCTACTTCCAGCCAATTATTTAACACGGACGTATAAATTTCTCGAAAGTCAATATCATATTTTAAATCGCCATTGTTATCTAAATTCGATAAATTTGCCATCGGATTGTAAAAACCCTGCTTTTTCAATTGTTTTCCTATGACAAATACTTGATTCGCTGTTCCATGGTCAGTTCCATTAGCTGCATTTTGTTGCACACGACGTCCAAACTCTGAAAAAGTCAAAATTAATGTATCCTTAAAAGTATCTTGTTGCTTTAAATCTTTGATAAATGCCGCCATTGCTTCATCGTAAATTTTTAACAAACGCTTTTGTTTATTGATTTGATTGGCATGTGTATCAAATCCGCCAAGTGATGTGTAATAAACTTTCGTTTGCAATCCTGAATTGATGAATTGTGCGACTTGCTTTAATTGCTTGGAAAACTCATTCTTCGGATATTCTGTATTTGTAGTATATGTTTTAGATGTTTCATAGATGTATTTTGCAGACGAAGTAGCCGTTACCATGGTTTTATATAAATATCCTAGATTATGTTCGCTCAAATGCGCATCGTCATGATGAGAAACTACATTTTTAAAATAAGGATCGTGTGTGGTTCTGTAAAATAATTGCGGATTCTTCGTAGCAATTCCATCCATAGTTTCACCTTTCATCACTAACGACAAACTATCATCAACTTCAATAGCATCCAAAGATTTGCTTTTGGTCATGTCTAAATAGCGACCGATCCAACCAGATTGTAAATATTCGTTTGCGTCACTTGCCGTATGCCAAATATCTGTAGCGCGAAAATGTGAACGATTCGGATTTGGATATCCAACATTATTAATGACACAGAGTTCTCCGTTATGGTATAAATTGCTATGCGCGATGAGACTTTCGTGGAATCCAATTTCATCTGTAATTCCAATCAAATTTGATTTTTGCTGTGCCAACGAAGGACGTTTTTTATAATAGATATCATTTCTAAAAGGCACGACCGTATTTAAACCGTCATTTCCTCCAGAAAGCTGAATAATCACCAGTTTTTTACCAGTTGCAATTGCGTCATCAATCAGGTTAAATCCTGAAACAAATTTAGGCAAAAACATCGCTGTACTTGCTAAGGAGGCTTGTTTTAAAAAATCTCTTCTTTTCATACAAAAAATTTATTTTTTGTATTCCCGTAAAAGCGGGAATCTCATTTAATTATTCTTATCATTCCTATGAAAACAGGAATCTAACACAATTGATATTCAGGTAACGACATGAGTTGAATGCAATACTGTGGCAAATCTTGATCTGCGAGTTTGTCCAAATATTGTTTTGTGCCGCGATTCAACGGACTCACCAATAAGGTTTCCTGCAATTGTTTATTTGTAATATTCTTATGATTCAATTTGAATGCTTCCCAATCTGGAGTAACTTTCAGTCTTCGCTGACGATTTCGCTTATCATTGAAACGCTGAAAATCATCTTCAAACTCTCCTTTTTCATCTAATGCAATTTCACCTTTTGCCAATAGTACTGAAGGCAATCGCAAACGCAACATCATTGTATTTGGATTGATCCACGTGCGTCCGCCTTTCCAACCTGCAACATTTGGTGGAAACAATAAATGTTGTCCTAAAAGTTTTTGCAAATACACTAATTCGCGTTCTTTTTCAAACTGCATTGGCACGATTCTGTGGATTCCAATTAAGAATTCGACAGGCGATTTTATTTTTGTTCCAATATTTTTTTCATCGTAAAACCAATCTGCTGTCAATACAAAACGCATCAGCTTTCCAATGTCATAATCTTTATAAAACAGTTCGGTCATTTCACTTACGTGCAAAGTATCTATTTGATCATTCACAAAATAACGATAGATTTTTTCACAGATAAATTGCGCACATTGCTTTTCCGCTAAAATGATATCAATAATGGCATCTCCATCAAAATTTCCTGTTTTCCCTAAAAAGGTTTTCTCTCCATAATCGTGTTGACGACGGCGCAAACGAAAATTTCCCATGATATCATGATTCCAACCGGTAAATGCGCGTGCCGCTTCTTTAATATCTTTTTCAGAATATTGATCGCGGCCAAGTGTAAACAATTCCATCAACTCACGAGCAAAATTCTCATTAGGTTTTTGCTTCTTATTTTGTCTTGTATTTAAATACTTCATCATAGAAGCTTCTTTCGAAATAGCAATGACAAATTCTTTGAAATTTCCCAATGCATGTTTGCGAAGTGTATTTTGATAGTCTTGAAAATGAACGATATTTTTATCATTACACACAAAATGATTCGCCCAAAAAAGCGTCATTTTCTCTACTAATAATTGCTCTGTACTTGCAAGTTTGTACAGCCAAGCAATGTTCATTTCGTGGATTTTTTTAGCACTTTCTTTAAAAAGTGCACGGATTTTTTTTCGATCTTTCATCTTTAAACCTTTCAAAGTTGTGATTAACTCTGTAAGTTCAATCGATAAAGGTTCAGCATTACGAGAAGCATCAAACAACTGTGTAACAATTTCTGTTCGTGATTGCTTTTGCAATAATTTGGCTTCAGAAGGTGAAATTCCAAATCCAACTCTATTGTATAAATGCACAATTTCTTGTAAGATCATAATAATCGATTTGTGAGTATGACTGTAAAACGTAGAAAAAGTTTAATTTGGTATTCCTAAAAACAACACTAAGATTTTAGTATTGTAGATTGAATGTCGTTTAAACAAATTCTTGTATTTAAAATGTAACGTATGTAATTTTAAGAGAGAAATTAGCTTATTGTAAAATCATCTCAAATACATTTCAAAGAACAGTATGCACACAAAAGCAATACCAAAAGCGAAGCAATAGCTATTATCTAAAAACATTTAGTGAAACTTTAACAACAGTTCAAGAGTAAAACCATAAAAAGTCAAATTATGTGTCAAATATCACAACAAATCAAATTTTGCAGTTGTTCAGATAAACTAGCAGCAGCAACGAAGCATTTAAAAAGCATTTATTATGTTTGGACTATTGAGCGTGTATCTGGAATTAGTGATTTTGCGATGGACGGACTTGTCATGGACGATCCTACACAACTTGATGAATTATCTGCAGAAAAAATTCTAAAAGAACTCAATTCAAAAAATCTATTTGACTTTGACTACAAACCTAAAGACAATGATAATTTAGAAATCAAACGTGTAAATCCCAAAAAGAGATATGAGAAAAAGAAACTCATAGGCTCCAATCTCAATTTCTATTATCTTTTTGACAAATGGCACTTAGGATATTCGGGGTCTTTTAGCTATGAATATGAACACTATAAAAATGGCTACCTTGAGATTACTGATTTTAAAAGTAATGAGGATTGAGATATTAGAATTGAGACAAGTTCAATTTAAATTTATGCTTTAAACAAACTGATTGTTGCGAATTTCAAGGAAATTCACAACAATATATCGAACATGTCTAAAATCTAAGAGCGAAGCGATCTAATATCTAAGAGCGAAAGCGATCTAAAAGCAAAGCGCGTCTAACCTTCTAAAAACATTTAATGAAATTTTAACACTACTCCGCTTTTTCAATTTCAAAATAGTATTACATTTGTATATACAAATATTGTACATACAATTATGAAGTTAGAAGAAGTATTAAAAAGTAACGCAGCATTGCCATTGGCAAAGAAAATTGCTATTAATTTCTTTATCACTAACAACATATTGTTAAAAGAGTATGCATATCTTTTTAAACAATACGATTTATCATTACAACAGTTTAATGTGTTGCGCATTTTAAAAGGTCAGAAAGGAAAACCTGCCAATTTAGCTACGATTCAAGAGCGAATGGTGCATAAAAATAGCAATACAACACGACTGATTGATAAGCTGATTTTAAAAGGATTGGTAGAACGTACTGTTTGTCCAGAAAATCGTAGAAAAGTGGAAATCATCATCACAAAAAGTGGATTGCATTTATTAGATGAAATCGATACACCTTTAAATGAGCTAGAAGACCAAATGATGCAACCACTTACGATAGAAGAAGCAGAAACTTTAAATACATTATTAGAAAAATTAAGAGGTTCGCAATCCGAATAAAATTGCCCTAAAAACACTATCGACGTACATTAAAAAAACAAAAAAATGAAAACACGTATTTTAACATTAGTAGCATTGTTTGTATTTGCTACCGTTTCAACAGCAGTTGCACAAGACAAGAAAATCAACGTTAAAGAAAGTAAAGTGACTTGGACTGGATACAAAGTATTAGGTCAGCACGAAGGAACTATTGATTTTAAAGATGGAACCTTAGAGTTTAAAGATGGGAAATTAGTGAATGGAACTTTTACTATTGACATGAGCACCATCAATACTACAGATATAAGTGGTGGCGGAAAAGAAAACCTAGATGGACACTTAAAATCTGATGACTTTTTTGGAGTAGCAAAGCATCCTACAGCAACCTTAAGCTTTAGAAAAGTAGTAGAAACTGATGACAATGTATACAGAGTTGCTGCCGATTTAACGATTAAAGGAATTAAATCTCCTGTAGCTTTTAACATTGAATTGGAAAGTAATTCTGCGGAAACAAAATTCAAGGTAGACCGCACAAAATATGGAATTAAGTACGGTTCGGCTTCTTTCTTTGATGGACTAAAAGACAAAGCAATTAATGACGAATTTGACTTACAGGTAGAATTAAAATTTTAAAATATTTTTTATTCTAAAATTCATTTCTATATATTTGTAACAACAAAAACAAAGATGTATAAAAATTTAGTAAATACTTGGTGGTGGAACTTACGAACTTCGGAATCGTGAGCAAAGTCCCTATTTACAAATAATAGATATATAAAAAAGACTTGTCAATCACGACAAGTCTTTTTTTTTGAAACAAACTGAACCATGTACACATTAAAAACTACACATAAAAAAATATTAGCGGACACCATTACGCCAGTAAGTGTATACTTAAAAATTAGGGACAAATTCCCAAATAGCTTACTTCTAGAAAGTAGTGACTACCATGCCAACGACAACAGTTTTTCGTATGTATGTTGCAATCCTATTGCGAGTATAAAGGTGGAAAATGAAACGCTTACGCGCGAATTTCCAGATGGTAAAAAAGATAGCATTCCTATTACTGCAACAACTGATGTTCCTGGGTTGATTCATGAGTTTTCAAAACAGTTTGAAACCGATGAAAACGATTTTAAATTCATCAATAGTGGTTTATTTGGCTATATCGCTTATGATGCTGTTCGCTACTTTGAATCGGTAGAAATCTCTAAAAAAGAGCAATCGCTTGACATTCCAGATATGTACTATGCGATTTACCAAAATATCATTGCATTCAATCACTTTAAGAATGAAGCGTACATCTTTTCGCATTGTTATGAGAAAGAAGACAATATTGCGACTATTGAACACTTATTAAATTCTAAAAACTTCACCACGTATAGCTTTCAAATTGACGGTGAACGCGAATCGAATTTAGATGACGAACAGTTCAAACAAAATGTAGCTTTGGCAAAAAAACATTGCTATCGCGGAGACGTTTTTCAATTGGTACTCTCAAGAAGGTTCATTCAAAAATTTAAAGGAGACGAATTTAATGTGTATCGCGCTTTACGAAGCATTAATCCTTCTCCATACTTATTCTATTTTGATTATGGCGATTTTAAAATCTTCGGTTCTTCACCAGAAGCACAATTAGTTGTCAAAGACAATCATACCGAAATTCACCCAATTGCAGGAACCTTTAAACGTACTGGAAATGACGAAGAAGATGCCGATGCTGCCAAAAGACTCTTTGACGACCCAAAAGAAAATGCAGAACATGTGATGTTAGTTGATTTGGCTCGAAACGACTTAAGCCGAAACGGAAATCAAGTCAAAGTAGAAACGTATAAAGAATTACAGTTTTTCTCGCATGTCATTCACTTAGTATCCAAAGTAACGGCACAAAAACATACGGAAGTTCCAACTATGCAAGTTGTAGCAGATACATTTCCAGCAGGAACACTAAGCGGCGCTCCAAAACACAAAGCCATGCAACTCATTGAAAAGTATGAAACTTCCAACCGTGATTTTTATGGTGGCGCTATTGGGTTTATGGATTTTCACGGAAACTTTAATCATGCCATTATGATTCGAACATTTCTAAGTAAAAATCACAAATTGCATTACCAAGCTGGAGCAGGAATTGTGGCGAAATCATCAGAAGAAAACGAAAATCAAGAAGTATATAACAAATTGAGAGCGTTGAATACAGCGCTAGAAATTGCTGAAACGATTTAGGAATTTTAAATGCTAAATTTTAAATTAATATCAAATGTCAGTTCGAGCATTATCGTAGATACCGAGCGTAGCTCATGAGAACCATTTTGAACCTAAAAGAAAAACCAAATCGTCACTTCGAGTGATTTTCTAAAAGAAAATAGTATCGAGAAGTACTTTGAAAATAAAAAGTAAAAAAGCCAATAGCTAAAGGCTAGAAGCGAAAAGCCAATAAAAAATGAAAAAAATACTAGTCATAGATAATTACGATAGCTTCACTTATAATCTTGTACATTATTTGGAAGATTTAGGTTGTGATGTAACAGTCAAAAGAAACGATCAACTTTCGTTGGAAGAAGTTGATGCATATGAAAAAATCATACTTTCTCCAGGTCCAGGAATTCCTGATGAAGCAGGTTTATTAAAACCAATCATTGCGGAATATGCACCGACGAAAAGTATTCTTGGTGTTTGTTTAGGGCAACAAGCTATTGGTGAAGTTTTTGGTGGCTCACTATCAAATCTTGCAGAAGTATATCATGGTGTTGCCACAAAGGTTGAAGTTTCTGTAGATGACGAATCGTTATTTAAAGATTTACCAAAAAACTTTGAAGTCGGACGTTACCATTCTTGGATTGTTGCCAGTCCATTACCAGACAGTTTAGAAGCTACTTCGTATGATGAAAACGGACAAATCATGTCCCTTCGTCACAAAGAATATGACGTGCGTGGTGTACAATACCATCCAGAATCTGTATTGACGCCACACGGAAAACAAATATTAGAAAACTGGGTGAGAAACTAGTATTGGGTAAAATAGATGTTAATAGTTAGGATTTTTCTCGAAACTCAATACTTCTCTCCCACCTAAATATAAAACTTGAAGCTTTCAATCATTGAATTTTTCAATCTTTTAATAAAAAACAAATGAAAAAATTATTAAATAGACTTATTAATCAGGAAAACATTTCTGAAACAGAAGCCAAACAAGTATTGGTCAATATTTCCAAAGACATGTACAATCCTAGTCAGATTGCTTCGTTCTTAACTGTTTTTATGATGCGAAGCGTAACTTTGGCAGAATTAAAAGGTTTCCGTGATGCGTTATTAGAACTCTGCATTCCGGTAGATTTATCAGCATATAATGCTATTGATTTATGCGGAACCGGCGGCGATGGAAAAGATACGTTCAACATTTCCACATTAGCATCCTTTATCACAGCTGGTGCAGGTGTAAAAGTAGCAAAACATGGAAACTACGGTGTTTCTTCGGTAAGTGGTTCTTCAAACGTGATGGAACATTTAGGTATCAAATTTACCAATGATATTGATTTCTTAGAGAAGTCTATTGACAAAGCTGGAATTTGTGTATTACATGCACCATTATTTCATCCAGCCATGAAAAATGTAGCACCTATTCGTAGAGCATTGGGAATCAAAACATTCTTTAATATGCTAGGACCTATGGTAAATCCGTCCTTCCCAAAAAATCAAATGGTTGGTGTATTCAACTTAGAATTGGCGAGAATGTATGGTTATTTATACCAAAACACCGATAAAAACTACACCATTTTGCATGCGTTAGACGGCTATGATGAAATTTCACTAACAGGACCGACAAAAGCCATCCGAAACAATTCGGAAGAAATGCTAACTCCTGAAGATTTTGGAGTTCCACAACATACGCAAGCTGCCATTTACGGTGGAGATTCTGTGGCTTCTGCTGCCAAAATCTTTACTGATATTTTAGAAGGGAACGGAACGGGTCCGCAAAATAATGTCGTTTGTGCCAATGCCGCAATGGCCATTGCTACGGTACAAGGTTTGGAAGCGAAAGAAGGTTTTGAAATTGCTAAAGAATCTTTGCAATCTGGAAAAGCGTTGCAAGTATTGAAGAAATTACAAGAATTGAGTAAGTAACAAAAGATTACCGCTTTCGCGGCAAATAAATATGACAATTTTAGATAAAATCATAGCAGATAAGTACAAAGAAGTTTCACTGAAAAAAAGTATCGTACCAGTGTCGCATTTGGAGCGTTCGACATTATTCGATCGTGAGACTTCTTCTTTATCTGCGGCATTAAAAGTCAGTAACACAGGTATCATTTCAGAATTTAAAAGACGTTCTCCTTCCAAAGCTGTTATCAATCAAAGTGCAAGCGTGCAAGACGTCGCTACAGGATATGAAAATGCAGGAGTTTGTGGCATGTCGGTATTAACAGATGGAAAGTATTTTGGTGGTTCGCTTGACGATGTATTATTAGCAAGAGCAAGTGCACAATTACCAATTTTACGAAAGGAATTTATCATTGATGAATACCAAATCATTGAAGCAAAATCTTATGGCGCCGATGTCATTTTATTGATCGCAGCCGTATTGACTAGAGATGAAATTAAAAACTTATCAGAAACAGCCAAAAGTTTAGGCTTAGATGTTCTATTGGAAGTGCACAATTTAGAAGAATTGCAAAAATCAATCATGCCATCTTTAGACATGTTAGGTGTAAACAATAGAAACCTAAAAACCTTCGAAGTAAGTACTGATATTAGTAAAGAATTATCGACGCATATTCCTAACGACTTTGTAAAAGTATCGGAAAGCGGCATTAGTTCGGTAGCAGCTATCAAAGATTTACAACCATATGGATATCAAGGTTTTCTAATTGGTGAAAATTTTATGAAAACAGAAAACCCAGGCGACAGTGCTTTGGAGTTTATTAAGGATTTGAAGAAGTAGATTCCGCAACAAATGCAGAATGACAATAAGAATTCAGATTGTCATTCCTGCGTAGGCAGGAATCCATAAGAAAATAAAAAGATTAAAACAGTTTCCCAATTTCTCGGGAATGTAAAAACAAGTTTTAGGATGAAACTCAAAATATGCGGAATGAAATATGAAGACAATATGAAAGCTGTAAGCGCATTACAGCCTGATTATTTGGGTTTTATATTTTACAGAAAATCATCACGTTTTTTTGACACGGTCATTCCTGAAATTCCAAAAGGAATTAAGAAAACTGGTGTTTTTGTCAATGCTTCCATAGAAGATATTTTCAAAAAAATAAGATTACACGATTTACAAGCTGTGCAATTACACGGAAATGAAAGTCCAGAGTTTTGTCAAGAATTAAATAGAATATGTCATTTAGAATTCAGTCATCAAATTGAAATCATCAAAGTATTTTCGATAAAAGACGAATTTGATTTTGCCACTTTGAAGCCATATGAATCTTGCGTTGACTATTTTTTGTTTGATACCAAAGGGAAATTGCCTGGCGGAAATGGTGTTACGTTTGATTGGACTGTATTGGAAAATTATCCATCCACAACACCGTTTTTTCTAAGTGGCGGCATTGGTTTGGAAACAATCACAAAATTGAACGATTTTATGAAAAGTAACGCTTCAACATATTGTTATGCCTTGGATGTAAATAGTAAATTTGAAATCGTTCCCGGATTGAAGAATATTGAAGCATTAAGAGAGTTTAAAGAAAATATTATAACTAAATAAAAAGATTCCCGCTTACGCGAGAACGTTGAAAACATGAAAAAGACCTATCACGTTAACGAAAAAGGATATTACGGCACATTTGGCGGTGCTTACATTCCTGAAATGTTATATCCGAATGTCGAAGAATTACGTCAAAAGTATTTGGAAATCATGTATGAAGATTCTTTTCAAAAAGAATTCAAACAGTTACTAAAAGATTATGTAGGCAGACCTTCTCCACTATTTTTTGCAGAACGTTTGTCTGCGAAATACAATACAAAAATCTATCTAAAAAGAGAAGATTTAAACCATACAGGCGCACACAAAGTAAACAACACGATTGGACAAATTTTGATGGCGAAACGTTTGGGGAAAACCCGAATTATCGCAGAAACAGGTGCAGGACAACATGGTGTAGCCACAGCAACAGTTTGTGCGCTCATGGGCATGGAATGTATTGTATACATGGGGGAAATTGACATTGCACGTCAGGCACCAAATGTAGCACGAATGAAAATGTTAGGCGCTGAGGTTCGTGCAGCAATGTCTGGAAGTAGAACCTTAAAAGATGCCACCAACGAAGCTATTCGCGATTGGATTAGCAATCCTGTAAACACACATTATATTATTGGTTCGGTAGTAGGTCCACATCCGTATCCAGATATGGTAGCTCGTTTTCAAGCGGTGATTTCAGAAGAAATGGAATGGCAATTACAAGAAAAAGAAGGTCGTTCGTATCCAGATCATGTAATTGCATGTGTCGGTGGCGGAAGCAATGCTGCTGGTGCTTTTTATCAGTATTTAGATGATGAACGTGTGAATTTAATTGCAGTAGAAGCCGCCGGAAAAGGAATTCATTCTGGTGAAAGTGCAGCGACTTCTGTTTTAGGTGAAGATGGAATTATTCACGGAAGTAGAACATTGTTGATGCAAACCAAAGACGGACAAATCACAGAACCGTATTCCATTTCGGCTGGTTTAGATTATCCTGGAGTTGGTCCAATGCACGCACATTTATATGCAAGTAAACGTGCTGAATTTATTTCAATCACAGATGATGAAGCTATGACTGCAGGTTTGGAATTATCGCAACTCGAAGGAATTATTCCTGCTATTGAAACGTCACATGCATTAGCCGTTTTTGACACGAGAAAATTCAAAGAAGACGAAATTGTCGTGCTGAATTTATCAGGTCGTGGAGACAAGGACTTAAACACATATATTGATTATTTTAAATTATAGTTGTGAGATATTAGCAATGAGATATGAGACAATATAAAACACACATCTCACTACTAAAAACTCAATACACAATACTATTACCATGAATAGAATTAACCAAAAATTACAAGAAGACAAAAAGTTATTATCTATATATTTTACAGCAGGTTATCCGAGTTTGAATGATACTGTTGGTGTGATTGAAGATTTGGAGAAAAGCGGCGTTGATATGATCGAAATTGGATTGCCGTTTAGCGATCCTTTGGCAGACGGACCAACGATTCAAGCAAGTTCTACACAGGCTTTGGAAAACGGAATGACGAGTGAATTACTCTTTAGTCAACTCACAAATATTCGCGAAACCGTTTCTATTCCTTTGATTATTATGGGATATTTGAATCCGATGATGCAATACGGAATTGAAGCTTTCTGCGCCAAATGTCAAGAAGTTGGTATTGACGGATTGATTATTCCTGATATGCCAGTAAATGTGTATCATGAACAATACCAAGCCATTTTTGAAAAGTACGGTCTCATCAATGTATTTTTAATTACACCGCAAACTTCTGAAGAACGCATCCGATTTATCGATAGTATTTCTGACGGATTTATTTATATGGTAAGTTCGGCAGGAACTACGGGCGCTAAAAATAGTTTTGGAAATACCCAAGAAACCTATTTTGACCGCATTGGAAATATGAACTTGAAAAATCCGCAGATTGTTGGTTTCGGAATTTCCAATCATGAAACGTTTACACAAGCAACCAACAAAGCAAAAGGTGCTATTATTGGAAGCGCTTTTATCAAACATTTGACGAAAAACGGAACAAAAACCATTGATACCTTTGTAAATGGTGTTTTAGGCAACTAATAGAGTACACTAATTTTATATTTTAAAAGACGAATTTAAAATTATGGACGTACTATACACAAGAAACTATTTCTAAACTCAGTATTTAGTAGCTATTCTTAATACTGAGTTTTGGCAGTATGTCTCTTTTCAATTTTGTGACTTATTATGAATTCAACAAATTCTTTGGCTTCTTGTAGTATTTTCTCCTTTGGCAATCTGAGCTTGATTAATTTTTGAGAATAGAACTTTCCTGTCCAATTATAGGAAGTACTGCTAAAGCGTTTTCCTTTAGGCATTTCTAAAACTTTATCCCAGCCAATCTCTTTATGGTACACAGTTATCATATTATGATGATACCCAGAAAACATTAACTCTACTGAAAAACCTTGTATATTTCCATGATATCTATCTCCCTTTTTATGGAATCCGTTTCGCTTGAAATAATTCGAATACTCTTCGCTCATAAATCGTTTCTTTCCAAAAGATGGAATCTTTAGTTTCATCACAAATTGACTGATTTTAATGATCATAAAAGAAATTCCAACTATAATTAAACTTGTCTTTATTGTTAAAGAGTTAAGCAAGTTTTCATAAAAAAACACAAGGAATATAAGTACTGATAACACTAAAGAATATGTAAAATCATTGTATACTATTTTTAATAATTTTCTTTTTCTTTTGTTTCTTTCAAGTCTTTCTGATACTGTTAATAAAGGAGTTTTATTGTCCTTAAGAACTGCCATTCCAGTATTTAATGTATACCGCCATGTGCGTTCGGGTTCAACCTTAAAAACTTCAGTAAAAATAGAATCAATCGTATCAATGAGTTGATTTTGTGAAGAAGCATCCGAATAATTACTATATTTTTCATAATTGATCTTTTCCCATAATTCCTTATATCCGAAATTTAGTAAAGCACTTCTTTGATTTTCATTCAATGGCGCTTGAGGAATGATCAATATATACACCTTGAAGTTTACATATTTAAGCACATATATCTTATTCCCTTTGGTATATATTTTTAAACTCGTGTAAACAGGTTTTTCAAATAAATCATTCAATCTTGTTCGTAATATGTCTTTATTTGAATTGGTCATTTATAGTATGTATCAAATTTGAAGGATGCATTTATATAATTTTATTCTGTTTCCTCTTTCCAATTCGCAGGAGGAGGCGGTGGCGGCGGTGGAATATTAAGCTTTTCATTCAGCCATATTTTTAACACCACATTGTCTGTTAACTTTTCATATTCATGAACCACACTGCGCAATGTTTTTGGGAAGTTTTCCATTTGACCATTGTCATAAGAAATAAAAATCATTAATTTTTCTGGACTAGCGCTCCACGATGGAATTTTACCATTATTCTCAAAGTCTTTTTTCAATACAGTTGCCAAACTATCTAACGGATAATGAAACCTGTCAGATTTACTAATTGTATCATTATGTATTTGAATGGTGTTTTTATGTTTGATTAATATACAACCATAATTTTCCCAACAAGGATTTCTAAAATAAACAGTTTTAATATTTGTAGCTGATTTTAAGATCAGTTTTGGCAAACTATCACTACATGCAATTCTTTCGGTTCGTTCCAGTAAATCTTTCCAATTATCAAATTCGTTCAGTTTTAATTCAACTCCAATACTGTTATTTTCATTTTCGAAAATTCCGTATTCTTTTTCTATGAATTGTATTGATTTCTGTTCTGCATTTTGACAACTAAATACTGTCAAAATCAACATAATTAAAGACAATGTTTTAATGTTAGTTATCATTTTCTTGTATGCGTTACATCCTAGGTATAACAGGAATTTCTATTACTTCTATGATCACTAAACCTAAATGAATTTCGTTTAAAATCAAATGAAAAAGTAATATTTTTAATAAACCGCATCAAACTCAGATGTTTCATCTATGTTAAATACACTTAAAACCTACTTTTGTACTTTAAAAAAATAGTATTTTTAAAAATTATTAAAATCTCAATCAAATGAAAAAATACGCTTTTATTCTTGCCCTAGTATTTTGTATTTCTTGCGGAAGCGATAAGAAAGAAACCATTGTTCCAAAAAGTGAACTATCGTTCGCAGGTGTTTTAGAAGCTTACTATCAGGAAGGCTTAGCGCTCAATCCATTAAATGCTACGTTTGCTGGTGATAATACCTATGATGATCAATTTCCGAATTTACTATCTGAGGAATATCATGAAAAAGCTAAAGCGTATTACACCAAATATAAAGACACCTTGAAAAACTTTGATGAAACAAATTTGAAGGAAGGTGAAGCCATGAGCAAAGAAATTTTGTATTGGGATTGCGACATGAATTTACGAGCATTAAGCTTTAAAAATGCACGTTTGATGCCTATCGATCAAATGTGGTCTGTAAATTTAGTGGTCGGCCAATTGGCAAGCGGATCTTCTGCACAACCATTCAATACGGCTGAAGATTACAATAATTGGCTGAAGCGTTTGGAAGGTTATAATGAATGGCTCAAAACCGCTAAAGAGAATATGAAAGAAGGAATTTCAACGGAGTTTGTATTGCCAAAATCGTTGATCAAAAAGATAATTCCACAGTTTGAAGTATTGGCTTCAACAAATCTTCAAGATCATTTGTTTTATACACCAATTAAAAACTTTCCAGCAGATTTTTCAGATCAAGACAAAGAAGAATTAACAAAAGCATATTCATCATTTTTAACAGAGAAATTAGTGCCATCATTCAATGAAATGCATCAATTTTTAAAAACTGATTATCTCAACGCAGGTAGAGAAAGTAGCGGAATTGATGGAACTCCTTATGGAGATGCGTATTATGAGTATGCTATCAAAAATTATACAACAACGAATATGACTGCGGATGAAATTCATGAACTTGGTTTGAAAGAAGTTGCACGAATTTTATCGGAAATGGAGAAAGTAAAAAAGCAAGTTGGTTATAAAGGCGATTTAAAGTCATTTTTCAATTATGTACGCGAACATAAAGATTTAATGCCGTATACAGAACCGCAACAGATTATTGATAATTTTAATGCGATTCATGATAAAATGAAGCCTCAGATTGAAAAATTATTCGATTTAAAACCAAAAACGGCTTTTGAAGTCCGCCAAACAGAAGCCTTCAGAGAAGCATCTGCAAGTGCAGAATACAATCCAGGTTCTTTAGATGGAACACGTCCAGGTATTTTTTATACGCCAATTCCTGACGCTACAAAATACAATGTCTTTTCGGATGAAGCTTTGTTTTTACACGAAGCCATTCCAGGACATCATTATCAAATTTCATTGACACAAGAAAATACAACATTACCCGATTTTAGAAAAACACTTTGGTATAGTGCCTATGGTGAAGGTTGGGCTTTGTATACCGAATCTTTAGGAAAAGAATTGGGCTTGTATGAAGATCCGTATCAATATTTTGGAATGTTGGGTATGGAAATGCATCGTGCCATTCGTTTGGTAGTTGATACAGGCATGCATGCCAAAGGTTGGACACGTGAGCAAGCTATAGAATATTCATTGAATAACGAAGCAGAGAGTGAAGCGAGCATTATTTCTGAGATTGAGCGTTATATGGCAAATCCTGGGCAAGCATTGTCTTATAAAATAGGTCAATTAAAAATTCGCGAATTACGTGCTAAAGCTACAGAAGCTTTGGGTGACAAATTTGACATTAAAGAATTCCACAATCAAGTATTGAGTACAGGTTGTATTCCGCTGCAATTGTTAGAAGATAAAATCAACGCATGGATTCAAAAAAACAGCAACAGCGTTCAGTAAAGAAATCAAAATTACATCCGTTAAACAAACATCAAGGACGTTACAATTTTAATGCATTGACAAAAGCTTGTCCTGAGTTAAAACCGTTTGTTTCAGTGAACAAGTTTGGCGACGAATCTATTGATTTTTTTGATCCGAAAGCTGTTAAAATGCTCAACAAAGCATTGTTAAAACAGCAGTACGGAATTGAATATTGGGACATTCCTAACAACTATTTGTGTCCGCCCATTCCAGGCAGAGCGGATTATATTCATCATTTGGCAACGTTTCTAGCTACACAGCATCAAGGAAACATTCCGAAAGGAGAAAAAATTACTTGTTTAGATATTGGTACAGGCGCTAATTGCATTTATCCAATTATTGGTACGCAAGAATATGGTTGGTCATTTGTGGCTTCCGATATTGATATTGTTTCTATGGAGAATGCTAAAGAAATCATCCGCAGAAATCATAAGTTAAAAGATCGCATTGAGGTTCGTTTACAAAAAAATCCGAATCAAATCTTTAAGGGAATCATCAAATCAAAAGAGCAAATTACCATGACGCTTTGCAATCCGCCTTTTCATAAATCTGCCAAAGAAGCACAAGCAGGAACACAGCGAAAATTGCAAAATTTACAAGGAAAAAAACCTGTAAAAGCTGCATTGAATTTTGGAGGACAAAGCAATGAATTGTGGTGCAAAGGTGGCGAAAAGAAGTTCATCAAAAACATGATTAAAGAAAGTAAACAGTTCTCAAAACAATGCCAATGGTTTACAACCTTAGTTTCTAAAGAAGTGAATTTACCTGCTATTTATGATGCTTTAAAACGTGTAAATGCTACAACTGCACACACCATTCCGATGGGACAAGGAAACAAAATAAGCCGGATCGTGGTTTGGTCTTTTCAGTAGTTTTCATCAAAGATTGTAACAACTGCGCTGTATTTTCATACTGATATTATAACATTAACTACTATTACACAATCTCACCACATAGATTTCTAATAGTTCTAAAACCATTTTAGTATGAAAAAAATTATCGCATACACACTGCTTTTGGTCAGTTCTCTTTGTATTTTTTCTTGTCAGAAAGAAGACCAACAACGAACAAGTCCAGAATTGACGCAAATTTTTAATGAACAAGAACTCAAAGACATTGAAATGTTGGTATCTGTTGTTGAAGATAAATTATTAAAAAATAGCGACACCAAAGATATTGACAAGGCTTTTCAGTTATTTATAAAAGATAATTTGGAAAACCTACCTAATAAATTTGATCTATTTAATTATGAAGAAGTTGAAAAGCTTTATAACACAATAGACAAAGGTACTTTTAATAACATTTGGTCTTATATCAAAGGGTATAATTTTGTTTTAAAAGATTCTACTAGAGAAATTACCATGGCTTACGAAAGAAAGTTTATGAATTATATTGAATTACTCGGGAACAAAGATCCTAAACTCAAAGAATATATAAATCATATTAAAACTACAGGAACTTCTAGCAACTTTTTATATCCACCATTGCTCACAAATTATAATCAAGAAAAAGAAACACTTGAAGCTCCTACAAAATTTGGAGACTATAATACAAGAGTATACAGAGCAATTGATATTATAACAATTTCGGATATTGTATATCATAGTAGAATAGAGAATAAAAAGATTAGGGAAATTCGTGAGAAAAATGCGGAGAGAGAAAAGTAAACGTTACTTTTATCTCTATGAGTTAAAGATGATAAAAATAAAAACCTCCAAAAGTAAATTTTGGAGGTTTTACATTTTCTATCTTAATTATTTATTGGATTTCCATTTCCGTCAATATTTCCCCATGAAAGAAAGAAGACATTTCCAGCAGTATCTACTGGTCCTACATAATTAAATCTTGCTCCTAAGCCTGTTCTATTATTAAAATTATCAAAGACTTTACAACTACTATCCCAAAGCTGATTGGAATACATCAATTCACTTCTACTTGTATTCGTTCTGACAACTTGATTTTGAGAAACGTACACTTCTGAAGCTGTAGTTGGAATTCCTGTGTTTACATTTAGTGTATGTCTAATCAAACCTAAATAACTTGAAGTTGAAACTCCTTCAACAAAAGTCTCATCAGAAAATATTTTATTACCACGAACAGTTACGTTTTGAAAATCACTTTTTACATTTATGAATGCAGGATGATCTGCTGTTACAGGAGATATATAATATCCAATATTATCTGTAATATAAGTTCTTCCATTATCCCATGAGTCAACAAATACCTGAATACTGGTATTGTGAAATGTATTCCCAACTATTTTTGCATTTCCACAACCATTTTGAAGTTTCACGCCCATATTGTAGAAGTTATTCCCTCTAAGTTCCACTCCATCAGTATAAGCTACTAATAATCTACTTCCTGATCCTATGGTAAGTTTTCCAGAGTTTCGGTATTCACAATTAATCATTTTTCCATACATGTTTCTAAAATCAGGAAAATCATCTGGGTTTTCATTTCTAAAATTCACACCACCAGAAGGTTGTGGAGTATTTCCTTCCATACGATCACTAAGATCTGCTTCATTAGCAGTATCAAACTTACAATTGTAATATTGAATTCCACTTGCAGAGCCTTTTACCAATCTACGCGAAGCATAACGAATCGTACAATTATCAAAAATAAAACGATGTGCGGCATCTGAAATATAATTTTGATCTACAATATGAATGATATCTCCATCGTCTCCATACACCCATTCAAAAACAGAATTTGTCATGGTAACTTTTGTCCTTTCTGGTCCTGTTAAGATATTTGAATAATTAAGATTACAAAACAATGCTCTACCAATACCGACTCCTTCATTGATACTATTATCTTGTCCTCCTCCAATCTCTGAAATTCGTAAATTATCTCCATTTACAACACTACCATCTATAATCTCTAAATGTATTCCTGCTGCTCTAAAGCCTGCTGTAACTGTTAATAAATTTGAAATCGTTACATCAGTAAGTGTTACATTATCTACATTTTCTATTTTAAAAGCAGTTGCAATTTTTTGACGACCATCAATCGTAGCTCCTTTTATCGTCAAAGCATCTAAATTCATAAATTGAAACATCTCAACATTTATATGAGTCGTTGTCGTATTTGTAATTAAGCTTCCATAGCCAAGTAAGGTAAAATCTCCAGTTCTATCTATAAGAATACGTTGATTTGTTGCCATTAAATATTCTTGAGATAATGTCACATGATCAGCATTTTGACATGCTGCATTGATGGCTGCATAATCATCTACAGAAAGATCACCCTTGGCACCATACCATTCTGGATAAAATGTATCGTAGATAATAGTGCCTGATAACGCTATAGAAGTTTCAAAAATTTGAACTAATGGCGCTTCAATTTTAGTGTTATCTCCTCTTAAAGTTCCATTTAACAACATTCCGCCTTCAAAACGAAGTGTTACATTTACCGGCATATTTACTGTAATTCCGCCTAAGTCAAAATCAGAACGAATCACCCATACAATATTTGGTGAAAAAGATGCTGCTTGCGACCAATCGAAGTTCGATGGCAGCACTGCATAATCATTCATTACAGATTCCATTTTCTTTGTTATTGTAGCATTTGCAGACATGCAATTAAAGCATAGTAAACCGAATGCTAACAATAAAATTTTAAGTGTTTTTTTCATCATTTTTATCTTTATTTTTTAACTATTACAAAGATAATTCATCGCTTTCGTGTGATGAAAAATATGGCGCCTTACCTACTGCAACTACAGAACACACAAGGGATCAGCTATTTTTTACAAAATTTCAACAGTCTAAAAAGAAGGCTTGAAAACAAAGGAAATTTTCTTCTTTAAAAAAACTCACGATACTGCAAAACACGAAAGTCAAACGTAGTGAATTTCGGGTTTTCTTTTTTGAGTTTTTTGTATAATGGAATGCTTCCAATAGCACGATTGGCAGCTCCAGAAGATGAGGTCAAGGAAACGGTTTTTATCCATCTCGACTGCGCTCGATGTGACAATGTATTTTCTGATGCCGAATCAGTTTCAGCATGACGATTTTGATTCTTCGCTAAACTCAAATCAAATTGATGAATTCTGGGAACTGTATTCGAAACGACTTCTAGTTTTAGATGATAAGGTTTGATATGCTTTCGAAAGAAATATTCTGGACCATTTTTAGAGTTTCCTCCCGTGAAGAGAATGGTATGAATGCTTGGAAATTTTTGCAAATACCCAATCACGTCGCGTAATTGTATGTTTTGCATGCCCAAATCGGAAGCATCAATTTTTTGGCGTTCGCAACTGTCTACAATATCGCAAACGCCAATTTTATGTTGTATAAAGAATTCTTTTCGCTGATCGATCGCTTCTTGAGAGTTGTCGTATCGCAATTTCAGATTGTATATTTCATCAATAAACAACCATAAAGAGTTATAGTAACTTCCATAACAGAAATTGACATCTTTTTCGAGTAATTCTCCTGTGGAAAATCGCGGTGGCGGTAATGTGCCGACAATCAGTTTTTCAGTATCCGACTGAATAAAAGGTTGGTATGGATGTTTGTGAAAGAACATAGAATTAGCGCGTAAACACTAATTCGTTGTCGCTAGACATTTCTTCACTAAAACCATAACCTTCATAGTTAAATCCTTTTAAATCGTCAATCGTTTTAGCATCAGTATCAATAATATAACGTGTCATATAACCTCTTGCCAATTTTGCAAAGGTCATGATGGTTTTATATTGACCATTTTTAAAATCTTTGAAAACTGGTGTAATTACTGGAACTTTTAATGCTTTTGCATCTACAGCTTTGTAATATTCATTGCTGGCTAAGTTTACAAACAATTCACCTTCTTCCAATTCAGCATTTAATTGTGTCGTGATTTTCTTTTTCCAGAATTCGTACAAGTTTTTATTTTTCCCAACCGGAAGTTTTGTCCCCATTTCCAAACGATAGGGTTGCATTAAATCCAATGGTTTTAGCAAACCGTATTGTCCTGAAAGAATTCGCAAACTACTTTGTAACGTATCAATTTTATCTTCTGGAAGTGTAAACGCACTTAATCCTTGAAAAACAGCGCCACTAAATGTATAAATACTTGGTCGCGAATTTTCTGGAGTAAATGGTAATCCCCATTCTTGATTTCGTTGGTAATTTAAATCTGCCAAAGCATCCGAAATATGCATTAATTTCGATAGACTTTTTCGAGACTTTTTCTTTAAAACTTTACTCAATCGTTCTGCTTCTTTTAAAAAACAAGCTTCTGTATATTTTTCTGTTGGAATACTTCTTTCTAAGTCTAGTGACTTTGCTGGTGAGATAACAATCTTCATTTTATCTTTTTCGTTTTTTAGGATGTTAAATTTACACTTTTTCTGTGACTATTGTTCCGTTTAGAAAGGCAAAATTATAGTCACCTTTGATATGAAAATCAGCTGGATATGCTTCTTCTAATGTTGGATACCATTTTTTCTTTGTATTATTTACCAAAATGAACAAACCTTCGGCATTTCCTAGTGCGCAAAATCGTTCAAAATTTCCGTCATAAACTTCTATTGGACGCATGGCATTTAGCTGCTCATAGATTGCTTTGTTATCTGTAGAAACAATTCCAATTTCGCTGATGCTTACTAAATCAGATGCCGAAAAAGGATGTGTATTGATGACATCTAAATCTTTTCTTGCAATAAATTCGACAATGTTTCCATCTTTATCATAAAAATATAATGCTTCTGCATTCCAATTTGAAAAATCAGCAATAGCTTCTCCTTCACACAATAAAACAGCTACACGCTTTTGAATCCATTGCAACGCTTGTTGAATTTTATACGAAGAAATATTGATCGCAAAATGTGCAGGATTTGCACGTTCCGATTTCACAAAAGTTAAAGAAGAAACACCAATTTTTACCGTGAAATTTTCCGTATCGGCAGCAACCAAAGGCAGTTCTAACACTTGCGTATAGAAATGCTGCTGTGCTTCCAAATTCGTCGTAAAAAGAGTTAATTCGCTAATTTGCATAGTTTAAAATTACGGCTTTTCACCGTGATTTAGTAGCGTTCTAAAAAGTTATATTTTATATTGAAATAAGATTTGTTTATACGTGCTTAACTCATTAAAAACGAAGGTTTACTCATTGCTTATTTTACAATAATTCATTCCCTACTATATTTATCTTTTAAAGTGAAATATGAGAACCAAGCTAAACTGTATTATTGTAGTATTGACAATGTGTTTAAGCGCTTATGCACAACAGACGTATACACTCAAACTGATTGATTGTGATTTAGAAGATAACCTTCTCTCTTCAAGACAAAGCGTCGATATTCTTTCGGAACATGAAATTATTGAAAAATTTCCTGATGAAATTATTTTTAAAACGGCTACAAATCAAATAAAAGTGCGCTATCAAAATTTATACGATCAACAACTAGATACAGTTTTCATTCTAAAAGATAAAAACACTACTACTTTCCGTTTGTGCTTAGATCGTTTTAAAGATGATTTAGAAGAAACTTGTATCGAGCATGCTATCAAGAAAAAAGCACGTTGGAAATTGAATCTGGAAACCGTAGGTTGTAGTGGTCGGCACACTTCTAAAATTGTAATTTTCCCTAAAAAAGACAGCTTTGTTGCCAAATATGTGTTTTCAAAATATGTTTCTCAAAAGAAAAAGTATGAGCGCGTTGTAAAGTATCGAGTTTTAAATTCAGCACACTTGAATGACATCATACGATTTGAGAAAAAATTACGACTTCATGGAGCTGCCGTAAAAGCAACATATGGAGATACGATTGGCGGAATTTATTTGTATACGTATAAAATTCAATCGGGAAACATCAAAAAAGAAATCAAAAGTTCTTTAAGTTTACAAACAATCGACAAGCGTTATTTATTAAAAAAGTTAGGTTTTGAATCCTGATTTTTCAATAGTGATTGTGTAACAAACTTTCACTTTAATACTCTAATTTGGTATATGAAAATCAAATCCAATGCAGCGCCACACGAGGTAACATCACCTTTTTATATAAAACATAAAAACTTCTGTCAAGAGTTTGAACATTTCATGGCAACTAAAAATGGTTTTATTAAAGGAACGTTTAATGCATGGAGTTACGCTATTTATGGAAAAATTGAAGCTCCTAAAACATGGGATTTACAATATAAACGCACAGTATATTCTGGTACAATTAGTGTTTGATTTTCATCAAAATCTCAAAACTTTTTAGCGTTAGCAAAATGGACAGTCAGCGATGTAGCATTTAAGAATACGAGTTTCTTAATTCGAAGAAAAAAACTATTGGATTTCATGAGACCATCTTTTGTAACATTAGAAAATCATTCTGCATACGTTATGAAAACTGATGGATCACATTTAAAATTCTTTATGCAGTTATTAGCCATTTTACAACCACTTTTTATGGTAAAAGAAATTTATACGATTGAAGTAAAAAATGGCAAATTGATCATTGAATTAAGAAGTGAAAAATTACATTTTGATATTTTTGAAAAGCTATTGAATATGTAATTACGAGTTGTTATTCAGAGATTTAAAATAAACCACCAAACTTATAAACTCATACACTTCTCAACTTCATAAAAAATACTATCTTGCGCGCTTAAAATAGAAACCGATGAAACTATTCAAATCCGTTGATAAAGTATTGGCTCGTATGGGAAGTTCTAAAGCTACAGAACGTGCTTATAATGAACCTTTGACTGTCGAAAAAACAAAACAGATTCCTGGTGAACAAATCGCAGCTTCTGAAGCTGGTGGAATTTGGGCTGGAATTCAAGAATTGAATGGTTATGTGTTTATGGAATTGGTTATTTTAGATACTACAAAGATTAAAACGTTTAAAGGTATTTCGCTAAAGTTTTTGGGTGATAATCAATTAACCTTAGATTCTGACACGAAAGAAGTAAACTCTGAATTTTCAGATCTTTTCAATCGTTGGTTGACACAAGTTAGTTTTGAAATTTCTAAGAAAGAACTCAACTTCATTAAACGAAAAAAATATACGCAGGTTCAACTTGATTTTAAGAATAAATCGTTGATGTTTGAGGTGAAGAAGTGATTTTGATTTCAACTTCGCTCAATCTAGATTGTTAGACTTGTTAGACTTGTTAGACTTGTTAGACTTGTTAGACTTGTTAGAAACTACATTTTTTTGATGATTGAAACGTCAGTTCGAGTGAAATTTCAAAAGAAATTTTGTATCGAGAACTACTCCAATTTCAAACATTCTGAAAAATTATTCAATTCAATTTGAAGTGATTTTTTTGCCTTCTAACATTCACATTCGTAACGTTTTCGTTGTTTTTGATACTAACTCAACAACTAAAACAACTGAATCTATGAAATCAAAGTATATTTTATTAGTAATCGGGATATTGTCCATTGCCGCTTCTGTTCACATGATAATTAAAGGCGAAGAGTTGACCAATAAGCTGTTAGGACTTATTTGCGGAACGAGTTTAATTTATGGATATTACGAGTTACATCAACAAGAGAAAAAGTGATTTTTTAGACTTACTTAGATTGTTAGACTTCTTAGATTTTTAGACTTGTAGGTTCTTGCTTATGTCTCAAAACTAAAAACACCAAAAACCTAAGACCCAAAACCTAACACCTAACACCTACATACTACATATCCACATGTTTCGCATAGTTACGCCATTTTTCAACACAATCAGTGATATCACTAGGAACTTCTGAATTGAAACTCATCTTTTCTCCAGTGGTTGGATGAATGAATCCAAGTGTTTTGGCATGTAATGCTTGTCGCGGTAAAATTTTGAAACAGTTTTCTACAAATTGTTTGTATTTGGTAAAGGTAGTTCCTTTTAAAATGCGCTCGCCACCATAACGTTCATCATTGAATAAAGTATGACCAATGTGCTTCATGTGTACGCGAATTTGGTGTGTACGACCAGTTTCTAGTTGACAAGAAACTAAGGTTACATATCCAAAACGTTCAATGACTTTGTAATGCGTCACTGCTGGCTTTCCTTTATCGGCATCATCGCCAAAAAATACCGTATTTTGCAATCTGTTTTTAGGATGACGGCCAATATTACCTTCTACAGTACCTTCTTCTTCTTCCACATTTCCCCAAACAAGTGCGTAATATATGCGCTCAGAAGTTTTATTAAAGAATTGTTTTGCCAAATGTGTCATGGCTTCTTCCGTTTTGGCTACCACTAATAATCCGCTGGTATCTTTATCAATTCTGTGTACCAAACCTGGACGTTCATTGGAGTTTTTTGGAAGATTGTCAAAATGATAAATCAATGCATTTATTAATGTCCCTGAGTAGTTTCCGTGTCCCGGATGCACTACCATTCCTGCTGGTTTATTGACTACCAACAAATCATCATCTTCATACACAACATCAATCGGAATATTTTCTCCAATCAATAAATTCTCGTACGGCGGATATGCAAATAATACCTTGATAACGTCGTTTCCTTTTACTTTGTAATTGGATTTTACGGGTTTATCATTCACATAAATATTACCATCTTTTGCTGCTTGCTGAATTTTATTTCGAGTGGCACCTTCAATAAAATTCATTAAATATTTATCTATACGTAATGGTTGCTGTCCTTTTTCGGCAGTAAATGAATAGTGCTCGTATAAATCGTCAGATTCTTCTTGTGGTTGTGGAAAATTATTCTCCTGCATTGTTTTCGTTTTCGTCAGTATTGCTTGCGCCTGGACGCTTTCCGTTTCCTAAAATCAATTCTATTTTTGACATTTTTGGAAGTCTGTCATTCGGTTTGATCGACTTGCCTTTGTATTTTAATCCTAAGACCATATCTTTTCCAATATTGTCTTTGTAAGTAACTTTCTCTACCGTAAATCCAACTGCATTCAACGTAGATTCTGCGGTTCTTCTGGTAATTTGAATTACATGCGGAATAGATACTTCTCTATATTTAGACGGATTGATTTTTAGGTATATTTTTCGTCCTTCTTTTACTTTTTTTCCCGCAACAGGATGTTGTTCAATAATAGAAAATGCTGGAAAATCAGGATTATAGTTTATCGTATCTTGAATAAAATAGTTCAGTTCATTTTCTTCCAATTTGACTTTGGCATCTTCAAAAGAAAGTTTTGCCAAATCTGGTACCGTTTTAAACTCTCCGTGATTCGTTGAAAAATCAAGCCATTTGGTAATTAAAAAAACCAAGACAATCACAATTACAATGGCAATTCCTGCTTGCTTTGAAATTACTTTTAATAATGGAAATCGGTTAAAAAAGCCTTTAACCTTACCTAAAAAATTAGAAAAACTCATCTCTGTTACGTTTTTATGGGACAAATATACATACTATTATTACTATTATTCTACTTTGATTTGTCCTCAAATACATTTACTTTCGTTTTTATAACGTTTATTTGAGTTATTTCTTATAAAAATGAAGAAAAATGTAGCCATCATAATGGGCGGTTATTCCAGTGAATACGCCATTTCATTGAAAACTGGAGAAGTTGTATACAAACATTTAGACAAAGCATTATACAACGCATTTAAAATACATATTTTTAGAGATAAGTGGGTTTGTGTAACTACCGACAACAAAGAGTTTCCCATAGATAAAAATGATTTTTCTGTAACTATTGACGATCTCAAAATTACTTTTGATTGTGTTTTTAATGCCATTCACGGAACGCCTGGCGAAGATGGTTATATTCAAGGATATTTGGAACTTTTAGGAATTCCGCATACAAGTTGTGGCATGTATCAAGCTGCCTTGACGTTTAATAAACGTGATTTATTATCTACTTTGAAACCGTATGGAATTAAGTGTGCCACTTCGTATTATTTGAATGCAGGTGACGTTATTGATGAAACTGCGATTGTTGAAAAAGTAGGATTACCATGTTTTGTTAAAGCAAACAAAGCTGGAAGTAGTTTTGGAGTTTCTAAAGTTCATAAAATAGAGGAAATACAAAATGCCGTTGCCGTTGCTCTGAAGGAAGATGACGAAGTGATTATTGAATCGTTTTTGGATGGTGTCGAAGTTTCGGTTGGCGTAATTAATTATAAAGGAAAAGTTACAGTATTGCCAATTACTGAAATTGTTTCGGAAAATGATTTCTTTGATTACGAAGCGAAGTATTTAGGGCAATCACAGGAAATTACACCTGCACGAATTTCTCCTGAACTCACTGAAAAAGTAGCAAAAGTGGCCAAAAGTATTTATGAAATTCTAAAAATGGAAGGCTTTTCGCGAAGTGAATTTATTTTTAAAGATGATGAACCTTATTTGTTAGAAGTGAATACCGTTCCCGGAATGACCGAAGAAAGTATTTTACCGCAGCAAGCAAAAGAAGCGGGTATTTCTCTTGAAGCATTATTTGGGAATGCAGTTGCCTTAGCTTTGGACAAAAAGTAGTACCTTGTCCTAGTTTTTACACACAATTATATACCATGAAACGAGCTATTTTTCCAGGATCTTTTGATCCTATTACCTTAGGACATTACGATATTATTAAACGCGGAATCAAATTGTTTGATGAGGTTATTGTGGCAATTGGTGTAAATTCTGCAAAGAAATACATGTTTAGTTTGGAGCAACGAAAGCAATTTATTGAAGATTCTTTTAAGGATGAACCGAATGTAACTGTAGTAACTTATGAAGGTTTGACTGTAGATTTTTGTCAAAAGCACAATGTAGATTTTATTTTACGCGGATTGCGAAATCCTGCCGATTTTGAGTTCGAAAAAGCCATTGCGCATACCAATCGCGATTTAGCACCTGTAGAAACCATCTTTTTACTAACGGCTGCAAGTACTTCGTATATTTCCTCTTCTATTGTTCGTGAAGTTATCAGACATCATGGAGATTATACTTTGTTGGTTCCAGATTCCGTTCGCGTGTAATTGTAATTTATTTTGAAGCTAGTTCCGATATTTTCTTATAGAATTCTTCTGTAACAAATGGTTTAGAAATATAATCGTTCATTCCAGCAGATTTTATCTTTTCCGCAGTGTCTTCTAATTTACTTGCTGTCAGAGCTATAATTGGCACTTTTGGATTGAATTTTCGAATTTCTCGAGTAGTTGCATATCCATCTAATTCGGGCATATGAATGTCCATAAGAATTGCATCAAATTCTTCTTCTTGTAACTTTTTAATCGCATCAAAACCATTGTTTGTAATGCAGCAAATCACTTCTTTTTTCGTGAGTATTTTTTGGGTTAACAACTGATTGATTTTATTATCATCAACAATTAATATTCTCAAACCTTTTAACACCTCATGATTTTCTTCTTTTTCAACTTCTGGTGCAGAAAAATCTTTTTCTAAAGTCAGCTGAAAGTGAAAAATAGAACCTTTGCCTTCTTCACTTTCTATTAGGATATCACTTCCTAACACATTTAGTAACTTTTTCACAATTGCCAATCCAAGTCCAGTCCCGCCATATTTACGATTCACTTTCATGGATTCTTGCGAGAAATCATCAAAAATTAGTTGTTGTTTTTCTTTAGAAACTCCTATTCCATCATCGATTATTTTAAAAAACAATCCTACAGTCGTGTCTTTTTCTTCTAATGTTTCTATTGCTATGATGATTTCTCCATTTTTTGTAAATTTTATAGCATTTCCGATAAGGTTAATCAATATTTGAGAAATTTTTAGTGAATCGCCTTTTACTCTTTTAGGAATTCTTTCATCTAGGTCGATTTTTATGGTATTTCCGTTATTATTAGTGGAAATTCGTAAAGAATCAACAATATCACCAATCAAGGTTCTTAAATCAAAGGAAATAGATTCTACTTCTATTTTTTCTGCATCAATTTTATTGATTTGCAACACGTTATTAATTAAGGCTAATAAATGTTTTCCTGAAAAATTTAAGGAAGTCAAATATTCTTCTTGATCTTCTCTTGGGCTTTCTTTCAATAATATGTCGGACAAACCAATTACTGCATATAATGGTGTTCGTAATTCATGCGTTATTACAGAGAAAAAGTTTGCTTTGATCTGCGAAGCTTGTTCCGATTTTTGCTTCGCCAACGCAAGTTCGTTTTTCTTTTTGTGCAATTGATATACAATGATCAGCAGCGACATTAGTAGTACAATAATTACCAGCGTCAGTATTTTAAATTTTTGAATGGTTCGTGCTTGTTGTTCTTTTTCATTTTCAACAATGGCCATTCTCTCTTCTCCTTCTTGTATTTGGTAGACTAATTTTAAACGCTCGGCAGTGGTTGTTTTTTCTATATCATAACTTTTCTTTACATAAAATACATGTTGAGAAAGCGCTTCATTTGCTTTTGTGAGTTCATTTTGCTCCTTGTAAATGTTGTAATATATTTCATAAGACATTGCGTTTAAATCGTAATATTCTCCTTCATCATTTATTTTAATTGCTTTCCCTAAGGATTCAATCGCTTCTTCATATCGTTTTTGTCGGTATAATGCTTCTCCTAATAATAAATGACTGTATGCCAAATTACGCTTACGCCGTGGTATTTGTTTGCTTATTTCAATACTTTTATTGAAGTACAGAATGGCTTCCTCTAGATTATTTTGATCTAAATAAACCCTGCCCGAATTGAATAATGGATCTGCTGAAGCAGTAATATCTTCCTTCAAAGTGGCAATGTTCAATGCTCTTCCCAAAAAACCTAAAGCTTTACTGTATTCTTTTTTGTAGTAATGAAGAATTCCCAAGTTATTGAGTGTTCTCGATAATTGAATGGAATCGTTTATTCTAGTTTGAATCTCAGAAGCTTTCAGCATATATTCGTATGCTTTATCTCGTTCAAAGAGTCTGGCATAGGTAACACCAAGTGTATTGTAACCTCTTGCGATTAAGGTATCATTCTGTAATTTTTTGGCTTTTTCTAAGGCAATAAGTGCATAATCTAAAGAAGCAGATAATTGATATTTTTCACCTAATAAAAATGATTTTTCCAGTAATAAAACAGTACTGTCTCGTAACTTTTTTTTATCCGTTTGTGCCGAAGAAACAAGCACAAAGAGTAATACAAAAATCCAAAATATCGACATTTTATTCATGCAATTCCTCTTCATTCAAACCTGATTATTGTAGTATTTACCTATCTTTTTTACTTAGCTTATGTTAAGCTACATATATTTATGGATCAATGCAAATAATTGTGTCGCTTCAAAAGGTTTTATAATCATGTCGTTCATTCCAGAGTTGATAATTTTAGGCAAACTATCGTCTAAAGAAACTGCTGTAAAAGCAATAATCGGCACTTCTTTGTTGAATTTTCGAATGGCTGTAGTTGCCTCATAACCATCCATTTCTGGCATATGTATGTCCATCAAAATCAAATCGTAATGATTGTTTTTTACAATTTCAATGGCTTCTGCGCCACTGGTGACAATATCAGACGTAATTTTTTTGGTCGAAAGAATTTTTTTCGTCAACATCTGATTGATTTTATTATCATCAACCACTAACATTTTTAAATGACTGAAATCTACATCATCAATATGAACTTCGATATTCGGATCAATATTTTCAGTCGCTTTTGGAAAACGAATGTCAAATGTAAATGTGGTTCCTACGTTTTCTTTACTTTCTAACTGAATGTCACTATTGTATACTTCTAGTAATTTTTTTACAATTGACAATCCCAAACCAGAACCTTGATATTCTTCGTTTACTGCATCGTGGTTTTGCGAAAACATTTCAAATACCTTTTCTTGCTTCTCTTTCGGAATTCCAATTCCAGTATCTTGAACACAAAAATGCAATTGCACATCTTCGTCAGTTTCATCAACTTTTTCAACACTTAAGCGAATGGTTCCTTTTTTTGTAAACTTAATGGCATTACTAATAAGGTTGATCAGTATTTGAGAAATTTTCAAACTATCTCCTACTAATAATTCTGGAATTTCAGTATCGTAAGCAATATTGAGTTCATTTTCTCTGTCTTTTATCAACAGATCAAACGATTTAATGATATTGTCAATATTCGCTTTTAAATTAAACGTCGAAGCTCCAATCGTAATGGTATTATCTTCCAGCTTATTGGCTTGCAGAATATTATTCACTAATGACAATAAATGATCGCCCGAAAATTTCAACGATTTTAAATATTGCTTTTGTGAAGTTCTCGGATTTTCCTCTAAGAGCAAATGCGTAATTCCAGTCACTGCATACAAAGGTGTCCGCAATTCATGACTCATCATGGAGAAGAAGTTCGATTTCGTTTTTGAAGTCATTTCAGCCTTCAATTTTGCTTCTTCTAGTTTGTTATATTTTATTCGTAAAAGCTTATTACTTTTTATCTTTTTATAGATTGCTTTGATGATTAATGCGCCTAAAAAAATACAACCCAACAACAACAAAACAATAATAGCAAGAACGACTTTGAATCGGTTAACAATAATGCTTTTTTGATAGTTTTTCTCTTCTAAAACATCGAGTTTCATTTGATCTTTGGTCAAACTATAATTTGCCAATAATTCTTCTTGCAAGCTAGAACGATCTTTGTCTAATCCTTTTTTTAGATTTTCTTGATACTTAAGTATGGCTTCTTTTTCTTTATCAATTTCACCTTTCGATTTATAGATTTCGGCTAATTGTTTATAGGAAGTCGCCAAATCATTGACATGTACATATTCGTTGTTGATATGTTTCTCTAAGAACGTTTGTGCATTTTCAAAATCGTCCAAATTATAATAAGCATCACCTTTTGTAAACTCTAAATAGTTCATTCGAGCTACAAAAAAGATTTTTTCATCTGTAGATAATTTGACACGTTCTTCTACTTCTGAAACAAGTTTCAACACACTTTTATAGCGTTTTTCAGCTTGCAGCAAAGCTATCTTTCCCCAATCTAAAATCAGTACATCTTCTACTTTTCGTGTACTTTTTGCAATGGCATATCCAGTTTTGAGATAATCATGTGCTTCTCTATAGTTCTCTTGATTCATCATCATTCGAACCAAATCATGATATATAAATACAACCTGGCGTTTATTACCTAATTCTTTGTGAATTTTGAGGGATTTTTCATAGTACTTTTTTGCCTTATCTACATATTGCATTCGCTTGTAGGTAAAAGCTAATGTGTAATAAGAATATGCTAGTGCGCCATCGTCTTCATTGTTGGTCGCATGCTGAATAGCGATATAACTATAGGATAATGCTTTTCCAAAACTAAAACTTCTTGCAAGTCCAAACGCTTCATCATTGAGTGTATTGATACTATCGGTTGATACTTCTTGCGCATTTAATTGTGCAAAAGCAAACAAACAAAGGATGATATGTACGATATATCTATTCTTCATTTGATTGATGTATTACGTAGTCAATTTTATCATATAATAGTTCAGGCTCAAAAGGTTTGCTAATGACACCACTAATTTTTGTATCTACAACTTTCGAATACGCATCCGAAATTTCCATGGCCGTCAATAAAATAATCGGAATATTATTATTGTTTTCTCTAATTTTCTGAATGGTTTCCAAACCGTTTAATTTTGGCATAAACATGTCCATTAGAATAAGGTCGAAATCTTGCTTTTCTATAATATCAAGTGCAGAAAAACCACTCAGCACTACTTTGGTGTCTATTTGTTGGCGTTCCAAAATTTTCTGTGTCAACAGTCCGTTCACGGCGTTGTCATCTACAATCAAAATGCTTAAACCTTCAAAATTATAGGTTTTATTTTCATATTCAATCTCATCTTCTACTTCAGTTCCAACAATTTTTCGCAATTCCAATTCAAAGTAAAATTCTGTTCCTCTGTTTAATACACTTCGTAAATGGAGTTTTGATTTTAATACTTTTAATAGATTGTTTACTGTTGTCAATCCTAAACCTAAGTCAAGATATCCGTTGTTTTCGTTTAATACAATTCCTTTGGCGAGGTTTTCAAAAACGACATGTTTTTTCTGTTGTGGAATGCCTAAACCGTTGTCTTTTACTGAAAATTTTAATCGAATCGTTTCATTGGTTTCTCCTATTTGACCAATTCTTAATCGTATATTCGATTCCATATTATACCGAACCGCATTGTCCAATAGATTGAAAAGAATTTGCGAAATCTTTAGACTGTCGCCCAACAATTGAGTTGGAATTTTTTGATCGATCTTTACATCAATATTATTGCGATTTTCCTTCACGAGAAAATTCACGGAAGTAATTACATTTTTTACGTTTTTACGCAGATCAATATTTTCTTCAATGGCTTCCATTTTGCTAGCTTCCACCTTATTCATTTGAAGAATATTGTTAATGATTGCTAATAAATGTTCGCCCGAAAATTTTAATGATTTTAAGTACCGTTCTTGGAATTTTTCGGGTTTTTCCAACAGTAATAAATTAGTCATTCCGATAATTGCATACAAAGGTGTACGCAACTCATGACTGATTAACGAGAAGAAATTTGTGCGGATTTTAGATACGTTTTCAATTTGCTTTTTTGCTTCAATCAATTGCTTATTTTGTCCACTCAACAATGCATTGGTACGAACTCTTGCACGTTGATTTAGATAAAAAACACCAGTTAACAAGACCAAAACCACTAAAATAATAACAAAAATTGTAGTCAGTTTTTTATAATTGGAAATATACAATTCTTTGTCTTCTTGATCTTTTTCAATAGTTTCCAATCGATCTTCGTATTCATCAATTCCGTATTTCAAGACAATCTCAGAAAGCAATTCTTCTTTTTTATGCAAATTGTAGGATTCATAAGACTCAATATGCTTGGCAAGTGCTTCTAACTCTAATCGTTTTTTTCCTTGTTGCGCATAAATTGCCGCTAAGTCTTTGTGAGCAAAAGCTAATAATTCCAAATGTTCTTTATGAGAATCATCACACATGGAAATTGCATCTTTATAATGTGCTTCTGCTTCGTCTATTTTTCCTTGTAAGAGCGCCGATTTTCCGCTGTAATAATATGCACCTTGTAACATATCTGCATTTGGCGGATAATCTGGACTGTTAACACAAAAATTAATTACCTTTTCAAAGCATTCTTTTGCTTTCTCGTAAGCACCTTTAATTACGTGCAATTGTCCAATATGATATTTTGGTTTTATGGAATTGATATCATCCGCAAACTTTTTTGAAAGCTCCAAACTTAACTGCAAGTGTGATTCTGCAGCTACCAATTCTTCATTTTTAAACAAATAATACCCAATATCACTATGAATTTGCATTAAGCGCTTTTCATTATTTTTTTTCGTGAAGTATACAATGGCTTTGTTGTAATTTTCTATGGCGCGTTCCTTATAGCGCATATGAACATATACAATACCTAGTGTACAATAACTTTCTGCGATAAGACTATCGTTTGTTGCAAGTGTCGCTTGTTTTAATGCGCGTTCGCTGTATCGAATTGCTTTGCTAAATTTTCGTTTTGAAGAAAGCTTTTTTGCAGCTACCTGAAGCTTGATTATGCTATCTTTAGTGATCGTACGATCTGTTTGTCCATGCAATGTTGATGCATAGACAATAAGCAATAAAAACACTCGTAAGGCAGTCATGTGTAGTAAGTAGGCTATAATCAGGGCAAAAGATACAAAAATTAGTGCATCTTTTTAATTTTTAACATCACTTACGTAGATTATTTTTGTAGATCCATCATGACATAGTATCGAGGATCATCTACAGCATCTTCGATAACATTTGCCAATTTAGGAGAAGCTTTAATCATTAAGGCTTTACAATCTTCGCTTAAATGTTTGATTCGCAATTGCTTTCCTACTGCTTCGTATTTTTGTGTTAAGTTAAAAATAGCTTCCAATGCAGAATGGTCTGAAACTCTTGATTCCATAAAATCTACCACGACTATTTCTGGATCATTTTTTACATCAAATTTACTATTGAAAGCTTGAATGCTTCCAAAGAATAAAGGTCCAAAAATTTCGTATACTTTAGTTCCATTTTCCAATACTTTTTTGCGTGCACGAATGCGTTTTGCATTTTCCCATGAAAATACCAAGGCTGAAATAATTACACCTGCAATTACTGCAACAGCTAAATCTTTCCATACCGTAATTAAAGAAACTGCAATTAATACAATGGCATCACTAATTGGTATTTTGTTTAAAATTCTAAAACTACTCCAAGCAAAGGTTCCAATTACTACCATAAACATTACACCAACTAACGCTGCAATTGGTACTTGTTCTATCAATCCAGAAGCAAAAAGAATAAAACATAATAATGCAACCGCTGCAACAACTCCAGAAAGTCTTCCGCGTCCGCCACCTTTTATGTTAATGATTGATTGTCCAATCATAGCGCAACCTCCCATTCCACCGAAAAGTCCGTTTAAAATATTCGCGCCACCTTGAGCCAAACATTCACGGTTTCCGTTTCCACGAGTTTCTGTCAATTCGTCCACTAAATTCAAAGTCATTAATGATTCTATCAATCCAATGGCTGCTAAAATAAATGCATATGGTGCCATGACTAACAGGTTTTTCAAACTCCACAATTCAGCAGAAAATATACCTGTTTGAAATTGTGGCAAACCACCTTTTAAACCTGTGCTTTCTCCATTACTACCTTCTACAATAAATGATTTTACGGTAGCAACATCATCAAAATTTCCTAAAATAACAATCGCAGAAACCACAATAATAGCAATCAAAGCTTCCGGTAATTTCTTCGTTATTTTTGGCAATCCCCACATAATCAACATCGTCAATCCTACCAAACCAAGCATCAGTAAGAATCTTGTATTATTGAATAGCGAAGTAAACCATTCGCCCATATTTGACCAAAAAGATATTCCTTCTGGAGCTATTTGAGGGAACATTTCTAACTGCGACATAAAAATCACAATTGCCAAACCATTTACAAATCCCATCATCACAGGATGCGGAATCAATCGAACAAATTTTCCAAGTTTAAAAGCTCCAGCCATTGCTTGAATAACACCAACCATCAACAACGTAATAAACAAAAATTGCAAGCCTTGCTCGCCCATGCCAGCATCAATTCCAAACGCATTTCCTTTAGCAACTAAAGCTACCATTACAACTGCCATGGCGCCTGTTGCACCTGAAATCATTCCTGGACGTCCACCAAAAATGGCAGTGATAATTCCCATCATAAACGCTCCGTACAAACCAACCATTGGCGGAATACCTGCTACAAAGGCAAAGGCAACCGCTTCTGGCACTAATGCCAACGCGACTGTTAATCCACTTAAAATATCATTCTTGGCATTTGCCGTACGTTTTCTAATAAACTCAGTCATAATTCTTTGCTCTTGTAATTCTTAAAAATAAGAAGCGGCAAAAATACAGTTATTATTTCTTTTGGCAAGTTTTAGGAATACGAAATAAGTCATAACAACCATTTCATAACAATTGAGCTCATTATTGGTAAAATTGTATTGCTTTTTTACTTTAGAAACGATGAATAATCACACACTCCTATTTTTTCTATTTTTTTACCTAAGTTTGAAAAGCCAAAAATCATTTTCATGAAAAAACTTCTATTCATTTTCTTTATTTCTATTTTTATTTCCTGTACTTCTGAAAAGAAAGAAACGAAAACTACCTACGATTTTACAACTACATTTGAAACATCTAAAGGAACGCAAACACCAACGTATCCAGAAGTCATTACTTTTTATGAGAATTTAGCCGAGCAATATGATGAAATTCATTTGGAAACTATTGGAAATACAGATGCTGGCAAACCGTTACATTTGGTCACTTTTAATCCTGACGGGAAGTTTGATTTTGATGCTATTCGAAAAGAAAAAACAATTCTGCTCGTAAATAATGGAATTCATCCTGGCGAAAGCGATGGAATTGATGCCACCATGATGCTTGTGCGCGATTTAGCAAACGGACAAAAAGAAGCACCTAAAAATGTTGTTATTGCAGCAATTCCTGTGTATAATGTTGGTGGAAGTTTGAACCGAAATTCAGGCACAAGAGCCAATCAAAATGGTCCAGAAGCATATGGTTTTCGTGGAAATGCACAGAATTATGACTTGAATCGTGATTTTATAAAGTCAGATACCCGAAATGCAAAAGCCTTTGCCGAAATATTTCACAAAGTACAGCCCGATGTTTTTGTAGACAATCATGTGAGTAATGGTGCCGATTATCAATATACATTGACACATTTATTTACACAACATAACAAATTAGGTCATGAAGCGGGAGATTTTCTACACAATACCATGATGCCTGATTTAGAAGCGACTTTACTAAAAAATAATTGGGACATTACGCCGTATGTAAATGTTTTTGGGCGTACGCCGGATAGTGGATTTTCTCAATTTATGGATTCGCCGCGCTACTCTACAGGATACACCACTTTGTTTAATACTTTAGGTTTAATGGTAGAAACACACATGCTAAAACCGTATAAACAACGTGTAGAAGGAACCTATGCTTTAATGGAAGCTTTGATTGAAAATATTGAAACCAAACATCATTCAGATATCAAATCGATTCGTAAAAAAACACATGCATCTTTTGTAAATGCTAAAACGTATCCTGTACAATGGAAATTGGATAGAGAACAAGAAACCAAACTAAATTTTAAAGGATATGAAGGCACTTTTGTAGATAGCGATTTGACAGGTCAGAAACGTTTAAAATATGATGTTAGCAAGCCGTTTACCAAAGAAGTGAGTTATTATAATTATTTCAAAGCAACAAAAGAAGTTTCTGTGCCAAAAGCATACATTATTCCGCAAGGTTGGCATCATATAATTGATTTATTAAAATTGAATCATGTGGAAATGAAGCTTATTGAAAATGACACTATCATTGACGTAGAAGTCTATCATATCAAAGATTTTAAAACCTATACAAATCCGTTTGAAGGCCATTATACACATTACAATACAGAAGTTACCAAAAGCTTGCAAAAAATAGGTTTCAAACAAGGTGATTTTATTGTAAATACAAATCAAACTGCTTTTCGCTATTTGCTAGAAACACTCGAACCTGAAGCTGTTGACTCGTTCTTTAATTGGAATTTCTTTGATACCATTTTACAACAAAAAGAAGGTTTTTCTCCGTACGTTTTTGAAGATGAAGCAAAAGAATTATTGGCTAAAAATCCTGCGTGGAAAGCTGAGTTTGACGAAATGAAAGCCAACAATAAAGAATTTGCAGAAAGTGCTTCTCAACAATTACGTTGGATTTACAAAAAATCTAATCATTACGAAAAAGCACATTTACGCTATCCGATTTTTAGAATTGTTGATTAGTTAGATTGTTAGATCAAAATTAAAAAGTCTAATCATCTAAAAATCTAATAAGTCTTATAGTCTAGATTAAAACAGTAACTTTATATTTTCATAAGAATTTTGCAATGCGATTTTGGCAGCTGCATCATTTTTCCAAACGACTTCCATAATATCTTCTTCTATTTGCGGAAGCAACTCGCCATCGTATGTAGTTTCCATCTTATACCAATGCGTTAATTTCAATCGATACTCTCCATTTCGTTTAAAAATATGATAGGTCTGCATTAAAAATTCAGTAATTGTCAAATTTTTTACGCCGGTTTCTTCTTCGACTTCTCTGACAGCAGTTTCCTCTATATTTTCGCCTTTTTCGGTCTTTCCTTTCGGCAGATCCCACTTTCCATTTCTAAAAATAAACAAGGTTTCATCTTTGTCATTTTTCACCAAACCGCCCGCCGCTTCTACCAAAGGCAGCTTTGTATACAGTAAAGGCAGTAATTCTTCCCCGTTATCGTGATAAAGTATCGCTTTATCTATTTTCCCATTATTCAATTTTCCTATAAGCCACTCTAAATCAACATCTTTCAACAAAAAAGTGTCGGAAATTTCACTCTTTTGAACTTCATTTGATAGAATAATAAGCTTCTCATTGATAAAAACTTTATACATTTGCACTATGATTTTTGATAAGAATACAGCTAAAAAGACTGCCGAATTGTTGTTGCAAATTAACGCAATTAAATTACAACCACAAGAACCTTTTACATGGGCATCTGGTTGGAAATCGCCAATATACTGTGATAACCGAATTACGCTATCGTTTCCACCGATACGAAATTACCTAAGAGAGCAGTTTGCAAAACACATTGATAAAGAATACGGAAAGCCCGATGTTATTGCTGGTGTAGCTACTGGCGCTATTGGAATTGGAATTTTAGTAGCCGAATATATGGGAGTTCCTTTTGTATATGTTAGACCTGAAGCTAAAAAGCACGGACGACAAAACCAAATTGAAGGATTTATTCAAAAAGGACAAAATGTAGTCGTTGTTGAAGATTTGATTAGCACAGGAAAAAGTAGTTTAAATGCCGTAAAAGCATTAGATGCTGCCGAAGTTAATGTAAAAGGAATGGTTGCCATTTTTTCGTATAATTTTGATATTTCTAAGGAAAATTTTGAAAATGCAGGTGTCAATCTACACACCTTAAGCAACTATGAAAATCTTTTAGAACAAGCACTAGACACCAATTATATTACTACTGCAGAATTAGAAACTTTACAAAATTGGAGAAAAGATCCTGCAAATTGGAATGCTAATTGATTAATTACTGAAAAATAACAATAAATGAACATAGAAAGCCCGAAAGTAAGCGTAAATAAGTCTCCCCAAGAACTTTACGATTTTTTGACGAATGTTGAAAATTTTGAAAAATTAATGCCTGAAAATATTAGTAAATTTGAGGTATTGGCAGAAGGGAAATTTCTTTTTGCATTAAAAGGAATGCCAGAAATTGTATTAAAATTAAAAGAAAGCACACCGCCAAATCAAGTTGTTTTAGGTGCTGCTTCCGACAAATTACCTTTTACACTTACAGGTAATATTGAAGATGCTGGAGAAGGAAAAAGTGACGCACAGTTAGTGTTTGAAGGAAAATTTAATCCAATGATGTCTATGATGATCAAAGGACCTATTGGAAAATTTGTAAACACACTTGCTGAAAATATGAGCAAATTATAATATAAAAACACATACTTTTATAAAAGCTGAATGAAGTGATCTTTGTTCGGCTTTTTTGTTTTTAGTTACTTTCAGAGCGAGTAAAAAAGTTCAGTTTCAAAGTACTTCTCGATACAATTTTTCTTCATGCTATTACGAAAAATCACTCGAAGTGACGCTTTGAAAAATGTTGAATGTTGAAAGAAATCACACAAAACAATAGCGTGTCTAACAATCTAAAAAGTTTAAGTGTTTATAAGTTTAGCAGTTTAAGTATTCAAACCAACATAGAAAAACAAATTAGCCAGCTACTAAAAGGCAAAGCCGCGTCTAAGAGCGAAGTGATACCAAAGCGCAAGCGTGTCTAAAAGGCGAAGCAATACTAACAATCTAAAAAGTTTAAGTGTTTATAAGTTTAGCAGTTTAGATATTCAAACCAACATAGAAAAACAAATTAGCCAGCTACTAAAATACTAAAAGGCAAAGCCGCGTCTAAGAGCGAAGCGATACCAAAGCGCAAGCGTGTCTAACAATCTAAAAAGTTTAAGTGTTTATAAGTTTAGCAGTTTAGATATTCAAACCAACGTAGAAAAACAAATTAGCCAGCTACTAAAATACTAAAAGGCAAAGCCGCGTCTAAGAGCGAAGCGATACCAAAGCGCA
>NZ_CANLEA010000023.1 GCF_947489565.1 uncultured Kordia sp. | reverse complement strand
TCTAACAAGTCTAACAAGTCTAACAAGTCTAACAAGTCTAACAAGTCTAACAAGTCTAACAAGTCTAACAAGTCTAAAACCTAATACTCTAACTTCCGAAACTCAGAAGGCGTTTGCTGTGTTTTCTGCTTAAACAATCGTGAAAAATAGGAGTAATCTTCATATCCTAAATGATTCGCGATTTCATTTACCGATAATTCTGGAGTCAATAACATTCGTTTTGCTTCTAAAATAACGCGATCTGTTATGACAGTTGTAGCTGTTTTTTCTAAAGTCTCTTTACAAATGCGGTTCAAATGTTTCAAAGTGATATTCAATTTAGAAGCATAAAAAGAAGGTTTTTTTTCGAGCTTGTAAAACTGTTCAAGTAAAACTTCAAAGTTTTGTAAAATGGTATGATATCTCTTGATTTGCAAATGCGTAGGAGTAATGTAGTGACGAGATAGTTTAATGTAAATTAAATCCAATAAACTCAATACAGCATGTTCCTTAAATAACGTTTTTGATGAATATTCAGATAATACCATTTCAAAAAGAGAAGAGATTTTTTGCGTTTCTTCAATATCTAAAATTAATTCTGGTGTATTATATGTTGAAAAATAAAAAGGATAATCATTAATCTGTTTGTGCTGATAATGGACATTATAAAATTCTTTCGAATGGAATAAAATATAACCGTCAATATCTTTTGATAGATTCCAATGGTGCATTTGTCCGGGTTGCAATGCAAAAACGCTTCCTGCGGAAATATCAAATGTATTAAAGTCAACTACATGTGTTCCAGTTCCTTTGGTGAAAATTACAAGCAAATGAAAATCGTGCCGATGTGGTTTTTCGATAAACGGATGTGTACGCAAATGCTCTTTGAAACGATTGCAATACAAATGCTTGCTTGTTTCTTGTTCTTTAAACTGCGAAATATTATATACAGGAAGTAGTTTCATTTTATTAAAAATGTCTTTTTTGTGCTATAAAAAGCGAAAATACAAACTTTATGATAAATGGCTGAACTTTACCTTTGTATAAAAATTAGAACTCATGGGAAATATCGTAAAAAATATTTGTTTAGGAACGTGCCCAAATTGTAATAAAGGAAAGGTTTTTCAAGAAAAAGGAGGCTTTTTGAAGCTAAAATTGCCAAAAATGTATAAAAATTGTACAGTTTGCAATTATAAATTTGAAAAAGAACCAGGGTACTTTTATGGCGCTATGTATGTAAGTTATATGTTGACGGTAGGTCAGGCAATTGGTTTATATCTATTACTTTCTTATGTTTTTCAGTTTGGAAATAATTTTCAAATCTTCTTAATGATTGCTGCGACAATGATTGGTTTGTCCTTTTTTAACATGCGAATTTCAAGAGTAATCTGGATGTATTTATTTAAAAATTGATGTTTGTTTGCAAAGCTGTTCGTATTAATTTTTCAAGAAACAGAATTAATAGTATATTCAGCGTTGAAAAAATCAACAATCAAAATCTAAAATAGTATGATACCATTTCCTAATACAGATGAATACAATCCATATTTTGAACCATATATTCAAAAATTTAAAGGAGAAGATATATATGTAGCACTTGCAAACGGCGCAAAAGAAGTTACGGACTTAGTAAACTCGTTGACGGATGCACAACTGAAAAGTGCCTATGCTGAAGGAAAATGGACAATTAAGGAAGTGTTGCAACATATCATGGATACGGAACGCATATTTTGCAACAGAGCGTTGCGTTTTGCGCGAAATGATAAAACAGATTTACCAGGTTTTGAACAAGATGATTATGTTCCTTTCTCTGGAGCAAATGAACGAAACAGTGATGCAATGTTACGTGAATACAATGCTATCCGACAAGGGACAATTACCTTATTTCAAAGTTTTTCTGATGAAATGTTAGCAAGAGTAGGTATGGCAAGCGGCAATAAAATGACTGTTCGTGCTTTGGCATACATAGCCGCAGGTCACGAAAAACATCATGTAAACGTGATTAACGAACGCTACTTATAATACTACTCTTCCGAGAAATCATTCACAATATTTTCGTCTGGCGTAATTTCTTCAATATCCACAGGAGTACTACCGACATTAGTCATGGTATAATGTAATTTACTGCTCACTTTTACCAAATAAATGGTGTCTTGAGTGCGTACTTCTACAGCTTCAATTATGTTGTTACGATGATCGTCAAATATAATAATGTCTCGATCTCTGTATCCGCCCGGATAACGCTCTTGTAAGAGTTGAAGAATTTCTGGCGTCACTTTTTTGTAATCTATGATAGCTTTTCTCATAGGAATAATCTTTTAAAATTAATACTACGGTCTTAGGTAAATAAGGAGAATTTTCAGCCATTTAGCTTATACTAAAAGTACAACTATTTTTTTTGAAAAGAAAAAAATAATGTCAGCTAACTGTATTTTTTGTGTTAAGAATTATAATAATGGAAAGCTTCAATAATAGTTTCATTAGGAACAATTCTGTCCAAAACAGGTGTTCCTATATCACTTAATAATACAAAATTGATATTTCCGTGAGAGTTTTTCTTATCATATTTCATTAATTCTATAATGCTCTCATAATCAGAGTTGTCAAAAGAAACTTTGCCATACATATCTAAAATAACCTGTTTAATTTCGGCTAATTTTTTTTCAGGAAAATCTTCTTGTTTATTAGAAATATAGGCTGCTAACACCATTCCTACAGCAATGGCTTCACCATGCAATAGAGCTTCTTTAGTTTCGTGTGTTAACAAATACGATTCAATAGCGTGACCAAGTGTATGTCCAAAGTTTAAGATTTTTCGCAATCCATTTTCTTTTGGATCTTCCGTAACAACGTTATTTTTAATCTTTACAGAGTCGTGAATCAATTTGTCTAAATCTTCTAAGGTGAAATTTGAAAGATTGATCATCTTTTTCCAGTATGCTTCCTCGTAAATCAATCCATGTTTTAGCATTTCGGCCAAACCACTTCGCATTTCGTTTGCCGGCAATGTATTCAAGAAAGCAGTATCAATCAATACCATTTCTGGAATGTTAATCACGCCAATCTGATTCTTTAGCGTTCCTAAATCGACACCAGTTTTTCCTCCAACAGAAGCATCTACCATAGAAAGTAAAGTTGTGGGAACATTAATATATGAAATTCCACGTTTAAAAGTAGAAGCAACAAATCCGCCAAGGTCAGTAACAACACCGCCTCCAACATTAATCAACAAGCTTTTACGATCGGCATTCAGTTCAGAAAGTACATTCCAAACACCAGTACAAGTTTCAATATTCTTATGAATCTCTCCAGCTAAAATCTCAATCACTTCTACAGAAGTTTCGGTTTGTAAATTGCCCATAAAATAAGGCAAGCAAAACTCATGTGTATGCTCATCTACCAAAATAAAAATCTTAGAATAATTTGAATTTGCAAGATGTTCTTGAAGATTTGTGTAGCAATTTGAGTTAAAATGCACTAAATAATTCGCCGCTTGAATAGAATTCATAATCTGTAAAAACTAGTATTAGCAGCAAAATAAAGCCTTTTTTAAACAAAAAAATAATAATTCAATAACTATATTTGTGAAAGTAATTATTTGTAAATGGAACCTATTTTTAATAACACCGAGAATGCTTTTGCCTTAAAAACAGATTCTCAGCTCGATAGAGCCTATTTTTTATTCAAATTAATCTCAAACCAACCATTGGTACGTATTGGAACTGCGGTCACAAACTTTGCTATTAAAGCACGTTTGCCTGTAGAAAGTCTAATTAGAGCTACTGTTTTCGATCATTTTTGTGGAGGAACTACCGAAGAAGAATGTTTGCCAGTAGTAGATAATATGTTTGAAAAAGGTGTTTGTAGTGTGCTAGATTATTCTGTAGAAGGAAAAGAAGAGGAAGAGCAATTTGACGCCACGCTAGAAAAAATACTCAAGATTTTAAATTTCGTTAAGGAAAAACAGGCGATTCCTTTTGCAGTATTTAAACCAACAGGTTTTGGTAGAATAGATTTGTATGAAAAAGTAGGGAATGAGGAAACATTGACAAATGAAGAGCAAGAAGAATGGAAACGCGTTGTAAATCGTTTTGATACCATTTGCAAGAAAGCGTATGAAATGGATGTTGCTTTATTGATTGATGGAGAAGAAAGCTGGATGCAAGATGCTGCTGATGCTGTTGTTGCTGATATGATGCGTAAGTATAATAAGGAAAAAGCTATTGTATACAATACATTACAAATGTATCGTTGGGATCGAATGGAGTATTTAAAACAACTTCATATGGATGCCAAAGCGCAAGGATTTCATATAGGAATGAAGCTCGTACGTGGCGCATACATGGAGAAAGAAAATAAAAAGGCTGAAGAAAAAGGCTATAAATCTCCAATATGTATTTCAAAAGAAGCAACTGATGAAAACTTTGATACTGCTGTTGCATATATGCTAGATAACTTAGATTGCATGGCTGTCTTTGCAGGAACTCATAATGAAGAAAGTTCTTACAAGGTTGCTGAGATTATGAAAGAAAAAGGAATAACTAATAATGATCCGCGTGTTTGGTTTGGTCAACTGTATGGAATGAGTGATCATATTAGTTTTAATCTTGCAAAAGTTGGTTATAATGTAGCAAAATACTTACCTTTTGGACCTGTAAGAGATGTAATGCCATATTTGATTAGAAGAGCAGAGGAAAATACTTCGGTTGCAGGACAAACATCTAGAGAATTAAGTTTATTAAAACAAGAACGAAAACGAAGGAAAATATAATAAAAAACTACACCAAAGATTACCAATCATAACCACCTTATTGCCATGAAAACCAAAAACTTGAAAATCCCCATTTTTATATTACTATTAATGGTCTTTTTTTCTTGTGAAGAGAAGAAGAAGTCTGAAAAAGAACAAAGTGATGCAAATTTCACCTTGACATATGAAAAATTCACGCTGGATAATGGCTTAGAAGTGGTTTTGCATGAAGATCACTCAGATCCAATGGTAGCGGTTGCTACTTTGATGCATGTTGGTTCAAACAGAGAAAAACCAGGAAAAACGGGATTTGCGCATTTCTTTGAACATATGGCATTTAACGATTCTGAAAATGTTCCTAGAGGTTCAAACAGAAAAGTAATTCCAGAATGGGGAGGAAGTCGTAATGGCGGAACTTGGTCAGATGGTACAATTTATTATGAAGTCGTGCCTAAAGATGCTTTTGAAAAAATCTTATGGATTGATTCTGATCGTTTAGGATATATGATTAACACGGTTACTGAAGAAGCTTTAGAGCGTGAAAAACAAGTAGTTAAAAATGAAAAACGTCAAAACTACGATAATGTACCGTATGGTTTTACTTCAGAAGTTATTCGTGCTAATTTATACCCGAAAGATCATCCGTACAATTGGACAGTAATTGGTTCACTTCCAGACTTACAAGCAGCTACATTAGAAGATGTAAAAGAATTCTATAATACATATTATGGGCCAAATAACGCGACACTAGTTATTGCCGGAGATATTGATGTTGAAGAAACTAAAAAAGCTGTTGAAAAATGGTTTGGCGAAATTAAAAAAGGAAATGAAGTAGGAGATTTGAAGCCAATGCCTGTTACTTTGGAAGCAACAAAATCATTGTATTTTGAAGATAATTTTGCGAAACTTCCTGAGCTTCAAGTCGTATTCCCTACGGTAGAAATGTTTCATGAAGATCAATACGCGCTTGAAATTTTGGGTGACATGTTAAGTGGAAGTAAAAAATCACCATTATATCAAGAAGTTGTAGTTTCTGAAAAATTAGCGCCAAGAGTGTCGTCATATAATAGGAGTAATGAACTTGCTGGTGAATTTTCATTTGTAGTTCGTGCCAACGCTGGAGCAGATTTGAATGATGTAAAAGCGGCTATTGACAATGGATTGAAGAATTTTGAAGCAAATTTTGATGAATCGCAATTAGAACGCATCAAAGCGCAGCAAGAAGTGGCATTGTATAGAGATACGGAATCTGTAATGGACAAGGCTTTTGCATTGGCTAGAGGGAATGAATATGCAAATGATCCTGCAAATGTGATCAAACAAGCTGAACTCACAAATAAAGTAATGAAGGAAGATGTAATTCGTGTTTACAATAAATACATAAAAGGAAAAAATTATATCATGACTTCATTTGTTCCAAAAGGACAAACTGACTTAGCGATCAAAGGAGCAGAGAAAGCGGAAGTGTATCAGGAGGAAATTGTTCAAGGAAAATCGAATGAAGAAGTTGGACAAGGAGAAGAGGCTCAATATGCAAAAACGGTTACAAAACACGATCGTTCTGAGCCTGAGTTTGGAGAATTACCTTTATTTAAATCTCCGGAAGTGTGGAAAACAAAATTGGCAAATGGAGTAGCGGTTTATGGAATAGAAAATAATGAGGTTCCGTTAGTGTCGTTTACCATTACTATTGATGGAGGACATTATTTAGATCCAAAAGATAAAGCAGGTTTGTCTTCTTTGTTAGGAAAATTAATGAAAGAAGGAACTGAATTTAAAACTTCATCAGAATTAGAAGAAGCAATTGAAATGCTGGGCGCAAGTATCAATATTAGTACAAGAGATGAAAATATGACCGTTTCAGGAAGTTGCTTGGCTAAGAATTTTGATAAAACGATTGCGCTTGTAGAAGAAATTTTATTAAAGCCACGTTGGGATGAGTCAGAGTATGAGCGACTTAAAAAGGAAACGCTGACGAGTTTAAAAGGTCGTGAAGCAAATCCAAGAACCATTGCGTATCAGTCCTTTAGAAAATTAATTTATGGAGATGATCATATTTTGGGAATTCCGTCTATTGGAACCATTACAACGTTATCAAACATATCTTTAGATGATTTAAAAGAATTCTACAATAAAAATATATCTGCAAGTGTTGCTAATATTCATATTGTAGGTGCAATTGATGAGTCAAAAGCAGTAAAAACCCTTGAAAGTCTAGGTGGAAATTGGAAATCAGCAGAAGTGAAAATACCAAGTTACGCTATACCAAAACAAGACAAGGCAGGAAAATTATTTTTCATTGATTTCCCAGGAGCAAAGCAATCTGTAATATATGCAGGAAAATTAGCTTTGTCGGAAGCGGATCCAATGTATAATAATTTAGAATATACAAATCAAATACTTGGAGGCGGATCTAGCGGACGTTTGTTTCAGACACTTCGTATAGAAAAAGGATACACATATGGAGCGTATTCATTTTTGCAAAATTTAAAAGAACAAGCTCCTTTTGTTTTACAAACTAGTGTAAGGGCCAATGCAACATTGCCTTCTTTGAAAATTATTGAAAGTTTAGTGCGTAATTATGCGAAAGATTTTAATAATTCAGAAGTTGAAATCACTAAAAATAAAATTCTTAAGAGTAGTGCAAAAGATTATGAGGAATTGAATTCTAAATTAGGAATCTTAATGCAAATCAGTAAATACGGTAAAGACTTCGATTTTCTTGAAAAAGAACAAAAAGAATTAGTTGATATGTCACTTGACGATTTTCAAGATATTATTAAAACACACATTCAAGAGGATGATATGTTTTACTTGATTGTAGGTGATAAAGAAACACAGTTAAAGGAAGTGAATTCTTTTGGAAAAGGAGATGCAGTTGAGCTTGACATTTACGGGAATACTTTAAAATAATTCAATACTGATTCTTTTTGCAAGAATCAGTTAATTGATCATTTTTATCCTTTTAATTAAAGTGGTACTATCACAATTATGTACCGTTAATTCGATGTCTTTATTTTTTAAAGTGCCTTCAATAATATAGACTTTACAAGTATCGGCATCTACTTTGGCTTTGCTTCTGGAAAAATCTACATCGCCATCTCTAAGAATGTTTGAGATTTCGGCAGTGTCAATTTCCTTATTGTCAATCAATTGACGCATTTCAGGAGAGAAACGGCGTTCTTTGACACGAATATTTTTTAACGTTCGTGCATTTGGAAGGTAATCAAACTCACATTTTACACCACGACCTTTTACAAAAAATGCAAAAAAGATCAATCCGATGGCTAATCCACCAAAATAAAAACCTAAGCGTCTTAAAAGACCATTATTCATGTACTAAAAAATTAATAGATTAATATCTCTATACGGTAAATCGAACCATTCAGCTACAGATTTGTTCGATAAAACTCCGTGGTAAAAGTACAAACCATTTTTCAATCCTTTATCAAAACGCAACGAATTTTCTAATCCGCCATCGTCTGCAATTTTTAACAAATATGGAGTAAATATATTACTTATTGATACTGAGGCAGTTCTGGAGTATCTTGCAGGTATATTTGGAACGCAATAATGAATAACTCCATGTTTTTCGAAAGTAGGATTGTCGTGTGTAGTAATTTCACTAGTCTCTACGCAACCGCCCATGTCAATACTTACATCAATAATTACAGAGCCTTTCTTCATATTTTCAACCATCGTTTCTGTAACCAAAATTGGAGATCTATTTTTTCCGCGCACAGCACCAATCAAAACATCACAGCGTTTTAATGCTTTTAATAAATTTTTTGGTTGTACTGTGCAAGTATAAATAGGTCTTCCTAAATTCGTTTGGATACGACGTAGTTTTGTAATTGAATTATCAAATACTTTGATGTTAGCACCAAGACCTAAAGCGGAACGAGCAGCAAATTCTCCAACAGTTCCAGCTCCAAGAATGACTACTTCTGCAGGTGGAACGCCACTAATATTTCCGAGCATTAAACCATTTCCGCTGTTGACATTTGCCATAATCTCGGAAGCAATTAATACGGAAGAAGTTCCAGCAATTTCACTTAAAGAGCGTACAGCAGGATACGTTCCATCTTCATCTCGGATATATTCAAAAGCAAGTGCGGTAACTCGCTTACTTGCTAAAATTTCAAAATATTTTTTTGAGCGAGTTTTTATCTGTAGAGCAGAAATTAAAATCGTTTGCGGATTCAATAACTGTAATTCGTCTAAAGTTGGTGGTTCAACTTTTAAAACAATAGGGCAGGAGAATACTTTTTGTGTATCATTGGTAATCTCTGCGCCAGCTTCGGTATATTCTCTATCGGAAAAATTGGCTTCTTTTCCTGCGCAACTTTCAATTAAAACACGATGTCCATGAGCAACAATTGCAGCAACGGCATCAGGAGTCAAGCATACGCGTTTCTCTTGATATGAGGTTTCTTTGGGAATACCAATAAATAATTCTTTCTTATGCTTTAAAATTTCGAGCGTTTCTTCTTGTGGAAGTAATTGTTGTTTGGTGAAAGGTGATAAAGATTCAGCCATGAAGCATTACGATTGGTTAAAACATGAAGTTACAAATAAAAATGAAGTAAAAAAACTACTCATTCAGTTCTTCTAGTAATTCTTTTTCTTTTCGTTCGTATTCAGCGAGTTCTGCGTTCATCTTTTCTAGATCAATATTGTATACATATTTATCGAATAATTTTATTCTAATAAAATAAACAATAGGAATGATTACCATCATCACTGGTATAACATAATATATTTCTACTTCATCAACATATTTTGCATCGTCATTAAATACTGTAATTAGTTGAAAAGAATACATTGCAATTGGTATTATTATAACATGATACCACCATTCTTTACAAGTAAAAAACCATAATATTAAAAACATTAAAGAGACTATTTTAGAAGTTGCCCAATAAGCTGTAGATTGAACACTTCCATAATATGCGCTATCATAGGTGAAAAAAGAAGTTTCCCAAACTTTTACATCTGGAAAACTTTCATATGAATAAAATATATATGGTGAGATTGCTATTAATATAGCAATTATACTACCCGTTACTAGGGATCTTGATCCTTTTATCGACTGTTTCTTCTGTTTGGTATGGGTTGTCTTCATCAGCAATACTGTCTGGGTTACAAGATACAAATAATATTGTTGAAAAAGCGGCTAGTAAGTAAAAGTAAAATTTAGTTTTCATCTGATTAATTAGGTTATTTAGTTTAACGATGGGACAAACTTATTTAATAACCAACTAATTATCAGAAAAATAGCAATATATATTTTCTACGTACTTTTGCTAGTTAATTAAAAATTAACAAAAGTCGTAGAAAATATTATTTTTTGTATTTTTTACGTAAGTATTTTCGCGAATATACGAATTATTTTATTTCATTATTATGTTGAGCTTCATTTTCCTTTCGATCATATTCATCTAATTCTGCTTCTATTTTTTTCAGGTCAATACCTAAAACTAGCTTGTCAAACAGTTTTAGTCTTATTAGGTATACAATCGGTGTAATAACCATTAAAATTGGAATTAACCAGTATATTTCAATTTCATCTATTTTAGCTGAGTTTTTGTAAAGAGCATTTGTTAGCTGAAAGGCATACATTGATATAGGGATCAATATTACGTGATACCACCAATGTCTACAAGTTAGGAACCATAAAATAAATAAAAGTAGTGGCACAATTTTACTTAAATAAATCCAAAAAGAAATATATAAGTTTTTGTATCCATTGCTAGTTATTGTGAAAAATGGAGTTTCCCAAACTTTACCTTCAGGAGAATATTCGTATAAATAATACAAAAAAGGTGAACAAACAATTATTAGTACTAGTGTACTGTCAATGATCAATTTTTTTCTAACCGACCATGTCTTCAGTGATCTCTTTTTTGTCAACTCCTTGTTGTGTTTCGTATGGGTTGTCTTCATCAGCAATGCTATCTGGATTACAAGATACAAATAAAATTGATGATACGGCTGCTAATAGGTAAAGGTAGAATTTAGTTTTCATTATTAATTTAGATTATTTAGTTTAACGATGGGTCAAACTTATTGAATAACCAAATGTTACCTTCAAAAAAAGCATAATATATTTTCTACGTATTTTTGTTAGTTTTATTAAAAATTAACGAAATACGTAGAAAATAGTATATTAATTATATTTCAATGAACTTCTTATTTTGGAGCTTCTGTAGCAGAATTCAATTGCTCTAGTTCCTTTCTTTCATATTCTTCTAGTTCAGCATTAATCTTTTTTAAATCTATTCCATGTACTAATTTATCCATGAGTTTTATTCTTATAAAATATACAAACGGTATAATAATCATCATAATTGGAATCAACCAATAAATTTCAACAACATCCAAAATACTTGACTTATCTTCAATGGCACCTATGAATTGAAATCCGAACATAAACATTGGAATCAAAATCACATGATACCACCACTTGTTACAGGTTAAAAACCAAATAATCATTAATAATAATGGTATAACTTTATTTAATGTAACCCATACAAGTATCTGTACATTATCATAATCACGTTTGTCTATAGAGAAAAAAGCTGTATTCCATTCGTCTACAGGAGGAACATAATGATAAAGTTGAAATAAATACGGTGTAATTGCAATTAATAATGCAACAATAGTATTTAGAATTATGCTAGACCTATACTTAGATTTTTTAGTTATTTCTTTGACCTGGAATCTTGATTTTATTTCTATCGACTCCTTCTTCTGTTTGGTATGGGTTATCTTCGTCTGCAATGCTATCTGGGTTACAAGACACAAATGTTACTGATGCCAATACTACTGCTGCGAATAAATAATTTCTTAATTTCATTTTGTTTTAGGTTTTAGTTTTACGATGATGCAAACTTATCCATTTAAACAAGTGATTTTCAAGAAAGTACTATATTTTATTTTCTCCGTATTTTTATCAATTTTTCACTTTTGTCATATATAAGAATTTTCATTCAAGATATAACAAAAGTCATTTATTTGTCAGTCTTTTAGATTTATTTTCGGTTATAGTTATTCGTTTTTCGGTAAAATGCTTAATTTTTTAGGTGAACTGAACGCAATTTTTCATTTATTTTGTTAATTGTGACCTTTGTTATCTCTTTGGGGAGCAAATTTTCAATGCGTTCTGGCCATTCAATGAAGCACCAAGCATCACTGTATAAGTAATCTTCGATGCCAATATCATAGGCTTCTTCTTCATCTTCCATTCGGTAACAATCAAAATGGTATAAAATATCATTGGGTGCATGATATTCGTTCACAATAGAGAATGTCGGACTACTAGTTAACTCGTTTACACCAAGTTGCTTAGCAAGTACTTTTATGAGTGTCGTTTTTCCAACGCCCATTTCTCCATGAAAAGCAATAATTTTATGCTCAGATTCTGCTAAAATAGCTTTAGCAATCTCATCAATTTGAGAAAGATTGTATTCTTTTTTCACTTAGGTTTTCTTTTTGAGGCTTTCCTCAAATGTAATAAAAAATCTCCAAATGCCTATAAAATCACTTGCTAAGCCATCGTTTACAGGTTATCTAGGTGACAAAACTGCAAACGGAATAATCATCTCTTCTAAAGATACTCCACCATGTTGGTAGGTATTTCTGTAATAACTTACATAATGATTGTAATTATTTGGATAAGCGAAGAATAAGTCCGTTTTCGCAAAAATAAATGAACTGCTCATGTTGATTGCTGGCAAGTGAATGGTTCTCGGATCTTTGGCAGCCAATACATCTTTTTGCTCATACGTAAGACTTCGTCCAGTTTTGTAACGTAAGTTTAGACTCGTGTTTTTGTCTCCAACTACTTTCGATGGATGTTTTACATTGATTGTTCCATGATCAGTTGTAATAATGAGCTTAAAACCTAAACGTTGCGATTGTTGAATAATATCCAATAAAGGAGAATTTTTAAACCAACTTTGCGTCAACGAACGATATGCCTTATCATTAGAAGCCAATTCTTTTACAACTTCCATTTCGGTTTTAGCATGAGAGAGCATGTCTACGAAGTTATAAACCACAACAGTTAAATCATTGTCTTTTTGTGATTTAAAGTTGTCTGCGAGCTTCTTTCCACCTCTTAAACTTGTGATTTTGTGATATTCATGCTTGATGTTTAACCCTAAGCGTTTTAATTGTGCTTTTAAGAAATCATCTTCATGCAAATTCTTTCCACCTTCATCAGTATCATTCTTCCAGTATTCTGGATGAAGTTTCTCCATGTCAGATGGCATTAAACCTGAAAATATAGCATTTCTAGCATATTGCGTCGCCGTCGGTAAGATGCTTACAAAAGGAACTTCTTTTTCTTTTTTGTAATGTGTATTTACAATGGGTTCAAACGCTTTCCATTGATCGTAACGTAAATTATCAACAACAACCAATAAAGTAGGTTGCGCTTTACTGATTTCAGGAACGACCAATTCTCTAAACAAGGTGTGCGACATAATTGGAGCTTCTTCATTTCCAAACCAATCTGGGTAATTTTTATCAATGAACTTTCCAAATTGCACATTGGCTTCGTTTTTTTGAGATTCCAATATTTCAAACATTCCAGTATCTTCAATATCTTCTAACTGCAATTCCCAATAAATCAATTTTTGATATAATTCTATCCATTCCTCAATGGAGTTTACCATGGCCATATCCATCGCAATCTTTCGGAATTCTTGTTGGTAGTTAGAAGTCGTTTTTTCAGAAATTAAACGAGAATGGTCTAAATTTTTCTTTAAACTCAATAAAATCTGATTTGGATTTACGGGTTTTATCAAATAATCCGCAATTTTAGAACCAATAGCTTCTTCCATAATATATTCTTCCTCACTTTTGGTAATCATCACCACAGGAAGGTTATTTTGTTTCTCTTTCAACTCAGCCAAGGTTTCAATTCCAGTCAAACCAGGCATATTTTCATCCAAAAAAACAATATCATAACGATCTTCATCAATCATTTCAATGGCTTCAGTTCCGCTTGTACACGTGGTAACTTCGTAATTTTTTTTCTGTAAAAAGAGAATATGTGGCTTTAATAAATCTATTTCATCATCAACCCAAAGAATCTTGAATGCACTCATGTAAATCTTTATTTAGTAAATTGTTAGTAAGGTGTCTTGTAATGTACTTATATTTGTGCTTATTCTAAAAACATACGATTGAATACTAGAAATAAGCTTAAAATCTTAAACGACCCAATTTACGGATTTATTACAATTCCCAATCCGCTCATTTTTGACTTAATTGAGCATAAATATTTTCAGCGCTTACGCAGAATTTCACAAATGGGAATGTCATATTTGGTATATCCGGGTGCGCATCACACACGCTTTCATCATGCGTTGGGTTGCATGCATTTAATGCAAAAAGCAATTCAAGTGCTTTGTTTTAAGGGTGTTGAGATATCGGAAGAAGAAAAACAAGCCTTGCTCATTGCCATATTATTACATGATATTGGTCATGGTCCTTTTTCGCATGCCATGGAACACAGTATTGTAAATAGTGTCCACCATGAAGAGATTTCATTACTCTTAATGGAACAATTAAATACAGAATTTAACGGAAGTTTAACGCTTGCGATCGAAATATTCAAAGGAAACTATCCTCGAAAATTCATGTATCAGTTAATTTCTGGTCAAATTGACATGGATAGAGCTGATTATTTAAAACGTGATAGTTTTTACACGGGAGTTGCGGAAGGAAATATCAATTCGGAACGTATTATTACTATGTTAAGCGTTGTAGATGACGAATTGGTGATTGAAGAAAAAGGAATCTATTCGGTTGAAAAGTTTTTAGTAGCGAGACGTTTAATGTATTGGCAAGTCTATTTGCATAAAACGAGTTTGGTTGCAGAACAATTACTCATTAGAGTTTTAAAAAGAGCGAAAGAATTAACCTTGCAAGGTGTTAAATTACAAGCAAGTGCAGCGTTATCTTTCTTTATTCAGAATGAAATTTCGATTAAAGATTTCAGTTACGAAGTATTAGATAGATTTGCGCAACTTGATGATTATGATGTAGTTTCTGCCATGAAAGAATGGATGAAAGAAGATGATTTTGTGCTTTCCAATCTTTGTAAAATGATCATTAATCGTGATTTACTCGCTATAAAAATCAAAAACAAGAAAATTTCTACCAAAAAACTACAAAACGAGACAGAGAATTTAATGAAAGAATACAATATTAGCGAAGCGGAAGCGGCGTATTTTGTGTTCTCGGGAGAAATTTCAAATCAAGCGTACAAAACGAATAGTCAGAACATAAACATCTTAATGAAATCAGGAAAAATTCAAGATGTTGTCAAGGCTTCTGACCAATTAAACTTGAAAGCGCTCTCAAAACCCGTGACAAAATATTATATATGTTACCCAAAAGACAAACTTTAGGAGTTTTTTTATACTTTTGCGGGAATGAAGTTTACAGCGACACAAATAGCAGGTATTTTAGAAGGAGATATCGTAGGTGATCCAAACACTGAAGTATCCAAACTTTCTAAAATTGAAGAAGGTACAGAAGGTTCATTAACTTTCTTAGCAAACCCCAAATATACACAGTACATTTATAGTACACGTGCATCGATAACCATCGTAAATAAAGATTTTACAGCCGAAGAAGAATTAACTACTACGCTGATAAAAGTAGAAGACGCATACAAATCATTTTCCAAACTTTTAGAATATTACAACAAAGTAAAAATGAATAAAGTAGGTATTGAACAACCTGCCTTTATATCAGATTCTGCAACTTACGGAGAAGAATTATACTTTGGAGCGTTCTCATACATGGGCGAAAATGTGAAAATTGGCGACTATGTAAAGGTATATCCAAATGCATATATTGGAGATAATGTTACTATAGGAGACAATGTAGTCATCTTTGCCGGAGCCAAAATTTATTCGGAATCGGTTATTGGAGATAATTGCGTAATCCATAGTGGTGCTATTGTGGGCGCAGATGGATTTGGCTTTGCGCCGAATGAAAAAGGAGAGTATCAAAAAGTACCTCAAACAGGAAATGTAATCTTAGAAGCCAATGTAGACATTGGAGCAGGAACTACTATTGATAGAGCAACTTTAGGTTCAACAGTAATCAAAAGAGGAGTAAAGCTCGACAATCAAATTCAAATTGCACACAATGTAGAAATTGGAGAAAATACAGTTATTGCTGCTCAAACAGGAATTGCAGGATCTACCAAAATTGGTAAAAATTGCATGATCGGAGGACAAGTCGGAATCGTTGGACATATAACGATTGGTGACAATGTCAAAATTCAAGCGCAATCTGGAATTGGAAGAAATGTAAAAGATGGTGAAACATTGCAAGGTTCGCCAGCATTAAACTATGGAGATTACAACAAATCGTATGTATACTTCAAAAACTTGCCAAAACTTGCCAAAACAATCAATCAACTAGAAAAAAAAATAAGCGACAATGAGTGAAATTATTGTTAAACAAACGACCATCGCCAAAGAAGTATCTTTAAAAGGCGTTGGATTGCACACAGGAAAAGAAGTTACTTTAACTTTTAAACCTGCACCAGAAAATCATGGATACACTTTCGTAAGAGTCGATCTTGAAGGAAATCCAGTAATCGAAGCAGATGCAAACTACGTAGTAAATACACAACGTGGGACTGTTTTAGAAAAAAGAGGTGTTAAAATTCAAACATGCGAGCATGTATTAGCTGCTTTAGTTGGTTTAGAAATTGACAATATCTGTATAGAATTAGACGCTTCAGAACCGCCAATTATGGATGGTTCTGCAAAATTCTTTTTAGAAGCTTTAGAAGAAGCTGGTATTGTATCGCAAGAAAAACCAAGAGAAGAATATATCGTAAAAGATGTGATCTCCTATATTGATGAAGAAACAGGTAGCGAAATTACCATTATTCCTTCCGATGAATATCAAGTGACTACGATGGTTGACTTTGGTACGAAAGTATTGGGAACGCAAAATGCTACGCTAAAACACATTTCTGACTTTAAAAAAGACATTGCTAGTTCTAGAACATTCAGTTTCTTACACGAATTGGAAATGTTACTAGAACATGGATTGATAAAAGGCGGCGATTTAAACAATGCAATCGTATATGTAGATAAAGAACTTTCTCCAGAAACGATGGACAAACTAAGAGTTGCTTTTGGAAAAGACAATATTGCAGTAAAACCAAATGGAATTTTAGATAACTTAACGTTGCATCATCCAAATGAAGCTGCACGCCACAAACTATTAGATGTTATTGGCGATTTAGCTTTGGTAGGAACGCGCATTCGTGGAAAAGTAATTGCAAATAAGCCCGGACACTACGTAAATACGCAGTTTGCAAAAAAACTATCTAAAATTATCAAGATAGAAAAACGTAACAAAGTACCAACATACGATTTGCATCAGACGCCGTTAATGGACATAAATCAAATCATGACGATGTTACCGCACAGACCACCATTCTTATTAGTTGATAAAATTTTAGAATTATCAAATAAGCATGTAGTTGGTGTAAAAAATGTAACGATGAACGAACCGTTTTTCGTCGGACATTTTCCAGGAGCGCCAGTAATGCCAGGTGTTTTGCAAATAGAAGCCATGGCACAAACAGGAGGAATTTTGGTGTTAAGTACAGTTCCAGATCCTGAGAATTACTTGACGTTCTTTATGAAAATTGACAAAGTAAAGTTCAAACAAAAAGTAGTTCCGGGAGACACTTTAATATTCAAAGCCGATTTAATCACGCCAATTCGTAGAGGAATCTGTCACATGCAAGCATACGCGTATGCAAATGGTAGACTTGTTGCCGAAGCGGAATTAATGGCACAAATCGCACGTAAAAAAGAAGAAGATATCGTAAAAAAATAAGGCTTTCAAAAAAAAGCGTATTTTACGATCAAATTTCAAAGTATTAATTAAAAAACAGTAGATGAATCAACCTTTAGCATATGTTCATCCAGGCGCAAAAATAGCAAAGAATGTCGTTGTAGAACCTTTTACAACCATCCACAACAATGTAATTATTGGTGAGGGAACTTGGATCGGTTCAAACGTAACGATCATGGAAGGAGCGCGAATTGGGAAAAACTGTAACATCTTTCCGGGAGCTGTCATATCTGCACCACCACAAGATTTAAAATATCAAGGAGAAGATACGATTACCGAAATTGGAGACAATACCACCATCCGTGAATGTGTTACCATCAATAAAGGAACTACAGATCGAATGAAAACTGTCATTGGAAAGAATTGCTTAATTATGGCGTATTGTCATGTTGCTCACGATTGTATTGTGGGTGATAATTGCATCTTTTCAAACAACAGTACCTTAGCAGGACATATTACTGTAGGCGATCATGTAATCCTTGCGGGAATGACCGCTGTACACCAATTCTGTTCCATAGGAAACCACGCGTTTGTAACGGGAGGTTCTTTGGTTCGTAAAGATGTACCACCATATGTAAAAGCAGCTCGTGAACCATTATCGTATGTGGGAATCAATTCGGTTGGATTGCGTAGACGTGGATTCACAACTGAAAAAATACGTGAGATTCAGAACATATTCCGAATTCTCTACCAAAAAAATTACAACAATACTCAAGCTGCTGAAATCATAGAAGCAGAAATGGAAGCCACTACCGAGCGCGATGAAATTTTACAATTCATCAAAAACTCGCATAGAGGTATCATGAAAGGATATATTACATCAAATTAAAAAATTAAAACATGGCAAGTACTTCAGATATTCGCAAAGGATTGTGCATTCGTTACAACCACGACATCTTTAAAATTATAGAGTTTTTACACGTAAAACCAGGGAAAGGACCTGCATTTGTACGTACAAAACTAAAAAGTGTCACTACTGGAAAAGTAATTGATAATACATTTTCGGCAGGACATAAAATTGATGATGTTCGTGTAGAAACGCATACATTCCAATATCTATATAGTGATGGAGATACGTTTCACTTTATGAATACATCTGATTACAATCAGATAACACTTCAAAAATCTGTTTTAGATGCTCCTGAATTATTAAAAGAAGGAGAAAATGTAAAAATTCTGATCAATTCTGAAGATGGATTGCCTTTATCAGTAGATATGCCAGCAAGTGTTATTTTAGAAGTAACGCACACAGAACCAGGTGTAAAAGGAAATACGGCGACAAACGCTACAAAACCAGCAACAGTAGAAACTGGAGCTAGAGTAAATGTTCCTTTATTCATCAATGAAGGTGATAAAATCAAAATAGAGACGGAAAAAGGTTCCTACATGGAACGTATAAAAGAATAAAAAATCAAAAAGCGCAATACTTATACATTGCGCTTTTTTTGTAAGATAGATTATGAAGTTTCCTAGAATACACACACTCAAAGAAATAGCAAAAATCATCAACACTTCGTATGTCGGTGATGATTCCTTTCCTGTGCATGGAATGAACGAAATTCACGTAGTAGAAGCAGGAGATATTGTCTTTGTAGATCATCCAAAATATTATGATAAAGCGTTGGAATCAAAAGCAACTATCGTATTGATTAACAAGGAAGTTGAATGTCCTGAAGGCAAAGCTTTGTTAATTTCAGACGATCCTTTCAGAGATTTCAATACACTTACCGATCATTTTAGACCTTTTGTAAGTGCCGCTGCAGCCATTTCGCCATCAGCAACTATTGGAGAACGCACGGTAATTCAACCAAATTGTTTTATTGGTAACAATGTTACTATTGGGAATGACTGTATGATTCATGCCAATGTTGCTATTTATGACAATGCTGTGATTGGAAACAATGTCACAATTCATTCAGGAACTGTGTTGGGAGCAGATGCATTCTATTATAAAAAACGTCCTGAAGGATTTGATAAATTAAAATCTGGAGGTCGTGTAGTATTAGAAGACAATGTTGATTTAGGATCGTTATGTACGATAGATAAAGGTGTAACAGGAGATACAACGATCAAAGAAGGAACCAAAATTGACAATCAAGTGCATGTTGGACATGATACTGTGATTGGAAAAAAATGTTTAATCGCATCACAAACAGGAATTGCCGGTTGTGTTGTCATTGAAGATGAAGTCACTATTTGGGGACAAGTAGGAATTACAAGTGGAATCACGATAGGAGCAAAGTCTGTTATTTCAGCACAATCGGGCGTCAGTAAAAGTCTAGATGCTGGAAAAAGCTACTTTGGAACACCTGCGGATGATTTTAGAAAAAAATACAAAGAAATTGCGTCAATTCGACAAATACCTGAATTGATAAAGAGAATAGAAAATTTAGAAGAATAGTTGGGTTTCAAAAGCATGCGAAATATTTCTTGATAAATCTCAAAAAATACTTTACAAATACTTTAGAAAAAACTATTTTTGTTCAGCCAAAAAACAAATATCAAATGAGCGTTTTAGTAAACAAAGATTCAAAAATAATTGTTCAAGGATTTACAGGAAGTGAAGGAACATTTCATGCAGGTCAAATGATTGAGTACGGAACTAACGTTGTTGGTGGTGTAACTCCAGGAAAAGGTGGACAAACACACTTAGACAAGCCAGTTTTTAATACAGTTGCAGAAGCTGTTGAAAAAGTAGGTGCTGATACAACAATCATCTTTGTACCGCCAGCATTTGCTGCCGATGCAATTATGGAAGCTGCCAATGCAGGAATTAAAGTGATCATCACTATTACGGAAGGAATTCCTGTAGCAGATATGACAAAAGTTGCTGCGTATATCTCAACGAAAGACTGTCGTTTAGTAGGTCCTAACTGTCCAGGTGTTATTACACCAGGTGAAGCTAAAGTTGGTATCATGCCAGGATTTGTTTTCAAAGAAGGTAAAGTTGGAATCGTTTCTAAATCAGGAACATTAACATATGAAGCTGCAGATCAGGTAGTAAAACAAGGATTAGGAATTACAACTGCAATCGGAATTGGTGGAGATCCAATCATTGGAACAACTACAAAAGAAGCTGTTGAGTTATTAATCAACGATCCAGAAACTGAATGTGTAGTAATGATCGGTGAAATTGGTGGACAATTAGAAGCAGACGCTGCTAAATGGTATCAAGAAAGTGGAAGTAAAAAGCCAGTTGTTGGTTTTATCGCAGGAGAAACAGCGCCAGCAGGACGTACAATGGGACATGCAGGAGCAATTGTTGGTGGAGCTGATGATACAGCAGAAGCTAAGAAAAGAATCATGCGCGAATGTGGAATTCACGTAGTAGATTCTCCAGCAGAAATTGGAAAGAAAGTTGCTGAAGTGATGGGATAATATCACTTTTCAAAATATACAAAAGCGCATTATCAATATATTGGTAATGCGCTTTTTAGTTTGTTGTTAATTCTAATCTAAATAATTAGATCACTAATTATCATAACATTCTGGATTATGAACATGTATGTTTCCTCCTGAAACACTATCTAAGTTCTTGATTTGATATTTTTTTAAATTTTCTAACATATTTCAATTTTTTAAGATTTATAATTTTATTTATTGATTCTCAAAACATTCTGGATTGTGAGCTTGATGTCTCCCTCCTGAAATAATTTCCTGATTTTCGATTTTGTATTTCTCTAAACTTTCTAACATATTTATTTTTTTATGATTACTAATTCTAATTTGTTTCTCCAAAACAATCTGGATTATGTGGTTCATTTTCTCCTCCAGTAATTTGTTCTTGGTTTTCGACTTGATACTTTTTAAAATTTTCTAGCATAATAATTTTTTTAAAGACTTATAATTTAATTCCCTTCATTTCTAAAACATTCTGGATCAACAATTATATTTTTTCCTCCAGTAATTTGTTCTTGGTTTTCGACTTGATACTTTTTAAAATTTTCTAGCATAATAATTTTTTTAAAGACTTATAATTTAATTCCCTTCATTTCTAAAACATTCTGGATCAACAATTATATTTTTTCCTCCAGTAATTTGTTCTTGGTTTTCGACTTGATACTTTTTAAAATTGTCTAACATAATAATGGTTTTAATAATTAATATGTCTAAAGGTATCTCATAAAAACCGAAAAATTATAGCTTAAATACTAAGTGTAAACCTAAATTCTTTAAAATAGGTCACTATAAAATGATCAAATAGAAATACTATAAAGACGAAAAAAATAGGAGGAAATGATGTTATAAGGTTGTTTTTTGATAAAATATTTCCATTCTAGTATTAAAGAGTGAAAATACAATATTTTTAAATTTAATGAATTGAAAATAAGAATGTTAGATCTTGTTTTTAGTGCTTAAGATTTATGAATCTGGAGTATGATTTCTTTTAAAATTGCTTTTTGATGTGTAGTTTTAGTATTGAAAAAGTTTAGAACATTTACCATGAAAAAAAGTTTTAGACAATTTCATTTCCAGGTAATGGAAACTGCTAGTAACATAGCAATCATGAAAAAAAGTGGAAAAGTGAACTTCGGTTCACTTTTTTTAGTTTTATAAATTTTCCTTCTTATAAAATCAGTTAAAAACTATTAAATTTCCTTCCATAAAAATGCACTCATAGAAAATGCCTGATCTGGCTTTGTAGAATGCGGTTTCCTCTTAAAAATGTAATATATTGCTATACGATACATACATTACAAATCAATGTAAAGTGTATATATGCTACTAACTAATCTAAAAGAATGAAAAAAAATAATCTTCTGCTGTTAATTGCCTGTCTTTTTGCAGTTTTCGGTTGTAAAAATAGCAGTTTTTCCTATGAAACTGTAGCAAACGATCCAACAGGTTTGCGATTGTATACTTTAGAAAATGGCTTAAAAGTTTATTTAAGCAAAAATACTGATGAACCTAAAATACAAACCTTTATCGCAGTACGTGCAGGTTCTAATTACGATCCTAAAGAATCTACAGGTTTAGCACATTACCTAGAACATATGTTGTTTAAAGGAACCGATGAGATTGGAACATCTGACTGGGAAAAAGAAAAAGTGGAATTAGAAAAAATCTCAGCCTTATACGAACAGCACAGAGCTGAAACGGATCCTGAGAAAAAGAAAATCTTATACAGAAAAATTGACAGCGTTTCTTTGGTTGCGTCTAATTATAGCATTGCGAATGAATACGATAAAATGACAAGTTCCTTAGGAACTACAGGTTCTAACGCGCATACGTGGTTTGAAGAAACTATTTATAAAGGTAAAATTCCTTCCAACGAGTTAGATAAATGGTTAGACTTAGAAAGCGAACGTTTCGGGCAATTAGTACTGCGCTTATTTCATACAGAATTAGAAGCTGTATTTGAAGAGTTCAATAGAAGTCAAGATAACGATTACCGAAAAGGGTTTTACGCATTGATGGATGCTTTATTTCCAAGCCATCCGTATGGACAGCAACGTACTATTGGAATTGCCGAACACCTTAAAAATCCTTCACTAGTAGATATTAATAATTATTTTGATAAATATTACGTACCAAATAATATGGCAATTGTTTTAGTAGGAGATTTGGACTTTGAAAAAACGATTGAAAAGGTGAACAATACTTTTGGGAAAATGAAGAAAAAGGAGGTAACACATCCTACATTGCCAAAAGAAAAACCAATCACAGCGCCGATAGAAAGAGAAGTTTTTGGGCCAACGGCAGCGAATGTTTTTATCGGATTTCGTTCTGGAGGAATCAATTCCGAAGATGAAATTTTACTAACACTAGCCAATAAAGTCTTGACAAACGGAAATGCTGGTTTGATAGATCTACATCTAAATCAACAACAGCAAATACAATATGCTACAAGTTCCACAACATTTCTGAATGATTATGGATATCAAATGTTTCGCGGTTTCCCAAAAGCAGGACAAGCCTTGGATGAAGTAAAATCCTTGATTTTAGCACAAATTGAAAAATTGAAAAAAGGAGAATTTGATGATTGGATGATTGATGCTGTAGTAAATGATTTGAAACTGAATCAAATAGAAAATTTCGAAAGTAGTTCTGCACTAGCAAAATCATATTATGAAGCGTTTATTCATCATGAAGATTGGTCGAAAAGAGTAGAATTCTTAGGCAAATTGGAAAAGATTACAAAACAAGATTTAGTTGATTTTGCAAACAGATTCTATAAAGACAATTATGTAGTTACCTATAAGCGAAAAGGAGCAGATGATAACGTCGTAAAAGTAGAAAACCCAGGAATTACACCCGTAAATCTAAATACGGATAAAAGTTCGGCGTTTTTGCAAGCATTTAATGCAAAAGAATCTGAAGCAATACAACCAGTATTTCCAGATTTAGAATCACAAATTAAACAAACACAACTCACCAACGGTATCAAGGTTTCTTTTATTGAAAATGAACAAAATGATTTATTTGAATTGGATATCATTTTTGATATGGGAAGTGATCATAATAAGAAACTTGGTTTGGGAGTTGGTTATATGCGATATTTAGGAACTGATACGTATACCGCAGAAGAACTAAAGAAAGAGTTTTACAAATTAGGAATTAGCTATTATGTAAGAACAGGTGCAGAAAAATCATATGTGGGTTTAAAAGGATTAAAAGAAAACTTACCGAAAGGATTAGAGCTGTTAGAACATTTATGGAATAACGCAGTGCCAAATCAAGAAGCATATGATAAATATGTGGCACAAATCACGAAACGAAGACAAGACAATAAAGTTCGTAAAGGAACTATTTTAAACAGAGGGTTGATGAATTATGCAAAATATGGAGAAAACTCTCGTTTGCGTAATATATACAGCAGAAGTGAGTTGCTTGACATGAATCCACAGGAACTGGTCGATTTAGTAAAAGATTTAAAAAATTACGAGCAACGTATTTTCTATTATGGAAAAGATGTAGGTCCTGCGATTGCTGCTTTAAATCAACATCATAAAGTTGCAGGTGAATTAAAGCAATATCCAGAAGCTACAGCATATGTAGAGCAAAAAACAGGCGGTTCTGTATTCTTTGTTGATTATGACATGGTACAAGCGCAAATGTTATTTTTAGCAAAAGGAAGTCCGTTAAAAATCGAAAATATGGCAGCTTCTAGTTTATTCAATACCTATTTTGGAGATATTGTATTCCAGGAAATTAGAGAATCAAAATCATTGGCGTATTCTGCATATTCCTATTACGAAGATGCTTCCAAAAAAGAAAAATCAGACTATATCATGGCATTTATTGGAACGCAAGCTAACAAACTTCCGGAAGCGGTAGATGCAATGATGGAATTGCTAAATAATATGCCTGAAGCGGAAGAGCAATTCAATGCGGCTAAAGAAGCTACATTAAAACAAATTGCGGCAGATCGTATTACAAAATCAAATATATTTTGGACACATGAAGACTTCAAAGAAAAAGGAATCAAGGCCGATGATATTGAAAAAATGTACAAAGCCATTGAAAAAATGACATTGGCAGACTTAAAAAAGTTCTTTGATCAAAACATAAAAGGACAGCAATACAATGTCATGGTTATTGGAAATAAAGAAGATGTTGATATGGAAGCATTGTCCAAACTTGGAGAAATTAAAGAAATGGATGTAGATTATCTGTTCAATTATGAAAAACCAAAAATCATCAAGCAATAATCAATTTTAAAAATATATAATGCAAACAAAAAGCGCTTCCATAGAGAAGCGCTTTTTTTATAGTTGTAAATTATAGATGCAAATTATCCTTTGATCTTAGTTTGCATATTTTCGTTTAAGAATGTGATCATAGAATTGTAAAAATCAAATCGATTTTCCTGATTTCTAAATCCGTGACCTTCATTTTCTTTCAACATATATTCTACAGTAACTCCGTTCTTTTTCAACGCTTCTACCATTTGATCAGATTCTGCTTGTACCACACGTGGATCATTAGCTCCTTGTGCAACAAACAATGCTGCTTTAATTTTATCTACATGGAATACAGGACTATTCGCCTTCATCATAATACTATCTTTTGTATTCGGATCTCCCACCATTTCGTATAACATTTTCTTATATGGTTCCCAATATGGAGGAATCGTTTCCATAAACGTAAATAAGTTAGATACACCAACATAATCAACTGCTGCTGCATATAAATCTGGTGTGTTTGTAATTCCTGCTAACGTAGCATAACCACCATAACTTCCACCATAAATTGCGATACGATCTTTATCAGCAATTCCTTCTTTAATTAACCATTGTACGCCATCGGTAATATCGTTTTGCATTTCCTGTCCCCATTTCTTAAAAGAACTTTCCCAGAATTTCTTTCCGTATCCAGTAGAACCTCTAAAATTCATTTGCAGTACCGCAAAACCTCTATTTGCTAAAAACTGTACCTCAGGATTGAATCCCCAATTATCACGTGCCCAAGGACCTCCGTGTGGATTTACAACAACAGGTAAGTTTTCTGCTTTTACACCAACAGGTAAGGTCAAATATCCATTGATTTTCATTCCATCTCTTGAAGTGTAGGAGATAGGTTTCATGTTGGCCATGTGATCAGAATTGATCCAAGGACTTAAATCAGCAAGATGTTTTAAATTATCTTTTTGAGCATCATAAAAATAATACGTTCCTCTTGTTTTGTCGTTTCCAGCATAAATTAAAAACTTGTTTTCATCTTTATTGCTTGAAGTAAGATAATATTCATTGTCAGCACCTAACTTTTCTTCGAGCATTTTAAAAAGATTCTCAGCATCTTTATCCAAAAACTTTCTGTTTAATTTTGCTCTAGTATAGCTGATGAATGTTGGAACTTTTCTTTTTGAAGAATACGATATACCATCAACATCAACTTCTGTGTCTACAAAAATCTCTTCAATTTCTGTATTATTTTTTAAATCATATTTTACAATTGCTGCTTTATCTCTTCCTAAGTTAGAAGCTGCGTACACAACATCGCCATTGTCAAAATCGAAGTATTGTGGTGCTAAGGTTTGTTTAAAGTTTGTAGTAATTACTTCCTTAAAAGGAGCATCTTCTGTTGGTCTGTATAAAATAGTATTATCAACACCATTGGTCATATACGCTAAACGTAATTTTCCATCGTGATCTGTTTGCCAACCTGTAATATTTCCTGGGTTTTCATAAAGAATGTTCATTTCTCCAGTATTAATATTCAGGCGATACGGATCAAATACTTGTGGAATTCTTTTGTTCAATCCAATAATCATTTCTGCCTGATTTTCTTCAAGTGCATCAATAATTTGTGAACGCACACCATCAAAAGGTGTTAAGTCTTTTTCGTTACTTCCATCTTTATTTACAGCAAAAAGGTGAAAATTTTCGTTACCTCCTTTATCTCTAATATATACCAAACGGTCATTGTTTGCCCAGAAATATCCCGAAAGATCTCGATCTTCTACACTAGTGACTCTAGTAACATCGTCACTGCCAATTTTTTGGATATGAATATTCATTCTATCCTTATAAGGTGCTAGGTATGATAAATATTCACCATTTGGTGACAAACGAAAAGATGTCTTTTCTGAATTCTTAAAAAAATCTTCAACTGAAATTTTTGGTGCAGGTTTCATTTCTGCAAGCTCGGTTTGTTTTTTTGGTTCCTCTTTACATGCTATAAAAAGCATCACTAAGGAAAAAAGCAGTAGTTTTCTCATGATTGTGTTTTTTGTATGATATTCCCGTATGACGCCAATAAACAAAAAATGTTACACTATGAATCTTATAATTTTCATAAAATTATCACAACTTCTTCCTTTTTTTGATACATTTATAAACTGTTGCTTAGGAAATTATTAGAATGGAATCCTTTGATTATTTTATGAATAATCCTAAAACTAACTATTGCAAACCTAACTATTCTAACTATATTTGACTAAATAAAATCAACCATAAATTACGTATGAAATTACTAGAAGGCAAAACAGCCATCATTACAGGCGCAAGTAGAGGAATTGGTAAAGGAATTGCGCAAATATTTGCAGCTCATGGAGCTAATGTTGCTTTTACATATAGTTCATCTGTTGAAGCAGCTAACGAATTAGAAAAAGAATTAAACGGATTAGGTATAAAAGCCAAAGGATATCAAAGTAATGCAGCAAATTTTCAACAAGCACAAGACTTGGCTGCCGAAGTATTAAAAGAGTTTGGCTCGATTGATGTATTAATTAATAATGCAGGAATTACCAAAGACAACTTATTAATGCGTATCTCAGAAGAAGATTTTGACAAAGTAATTGAAGTTAACTTAAAGTCAGTTTTCAATATGACCAAAGCAGTACAACGTACCATGTTGAAACAACGCAAAGGTTCTATTATCAATATGAGTTCTGTGGTAGGTGTAAAAGGAAATGCAGGACAAACAAATTATGCAGCTTCTAAAGCAGGAATTATTGGTTTTTCTAAATCAGTAGCTTTAGAATTAGGTTCTAGAAACATTCGTAGCAACGTGATTGCACCAGGTTTTATAGAAACTGAAATGACTGGGAAATTGCCAGAAGATGTAGTAAAAGGATGGAGAGATGCTATTCCATTAAAAAGAGGAGGAACTCCAGAAGATGTAGCAAATACCTGTGTATTTCTTGCAAGCGACATGTCAGCGTATATTACAGGGCAAGTGCTCAACGTTGACGGTGGAATGTTAACTTAGTAAACCACAACAATAATAATATGAAGAAAGCACTTTTTTTAATGGTAGTATTTTTTCTGTCGTTCAATGCTGTACAGGCACAAGACTGGGAGAAATATAAAGCAGAAGACTTAGATTTTGTAACTTATTTTCCTGGTGAACCCAAAAGAACTGTTCAAAAAATTAATACAGCAGTTGGTGAACTAGACATGCACATGATTATGTATGCACCAACTTCGGGTGATGATAATATGGTGTATTCTGTAATTCGCTCAGATTACCCTAAAGAACAATTCGAAAATGCAGATGAAGAATACAACAATACTGTTTTAGATGGTGCTGTTAAAGGAGCGGTGGCAAATGTAAAAGGATTTTTGAATTTTGATCATCCAGTCAAATTCAATGGATATCCTGGTAGAAGTATAAAAATTCAAATGGAAAAAGGATTTATATACATCAATGCATATCTAGTAGAAAATTCTATGTTTATCACACAAGTAATTTGTGAGGCAGACAAAGATCATAACAATAGTATTTTCCGCTTCTTAAAATCTTTTGAAATCATAAAAACAAAATAAACTATTGCAAACGACCACGATCGTATACATCTGTATAGCAGCTATAATATCAGCACTTGTTGCGATATTTCACTATTATTACAAAACGAAAAAACGCACTAAAAAATTAGTGCTTTTTTCGTTTTTGAGATTCTTAAGTGTATTTGCCTTATTACTCTTAATTATCAATCCAAAATTTAAACAAAAAAGTTATTATACCGAAAAACCAATATTGACCATTGCTGTTGATAATTCTTCTTCGGTAGCGGAATTGGGATATGATAGAAAAGTCACGGAAGTTGTAGGGATATTAAAAAACTCAAAGGAACTTCAAGATAAATTTGACATTGACACGTATTCGTTCTCAAAAGAAATAAAACAAAGTGATTCTATCAACTTCAAAGGATCGCAAACAAATATTAGCAAAGCACTAAAAGATATCAATAAACTCTACAAAGATGCCATTGCACCAACCATTCTAATTACTGATGGAAACCAAACCTATGGAAATGATTATCAGTTTCTATCTTCAAAAATAAAACAACCCATATTTCCTGTCGTAGCAGGAGATACAACAACTTATGTCGATTTAAAAATCGATCAGCTGAACGCAAACAAATACGCGTATTTAAAGAATAAATTTCCCGTTGAAGTCATTGCTACGTATACCGGAAACGAAACGATTCAAACAAATTTAGTACTAACAGCCGATGGAAAACGCTTGGCTAGTGAAACATTGACGTTTTCGCCAACAAACAATTCCAAAGTAGTCAACCTAAATATATCTGCGACCAAAATCGGAGTTCAAACACTGCGAGCGACTTTAACACCATTAGATTCTGAAAAGAACAAACAAAACAATTCACGCTATTTTGCCGTAGAAGTCATTGATCAAAAAGTGAAAATAGCATTGATTTCAGACATGATTCACCCAGATTTAGGTGCACTGAAAAAAAGCTTAGAAAGCAACGAATTACGCGGTGTAGACATTTTAAAACCTAATGAAGCTTCAAGTCTGTTGAATGAGTATCAATTGGTCATTTTATATCAGCCAAACCGAAAATTTCAAGAAGTATACGAAAGCGTAAAGCGTTTGACAAAAAATACATTGACCATTACAGGGACGCAAACAGATTGGAATTTCTTAAATGACATACAAACAAGTTTCCGTAAAGATGATTTGCAAGAAACAGAAGAAGTACAAGGACAACTCAATACAAATTATACAAACTTCTTAATTGAAAACATTGATTTTTCAGACTATCCGCCATTGGAAAATGCTTTTGGTGAAATAGAATTCAATGTCGCTCATGAAATCATTCTATCGCAAATAATTTCGGGTGTTTCAACGAATTCAGCCTTATTAGCAACGTATACAGATGATAATAAGCGTGCAGCCATCTTAGCAGGAGAAAATATATGGAAATGGCGCGCAAATAGCTTTTTAGCACAGGAAAACTTTATTGAATTTGATACATTTCTTGGGAAATTAGCACAATATTTGGCGTCCAATAAAAAACGGGAGCGATTGACTGTTGGTTATGAATCATTCTATTATGGAAATCGTGAAATTCAACTAACGGCACAATACTTCAATCCATCGTACGAATTTGATGCGAATGCGAATTTAACAGCCATCATCAAAAACAAAGATTCAGAGGAAATAACAACGTATCCAATGTTGTTAAGTGAAGGTTTTTATACAGTCGATTTGAATAACTTGCCGCCAGCATCGTATAGTTTTACCGTAAGAGCTGAAGGGAAAAATATCAGTAAATCGGGAAGTTTCAAAATTCTGGAATTCGATATAGAAAAACAATTCTTAAATGCAGATACGCAACGTTTACAAGCAATTGCAGCTTCCACTAGTGGAAAAACATTTCATATCAATGACAATTCGCAAAATCTAATCTCAGCACTTGTAAACGATCAACGTTTCAAAACGATTGAAAAAAGTAATGAAAAGGTCGTATCTTTGATAGACTGGAAATACTTACTGGCATTCATTGCAGTATTCCTTGCATTGGAATGGTTCTTAAGGAAATTTTACGGTTTAATATAACCAACTGATACAATTTTACATGAAAAAAATAATACTTCTAGTTGCATTACTTTTTAATGTCACAATTTCTTTTGCGCAATTACCTAATTATTATGAAGATGTTTATGTGAATGATTCACAAGGTATTGACATGTCTAGTTCTTACTTTGCTTATGATGCCTTATCTTTTTATTATGATGTCAGTATGCGAATGGATGCTTTGTTAGTGATGTATGAAAATACGGGGAATACTTATTATTTAAATCGTTTTTTGTGGAATGCTAATAGAACACTCAACAGACGTGATGATAATAGAAGTGATGTCATTCCAATTTCTGGCGCTGCAACTGTAACGTATGATCCTATAGAACCATATGATGGTAGTACTACGTTACATCCAGTTTGGTCCACCAGATACTATAACAAAGCCTGCCCAAGATATGAAGGTTTTGGAGGAGATGACGATTGGCATACAAATACGGATGATGAAACCAGGGAGTTTACAACCTGTCCAGTATGTAAAGATATTCCACACCTTATTGGAAACGCCAATATCATCTATACATTTGCAAAATTTCACAATATTATTCAAGCTAATCCTGCTATTCAGACTAATACCTTTAATCATTTTGGTCAAACGGAGAGTGATATTCAAACTTATTTGCAAATTGCAACTACGTTACGAATCGCTGCCGAACAGACATATTCATATTTCAATGCTTTTTGGGAAACTACTGTAGATGGTGCAGATACATTAGGATATTATAGACAACATAGTGGAACAGATGCGCTGTTAACATTTAAAGGCGCTAGATTACCTTTAAATATGCAAGCAAGCATGGGAAGAGTGTTTGTGCAATTATATATGGCTACTAATAGTTTAGAGTATTCAGATAAAGCTGAACAATTAGCTAATTATATTAAAAAATATTCTCCTAATGATGGATTTATAAAACAATGGACGTATTGGGGATATCCAGATCCACTACCTAATGGATTAATAAGTTCGCACGCTGATGCTGAACATCCCGATCCAGATAGAAGTGATAATCCATTACGAGAAGACATTTCACATTCGGCATTAACGGCTGCATTTGCCTATGAATGTTTTGATAATAACATTGCTGGAACCTTTGACGCTACAGATGTACAACAATATGCCAATACATTTTTGAACGATATCTATAGAGATGTATTACAACTGAATGATGGTGTATATAATGGGCATACAATTAACAATATGTGGAATTTTAAAAACAACTTAAATACACATCCTGCGGATGAATTTGATATGGCTCAAACGGAGGCTCCAGATGGGTATTTATATAATTATTGGATGCAGTACACAACTATAGATGCTAGAATTCATCAAGTGCTTTCGGATTTTAATACTACAAATTACTATCCAGTATTAAACTCTGCAGATAATTTTTCACGAAATCTTAGACGAGGAATAACTATTGCTCATTTACGCAAAACACAAGGATTATTTGCTCCAATAGCATCTGAGCATAAACATGCTGACAATATAAATTGGTGTGGTGTAGATGGTGGCGATTTTTATGGTGATACTACAGAAGAATTTGTATATGCGAATAGAAGAGAAGGAACTATCAGAATAGGAACAATAACGGCTGATAATGAAATAAAAGATGACGGACTTACGCCATTTTCTCACGGAGGTAGTTTTGATTGGGGAAATCTTGCTGCTGGAGATTTTTATGGTGATGATAAAGACGAAATTGTTATTGTCTCAAATGAAGTCGGAAAAAATGGATATTATATATATAGTATTTCAGGAGAAAGTATAGTTCAGGATACAGAAGCTATCGGTTGGGGACCCGCTTCTGATTGGGTAGGTGCCGCCGCAGGAGATTTTATAGTAGGTCACAAAGATGAATTTGTAATAGCTCGAAACTATAACTTAGAATTACGACTCTATAAATATAATGGTCTTGGGCAAAGAATCGCTGGACCAACTACCTTATTAACATCTTTTGGAATACCTGGAGATGCAACAATTGTAGGTTTAGCCTCTGGAAATGTTATTGATAATATACAAGGAGATGAATTGGTTGTATTGGTAAATTCTCCGAAACATGAATATAACGGTTATTTTGTATTCTCTTTAGATGCTACTACTGAGTTATTTACATTAGAAACACAAAATGTAGGCTGGGGAACAGGTCATAATTGGCAAGCATTGACTGTTGGAGACTATGATGGAGATGGAAAAGATAATATCATAATGCATAGCAATCTCAATTCAACATACAGAGTCTACCATGTAAACGAAACAGGAAGTACCTATATTATTGGAGCATTGGGAACAGAAACATTTCACAAAAAACAAATTGAAGGAAATATATTAGGAAGTGGTAACTTTAATGCTTCAACGAATAATGATGAACTCATTTCTTTGCGAAATACAGATGGAGGTATGATTGTATATACCTATAATGATAGATCGCTGGTATTTCCTAGAACCAACAATTCTGACACAGGTTTAATCATCGAAAATCCAACAGATTCAACAGATGAAATTACCATATATCCAAATCCAACAAAAGGAATTTTAACAATCAATGTAACAAATGATATTGCCAACATACATATCAATAACTTACTTGGAGAATCTATAAAAACAAACAGAAAAAAGAACACAGTTAATATATCGTCACTATCAAAAGGTGTCTATATAGTAACTGTAACACTAACAAACGGAAAATTAATCACTAAAAAAATAATCAAAAACTAAAAGAAATGGACAAATTACCTAAAATTGGAATCCCAATACTAATCGTAGTAATCGTAGTAATTGTACTAATTGCAAAATCAGCAGTAACCATAGGACCTGGAGAAGGTGGTGTTTTATTCGAACAATTTGGAGACGGAATTAACACCGAAAAAACATACGGAGAAGGATTTCACATCGTTGCTCCTTGGAATAATATGATTATTCGTAAAGTACGTCAGCAGTCAATTTCAGACGAAATGAATACATTATCTGTAAACGGTCTGCAAGTACAAGTAAACGGTACAATATGGTATGAGCCTGAGTTTTCAAATCTTGGAAAATTAATAAAAACTAAAGGAGAAGATTACGAAGAAGAATTACTAGATCCAGCAATTAACGCCGCAGCAAGAAGTGTTGTAGGTCGTTACACGCCAGAGCAGTTATATTCAAGTAAAAGAGATGTTATTGAACAAGAAATCTTGGATGAAGTTACCAAATTACTACAAGGACAATACGTAATTGTTAAAAAAGTATTAGTGGAAGATGTAATATTACCTCCAACAATTAAAGAAGCTATTGAGCGTAAATTGAAACAAGAACAAGAATCTTTAGAATATGAATTTAGACTTGTAACAGCACAAAAAGAAGCTGAAAAAGTACGTATTGAAGCACAAGGTAAAGCAGATGCCAACAAAATTTTAAGTGCTTCGCTAACAGATAAAATTCTTCAAGACAAAGGAATTGAAGCGACAATAAAATTATCTGAATCGCCAAACTCAAAAGTAATTGTAATTGGTTCTGGAGAAAGCGGAATGCCTTTAATCTTAGGGAATCAATAAGAAGAGAACAACAAAATAATACATAAAAGAAAAGGGAAACTGGCTTAAAGTTTCCCTTTTTTAATTCTGAGTAATTCTAGGTAAGGAGGAAGCTACAATTTCACTTAGCTAACCTTAATCTTAAATATTGTATAAAAACGATAAAGTTCAAAGAAGTCTAACATTCTAAAAATCTAAGTAGTCTAATAAATCTATTCTTCAGAGCTTAATCGTTTGCTAAAATCGGTATTGCCACCTTTTTTCAAAATAGCAGCTTGCCCTTTCCAATCGTCACGCTCTATACGTCCTGGGAAGAAAGAAATGAGTTCTGTTACGGCTTGCATATCTTCGGGTGTAAACTTACTAATCTGATCAAACGTGTAAATTCCGATGGTATTCAGTTTTTCTTCAATAAAAGGACCAACTCCTTTAATACGTTTCAAATCGTCTTTTTCTGAAGCATCCGCAACGCCAAAACTATCAAAATTTAAAGGAGAATTTTCGGTATCAACGGTTTCAGTCGAATCCGAATCTTTAGAATCGACAGCTTTTCCCGAGCGTTCACGGGTTTTTACAGCTCGTACACCTCTGGAAGGAGCATAACTTGTATTAATAAATTCGTCTTTTTTCTTTGACTTTTCGGCGGCGAGTAGTTTTTCATATTTTCGTTTGCAACTACGTTTTGCAAAAATCCAGCCAATCAAAAAACAACCAAATCCAATCAAGAATACAACAAAGTATTCCCAAGTAGAAACAGGAGCAAGGCTTTCTAAAAGTAAAAATGGCATATAATCAATTAGTTGTGTGGGTTAGTGTTAGTTATGTTTAGTTAGTTTATTCATAATTAATTGTTAGAAATATTGATTTCAATCCGTCTATTGAGTCGCTGTCCTTCTAAAGTATTGTTTGGGGCAATAGGAGTTGTTTCTCCTTTTGAAGAAATTGTCAGTTTATTAACATCAATTCCTTGAGAAACAAAATACTGCATCACGCTTTTAGCGCGTTCTTTTCCAAACCACATATTGGCTTCGGCTTCTCCATTGCTGTCAGTATGACCAATAATTTCAACTGTTTTAGTAGGATTTTTGGTTAAATAATTTTTCAACTCAATAGCATATGCATTAAGCGTATTGTCAGGCTTAAATGTTTTCGATCCAAAACCAGCATATAAAATCTTAGAAGCAATTCCTTTATCAATCGCTCTCATACGTTCTTCAGACATCTTTTGATACTCGTATGCAAATCCTTTATCGTATTGATTACTTTCAGAAAACGCAAAATCCTCTTGCTTGGTTTGCATCACAATACGATCCACATTAATTCCAAAATCGGCCAATCTCTTTCGAAGAATTTCATTTCTTGAAAGCGCAACAGCTCCATCTTCAGCTTTACTAAAGAAAGAAGTAATCACTAATTCTTCTTGTTGATTCGAATTCAAATAATCGAAAAATGACTGTAAAGGGTTTGAAACAGAATCAATCAATGAGACTTTTGAAGCATTCTTAGTAATAGAAAAGGGTAAAAAGGTAAGCGGTTTTTTTGCGGGAATTTCTTTGATAACCTTAATCGTATCAACGACTACAGAGGTCTTTGGTTCTTCACAAAGATTCTTTACATTGCACTCATAATAACGAATACCAAAGTAAAGCCATGTACCAAAAAGTACAAAGGCAATCAAAAAATGTTTCATAGGTGGGCTGGCTATTAAGTTCCTAAAATTAGGAATTCATTTTTGATATCGCAATCATAACAGCTAAAAAAATCTATTTTAATCGCATTTTTTCGATAAAATGCAGAAAAATAATTTTAAAAAAGACTTGGAAGCTATCAAAAATATTAATTACATTTGCATCAGAATAAAAAACAAACATGTCTTATACACAATTACATCATCATCATTTTCATACTTGCCCTCAAGCGAGCTGATAATGTATTGAAGTAATTTCAAAATATATTAAAACCCGTTTGAGTACATCAAACGGGTTTTTTAGTGCCCAATTTTTGTACTTGAACATAAAACAAAACAATGAAAAAGTTAAAAATTGCCATTCAAAAATCGGGACGACTCAACGAAGACTCGCTTAAAATCTTAAAAGACTGCGGAATTTCCATCGATAACGGAAAAGCTCAACTCAAAGCATCTGCACGAAACTTTCCTTTAGAAGTTTTTTACCTTAGAAACGGAGACATTCCACAGTATTTACGCGATGGCGTAGTCGATATTGCGATTCTTGGAGAAAATGTATTGGTCGAAAAAGGAGAGAACATCACCATTGCCGAAAAACTCGGATTCTCAAAATGTAAAGTATCGCTCGCTATTCCAAAAGGAAAAAGTTATAACTCTGTAAAAGACTTTGAAGGCAAACGTATTGCAACTTCGTATCCCGAAACTGTAAAAGCCTATTTAAAAGAAAAAGGTGTCAATGCTGACTTACACATTATCAACGGTTCTGTAGAAATTGCGCCAAACATCGGACTTGCAGATGCCATTTGTGATATTGTTTCTAGCGGAAGCACACTCTTCAAAAACAATCTTAAAGAAGTGGAAGTCATGCTAAAAAGTGAAGCTGTATTAGCAGTTTCGCCAAAAATAGATGAAGAAGGTCAAAAATTACTTCAAAAACTCCGATTCAGAATTCAGTCAGTACTAACGGCGCGCACTTCAAAATACATTCTTCTCAATGCGCCAAATGAGAAAATAGAAGCCATCAGCAAAATATTACCCGTATTAAAAAGTCCAACAATTCTTCCACTTGCCGAAGAAGGCTGGAGTTCACTACACTCTGTAATCAAAAAAGAAGACTTCTGGGATGTCATTGATGAACTCAAAGCCAATGGCGCAGAAGGAATTTTAGTATGTCCAATCGAAAAAATGGTATTATAATGAACAAAATATTCAATCCACAATCCACAACTTGGGCAACAATTTTAGAACGTCCAACACAAACGGTAGACGATATAGAAGACACGGTTTCACAAATTTTCTCTGAAGTTCAAAAAAATGGCGATATCGCTATCAAAAAGTATACTTCGTTTTTTGACAATGTAAAACTGGATGATTTGGTTGTCAGTCAAGCTGAAATAGACGCTGCTGCAAAAAACGTTTCTGATGATTTAAAAGCGGCTATCGCTATCGCGAAAGCAAATATTACTTCATTTCACAAAGCACAAGAAACTGCGGTAATTGATATAGAAACGACGCAAGGAGTACGTTGTTGGCAAGAAAAAAGAGCCATTCAAAAAGTGGGATTGTATATTCCTGGTGGAACCGCGCCTTTATTTTCTACCATTTTAATGCTGGCAATTCCTGCTACAATTGCAGGTTGTAATGAAATTATCTTATGTACACCACCAAACAAAGAAGGCAAGGTAAATCCGGCAATATTATATACGGCGCAATTATGTGGAATTACGAAAATATACAAAGTAGGAGGCATTCAAGCCATAGCAGGAATGACTTTTGGAACAGATACCATTTCAAAAGTATATAAAATCTTTGGCCCAGGAAATCAATTTGTAACGGTAGCAAAACAACTCGCTACTAAATATGGAGTAGCTATTGACATGCCAGCTGGACCAAGCGAATTATTGGTTGTTGCAGACGAATCTGCAAATGCGGACTTTGTTGCTTCCGATTTACTAAGTCAGGCAGAACACGGAACGGACAGTCAAGTGATTTTGGTAACGACCTCAAAGAACTTTCTAACGGAAGTAGAAAAAGCCGTAGAAAATCAATTAGAAGCATTGCCACGAAAAGAAATTGCTACAAAAGCGATTAGTAATTCAAAATTAATCTATGTAGAAAATGATCAAATCGCATTAGATTTAATCAACGAATACGGTCCAGAACACTTTATCATTTGCGTACAAGACGAGGATTTCTATACCAGCGGAATTCAAAATGCAGGTTCTGTCTTTGTGGGTAACTACACACCAGAAAGTGCGGGCGATTACGCTTCTGGAACCAATCATACCTTACCAACAAACGGATATGCCAAAGCATATTCAGGTGTCAACCTAGCCAGTTTCCAAAAAAGTATGACATTTCAAAAAATTACAGCAACAGGAATTCAAAACATTGGAAATGCTATCGAACAAATGGCGGAAGCAGAAGGTTTACAAGCTCATAAAAACGCTGTTAGTTTACGTTTAGAAAGCTTAAAATAATCCTATTTGTCACATTGATCACAGTCGAAATGTATTTGAAACAATAAAGTAGCAATGAAAACATTCAATATAAATTCTCTCATCAGAGAAAACATAAAAACACTCAAGCCATATTCCTCAGCCAGAGACGAATACAAAGCTTCTGGAAGTGAAATGGTATTTTTGGACGCCAACGAAAATCCTTATGAAAACGGAGTCAATCGATATCCAGATCCGCAACAAAAAGATGTAAAAGTGGCGTTGGCAGCAGTAAAAAACTGTAATCCAGCCAATATAGTTTTAGGAAATGGAAGCGATGAAATTCTCGATCTGATTTTCAGAGCATTTTGTGAACCAAAACAAGACAATATCATTACGTTGCCACCAACCTACGGAATGTACAATGTATTAGCTGGTATCAATGATGTGGAAATCAAAGAAATATTCTTAACGGAATCATTTCAACCTAAAGTGGACAAAATTTTAAGCACAGCAGATAAAAACAGTAAAATTCTATTTCTCTGCTCACCAAATAATCCAACAGGAAACAGTTTTAGTAGTGAAGCTGTAGAAAAACTACTCAAAGAATTTAATGGAATCATAGTGATCGACGAAGCATATATAGACTTCTCAAGCCAAGAAAGTTGGTTGAATCGGCTTGAGGAATTTCCTAACCTTATCATTACACAAACGCTTTCAAAAGCGTATGGAATGGCAGGCATCAGACTTGGAATCTGTTATGCTTCGTTCACTATTGTAGAAATTTTAAATCGTATCAAACCGCCATATAATGTTAATTTGCTCACACAATCTCGTGCATTGGAGCGTATTTCAGCATATGAAAGTGTACAACAAGAAATTGATCGCATCCAAGAAGATAAAGCACAATTAGCAAAAGCGCTGGAAGACGTCAATTTTATTGAAAAAATATTTCCATCGGACGCGAACTTTATCTTAGTAAAAGTAGATAATGCCAATCTTCGCTACGATCAGTTAATAAATAAAGGAATTGTAATTCGAAACCGAACGACACAACCTTTATGTGAAAACTGTTTGCGATTTACGGTTGGGACGGAAAGTGAAAATCAAAGATTAATCAAAGCTTTAAAAGAAATTGGCTAGGATTGTCATTCCTGCGAAGGCAGGAATCCAAAAATAATGAAAAGGAGATGCTGAATTAAACTCAGCACAACAAAAACATAGAAAACGTCACATTGAACTTGATTCAGTGTCACACACAAAAATAAACCATGAAAAAAGTACTATTCATAGATCGTGATGGAACAATCATCAAAGAACCTGCTGACGAACAAATCGACAGCTTTGAAAAATTAGAATTCTACCCAAAAGCTTTATCAGCATTGCGAAAAATTGCCAAAGAGCTTGATTTTAAATTGGTCATGATTACCAATCAAGACGGTTTGGGAACAGCAGTATATCCTGAAAATACATTTTGGCCAGTGCACAATTTTATCTTACAAACACTTAAAGGAGAAGGTATTGTGTTTGACGAAATCGTGATTGATAGAACGTTTGCAAAAGACAATGCGCCAACACGTAAGCCAAATACAGGTTTGTTGACCAAGTATTTTTCTGAAGAATATGATTTAGAAAACTCGTTTGTTATTGGCGATCGCTTAACGGATATTGAATTGGCTAAAAACTTAAACGCAAAAGGTATATATATCAATGACGAAACTTTTTTAGGAACAGATGAAATTACAGTAAAACGTTCAGAATTAGACGCTTTTATTGGTTTAGAATCCAATGATTGGGACGAAATATATGCCTTCTTAAAAGCCAAAGAACGCAAAGCTTCATTGACGCGTAATACCAATGAAACTCAAATTCAAATTGATCTGAATTTAGACGGAACAGGAAAATCAAATATGGAAACAGGAATTGCTTTCTTTGATCACATGTTAGATCAAATTGCACGTCACGGACAAATTGATTTAGATATCAAGGTTAATGGTGATTTAGAAGTTGACGAACACCATACAATTGAAGATACTGCGATTGCTTTAGGAGAAGTGTTTTCGGAAGCTTTAGGAAACAAATTAGGGATTGAGCGTTATGGTTTCTGTTTGCCAATGGACGATTGTTTAGCGCAAGTTGCTATTGACTTTGGAGGTAGAAATTGGTTGGTTTGGGAAGCAGATTTCAAACGCGAAATGATTGGAAAAATGCCAACGGAAATGTTTTTTCACTTTTTCAAATCGTTTACAGATGGCGCCAAAGCAAACTTAAATATCAAAGCAGAAGGAACCAACGAGCACCACAAAATAGAAGCAATTTTCAAATCCTTTGCAAAAGCCATCAAAGCAGCCGTAAAAAGAGATGTAGAAAAAATGATTTTACCATCAACCAAAGGAATGCTCTAGGAAATTTTAAATAGTTTCAAAGAACAAATTGTCAAATTGAAAAAAAAGAAAAACATAAAGGTATTTGGTCTTTGGTAGTAGGTATTAGTAAGTTACTCAAGAAGTACTATGAAATAGAAATGATACTTTTTAATACCAAAATCCAAGACCTAAAACCCAAGACCCAACAATGAAAATAATCATCATAAATTACGGCGCAGGAAACATACAAAGTATCAAATTTGCTTTGCAACGTTTGGGTGTTGAAGCAATTCTTAGCAATGATGCCGATGAAATTAGAAATGCCGATAAAGTCATATTTCCTGGTGTAGGAGAGGCGAGTAGTGCCATGAAAAAGCTTAATGAAAGTCAATTAGACACCATCATTCCAACCTTAACACAACCTGTTTTGGGGATTTGTTTAGGAATGCAGCTCATGTGTAATTCTTCGGAAGAAGGAAATACCAAAGGTTTGGGAATATTTGATACCGAAGTTATGCGTTTTTCTCAAAATGTAAAAGTGCCACAAATTGGCTGGAATACCATTCAAAACTTGAAAAGTCCATTGTTTGAAGGTGTACGTGAAAACGAATATATGTATTTGGTTCACAGTTTTTATGCTCAAAAATCAAATGAAATGATCGCAGAAAGCAACTATGATATTAGTTACGCTTCCGCATTACAAAAAGACAATTTTTACGGTGTCCAATTTCATCCAGAAAAAAGCAGCAAAGCCGGAAGCAGAATACTAAAAAACTTTCTAGAATTATAAAAATCGGTAAAACAAACAAGCGAAGCGTCCAAATAGACAGACAAACAAATCAACAGATGACAAATCAACAAAAAAACAAAAAATGAGAATCATACCCGCAATAGATATCATCGATGGAAAATGTGTGCGTTTATCCAAAGGCGATTACAATACCAAAAAAATATATAACGAAAACCCACTAGAAGTAGCGAAACAGTTTGAAGATGCAGGAATTCAATACTTACATATGGTTGATTTAGATGGTGCCAAGGCAAAACATATCGTTAACTATAAAATTCTAGAAAAAGTAGCTTCAAAAACCAATTTACAAATCGATTTTGGAGGCGGATTAAAATCGGATGAAGATTTACATGTTGCGTTTGAAAGTGGCGCAAAACAAATCACAGGAGGAAGTATTGCTGTAAAAGACAGCGAAACCTTTACCAAGTGGATTCAAAAATATGGCAGCGATAAAATTATTTTAGGAGCTGACGCAATGGATGAAAAAATTGCGATTAGTGGTTGGCAAGAAGAAAGCAAAGAAGAATTAATTCCGTTCATTCAAAAATACCAGCAAAAAGGCATTGAATATGTGATTTGTACGGACATTGCCAAAGACGGAATGTTAGAAGGTCCATCGTTTGATTTGTATGAGAAGATTTTAAAAAACTGTACGCAGAATGTCACATCGAGCGCAGTCGAGATGGCTTCAAAAACGATCAAACTGATCGCTTCTGGAGGAATCTCAACCTTTGATGAACTCCCGAAACTAAAAGAATTTGGCTGTGAAGGTGTCATTATAGGAAAAGCGATTTACGAAAATAAAATATCACTCAAACAACTAGAAACATTGATTTAATGTATTTCCTGCGTGTCATATCGAGCGCAGTCGAGATGTAATTTTTAATCATTCAATCTTTAAATTAACTAACAAAAAATGCTTACAAAAAGAATCATTCCTTGTTTAGATATTAAAAATGGACGTACAGTAAAAGGAGTCAATTTTGTCAATCTCCGTGATGCTGGCGATCCAGTAGAATTGGCTAAAATTTATGCAGAAGAAGGTGCAGATGAATTGGTCTTTTTAGATATTTCGGCAACGGAAGAACGTAGAAAAACATTGCAAAAGTTAGTCTTAGATGTGGCTGCACAAGTTGATATTCCATTTACTGTTGGTGGCGGAATTTCTTCGGTAGAAGATGTAGATCACATGTTGCAAGCTGGCGCAGACAAGGTTTCTATCAATTCGGCAGCTGTAAAACGACCAGAACTTATCAATGAACTCGCTTCAAAGTTTGGAAACCAATGTATTGTAGTGGCTATTGATGCAAAACAAATTGATGGCGAATGGATTGTACATTTAGTGGGAGGAAAAGTACCTACAGAAATCAGATTGTTTGATTGGGCAAAAGAAGTTGCGGAACGTGGTGCGGGAGAGATTCTATTCACATCCATGGACAATGATGGCACCAAAGACGGATTTGCAAACGAAGCATTGGCTACGCTTTCAACCATCGTAAATATTCCAATAATTGCTTCAGGTGGAGCAGGAAACATGCAACATTTCAAAGACACATTTATCGAAGGAAATGCAGATGCAGCATTGGCTGCCAGTGTTTTTCACTTCAAAGAAATCGGAATTCCAGAACTCAAACAAAACCTAAAAGATAACGGAATTAATGTGAGAATTTGAATTAAAAATGTCATATCGAGCGCAGTCGAGATATCTTTGAATAATGAACTTAAAAAATAGTTTTGAGATGTTAGTAGTGAGAATTGAGAAGTTTAAAAGTAGTTCTCGATACAAATTTGCTTTGCAAATTCACTCGAACTGACGTTAAGAGTAAAAACAAATCAACAAACAAGCGAAGCGCCTAAAAAACAAATCAACAGATTAACAAATAGACAAACAAGCAAAGCGCCCAAAAAAACAAATCAACAGATTAACAAATTAACAAACAAGCGAAGCGATCAAAAAACAAATCAACAGATTAACAAATAGACAAACAAGCAAAGCGATCAAATCAACAAAAAGAAAAACAAATGAATATCAACTTCAATAAAAATAATGACGGATTGGTTCCTGTAATCATTCAAGACTATAACACCAAAAATGTCTTAATGTTAGGCTATATGAATGAGGAAGCGTATACAAAAACAGTATCCACAGAAAAAGTGACATTTTTTAGCAGAACCAAACAACGTTTATGGACAAAAGGAGAAGAAAGCGGGAATTTCCTAAGCTTAGTCAGTATTCAAAACGATTGCGATAACGATACGTTACTCATCAAAGTAAACCCAGTAGGGCCAACATGCCACAAAGGTTCTGATACTTGCTGGAATGAAGAAAACACAATGACTTTTGGATTCTTAAGTCAATTAGAAGACACCATTCAAAATCGCAAAGAAAATCAAGATGATGAAAAAAGCTATGTGGCTTCACTCTTCCGAAAAGGCATCAATAAAATCGCTCAAAAAGTAGGAGAGGAAGCAGTAGAAGTAGTTATTGAAGCCAAAGATGATAACGAAGATTTATTCTTAAATGAAAGTGCTGATTTATTATTTCACTATCTAATTCTGTTACAAGCAAAAGGTTACAAGCTCAGCGACATCGTAAGTGTTTTAAAAAATCGCGAAAAGTAAACAAACAAATTAACAAACAAGCAAAGCGCCCAAACAAACGAATAACAAAAAGACAAATTAACAAACAAGCAAAGCGCCCAAACAAACAAATAAACAAACAGACAAATCCACAAACTAACCAACAGACAAAAAAAATCCTTATCATTGCACTGTCTTTAGTAAAAAACTATGTTCGATCAACTATTTTACAAAACAGTCTTAAGCTATAAAGCACAAGCAAAGAAACAGAAGCATAAAAAACTGATGTCTCTGGCAACTAACTATATAACAGTACTTCAACTGAGTATATTACTAGTGGTAAGCATTGTTTTGATCAAAGCAACCAACAGTACTTTCTTATTATATTCTAGTATCTACGAACAAGTTTTTTATATCATTTTAGCTGGAATTGTATTGTATTTATTCAATGCTTTGTATTACAATGGAAAACGCATGTTACAAATTAAAAACAGAGCTATTAAGGAAAATACCAAAGGCACTGAAGTTTGGAAACTATGGAGCATTCCTATCGTAATCATTGCTTTAGGATTTATTCTACTAAAAGCGGCATAAAAAGTCCTTCCCAAATCAACAAACAAGCGAAGCGCCCAAATCAACAAATCAACAAAAGTTAAATTCACAGAAAAAATTGAAAAGAAAACGCTATTACTATCTAATTACGCTCCAATACTTAGGATTTCGCTATCACGGATGGCAAAAACAACCTGATGTAAATACAGTACAGCGTATGACAGAACGTACTTTAGCGTATGTGTTTGGGCATAAAAACTTCAAACTATTAGCTTCGGGACGTACAGATGCCAAAGTATCTGCGAATGAAATTGGGATTGAATTATTTTTAGATAATGAAACGCTAGACATTCCTGAATTTTTACCACTTTTCAATAAAAACTTACCGCAAGATATTCGTGCTTTAGATATTATTCAAACGGATGAAAAATTCAACATTATTCAACATCCAAAAGTAAAAGAATATGTCTACTTATTTGCCTTTGGAGAAAAGTATCATCCTTTTGCAGCACCTTATATGACCAATGTTCTAGGTGATTTAGATGTGGAACTAATGAAAAAAGGAGCAAAGCTATTTGAAGGAAATCATTACCTGAAAACTTATTGCTACAAACCGACAGAACATACGGTTTTAGAAGGTGAAATAGAATTGTGTGAAATTGTGGAAAACGATCTTTTTACGGCTAATTTCTTTCCAAAAAAAAGTTATCTATTACGCGTGCAAGGAGCAGGATTCAAACGTCATCAGATTCGCATGATGATGGGCACACTCATACTTTTAGGTAGAGGAGAATTGGATTTAGACTTCATCAAACGTTCGTTATTGCCTGGTTCTACTCTAGAAGTCAATTACATCGCTCCAGCTTCTGGCTTAATCTTGAACAAAATGACCTTCAAAGATTTATAATTGTCAATCTTCTGTTGTATCTAAGCAACAAATTTACAATCATTTTTTTACAACCTCTAATTCATAAACCAACGGTAAACGTTCTTGTTTGGGCGTATTTTCTAAGCTAACTTCATACAAGTATTAATTTAAAATAAAGTATTATGAAGAAAAAACAAGTGAAACATTTAGAACTAACAAAAAAAGTAATTTCTAATCTTAGAGAAGAAACTTTGGTAGGAGGAAAGGCATCAACAACTTGGTGCGACATCGAATGCTATAAAGAATCTGATACCTATGCCAATCAAACTTGTGACTGTGAACCAAGGTAAATTGAATTTAAACACACTTTTAAAATGAGTATAAAAGAGGTTGTGAAAAACCTCTTTTATCATTAAAAAAGAAAAATATGTAGCAGTTAAATAAGTCTAGTAAGTCTTAAAACTAATCACGTCTTCTGTTTCGTGAACGCGAATTTTTACGCTTGCTATTTCTAGAATTGGAATTGGAATTAGAACGATTTCTATTGTTTTGACTTCCGCCAGAATTAGCTTTTCGCGAAGAATTTGACTTCTTTCGCGATCGTTGTGGACGTTCTTGCTTTGGTGGTGGCGTATAATTAGGATCTACTTCAAAACCTTCAATCTCTTCAGTAACTAACTTTTCGCCTAACAACTTCTCAATTCCTTGTACATATTCGTATTCTTCAGCAGAAACTAATGAAATAGCTTCTCCACTTGCACCAGCACGACCTGTACGACCAATTCGGTGTACATAATCTTCAGGAACATTCGGCAATTCAAAATTAATTACGTGTGGCAACAGCGGAATATCCAAGCCTCGTGCAGCAATATCTGTTGCGACTAAAATTCGAATAGCTCCTTTTTTAAAACCGCTCAAAGCTTTGGTTCGTGCGTTCTGAGTTTTATTTCCATGAATGGCTGCTGCACTAATATCTTTAGAAATCAACTTCTTAGTCAGTCGATTAGCGCCGTGCTTTGTGCGCGTAAATACCAAAACCTGACTCCAATTTCCATCAGAAATCAATTTAATCAACAAAGTTGTTTTTTGTGGTTTATCAACCTTATATACTTTTTGATTTACTTTTTCGGCAGTTGTATTCTCAGGAGTGGCTTCCACCGAAACAGGATTATGTAAAATACTGTTTGCTAGCTTCTTAATGTCTTTTGAAAATGTTGCTGAAAACAATAAGTTCTGTCTTCGTTTTGGAACGAGTTCAATCACACGTTTAATATCGCGCAAAAATCCCATATCCAACATTCTATCAGCTTCATCCAACACTAACATTTCTACTTTGGCTAAGGACAATGCTTTCTGACTATGTAAATCGAGTAACCTTCCTGGCGTAGCAACTAAAATATCCACACCATTTCGTAAAGTTCTAATCTGTGGTTTTGCATTCACACCACCAAAAATAACGGTAGAACGAATATCTAAAAACTCACTATATTCCTTCACATTTGCAAACACTTGAGCGGCTAATTCTCGTGTAGGCGTTAAAATTAATGCTCTAATGGGTCTTCTGCGTAATGGTGGTTGCTGTGATAACAATTGTAACATTGGCAAGGTAAAACCTGCTGTTTTTCCAGTTCCTGTCTGTGCAGATGCCAATACATCTTTGCGTTCTAAAACTAATGGAATTGCCTTTGCTTGAATGGGAGAAGGCGTTGTATATCCCTTTTTACTGATAGCACGTAACAGCGCATCAGATAATCCTAATGATTTGAATGACATAAAAATTGTTTATGAAATGACAATCTTTATGGTAAAACCTCATTTCTGTATGAAGTCCAAATGTACAACCATTTTTCTCTTTTAACCCTTTAAAGCAATTTAATTAAAATCGCGTACAATTACGTATTGTTTGTCTTACAAATTCATTCTAAATTCGATGTTTTTAGAATACAAATCTTAACCCAAACCTATATGAATTACGCTTTCAATTTTTCTGGTGACCATAACCAGATAGATGACAATTTGACCAAAAACAATTTCCAAGACGCTGATTTCACCCTACAATGCTGGATTCAAACAACTAAATCTGGCGAAATTCTGTCCAAGCAAACCAACAACACTTCTTTTTCGTTACATATAAATACACAAGGAAATATTGTGTTTACGGTCACAGAAAAAGGAATTTCAAGAAGCATTACAGCTTCAAATGTTTCTGTAATTGATAATGCATGGTATCACATAACCAGCGTAAAAACGGAACAATTTCTATATCTCTATATCAATGATTTTTCTCTAGCACTCGAAAATCATTCGGAAAGCGCACCGTCGAATTCAACTTCAGAATTTACCATTGGAGGAACTGAAAATCAGTATTTCAAGGGAACAATCAGTCAAGTTGCTGTATGGAACAAAGCATTGCTTGTGCATGAAGTTGCAAGGATCAGGGAAGAAGAAAATATAACGGATGCCGATGGTTTGCTAGATATTATAGCATTTATTATAAAAGAAGAAATTGATCGTATGTTTCCTGAAAACCTTGGATTAAAAGTGACTGTGAAAATACGAAATACATCGTATGAAACCCTTCATTTAAAGGATGCAAAGCGTTATCCAAGCTATATTCCTAAAACCATAGATGTAGGTAGTGAAGAAATAATTGAATTGATGTCAAGCAGTATAACTTCGGTGATTAAGCGTGAATTTTGCTATGAAAACAAAAGCGGAAGTACAACATTGTTGGTTCGAAAAAATTTAAACCAATTCGATACTATTATCAGTGTAGTTTCTGAAAAAGATTTGGTAGATGATTTAGCAATAAAAACGAACTTACCGTTAATTTCAGAAGCCGAATTGGTGATTGGAGAAAATATGGTGGTTGTCAATACACGAAATCTGTACAACTTTCTAAATGGATTACGAGGACACTTAAAATGTGATCAAATACAAACGCCAGGCGGAAATTTAATTGATGAAATAGAGTACAACAAAGCTAGTCAGGTATTTAACCGTAGATTTCAACTGAAACCATTTGCTATTATCTATTGTGAATCTACTGAAGATGTACAACGCGTGTACAAAGATGCCATAGCGAACAATTTACCAATCAGAGTACGATCTGGAGGACATGATCATGAAGCAGAATGTTCAGGAACTGATGTTATTTTACTAGACATGTCGCGAATTAATCATGTAGAAGTGAGTCATGATAAGAAAGTTGCACGTATTGGCCCAGGAATTCGTTTTAAAGATTTAACGCCGCAATTAGCGTTAAATGAAGTTATGATTCCACACGGAACTTGTGCCACTGTTGGTGTAGCCGGATTTACATTTGGTGGCGGTTGGGGACCGTGGACGCGAAAACACGGAATGAATTGCGAAGGACTGGTCGGCGCAACAGTCGTATTAGGAAATGGGAAAATTGTACAATTGACTACCGATTACAGTGATACAAAAGATTTATTATGGGCGCTAAAAGGCGGCGGCGGAATGAGTTACGGAATTGTCACAGAATTGCAATTAGAAGTCTTTCCATTGCCGGAAAAGCTTATCAAATATGAATTGGAATGGAATATGTATGAAAAAGATAATCCGTCTGTAATTGACACGCGTAAGCCAAACAAACATACAAAAGCGATTATCAAAGCTTGGGAAAATGTCATTATCAATAAAGACAATATATATTCTGGTGACGATTTTACGAATGATCAATTGATCGGAACAAATTTAAAAGTATCTGGACAGCACTTAGATGTTTCTCCAACTGAGTTTCATCCAGAAAAAGCCATTCACAATTGTGTCATGTATGGATATTGGCAAGGAACTGAAAAAAGCTTACTATCGTTTGTAGACCATTGTTTTGTAGGAGAAGCAAAACCTTATGAATTGCGTCTAATTGGGAAAGGCGGACAGCGTTTAAATTATGCTGACGACGGATTGATGAGTGCTTGGGATAGAGAATCGTTCAGTGCTATCAAAAGAACCATCAAACTTGCAAATTTTGATACTGCAGCCAAATCGAATGCCGAAGCAACCATTAACAAGAATGAGTCAACATACGATAAAGTCTATACAATTGGGGAAGTCAGTGCTAAAAACAGCAATTTGGATATGGCAACGGAAATATTTCAGCTTTCTTCCACAAAAAAACCATTACCACCAGATTTAGATGCGCCAGCACCACATAAAATTACATCTCGCTTGGCCAATGAAGGTGGTTTAGGAGATATTGGACTCAATCAATTAATTAGGTCCTTAACTTCGGAATTAATTTTACCAGACAATCGTTCGCTAGGTTTATTTAATTATATCACCTTAGGAGCCATTGTTGGAGAATATTATGATAACATGTCTGAAGAAGCTAAAAAACGAAGTGCTTTTCCATACAAAGACAAAGCGTATACCATTCAATATCAGACATGGTGGAATACAGAATTGCTTCAAAAAGAAGAAGAGCAAAACAATAAAGTATACGACAGAACCAATAGAGCTTTAGATTGGATGCAAGTTTGTCGAGATTATAAAATTAAAAATTCTGGAGGTGCATTTATCAGTTTCAAAGATGCTTCAATCCCAACAGAAACGTATTTTGGAGACAGTTATCCAGATTTGATTCAAGTGAAAAAAGACTATTCTAAAGATCCACTGAATCATTTTAGAACTCGAAAAACGATTGTATAATAAACGAACAGAATTTATAAAATAAGCATGCTATACGTATGCTTATTTTTTTATATTTAGTTTATGGAAGATCATATCATATTCTGGCCAATTGGTTATCTATACTTGTGGATTCGCTATAGAGATGGTGAAAAAGTAGCCAAAGTCAAAAGAGAATTATATGAAAACAGTTATTCAGTAGCAGGAGCACAGCTTCTTATCTCTGCTTTTGGAGTCGTATTATTTATAGTACTTTCGATCTTTCTAATTGCTGCGATTTACGCTGTCTTTAAACATCCGCCAGCAGCTTATTAAAAACAATTTTTCGTACCATTGAATATTTTGTATTTTAGTGAAAAATAATCGATAATGAACGAAACAATCCCAAGAGAAACCTTTTCATTTTTAAGCAGACTTCAAGAAAATAATACCCGTGAGTGGTTTACAGAAAACAAAAAAGAATTTAAGGAGATTGAGAAAGAGGTAAAGCAATTTTACAATCAATTAGGAGAGCATTTAAACAAGCACGACCAAATTGATAAGGTAAAAATATTCCGTATTTATCGAGATGTTCGTTTTTCAAAAGATAAAACACCCTATAAAACGCACTTTGGTGGAAGTTTTCATAGAGTAAAACCAAGATTGCGTGGAGGTTACTATCTTCATATTCAGCCAAATAATGAATCGTTTATTGCAACAGGCTTTTGGGAACCAAATAAAGATGACTTGCTCCGAATTCGTAAAGAATTTGAAATGGATGATACTGAAATTCGTAAAATCATCAATAAAAAAGCATTCAAAGACACTTGGGGACCGTTTGTTGGAGATGAAGTAAAAACAGCTCCAAAAGGCTTTAGCAAAGAACATGCGGCTATTGATTTAATCAAAAAGAAGCAATTTATATTTACCAAAAAATTGACGGACAAGGAAGTGACTTCTCCAGATTTTATGACGCAAATAGATACGTACTTTAAAGCAATTCGCCCATTTTTCAATTATATGAGTGAAGTGTTAACAACCGATTTAAACGGAGTTTCTTTATTTGAAGAGTAACCTTAGTTGTTTTTTAGCTTATAATCTGCTAAATTTTTATCGTAATTAGATTTTCCAGTCTCGTACTCTGAAGAAATTTCAGAATTTACGAGAATGAAAATGCTATTGGTAGCATCGTTGAAAATTTTGGAAGTATCATGAACGTCTTTTGGAGAAAAATAATCTACAAAAGAATTCAAATCATCAATCTGTTGTAATTGATCGTTCTTGTGATTGTATACTTTCGTTTGTAAATGAGAATCTTCTATATAATGTACTTGTATACCTGAAATATTAGGTGGATTTAAGGTTACATCTGTCGTATTAAAAATCGTATCTGTGTAAATCGTTACTGCTTGCACCGTTTTCGGATCATACGTTTTAGAAAAGAAATCCTTTAAAACATCTTTAAAATACTGAACAGAATCGTTTTTTATATACAAATGATACGAATCTTTATCTTCAGCATCAGGATGTGAACCCAACCAATATTCGATAGCAAAAGTGCTGTTCTTTATAGAAATATTTCGGTAACCATCAGCCTTTACTTGTTTTCTGCCAAAAAAATCACAGGAAACAAAAAATATACTCATAAGGACAACAAATGCAATAGTGAAACGCTTCATATCTTTTCTTCTAATAAATATGGTCGCAAAGATATTGAAAATGTCCTATAATTTTGTAGCGCAATTTAAAAAAATGCAATGCTCATTAAATGACTGCGGAAAATGCAATATCCTTCTCAAAAAGTAAAATATTATCTTTCAAACGCTCCACAACAATATTCATCATACGCTTATTTAACGGAGATGAATTCTGAATATACGTTTGATATTCTTGAAGCGTAAACTGTCCTATAATCATACCTTTGAGTGAATTGCGAAACTTCATGTCTTTTTGAATGGCATTTTCAATATACAGCAAACGTTTTTCCATAGATAAATCGTAAAAAACATTCTTTCGTTTAGCAATATAGTTTCGGAAAGCAGCAATTAATAAGGGACTTTGAAGTTTGATAACTGGACGTAGTGTGGAATTTTGAAAGCGCTCGTCTTTTGACATATTTTCAGAAATAGATTTCGGTGAAATCTGTGGTCGCGCTTTAACTAAATCATTTTCTCGATCGTTCATAACACTTAAGTTTTACTAAAATTAGAGATAATAGATGTTAATTCTCAACAGGTTATAAACAACTTGTTAACTATTTTATCAACAATACGAAAACTTACAAACAATAGATAAATGCTGTAAGAATTGCGTATTTTTATACTTTATTAAAAAAATAGCAAATGAAATTTGGAAAAGTCACGAATCCACAACAAATAGATTTTACATTACCAAAAGATCATCCCGAAACCGAAGTGGTATTTCAAAAATATAAGAACGATTCAACGCCATCTATTTATGTAGGTTGCGCCAAATGGAATCGACAAGATTTAAAAGGTTTTTATCCGCGAGGAACCAAAGATGAACTAGAGTATTATTCCACACAATTCAACGCCATAGAACTAAATGCAACGTTTTACAGAATGTTTCCTGCGGAACAGTTTGAAAAATGGCGCGACAAAACTCCTGAAGATTTTAAGTTTTTTCCAAAAATCACACAAGAAATCAGTCATTGGAAGCGTTTGCAGGCAACAGAAGCTTTGGTCGATTTGTATTTATATAATGCTTCACATCTGAAAGAAAAATTGGGAACCATCTTTTTGCAAATGCACGGAAATTTTGCTCCGAAAGATTTTGATAGGGTAGTACAGTTTATAGAATTTTGGCCAAAAGAAGTGGCATTATCCGTTGAATTTCGCCATACGGATTGGTTTAATGATGAAAAAATAGCCAACGAATTATACCATTTACTACAAGAAAATAATATTGCAAATACCTTAGTGGATACTGCCGGAAGACGAGATATTATGCACATGCGTATGACCAATAATGAAGCATTCATTCGCTATGTTGGCGCCAATCATGAAAGTGATTATACACGTTTAGACGATTGGGTAGATCGTTTGGAAAGCTGGATTGATCAAGGTTTGCAAAACATTCACTTTTTTATTCATCAAAATTTGGAAGTAGAATCTCCCTTATTATCCGCGTATTTTACCAGAAAACTCAATGAGCGCTTAGGAACGAAGCTAATAATTCCAAAAACGATTACAACACCACCAAAACCGCAAACACTATTCTAATCGTACTATAAAAAGAACTGAATCTTGCATTGTTAAACTCTATTTAAAATCCTAAAATAGGAGGAAAGGAAGCTGTATTTTTGTAGTGTTGTTAATTTGGAATACTCCAAAACCTAACACTCAAAACCCAAAACCCGATAGAACATGAGATTTCACACAAGAAAATGGGTAAAACCCGAAGATTTGAATCCTAACGGAACTTTATTTGGCGGACGACTCTTAGAATGGATCGATGAAGAAGCTGCCTTATACGCCATCATACAGCTTGAAAACCCGAAAGTTGTGACGAAATATATGTCAGAAATCGATTTCAGAAGTTCTGCAACAAAAGGTGACATTGTAGAAATAGGTATCGAAGTCGTGAAATTTGGAAAATCATCACTCAGACTTAAATGCGAAGTACGAAATAAAATGACGCAAGAAACCATCTTAACCATCGATAACATCGTGATGGTCAACCTAGATACAGACGGAAATCCGCTGCCACACGGTAAAAACAAAGTAGAATTTGTAAGCGATCGGTTGAATACAAAAGAAAAATAAAAACTTTTAGCTTTTTAAAAAACGGGAAGAGAAACTAGATAAGTTTCTCTTTTTTTGTTTGAATTTTTCGAAAAATTAGCTCTTGTTGCATTGTGATTTTATTAATAAAAGCGTTAAAAACTTAAGAAAAGTATATTTATTTAAAATATAATTTCCTACAAAAAAGAAAAAGTGGTAGGTTTGTAATTCAGCAATACTATAAAAAAACTTTAACAAGTTTTTATGAGCCCAATTCTCAATTGGGCTCTTTTTTTTGTATATTTAAGTAGAAAAGAATTAACATTAAATTTGCTGTTTAGTTAATAATTTTCGCATACTGGTCAATTCGGCTTAAATATATTGACCAGATAGCGTCCTTAATTTCCAATATTGGGGACGTTTTTTATGGAGCAATTTTTCTGCAAAACGCTCTTAATAATTCCCTGCAAGAAAACTCAAAAAAGAAATTAACAAATTGATTGTTAAAAAAAATAGTTTCCCATCTAAATAAGAATACTTAAATATGCACTGCAAAAGTATTCCCCGATATGAAAATTGTTCAAACGATTCCTGTATACAACAGAAAAAGTAAACGTGTGACGAGTCTTAAAATTGATGATTTTAAGATCATAAAGAATGAAAACGAAGAGTTTTTTGATGTACAAAGTGATTTTGTCATTATAAAAGACCGCTTTTTCAGAACTCCGCATTTAGTAAAACCTTGGACTTTTTGGGTAGAAAACGGAAAACCTCAGGCAGAACCCACAGAAGGCACAAAATACACAAAAGTGCTATTTACGGTAGAAGCGCCAGATAAAAATGAATTCGATTATAAAAACGATTTTAGAGCGATGAATCCGCTTGCAGGATACTTTCAGAGTTTTAAAACAGGTTTTATTGAGTTAATGAAACAGATCTCTGAAGAAGAATTGACAAATTTTGAGATTACATTTTATACGCTGGTTCCATATCAAACCTCACTACACTATTTATTAGGAAAAACAGGAAGTAACCAAACACGCTTGAATTTTTGGTTCTACGGTTGGATCAATCTAAAGTATCGAAATGATTTTATGAATTTCTTAAAGCAATATAAATTCGATTACTATATAAACGGAAGTACGAGTGCTTTTAAAGGAATCATTTCACAAGAATTATCACGTGTAATCGATATAGAATACCAAGTGCATCATCCTAATAGTGGGTTTTGGAAGCGAAAAAATATCAAATTGGGAATCAAAAAAATTGTGCATTTAGAACTTGCTGAGATTGAGTGGAATTCATAATTTCAAATTTGGAATGATAATTGTCTGTTAATATCTGAATGAGTAATTGAAAAAATGCGTAATATTGTGTTATAGCAGTTCAATTGATCTAAAATCAGCTATTTTGCCCGTGAATAATCTAAAACTAAAATTTCGTATCGTCTTCTTTTGTCTTCTTTGTGGGATGATGACACTCCACGCACAAAAAGATAGCACGAAAACAAAAACTACGGATGCTGATATTACGAAAGGACGAATAAAACTATCATTTCCAAAACCGAAAGAACCATTAAATCCGCAAAAAGGACCAACGTTCATGGAGTTTAAAACGCCAAGCTTATTGGTGAACAAACGTTCTAGCTTAATTCAATTGCCAAAATCGAAAAGAGCTTCTCTAAAAGAAGAAAAAGAAATTGACTTTATTGGGAAAGAACAATATGTAACTCGCAACAAGGAATTTGAACGTAAGTTAAACAACAAAGACAAGCAAATTCGACCAGAATACAAAGTAGAGCAGTACTTAGGTGATTTTAAAAGCAATGGTAAATTTGTGGAAATTGTATGTAGAGATCACGAATTTGTGGATGGTGACCGCGTACGTGTATACGTAAATGATGTTGTAGTTGTAGAAGACATTCGATTGGAAGCTGCTTATAAAAAATTAGACATTACACTACAAAAAGGTTTCAACAAGATCGATTTTCAAGCATTAAACCAAGGTTCATCGGGTCCAAACACTGCTGAATTCCGCGTATATGATGACAAAGGACAACTTATTTCTGCAAATGAGTGGAACTTAACCACAGGCATCAAAGCAACCATGATTATTGTAAAAGAAGAATAGTTCTTGCACAATCAATTTAAACACATTCCATTTAACGACTTTCTGAATATTTTTGTACAGTATATTTTATGACTTTTTTGTATCTTTTGTGTGCAAAAAAATGGTCACATGATACTTTCTAAACGATTTGAAGACGCAATACGAAAATTGTACGAAGCATTTCACAACAATATGATCAGTCCCGAATGCTGCAAACAATGCGCAGTTGGGAATATTTTAGACAATACAGATAGTTGGAAACACCTTTCTGACGATCATGGTTCCATGCAACTCAATTATGTTGGAAAAGTGCATCAACGTCTTGGACGCAAATTTGGCGGATATTCCCCGCTAGAATTGCTAAACATAGAAGCTATTTTCTTAGACGCTTGTGGCTATGAATTACCAATACATCACAGTCGTAAAAAACCTGACAATCCTAGAGACAAAGAAATCCTCTTTAATGGACTCTCCGCTGTAATCGCGTACCTTTGCAAGCTAGAAGGCATTGACAACATTATGGACTATTCTAAATTATTTGCCTACGAAAACAATCCACCTAAGTTTGAATTGGTGTTCACACTGAGCTCGTCGAAGTGAAGTAATCTTAGAGATTCCCGCCCAAACGGAACAAGTCTAAAAGCATAGCGAGTCCAACAATCTAACAATCTAACAATCTAGACAGTAAAGTTAAAAAAAACAAAATAGCGCTTGTGTTTTACAAAATGTAAAGTATATTTGTCATTATATCAAATAAAATTGTCAATCAAAACAAATATCATCATGGCGAAAGAAACATTTTGCGAATCAGAAAAACGAAGCATTGAAAAATTAGAAAAGATTTCATTACCAAATTCGTTCAAAAGAGTAGGAGTCATTCTATTCATTATCCTATTAGTATACATACTTTCTGCAAAAATATTCGGAATCGAAAATTCAGAAACATTAAAATACGTTCTCAAACGAGGATTATTAATTGCATTATTGATTATTACCTTATCTAGAGAAGAAATTGAAGATGAAATGATACGCAGTATCAGAGCCAAAGCATTTACGATGGCATTCGTTGTAGGAGCTATATATACGCTCATTCAACCGTTGATAAATTATATAGCGAATGTGCTAACTGGCAAAGAACAAGATATTTTAGAAGATTTGGGCGATTTTCAAATTCTTTGGTTTATGCTCTTTATGTACATCGTATTCTTTCACATACTTAAAAGAAAACAGTAATGAAGAATCGTATCAAGATAGAACGCGCTATTTTAGACCTTACTCAGGACGATTTAGCCAAGAAAATTGGAGTTTCCAGGCAAACGATCAATTCTATAGAAAAAGGACGATATGTGCCTTCTACGGTGTTATCATTAAAACTCAGTGAACTCTTTAAAAAACCTGTAAACGAATTCTTTTTTTTAGAAGAAACAGATTAAATTAAAAAGTTTCTTATCACGAAACACAAGGTTAATAAGTACATTAGACCAATTTTAATAAAACGATAGTACAAAATGGAATCAATAATTTTTATGGGAATTCAGGCATCTGGAAAGACAACATTCTATAAAAAACATTTTTTTGATACACATATCAGAATCAGTCTCGATCAATTAAATACTAAAAACAAACAGCATCGGTTTTTACAAACTTGTTTTGATACGCAATCTAAGTTTGTAATTGACAATACAAATCCTGAGGTAGAAACGAGAAAAGAATTTATTGAGAAAGCAAAAGAGAATAAATATAAAGTAATTGGTTATTATTTCAGTTCAGAAATTCAAAAATCAATTGAAAGAAATAAGAAGCGAGAAGGCAAAAAAAGAATTCCAGAAATCGGAATTAAAGGAACTTTTAATAAACTAGTATTGCCTAAATTTGACGAAGGATTTGATGAACTCTACTTTGTAAAAATTGTAGAAGACAAATTCGAAATAACTGCTTGGAAAAATGAAATTTACTGAATTAGATACTAAATTACGGATATACGAAACGGCTCACGACTTTTGCGTTCCACCTAATATTTATATGGTTGCAAGAATAGATGGGAGAAGTTTTACACGTTTGACAAAAGAAAAACATAATTTCGAAAGACCATTTGACATTAGGTTTAGAGATTTTATGATTGAAACTGTAAAACACCTTATGGATTGTGGCTTTCAAGTCATTTACGGTTTTACTGAAAGTGACGAAATTTCACTACTATTTGATGTCAATACAACAGTATTTTCAAGAAAAACTAGAAAATATAATTCCGTATTAGCAGGAGAAGCAAGCGCTAAATTTTCACTATTATTAGGAGATATTGGTGCATTTGATTGTCGAATTTCTCAACTTCCAAGAAAACAAGATGTTATCGATTATTTCAGATGGAGAAATGAAGATGCGCATAGAAATTCTCTAAATGCTCATTGCTATTGGATGTTGAGGAATAAAAACTATTCTGCCAAAGAAGCTACCAAAAAAATTGAAGGAAAATCTGTTGCTTTCAAAAATGAAATGCTATTTAAGGAAGGAATGAATTTTAATGATTTTCCAAAATGGCAAAAAAGAGGAATTGGCTTTTACTGGACTGAAGTCGAAAAAGAAGGTTTCAATCCTAAAACAAACCAAAAAGAAATGGCCATTAGAAATGAACTAAAAGTCGATATGGAATTGCCAATGGGAAATGAATACAGTCAAATGATAAGTTCGTTGATTGAAAATGGAAAACTAACGGCTAAAAGCGATAAAGATTAATATTTAGGCTAATGTAATACTATGAATATTAACGGTTTGCGCTTTCCCTCTTAATAGTAAATCGTTAATGTTTTTTGTGATATACTTTTCCGGAAGCTGCAAGTCATTCAATAAAGATTCAGAAATTAATACATTTGTATTATAGGTGTTGCATTGCGATTGAATTCTCGCAGTAGTATTGATAACATCGCCATGATACGCTAATTCTTTCTTTACACTTCCAACTTCAGTAACCATCAATGTTCCGCCGTGAATTCCAGCTTTAAACTGTGGAATTAGCCCGTATTTCTCTTGATAATACTCGCTTCGCTGATCAATTCGGTCATTAAAAGCAAAATAGAGTGCTACAGCATTATTTCGTTTAATTCCACGCTTGTATTTCCAACTCAACACAGCTTCATCACCAACATACTGATAAATTTCTGCATCATATTTTCGAACAATTCGATTCAAATCATAAAAACAATCCTGAATCAACTGACTATACTTATAATGTCCTAAGTTTTCAGCAAAAGTTGTAGAAGATTTTAAATCCAAAAACATAAAAATTCGCTTTTCTTCTTGAGGTTTGCGATACTTTCCTAGTAACATTTTAATAAAAACACCTTGTCCAAACTTTTCGTTTGCAATTCGAATAAAAGAAAACACCAACGACGCAATGACAAAGTAAATCATAATGGACCAAAAAGTCTTATTCGTACGCCACCAACCACGTTCTTCGGCCAACGAAACATCCAACATATAGCCTGTATACTCAACAACCGTGCTGACTAAGAAAATAAGCGTAACGAGATACAAAAAGGTTTTGGAGAAAATAATAACACCTAACGAAAGGGTTTTTGCTAAATAACGATCAAACAAAAACTCTACAGCAGCATAAAAAATTCCAAAAGGAATTGAAGACATACATACATAAAACAATAAATCTTGAATTGGAAGCTCATATTTTGGAAGAATACTAACGCCTTTTTCTTCAAAAATACCGAAATACCGAATGATAATCATAAAAGCAAAAGCTAGTACCCAAAACAGAATAGATCGAAATGTAAATAATAAGTATTGTTGGAAAGTTCTCATAATTCGCAAAATACTAAAAGTTCATCATAAATATTAAATTTGATTCTGTATTTTAGAGGGAAAATTTAAAAAACCGATTCATGAAAAATATCTTTACAATTGCATTACTTTCCTTGTGCATTATTGCTTGCAAAAATGAGAAGAAAGAAACTAAAAAAGAAACAAAGACAACACCTAAAGTTGCAAAATTGACACCTAAACTGCTACATGAGGTAAGCGGACTAACACATTGTGAATCTGTTGTTTACTATAAAAGCGAAAATGTATTGCTAGCTTCTTTAATTGGAAATAGAGAAGAAGGCGACGGAAGTATTGCTAAAGTTTCACTAGATGGAAAAGTAATCGATACTACGTTTGTAAAAGGATTGAACGATCCGAAAGGAATTGCCATTACAAATGATAAAATATATGTAAGTGATGTTACGGTTTTGGTTGAAGCTGATTTAAAAACAGGAGAAATTCTCAATAGACATACGACAGAAGGAACTGCATTTTTAAACGACGTAAATGTAGCTTCAGATGGAACGGTATATGTTTCAGATACCAGAAACTCTTCAATTTACATGCTAAAAACTGACGGAACGTTTTCAGAATGGCTCAAATCAGAAGCATTAGAACATCCAAACGGATTGTTACAAGTTGGCAATGACATGTATGTTGCTGCTTGGGGAAATATGGTTGGTGCAGAAGGAAAACAAAAGCAAAGCGGAAACTTTTTGAAAGTAAACATGGAATCTAAAGAAATTGCAAAAGTTTCTAAAGATACACTCGGAAACCTTGATGGTGTTCAGGTATACGACAAAGATAATTTTATAATTTCTGCTTGGCGTACTGGAAAAATCATGAAAATAAGCAACCAAGGAACTGTAGAAGATCTTTTAACAGTTGGACAAAGTGTAGGCGATATTTTATACATTCCAGGAACAAAACTCTTAGCATTACCAATGAACATTCAAAGTCAATTATTGATTTATGAATTTCAAGAAGTTACCGAATAAAACATACATTTTTAGACTCGCTTAGTTCTTGAAAAGCAAAGAATCTAAGTGAGTCTATATTTCTACATTTAAAAAATTAAAATCAATCTTTCAATTGACATAAATAGCTGTACTTTTGCAGCATGTCAAAAATCATTAAAAATCAGCGCGATATCTTAGCTAAATTGGGCATTTCAGCACTTAATGAAATGCAAGAAGAAGCAAAATTAGCTATCAGTTCGCATCCTAATACAATTCTGTTATCACCAACAGGAACTGGAAAAACATTAGCGTTTTTGCTGCCTGTTTTAGCAGAACTAGATCCAACACTAGAAGAAGTACAAGCCTTAATTTTAGCGCCTTCGCGAGAATTGGCAATTCAAATAGCGCAGGTAACTCGCGAAATGGGAACAGGTTTCAAAGTCAATGAAGTCTATGGTGGACGTAATTTCTCTAAAGATAAAATTGAATTAAAACATCGTCCTGCAATCTTAGTAGGAACACCCGGAAGAATTGCAGATCATTTACGCAGAGAAACTTTTAGCACAGCTGCGATTAAAACCTTGGTTTTAGATGAATTTGATAAATCGTTAGAAGTTGGTTTTGAAGATGAAATGAAAGATATTGTTTCGTTATTGCCAACTATTGAAAAACGCGTGCTTACATCTGCAACGAAAGACATGGAGATTCCACAGTTTGTCGGAATGAAAAATCCACTAACAATCAATTATTTAGGTGAAAAAATAGCAAAACTAACTGTAAAACGCATTCTTTCGCCAACAAAAGATAAACTAGATACACTACTCAACACGATTTCTTTAGTGGCAAATCAACCAGGAATCATTTTCTGTAATTTTAAAAACACCATTCAATATGTAAGTGATTTTCTCAATCACAAAGGCATTCCGCATGGTTGTTTTTATGGTGGAATGGAACAAAAAGATCGTGAACGCGCATTGATCAAATTCAGAAACGGAACACATCAACTCATCATTGCGACAGACTTGGCAGCACGTGGTATTGATGTTCCAGAGATCAAATTTATCATTCACTATCAATTGCCTTTAAAAAGTCAGGAATTCACACATCGTAATGGTCGTACTGCGCGTATGCATGCAGAAGGAGCTGCTTTTGTATTGCAATGGGAAGAAGAAACAGTTCCAGAATTTATCGCTGAAGTAGAAGTCATAGAAGAAGTTCTAGCCACAAAAAGACCCAAACCTTCTGGTTGGTCAACCTTATTTATTTCTGGAGGAAGAAAAGATAAAATCTCCAAAGGTGACATTGCTGGCTTATTCATGAAACAAGGAAATCTAAACAAAGACGAATTGGGCATGATTGAACTTAAAAGCGATTGTGCATTCGTTGCTGTAAAAGCTTCCAAAGTCAAAGAAGTCATTCAAAAAACAAATAACACACGTTTAAAAAAGAAAAAAGTAAGAGTTTCGCGAATATAATGTGGCACTTTTAATTCATAAACAGGAATAGAGTTGATAGTTCATAAACCATCAATTCTATTCTTTTTTTGTGCCCTATTTTCTTCCTTCTTTTGAATCATTATTAACTACAAAACAAAATCATTCATGAAGAAAATGCATCTTAATTCGCTAAAACTGAACAAAAAATCAATTTCTAATTTAAACCAACACACACTCAAAGGAGGATTGAATACTTTAGGAGGTGGAGCTTGTCCTATATTACCTCCTATTAATAATCCTGCTCCAGACCCAATTGATAATCCAGACCCAGAACCAATCTTTTCTATTATCGAAGTATGTTAATACTGACTGTCTTAAATTATGATTAAATAAACGGACTTCGATTCAGTCATGGCTTGGATTTTTTCTAACCATGACTGAATTCGGTTCGTTTTTTGTGTTTCACTTGATGATTATTTTAGAATATTAGTACCTTACAAAAAATCATTTGACATGAAACGTATCTATCCATTTTTATTCCTCTTACTTATAAGCTTAGTATGTATTTCAGCATCTTCACTACCATTACAACAAGACGATTGCACATTTGAAGGTAAAAAACTCTACGGAAAAATTCGTTTTGTAGAATATGCTAATGATGCTGATGTAAAAATTAAAATTGTAAATAGTTTTTCAGACATCAAAGTAAAGTTCGTCGAAAGTTTCGCGGATGATTGTGGTGAATGGCAAGTAGTAGAGTATGGAGAAGACTTAAAGGTAGCTGTTGTGGAGCATTTTCCAGATATCAAAGTAAAGTTTGTGACTAGTTTTCCGGGTATGGATTAATACATAAAATACATTTATATATTGATAATCTGAGTTTGTAGATATTAAAATTATCAAAGTCAAACAAGTCTCATTCACAATAAATAAAAACATACATATTAAGTCAAAAGCACTAATACCGTACATTTGATGGTTCAAAATTCAATTGATAATTCATAAAACATCAATAACATCCCTTTTTCATACAGTATTAAATTCTTTCTTTTGAATTATTAATTGACTACAAAATATAAGTAACGAAATCAAATTTTCATTTGACTATAATAATATATTTATCAAATTTGTAATCCTATTTTTTTAAATTAAAGGCAAATTTTCATTTTATGAGAAAGTATCTATTGTTAGTAATCTGCTTTATAATGATTCTCAATTTTACAAATTGTGAAAATGATGATGTAACTGAGAATTCCATCGAAAATCCTGATATGAATCAGAACGAAAATCCAAATCCGATAACTCTAAATTATGATTTTGGAAATGATGTCAATCGAAATTTTATTGGAAGAGTCATCAATGAAGACAATGAACCTTTAGCAGCAGCTACGATTACTATTGGAAGCGAAACTACACAAACAGACTTAAACGGTATGTTTGTAATGAATAGTATACTGGTAAAAGAAAATTTCGCATACATAAAAGCATCTTTAGTAGGCTACTTTAATGGTTCAAAATCCATTATACCTTTGGATGGTGAAAACGTCATTACAATTATGCTAAAAGAAAGATTTAGCGTTGTTAGAGAAGCGGGTGAAGCCTTTACATTAGAGTATGATGAATATGCTATTGGATTCAGTGGAGATTTTGTAAGAGAAGATGGTTCATCGTATTCAGGACCTGTAACCATTGCTTTTAATTATGTAAGTCCTTCAGATGAAAACTTGTATAAGCTTATGCCAGGTATGTTATTGGGGCAAGATACGGATGATGAAGCCAATCTTTTAGAAACCTATGGAATGCTAACAGTTGAATTAACTGGAAGTGCTAATGAAAAGCTGCAAATTGCCTCAGATTCAGAATTAAAATTCCCAATTGTTGAAGAACAATTAGCAAACGCACCCGATACCATTCCACTTTGGTATTTTGATGTAGATCACGGTTATTGGATAGAAGAAGGAGAAGCCACAAAAGTAGGAAGTCAATATGTAGGAACTGTATCGCATTTTACTACTTGGAATTCAGGTATTCCATATTCTAACACAAAAATTGATATAACCGTTTTAAATCAAAATAATATTCCTCTAGTAGGTATCGATGTTTATGCATATCCCCAAGGAGGAGCATTATTTCCAATCATATTAACAACAAATCAAGACGGAAAAGCTTCTGATTTTATTTTTACAAATACTTTAATGGTTTTAGAAGTCAAAGGCCACTGTGAAGAAACAATCACAACATTAAATGTAGGTCCCTTTCCACAAGGAAGCACAAGTGTAATTCCTCCAATAGTCATTACAGAAACGATAGCACCTCAATCAGAAATACAAGGAACCTTAAAACAATGTGACAATGTAAATGTTACAAATGGATATGTAATATTGAGGAGAAATGATCCTAATCCTGTCTTTTATACTATATCTGATGGAGATTTTGAATTTAGCACTTTAATATGCCAAGGAGAAACATCTTTTTCCCTAGAAGGATACGATGTTAATAATTTTCAAAGTACTGGAGAAAATAGCTATAGTTTTGTGACTCCAATAACAGATGTGGGGGATTTGATGACTTGTAATGACGTTGATGAATATATAGTGTATAATTTAGATATTTCAACTACTAGTTTTAGCTTGTCTGAACAAAGGTTAGTTTTAGAACCTTTTCATGCTAGTATAGAACCCGATAGGTTGTATATAGAAAAAACTTTAGAAGAAGAATTCATTATGGATTTTAATCCTTCTGATGGAGAACAGTTTATAAACGCTACAACTTATGAAACGGATAATAATTTCATATTTAAGCATGATTTTGGACAGTCACCAACATTAAACTGGAGATTATTTATAGGAAGTATTCCTATAGCTGTAAATGAAATGACACTAAGTTTTAGTGAAATCGGAGCGATTGGTGAATATATTACGTTCACATTTGAAGGAGAACATGTTCAGATTGACGATAGTAATATTTGGTCTGAAAGAGTCTCAGGAACAGCTCGTGTACGAAGAGATCAATAAAGAATATTGAGAAATATTTTTAAAATATTTAAAATTCAACATTCATAATATATTTTCAACTTCCTGTTTCGCTAGCTTCTTTTTAAAATAACGATTGATCAACGGTTGAAATATAAAAATCAAGATAAAGGTAAATCGTGATGGCATTGGAATCACAAATGCCAAGAAACCAGACAAAACCCATACAAAAGTACTGTTCAATGCTCGTGCTTTTTCCCATTGTCCCATAAGCGACGTAACTTCAGGTGCTGTTTTTGCGATGTATCGAATCATCAAAAAATTAAAAAAACCAATAGCAGACAAGTTGAAGCAATAAAACGCAAAGGGAGAAACGGCATTAAAACCTTTTACATACAATCCTGTAGAAAAGGGCAGTAGTACGATAAAAAGTAGTAGAAAGATATTTAACCACAACAAAGTATAGCTTACTTCTTTTACATATCGCATAATGCGCATGTGTGCAACCCAATACAAAGCAGTTACTAAAAAACTAACCAAAAGTCCAATAAAACTAGGAATTCGATTGCCTAAAATACTGCCTAAATTCTCTTGCGAAGCTTCTTTTGCTTCAGGAATAGCAACTTCTAGCACAAGCAGTGTCATCGCAATAGAAAACACGGCGTCGCTAAAACTTACCACGCGCGATTTATCAAAGGTAATAGGCTCCATACAATACAGTTTTCTCAAATATACTATTTAAAAACAAACAAAAAGAAACATTTCTACGACAGAAAAATCTTTTATTCTATCTTTGTAAGACAAATGAAAAACATCAGTTTCATACTCGGATTTCTAATTTTAGCCTTGGCACTCAAACCATGCGCTGATGGATTCTGTGATGAGAATGAAACAGAAACTGAAATTTGTTCAGAATATTCAAATGATCACGAAAAAGATCATAAAAACGATCACGAAGACTCTTGTCCAACACTTTGTGTGTGCAATTGTTGTGGAATGCTAGTTGTACATCAAGTGCCGCAAACATTTATACTACAATCAAAAATTAATATTTCTACACAAACCAATACACATTACGAATCACATTACCGATTCGATCTATTATTCGCCATTTGGCAACCGCCGCAAGTCATAAGTTAATATATTCAGCGAAATTAACTGTAGACAACAAAACTACAGTGTACTCAAAAATAAACGATGAATCTTAGACAATAATGCTAGATTCTAATCATAAAACTTATAAATAAAAAAAATATGCAACTACGTATATGGAGCATACTGTTCCTATGTATGCTTAGCGGATGGGTCAACGCACAAAACAACGACTTCAAAATAAAAGTATTTTCAGAACACGAAAAAGAAGCTTTACTAGGCGCAAATGTATTGTTTAAAGACTTGCAGAAAGGCGCGATTACCAACAATGAAGGAATTGCCACTTTTACAGGAATTCCGAGCGGTTCGCACAAACTCATGATTTCATTTTTAGGGTTTGAAACCATTGAAACGACAGTTACAATCAATGCTAATACGGTAGAGATTATCTTTGCTATGAAAGAAGCGAAAGGTGAGTTACATACAGTTACGATTGAAGCAACACGTAGCACACGTGACATTCGAAGAATTCCAACGCGAATCGAAGTGATTGGCGGCGAAGAGCTAGGAGAAAAGAACATGATGAATCCTACCAATATTTCAATGGTATTGCGCGAAAGCACAGGAATTCAAATGCAGCAAACCTCTTTAAGTAGTGGAAATCAAAACATTCGTATTCAAGGTTTGGACGGACGTTATACACAATTATTACGCGATGGTTTTCCGCTATTCGGCGGATTTTCAAGCGGATTGAGTATCATGCAAATTCCACCTTTAGACTTAAAACAATTTGAAATCATCAAAGGAAGTGCTTCTACCTTATATGGTGGTGGCGCCATTGCCGGTTTGGTGAATTTAGTATCAAAAACACCCGATTTTGAACCAGCATTAGACATCATGTTAACACAAACACATGCTTTAGGAACTACCGCAAATGTCTTTTATAGCAAGCGAAACGAGAAATTTGGTGTCAGTTTGTATGCTTCTGGAAACTATCAAAAAGTATACGATCCGGAAGATGACGGATTTAGCAATTTGCCCGAAACAACATCTATTGCTTTCAATCCAAAATTTTATTACTATCCATCAGAAGAAACTACTTTGTGGGTTGGTTTAAACGGAACCTATGACGATCGAATTGGAGGCGATGTTTCCACAATAGAAGATGGACAAAACGGAATTCATCAATATACTGAAGAAAACATTTCAAAGCGTTTGAGCAGTCAAATTGTATACACCACCAAACTAGATTCTGCGCGTGTTTTTACCCTAAAAAATAGCTTTTCCTTCTTTGATCGTGAATTAAATGTGCCTGATATGCAATTTAAAGGAAAACAAGTAAATTCCTTTAGTGAAGTAACTTTACAGCACAATTATGACACCAATGATTGGACCTTAGGAGCCAATTTATATACCACAAGTTTTGATGAAGATGAAAGCGCACCTTTGCAACGCGATCAAAATGATTTGACCTTTGGCGCTTTTGTCAACTCTAACTTTGATTTCTCTGACAATTGGATCTTAGAAACAGGCTTGCGTACCGATTTTGCAAGAGGTTGGGGAGTATTTGTATTGCCAAGAGTTTCGCTACTCTATAAAAATGATGCAGGATTTTCGAGTCGATTTGGTGGTGGATTAGGATATAAAACGCCCGATTTATTTACAGAAGAAGCTGAATTCATCAATTTTGAAAACATTCTAAAAATAGACGAAGATGTATTAAAAGCAGAACGATCGTATGGTTTGAATCTTGATTTTAATTATAAAACCAAAATTTTCAATGAAACGGTAGGTTTCTCCATCAATCAATTGTTTTACATGACGGCTATTGATAATGGTTTATTGCTAAATATAAATGCAGACAATCTTTTTCAGTATGAAAATGCAGACGGATTGATTTTAACACAAGGAGCAGAGACGAATATTAAATTCTCGTACAATCATTTTAAATGGTTTGTAAACTATGCATTGATTGATGCCAAATTGCGTTACTTGCCTGGAAATCCTAGAAAACCATTGACAGCAAAGCACAATGCAGGAAGTGTGATTATGTATGAAACAAGCACATGGCGTTTGGGTTATGAAACCTATTATACAGGTTCGCAGGTATTATCAAATGGTACAGAAACAACCGATTTCATTTCGATGGGATTCTTAGCAATGCGTAATTTTGAATGGGGCGGAATTTATGCCAACTTTGAAAACTTTACCGATCGTAGACAAAGTCGTTTTTCACCATTGGTATTGCCACCACACGAAAATCCTACGTTTCCAGAAATTTACGCACCTACAGATGGATTTATCTTTAGTGTAGGAATCATTATCAAACCATTTGGAAATCATAGTGAACATCATGATGATGATTGATAGTTAGACAGTTAGATGTTTAGACTGTTAGATTGTTAGATTGTTAGATTGTTAGATTGTTAGAAAAGTATGTAAACCGTTATTGTTAGTACGATAGCGGTTTTTTATATTTAAACGATCCACGAAAATTTAATGGTAGTTCCAACACTATTTTTTGATTCAATGGAGATTTTACCGTGATTGGCAGAAACGATCTTCTTAACAATAGCAAGTCCAATTCCAGTACTTTCAGCAGCATCGCTCTCTTCCAATTGGTAAAACATCTCAAAAACTTTATCATGGTATTTCGGATCAATTCCTGGACCATTATCTTGTATCGTAAAAATATACTTATTGGACGATTTGCTATAAGAAATCACTATTTGAGCATTTTCCTTATCGCAATGTTTTATGGCATTGCTCATCAAGTTTAAAAACACGTGTTGAAACTCTATTTTACTTGTATGAATATCGCTATCCTCTTTGGGTAATACAATGCTGTGTTTTTTCTCAGGATCAATCGTATCTGCAATTTCTTGAAGCAAATTAGTAATACTAAAAGTCACTTTGGTCTTTTGTCCTTGCGCGATTCTTGAATATTCCAACAATCCGTTAATCAACGAATACATTTTAGAAATTCTGCCTTTTAAAGCGTTAAAATGACTCTCTGCATCTTTATTTACAGGAACTTCTAAATCTTCTTCAATAAAAGAAACCAACGAATGCATGGCCACTAATGGCGCTTTTAAATCGTGCGATACAATATGATTGAAACTATCCAATTCTGCATTATAATTCTTTAACTGACGTACATTTTCTTTCAATTCTAGATTTACATTTGAGAGTTCTTGTGACTTTTCAGAGATTTCTTTTTTCTGTGCTAATGCGACCACTTTTGCTTCTTCAAGTGCTTTGAATGAATCTGAAAATCGTGTCATCAAAAGCATTGAAAGCAACAAAAAGACAATGATGTATCCAAAATTCACATATATAATTCCGTTTCCATTACTTCCTAAGAAAATAAAGATATGTGCAAAGAAGATGAATGAAGTCAATATCATACTTGTCAATAACAAAATAGATTCATGTCGTTGGCGTGTAATGGCTTTAAAAATGATAAACGTTGCATAGAGTATATTCAAAATCATCAATAAAAGAAACGGCAATACTAATCGTGTAAAATGCGGAGCAGGTAAAAATATTGCTAATAAGCAAAGTGCATAAAAACCGTAAGTAGTGATCTTTTTATAGAGTTCAGGAACAAATTTGATAAATATATGATAGAAGAACATGCTTGCAGAAAAGCCTGCTAAAAACAACGTTATATATTCAATCGTAGTTAATAAAATCCAGCTGACAGATTCAAATATTTGTGCAAATGGCGCATATCTATCGCTCAAAGCCATATAAGCTAACGAAAGACATAAAATGGCAAAATACAGTACTGCACGGTCTTTATTCCAATAAAATAAGAAGAAGAGCAGGAAGAAAAGTCCAATAAAACTCAAACTTCCAATAAAAACCATGTCAGTAATAATGCGTTTTGTTTTTTTATTCTGAAGATGTTGTGTCGTGCCTAATACAATTGGTTCACTAATTCCGCCTTTATTATGATAAAAATTTGCCACTTGAATAACCACTTCAAAATTTGTTTCGTGAATATCTAGTGGAATTGTTTGTGCAAAACGTCGGTGCAATGTTTCTGCTTTAGACTTGCCAACACGACCAATTTCTGAAAACAACTTTCCATTTACCCAAATTTTTGAAGCCGCATATGCTTTAGGAATGTACATGGAAATATGTGGTCTCTCTTCTGGAAGTGAAAATTGCAATCGGTACGTAGCGTAACCAAATGCAGGAAGGTTTTCGGTATCTGAAAGCGGAAAATTGGTCCAACTATCCAATGAAACTGTTGTAAATGGCACTTTGGTATTGAAATTTCCAGGTTCAAGCAAAGCATTCCAATAAAATTCCCAATCTGTATCAAGCGTAATTTCTGTTGAATTTCCAAGAGTTTCTTCTTGTAAATCAATTGTAACAGTTTCTTTTTGTAGAGATTGCCCTAAAACAGCGAAATTAAATGCTGTCAATAGAAATATAAAAACAACGCATAGCAATCTTGCATGCTGTTGCTGCAACAAGCTTGTATAAAGTAGGTAAAATGGTTGTCGTATATTCATCTTTGGGACATCCAAAATAGCTAATATAAATGACTTATGGAAATCATTGTCCAATATCCTATACTTTGATTTTATTGAACTAGAACCGATGACGTATAGAATAATGTTTATTTTACTTTTTCCAGATACTGCCAAAACAATATTCATAGATCAAATAGGGAAGTCCATAGATGTTTTTTGTAGAATTGTATCTTATTGATGAGATTTGGATACGAAATCAAAAAACAAACAGGAATTTTTAATACACGATCTTATGAAAAAAGCAATCATCATCTTAGGAATTATTCTTTTATACGCTTGCAAAGGTGAGCAAACAACAACACAAACGCTTGAAATACTTGCAGATAATGAAGAATTAAAAACGATTTACAAACAAGATCAAGGTGACAGAAAAGAACGTCCAATTGACTGGAAAGTAGTGTCAAAAAATGATAGTTTGCGTCGTGTGCGAATCCATGAACTATTAAAAGAAGACAAAATTCATACTTCATTAGACTATCACAATGCCGCTATGATTTTTCAGCATGGAAGAGACTCTGTAGATTATGGAATGGCAGTAAAATTGATGCGAAAATCTATTGAATTAGATTCTACAGCTGATAAATGGTTATTGGCCGCTGCGATTGATCGTCATTTATTAAGTAAAAATGAACCGCAAATCTATGGTACACAGTATGAAAGACAGCAAGATGAACCGTGGAAATTGTCAGCGATTGATACCACAAAAATTACCGATAAAGAACGCATCGCATACGGAGTACAAACTTTAGCACAGCAACGCGAACGTGTTAAAAAAATGAACAGTAAAAAGCTTTCAGAACTAGCGGATTCGGGTAAATCGATTGTGGAAATCATAGCATTCGTAAAAAAAGAAAACCTAAAAACTTCTAAATATGATCTGTCTGAAAGCGGCATCAATCAGTTTGGATATGGCATTATGGGGAATGGAAATGCAAAAGAAGCTTTGGCCATTTTTAAACTCAATACAGAATTGTATCCAAATGCGTTCAATACGTTTGACAGTTATGCGGAATGTTATTTAACGCTTGGAGATACTGTCAATGCTATAAAATTCTATCAAAAATCATTAGAACTAAACTCAGATAATACAAACGCTACTAAGGTTCTTGCTGAAATAAAGAAATAAATTATATGGCATCATTTCGCATAGAAAACATCTTAAAAAGGGAAATCTATCTGCATCTTTTATTCTGGACGCTGTACATTACGTATCCGTTATTAAAACATATAGATAGCAACTATATCTTGGTACAATGGATTACCGCCAATAGCAATATTGTTTTGCTGTTAGTGCTAGTATATGTGTGTTATTATTTTTTCTTTCCTTGGCGGAATCGCTATAAAATACCGCTATTGCTATTGTTTTTTGGTGTGATGACTGTACTTGGTGTATTTTTTTCTGAAGCTATTCTGAATCTATACATCTATCATTTGGATGGATATTCGTATAAAACACACGCCTTAGGAATATTGAGTGAGTATATTTTAGTGAGTTTAATTTTCTACAGTTTTTACAGTTTTAAAAAATCGTATATTCTTAGCAATCACCTTCGAATTGCGGAACTAAAGAACTTAAAAAGTCAAATAAATCCACATTTTTTGTTCAATACCTTAAATAATATCTATGCGTATACATTGACCAATAATGAAAAAGCTTCTGAGCTTATTCTAAAACTTTCGGATAATTTTAAATATATCTTGCGCGAAGGAAAAAAAGAGCAGGTTTCTGTGGAACTTGATTGGCAACATATCAAAGATTTTATATACATCAATAGTTTGCGTTGGGAAGATAAAATTGTGTTTGAAATAGATGAAGAAATTACAAACAATAAGCTGCTTATTTCTCCTTTGATTCTAATTACGTTTGTTGAAAATGCAGTAAAATACACTAGTAAACTAAAAGGTGAGAATAGAATCGTTATTAGCTTAAAAATCAACAATGAAGAATTATTTTTTACCTGTAAAAATCCTTATAATGCTGAATACGTATTATCGGACGATTGGGAATCTAGTGGAATTGGTTTAAAGAACACTAAAAAGCGATTGGAATTGCTATATCCTAACCGACATGAATTGATAATAGAAGATCAAAATGCACTGTTTAACGTCATGCTAAAACTAGACTTATGCTAAAATGTATTCTTGTAGAAGATGAAAAAAATGCACAAGCTGTTTTGTTGCATTATATCGAAAAAACGAACTTTATTACTTGTATTGGCGTCTATGAATCTGGATTAGATATTCCGCTAGAAGTCTTACAAATGATTGATTTTATGTTTTTAGATATGGAATTGCCCGAATTAAATGGTTTGGCCTTTTTAAAAACGCTCACAAATCCACCAAAAGTCATCATTACAACGGCATATCCTGATTTTGCTATAGCAGCTTTTGAACAAGCAGCTGTGGATTATATGGTAAAACCGTTTTCATATGCTCGCTTTCTAACGGCTGTCAATAGAATACATGCAGCAAAATCTATGAAGAACGATGATGATTCAGACTATATCTTGATCTACGCAGACAAAATCACACATAAAATAAAACGTAACGACATTTTGTATATCAAATCAGAACTAGATTATGTGGCCATTATCACCACAACCGAAAAAATTCTAACCTTAGGAAGTTTGGCGAATTGGCTTAAAAAACTAGACGCATCAAACTTTATACAAGTTCATAGATCGTATATCATTAATACAAATCGGTTAAAAAAGATTGCAGCAGCAAGTGTTTTTATAGAAACGACGGAAATACCTATTGGTAGTACGTACAAAGCAATCGTTAAAAATTTATTCCACTGATTTTAGACTTAATTTGACAACCACGAACTCGCTTTTATTACTTCAAAATAAGGATTCGCAGTAAATAAATATTCTAAAATTGGTACATGATCGGCGCCTATGATTAGGAAAATTGCATCTTCTTCATAACTCAATTGATTGATCATTTTTGAATAAATCATGATATTTCTGCGATACCAATCGGCTGTAACTTCTGCGCCAAGTAAGGTATCATCATCGTCGTAATTATAATAATCGGCGCTACCAACTTGAGGATCATTTACAATATAGCTCGCATGTGATGTTTGCATGACTGCTTCACTATTGATCCATTTAATATAGTCTAACAACGAACTATTTTTCTGAATAGAATCTTCATCTACACGATCGTCTTCCCGAAGTACTGTTCCTTTCGCAGAAGCATCAATATAGCCCATTTGATTGTGTTCCTTTGCATACTTCAATGCAGCACTAAAATAACGTCCGTATTGCCCAGGATGATCGCATTGATATACTTTTGAATGCTTCAATCGTTTGGCTACTCTAAAACCGACTTGATACAATTCATTTCGATACGGCAAAACATCAGTATCAACATAAACTTTGAACAAACTATCGTATTTATTTCTAAACTCATACTCAGGTTGTCGTTCTATAAAAACTTTATCTGGTTTTTGCTTCACGACAATATCACAGAGTTCTTCTATACTTTGCTGATGTTTCGCATCTAAAACATTATACGTACTATCGGTTTGTGCAAAATGAAAGGTTCCTAGCAAGTAGACTTTAATTTTTTTGGTAGCATTGGTGGTGGCAATTTCTTCTTTTTGTTCACAGCTTACTAGCAAACTTAAAAATAATAGACAGACAATATGATTCTTCATGAGATTGTTTTTTGATCGATTTATAACACTAACTTATTATTTTATAGGGATTTATGGTTTTATTTTACAGGAACACGGTATTTTTTAGGATGAACATGGTTTTTGAGTGGATGACTTTGAATTGCTATAGATTCCAGCATACGTAAGAATGACAAATGAAAATCATTTCTATAAATAGTGAAACGTCATTTCGAGTGATTTTTCGAAACAGAATGAAGAAAAATTGTATCGAGAAGTACTATGAAAAATAGATTACTTCAAAATATTTCTCGATACAATTCGCTTAGGCAAATCACTCGAACTGACATTAGTATATAATATGTCATTTTAAAATGACAGTAACACATAGAATAATATTCTATATTTACAGCGCTTAAAAAGATAAATTCAAACAGTTCATGGTCACTAAGATTCATGCCGAAATCAACAAAGTATATTTTATTGAAAAGTATACCTTAGTACATATTCTTGAAGGTTCAGGAAATATTCAAGTTGATTTTAAAAACTATCAAGATTGGGAAGATAAAGCCATTTATTTAGAAAAAGGACAGTATATTAAGTTCCTTTCAGATGATTTTGTAGTGCGTTTTATTCACTTTCCGGATGAAATTATCTTTAAATCTAAAGATGTTCGAATTCTCTTCAAACACTTAATTTCCTTAGGATATATCAACTTTAAAGAATGTGATGATTGCAAAACGTTTTTAAATACGACGATTTTTAATGATAATATGTCTGATCTGATCGATATTTCTACCGAACAATGGTATTGGCAAAATCCATTTCAAGCAAATAAAGACGAATATCAAATCATTTTTGATGTCAAAGAAGTCATTGATCAAGAGTTTGCCAATACGATCAATACAACGGCTTTGGCAAATCATTTGACACATTCGGAATATCATGTAAAACAGTTGGTTAAAAATAAAATTGGACTGTCTGTCAAGAATTTAATTCAGAATAAAAAACTGATCGAAAGTCAAAAGGACATTGCTTTTACCGATAAAAACATTCAGGAAATCGCTTATGATCAAGGCTTTAAAGATCCAGGATATTTCAATCGTACCTTCAAAAACAAAACTGGACAAACACCGAAACAGTTTCGCGATAATTTCGATTATAGAGAACGTGATTTGTTTACGCAAGATTTAATTCACCTGATTCAAGAGTTTCATAAAGAACAGCATACACTAGGCTTTTATGCCGATCAAATGAATATCAGTGTCAAAGCCTTGTCCAAAAAAGTAAAACTAAAGATGAATACGTCGCTAGGACAATTGATCCGTTCGCAATTAATTATCTCTGCCAAAGAAATGTTGGCTCAAGAAGTCGCTATCAAAACCATTGCACATACCTTAGGTTTTGAAGAAGCCAATCACTTTTCTGCATTCTTCTCACATTATGTAGGTGTTTCTCCTTCCAATTACAAAAAATAATCAAATCTCGATTGTCGAATAAAAAGTACAATTTTAGGCGTCTTTTTTGTAGCGTCTAAACAGCGATTCGTCCGCATATTTGCAATGTAATTAACAATAACAAATTAATTAACATTCAAAAAAATATACAGATGAATATTAAAGAACAAGCCACACAAATGGATAGCATCGTAGCGCAAGGCGCCATAGTAGATGCTGTAAAACAATTCTTTGCAGACAATGCAACCACTTCAGATTATAATGGTTTAGCAACTGCCAACAAACAAGAAATGGTTCAAAAAATGGAAGGTTTTGCTGGTGCCATTGCACAAGTAAACGGAATTACGCATCACAATACCATTGTTGATGGAAATCTTTCTGCTTCCGAATTCACGTTTGATTTCAATATGAAAGACAACAGTAAAATCTACTGGCATGAAATCATTCGTCGCAAATGGAATGATAAAGGAGAAGTAATCCAAGAAGAATATTTTAACGCACAATAACTAATACGAATCACTAAAAAACAAAAACAATGAAAAATATCATAAAATCTAGTATCTTAATTTTAAGCATGTTAGCAAGTACACTCATATTTGCACAAGACAACAAAGCAAACAACATTGACAATAGTAATATTGCATTACAAGGTTACAGTCCGGTTTCATATTTGGACTTAGGAATTGCACAAAAAGGTGTCAAAGAACACAAATCAGAATACAACAAAGTGATCTATTATTTTACATCTGCGGAGCAAAAAGCAACTTTTGATGGAAATCCTAAAAAATACCTTCCACAGTATGGCGGATTCTGCGCTTTTGGAGTGTATGCAGGTGCAAAATTCCGTCCAGATCCTAACAAATTTATTGTCAAAGGAGGAAAGTACTTCTTGTATTTATACAATTTAGAATTGGATGCACAACAATTGTGGTTGGCAGAAAACAATCACGGGAAATTGGTTTCAACAGCAAACAAAAACTGGAAAAAATTAAAGAAGACGTATAATTAATCACAAGTCTAAAAATCAATAACATACCAGTATTTGTCACTTCGAGTGCCATTGAGAAGATAGAAATCTAAATCATTCTACATCTCGATTGCACTCGATCTTGTATTATAAAGTCAGTACCAAACGTCAGTTCGAGTGAAATTCTGAAAGAATTTTGT
>NZ_CANLEA010000022.1 GCF_947489565.1 uncultured Kordia sp. | reverse complement strand
AAACAGATAAACAGATAAACAGATAAACAGATAAACAGATAAACAGATAAACAGATAAACAGATAAACAGATAAACAGATAAACAAAAAGGAAGTCTACATGTTTATAGCTTTAAAAAATTATACTCAGAATAAAAAACAAACAATTCGAGCAAATCACCACAAGAGTAAGAGAGGGAAAACATTCGTGAAATCATGGCAAAACTAAAAGCACTCCACAATCAAGCAAACAAGAAAAGCAAGTCCACAAACAAAATGAGCAATCAAAAGTTCAAGCAAATCACACAAGAGTAAAAAAAACAATTCGTGTATTCATGACAAAATAAAAGTATTCCACAATCAGACAAACAAGAAAAGCAAGTCCATAAAAAAATGAGCAATCAAAAGTTCAAGCAAACCGCACAAGAGTAAAAAACAATTCGTGAATTCGTGACAAAATAAAAGTATTCCATAATCAAACAAACAAGATAAGCAAGTCCACAAAAAAAATGAGCAATCAAGACTTCAAGCAAACCGCACAAGAGTAAAAAACAATTCGTGAATTCGTGACAAAATAAAAGACTCCACAATCAAATAAACAAATAAAACAAATCGACAAAAAACAAATTGACAATCAAAAGTTCAAGCAAATCACACAAGAGCAAAAAAATAATTCGTGAATTCGTGACAAAATAAAAGTACTCCACAATCAAACAAACAAGAAAAGCAAGTCCACAAAAAAAATGGGTAATCAAGACTTCAAGTAAATCACACAAGAGTAAAAAACAATTCGTGAATTCGTGACAAAATAAAAGACTCCACAATCAAATAAAACAAATCAACAAAAAAACAAATTGAGAATCAAAAGTTCAAGCAAATCACACAAGAGTAAAAAAACAATTCGCGACAACAATAAGAACACTCCACAACCCAATAAACAAATAAAACAAATCGACAAAAAAAACAAATCAACAACCAAAAGTTCAAGAACCCAAAAAGCAGAAAAAACAAATCCCAACACCCATCACCCAAAACCTAACACCCGAATTCACTGCAATTCCATAAATAATCACTATATTTCTAGGCTGATTTGATCTGAATAGATCAACACATGATAAAGAAAATAAATTTCACATGCAGGAAATAAAAATCACAGCGACACTTACGTGTTATGATCATATAGAGGAACTTCCTCAAAACATACAAAAACTAATGGAACATGCTGTAGAGGCTCGCAAAAAAGCCTATGCACCATATTCCAAATTTAGAGTAGGCGCAGCGCTACAACTAGAGAATGGAGAGATTGTCACTGGAAGCAATCAAGAAAATGCAGCGTATCCATCTGGATTATGTGCAGAACGCGTTGCTATCTTTCACGCAGGCGCAACATACCCAAATGTCAACATACAACAAATAGCAATCTCTGCGACTTCCGACAATCATATCAATAAAACGCCAATTCCACCATGTGGAGCTTGTAGGCAATCGATCGCGGAATACGAAATGCGTCAAGAAGAAGCTATCGAAATTTACTTTATGGGTGGCGAAGGAAAAATCATGAAGTCCAATTCATTAAAAGATTTATTGCCGTTAGTTTTTGATAAATCGTATCTGTAAAAATTAAAAAAATGAGCAGATTGTTTAAGAAAAAACGATCAAAAACAGGTTTGTTGATAACTTTACTTTTTTCGATAACGTTTTCGAAAGAATAAATCGTGTTAAAAGAGCGATAATTTGTCGCAACATTTTTTCACTTATCATTAAAATAGTATTTTTGTTATTAAACTTGTTTTGACTTTTCAGGAAATCAAAAAAGTCTAAATAAGTTTATTCGTATATCGAACAAACAACTAGAAGTATTAAACCCTAAAAATGGTTTTTACGATTTATAAAAAATCAGAGAACCAACCAATTTGAAATAAATGGAAAAAATCACTAAAGAAGTATACCTCAAGTGGTACGAGGATATGTTATTTTGGAGAAAATTTGAGGATAAACTTGCTGCCGTATATATTCAGCAAAAAGTACGTGGATTTCTTCACTTATACAATGGTCAAGAAGCTGTCTTAGCAGGATCATTACATGCAATGGATTTGTCAAAAGATAAAATGATTACTGCTTACAGGAATCACGTACAACCAATTGGTATGGGCGTTGATCCTAGAAGAGTCATGGCAGAACTATATGGAAAAGCTACCGGAACTTCACAAGGTTTGGGAGGTTCTATGCACATTTTCGCACCAGACAAAGGGTTTTATGGTGGACACGGAATTGTAGGTGGACAAATTCCTTTAGGAGCTGGATTGGCTTTTGCAGATAAATATTTTAAAACAGGTGGCGTAACTCTATGTTATATGGGAGATGGTGCTGTTCGTCAAGGTTCATTACATGAAACGTTTAACATGGCAATGAACTGGAAACTTCCAGTAGTATTTATCTGTGAAAATAACGGATACGCTATGGGAACTTCTGTAGAAAGAACCGCAAACCATACAGACATCTGGAAACTTGGTTCAGGATACGAAATGCCTTGTGGACCTGTAGACGGAATGAATCCAATAAAAGTTGCTGAAGCAGTAAGCGAAGCTGTAGAAAGAGCAAGACGCGGCGATGGACCAACATTTTTAGAAATGAAAACCTATCGTTACAGAGGGCATTCAATGTCTGATGCACAAAAATACAGAACAAAAGACGAAGTTGCTGAATACAAAAAAATAGATCCAATCACACAAGTGAAAGAGGTCATTTTAGAAGAAAAATACGCTACGGAAGATCAAATTGCAGAAATAGACAAGCGTGTGAAAGATTTAGTAAAAGAATGTGAAAAATTCGCTGAAGAATCTCCGTATCCAGACAAAAGCTTAATGTACGATGCAGTGTACGAACAAGAAGATTATCCATTTTTACCTCATAAATTATAATAAAACATGGCAGAAATTATAAACATGCCGAGACTAAGTGACACCATGGAAGAAGGTGTTGTGGCATCATGGCTAAAACAAGTAGGTGATAAAGTTGAAGAAGGTGACATTCTTGCTGAGATTGAAACTGATAAAGCAACAATGGAATTCGAGTCTTTCCATGAAGGAACATTACTTTACATTGGTGTGCAAGAAGGAGAAACGGCACCAGTTGATACCTTATTAGCTATCATTGGTGATGCAGGAGAAAATGTTGACGCTTTGGTAAAAGGTGGAGCAGCTCCAGCAAAAGAAGAAGCACCAAAACAAATAGAAGCAAAATCGGAAGAAGCGCCAAAAGCAACTTCTGAAAAAGTAGAAATGCCAGCAGGAGCTATCGTAGTAACAATGCCACGATTAAGTGATACGATGGAAGAAGGAACCGTTGCTTCTTGGTTAAAGAATGTAGGTGATGTTATTGAAGAAGGAGATATTCTTGCTGAAATTGAAACCGATAAAGCTACAATGGAGTTTGAATCTTTCAATGAAGGAACGCTTCTATATATTGGAGTTAAAGAAGGAGAAACGGCACCAGTTGATAGTATTTTGGCTGTCATTGGAGAAGCAGGAACAGACGTTGATACAGTATTAAAAGCAGCAGCTTTAGGAGAAACAACTTCTAGTGAAAGTGCTCCAGCGGGAAACGAAACAGCAGCAGTAAAAGCAGAAGCGCCAAAAGCAGTTTCTGGAAACGCCTCTTCAAATGGTAGAATCATCGCTTCGCCATTAGCAAAGAAAATAGCAGCAGACAAAGGAATTGATCTTTCGCAAGTACAAGGAAGTGGAGACCATGGACGTATCATAAAACGTGATGTGGAAAACTTTACGCCAGCAGCAGTTGCCGCACCAGCTCCAGTAGCAAAGGCTTCAACTCCTGCACCAGCAGCAAAAGAACCAGTTGCAGTAACACCATTTGTACCAGCAGGAGAAGAAAGCAGCGAAGAAGTGAAAAACTCGCAAATGCGTAAAACAATTGCACGTCGCTTAGGAGAATCAAAATTCTCAGCGCCACATTACTACTTAACGGTAGAATTGGATATGGACAACGCAATTGCTTCTAGAAAAACAATCAACGCTATTCCAGATATCAAAGTATCATTTAACGATTTAATCGTAAAAGCCTGCGCGATGGCATTACGCAAACATCCGCAAGTAAATACGACTTGGAATGATGCAACGACAACATATCACAAACACATTCATGTAGGAGTAGCGGTAGCGGTTGATGAAGGATTGTTAGTACCTGTATTAAAATTTGCTGACCAAATGAGTTTAACAACTATTGGTGGAAAAGTACGTGAATTGGCAGGAAAAGCGAGAAACAAAAAGATTTCTCCAGCAGAAATGGAAGGAAGTACTTTTACAATCTCAAACTTAGGAATGTTTGGAATCTTAGAATTTACTTCGATTATCAATCAGCCAAATTCATCAATTTTATCGGTGGGAACTATTGTGCAAAAACCAGTAGTGAAAAACGGAGAAATTGTGGTAGGAAATACAATGAAAGTAACATTAGCGTGCGATCACAGAACTGTGGACGGCGCAACAGGAGCACAATTTTTACAAACTGTAAAACAGTATGTAGAAAATCCTGTGACAATGTTAGCATAATCATAAATCACATCAAAAATCCCACGCGAGTGGGATTTTTTGTTTACATTCATCATCAATCAAAAAACAGCAATCATGAAACATTTTAAAAATATATTCGCAATCTGTCTAATTTCAGCATTTGTCTTTTCGTGTAAAACCAAAGATGTTGTAATAGCATCACAAGAAATAGATGATATTGTTACCTATTTAGCTTCGGACGAATTGGAAGGAAGAGATACCGGAAGTGAAGGAATTGAAAAAGCAGCTACGTATATTGAAAACTACTTTAAAGACTTAGGTGTAAAACCGTATTTTGATACGTATCGCGATAGTTTTACTGTAAAAGGAAAAAATGCCTTTAATGTAGTTGGATATTTAGAAGGAAACGATCCAAACCTAAAAAATGAATTTGTCATCCTAGGAGCGCATTACGATCATATTGGATTTGGAGAAGAAGTAAATGGTGATAAAATTGCCAATGGAGCCAATGACAATGCTGCTGGTGTTGGAACGGTAATGACGATGGCAAGATATTTTGCAAAGACAAAAAGCAACAAAAGAAGCATCTTATTCACGTTATTTTCTGCGGAAGAAAAAGGATTGCTAGGTTCAAAATATTTGGCAGAAACGCTAAAAAAGGAGAATCTGAACTTATATATCATGCTCAACTTCGAAATGGTTGGTGTTCCGTTAGTAGGCAAAGATTATACAGCGTATGTAACCGGATTTGATAAGACAAATTTGGCAGAAAAGATGAACGAATATGCAGGAAAGAAAATTGCAGGATTCTTTGCAAAAGCAGAAGAATTTAGATTGTTCATGCGATCAGATAACTATCCGTTTTTTAAAGAATTCAATGTGCCATGTCAAACTTTTTGCACCTTCGATTTCACCAACTTTGAACACTATCATAAAGTAGGAGATGAAGCAGATATTATGGATTTTGATCATATGGCAAACTTCATTAATACATACATTCCTGCAGTACGAAAAGCTGTAAATGCAGATACAAAAGAAATCAAAATGAATTCTTCGAAGTAATTTTTTAATTTGAAGATTATCTGATTTGATAATTTAGATCAAAACGTCACTTCGAGTGTCTTGAACTTGTTTCAAGATGTATCGAGAAGTGCTTTGAAGTTAATTGACTATAACACTCCACAGAAAAACAAAATGAAAAACGTCATCATCACAGGAACGAGTAGAGGAATTGGTTTTGAACTCGTACATTTATTTGCCAACGCAGGATATAATGTATTGGCATTATCTAGAAACGAAAAGCCGATTTCAAATCTCACCTATGATAATATTACCTCTTTTGCGTTTGATTTAAGCAAACCAGAAGATTATGGTCGAGTTACTGAATTTGTGAAAGACAATTGGGGACAAGTTGATATTGTAATTCACAATGCAGGTTCACTACTCAATCGACCATTTGCAGAAACGACCATGGAAGATTTTGAGTGGATTTACAAAGTAAATGTATTTGGTGTTGCCGAATTAAGCCGCGTATTATTGCCGTTTATGGTTTCGGGAAGTCATGTTGTTACTATTAGTTCTATGGGTGGAATTCAGGGAAGTATGAAGTTTCCAGGATTGGCAGCCTATAGCTCTTCTAAAGGCGCTGTAATCACTTTGGTAGAATTGCTAGCAGAAGAACACAAAGAACAAGGAATTGCGTTCAATGTATTGGCTTTAGGCGCAGTACAGACTGAAATGTTAGAAGAAGCTTTTCCAGGTTACAAAGCACCATTAACAGCTTTAGAAATGGCAGAATATATTTACGATTTTTCACTCAACGGAAACAAATACTACAACGGAAAAATAATGCAGGTTTCGAGTTCTACACCTTGATATTGAGAGTGTAAATACGCTTTTTGACACTTTTTTTACATTTGATTGACATATTTTATGGCAAACTCATTCTATATTCGTAGAAATGTAAAAAATAAAATCATGAAGAACATCAAAAATATTGTATTGCCATTACTAATATTAACAATTATATTAGTGGCTAGCGGTTATGCTAAAAATGATTTAGATGCTTCAAAAAAAGAAAATCTTCAAAAAGTAGAAAATAAGGGAAATCAAACTATAAATCTATTTGTCACACATGGACATTGCAGCACGCCATTTGCGGGTGTTGTAAATGATTTAAAAGTAGAAATGATTCCTTCAAATGATGATGAAGGAAATCCTATGGAGAACCTGCAAATTGCCTTTGAAGTAGATCCAAATACATTTAATGTTTGTAGATCAGAAGAATTAACTCAGAGCATTAGAAGACCCGGATTATTTGTAGGAGAGCAGAACGAAAAAATCACGTTTAAATCTACGAATGTCTATACAATGGGATTGGATTGGTATCAAGTAAACGGTAAAATGTCTATCAAAGGAATTGAAAAAGATGTGAAATTTTTTGTGACTGGTATTAGAGACGCAAATGAAAGAATAGCAAGTTCATTAGTATTAAGTGGTCAAATAAATTTATTAGATTGGGGAATTGATTATGATAAAATTGTCAGTGGGAAATCAGATGCTGTACCTACAAAATGGTTGTATTTAAACATGCAAATAGATGCTGCTTATTACCAAAGTCCATTCGTAACTGTGGAAATGAAACAATAGTTTATAGCGAGAATAAATAATAAATATGACACGTTAGAAGCTCAATGGCAACGTTAATCTTCTAAAGCGACTATTGGTTTTCGAATCATCACAATTCCAATCCACATAAACCAAACAATTTGACTAATTCCAAAGATTTCTGTAAAAATATCTAATGGATATACCGTTAAGATTCCAGCTATTCCAACAACAATTCCCAAGAAAGACAAAGGTTTTGAAAATAATTTTCCTTTTAGAGAAACGATACTGATCAATAAAACCCAAATTCCACCGACAATTTCATTACCGCCGCCAAGTCCTTCCGTAACAATACTAATGCTAGACCAAACTAACATCGCATCTTCAGGAGCTTTCATTCCAGTTTCTACCACATGATGTAAGCCAATATTAGAAATCATTCCACTGGCAATGACAAGCACAACCCAAATCATACCAAAAGCAGCGATTACTTTCGAAAAGTCTGCAGCATAATTTTTGAAGCGTTTATAAATCGCAAGTACTAAAACCACTAACAAAATCCCAAAGAGTACATAACTCATCAGATTTAAAATGGACAATATAAAATAGTTGTCAGATAGAAAGTGTACTTCATCTAAAGCACTGGCATTCGCATCTGGAAATACTAAAATTCCACCATAAAAAATAAAAGCAATGATATAAATGAATGCTTCCGCAATAGCGCTAACACCACCAATTTTTTGTAACCTTTTTGAATCCATAATGTCCCTTCTTTATACGAGCAAGACGAGCGGATTTGAGTTTTGTTACAAGGTTTATAATGTCTTAGAAAGTGTATGAGTAAAAAACTAATTCAACGGAAACGCCACACCAAAAGTAAAAGCACCTGAAACTTGCTCAGCAGTTGGATGCACAAAGTACGTAAGCGAAACATCTATATTGTGTTTACGTCCGATTTCTAATCCAACAGAAATTGGAATATGATACAGTGCGCCACTTTTTTCAATATTAGTAGTATTCGTAATGGTTTCAAACTTCCCAAAAGACATTCCAATACCAGCTTCAAGATACGGGGCAACCCAAGGAATTGGTGCTGTTATTCTTGCTTTTCCACCAATCAAAAAAGCATTAGCATCAGATTTAAATCCAGCTTCGTTTGCAGCATTATCTTCTTCGTCACTACTTGCTAAAATAAAACCTGCATATGGACGAATATCCAACCAATTGTAGAATTCCATTATATATTCACCCTGAGCAAAAAAGCCACTACCATTTACTTCGACATCATCATAAGGTGTACTAATTCCGTAACCAACAGACGCTTTTATGGAACGTTTGGTATCTGATTGTGCATAGGTTGAATAGAAAGTGAATAATCCTAAAAGGGTAAGAATGTATACGTTTTTTTTCATGTTAAATTGTATGTAAATTGATAAATAAGGTTGTTTTTTAGTACTGTAAGAATGCTTAATTAAAAGTACTATTTTATGTGCAAATAAAAAAGGAAACTACGAATAGCTTCCTTTGTATATCTGTTTTTACTATTTACTAATCTACCAACACTTCACTAACCGCATCGCGTGCAGAACGTACTGCATTATGTACAGCGCTCCAATCGTCTTCTTGTGTATACGCATCGCCTGCAAAATAAACTTTATTACTGATAGAACTTGCTAAAGTTGTAGATATGCTAGAAGGCGCATTGTCTGCTAAATATGCAGCGCCAATAAAAGGATCATCATTCCAGTTTTGTACAATATGATTTACATAGTTTTGAGTAGCCGCACCATTAAATACAGCGTCAAGTTCGTTTAAAATATAATCGCGTTGTGCATCTCCAGATAAATTTTGATATTGTTCTGCTTGCTGACCAACAGCAAATAATCCCAAAATGTTTTTCGTTGAATTTTGTCCATAAGCAGCATCGTAATAAATGCGTTGTCCAGCAGCAGTTTCACTATCAGCAAAACTCAAAAACACAGGATAAAACTCCTCGGTAAATTCTAGAAACACTTTAATTCCGCCCCAAATCGGTGCATTTTGAATTGCCTGTTGTTTTGCATTTGACAAAGCAGGCGTAAAATTGATGCGGTTGTTTTGTAAAATTTTCAAAGGAACAGCAACAATAACTTTATCAGCTTCATAGCTTTCTCCTCCATTAGTCATTACCGTTACATTGGCATCTTGATAATTAATACTCGTAACTTCTGTATTAAACACAAACTTTGATTGAATGCTAGGTACAATATACGTTTCAAAAAAATCGAGCCAGCTACTACCAATAAATTTCTGATCTATATACGTTCCCCAACTTGCCAAGGTGTCTGTACTGTAGTTTCCATTTTCAAAATAACCAATAACATCACTTCCTTGATAACCTTGTGTAACTGTGGTAATATTTACAGAATCGTCATTCACAATGGCTGGTAATTCTGAGGAAGCTACATGCAGCCATTCGCCTCCTAACGAGATTGGAAAATCAGCAAATGTAGTATTGTGTTTTATTCTGCCTCCGTAAGTTGGTGCAGCTTCTAATATTTCAAAATCGATTCCTTGTTGCGCTAACAAGTAGGCAGAAGCCATTCCAGCAGGACCAGCACCAATAATAAGTACTTTGCCAGTAAAATTAGCAGTTATTGTTTCTGTATCATCACTACTGCAAGAAGCTAAAATTGATTGAAATGGTAATGAAATTCCGAGAAGGCCACAAGCTTTTATAAAATCTTTTCGTGTCATAAATGTATTACTTTTATCCAAAGATGCTTTTTTATACTTTTTGAAAGTATGAATACATTAAAAGTGTGGATTGTTGTACTATAAATGCTTCTTTTTATAGGCAGAAGGTGTTTGTTTTGTCATTTTTTTAAAGACCGCATTAAAGGTCGATTTTGATTTAAAGCCACTTTCCAAAGCAATGCTCAAAATATCATAGTGTGCATAATTATGATCAAGTAATTTCTTTTTTACAGCTTCTACACGATAAAAATTTATAAACTCAAAAAAACTCTTCTTTTCTTTTTTATTAATGATTTGAGAAAGATAACCGCTGCTTAATTGTAACTCTTTTGTTAAATCATCGAGTGTCAATTCTACATTTTCATACAAACGTTTTTCCTCAATCAATTTTAGCAACTCAGTATAATATGTATCTGTTTTTACAGATAATTTTTTCTGATTCTTTTCTTTAGATATTTTTTTTGACGAAAAAGGAATAATTTCAAACAAATGATATTGCTGAATCACAAAATAACCGATCGAGAATAATAAAATAACCATTCCGATGATAACATATATATAAGTGCTTTCATAAGAATACCCAAATAACCATCTCATACAACTAATCCACCATAAAAGCAGTAATACAGCAAAAACAACTAAAAAGTTGAACAACCATGATAAGCTTTTTCGATCTATCGTAGAATAATTAAACGTAATAAATTTTTGATAGTTTCTAACTTTATATATAGTAATTGGTAATAAAAATAAAGATGTAACTAAACCGACAAATTCTTCTGCAAACGGTAAAATTTCAAGTGCTATTGCTGCAATTTTTGAAGTATAAAATTCTTCCAAAGGAATATACAGTAAACTCAAAAATGCTTGAAGAAGTAACGGCAATATCCACCATTTTTCCCAAGATTTCAGTGTATGCTTAGGATGAATTAAATAAGTCACAAAAAAATACAAGCCAATCGGAATTGCCGAACTTAAATAAATTGGAATCAATTGTATCAACTCTGTAACTTCTTCCTGTAAGCCGATATATGAGATAAATTCATAAAAGAGTAAAAGTGACACACCCAAAAGTGATAAAGCTAAAAAACGATTTGCTTTTGCATTCAGTCTTTTATTAAAAAATAATAAAGATGCCAGCACAACTCCATGCGCAAAAGCTATTAAAAGCAATGCGCTCATAAAACCATCATAGAACTCTGTGTCTGTTGACATAATGTATTTTAGAATTTTCTTCTCTAAAAATAAGATAAAAAAGAATGCGTTTAAAAATCATCCAAACTAAAAAAAGGAAGCCAACTTAGCTTCCTTTTGTATTATTTGTATATGATAGAATTACATTTCATCAATAATTTTTTCAATTAATTCGGAGGTAGATGTATAGGCAAGTCCTTCACTTTTTGCAATATCAATTGCCTTTTTTGCAGTCTTCAATGCTTTGGCATAATTTCCTGTTTTATATAATAAAGCAGCATGTGTATCTACATTATAATAAGTTTTTTCTAGTTCAATAGAACGTTCTACTGCTTTGATGGATCTTAGTAAAACCTTTACATTATCTTGTGTTTTATAAGCATTCCAAGCTAGGGAATTTAGTTTAGAAGAATCATTCCAAATTGAATCAATGTTGGCTTGACTAAAATCACTGACATCAAAGTCACCCGAAGTATTATCTGTTTCAGTTGATTCAATTACTGTTTCTTCTTCTTCGTAGTTCATATATTTTTTAATCAAACCTTCCATGCGCACCTTACTCATAGCGCCTTCAATTTGTTCTAAGTTTGATTCATTTTTAATAAATAAATACGTTGGCATAGCGGAAATTCCTAAAGCGTCATCTACCTGACTTTTATCTACGTCAATTTTATAAAAATCAACACGATCTTTGTATTTAGCATCCAACTCTTTCATAATTGGGTCCATACGTTTACAAGGACCACACCAAGTTGCATAAAAATCTAGGACTATCAATCGGTCATTCTTTACCAATAGCTTTGATTCGGCTTCATCATCTGATAGCTCAGTTTGCGCAAAGGAGGGAATTGCAATACAAAGCATTAAGAGTAGCAATACTTTTTTCATACGTTAAAATTTGTTTTGTTTTTAAAAATAACACAAAAAAACCGTGCCAAAAAATTATCAATAGGTATTTTGTTAAAATTGATACCCGATTTAATATCAAACGGTTAAATATTATTTGAATTGTATCTAAATTAGTGTGGTAGGTATGAATTACGTAATTCTACGGTGCTTTTTTGAAAAAATAGCTATTAAATTTATACAGACCTTATATAAAACTAACTACATTATGAATGGACTACTCTTCCAGTTGCCAAAAACGGTAACCAAATCAAATCTCAAACAAGCAATGCAACAAGCTATTGAAATTGAGATTGCTACGATTCCTGTGTACTTATACACCTATTATTCAATCATTAGAGTTCCTGATCAGTCTGGTATAGAAGCACAAATTCTTACTGATATGAAGGCAACTCAAAAAGGAAAGAAAAACAAAAAAACAGATGCACAATTGCAAGAAGCTGCAACACAATTGGCATTAGATATTATGGTCTTTGCTAATAAAGCAGGAGCATTGATTATGAGTGTTGCTGTAGAAGAAATGTTACATATGTCATTATCTTCAAATATTAAAAATGCATTAAAACCTCCGTATGGAGGCATTCCAGAGTTGGTCGGAAAAACACCTAAAGTTTGGCCTGCATATTTACCAGGACATATTCCAGGATTTCCAATTAATAGAGGGAAATTAAATAAAGAACAGTTGCATGCCTTCCTATTAATTGAAAGTCCATTGCCATTTACAGGCGGAGAAGAAAAAGGAAATGCCATTGAATACACTACGATTGGACAGTATTATGATATGATTATAAAGTGTGTAAGCGATGATTTGAAAGACTCTGATTTTGATGGTGATGCGCCGCAATTAGTGCCTGGAAAAGGATATTATGCACAAAATAATATCGATACCGTATATTATGATAAAGATCATAAAGCGCAATTCCCAAATGATGAACATAGTGGCGGATTGATTCATGTAAAAGGTAAAAAGTCTGCAATCCATGCCATGCATGAAATCATTGAACAAGGAGAAGGTGCAAGTTTTGAAATCAGTATTGACGGTAAAAAAGATAAGATAGTGGGCGATCATTTAACACCTACAGGAGAAGTTGTTTGTCCATTGTTTCCTTTGGGAAGTGGAATGACAAATCCTTTAGATTATGATGATCATGGCGCTGAACATGAATTATCGCATTTTGATAAATTCTTAGAAGTGTATTGCACGATTGAACGAAAAAATCATGAATTAAATACCTTCTTAAACACAAAGAATTTCGACTTTACAAAATACTTTGTAAGAGACCTTCCAACGAATCCAAGTACTTCCAATTATCCAAAAGCGATTCAAGATGTTTCCAATCTTACAAATGCCATTTACACATACATATTTGTCATGGCAGAAGCATGTTACAAAACAGCAGGTCATAAACAATATGAAATCTTTATGTTTGGAATCCACAAATCTATGATTTGGTTATTAGACAATTTATGTGGAACAATGGCTAAATTAAGTTATACGGATAGTCATGGTGAGAAACAAGCAGTTGCGGCTACTTTAGAAGACTATGATTTTGCTCCTTCATCGAGTCCAAAATCCCAAATTATCGACTTAGCAGGAATTGCAATGGCGTCAAGTTCTATTGTGTCTCAAGGCTTGTTAGATAGAATTAAAGACTTGCCAGATGTACCATTAGAAGCATATTTAGTGGAAAACAATAAAGGGATTTTGTAATTAAAAAAATTAGAAAGATGAAAGATTTTAAATATAGCGCATTAAATAGTTGCGGAGCAAATAGTTGTAGCAAATCAAGTACAAATGGACCTAATAATTGCGGAAGCAGTGGTAGTAGTGGATCTAACGGTTGTGGAAGTAGTGGAAGCAGTAGTAGCGGTTCAAACGGATGCGGAAGTAGTGGAAGTAGCGGATCTAATGGTTGTGGAAGCAGTGGCGGATCTTCTAACGGATGTGGAGGCTCAAGTACACCATCAAAACAAAAAGACATTGCAGTACCTTTAGAATTACATGCATGCATGGGATTAAACGCTTGTAAAGGTCATGACCGTTTTGGTACCAATGACTGTGCAGGGTCGGGATATTGTGCGACACAAGTACACAGTTGTCATACTTTAAACAATTGTCGTGGACAAGGTGGTTGCGGATTATACGGAGATACAGAAGAACAATGCCGTCCAGGAGCCAATGATTGTGCTTGGCAAGGAAGCTGTGGAACACCAATTCCAGCAGAACGTTTCATCACGCAAGGAGAAAACAAAGGGAGAAGCGTATGGCAATTGGCACGTAAACTTTTTGAAGATCGTATGGATAAATCACGTAGAACAGTACAAGATGCACCTTTTAAATATGGACCGCCAATAAAATGGTTACGCGCCAACGGAAGAGGAGAATCTTGCGGAAGCAGTGGAGATAAATACTGTTCTTTCGGATTGAACAATCCAGAAAAAAGTGCCAACGAATTTTGCTTAGAAAGCAGCAAAGAAATCGACAATACACTTGGAAATTGTGGTTGTGATGATGATAAAAAGAAGAAGAAAACTTCAAAGAAGAAAGCTTCTAAGAAATAATATTAGGTAACTTATCAAAACGTCAGATCGAGTGACGAATCTATGATTCATTGTATCGAGATCTGCTTAGAAACAATATGTTTTCAAAGTACTTCTCGATACAATTTTCTTTCTTTTTCGACTGCACTCAATGAGAAAGAAAATCACTCGAAGTGACGTTTGAAGATAAAAACAATACATTCGTATAAATTCTAATTTAAAATAGTCAAACAAAGAGAATTCGTGGCACTTCGGCAAACTCAGTGCAAAACAAAGAAACGAATTAACAAAAAGGGAAATGGACAAGAAACGAATTAACACTTCGACAAGTTCAGAGTTAGGAAATAACAAAAAAACAAATCAACAAAAGACGAATTAACAAAAAGACAGCAAACAGCCAGAAGCTACATATCAATGAAACAAAAAGTACAAGAACTTCCCGATTTAGGCTTAGGATTAGGCTTGCGAGGAGAACATTTCAATCATATACTAGAATACAAACCTGCGGTAGATTGGTTTGAAATCATCTCGGAAAACTTTATGGATTCTGGCGGAAGACCACGGTATGTGTTGGATCAAATTGCCGAACAGTATCCTATTGTAATGCACGGTGTTTCTATGTCGATTGGAAGTACAGATCCGTTGAATTATGACTATCTCAAGCGATTAAAAAAACTGGCCGATGAAATCAATCCGAAATGGATTAGCGATCATTTGTGTTGGACAGGTGTGCTGAGTCTGAATTCACACGATTTGTTGCCTGTAGTCCTAAATGAAGAAAGTTTGCAACTCATCACCACCAAAATAAAGCAAGTGCAAGACTATCTAGAACGACCGCTCATTCTAGAAAATCCAAGTACGTATTTAACGTTTCAGCAATCAACCATTCCCGAATGGCAATTTTTAAAGTCTATGGTCGAAGAAACCAATTGTGGATTGTTGCTAGATGTAAACAATGTGTATGTGTCTTCGTTCAATAATGAATTTGATCCGATAGAATATATAGAAGGTTTGCCGCATGAAAATATTGTGCAAATGCATTTGGCGGGACACCAACATAACGGCGATCATATTATTGATACACACGACAGTCCTGTAGTTGATCCTGTATGGGAATTATTCAGTTTAGCTTGGGAACGCACCGGCGGAACATCAACTTTGTTAGAATGGGACGGAAATATTCCTGAATTTGATATCTGTCATGCAGAATTACTCAAAGCAAAAAACTATATGGATGGTTTCAAAAAACAATGTATAGCATCTGAAACAATGCAACAAGACATTCAAACAGTATCAAATCCGATTGATTTTATGGTGTCTAACGTGGCAAAAGATTTTGTAGATTCATGAAAATAAGCAAAGACGCATCGCGAAAAGCAGCAGAAAAAAGTTTTTCAGAAATTCAACAATGGATGCAACATCAATTATTACATCCACAATTTGCTGGCGATTATGAAGCATTTGTAAAATCGACTTCCAAACTTTCTGCCAAAGAACATATGCGTATTTATCAACGTAGTTATATAGCGCGCTTACGCGATTGTATGGTAGCACAATTTCCAGCCTTAAGTCATGCGTTAGGAAGACAATTATTTTTGCAATTCGCAGATTTGTATTTGCTAGAATATCCTTCCAAAAGTTATACTTTAGGCGATTTGGGACAACATTTTGGTGCTTTTTTAGAAGAAACACGTCCTGACAAAGATGCTGAGGTAAAAGAATCGTGGCCAGATTTTATGATTGAACTGGCAAATTTTGAATTTTTAGTCAACATTAGTTTTGATGAAAAAGCAGATGAAAATTACCAAAAAGCAACAGCAGAAACAAAAGAAGAAGCTTTGCAATTGGTTCCGGTATTTCATCTATTAAAACACAATTTTCCTATCAGCGAATATTATAAAGAAGCTGTAAACGATCGCAATCCGGAATTGCCATTCGCACAAGAAAGCTATTGCGTCTTATTGCGTCGCGATTATAGATTGGGACTTTTTGAAATCTATCCAATACAATATCATTTCTTGGCAAAACTCAAAGAAACACAATCTATTGCACAAGCAAAACAATTCCTAATTAATCAATTTAAAGTTGTTGGAGACGAACTAGAAAACCACTGGCAACAATGGAAAACAAAGTGGCTGGAAGAAGGTTTTTTTGTGAAGCGATAAGATGTGAAAACAAAATGTCAGATCGAGTGGCAAATCTGTGATTCGTTGTATAGATATCTACTTCAAAACGATTACTTTTCAGAGTACTTCTTGGTACAAATTTGTTCCACAAATTCACTCGAAGTGACGTTTGAAGAATCTAACAGTCTAAGAAGTCTAAAAGCGAAGCAGTCTAATATCCAAAAGCGATTGAGTAGAAACACAATCAATTTAAAGTTGATGTTAACGAGCTAGAAAACCATTGGCAGCAATGGAAAACAAAGTGGCTAGAAGAAGGTTTTTTTGTGAAGCGATAAGATGTGAAAACAAAATGTCAGGTCGAGTGGCGAATCTGTGATTCGTTGTATCGAGATCTACTTCAAAACGATTACTTTTCAGAGCACTTCTCGATACAAATTTGTTCCACAAATTCACTCGAAGTGACGTTTCAAAAATCTAACAATCCAAGAAGTCTAAGCAAGTCTAAAAGCGAAGCAGTCTAATATCCAAAAGCGATTGAGTAGAAACACAATCAATTTAAAGTTGATGCTGACGAATTAGAAAACCACTGGCAACAATGGAAAACAAAGTGGCTAGAAGAAGGTTTTTTTGTGAAGCGATAAGATACGAAAACAAAACGTCAGATCGAGTGGCAAATCTGTGATTCGTTGTATAGATATCTACTTCAAAACGATTACTTTTCAAAGGACTTCTCGATACAAATTTGTTCCACAAATTCACTCGAAGTGACGTTTGAAGAATCTAACCGTCTAAGAAGTCTAAAAGCGAAGCAGTCTATATCCAAAAGCGATTGAGTAGAAACACAATCAATTTAAAGTTGATGCGGACGAATTACAAGACCACTGGCAACAATGGAAAACAAAGTGGCTGGAAGAAGGTTTTTTTGTGAAGCGATAAGATGTGAAAACAAAGCGTCAGATCGAGTGGCGAATCTGTGATTCGTTGTATCGAGATCTACTTCAAAATGATTACTTTTTTTCAGAGTACTTCTCGATACAAATTTGTTCCACAAATTCACTCGAAGTGACGTTTGAAGAATCTAACAGTCTAAGAAGTCTAAGAGCGAAGCAAATCTAAGCAAGTCTAAAAACAAAGCGATCTAAAATTTCTCAAACGTAAACGAAGTATTCGCTTTCACAGTTCCATCAATCACAATCGCAGTACGTTTTATCACTACAAGCACACTATCTTTTTGTTTATGTGTTGAATTGATAAAAGCAGTATATCTCACCTTTTGAGTAGAAACACTATCGTTTCGCGATTCCATAGTTCCAGAAAATTCAACATCTTCAATTTTTATGGTTTGAATAGAATCTGACAATGCTTCTGTAAACTTACTAGAATTAGCCAATTGTTCTTTGATAGCATCTGCAAATTCAGGATGTTTAGCGGCTAAAAGTTGCGCTTCGTAATTGGCTTGTAATTTTGTGAAAATTTCTGAATTCAAGTTCTCTAAAGTGGCATCAGAAGTTTTAAAATCTAAATCTTTTCTTTTTGAATCATCTGACCAACCATCACTATTAGTAAAATTATCCCCTTCTATTTTTAACTCTTCCGTTGGAGCTGGAGCAGCTTCATTGTCAGATTTAGGTGAAAATTGATTGCATGAAACACACCATAAGAAACCAACTATGTACAAAATCTTTCGCATCATTGAATCATAAATTTAAGTTTCACAATCTTTTCATTGGCAAACACTTTATCTAGAATCTGCATCTTTTTCAAGGTACTTGTCGGAATCGTCAATAAGTTGATAAACTCCTTTTTGGTATACATTTCAATACCGACATTGTTCTTAAATACACGATAAATTTGTGCATTCTCAGCAATTAACTCATTCAATTGTGCACGCCGTTTTTGCCAATCGTCTTTATTACCATTTGCATAATACAATAACATTAACGCGTAATCATCGGTTTGCAATTGCACAGTTTTATGTGTGCTCGAATTTAGATGTCTAACAATCGTATCTGTTTTGTGATATGGCGATTTTACCACAAACTTTAATTCCTTTTCGGGAGTTGAATATGAAAAACATCCCAAACTATCTGTTTTAAAATATAACGAAGATTCATTCTCTCGAATCACTTCTATGTCTAAAGGAATTTTAGTAATCGCTTCCCGCTGATCGGCATCTGTAAAACAAAACGTAAAGGTATTTTCGGTTGGATATAAACTATACACGCCAAAAGCAAGCAATGGAACTAATAATAACAACCAAATCAATTTCGGAAAGCTTCTGCGAACGTTTTCAGATTCAATTTCAACTTCAGCTTCAATTTCATTGTGTTGTACAAAATCATTCCAATTTTCAAAACCAACATACATACTCAATAAATTCAGCATGTCAATACGCGGTAACTTTTCAGCATCATTCTTTATATACGTATAAAACCATTTTTCACTAATACTGCCTTTAGTTTTGCTGCGTAAATCTTCTTGAAAATCTGTAATTGTACTTCCTTTCCATGCACGAATATCCTTTGAAGCGGCATGCGAAGCTAAAAATGTAGCTGCAATTTGCTGTTTTAGGCGTGAAAAGTGATATGTTTTTTCTGTACTCAATTAAAATGTAAAAATCAGACAATCAGTTGTTTGTATTTTGTAAAATAATTTACAAAGCCGTTACAAGTTGTTTACAAAGCTTCTTGCAGAAACTCCGATAGGTTTGTACTCGTAATCCTTAAAAATATAAAATTATGAATGCAATCACACGAAAACACACGGTAAAATCAACACTATTTATTTTTATGTTCTTGATTTTTATGTCATGTAACAACTATAGTCCAGATGCGTTTAGCGAAGAATTGAAACTTGAAAATGTAGATCTCAGGAATGATTATGATGCAGTAGATGATAATGAGCCAAGCGTAGAAAATACGAAAGTAGCTTTTAAAGACAGTGATAGTAAAGGTTGGATGAATACGCAAAGCAATCAAAACTTAGCTACTAACATTCCAGATAATTTAAAAATCATCAAAGTAGCAAGTACGCGTTACAAAGTAAAAGATATTGGAAAAGCATTAGTAGACATTAAGCAAATGATGTACTTACATGGTGGTTATATTTCAGAGTTACGCTATGATAATAATTACAACGAGAAGAAAAATAGATTCACCATAAAAATTCCAAAAGAAAACTTTGACATTGTTTTAGATGGGATTCAAAAATTTGCAGAAGAAACCGATTATATAAACATTTCAACGACAGATGTGACTGAAAAATACTTAGATGCGCAAACCCGTTTACAAACAAAACTAGAAGTCAAAGAGCGTTTGGAAGCTGTGTTGCGTAAAAATGCAAAAACGGTAAAAGATATTTTGGCAACAGAAAATGAATTACGTGTCATTCAAGAAGAAATAGAATCAGCACAAGGAAAGTTGAAATACATGAGTAATAGAGTTGCGTATAGTACTATTCAAGTAGAAATTTATGAAACAATTGAGTACAAAGAACAACCTGTAGCGTATAAAAAAGGATTTGGAGCTAAGGCGAAAGAAGGTTTGTTGTCAGGTTGGAATTTTATTCAAAACATACTTATCGGAATCTTATCTATATGGCCAATAATATTACTTGTAATTATTGGATGGATCTTTTTCAGAAGATGGAAAAAAGCAAGCGCAAAGTAAGAACGCTTGTAGTATAAAGCATTATAAAAATTACTATTGTCACTTCGAGCGCAGTCGAGAAGCATTTGATTCCTCATGCTTGTATAGAATCTCACGACTGTGCTCAATTTGATATGAGAAGAAACCTCAATAATGATCCATTGAAGATAAAATAATTACCATTCTGATTCCCTAAATTGTCAGTTTATGAATGCGTTATGCTTGTTTGTTTTCAAAACAAATGTGTACTTTTGTTGAACCGTGAAAGAAATACTAGCCAAATATATTCCTGAACGCGCTGTTGACCCTACTTTTGAACTCATAAAGACGCATCAGGTACATTTAAAAATCGTAAACCAACGTGTCACACGACATGGCGATTACCGCAGAATGCCTGACGGGAGACATATGATTACCGTAAATGCAGGCGAAAATAAATACCGTTTTTTTGTGACTTTGATTCATGAAATAGCGCATTTAGTCGCCTACGAAAAACATGGACGTTTTATCAAGCCACATGGAATAGAGTGGAAGCGAACATTTCAGCAATTAATGTTGCCATTTATCAATCCACAAATATTTCCTACAAAGATTTTACCAGTCGTCGCCAATCATTTTAGAAACCCGAAAGCAAGTAGTGATACAGATGCAAAATTTGCCTTAGCATTAAAACAATTCGATCCGGAAAATGATAAGAATTATGTGTTTGAAATTCCGCATGGAAGCACATTCCGACTGCATAATGGGAAAATCTTTAAGCGTGGAAACAAGCGCGTCAAACGCTACGAATGTGTAGAAGTTTCTACAGGTCGCATGTATCTTTTTAATCCGAATGCTGAGGTTGAGTTGTTGCGGAGTTAGTGATTACTATCCGCTTTTATGCGTTGTTTTTTTCGCTGCTGGATCAATTTTAAAGATTTAGAGACTAGCCAAAAACAGGTTAGCACAATAGAATAGTAGAAAAAAACAGCAATTGAATAAAACTTAAAAAGTCGAATCAAAAATAGTGTAACAAAGACAAAAGCAATAAAAGCAATTATTTTTATAAGTATAGATTTGTTTCCATATTGTGAAAAAACGGTACCTTCTGATAGTGTTAAAACAGTTATGAAAGGCACATAAAATAAGAAGAAAAGGGAAGCCGTAATCATGAGTCCTATTCCATCAAAAACTCCAATCATAATAATTTTTTAGCATTGAAAATAATACGTATAAAAGTACGGAAAAAAGAGGGTAATAACGAACGTTTGTCATATTATTATCTTATCCAAAGATACTTTCCAATCTGTAATTAAAAGCGGATCAATGATTCGTTTGTTCTTAGCAATTACATCACGAATACGTAAACAATATTTTATCCAATTCACTTTTCTGTCCATCATAAATTTTAAAAAAATCTATAGGTGAATTCGCAACTAGTTTTACAGGTTCTTCGTGGTCATGAATCAAACGAAATACATTGCCTTTTTTATTGACGGCTACATAATTTCCATCTTCCATATCTAAAATGGTATAAAATAACTGATCATCAAGTTCAATTTCAAAAGAATCTGCTAATTCCAAAAGATTACGTTGTTCCGGAGTTAAAGGCTTAAGAATTTTTTCTACAATTGCTTGGTCAGGGTTTTCCCGAGGCAAATGTTCTAACTCAATATTTTCCTTTAAAATCTGTGTCAAATCATAAATTTTATGAAAATATTCAGGAGTGTCAACCTCAATTTTTGTCAAAGCATCTGATTGATAGTATAGTTTAATTGGTTGGTAACGCTGTTCTTTTTTATGAAATACAGAAATTCCAGTAAGATTAAAACAAGTTTTATGATTTCTATTGATGATTTTAAAATCTTCAGAATTATATTTAGTTGCAATGTAAATGCTCTTGGGATTTTGCATAAAACTTATTCCAAATATTTCAGAAAGACCAATTACTGTTTTTAATTCAGGCATTTCAGACGCTAATAATTCTGCGACTTGTAATCTAAATTGTTCAATATGTCTCTTTTTAGTTTTTTGATAGAAGATGCTCATTTTATATTTCCAACTATAGTTATTGTTAAAGCTATAATAATCTTACTCAAAATCAAAATATAGGACAATCACGTTGATTCAACGTTATAAAGCCGTTAATAATCTACAGTTTTGTTACTTTTTTCAGCAATCTGTATTATATTGCTTTCGTAATCGAAAACCTACCAACGAATAATGACGACAATGAACAAGAATTATTATGCAATTCTCATGGCTGGCGGCGTAGGATCGCGTTTTTGGCCTGTAAGTACTTCGAGTTTTCCTAAGCAGTTTCACGACATGTTAGGAACAGGAGAAACGCTTATTCAAAAAACATTTCATAGACTCTCAAAGTTAATTCCAAAAGAAAATATCTACATTCTTACGAATGAAAAATACAACGATCTGGTGTTAGAACAATTGCCAGATGCGACACAAAAGCAAGTGGTTTTAGAACCTGCCATGCGAAACACAGCACCGTGTATTTTATATGCTTCGCTTAAAATTCAAAAAGAAAATCCAAATGCAGTTATGGTGGTTGCACCAAGCGATCATTGGATTGAAGATGAAACTGCTTTTATAAATAATTTACAAGCATCTTTTGATAAATGTACGCAAGAAAATGTATTGATGACCTTGGGAATTCAACCAACATTTGCCAATACAGGTTATGGATATATCAACTTTGAAAAAAGCGAAAATGCCATTAAGAAAGTTCATAAATTCACGGAAAAGCCTAATTATGATACTGCAAAACAATTTTTGGAAAGCGGAAATTATCTGTGGAATGCAGGAATTTTTATTTGGAGTGTACAAACCATTGTAACATCTTTCCAAAAATTTCAACCAACACTGTACAAACTATTTGAACAAGGCATTTCTGTGTACAATACAGATTTTGAAGATGATTTTATTCGTGACAATTATGGCAACGCTGAAAACATCTCGATTGACTATGCCATTATGGAACACGCAACACAAGTATACGTATTGCCAGCTACATTTGACTGGAACGATTTAGGAACTTGGGGAAGTTTGTATGACAAGTTAGACAAAGAGGAAAACCATAACGCAGTTGTAAATGCAAAACCTATATTGCAAGATGCGAGCGGGAACATGATACGTACGACCAACAAAAAAGTCGTGGTAATTGATGGATTAAATGATTATATTGTCGTTGATAAAGAAGATGTTTTGTTGATTTATCCAAAAGAAAAAGAGCAAGACATCAAGAAAGTTTTACAAAAAGTTAAAGACACCTTTGGTGAAAATTACGGATAATACACATGAGTACAGAAGGAGAAAATAAATTTAATTTTACAGAAGACGAATCTAAAGAAACCACAAATGGTGCGCCGACACCAGTTTTAGACGATCCTAAAGGTATATGGGAAGGTGTTAAAAGCTTTATGCATAATCTTTTGGATATTCGTGACGATGTTGACAAAGATCAAACGATTGAAGATGTAAAAAAGGATATTCCGTTTAGAGGAGCCACCACGTGGATTTTAATTTGTTCCATTTTTATAGCATCGGTTGGATTGAATGCCAATTCAACCGCGGTAGTGATTGGAGCCATGTTAATTTCTCCACTTATGGGACCAATTTTAGGAATGGGAATGTCCATTGCGATTAATGATATTGATACTTTACGTAAATCGTTGATCAACTTTGGAGTCATGGTGGTGATCAGTATTTTGACTGCTTTCTTATTTTTTGAATTTTTCCCGTTACAAGAAGACTCTCCAGAATTGTTAGCAAGAACCAAACCCGATATCCGTGATGTATTGATTGCATTCTTCGGAGGTTTAGCATTGATTATTGCTCGAACAAAAAAAGGAACGATTGCTTCGGTAATTTTTGGTGTGGCAATTGCAACAGCCTTAATGCCACCTTTGTGTACGGTTGGTTTTGGTCTAGCAAAAGGCGGAAGCGTAGGTATGGGATATGCTGGAGGCGCCATGTATTTATTCATTATCAATACAATATTTATAGCTTTGGCGACCTTTTTAGTACTGAAAATACTGCGTTTCCCAATGTTAAAATATGCCAACTCTGCGAAAAGAAAACGTATTGCAAGATTGGCATCTGTAGTCGCATTAGCTGTAATGGTTCCTGCAGTTTGGATGTTTTGGAAAGTGTTGCAAGAAACTAATATTAGAAGAGATTATGATTTATTTGTTAAAAAAATTGTCGCAAATGATAAGGTTTGGTTGCATAAAGAAGGAAAAGATGGTTTGGATTTAGAGAAAAAACAAATAAACCTATATTTTAACGGTGAAATCTCAGAAATTTTAAAGACAGAATACACCAAAAATTTAGAATCATACTCGTATATCAAAGATTTTGACTTAGCTATTGAAGCTAGTAATACTAAGAGCGTCGATAAGATTTCTGATGCTTTAGATAGAGCTTATAAAGATATAGATCAAAAAGATATTATAATCAAAGGTTTAGAAGATCAAATAGTAAATTTAAAATCGCAAGTTTCTAATTTAAATACACAACTAGAATCAAAAGCTTCTCTAGAAAATCAAAACTATGTAGCCTTTAGTTCGGTTGCAAAAGATGCAAAGATTAAATATGGAGATTTACGCCAGTTTGGATTTGCTAGAATGTTAAGTTCACAAGATTTTAGTACTGTAGACACCATTCCAGTGGCTGCTGTAAAATGGAGAACTGAATTAACAGATAGTGTCCAAACGGTTCGTGAAGCTGAATTAAAAGTATGGTTACGCCAGAAACTAGCACTTGATACCTTGATTGTAGAGCGTATTAGAGAGTAAAAAGTATTGAAAATAATAACTCATTAAAAAGCGGACTTACCTAAGTTCGCTTTTCTTTTTGAGAACAAGAACCATCTTACATACACTTCAAGAGAAAGTTTTTTATGTATACTATCAATAATGACTTAGTTGTCTTATTAAATATTCCTTTATGAAAGTTAGATTATGGACAATTCAAAATGAGCAAGGTTGGAATGAACTCCAAACAAAAGGCATATATACAGGGAAAAAGGAATTCATAACTCCAGAATTTATTCTAGGATACGATTGGTTGCGTGCTCAAATGGAACAACGAATAGGAAAGTCTAAAAACCCTGAGCAATATCCAGTATGGGCTTGGTATCAATCCATAGATGATAAAAGAAAAAAACCAGATTTGCGTACTTCTGGACACTTGCCTTCGGGAGAAGTTGGATACCGAATTGAATTTGAAAAAGATGAGAAAGAAATACTATTGTCTGACTTCGTATTATGGCATTGGTCATTATGTTATCATGATTATATAGCTGATTCCGAAGAAGAAGCTATCAGCTTTGATGAAGAAAAAGAACGTAAAAATATTCGTGGTTTCCTCAGTGGTCATCTTGAAGAGTTATCTTCATCATTTCAAACAAAAATCAAGAAAAGTTGGGAGAAGATTTTTGATATGAATTTTGATCTAGAATATTATACGGATTCTTATCACGAAAAGAAAATTCAAGCGACATTTTGGGAACTCAAAAAGCAAGAAATTATCAAAGTAGATAAGTTCATTGCTAGATAACTAAAAGTGATCAGTTGTAACATTTTGCTATAATACACCACAAATACTATAAGAAACCGTAAACATTACCACTATGTTCAAAACTTCACTCACATCACTTGTCCTTGTTATTTTACTATGTATATCTTGTAAATCTAAACTCAATCCCGATCCAAATATAGAAGGCGCTTGGATACAAGTCTATTATCAGTTTTTAGAGGATGGAGATGATAAAACCGCTTTTAAAGACCCTTCTGGTAGTAAATTCTTTTTTAATTTTAAAGACAATACAGTTCATGTCAAAAAAATTGCAATCAATGCTCAGGGAAGAGCGATGGATACCATTGTCAATTTTACGTTGAAGAATGGTAAACTTACATATGGAGACGATGCTTCAAGTACAGTAGAAGTAAAAGTTACAAAAGACAACCTTGTCATGACATCGAATTATAATCAACCTATTCATACAGTATTCAGAAGATTACCAACCAATTCAAAAAAAGTACACTGGAATCCTAAAGGAAAAGAATATGTCACTTTTCAAGAGCAAGAAAAAATATACCATGATTATGTAAATGACACAGTAATGTACTCTCATTCAAAAGGTGTTGGATTGTTGATGAAACCGTATTGGGAGATTCAACATATTAATAATTATACTTTTTTAGTGTTTGAATCTGATCTTTATAGTGATGAAGAACCTGGTATTCATTATGCATTGGTAGATTCATTAGCAGGAAATAAAGTATACGTAACTGATTATATGGCTGGTAATAAGCCATACACTTTTGAAGAGCAAGAAATAGCACACGAAAAACCAATATCACTGTTTGGAACTTGGAAACTTGTTAAAAAAGAAAGTATACCTAGAGTAGATACCTTGAGTAGCGTTTCACTTCCATTAAACAGTTTACGTATTTCCCAAGATTCTATCTTAATAGATCAACGACTATTTAAATATTCAACTCAATGGAAGTATTATGAAAATGAAAAAACCATTGTATTACCTAAAAAAGAAAAAGTACTAAGCATTGTCAAACTATCAAAGGATAGTCTAGTATTAGACATGGATCTTTCTAATGACGAATTTACAAATAGAAAATTTACTTTCGTACGCGAATAAAATCAAAATGCATAATTGCTACTCATAACGAGTGGTAATTATTCTTTCAGTTCTTTTAAATATACTTCTCTTACTTTTTTGAATAAATCTGAAGAGTATACAAAGTCTGTCACCGATTCATTATCTGTCTTAAAGATTTCCTTATTCGTGCCTTCCCAAGCTTTGATACCGTTTTTTAAGAAGACAATCTTTTCGCCAATTTCCATTACAGAGTTCATATCATGTGTATTGATCACAGTTGTAATGTTATATTCGTCGGTGATTTCTTGAATCAGATTATCAATGACAATGGCGGTTTTCGGATCCAATCCAGAATTTGGTTCATCACAAAATAAATACTTCGGATTCATCACAATAGCGCGCGCAATAGCTACACGTTTTTGCATTCCTCCAGAAGTTTCTGCTGGAAATTTATGATGCGCATCTATCAATTTTACACGCTTCAATACAATATCTACACGATCTTGCATTTCACTCACTGCTTGATTTGTAAACATTCGTAATGGAAACATTACGTTTTCAGAAACGGTCATAGAATCAAACAAAGCACTTCCCTGAAAAACCATGCCCATTTCGGTACGCAGTTCTCGTTGTTCTTTGCTAGATAAACTTTTATAATCTTTCCCATCAAACAAAATAGCACCTTCTTCGGGTATGTGAAGACCTAATAAAGACTTTAAAAAAACGGTCTTCCCAGAACCACTTTGACCAATGATTAAGTTGGTTTTTCCCTTATCGAATGTGGTCGAAATTCCTTTTAAAATTTCAACGCCATCAAAAGATTTCTTTATGTTTTTTACTTCGATCATTAAGTCAGTAATAATTGTGTGATGAGGTAATTTATCAAAATAATAACAACACTCGTCCAAACGAACGATGTTGTACTTGCTTTTCCAACTTCCAATGCACCACCTTTCATATAGTATCCGTAAAAAGAAGGAATTGTGGCGAGCACAAAAGAAAATAGAAAGGTTTTAATAAAAGCATAGGTTACATGGAATGGAATAAATTCGATCTGTAATCCTTGAATAAAATCAGCGCTTGTTGAAAAACCTCCGTAAATAGAAGCTAACCAACCTCCAAAAACTCCTAAAAACATAGCGATGGTAATTACAAAAGGATACAAAGCCAATGCTACAATCTTAGGAAATACCAAGTAATTCAAAGAATTTACACCCATGACTTCCAAAGCGTCAATTTGCTCCGTTACACGCATGGTTCCAATACTCGAAGTAATGAACGAACCTACTTTTCCAGCCATAATAATAGAAATAAACGTCGGTGCGAATTCTAAAATTACAGATTGGCGTGTGGCAAAACCAACAAGGTATTTTGGGATTAAAGGATTGTTGATGTTTAAGGCAGTTTGTATGGCAACTACACCACCCACAAAAAAGGAAATAAAACATACAATTCCCATGGAACCGATGATTAAATCGTCAATTTCTTTAAAGATAAGATTTCTTAGCATGGACCATTTGGTCATTTTACTAAATACGCTTTTTAACATCAAAAAATAGCGTCCTATATTTTCTAGGTAAATCATGGGCTAAAAATACATTATTCGTAGAAGCTAATAAAATAATTAACGATTTAATGATTAGTTAAAATGTTATTTGCAGTAAAACAATTACTTTTGGCACAGTATAATTTCCCGAACTTAAAATAAATGATAAGATCCGTTATGAAAAATAGTATCTTACTTAGCATATTGTCTTTATTTTTTATTCAGTGTATTTCTGTAAAACAAAAAGTAAAAACAGCGTCTAAAACAGCAACGAATACAAATGCACAAGCTGCAGAATCTACGAAACCGAAATTGGTAGTAGGTATTGTAGTCGATCAAATGCGTTATGATTATTTAACGCGTTTTGAAAGCAAATACGGGAATGGCGGTTTTATGCGAATGATTAATGAAGGATATAACTGTAAAAACAATCATTACAATTATATTCCAACCTATACAGGTCCAGGACATGCATCTGTATATACGGGAACAACTCCAGAAAATCACGGAATTATTGCCAACGATTGGTATGATAAATTCATAAAGAAAGAAGTATACTGTGCGTCAGATGATCGCCAATCTTCAGTTGGAGTAGAAGGACAATGGGCAGGAAAAATGTCGCCACACAGAATGCAAACTACAACGGTTACCGATCAATTGCGTTTAGATACACAACAACGAGGAAAAGTAATCGGAATTGCCATTAAAGATCGAGGTGCTATTTTACCAGCAGGTCACGCAGCCAATGGAGCGTACTGGTTTTATGGAAAAGATAAAGGAAGCTGGATTACAAGTACATACTACAGAAATGAATTGCCAACTTGGGTCAAGGAATTCAATGCAGCCGATGAAGCTGAAAAATACTTGACAACTTGGAATACTTTATATGACATTAATACCTACACAGAAAGTGATATTGATTTAAGTGCTTACGAAAGTAGTTTTAAAGGCAAACCCAATCCAACCTTTCCGTATGATTTAAAAGCATTGCAAGCAGAAAATGGAGGCTTTGATGTGTTGAAAGCGACTGCGTACGGAAATAGTTTGACAACTGATTTTGCGATTGCAGCGATAAAAGGTGAAAACTTAGGAAAAGATGTTGATACAGATTTCTTAGCAGTAAGCTATTCCAGTACAGATTATGTTGGACATAGATTTGGAGTAAATTCTAAAGAAATTCAAGATACTTATTTACGATTGGATCAAGATATTGAGCGTTTGTTTGCAGTTCTTGATGCTGAAGTTGGAAAAGGAAATTATACAATTTTCTTAACAGCAGATCACGCTGCGGTACATGTTCCATCGTTTTTACAAGAAATGAAAATACCTGCTGGATATTTTGATCATGGAGCACTAGAGAAGCACTTGAAAAGTTTTCTAAATACCATGTATGGAAGCGAAAAATTAATCGAGAATGTTTCTAGCGGACAAGTATTTTTGAACTATGCAGAAATTAAGCGTTTACAACTTTCTGCAACGGCGATTGAAAATGCGTTGCAACGCGAATTATTAAGCTACGATAAAATATCAAAAGTATATACGCGAACGGCATTTCTTAATAGTGAATTCACGCACGGAATTGCTGCTGCTTTGCAACGTGGATTTAACCAAAAACGTTCAGGAGATGTTTGTTATGTGCTTGATATTGCTACCATTTCATACTCACGTACAGGTTCTACACATGGTTCAGGATTCAACTATGATACGCATGTTCCGTTATTATTCTATGGAAATGGAGTACAACAAGGAGAAACATTACAACGTACAAAAATTACCGATGTAGCGCCAACTATTTCAGCATTGTTAGAGATTTCACTCCCAAATGCTGCTACAGGAAATCCGATAGAAAGTGCTTTAAAACACTAAAGTGTTTTGCTGTTGTAAAGCTTTAAAAGATCAATTACTTTTTTACGATTTCTAGAGGAAGTCGCGATTTCTTTATTGTCAATCATAATCATGATTCCGTCGTGCGTAACTTTTTTTACATTTTGCAAATTGACTAAATACGATCGATGTACTCGGAAAAAATCACTGTGTTCTAACATATTTTCTATAGACTTTAAGTTTCTAGAAAATAATAACTGTTGGTTGTTTCTTAAATGAATAGTGGTATAACTTCCGGCTGCTTCACAATACAAAATGTTTGAAATCCGAATCGTAGTATATTCGCTTTTTTCATAAATTGTGATGGACGTGTGTTTGTTTTCTATTTGCAATTTAAACGCTTCATACTTTCGTCGATCAAAAGCAGAACGTTTTAGTTCATACATGTCCAACACTTTTTTAAGTTGTTCTTCCTGTATCGGTTTGTTTAAATAGTAAAAAGCAAAGTAGTCCATCGCTTTCTCTTTATAATCTACAAAACCAGTGGTGAAAATGACCTCAAATGTCATTTCGTTTTGTAATTGATCTAGAACTTCAAATCCGCTACCAGTGTTTAATTGAATGTCCAGAAATACAAGTTCGGGTTCTTTTTTCTTAATCAATGTTACTGCGTCATGAACATCGGAAGCCCAACCAAGAATTTTTATGTTTTTGTGATTTCGGTTTAAAATAGACGTCAAATATTCCATAGAAGACTTTTCATCTTCGACGATTATTGCTTTGATCATTTATGTATATTTTTCTGAATAGGGGATTCTTGAAAGGTAATATTGACTAAAATACGTTTAATTTCTGAAAAAATGCAAATTTTTATTAAAAATACGAAGTTGTACCTGCTATTTTTCTGACTGTCTGATGCCTAAAAAACTGGTTGCTTTTTGTGCTATTTGCGCACGTCTGTAGCTTCGAATGAAACGCGCTTGCGTTGGAGTTACCATTTTTTGAATCTTTGCCTTTTTAGCCGTAAAAAAGCCTTTCATATAATCTAAAAAAACATTGAGACTTTTCTTTTTGAGAGCAATTTTCAAGGAAGCAATGAAAGAAATCCAAAAACCATAACCCAGTTTGTAAAAGACAGCTCCATGATTGCGATGAACTTTCTGTTTATACGTCTTTCCTGTGGGTTTTAAATGTTTTATATGCAAAGATTGATCAACATATACCTTCCATCCATGAAAACGCGCTAAAAGTACATCTGCGGTGTCCCAACCTAATGATTTTTGTAAACCACCAATTTGTTCAAAACAGGTTTTTCGATAGGCTTTAAATGGACCGCGGACATGATTTTTATCTGCAACAGATTCATAAACCCAGTTGCCATTATGTTCAATATAGGCTAAACCGCCTGCGACACCAATTTTTGGATTATTTGTAAAGTGATTGCAAATCGTTTCAAAATAGTTGACAGGTAAAATAACATCTGCATCCAACTTTACAATGATATCAAAATTGTCATCTAAAGTTTCAAAACCTTTATAAAAAGCTTCTACCACTTTGCTGCCTGGAAGATGTTCATTGCTTGCATGTGTATTTACTTTTGAGATGAATGCATGTTGTTTTATAAATTCATCCACAATAGTTTCAGTAGCATCCGTAGAATTATCATTGACAACCACTACTTTTTTGGGAAGTAAAGTTTGTTGCACAACAGAAGCAAGCGTCATTTCAATAAAATCGGCTTCATTATGTGCAGGAATAACAATGTAATAATTCATAAACTATGCTTTGCGTTCGGCATACACAGCGTAATAGCGTGGAATTAAATGACGAAGAAGCGGTCGTGGTGCAATTGGCGGACGCGAAGGATTGGTCCATTTTCGTGTCTTTTTAATTTCCCAACCAGATTTCTCCAAAAGCCAATCAAACTGCCAGTCTTCAAACTCGTGGTAATGTCTGTCCCAAGGATCAGTTTTACTTCTGTAAGCAGTTGCAAACCACAAGCGCAACGGAACGGTTACCACCAATTTTTTAGCTTTAATTTCTTTCAAAACATTAAAAGGAGCCACCAAATGTTCGAAAATTTCAAACGCAGTCACTACATCAGCATCACTGTTTTGTACAGATGAAAAATCTTCATCCAAATCTTCTCCCTTTGTGTTCTCTACCACATATCCTTCCTTACTCATAATTTCAGAAAAAGGATTTTCTACTCCTAAATCTAAAACCTTTGAACCTTCAGGAATGACTTCTTGTAAGAACTCAAGGGTATATTTATAGCGTTTATGCGGATAGAATTTATTATACATATTTAAAGTCTTGGTAAATACAAATATATGTAAAAGAGTTTATGAGTTTGCGAGTTTGGGAGTGTATTTTTTGGATTTTTGGAGTGTTTCTTAAATCTAGAATCACTTTATAATTCTTATTGGGTAATGTTTTCCTGATTTTGATCCTATAATATATAAATCAAAACTCAAAGAAATGAAAAAACAAAAATTAAAAAGCTTAACACTAGAGAAAAGAATAATTTCTAAAATCACAAACATAGCGGGTGGTGCTCGATTTCATACCTATACGTGTAATTCCAATTCAGTATTAATGTGTCCAATTGATGCTGACACGAGTGATCCTTTAGATCCAATTCCAGACGAGCCAACATTATTTGTAGCCTCTGTGTGCTTTTGTTATACAGAAACATGCTAACAAAATAAAGATCATGATAGAAAAAGCGAACTTCGGTTCGTTTTTTTAATTTAATGCTCCATCGGTGAAATCTTTAATCTTTCCAACATTTAATTCAACAATACAGACAATTATGTACATTTGTGATACAAAGCAGTTCTACGATTGGAAAAACACCAAAAAGAAGTATCGTCGCAAACACTTAAATTTAGTATCATCAACTATGTTGGTGCGGCTATTGGAATTGTGTCTACGCTTTTTATTTACCCAAATGACAAAGAGTTTTTAGGCATCATTCGTTATATCTTTGATGGCGCGCAAATTCTTATGGCATTTTTTGTGTTCGGAACTTCACAATCTTTGGTGAATTATTTTCCTCGATTTAAAGAATCAGCTGAAAAGCGGAATATTTTCTTTTCAACGACATTGCTCATTGTCATTATGAATAGTGCATTGTTTTCAGTGATATTCTTATTGTTGGCAAGTTCATTATCGAGTTTGCTTCCAGATTTTCATGCCTTCGATTATATTCAATATTCTGTCATTGTAGGTTTTGCTTTCGCGATTATGGATGTCTGCAAACGGCAAGCATCTAACTATAAAAAAATTGCAATTCCGACAGTATTAGAGCGATTTTCAATTAAACTGTTCTTTCCAGCCATATTTCTACTATATTTAGGAAATATCATTACGGTAGAAACGGGCAAAATTATCTATGTGCTTTGTTTTGTTGTGATTATGATCATTGCTTTGTGGTATGCGAAAAAAGTAGCGAATATTCGATTTAATTTTTCAGCTAAAAAAGTATTTAATCGTTCGTTTAGAAGCGAATATACAAAGTACAGTCTGTTTGCTTTTTTCAGCATTTTGGGTTCGCTCTTGGCATTTAAGATTGACGGAATTATGGTGCCAAATTTAATTGAAGGTGCTAATGCTATGACAGCCAATGGAACGTACAGTATCGGCGTAGTTTTGGCAGCAACATTGGCAATTCCTGCGATTGGTTTATATACCATTTACAGTCCTATCATCACCGAATATATTGCTAAAGATGATATAGCTTCCTTAGGAAAAAAGTATCAAGAAGTTTCTAAATTGCTCTTTGCGATTGGTGGCTTTTTATTAGGATGCATCTTTTTAGGTGTGGACGATTTGTTTTCCATTTTACCTACTCGTGAAAACTTGATCGATACCATTCCTGTCATTCTAATTCTAAGTTTTAATGTGGTTATTGACATGACAACTTCGTTCAATTCACACATTTTGTTGTATTCGAAATACTATCGTTTCAATATGGTAGCCATTGCCATTTTGGTAGTGTTGAATATTTCATTGAATATATACTTCATCAAATATCTCAACATGGGCATAGAAGGTGCTGCGTATGCTACGTTGATTTCCATGACCTTGTACAATACTATCAAATTAATCTTTATCTATTCAAAATATAAAATCCAACCTTTTACCCAAGACCATATTTGGATGTTCATTTCTTTTGGGGGAACGGTAAGTTTGTTATATTTTATTCCGACAACAACGTATACAATTTTAGATATTATTATTAAAGTCGGAACGTTTATGTTGGTGAATGGAATTGTGATTTACAAACTTCGAATGATTCCGGCGATTAATGATTGGATTTCAGCCAAAATAGGGAAGAAGTAGGTTGTTCATGCGATATAGAATAGTTTCTTAGGTAATTTTTTGCATAAAATAAAAGACTAGACGTAACCTTTTTCGTCATCAAAGTAGTTCTTCAGTATTAATTTTAAAAATAGTTCAATGATTGTAGTACAGAGAAATGGAAGAAAAGTAGACTTTCTATTTCTCAATACGAATTCTAAAAGACACATAAAATCCGTATTTTTGTATGAAAAGAAAGGCTATGAAAACAATTGATAAACCTAAATTAAGTACTCCTGCAGAAACTGAAAGAAAATCGATGTACGATATTGAAATCAATGATCTTCAAGGAAATCCAATGTCGCTTTCAGCATTTAAAGGAAAGAAAATATTGTTTGTCAATGTAGCTTCTAAATGCGGATTTACTAAACAATATAAAGAACTGCAAGCGTTGAGTGATAGGTATAAAGATAATCTGGTGATTATTGGTTCGCCGTGCAATCAATTTGGAAAACAAGAACCTGGAGATGCAAGTCAAATTCAAGAATTTTGCGCAATCAATTTTGGTGTGACTTTTCCACTTACGGAGAAATTAGATGTCAAAGGTAAAAACCAACATCCGCTATATACTTGGTTAACATCTAAAAATCTGAATGGGAAAAAGCGTTCGAGTGTCAAATGGAATTTTCAAAAGTATTTGGTCGATGAATATGGACAACTTATTAATTATTACTATTCATTTACAAAACCGATGAGTTCGAAGATTACGAAACATTTGATTTGATTCGGTTTATGTGAGTTGTGAAGTAATTAGACTATAAACGTCTGATCGAGTGGATTTGTGTAACAAATTTGTATCGAGATCTGCTGTAAAGTAGTTTTGGGATTTATACTTTCAAAGTACTTCTCGATACTATTTTTGTGTATTTCGGCAAGCTCAATGTCAAAAAAATCACTCGAAGTGACGTGTTGTGTTATGAGATAATTTTAAATTGAATATTCAGTATTCAAAACTATAAACGTCTGATCGAGTGGATTTGTGCAACAAATTTGTGTCAAGATCTGCTGTGAAACACTTTAGGATTTATACTTTCAAAGTACTTCTCGATACTATTTTTTTGTATTTCGGCAAGCTCAATGTCAAAAAATCACTCGAAGTGACGTGTTGTGTTTCGTTGAGAAGTAATTCAGTATTCAAAACTATAAGCGTCTGATCGAGTGGATTTGTGCAACAAATTTGTATCGAGATCTGTTGTGAAAGACTTTAGGATTTACATCAAACACAGTCGCAACTCGTAAAATTTAGAGGTTATTTAACTTTTTTGATAGTACTGATATAAACAGTGTCGCCATCATAATCAATAAATCTTGATTCTTGTACGTAAGAATCGCCGTTTACACTGATAATCTTTACCATTAAATCATACATAGGCGTATCTTTTGGTCTTGATTTTAAAAAAGCTTCATTGCCTTCTAAAAACTTAAGTCGATAGCTGCAATCATCAATCCACGTAATTCTTAACTTGATTTCCTTTCCGCTGAATTGTTCTGTTTGAATAGAGTCATTTCGTTGAATGGTAGCTTTTACAATACCATTTTCGGTATTTATAAATTCTCCTGTTTTAAACTCTTCACACTTGTTTTGCGCATACGAAAATGTGCATGCAACTAGTAGAAAGCAAAAAGTAAGTACGTTTTTCATATTTATTTCTTCTGAATCGTTTCAATAGAAGTTTTAATTCCTTTAATTAATGATGAGCTAAATCCTTGATGTTCCATTTCGTTCAATCCTGCAATAGTGCAACCTTTTGGCGTGGTTACTTTGTCTATTTCTTCTTCAGGATGATTGCCGTTTTGGAGTAATAATTCACTGGCACCTTTTACGGTTTGAGACGCAATTTTTGTGGCTGTTTTGGCATCAAATCCAATTTCAATTCCACCTTGAATCATCGCGCGGATAAAACGCAAAACATAGGCAATTCCACAAGCACCTAATACGGTTGCTGCGTCCATTAAACTTTCGTCAATTTCAATAGTTTCGCCTAAAGCATCGAAAATAAATTTTGTTTTAGACATGTTTTCTGCGGAAGCATTATGCGTAGCTAAACAGGTAAGCGATTCGCCAATAGCTGCAGCCGTATTTGGCATGGCGCGTACTATTTGAATATCATCATTGACACATGCCGATAGTTGTGCTAAAGAAAAGTCACTAATCACAGAAATGATCAAATGTTCAGACGTAATATGAGGAGCGAGTTCTTTTAAAACACTTTCAATTCGATACGGTTTTAAGGCAAAAATTAACGTTTTCGATTGTTGTACTGCCAATACATTGTCCGAAGTTGTATGCACACCTTGTGACTTCAAGTCTTCTAGAAGTTCAACTTTATTGCGTGTGACATAAATTTGCGAAGGATTGTTGTGTTGTTTCAACAATCCTTGTGCAATAGATTTTCCTAAGTTTCCGCCACCAATAATGGCAATCGTATCTTGATTCATGCTAATATTTATAAACAATCGCGTTGATGTTCATTCCAGCACCAACACTTGCAAACATAATAATGTCGCCTTTTTGTATATCTTGATTATCTACTTGTCCTTTGGTAACCATATCGAATAAAGTAGGAATTGTTGCTACTGAACTATTTCCTAAATTATGAATAATCATTGGCATAATGCTTTCGGGAGCTTCTTTGCCATACAAACTGTAAAAACGCTCTATAATGGCTTCATCCATCTTCTCATTGGCTTGATGAATAAATATTTTCTTTAAATCATCAATAGCAACACCACTTTTATCCAGACATGCTTTCATGGCAGCAGGAACATTTGTCAATGCAAACTCGTATATTTTACGCCCGTACATTTTTATGTAACGCGTATCATTACACAAGTCAGGATTGTTTGATTTTCCAAAGTATAAATAATGCGCTTCTTCATAAGAATGTGTAGCAGTTTCATGTGCAATAATACCACAATCTTCGGTGGTAGCTTCAATAATAGTTGCACCAGCACCATCTGAATAAATCATAGAATCTCGGTCGTGTACATCTACAACTCTCGATAATGTTTCCGAACCAATAATGAGGCATTTTTTTGCAATTCCCGCTTTGATAAATGCATACGCTTGTATCATTCCTTCAAGCCAACCTGGACAACCAAATACAACATCGTAGGCTACACATTTTGGATTTTTTATACGCAAATTGTGTTTTACTCTACTCGCTAAACTTGGTACCATATCGCTTTGAACAGTACGGTGTTTTACGTCACCAAAATTATGAGCAAAAATGATATAGTCTAAGGTTTCAGGATCAATATTGGCATTTGCAATTGCTTTTTCAGCGGCAAAAAAACCTAAGTCAGAAGAAGAATGATGCGTTTCTGCATATCTACGTTCATCAATTCCTGTAATGGCTTGGAATTTTTTTATAATGATAGCTGTATTTTGCTTAAAAGGACTGCCGTCTTCATTTAAGAATTTGTGTTCAAGGAAAGCTTCATTGATTTCAACTTCAGAGGGAATATAACATCCTGTCCCAGTTATTTTCACTTTCATACAATCATAGGTTTTTTGGGATTATAAGCTACTAAATTAACGATAATAGGCTTTTAATTATTTAGAGGATGCTTCAAAATTAACATTTTTGAGGATAATGCACTGAAACGTTAAGGTTTTGAGGAATTCGTAAAATAAAGCGCTTAAAGATGATAATTCATCAAAGAAGAATAGAAAGAGTTCAAAAAAAGGAGCGTTTGTTTGAACGCTCCTTATATATTCTATTTGTATGTTTTAAAAACGTTATGCTTCCGCATATGCTTCAATAGGCGCACATGTACAAATTAAGTTTCGATCTCCATACGCATCGTCTACTCTACGAACTGATGGCCAAAATTTATTGTCGGCAACATATGGTAATGGAAATGCTGCTTTTTGACGTGAGTAGGGAAGATCCCATTCGTCAGCAGTTAACATGCCAAGTGTATGTGGCGCATTTTTCATTACATTGTTCGTGTCACTAGCAGTTGCTTCTGAAATTTCTTCAAAGATAGCTAACATTGCATCACAGAATCTATCTAATTCTGTTACGCTTTCACTTTCCGTTGGTTCAATCATGATGGTTCCTGCTACTGGGAACGATACTGTTGGCGCGTGGAAACCATAGTCCATCAAACGTTTTGCAATATCTGTTACCTCAATTCCGTGTTGTTTAAACGGTCTGCAGTCAATAATCATTTCGTGCGCACAACGTCCGCGTTCATTTGTATATAAAATATCAAATTTTGTTTCCAAACGTCCTTTGATATAGTTTGCATTTAAAATTGCGTATTCGGTAGCTTCTGTCAATCCTCTTGAACCTAACATGGCAATGTATCCGTAAGAGATTAAACATACCAATGCGCTTCCCCAAGGAGCTGAAGAAATTGCTGTAATGGCTTTTTCTCCACCAGTTTCAATAATTGGATTGCTTGGTAAGAAAGGTTTTAAATGTGCTGCAACACAAATTGGTCCTACACCAGGTCCACCACCACCATGTGGAATAGCGAATGTTTTGTGTAGGTTTAAGTGACAAACGTCTGCACCAATTGTTGCAGGATTTGTCAATCCTACTTGTGCATTCATGTTGGCGCCATCCATATATACTTGTCCACCATTATCGTGAATAATTTGCGTGATTTCTTTAATAGTAGCTTCAAAAACTCCATGTGTTGAAGGATAGGTTACCATCAATGCAGCTAAGTTGTCTTTATGCAATAGTGCTTTTTCACGTAAATCATCTACATCAATGTTTCCATCTTCTGTAGTTTTGGTTACAACTACTTTCATTCCTGCCATTACTGCACTTGCTGGATTGGTTCCGTGTGCAGATGCTGGAATTAGACAGATATTTCTGTGTGTATCACCTCTAGATTCATGATATGCTCTAATCACCATTAATCCTGCAAATTCTCCTTGCGCTCCAGAGTTTGGTTGCAATGAAGTTCCTGCGAATCCTGTAATTACATTCAATTGGTGTTCTAGTTCTTTCAGTAAAATTTGATATCCTTCTGCTTGTTCTACAGGAACAAATGGGTGAATATTATTCCACTGAGCTGAACTTAACGATAACATTTCCGCCGCAGCGTTTAATTTCATCGTACAAGAACCTAAAGCAATCATGGAATGGTTTAATGATAAATCTTTACGTTCTAATTTTTTGATGTAACGCATCATTTCCGTTTCCGAATGATAGCTGTTAAATACAGCTTCTTCCATAAACGTAGTTTCACGAACTACAGTAGCTGTAATTTTTGAAGTATTTGTATGTTCAAATTCGATGGTTTCTTTTTCAACAGAAGCAGCTAAGATGAACACGATGTCTTGTAAATCGCGCGTTGTTGTTGCTTCATTGATTGAAATTCCAATCGTTTCGTCGTCTATATATAAAAAGTTTACTTCGTTTTGCGTTGCAATTTCTTTCACTTTTGCTGCATTTGCTTTGATGACAATGGTATCAAAGAAAGAAGTATTGGTTTGTTCAAAACCTAATTTTTCAAGTGTATTAGCTAAACTAACCGTATTTGTATGTACTTTATTCGCGATATATCTCAATCCGTTTGGACCATGATATACAGCATACATTCCTGCCATTACTGCTAGTAAAACTTGCGCAGTACAAATGTTAGATGTTGCTTTATCTCTTTTGATGTGTTGCTCACGTGTTTGTAGTGCCATTCGCAATGCACGATTTCCATCAGTATCTTTGGTAATTCCGATAATACGACCCGGAATATTACGTTTATACGCTTCTTTTGTGGCGAAGAAACCAGCGTGTGGTCCACCATATCCTAAAGGAATTCCAAAACGTTGCGTTGTTCCAACAACAACATCAACACCAAAGCTTCCTGGTGATTCTAATAATACTAAACTTAAAATATCTGCGGCAACAGCAACTCTGATTTCGTTTTCATTCGCTTTTTCAGTGAACGCTTTGTAATCAAAAATTTGTCCGTATTTCCCTGGATATTGTAATAAAGCTCCAAAATAGTCTGATGAAAAGTCAAATTCTTCATGATTTCCAAAAACCAATTCAATTCCAATAGGAATGGCACGTGTTTTTAGTAAAGAAATTGTTTGTGGTAATACTTCGTTAGATACAAAGAATTTTGCCACATTTGCTTTTTTCTGTGCTCTTGATCGTACACCAAATAACATCGTCATGGCTTCTGCGGCAGCTGTACTTTCATCTAAAAGTGAAGCATTGGCAAGTTCCATACCTGTAAGTTCTGTAACTACTGTTTGGAAGTTTAATAAAGCTTCCAATCTACCTTGTGCAATTTCGGCTTGATACGGAGTATAAGCAGTATACCATCCTGGATTTTCAAAAATATTACGTTGAACAACAGGAGGCGTTACAGCTTCATGATATCCTAAACCGATATAAGATTTGAAGATTTTATTGTGACCAGCTAAATGTTGCATGTGCGACAAAAATTCGTTTTCACTCAATCCTTCAGGAAGTGAAAGAGAGTTTTGTAAACGAATCTCACTTGGAATCGTTTCATCAATAAGTTGTTCTAACGAATCAACTCCAATAGTTTGCAACATTTGCGGAACATCATGAGTTCGTGTTCCGTTATGTCTTAATGAAAAAGAATCAGTTTTCATCAGCTAATAATATTTTCTTTTATGGTTGTGTATATGGCATGCAAAAATACAATTAAAAAATCACTTCTTTACAATTTTATAAGCTCAGCAATCTAGAAAGTTTTTAACTAAAAAGTTGGGTTATGAACAGTTTGGCTATTTTTGTTTAATGAATGTTTTAAAAAAGCTTTTCAATTTTTATTTAGATAGCAGTATTCATATTGGATGTAGTGTGTATGCTTTGACATATTGTACGCTATTTTTATTTGATTTACCGTACGATGAAGCTGTTTTATATTTCACATTTTATGGTACTATTGTTACATATAATTTTATAAAATATGGAAGTTCGGCAAAACAATACTTTTTTGTAGCTACAAAATATATCAAGTTGATTCAATTTTTGAGTTTTGTGTGCTTTGTATTGGCTTCGTATTATGCATATCAAATGCAGTTCAAAACATTATTAATTGCTGTTGGATTGTGTTTATTGTCATCTTTATATATCATTCCGTTTTTACCCAAACAGAAGAATCTTAGAACGTTAACAGGCTTTAAAATTTCTATTGTTGCTTTGTGTTGGGCTGGTGTTACGGTAGTGTTGCCTATTGTAAATGCAGATGTTTCTATCACTGAAACAACTGTAGCTTTGATAGCTTTTCAGCGTTTTGTATTGGTGTTGATTTTAATGATTCCTTTTGAGATAAGTGACTTGTCTTATGATGCAGCAGCTTTAGGAACGTTGCCACAACGTATTGGCACTCGCCGTACCAAACAATTAGCTTATGTATGGATTGTACTGTTTGTAATTCTTGAATACTTAATAAGAAATAATTTGTCTACAGCCTTTTTTATAACTGTCGGCATTGGTGTTTTATTGGTGTTTTGTATTTGGAAATCAAGCATAAAAAAATCGAAATACTTTACATCCTTTTGGATAGAAAGTATTCCGATTCTATGGTTCTTACTTCTATTACTTACGTAATTAGTATTTGCTCATTTCTTCTTGCAGCTTGCGTTGCATTTCTTCTTTTCTGTCTTGCTCAATCGTGTCAATGTTTGATTTCTTTACAAGTTTTGTCAACTTGTTATTATTACTAGAATATCCTCTTGTAATACGACACCAAGACAATCTTACGTTTAGCTTTACTTTTTCCCAGAAGCTTGCTTCACCATATTGCGTCTTATCACAAATATGTTTTGCTTCTTCACAGGAAATAAAAAATTTATATTTTGTACTCATCTACTTTATTATTAATACCAGTTCTGTTCGAGGCATCCAGAGAGCGCTGTTCGTGCTCTATGAATGATAACCCACAGGTTAGACGCAGTTATATTTAATTCATTACAAATAGTTTCGGTATCGTATCCTAAAATGGTTTTCATTTTAAAAATCTTAGCCTGCTTTTCAGGAAGTTTGTCGATGCAATCTTCAATAGCAAGTCCGAGTTCTTCGTTTTGTATTTGGTCTTCGGCATTTTTGTCGTAACCATCGGCTACGCGTTCTTCTAACCAATCGCCTTCAGATTCTGTATCAGAATTGTAATTTATTCTAACTTCTGCTTGTCCTTTTTTGGAGTTTATTTTGCGATAATAATCAATGATTTTTCGCTTCAATATGGAGATGAGCCAAGTTCTTTCGGATGCTTCTCCTTTGAAATTTGCCATTGATTTTAATCCGGCAAAAAATGTCTCTTGGACTAAATCTTGCGCAGTTTCTCTATCTTTCACCCTAACAATTGTGTAATTGAAAAGGTAATCCGCATAGAGCGTAATCCACTTGTTAGGATCCAGTTGATTGTTTGGCATTTGAGTGCTATTATTTTTTCAAAAGTAATTGATAATTGTTGAAATAAAAAATTATCAAGGAGAATGAAAAATCTGTCAATCTGTTAAATTTAACAATTCTGAACGTTGTTTGATATATTGATTTCGTTCTAAGAGAAATTTTGTGAGATACGATTTTAAAATAAAGTAGTTAAAAAGTTGTCCAAAAATGCTGTAGGGAACTTCATATTTGAACACATCAATCATTTCAGTTTCCATGCCTACCGTTTTAAAAATATGTTCGTGACGTAGACTTTTAAAAACACCTTTTACCATTTCATCTACAAAAAATGTAGGCGATTCAAATTCAGAAATAATACTTGTATGTTTTAGATACAATCCAAAATGTTTGGCGCGCCAAGTGACTGTTTCTCCTAAATTAATTTTACCCGAAGTCCTGCCTGCAATTGCTTTTTCACGTGTGTTTTTGGTGGAATTTTCATGTTCCGTAATATCTCTAGCCATGTCAAAAACTGTAAGGATTGGCGCGTTTATTTTGGTGCTTAGGAGGATTGTAGTCATGAATTATTCTTATTAATACATTTAATCTTCTCAAATGTAAATTACTCAAATTTCATTCTATGAAATATGGTATTGTATATGTGGTTTTTGTATTGTTTTTTATCAATAACTGTATCAATTCGATTATCGAAATACGGTTCAAATACTGCATAATCTCTTTTTGCCACTTTCAACTTAAAACAATCGCCTACTTTTATTTTGTGTTTATCAATTTTTCCAGGTCTAGTAAAATATGTTCTATGAAACACGGTATCATTTTTAACAAAATAGAAAAATATTCTATCTTCTACACCTTTCCTTTTTGATGCTCTCTCTTTTAATTTTTCAATAACACCTATGGTTATAAAAGAATCAGCAAGTTGTTTTTCTTTATAGTTTTTTAGAGTTTTAGACAAAAAAACTAATATCATGAAAGTAACGACAAGAGTTAAAATTGCATAAAAAGTATCCCTTTTAGTCCAAGGTTTTCTCTTCTTTTTGAGGTGCTTGCTTTTTTTTCGCCAATTTCCTTTTAAGATATCTATAATGTGCATTTTCAAATGTAATACTTTCGTCGATAGGTCCCAAAAATCGTTTGAATGGGCGCTTTTATTTTAGTATTGAGATGAATAGTAGTCATGCTTTAAAAGAAAATAGTATTATTCATTGAGTTTGTCATGAGCGGATTTCAATTTTTTTTGTAATCCGATGGGACTCAATTTTCGTTTTACAAATTCTCTGGCGAGAAAATCATAAGCGGCACCAGTACTATACAAGCCAGTTACTTGTGTGTTGTTATACTTTTCCAGATATTCTAAAGAAAAATCTTGGATAGCACTGAGTATTTCTGCATACATATCTGCGTCAACTTCAAAATCTGTAGGCAATGATTTCAAATAACTTTCTTCATAAAAAGTAAAACCAAATTTGTTCTTTATAAGGTCAAATTCAAATGGAAGTTTTGTGATTTCTTCTTCATTATAGTAAATATGTTCATGAATAAATTTGATTTTATTTGAAGATAGTTGTTCAATTCCAATAATAGAAAAACGATTGTCTTTCATTGCTTTGGAAGCATTCACAACAAAATTTGTACGCTCAACAGCCAATAGCATCAAATTTTCTTCTTTTTTAGATTTAATAATTTTGTAGCTTTTATGAATGTGGTCATTACACTGAAGATTTTCTTCACATTTATACTCATACAAAGTATCATTTTGTTTTGTTATGGACGTAAGTTCATTGTCACTAATGAAATAATATTTTGAATTCGACACGTTTTTTGAGCAAGAAGCGATCAATAAAAACACTATAATTATTGATATGCCTTTTATAAAGTTTCTTTTTTTCATGAGATGAGTTTTTAACGGTTGATAATTTCTTGAATTGCTTTTTCAGCAGTTGGATATTGAAATTGAAAACCAGCAGCAACTAATTTTTCAGGAATGACAAACCTGCTTTTTAAAATCAATTCAGCTTCGGTTTTGATTATACGAGCTCCAAATTTGAGCAACCATTTTGGCTGAAAAAGTCCAAAAGGAACATTCATTACTTTACGGATAGTTTTCATAAAGCTTTTATTTGGGATTGGATTTGGAGCCGTAATATTGAATACTCCAGAAACTTGTTTTTCCAATAAAAATGCTACAGCACGACAAAAATCATGCTCGTGAATCCAGCTTACTTTTTGCTTTCCATTTCCTTGTGTGCCTCCTAAACCAAATTTCACTAAGTTTTTTAATGGAATAAACGCACCGCCATTTTTTCCTAATACGATCGAAGTTCGCAAAGCAATTTTATGAGTTTTAGGAGTGTTGCAACTGTAAAAAGCTTTTTCCCAAGATTTAGCGACATTCATAGAAAAATCGTTTCCAATGATTCCGTTTTCTTCCGTCATTTTACGATCTAACGAATGTTCATAAATAGTCGCAGTTGAAGAATTCATCCAAACTTTTGGAGGCACAGCACAGGCTTGTATTGCTTTTCCTAACACTTTTGTGGAATTCACTCTAGAGTTTAAAATTTCAGCTTTGTTTTTTTCGTTGTAGCGACAATCTACCGACTTTCCAGTAAGGTTGATCAGTACAGCAGCACCTTCCAATTCGGTCATCCAAATGTCAAGTGTTTTTGCGTTCCATGCTACATAACGCAACTTGTTGTTGCCTGTTTTTTTAGCGTTTCTAGACAGTACGATTATTTCGTAATTCTTAGTTAAGAAATAAGCGATTAATGATTGTCCTAAAAATCCGCTTCCGCCAGCGATTACCATTTTTTTCATATCTATTATTTTTTAGCTGTGATTATATAATACCCAAAATTCATCATGCTCAAACTTGTCAATAAAGCAAAGAAGGAGCCTTTTAAATTCTTTTTACTTTCAGGTTTTAGCGGTTCTTTTTTGAATAGTTTTTTCAGAATAAATCCGCTGATTGCAAATGGTACATGCAATACAGAAGGCGCTACACGATACCAAATATTTTGCACTTTGATTTCTTTGAAGCCAATTCTTTCCAAATCAGAAACCACACGATTAATATTTCCTAAACTTTGTAAACTCCACGACTCGCATAAACCTCTGTACGTATATTTTGCAAGCGGATTCATGTTCTTGAAATCCTTTTTTGTGAATGCATCTGCAATGACAAAGGTGGAATTTGGTTTTAAAATTCGGTATGTTTCTTCCAAAGCATCTGTACTACAACCTGAATGACATAAACTCTCAATCGCCATGGCACCATCAAACGAATTTTCTTTTAAAAGTGTGTTGCGATAATCTCTGTTTAAAATGGTACCGCGTTCAGAACGTAATAATTCATTTCCTTTTTCCACTTGAAATGGAGAAATCGTCAAACCTGTAATCGCCAATTTTGGATAGTTTGCAATTCCGTGACGAATAGAAGCGCCCATTCCGCAACCTAAATCCACAATATGCTTTTTCTGATTTTCAATGTTCAATCGTTTCAATACTTCCTTATTCATTTGATTCAACATAGTATCACGTGTAAACAAAGAAGTTTTAAAAGGAATATAAAAGCCAAAGTGCATGTTTAGATCTTTACTCCAAAAGCTATAATCATCTGTAGCTTTGTCATAAAAATCAATAATCTGTTCTTTATTGGTAGGCTTTTGTAATTCTTTTTGTAAATAGGTGAGTAGACAGAGATTTTTCATGATGTTGCTGTTTTTTAATTGAAATAAATTCCAATCAGGTTATACGTAAATAGTAATGTGTACACAGTTGCAAACAATACAAATAGTGTATTCATGCAGTACGAACCAATTTTAAAAATAGGTTGTTGTGGAATGGTGTACATAGGATAATATGCAATTTGCGTTGCCACTTTTCCAACCCAATACATTCCTATCAATCCAGTAATCGCTAATGCTAAATGTGTTTGATTTTTTAAATCGTTCGTCAGTAAAATTGCAATCACACCAAAAGAAAAGTTTAATCCTTGAATGTATCTGCCATACGTTTTGGCAATTTCTTGATTTAATGGTTTTAGTTTTTTGACATCCGTATACCAATCAAAAACACGATGACGTATGTACGGATAAATTAAAGCGGTAAATATTTGACCAATTCCGCCTAGGATAATTAGCCAATTTGGAATAAAATCTTTCATAATACTTTTTGATTAAGTTCAAATACGATATACGTGAAATAAATGGCAATACTCATAGGTAAAAATATAAGGATGTATATATTGTTGGAGAATATTTGTGTAGCGCCGTAATAGCATAAGAGACAAGAAGTAGCCAACACACAGTAAATAAGTAAATGTGTTTTTATTTTTTTAGAAAACTTGTTGTAGTTGAAAAGAAGTATAAAGAAGAACAATACTTGAATGCCGCCTAAAACTATTTGCATCATGAGTCCTGGGAAAAGCATTGAATATCCCAAAATTGTCAATCCTAAAATGATGTTGTTGGTGTAATAAATGAATTTCATAACTATTGTATTTTTTAAACTTTCAATAAATATTGAAAGATATGTTAAAAATAAAAAGGAAAATGAATTCCTTTCGTGTGTGTTTTTTTATTTTAAGAGCTTAATAAATGTCTTTGTCAACCAATTAGACTCTTGATTTACGACTCGATTTAAAATTGAATCTGCTGTATCTGCCAATTCATGCAAGGCTTTTGTTTGTTTGATAAATTCTTTCGTTTCAGCAGTTCCATTGTCTTCAATATTACTGACTTCTTTTAAGACCTTTAATGTTGGTTGAATTTCTCTTCGACTTCGTTCTCTCGCTATCTGTCGTGCAAGTTCATTCACGTCTTTCTCTGAGGTAAAGTATTCTTTTCGTTCGCCTGCTTTGGAAGTCTTAAAGACAATTCCCCAATCGATTAACTGACGTAAATTCATACTTGTATTTCCTCTGGAAATGTGCAATTCTTCCATCACATCTTCCATCGATAACGGTTCAGGAGAAATGAGCAATAAGGCATGAATTTGTGCCATGGCTTTGTTAATTCCCCAAAGTGATCCTAAGGATCCCCAAGTTTGTATAAACTTATCTTTTGCATCTTTGTATTCCATGGTTCAAATATATAAAAATTTTCAAACTTTCAAAAATTATTGAAACTTTAATTTTGTTTCAAGAAAATTTTGTCAAAAAAAAAGTTCGTCACAAACATTGTTTTCATGCTTGCAACGAACTTTAGTATATCTAACAGTCTAACAGTCTAACAGTCTAACTCAGTCTAAGTAGTCTAAAAATCTATTCCGTTAACAATCCTGCACGTTTTAAGAGTGCTTCTGGTTTTGGTTCGCTTCCGCGGAAACGCTTATATAAAGTCATAGGATGTTCGGTACCACCTTTTGATAATACGTTTTCTGCAAACTTCGCAGCAATTTCTTTGCTAAAGATGTCATGTTCTTTAAAATACTCAAAAGCATCTGCATCCAAGACTTCAGCCCATTTATAACTGTAGTATCCCGAAGAATAACCACCTTGAAATATATGTGAAAAAGCAGTACTCATCGCTGTTTTAGGATTTTTTGGAAACAAACGTGTGTTTTCAAAAGCAGCTTGTTCGTGTGCTTTTACATCAGTAATATTTGTTGGATCGATTCCATGCCAATTCATATCTAACAAGCCAAAACTTAACTGACGCATGGTTGCCATTCCTTCTAAGAAGGTTGCCGAAGCTTTGATTTTTTCTATGTATTCCATCGGAATGACTTCTCCTGTTTCATAATGCTTTGCAAATATGGCGAGCGCTTCTGCTTCATAACACCAGTTTTCCATGACTTGACTTGGCAATTCCACAAAATCCCAAAAAACAGAAGTTCCGCTTAAACTTGGATAGGTTGTATCTGCCAACATGCCGTGCAATGCATGTCCGAATTCGTGAAATAACGTAGTTACCTCATTAAATGTCAACAAAGAAGGTTTAGATTCCGTTGGCTTTGTGAAGTTACATACAATAGATACATGCGGACGTTCTACAACACCATCTTTTCGTTGTTGTGATTTGTAGGATGTCATCCAAGCGCCATTTCGTTTTCCTTTTCTCGGATGGAAATCAGCATAAAAAACGGCTACAAAATTATCTTTTGCATCAAACACTTCATAGGTTTTTACATCTTCATGGTATACATCAATATCTGAAACCTGCTCAAAACGAATATCAAATAACTTTTCAGCTACAGTAAAAGCACCAGCAGTTACATTTTCAAGTTTAAAATAAGGCTTTAGTTTTTCATCATCCAAGTTGAATAATTCTTGCTTTAATTTTTCAGAATAATAAGCACTGTCCCAACTCTGTAATTGCTCAATTCCATCTAACTTTTTTGCAAAATTTGACAACTGTTTGAATTCACGTTCAGCCGCCGGTTTTGCCTTTTCGAGCAATTCATTTAAGAAAGAAATTACTTTTTCAGGTGTTTCTGCCATGCGCTCTTCTAAAACAAAATGTGCATGCGTTTCATACCCTAATAAATTGGCACGTTGATGGCGTAATTTAGCAATTTGCAATACATTCGCCTGGTTGTCTAATTCATCATTTTTAAATGCTTTAGAACCAAATGCTGTGGCCATTTGTTGACGCAAGTCACGGTTTTCAGCATATTTCATAAAAGGAATATAGCTAGGATAATTGAGTGTGAAAATCCATCCTTCTTTATCTTCACTTTTTGCAATGGCTTTAGCAGCTTCGAGTGCACCATTTGGAATTCCAGCTACATCTTTTTCATTTGTTAAATGCAATTGAAACTTATTGGTTTCTGCAAGTACATTTTCGCCAAATGTCAAGCTGAGTTTGGATAGTTTTTTATCGATTTCTCGAAGTATTTCTTTTTTGTCAGCTGGTAAATTAGCACCATTTCGTGAAAACGATTTAAATTTTTTATCGAGTAATGTGTGTTGCTCTGTACTTAAATTGAGTGTATCTTTTTGAGCATATACAGCTTTCACTCTTTCAAATAAAGCGTCATTCAAAATAATATCGTTAGACCATTCAGACAATTTAGGAGAAATTTCCTGAGCCATTTTTTGAATATTCTCGTTCGTTTCTGCTGAATTCAAATTGAAGAAAATACTTGTAACACGATTCAGTTGTTCGCCAGAGTATTCTAATGTCTCAATGGTATTTTCAAAAGTTGGCGCCTGTTGATTGGCAACAATTTGGTCAATTTCTTTTTTTGCTTTTGCAATTTCCGCATCTACTGCGCTGATGAACTCGTTTTCATTAATTTGTGAAAAAGGAGCTGTTGTATATTTTGTAGAAAACTTTGAAGTTAAAATATTCATTAGTTATTGTGTATTTGATCGAAATCCAAAATGTATCATTATAGGAAAAACCTAATTATAAAATGTTTTTGGTAAGCTTATGTAACGAAGCTGATTTTCGAATTTTTATAAGACTCAAAGATAAAGATTTTACCTATAACGAAATTGCTCTAACGATGAAAAGTATGATGATGAACAGAATATTAACACTTCTCATAGAAACAGGACAGTTATTGATTTCAGTGATTCCAAGTATGTATTCACTTTAAATATACTATCATAAATATTTAAAAAATTGCTTCAACACTGATTGTAAGAATTTTATGCGATAAAATCGGTATTTGAGCGGACTATTTGATTGTTTGATCGATTTTAAACCTTTATCTTTGTAGGAAAAGGTTATTTTTATAGTAAGTCATATAGTTTTATATAAGTAAAGTGTAATTTATCTAAACCTTTGAAGACCAAACTATAGACAGTTTACGTATATAAATTTAAAATTGCCCCAAAGATGAAAAAAATATATATGTTAAGCCTCATAATGATTACAACATTAGGAGCATTAGCGCAACCACCAAATGATGGTTATTATTTAGACGGAGTTGATGATTTTATCGAATTAATTGACTCAGACAATATCAATACTACTACTATAAATGATAGAACCATAGAAGGTTATTTCAAAGTTGACGATGCAACTAGTCGTCAAGTGATCTACAAAGAAGGTGGAGGAACACGAGGAATTGTAATGTATGTCGAAAATGATTATGTAGTTGTTGGCGGATATAATAGATCTAATAGTGATTACACACCACGATGGAATGGAACATACTTCAGAGAACCTATTAGTGACGACACTTGGTATCACATAGCCTTAGTATTTGATAATGTAGGTGTTCCTGTAAATAATCCAATCGCAGCTTCAGATAATACAAGTCTAAAATGGTATTTAGACGGAACTTTAATGGATTCACGTGCTGGTTTTGAAATTAGAAGTCACTCAGGAGATATCAATTTAGGTAGATCAGATGCTACTAATGTGCGTTACCCAAATTGTGGAACTTGGACATCAGGAGGAAGTTCAGAATATTGTTTTAACAACAACTCTTCTTCTAACTCTAGTAATTACTTTGCTGGTAATATTTGGGGATTTAGAGTTTGGAATGATGTACGTACCGCTACCGAAATAGATACTAATAAAGATGTTTTAATAACGACAGTAGGAACCGATGATTTAGTAGCTGCTTTAGATGGAGACACTATTACATATTTGGATGATGATGATGATGTAGTTACAGATTCAGCAAGCAACAAAACAGAAATTACTTGGTCAGCAACCGCTGCAACAACAAGTTGGACAACTGGAAGTAATTGGGTTGGCGGAAGCGCACCAAATGCTGCAAAATTAGAATCTGTAGTCATTCCGTCATCTACAAATTACCCTGTACTTACGGCACATACTATTGTTGGAGAATTAACTGTGAATGCAACGGCTTCTATTACGGTGAATGCAGGCGCTACTTTAGATGTATATTATGATGTTACCAATGATGGAACAATTACTGTTGAAAATGATGGAGCATTGTTATCTAGAGAAAGTAGAGATATAAAAGGTACTGGAAATTTTGTAATAAAAAGAGATTCGCCCAATTATACAGATCATCGTTTTTATTCATATTGGTCAACACCTGTCGCCGAAGCGGATGCAACAATAGCTACGATTTTTCCAGATGTAGGAGGATATGATTATTACTGGAATGCTTCTGCAACGAATGCTGCTTGGAGCAATGATCATACAGATATGGAAGTAGGAAGAGGTTATGCGCTTAGAGCAAATCACTTAAATGTACAAACTGCAAGTTTTGATGGAACTGTAAATAATGGTGATATTGATGAGCCAGTTTATTATACAGTAGATCCAAATACAAGCGAATCAGGATATAATATTATTGGAAATCCATATCCGTCTGCAATTGATTGGGAATTATTTCAAAAAGACAATACTGACGAAATTGAAGGAACTGTATATTATTGGAGACAAACAGATTCTCCAATCGGAGACAATTTAGCGTCCGATTATATAGAATACAATAACACAGGTTCAAATCCACTTGGAGCAGCCGACGGAAATATTGGAACTGCGCAAGGTTTTGCTGTACAAGCTAAAAGTACAGGTTCTGGAACAGTAACATTCAAAAATTCACATAGAGTTGTAGCGAATAATGATCAATTTTTTAGAGCCAATGGAAATGTTGGCGCGTTTACTCCAGAATCAACTGCAGAAAGCACAAGTAATAGTTTAACAGATGGACGTTTATCATTGCGTATGTCTGGTAATGGATTGTATGTAACACAACTTATAGGTTTCATTCCGCAAGGAACAGAAAGCTATGATAACACTTATGATGGTCCATTTATTAACGAAGGCGCAGGAATTGAATTTTATTCATTCATTACAGACAGTAAAATGTCGATTCAAGCATTGCCAGAATTAACAAATGTTGATGTAGAAGTTCCTTTAGGATATCAAGTATTATCAAGCGCAACGTATACAATAGCAATTGATGCTGAGTATCTATCGCAAGATTTCGATATCATTTTAGAAGATAGATATCAAGGAACATTTACAGACTTACGTCAGACTGCATATACATTTACCACAAGTCCTACAGAAGAAAATGATCGTTTCTTTATCAATGTACAATACAGAAATACATTAAGCGTAGAAGATGTAGAAATCGCTGCGGATCAAGTAAATGTTTTATTTAGTGGTGATGAATTACAAACGCTCACAAAACGTACAGATTTTGAAACCATTACAATGTATGACATCTCTGGAAAACAATTGTTGCAACGAGCATATTCAGACATCATAGTAATGCCGCAATTGGCAAGAGGAGTATATATTGTAAAGTATACCACAGAGTCAGGTATAGTACTCACGAAAAAAATCCTAAAGTCTTAACAGTGAGAAATATGTAGGACACGTAAATTTTGTTTAATATTGCCGTAGAGGTTTTAATTACACCTTAAACAATCTCTACCATGAAAACGAATCTACTCATATATCTCCTATTTTTGGGTGTATGCTTTACGTCATATAGTCAAATCAATCATCATAACACTTCCAAAGAAGGTAAAGCAGCGTATGTTAAAAACGCAGAAAACAGTCCAACTGATGGACGTATTTCGTTACGTTTAGCAGGAAATGGCTCTTTTGTTACAATTTTACTAGGATTCATTCCGGAAGGAACTGTGGATTATGATGACGGATATGATGGCCCTTTTATCAATGATGGTGCTGCCATAGAATTCTATTCGTTTTTAGGAACTACACGACTTTCCATTCAGGCATTGCCAGAGCTTACGAATGTAAACGTACAAGTACCTTTAGGATGCGAACTCACTTCCGATGGATCTTATACCATATCTATTGATGCTGAATTTTTGAGTCCTGATTTTGATATTATTTTAGAAGACAGAGATCAAAATGTATTTACCGATTTACGCCAAACTGCTTATACGTTTTCAGGAGTTACAGGAGAGTTACATGATCGTTTTTTTCTGAATCTTGATTATCACAATACATTAGATATTATAGATGTAGAAGACGCTTCTGATAAAGTATACGCGTATTTTTCTTCTGATCGATTAAAGCTATATAGCCAACGAAACGATATAAAAACAGTAAAAATGTTTAATAGTATTGGGAAACAAATCTTTTCTTCTCATTTTACCAACGAAATTCTGCTCAAAAACATAGCAAGCGGCATCTACATTTTACAGTATACAACTACAGTTGGAGCAAAAATTACCAAGAAAATTGTAAAATAGACATACTAAAATACACTTTATCGATAATTAATGCGCTTTATCGATTCCTTAAAGAAACTTTTTTCGCTATTCTTCAAACTATCAGATAATTAGGAATTTTGTCCTGTTGATTTAGTAGAGATAAATTTTTTTCATGGTTTAACAATATATGTAACCTACTTGACGCATAATTACAATGTTGATAGCCCTATTAACTGTATTATAATTAAAATGGATTGGTTGATGTAAAACCCTTTAAGGAAACTTAGAGGGTTTTTTTATGTATTGAGTTGAGGCTAAAATAAACGTTTTAGGAGCAGAAATGTCTTTCATCGAAAAGTTTAGTCATTTCAACGATAAAACCAATTTTTACGTATCAGAATACTAGAAAAAACGCGCAATGCAATACATTTGAATCATCAATACAAACTACTTTATCCAAAATTTATTTTTGGGGTAAAAAATGATTAATAATATGGTAGGTTAGTTTTATTTTTGAATGGTTTGTAAAGATAAAAAAGCCGCTTTTCGAAGCGGCTTTTACTATTTTTAAAATGTTGTGTTTTTTTATTGAGACACTTTTTTAGCGCCTTCTATCACTTTTTGTTTCAATCCTTCTTTGTATACTAAAATTTTATCCAACACACATTTGTCAGAACTACCAATAATTTGAGCGGCTAAAATTCCAGCATTTTTTGCTCCATCTAATGCAACCGTTGCTACAGGAACGCCACCAGGCATTTGTAAAATAGACAATACAGAATCCCAACCATCAATAGAATTTCTAGATTTTACGGGAACACCAATGACAGGCAATGGAGATAAGGAAGCCACCATGCCAGGCAAATGCGCTGCGCCACCAGCACCTGCAATCACAACACTAATACCACGTGTATGTGCATTTTTTCCATAATCGAATAACTTCTCAGGAGTTCGATGTGCCGAAACAATATCGACTTCAATCTCAATATCAAACCCTTTTAAAATATCAATTGCTTCTTGCATTATAGGAAGATCACTTGTGCTTCCCATAATAATTCCCACTTTTGCCATATTATTTGCTAATTACGTTGATTGTTTGTTTTACGGTTGCGGCTACTTTTCGTGCTTCTGCAACATCTTTATTTACAATAGTTACATGTCCCATTTTACGAAACGGACGCGTTTGTTTTTTACCATAAATATGTGGTGTTACACCATCAAGCTGCATAATTTTTTCAATATTCTCATATACCACATCGCCAGTATGTCCTTCGGCACCAACCAAATTGACCATAATTCCTGCCACTTTGCTTCCTGTTTTACCTAACGGAAGATTCAAAATTGCGCGAATATGTTGTTCAAACTGATCTGTATAACTGGCTTCAATACTATAATGTCCGCTATTATGAGGTCTTGGCGCAACTTCGTTTACTAAAATCTCATCATCTTGAGTTTGAAACATTTCTACGGCTAAAATCCCAGTATGTTCAAACGCTTCAGAAACTTGCAATGCTACTTGAGTTGCTTTTGCTTCAATTGCAGCTGGAATTCGTGCTGGACAAATAACATATTCCACTTGATTGGCTTCTGGATGAAATTCCATCTCCACTACAGGATATGTTTTAATTTCTCCAGAAACATTTCTAGCGACAATTACAGCGAGTTCATTTTTAAAATCGACCAATTGTTCGCACATGCATTCTACATTGGGTAAATTTTCCAAATCTTCAATAGTACGTACTACTTTTACGCCAGTTCCATCATATCCAAACTGTGTACTCTTCCACACAAACGGAATAGAAATCACATCATTTTCTACACTATGGATTAGCTCTTCTAACGACATATATATAGAAAATGGAGCCGTAGGAATGTTGTGTTTCTGATAAAAAAGCTTTTGAATACCTTTATTCTGAATGGTTTGTAATGTTTTTGCAGATGGATATACATGCACACCTTCATCTTCAAGCTTTTGCAAAGCATCTACATTTACGTGTTCAATCTCAAAAGTCAACACGTCTACATTTTTACCAAAATTATATACAGTTTCAAAATCCATCAAGTCGCCTTGATGAAAATCATTACAGGCTATTTTGCAAGGTGCTTCGGCACTTGGATCTAATACGGAAGTATACACATCAAACTTTCGCGTGGTATACAGCAGCATTTTTCCTAATTGGCCGCCACCTAGAATTCCTAATTTAAAATTAGAGGAGAAATAATTCATTAGTTTTCACATTTTGTGACAAAAGTACAAATCTAAACTCGTAAAAGTAAACTCGTTAAACGTTATTCATAAATCAATTTGTATCTTTGCACCTTTAAAATGATTCTGTACTAGTATTTGGAAGATAAAAACAGATAAAATGTTGCATTTTTTAGCTAGAAAAAGGACGATTTTATCATTTAAAAACACAGTTAAAACGTGATTAAACTACACGATAAATATTTCAAAAAATTTATCTCTGAAACTCAAATTCAGGAGACTGTTGCTAAACTAGCTTCAGAAATGGCAGAAGATTTAAAAGATGAAAATCCAATTTTTATCGGAATCTTGAATGGTGTCTTTATGTTTTTCTCAGATTTTATGAAAATCTATCCATATACCTGTGAGATGAGTTTTATAAAATTAGCTTCTTATCACGGAACTTCTTCTGGAGACATTAAGGAACTCATTGGACTTTCTCAAGACATTGAAGGAAGAACAGTAGTTGTTTTGGAAGATATTATTGATACAGGAAACACTTTAGAAGAATTACACAAAATATTTAAGGCAAAAAAAGTAAAGAACTTTAAAGTTGGAACTTTATTCTTTAAGCCAAACGCATATCAAAAACAACACAAAATAGATTATATCGGGATGGAAATTCCTAACGAATTTATTGTAGGCTACGGATTAGACTATGACGAATTGGGAAGAAACTTACCCGAAGTTTATCAATTACACAATCACAACATGATCAATTTAATTTTATTCGGAAAGCCAGGTGCTGGAAAAGGAACACAAGCAAACTTCTTAAAAGAAAAGTACAACTTGGTACATATTTCTACAGGAGACGTATTTAGATATAACATAAAAAACGGAACTGAATTAGGAATTTTAGCCAAGTCATTCATGGACAAAGGAGATTTAGTTCCTGATGAAGTAACTATTAATATGTTACAAGCTGAAGTAGAGAAAAACCCAGAAGCTAACGGATTTATTTTTGATGGTTTCCCAAGAACTACAGCACAAGCAGAAGCACTAGATAATTATCTAACGTCAAAAGACATGGGGATTTCTGCAACAATTGCGATGCAAGCTGACGATGAAATTTTAATTCAACGTTTACTGGAACGTGGAAAAGTAAGTGGTCGTGCAGATGATCAGGACGAAGAAAAAATTAGAAATCGTTTTGACGAATACAATCAAAAAACAGCTCCATTAATTGACTTTTATAAGAAACAAAACAAGTTTCACCGTGTAAATGGTATTGGAACTATTGAAGAAATTACAGTTCGTTTAAACGCTGTTATTGATGGTTTATAATAACGAAATATACATACAAAAACTTACACAAGAATTGGCGCCACTACAACAACAAATAGTGGCACATTCTTTATATAACAAAGTGAATTCTGTAGCAGCGTTGAATACGTTTATGGAATATCATGTGTTTGCCGTATTTGATTTTATGTCATTATTGAAAGCATTACAAATACATTTAACGCAGACAAGTTTGCCTTGGACTCCAAAAGGAAATCCTATTACAAGACGTTTTATCAATGAAATTGTTTTTGGAGAAGAAAGCGATATTGACAAAGACGGAACGCCAATGAGTCACTACGAAATGTATGTGGAAGCTATGGAAGCATCAGTGGCAAATACAGCGAAAATTACAGCGTGTATCACGCAGATTACAAATGGTAAAAGCATTGCAGAAAGCTTGATTGCGGTAAACGCACCAAAAGCAGTGCAAGAATTTGTTAACTTTACCTTTGCAGTGATTGAAACACAAGAAGTACATAAAATTGCAGCAGTATTTACTTTTGGTCGAGAAGATTTAATTCCAGATATGTTTTTGGAAATGGTCAAAGGAATTGATCAAAAGGGAATCGATGTGAATCTAGATAAATTTATTTATTATTTAGAACGACATATTGAGCTTGATGGAGACGAACACGGACCCTTAGCTTTACAGATGATTCAAGAGTTATGCGGCTCAGACGCTCAGAAATGGGCAGAATGTGTTGCGATAAGCAAAGAAGCTTTGCAACATAGAATTGCACTTTGGACGGCAATTGAACAAGAAATAGAAGTACATTCGCAGCGACAATTCGCGTAGCGAACAAAAATAGAGACAATGACAGAAGGGAATTTTGTAGATTATGTAAAAATGCATTTGACTTCCGGAAACGGAGGAAAGGGTTCTATGCACCTACTTCGTGAAAAGTACAACGCAAAAGGCGGACCAGATGGTGGCGATGGCGGACGTGGAGGACATATTATTTTGCGCGGAAACCAAAACCTTTGGACCTTATTTCATTTCAAATTAAAAAGGCATTACAAAGCTGAACACGGATCGCACGGAAGTGGAAATAGAAGTACAGGAGCCGATGGACAAGACGTCTACTTAGATGTACCGTTAGGAACCGTAGTTCGTGATACAGAAACGAATAAAATACTTTTTGAAATTACGGGACATGATGAAGAGCGCATCATTGCGCAAGGTGGAAAAGGCGGACGTGGAAACTGGCATTTTAAATCGCCTACAAATCAAACTCCACGATATGCACAACCGGGAATTCCGGGCGAAGAAATTGATATAATTCTGGAATTAAAAGTATTGGCAGATGTTGGTTTGGTAGGATTTCCAAATGCTGGAAAATCAACATTATTATCAGTCATTACTTCGGCAAAACCTAAAATTGGCGATTACGAGTTTACAACCTTAAAACCTAATTTGGGAATTGTAGAATACCGAGATTACAAATCGTTTGTCATGGCAGATATTCCTGGAATTATTGAAGGAGCTTCTGAAGGAAAAGGCTTGGGATATTACTTTTTACGTCATATTGAACGAAACTCAACCTTGCTCTTTTTGATTCCTGTAGATAGTGCCGATATTTCCAAAGAATACGACATCTTACTCAACGAATTAAAGAAATACAATCCCGAAATGCTCGATAAAGAACGTTTCATTGCCATTTCAAAATCAGATATGCTTGATGATGAGTTGATCGCAGAAATGCGCGTAGAACTCGATAAAGATTTAAACGTTCCGTATATGTTTATCTCTTCCGTGGCGCAATTAGGCATCATGGAACTTAAAGACAAACTCTGGGAAATGTTAAACAAATAATAATGAGCGACTGTAAAGTCGCTTTTTTTGTATCTTTTTTTGAAATAAACAATCAATCATCATGAAAATCATCACATCAAAAACATGTTTCGTACTTCTTTTTTTAATGTCCATTCAATATGTAATTGCGCAAAAAAGTGAACGCATTTCTACCGTAGATTTTGTGCAAATTGTAGATGGAAATAGGGCAGAGACCATTTTTTATTACGAATACAACTGGAAAATTTTACGTACCATGGCGATAAAGAAAGGATACATTGCTTCTTTTGAAATCATGGAAACTCCGTATTCCGAAGAAGCACCGTTTCATCTCATGTTAATTACGACGTACAAAGACAAAGCACAATACGAACAACGCGAAGAAAATTTTCAAAAACTCATCAAAGAAAAGGGAGAACTTCTACTATTGAACGATAAAAAACCTGCCGAATTCCGAAAAAATCTATTCCATAAAGAAAACATAACACATCAATCTAAAGAAATTGTTATAAGAAAAAGTTAAAATTCCATATCTTACGGTCACAAACCGAAAATTTTACCATGAAAAAGTATCTTACGCTGTTGCTTGTTTTTTGCATTCAAGTTGTGTTGGCTCAAGACATTGTTGTAGAAGAAGGCATTGCTTATATAGAAGGTGAACCTTATGTGAAAATCATAAAAAAGAACAAGAAAAACTTCTTTATTTATGATTTAAAAACCAATAAGCAAATTATCAAAGTTCAACTCTCTAAAAAATATAATGTAAGAGCAGAGAAGTACTATCCTAACACAAAAATTTATTTTTTAAAACAGGATATTGATGCTGCTTTTCCAGAAGTAAAAGTGACTTCCCAAAAAGATATCGTTCAATTGTTATTGAATAAAGAGCTGATTTTACCGAATGGCTCTTTGAATGAAGAATATGCGAGAGAATACCATGAAATAACGCCGATAGGAAAACGCTGTAAAAAGACACTTAAAAAAGACTTTGGAGGTATTTTGTATCACAAGTTTAGACCGATTGTAGGTAATGATACCATAGAAATTAATGAAGTGAAGTATGAATGTGTATCTACGGCATTTTATACCAAAAAAGTATTGTATGATCGCTTTGGGAATTGGTCTAAGGAAATTTACAGAAATGCATCTCAACGCCTTCCAGAATTGGTTTGGATGAATGTAAAACTGTTTGAAGATGATGACAAAAAGTTTACAATAGTAGCCAGAGGATTAGAATCCAGAAAAACCATTTATGCGTCTATCATGGTTTTTGACGAAAATAACTATGATATGCTTGATGAAAAATCGCCTTATCGCGATAAAGTTGTAGCACTTTTTTCAGATTTTATACGAAATGATACAGATAGTAAAAAATTCTACAAAGCATATTGGACCAAATACGATCCGAAAGGTTGGATGCGAATACAAGAACAAAAAAGGAGAATGACATCTGCAAGGAAGCATCCATATTCTCCATTTACGCAACCTACAAGTGAATCAAAAATTAGAAAACCGAATAGAAGAAAACAATGAGTGATACACCAACTTTATTCGTTTACGGCGGACAAGTCAATCAAGGATTTGTAAGATATACAGCAGCACTTACAGGAAAAAAGAAACCGCGAATTTGCTTTTTGCCAACAGCTACAGGCGATGCCGCTTGGTATATTGAATATTGGTATGAGTTATGTCATGATTTGGAAATAGAACCACATGTAATGAAAATCTGGATTAGTTCGAGTTCACAAGACTGGGATTTTGAAGATTATTTATTGCAAATGGATGCTATCATTATAGGTGGTGGAAATACATTGAACATGATGACATTATTGAAAGCGCACGAAATAGACAAAGCACTCATGAAAGCATACCATCAAGGAATTGTATTAGCAGGCGGAAGTGCCGGTTCTTTATGTTGGTTTAATGGCGGATTTACAGATTCACGTCCCAAACAATTAACTTTTGTAGAAGGTTTCAATTTCTTGCCGTTTAGTCATTGTCCGCATTACCATTCAGAGCCATCGCGTCGTCCATTATTTCATAGCAATATTGCCAGCGGAATCTTAACTGATGGATATGCTTGTGATGATTTATCTGGAATTATTTTTGAAAACGGAAAACCTGTCAAAGCGATGTCGCTTAACGAAAACAATCATTCGTATTATGTTTACAAAAAAGACGATCAAGTGATTGAAGAACGCTTGGAAGCAGAGATTTTTGACTAATTACGGATTCCCAGGTGCAATTTCAAGATCGTCACTTCGAGCGAAATCTTGAAAATATTTTATATCGAGAAGTACTTTAAAACTAAGCATTTACTTAGTAAGTTCTTGTTTTTTTGACCACAACTTCATGAATCTTTCCTTTTTAGATTGATTTCGTATGTCGTTAAATTTTCCAAATTACGGTACTAAAGTTAGCTTCTAATAGCTTTCTTAGTTTTCAATACATTTCCATCTGCAACAATTCGAATCAAATAGATGCCTTTTGCTTGTTTAGACAAATCAATTTGTGGATTCTTTGACAGTTTTGTATATGTGTTTGATTGTAATAATTGACCGTTCATAGTATAAACTTCCGTTGTTACTTTTGTATAACTTTCATTCAGCTGTAGCTGAAACATTCCGTTTGCAGAAGGATTTGGGAAAAGACGAATCATACTTTTTTCATTTGGAACATTCTTTTCAATAGATACGCCTTCAGATGTTACTCCGCAAGCTCGCCTTATACTAAATTTTGTACATGCAATTTTTGTACACTCAATTTTTCGTTCAGGAACAATAATTTCCATCGCGTCCATTAGCTCTGATGAAGTGTTTAATATAACAGAAACTTTTTTCAGATTAGTAACAGTAACTTCTTTCGTTTCAAAACCCAAATACGAAATCTCTAAAACAGTAACTCCTTCAACGTCCATCGTAAATTGTCCTTTGTCATTTGTAATCGTTCCTTTTTCAGAATTTTTTACAATCACATTTGCGTCTGCTAACACGTTTTTATTTTCATCATAAACAATTCCAGTAATGGTTCGTTTCTGCGCAAAGCAGGATATAGAAATAAAAAATAATAGAATAAAAAGTAATTTGGTTTTCATAGATGATAAGTTTATCATTCCTGTGAAGACAGGAATCTATTATATGTGTTTGATTCTGAATCAAAACTATCGTAACTTCTCCAACTAGAAAATGATAAGTACGTGAACGTTCCTTTTCAGTGAGTAAACCTTCATTTTTTATAATATCATACTTTTTATGCAACCCATTTTACATACAAAAACGGCAAAATTAGAGATCATTTGGGATGAATCTTGCGGAATCATCAATCAAATAAAAGAAAGTAATTCACTTGAAGGAATCGCAACACATATTCAAGGCGAAGTCTTTTTTTATCAATATGAATTGGACATTCCGTTTGATGGCTCCGAACGCGAAGTTTTTGAAATTGGAGATGTTGTATATTGGCGATCACAAACCGACAATACAAAGTTTGGCATTTTGTTCATGTATGGAAATACAACCTATGGCGATGGCACAAAACCACGAACTTCCAGTCCGGGAATTAAAATCGGAAAGATGCTACATCATGATGCAATTCAATTAATTCAAACAGGAGAAAAACTAATACTAGGATAACTTATGAAAAATTTTGATATACAATCCATTCGGCCATTTATAGGTGCAAAAGACTATGAGCTTTCTAGAAGCTTTTATCGTGATTTAGGTTTTGAAGAAATTGTCATACTTCCAAATTTGTCATACTTCCATATGGGAGATTTCGGTTTTTATCTTCAAGATGCGTATGTAAAAGATTGGATAGATAATTCAATGGTTTTTATGGAAGTGAAAGAGTTACAAAAGCATTTTGAACATGTAAAATCGTTACAATTAGACGTAAAATACCAAAATGTAAGACTCAAAGAAATCGTTCATAACAATTGGGGAAATGTATTCTTTATCTACGATCCTTCAGGAATTTTATGGCAAATTGGTGAGTTTGTAAAACGATAAATAATTATAAGAACCTACGTTTTGCTTTCTTTTAATTTGATGAAAACTTTATTTTTTGTAGTCTTTATCTTTAATTTATGGTAAATTGAAGTCATCATTGATACTAAAATCATGAATTCATATCAAGAAAAAACAACAAAGCATACACAAAAATCAGTAGCTAATAGTGTTAAACACGACCAAGCTTCTTCGACTGTTTTTCAATTTGAAGACAATCGACCAGAAGCAATTGTGCAGTTGAAAATGAAAGAACTGATAGAGAAAAGCAGTGTGTCTAAACCATTAATTCAAAGAAAAATACGCTATAATAATAAAACCAAGGTTTTTTATAAAAATTCAAAGCGTCCAGCTTGGCGTAAATATTTAAAGGATTATGTAGTTGATAGCTATAATACAAGACATGGGACTACATATACTTCAACAAATATTAAGTTGAAAGCATTGAGTTTAGATCGTTGTCATAAAATATCTTTTTCAAATATTCAAGACTGGATAATAGATTATTTGAATGGTAAAATGACGAAAGTTGTTTTTAGAAATAATACAAATCAATTATATAATGGCTCTTCTGTTGTTGATAAACCACTTATGGAAGCACAAAGAGATCTTATGTTTAAAGGAGTAACAGATAAGCAAAGATTAGATGCTGCTAGAACATTACTAAGTTTATTAAATAGTGCAACAGGAAATGTAGAGTTGGGAGACGCTAGCCTGAATAGAAGTATAGGGAAACAATTGGATGTTAATTTTAAGGCAAAGGGGAGCAAGCAATCATTGACACCTACATCTAGGAGAATGTTGAATAGACTAGCTAAAAAAAATACCAGTGGTATTGCATTGACTCCAGGGAAAAGTAGTGTCAAATCTTCTCATGTTGGCACAAGCGTATCTATTAGTAATACAACTCCAAAAACTAAAAAGTTAATAAAAAAACATATTAAAGATTAGTCTCTTGTTAACATATAAAAGCTGTTTCTAATACATTAGAAGCAATTTTTACGGTTATTGTTTCATAAAACGTGTGGTAAGCAGTGTCTTATCAGTGGCAATTCTAATAAAATATTGACCAGACTTTAAATCGGTTACATCAATCGATGTTAGTTCCGTATTTTTATAAGGAATGGTTTTAACTTTTTGTCCAAACATATTATAAATTGTAAATGAAGAAATAGTAAGATCTTGTTTAAGTTTTAGGTATAATTTTTCTCTCGTGGGATTTGGATACATGGTAAAATAATCTTTAAAAGACAACTCTGGAGTATCCAAAAGACAACAGAAAACATCATGCGTCAACATCATCTCATTATTTCCTAAAGTAACATCTGCTTGCGGAGAAGTAGCAATGGTAGAATGGTTGAAGGTATATGAATGTTGTGTTGTAAAATTTAAAACAACTAAAACTTCAAATGTTTCAAAAGGTTTCAAGTCTGCAAAATCCCATGATAGTCCACCAGTGCCAAACTCAGCACCCATAGGAGTAGTTGTAATAGATAGTATTTCTGTAATATTATATCCGTAATAGAGCGTTCCAGATTGCGTTGTCGTTCCTTTATTTTCACAAACGATCCTAAAAGAAAAAGTTTGATCACTGTCTAAGAAACTTAATGGATAATCATTAGTTATAGGATATGAAATGCCAGTAAGTGCGTTAACTCCTGCGGACATAAATGTCACTTCCAAATCTGGGAACACACCATTGGGTGTTACACAAAAATCTTGAATATTTGGAGAAGCATCATCTGGAAAAGTTGTCGTTATGGAAGTTGGTGAAAAGCTAAAATATGTGGGATTTAATGGAGCTGGTGTCACCGTATAAGTTCCATCTTGAATGTTGAAATTATAATTTCCAGACGCATCTGAAAAAGTAGTATCTGTATTTGTACCATCAGAAAGTGTAAATTCTAAATTCGGATATACTACATCATTAGAATCGCAACCGTCCGAGCCTTCATCATATAGAATTTGCCCAGAAATTGATGAAAAATTTTGCCCAGAAACATAAGAACACAATGAGTTTACAACACAATTGGTATATCCGTAATCCGTGACTCTTTCTTGAATATTTCCAAATTGTTCAACATCTGCACATATATAACGCAATGTTGGATTTCCAGAAAAACTAGATCCAAAACGTTCAAAACTGCCATTTTTTATAAACAACGATTCCAATAAATTATCATCGCATTTAAGTAAGGTAAGTCCTGTAAGATGATTGGTGTCTAGTGTAGTCAATAAGTTGCCAGAACATTCAATACGAGAAACCGTGAGTCCTTGTGTGTCCAATGTTGAAATCTGATTACCAGAAACTAAAATGCTTCGCAAACTAGTCAAACCACTAAGATCAATACTTGTAAGTTGGTTATTACTGATATTAAAATACTCCAAATTGGTTAACCCAGAAATATTGACACTTGTAATATTATTATCATTGATATTTACAAACTCTAAGTTAGGTAGCGAAGAAAAATCTACCGTTGTCAGATTATTAAATCTACAATTCAATTCTCCAAGGTTGGTAAAATATTCGATTCCTGTTAAGTCAGAAATATTTGAAAATCCCAATTGTAATGTTCCTACTAATAAAGCCTCCGAAACTTCAATTTCGCCGTTGTTATTGGCATCCAATCGAAACGAACTTCCCGTAACACCATACGCAATTCCGTTACCAGATTCAGCAGCTAATAACCGTGCTTTAAAATTTGCATCTGGGATATTAATAATTTGTGCATAGGTTGTAGATGCAATGCAAAAGATAATGAGAAGTAGTAGTTTTTTCATGGTATGGTTGTGTAATGATATTCTCAAATATAGTGAAATTATAGAAGTATAATTGTATTAAGTAGTTTATGTACTATAAGTGTTTATGATAGATACAAGTTGAACGGTTGTGTCTTTTTTATGGTTTAATGAAAGTAAAACTACAAGATCTTTCTATATTGCAAAATTGAAAATACGTGAATATATTTTTTCGCTATGTGAGTGTACTTTTTTAATTGTTTAGTGGAGATTAAATATGTTGTAATTCGATTACGTTTTTCTACCTGAATTTTTCTTCGAATTATTTTTTATGGTATTAAACTTCGAAAAATTGTAATCTTTATCTTAAATTTATAATACTATGAAGGTATTATTATGAGTTCTTATCAAGATAAAACAACAAAAAGCAAGCAGAAATCGGTAGCAAATAGAAGCAAAACTGAATCTGATGCTGCGTCGGTATTTCAATTTAAAGACAATCGTCCAGAAGCTGAAGCGCAGTTAAAACTAAAAGAACACATAGAATCTTCAAGTAGGGAATCTAAACCAATTCAAAAAAAAGGAAATAATACAGGTTTGCCAGACAAATTGAAATCTGGAATTGAAAGCCTTTCTGGGCATTCCATGGATGATGTCAAAGTGCATTACAACTCTAGCAAACCAGCGCAACTCAATGCACATGCGTATGCACAGGGAACAAATATTCACTTAGCATCTGGACAAGAAAAACATTTGCCGCATGAAGCTTGGCATGTAGTACAACAAAAACAAGGACGTGTACAACCTACCAAACAGCTCAAACAAAAAGTCAGCATTAATGATGATGCAAGTTTAGAAAAAGAAGCAGATGTTATGGGCGCAAAGGCGATGCAATTAAAAGCAAACTCATCAACTTATACTAAAAAAAGTACTTCAAGTTCATCAAAAGAAACCGTTCAATTATTTAGCTATACTCGAAAAGAACCTTTACATGGTGTTACCATGAAAGTTAAAATTCAAGATACAGGTAGTAGATTAAATGTTATTGATCAAACTGTTCCTGAGGAAGAACAAAATATAGGTCAATTAACAGGCTATATAGGTTATGAAGAAAACAAAGAAGAGAAGGAAATGGTTTTAGACCATTTTGAAGCGCAACCAGCAGGATCTGGACTTGGTACTCTATTAATGTTTGAGTTAGCGAATTTGGCACTTTCTGGAGGCTATAAATTAATATCGGTAAATGCACCCGCATTATCAGCCATGGGTGCTTATAAATATTTTGGAGGCGTTCCTAGAAATCCTGAAGCACATGAAGCAATTAAGGGTATGCATTTAAAAGCAATGGAAGCAGAGCCAGAAAGACATGCAGACTTTGTTAAAACTGAGGCAGAAGAACATGCAGCTGCGCAAGTTGGAAAAGCAAAATATTTTAATCCTGAACTTGAATCAGGAGCAGCTTCAGAAATTTATGAAGATGCAAAACATACACATCAGGAGGCGCATTCTGGAGTAGGAGATCATGAAAGAGTAGCAGACTTAAGAGCTTTATCAACACAATTGACTTACGACCCACTTGCACTATATAAAAGAACATTGGAAAGTGTAGATGCAAGATGGACTTTTAAATAGTTGATCATTGGATAGTTCTTTTGAAAAAAGCTATCCAATGATATTACTTTATCAAAATACTTTAATTCGAATCCCTTTCGTATGACTTCGCAATTGTGGCGCATACATACTTTCTATGGTTGTGATTCCGTTTGAAAATTCGCCGCTATTGTTTACACGCACATCATATTCTAAGATAAAAACACCTTTCGGAATTCGGTCAAAGAAGAAATTTGTACTGGCATCACGCGTACTTTCATAATAGCCAATTCCGTCTTGCCATTTGTATTCCGACAATACATTGATAGGTTCTAAACCAGCAGCGCGCATGTCTTTTAAGTGAATAAATTCCACATCTTTTTTATTTCTAATAATTAAATGAACCGTAATTTTATCGCCAACTTTCAACTGTTTTGCATCTATAGGAACTAAGATTTCTTCTCCACTGCGTGTTTCTTTGAGATATAATTCTTTTGACACTTGTAATGTTCCATCTTCACTTTGTGTCACTTTGTCTAATTCCTCAAAATATTGCCAGTATACAGCGCCAAAACCTGCTGTTTTTCCATTGTTTTTAATCTTTATAATAGCTTTATCGCTTGTAACCTCATCTTTCTTCCAAGAAGTTTTAAAATAACCCGTACCAGCTTCTTTTGCCGTTTCAGCTAGCTTTTTTGTGCTAATTTTTTCTGTTCCGATGGTAAAACTTGTATTGTCTTTGATGGAAACGAATTGCTTCGGATTCAACAATAAAGCATACACAGCTTTTGTGGTGGCTTTAGTGGTTTCCCAACGATTGTATTGTTTTTGTTGTAACAACCACAATTGCAACTCCTGAACCATCTTTTCGTCTTTGATAATTTCTGCAAAGGCTTCAATCAATAATGCTTGTGTTTCTATAGCACTTGCATTGTAATAACGCCGTTCTGTAATTTCTTTCCAATACATACCATTCTCTGAAGTTTTTACGGCAGATTCTTCCAAAGCTTCCATGATTTTTTTCGCATCTTTTCGTTTTCCCATTCGTGCCAACGAAAGTGCAATCATGGCTTTATCTTCAATAGAAGTGAGCATCCAGTTTTTACGTAAAGTTTCCAAATAGAAATTCATGGCTTTTTCAACCTTCGGTGGAATTTTTATAAAATCAGGAACCATACTTCGTGTATACAAATAGTTGATTTGTCGTCTGTATTTTGCATCGTTTGGTTCTTTTACTAAATCTGCATGTGCAATTAAAAAACGCTCATCCGCATACTTATAAGCAGCTTCCATGATATTTTCATAATATATCGTTTCGCTATCTTTTGTAATGATATTTAGTTTGACCAACTGTGCAAATGTTTGTAAAATATGAAGAGTGATATAATAGTTTTCTCGTCCGCCAGCAAACCAAGGAAATCCGCCAGATTCCGTTTGCAGTTCGTTCAATTTGTACCACATTTCTTTCTGCATTTCTTCCAATGCTTTCGAATCAAAGAGTTTGGCTAATTGTTGTTTTTGTTGCGTTTGTGAAGCTGCATCACGAACCCAAGGAGTTTCCGAAATCAACAACGATTTTAACTCAGGGTTTTTCTCCAAGTCAGCAATTAGTTCTCCATTGGCTTTCCAAGCTTCAAACACTTCTTGCACTTTAGGCGAACTTTGCAAAATATGCGCAGCCAACATATTGGCATACAAACGTGAGGAAGTTTGTTCGGCACATTCATACGGATATTCTATCAAATATGGCAAAGACTGAATGGCACTCCAAGTTGGGTTGGACGTGTATTCCAAAGTCAATTGATGTTGCGTTAAACTTTCACTAGTCGTATTGGCGAGTTTTTCAAAACGAATTTCTTTCTGTTCACCAGCTTTGACCATAATTGGTTTAGCTTCCGTGATGAGCAAACTGTTTTTCAATACAGGAAGCACACTTTCTTCTCCATCCGAGAATTGTTCCGCCGTAGCGATTACTTTATACTGAATGGCATCAATACCTTCAGGAATATAAAGTTTCCAAGAAAGATTTGTGTTTCCTTTTGCATCAAGTGTAAAGCTTTTATTTTTTTCAGTAAGATGCACTTTAGTATCTATAGATTCCATCGTAGTAGCATCAAACAATCGTAACGAGGCAATTCCTTTGCTAGCTTTTTCTTGAAGATTGACCACTTTTGTAGAAATGACAATCGTATCTTTTTCACGTAAAAATCGTGGCATATTTGGTACAACCATCAATTCTTTTTGCGTCACTGCATTTTTGGAAAGTGTTTGAAACATGCCGTTTTTTTGATGTGCAAACAGTTGAAACTTCCAACGAGTCAACGATTCTGGAGCTTCAAATTCTACTGCTACAATTCCTTGTGCATCGGTTCGTAAATGTGGATAGAAAAAAGCAGTTTCTTGCAAATTTTTGCGCGTTTCAATCGTATCTAAATCTTCTTCGGTTACACCTACAATCACATGAACACCATCAATTATTTCTTTGCGTGTACCATATTTTGTCGTCACAAGCACAACACCGCCGGCACCACGACTTCCATATAAAGCAGTTGCAGCAGCATCTTTTAAAACACTTAGTGAGACAATATTTTTATCAGATAAATTTCGAAATTCATTCTGATCTACAGGAACACCATCAATCACAAATAAAGGTTCAGTATCAGTATTTAAAGTACCTCTTCCTCGTATAATAATACTAGTAGATTGTCCGGAAAAGCCACTTGCTGTATTCGCATTCACACCAGGCATACTGCGCAACATTTGATCTAAAGTGCCTGTAGGAACTGTATTCATTGATACACCATTTACCGAGACTGTAATACCCGTTTTAGTACGTTTTCGAGAAATTCCAGAAGCCACGATCATTACAGATTCTAATCCTTCACCGGCTTCTAGTTGTACATTGATATCATTTCGTAGTCCTACAGGAATTTCTTGAGTTTCAAAGCCTACATAACTTATCGATAAAACATCATCAGAAGAAGCATCAATAGTATACAAACCGTCAAAATCGGTAGTCGTTCCTCGTTCCGTACCTTTAATAAGCACTGTGGCACCAGGAAGTGGAAGACCCGATTCGTCCAAAATATGTCCAGAAATATTGCCCAATGCAATCGCTTTATTTTTGCGTTTTTTCTGCTTTACAAGCTTATCTATATAACGATAATTGGCATTGGTGACATCATTAAAGTCTAGACCAAACTCATCAAGCTTCAAGTAATTTTTAAAAACAGGCATGAACACTTGATTGGTCATATTATAGAATTGTTTGGAATTTGTTACTTTAAAATGATAGCTATTCATACGCGGAATATCGTAGCTACTTCCACCATAATGATCTTGATTTGGATCCCAAAAATGCGATTTGAATTGATCCAGCGATTCATCATACATAGAAGCCAATATTTCTGCATTGCTTGGGTTTTGTTCTAAATCGAGAATCTTAAATCGCCATATTTCTTTTTGTCCAGGAATTAATTTGTTGCGGAATGTTTCTGTCACGATAGTAAGAAACTGATTTTTTTCATAGAGTTTAAACGAAAAATCATCTTCATAAAAGCTATTGAATTTCGTAAAACTCATACGAATAGTATATTGATCTGTATGCTTTTGATCTACAGGAACTCGAACAATTTTAGATCCTTTGTCAATAGAAACCAATTGGGAAGAAAGTAATTTTCCTTGATAAAATTTATGGAGCAATACATTTAGTGTTTCGTTGCGCAATGCTGTAGCAAGTTTTAATTGTATAAATCCATCGTCTTTATAATTACTGTTTAGAACTTCGTAATCAAAAAGCTCGTTATCGGCTAAATACAAATCTGTTTTATCGGTGATGATAAATGTTTCTTTGGAGACAATACTATCTTCTTGTTTTTCATCATAGGCTTTACTTTCTATAATGTATTTTCCTGATTCCCACGTAGAAGTATCAAACGTAAATGTATTGTTGTTTTCTGTTTGAAATACTGCGTTGGCAACTTCTAGTGCTTTTTCATTGGCTTCTTTTTCCTCTTCATCATTATAACTGATATGAGGAAATTGTTTGATAAAATCTGCTTTCGAAATGATTTGAGTTCCAGGTGTGTTCCATGGACGTTTTCGAAATACACGCGCATCTTTTTTAAGTTTATGAATGGTAACCTTTCCTGTAGTTGTATAAGGAACATTGTTTATATCACGTGCAGAAAGTGTTACTTTTAAAGGATTTGCACGTTCATTTTTAGTCGGAATGTCTGTGTATAAACGGAAACTCTCCCTGTTTATAATAATGCTTTTTTCTGCGGTTTGTGTTTCTCCATTAATGTCTGTTATTTCAATATTGAGAGTGTATTTATAATCAAAAATTTTATCGAGCGGAATTTCCTCGTGTGTTTTTGCTACAAATGAAATGCTAAAGTTTCCTTCGGCATCTGTAGTCGATACAGAATCAATAAGGATAACTGGCTTTTGATACTTTTTTCGCATTGCATCACTATCAAAATAGGCAGATACTGTTCTTTGTATTGTATAGCTTACTTTTCCATCAGTGATAGGACTTCCTAATAAAGCTTTTGCGTTTCCAGTAATTTGAACGGAATCATTGAAATAAATGTTTTTTGTGAGCGGATTGAGCGTTACTTCAAAGCGCGGACGTTTGTATTCTTCTACTTGAAACTCATGTTCATATTCATAAAAACTTTCAATAGCATCCCAAAAAGGATGTTCGTCTTCTTCAAAATCATAATCTTCTTCTACATTCAAGGTAAATTCACCAGTGCCTGCATTTTTGGGAATGACAAACGAACCGCTTATAGCGCCAAATTCGTTGGTTTTGAGTCGTAACCTTTTAATTTCGTCACCTGCGTCAGATACTATAGAAATAGGAAGAACAACATTGGGAACAACCGAACTAACATCATTTTTTTCTTGCAATAGAATGACTTTAAAATAAGCCGTTTGTCCAGGTCTGTAAATGCTTCTGTCCATAAATACAAAAGGCTTTGCATAAATAGGTATGTCTTCTTTTGAGTCGTTAATATCATAATTTTGTGCACCGTATAAGTAAGTACGATCATCGAATAACGTGTCATTTTCAAATGTGATATATTTTTGAATACTTTTTATTTTTTCACGTTTATTAATAGTTGCGTTTCCATACACATTGGTGCGTTCTTTTTGGTTGATACTTTTATCTTTATTGAAAATGTGAACCGTGGCATTGTAAATAGGTTTTCCTGTGCTACGATCTACAATCGTGTGCATATCTTCATTTTCGAACTCTGTAATCGCTGCTGTTAAATTCGTTTTTTGGATAAAATCATACGCCAATACATCGGTATCAACTTCTCCTTTTGGATTGTCAGATAACGTAATTAAATAACGTCCTTTTGGTAATGGTGCTAAACTAATTTCGGTCGTATGCTCGTAATAATCTTTCGGAATTTTGGAGATGTATAATTGTTGGTAGGTTTCCTTTCTCTTTTTTAAAAAATCGCCTATAATGGAATCTCTTTTCATATACCCTACATTGTTTGCGAATGTATGAGAGATACGATATGCCTTCAAAAATAAAGTGTCTACATTTCGTACTCTGACTTGTAATAGTGAAGGTTTGTTTGGAATGCTATAAGTTTCGGCTTTAAATCGAATTGTTTTTTGTTCAATCTTTTTTTGAAGCAACTTACATTTAATACCACCTTCGGAATTAGGATATGTAGCGGTCATCTTTTTAGTGATAGCAAGTGCACGAGTTCGATATTCTGAATGCTCTTTATTTGATTTGTACAGATAGCTTTGAGACATTACAAGATATTGATCGGCAATTTCATATTGAATCAAAGCTTCCAAAGGATCATTTGTATACTTTTGTGCAAGTTGTTTCAATCCTTTTATATAGTCAACGCTATATTTCTGATCCATAGATTCTTCTAGAATATACTTGAAACGTTGGATTACAATATCAACATAAGCTTCTTTTTTGCCTTTATAAATACGTTCCAGTTTTTGAAAAAGGTATAATACATTGCTCCGACTCACTGCTTCTTTCTTATTGAACTCGAAATTTTGTTTGATGAATTCATCTGTCTGTGCAAAATCTTTTGAAGAGAATTGAGTCCTATTTCTTCTGTAGCTGTATGGAATTTCACGCTTATAGAATTCGAGCATATTATATACAAGAATATCATACAAACTCGATCGATATTTTTTGGTATTCGCTTTTCCGTCTAACAATACCATATAATCTTCTACGGGAAGTTGTAAAAGTGCTTTTTCCTCAGTGATAGAATGTTGGAAATGTTTATGAATCTCTGTAATAAACATTTTTGTGGTCCACAATTGAATATCGTCAGGAATAACATCGGAAGCAAGTATGGAACGTTGCCTAATTTTATATTCATACTTACTAAAATACTGTGCTAAAAAGCGCGCATACATATTCTCCAAAATTGCATTTGTTGGAAATGATTGTCGGTCAATTTCTTTTTTCAGATTTTCCAATACCGTTTCTTCAGAAGCTTCTGTGATGAGTAATGAAAACTTTGTGAGGTGAATAAAACTCTTTACAATTTGAGCCGTATTTTGATCTTTCTCAGCATTTTTATAAATATGCTTTACAATACGATTGGCAGAAGAAAGTTTTCCTTGAATTTCGAAATTTTCTACCTTTTTCCATTTCTTATCATAGTTATATTGTGCTACACTTAATTGAACACATAAAAATGTAAAAAGACTGAGTATGTATATTTTCTGCATGGGATGTATCAGTTCGGTTGAGGTTACAAATGACTGCAAACTCCTTTTAAGATACAATAACCGATTAGGGAATGTATCCTATGAATTAGTTAAGAGCTAGTTTTTTGGAACTTTAATTTTGATGTCATCTAATATTCGTATAGCTTTAACAAACACAAACCGATGATACCAACCTATATGAAATACGTAACATTATACTTTTTATTGTTTTTTTCTTTTTGCTTGAGTCAAGAAGTTTCTAATGAGGTCATTGCATATAAAGATATAAAAGCTGAGTTAGATACGATTTGGGGCATGGAACAAACGCCTATTCGACAGCGAGATGCTGCTAGAAGAAAACACGGAATTGATTCTGAACAGTTTCAGAAATATCAAAAAATATACAAAAAGAACCACGCTATCAACGAAAAGAAAGTCAAGGAAATTCTAGATACGTATGGCTGGCCAACCCAAGAAACGAGAGGAGAACGTGGAAATTGGACTTTATGTAATGTATTGCAACATTCCGACAATACGGTTCGCATACACTATCTTCCAATGATGAAACAAGCTGTAAAAGATGGTAGGCTAGAAGCGCGTTTTTTGGTAAGAGCAGAAGACAGAATTGCCACAGAAAAAGGAGAATTACAACTGTATGGCGGACAAATGAAATACTATCCAGAAACCAAAAGTTTTAATGTGTGGCCTGTGTACGATCCTGCCAATATTGACAAAAGAAGAGCTGCGTTGGGATTAGAACCAATAGCTCCATTTCTAAAAAGGCGTTTTGATTTTGATTGGAATTTGGAAGAACAACTCAAAAGAACGGCTGAATTTGAACAAGAGAAAAATAAAAATTAATCTACGAATACGTATCTTAAATGAGAATCGTTACTATACATATGAAAGACACTATTATCTTTTTTTTGTGCCTTATTTTTGCTTTCGCGAATGTACAAGCACAGGAATTTCCAAAACCAGAAACCGCTTCTCCAGAAGCTACTTTTTATACCTACTTGGACAATGAAAACATTTCTGATCCCACAAAGTTTAATGGAAATGTAAAAAAAGTCATCCGAACCTTCAAAGAATACGAACAAGGTGGAGTGGATGCTATTTCGCTAGAAAAAACGAGTCTGTATGTAAACAAAAACGGAGTGCTAGAAAAAACAGTTCGACGAACATATTCTTACGGTATAGAAGATTCTAAAGAAATCACTTATCATTTAGAAGAACCCAAAGCTGATATTAAAAAAGATGGAAATCGGATTGAAAAAATCATCAATCGGACACAAGCCCAAGACGATGAACATTTATATGATGTTGATTTACAAGGAGACGACCATTATGTGTATGAAAACGATCGTTTGATAGCATTTTACAATAATAATGATAGTATTTCGTATGTGTATGATGCAAAAAACCGTTTAACAAGTGTACGTATTTCAGAAAGTCTAATTGCAGAAGAATACAATGAAGAAGAAGATGTTGTTTCCTATATGCGATCTACTTTTGAAGATAAAGGACTCGAACAAGTATATTATATAAACGATTTGCCTGCCCGAAAAATAGTGTATGATAAGTTCGGTGAAGTCATTGATGTGTATAAAAAAACATATACCTATACATCAAACAAACTCTTAGAGAAGTTTCAAACAGAATACAAACGTTATTTATTTGATTATTACGAAGCGGAAGTTCCGATAGAAAAACAAAAATATGCAGAATTTCCACGGGTTGAAACGAATGATAGCATTCAAACAGGAACTTTTCAATATTCTAAAACTAATAAAATCACTTCGTATCAAAGAACAAAAGGAGCAGAAGAAGAAACCTATACCGTAATCTACGACGACAATGATCAAATGCATTTGGTAGAAGGAACGTTAACATTTTATCAAAAAGGAAGATTGGTTTCGTTAGAAGTTGAGTACGAATATCTATATGACAAAAAGGGAAATCCGAGTTCCATACGATCGTTTTACTATCTCGGAGGAGAAAAAATATTGCACAGAGAAACTACTTTTGAAATAGCATATTATTAGCACATACTAAAAACAAAAAAGCTTCAAAATATCATGTTTTGAAGCTTTTTTGTTTGAAACAATAACAAACTTATTTTTTACTTTTCTTTGCTGACTTTTTCGCTTTTTTAGCAGAAACTTTAGGTGTTTTATTTCCTTTCTTCGCTTTCTTTTGACCTGTGCCTTTTTTCGCTTCTGCTTTTTTATTTTTTTTCTTTGCAGCCGCTTTTTTCGCTTTCTTTTTTGCAATTTTCTTGGCGATTGCTTTTTTAGTATCTGCCTTTTTTACTTTCTTCTTACTCGCTTTTTTCTTTGCGTCTGATTTTTTCTTTTTACTCATAAATGTTGTTTTATACAACCGAATTGTCGTAGGTTGATGTGTATTCTTATATTGAACTCAAAGTTAAGTAAATGTTATGTGAATATTAAGTAAAAGTTATCGAAATAAAGGAAAGTGAATTTAAGGTATTGATATTTAGCAAGTTAATTTATGATTTTAGGCGTGTAAACTATTTAGAAAATTCTACACAAAAACAGACCTTCTGTCTATGTAAAACAGTGTGCTCATCAAAATTGTATATATCATTTGTCTTATATTTAGAAACTTAAAAAATAAAACCGATGAAATATCTTTATCCAATTCAATGGAGATGTGAATTCGAAAATTAGATTTAAAGATTAACTTATGGGATTAGATATATTTTTACAAACAGAGATTGAATTAGAAAGAAACAACTTAGACAATTTTGAAACCCAAAGTTTGAGTCGTGAATTTTGTAATTTAATGTGTCGAAAAGATGTCGTTGATCATGAACCTGAGTTGGACCAAATAGGGAAACTTGTAGATGTTGATATTTCGTGTTTTTATCAAATGAATATGTATCCAGATGATGAATATATTGCTGAATCTATAGAATTTGCAAAAAGCGAAGCGGAAAAAGAAACTATACTTGCCAATGCAGCAGCTTCCAGAAAAGCAATTACTGGAAATATAACTACGGTATTACAAACACTCAATGCTTTGCTAGAAAAACTGTCCAGCATAGACAATTTGCCTTCTTTATTGCTGCCAACGGACTTTGATACACTGAACAATGCCTATTACTTTTCAGATTTCATGCAAGACAAAGGAAAAGGTTATATAGATAATAATTTTGGACAAGATTTACGAAATTTCAAACGCTTTGTGGAAGCAGCTCTAGCCAGTGGAAACAAAACAATTTGGTTTAGTTATGGATAAAGAAATATCAAAATATAGTTTAGATTACTTTAAAGGCATATTTCATACATATGCACTTCAAAATGATCCAGGAATAAATGTATTTTATAGTTTTGATATAGATGATTTCGCAACGGAAAATACAATAGAAGAATCATTAATAAAAAATATTAAGTATTTAGAAAATTACGAATTAACCTTTGAGAAAATTACAAAGGAAGACTTTGAAAACTTACTAAATGGTTGGCTGTTTGCGGAGTTTCGTCCTAACTCCATAAAACATATCTCTACTATTAATACTACCAAACATCTTGTAGATACATTAGTTTCTTGCTTTGGAATTACGACTTATCATAAAATGATTTCTATTAAGAATGATGGGAAAAATGCAGAAAATGATTTTGGATATGCCATAGATTTTGTAGTTCTCAGTTCGGAGACGAAAAGATACCTTTGTGAGTTTACGATTGGTTAAAATAAAAATTTCACAAAAGACAAAGGAAAACGATGCTCAAACAGCGAAAAATCATAAAAATAGAATAAAAAAAGAGTCATTCTTACGAACTAAGAATGACTCCTTTCTATATAATGATTAAGAATTATAGATTACAATTCCCATGCAATTTTTGCTTGTCCACTCACAACTCTATACTGTAATTGTAAAGAATTGACAGTAATTGGAATATCTACTGTTTGCCCAGGTTTTACAGGAATTGTTGGACGTTGCCCGTTAACTCCGTAAAAAAGTTCTGCACGCTCTTGCGGACTAAATGTAAGTTTAATAGTTGTTGGAAAACGATCTGGTGAAATTTGTGCGCCACCAGTAGTTCCTGGATCTAAAATTAAGGTTGAAGTACTCATAATACATGTTTTTAAAATGGTTCATAGAATATTGATGCATATCAATGATGTAAAATTGGAGCTTTTTAAAACATGAAATAAGCGTGGAAATGCGGAATTTGCAACACCCGTATTTTACTCAAAATGCAAGTGTTTATACTGAAAAAGCTATTCCTAACACGATAGAAATAGCTTTTCTTAATGAAATATATGGGAATTACTTATTGTACATCCCATTGAAGTTTTGCTTGCCCTTGTGAAATTCTATATGATAGTTGTAAGGAATTATAATCTACTGTAACTCGTGTTTGTCCTGGTGGTAAAGGAATTGAAGGTTGTTGTCCGTTCACTCCATAAAAAATTTCTGTATCACCATATTCAGGATCAAAAGTAATTAAAATTTGAGCTGGATAGTTGCTTGGTTTTACTTGTGCTTCACCTTTTGTTCCTTGATTTAAAATTAAAGTTGAACTTGTCATAATGATTTGTTTTTAAATGATTAATAAATAATAGGTTTGGTAATTATTAGTGTAAAATTGCAACTTTATAAAGTGTTGATTTAGAGTAGAATTGACCAATGTTAAATACAGGTGTATCAACAGGAAAAGTAAGTGTTTTCTCCTATTTGAAAAATGTAGGTGTTATTCACGCATACGAAACGTCACTTCGAGTGATTTTCAATAGAAAATAGTATCGAGAAGTACTATGAAAGGGAATTGTTTTCAAGGAAATCTTGACTGCGCTCGATTTGACAATTTGATTTTAAAATTAAACACAGGAAACGTCACTTCGAGTGATTTTCAATAGAAAAT
>NZ_CANLEA010000021.1 GCF_947489565.1 uncultured Kordia sp. | reverse complement strand
GATCGCTTCGCTTTTTGATCGCTTCGCTTTTTGATCGCTTCGCTTTTTGATCGCTTCGCTTTTTGATCGCTTCGCTTGTTATCTTAAAATGCTCTTTGAATTAAAATTCAACATTCATGATTTAGCATTTTCCAAACGTCACTTCGAGTGGCAAATCTCTGATTTGTTGTATCGAGAAGTACTATGAAACAAAGAAGTTTCAATAAAAATAAAATCGTTACTCAACAATCAACAATCGTCAATCAAAAAAAAACTCTTCCATCGTTGTAATATCTAACCAACCCGATTTTCCGTTTTTGATGATTTTGTAGAATGATTTTGTGACTTTTTCAAGCAGTTCGTATGTTAGTTTTTTCTGTTTTGGAAAAACACTAATTATAGGGTTGTTTCCGTTTGTTTTTCCACCAATTTTAATTGGATATTTTGTTTCTCGAAAACCTTCAATACTATAGTATGCTTCGTCTTTAGTTAGTACTTCCAATCCATATTCATTAAAATAATACTTTTGAATATTCGGAAACTCTAATTCGTTTAATAAAAGATCATACACTGTATATGAACCATCGTTTTCACCAACAATATAGTAGTTGTTATGCTCAATACGATCGAAAGTTTTTTCTAACAAATCATTCCCAAAAAGATCAAGAATGCGATATGTATTGTTCTTGGTGATTGCTTTTTTATAAAGTTTTGAAAATTTGAAATGATCAAAATAATCATACGGACTAAATGAAGGTGAATGTTTCTGAATTTCAACAGTTTTTTTGATATCAATTTCTTCTGAAATTATTTTTATCTCGTCCATAAGTGGAATAAATACAAAATCGCTATCAATATGATTATTTAATAAAATAATCTGCTTTTCATTGCCAAAATCTAGAATGATCGGTTGATACCAAACTTGGTCAATAATACGCCAATATCCTATCGTAGGTTGCTGTTCCAACATGGAAGCGCGAATTACCTTATAAGGAGTTTCATACTTATCAGGAATGTCATTAGTGATCGATGTTTCAAATTCTTGATATGTAACAAAATTAGAATCTGTAAATTTAAAAATATGGCGTTCATGAGGTTGTATGATTTTCGTATTTACGAACCATTGCTTATTTTTTAAATCTTCAAAACCATTGGATCTTAAGTGACCTACAAATAAAACTGTTGTGTATCGAGATTGTAATTGTTCTAGGGAATATGTCAAGCCATCTCGGTCAATATGTAGTCTTCTAGAAATGTTATTCAAGTTGCGGTATTCCATGTCTATTTCTTTGAATGTATTCAAACCAACTTGTTCATACATCATAAGAGTTTTTTCATTGTGTGCTATCAAATGAATGTTAGGAACTTTAATGATATGCTGTGCTTGCATTTTAACGCAGCTTATAACAAGAATTGTCAACAGTTGTATAAAAAGTTTCATAAGAAATAGGTTTAAAAGTGTTAGTCATCAAAAAAAAACTCTTCCATCGTTGTAATATCTAACCAACCCGATTTTCCGTTTTTGATGATTTTGTAGAATGATTTTGTGACTTTTTCAAGCAGTTCATACGTTGGTTTTTTCTGTTTTGGAAAAATGCCCACTTTGTTGTCTTTGTAGAAAAGAATCAAGCCGTGTTTGCTAATTGTAATAGCGTCATACTTTATAGGCAATTCTTCTACCGTCGTAATTAAATCAGGGATTTTGTGAATAATTTGTTTCTTATACGAATTAGGATTGTTGATGGTATCTGCTGTAAACATATCATCCTGCATTGTATACGAATACGAGCGGATTCCATACTTTTTTCCTTTTTGAACTTTTATATAGTTTGGAAACCCAGAAACAGCTCCCGTAAACTGATCATTTTCATCCCAATATTGCTTGGAAGAATTATCCAGAAAACTGATTTCATGTCGCTTGTTGATGTCTGTAAAGATGAATTCTTTTATTTCATCAAAAGTACTTGCCATGCCGCCTTCTGTAATTTTTATGCCGTGTTGCGACTTGGAATGTTCATCTCTGATCAGTTCGTATTGTATAGAATTTACGGTTCCGCACAAAACCATAGGAAGACTTTCGGGCATTTCTCTAAAAACATTGCCTAAATTATCATAATAATAAGCGTCATTTTCAGCCAGTACTTCAAGGTAATTATCTTTTAGATGCGCTTTTTTTATCAATGGAGTCTTAAGTTTTTCTAACAATGTATTGTAAAGTGTATAGGAAGTAGTTGTTTTCCCAATGAGATAATATTCGTTGTATAGAATGGTGTCATAACTGGCGTTTAGCAAATCTTTCTTTAAATAATCATACACACTATATTTTTGAGAAGCATTTTTTTCAATCGCATAGATATTGCTAATCTCAAAGCCTTTCATAGAGTTATAAAAATCAACAAAATATGTATCTTTTGATACAGGAATTACATCCAAAACTTCTGCTTCATCTGATAAAACCTTCATACCATCTTTTAACGGAATACAGGCAAAATAAATATTATCATCTTCAGTCAAAAGAACGATTTGTTTTCCATCTCCAAAATCAACAATAATATTTAAAAGCCAATATCCATCCATAATTTCCCATTGAGAAGGATTTGAATTGTTGGTAGCAGCCGTATCTGTAATTTCTAATTCTTCAAATGTAGAAAATCCGTGGTCTTTAAATTTTACAAGATGCGGCTCATCAGCAGTACTTTCTTCATATTGTAGCAACCAATCCTGTTGTTGCCAAGAACTAAAAGGAGTTGGAGCAATATCAGCCACAAATAGAATTTTTTCATGTTCTTTCTTAATATCTTCTAGCGTATATTGATGTTTATCTTCTTTGTCAATAGCTATTTTATAAAATCCGTCGTCATCGTCATCAATATACAATTCAGAATAGGTATATGCATTTTCTCCAACTTTTTGATACATGGATACATAGAGTTCACTATCAAAACCTAAAACATCAATATTAGATACATTTACCGAATGTTGTGCATGTAGGTTTGTTATATGAAATAAGAAACAAAAAACGGAAAATTTTAATAATTTCATGAGTATTGATTTTCGTTAAAAATAAATTTCTTTAAGCTTATATAAAAGCTACAATGCGGCAATAGGTCGTTTAAATGAGTAAACAGGTATTTAATCTAATAGATAGAATAAGTGGCAATTAAATAGTTCAATCCTTGAAACTTCATTAACTTTACACTCCTATTAAAAGCTAAATTAAATTTAAAAATTCCCCAGATGATGCGAGCTATCTACAAATTCATTTATTTCAAACTCATGGGTTGGAAGATTAAAGGTTCTTTTTCTGAAGAAGTGAAGAAGTGTATTGTTGCCGTTGTTCCGCATACAAGTTGGCATGATTTCTTCATCGGACTCATGATTCGTAGTATCACCAAAACAAAAATTAATTATGTTGGAAAAAAGGAATTGTTCCGTTTTCCGTTTGGATGGTATTTTCGTTGGACAGGCGGCGCACCAATTGATAGAACACCAGGACAAAACAAAGTACAAGCCATTGCTGCTGTTTTTAAAGGAAAAGAAGAATTCCGATTGACCTTGGCGCCAGAAGGAACTCGTAAATTTGTCAATGAACTTCGTACAGGTTTTTATTATATTGCCAAAGAAGCCAAAGTGCCAATTACCTTAGTTGCTTTTGACTTTGGAAAGAAAGAAGTGAAAATTGACAAGCTCTTTTATCCAACAGATGATATGAAAGCGGACTTCGCTTATATCTATAAATTCTTTGAAGGTGTTGTTGGAAAAATTCCAGAAAAAAGCTTTGGTTATAAAGGATAACATCAATTAGCATACTTAAAAATGCCAAGAACCATTTTTGAAAATATAGTGATCGAAAAGTTTGAAGAAACCATGTTTCTAGCTTTTTGTAAGTATATGCCTATACGTTTTTTTGAGATCTTGTTTATTGAAAAAGGCGCTGGAACTTTGGTGATTAATGAACATAAGGTACGATATAATGACAATCAAATATTTATCTTAATCCCGAATGATAAGTACAACTTTGAAATTGAACAACCAACTTCGGTTTCTACAATAAAATTTCTGTATAGCTTTTTTAATAATTCTTCATTTGATGAAAATCACACACAACGGAAAGAATGGTTCAAAAAGATAGAAACCATCTTGCACAGTGCCAATCGAACATCACATATTACATTACAATCAAAAACAGATGAAAGTAGTATTTATTCCTTGTTTACAGTGCTTTGTAATGAATATAACGACGATCATCTTAAAAATGAAGCCATACTAAAATCTACGTTACATTCTATATTACACATCATTTCCAGAAATGTAAGTTTTGTATCTTTAAAAATAACGGATTCTAAAATTCAGGATATTATCAACTATATCCACTATCATATTCACGATTCCAAAAAGCTATCCAAAAAAGAAATTGCACATCAGTTTCATCTTTCTGAAAATTATGTGAGTGAATTTTTTAAGCGAGAAATGGACATAAGTTTAAAAAAATATATTCTTACGTATAAAATTAAATTGGCTGAAACTCGACTTAAGTATACGGACTTAACCGTTACGGAAATTGCGCAAGAACTCGGATTTACAGACAGCAGTCATTTAGATAAAACTTTTCAAAGCTACAAAGGAATGACGGCAGGAAACTACAAAATAAGCTTAAAAACGGAGTAGATATACAATCCTCGTTTTTTACTAAAACCTCTTTTCTTCTTACAAAACACAACCTTAAGACCTAAGGTACATTTGCATTATAATTTTTTTACCAAAACAAATTTATAATGAAAGAACCACAAGAAGTCTTTGAGAGTCATATGAAAGCGGTTGATACACTTGATCCGTCTCAAGTCATAGAAGATTATGCAGACGACGCTTTATTTGTGACTCCCGATTATACGTATAAAGGACGCACTGAAATCTTTAATTTTTACAAGGAGTTTCTTCCCAATTTTGAAGGTTTTGAGTTTGTAACCATCAAACAAGAAACACATGACAATGTTGTGTATTTCGTTTGGCGTGGAAAAAATAAACATCTCAACATATTGCTGGCAACAGATACCTATATCATTGAAAAAGGTAAAATCAAACAACACACATTTGCAGCAATAAACAATTAATTTTTAAATATAGATATAATGGATTACAAGAATTTTCAAACATTTAAAGCTGAACAAAAAGGAGCAGTTTTAACCGTAACAATCAATTTTGGACCTGTAAACGTTCAAGGACAAGAAATGCTAGCAGATTTAAGCAGTCTTTGTTTACGTTTAGAACGCGATAGAAGCGTAAAAGTAGTTGTTTTTCAATCGTCAAATCCTGGGTATTGGGTTTGTCATTACGATACGAATCTTTTAAGAGATATGTCTACAGAAGCAGTTCCAAGAAACGAAGTGAAGTTGCTAGATTTACAATCAGTACTCGAAAGATTGAGCAACGTACCACAGGCAACAATTGCTAAAATAGAAGGATTTGCACGTGGTGGTGGACACGAAATGGCATTGGCGTTAGACATGCGTTTTGCAGCTAGAGGAAAAGCTAAATTCATGCAAATGGAAGTTGGTATGGGAATCTTACCTTGTGGTGGAGGCGCTTCTCGTATGGCAAGACAAGCTGGACTTGGAAAAGCCTTAGAAATTATTTTAGGAGCACGTGATTGGGATGCGGATGAAGCTGAAAAGTTTGGTACCATCAACAAAGCATTGGATGCAGATGAAATAGGACCGTATGTAGATGCATTGGCTGAACGTATTTCAAAATTCCCGGCGGAATCTATTGAAGCTTGTAAACGTGCTGTGTATGCTTCTATCGATTTGCCTATTGCAGCAGCTTTACAAGAAGAAGCGTATCAATTATTCCAAGCAACTAGCAAAACTCCAGCGATTAAACGATTTACAATCGCAGATGAAAATGGTGCACAGTTTGACCATGACAACCAGAAAAACTGGGAAAATATGTTGATCGATTTACAAGAAATCAATTAATACATACTCAAAAGTAAAACGAAAACGAATGCTCTTTTTATGAGAGTATTCGTTTTATATTTTTTAATTCGTAGTGTTCTATAGCTTTTTGTTTCAAAGGATTTTCTTCCCAAGAAGACCATTCATTCGTATGCGGATCGTATCCACATTTCAAAGGTTTTGAATATCGATTTTCAGGATCTTCCACATAGGCGCGACAATCAGTACAGATATAGCGAAATTCACACTCTTGGCAAGTCAATACAAAATCCTTTTTTAAATTCCATGCAGATGTAAAGTCTTCATTACTAATGATGTCTACCAAATTTGTATCTAACGCATTTCCATAGGAAGTTTGCATCGAAGGACAATTTTTCAATATTCCATTCGCGTCCACGGATATTTTTCTATTCAAGCAACTGTTGTAAAAATGCGCTTCCATATAATGATCTTTTACAGCATTGAAATATTGCTTTTCCACCAAACCGCAACAGGTTTCATCTGTCAATTCTTGCGTAGTGTGATAAATGGAAGATAGTTTTTTGATAACGTCATATTCATCATTTTTACTAGCAGAATGTACAATAAGGTTTGATATTTTGGTATGTTCTTGTAACAATCGGATCAGTTTGTCTAAAGGTAATTCGTCATGATCTTTTACATAAATTTCTAGATATTCAATCGAAGTTTCCTGAACGCAGGTTGCCAAATACTGTAATTGTTCTATGTGTAATGAAGTGTACGAACGAATTTGTAAAGCTTCACATTGCAAGGCGTTTAATTGAGAAATGATGCGTTCGTAATAGGTTTTCGTGTGTTCAAAATCTTTGATGTCAATAATACTGTTGGTAATTGTGGACGGACTTTTCCAATCAATTTTAATCTCAGGGAAATTATGACGAATCTTTTCATCGGCCAAAAAACCATACTCATTCTCCAAAATATAGGACACATAACTTTCTACAATCTCACTATTTTCCTCACCATAAATTTTAAATAAAGTTTTGATGGAATAGCGTTTTGCATTTTCAATAAAGTCCAACATGTCATTCGGAATCAAATCAAATTTTCCGCGTTGACTGTCGGTAAGCAATGCTCTGTTATGTCCTTTCGTGATCAAACACGCTGCAAAAAGAAGCAAATATTGATCACTTTGTTTGAGTTCTAGTGAAAACATCTTGAAATGGGTTTATAATATTTGGTGTCTACAGGATGATAATCGGTTTGGTACGTAGGCAACGAAATCACTTTAATTTGTCCTGCGTGTTCCAAAAGATTGCCACGACCTTTGAGTTCTGATAGAAAAAACACCGCTTCAAATAACTCAGGAGTTTCCTGCATTTGCCGTTGTAAGGCTTCAATAATTTGTGCGTCTTTCATGATGATAAATAATTGGCAATCACTTCATCTAAAAAGTAATTACAAGGTTTAGAAGTCATATCGTATTGTCCTATCGGGTTGATTTCTAGAAAACTATATTCGTCTTCGGTAGTGTAAATAATATCTAACGAAGCGGAATTCAGTTCATAGATTTCTAGTAATTTCCTCAGTTTAGTTTCCAATAAAGTTGGCAATTGATACGGAACGCATCTATTGGGCGCTTTCATATTGTAATTTCTAAAATCAACTTTCGTTTGATCGTCATTCTGTGAAAAAATGGCCATCGAATAAAAAGTGTCAATGAAAAAGAATGTCCGAATTTCAAACTTCTTTGCCACCAAATTCTGAAACAAGCTTACATTAAATCGTTCTGGCAATTTTGCCAAGGTTTCCAACGTAATTTTTTTGGTCATTACATCTGCAAAAACATCTCCTTTTATATTCGGGTCTAGATTATTGACAGCTTTGGTGATGACTTCTCCATGTTGTACAACAAAATCTTTTAAAACCGTTTTTGAATTCGTAACTAAGGTGTCAGGTGTAATAATTTTTAGCGTTTTACAACTTGCTAAAACCGCTAGTTTATTAATATTTGCTGAGGTTTCATGTCGATTTAGTGATTTTTCTGCAAGTAAAGTTTCAATCGTATGTACTACATCGCGTTCAGCTTCTTTATTAAAATAATTAAGATACCTATGAAACGTTTTGTCGGTTATTTGGTGCAGATTTTTTCTTTGAAACGTATCCCATCTTCCACGTCGATACCAATATTTTGAAACTTCAGAAAGTGCAATTGTAGCATCATTATATGAAAACGAAACGTTGTTATTATGAAGCTTTAAGTCTTTTAAAAACGTCGTATCATTCAATCGTAAAACATCTGCGTTATACTGTTTCAACCATTTTACAACTTGCGTAGTGGAATAATCGTCTGCATTTGATTTAATTAAAATCATATCTAGAAAAAGGTATAAAAGAAGTTGTCTAAGTGGTTTTGATAGCGTCTTTCTGAACTTGATCCAACATCTCATTAGACCGATTTATTAATTGTGATGAGAAACTGAATCGCGTTCAGTTCAACGAAATTTTACCTTTTCAGACAACCTCTTCTAGTTCCTTATATTATAAGGTAGAATTGTTTACATCGTCAATTGGACCATGACTATGATCAAATTTAATATCACTGTGATGATCTAACATTGCTGGATGTGGCGGACAGTTTGTTAAAAATGTTCTACTTGTTCTAAATGACGAAGAAGCGCCATCTGATAAATCAGTTGCTCCTACAATACTTCCTGCATTTTTTAATTCTTTTGCTTTGAATTTTCCGTTTTTTAAACTTTCTAATTTTTTCATAATTAAGTTTTGATTTACATGTGCTTACTCTGTTCGTACAAGGTTTTTCAGCTAACACCTTCGAAATGCTGCGCAGCAAAACGTTTCGTATACCAGTTTGATATGGTATGTAGGTTGTTGATTTGTAAATTACTGATAATGTGAAGGTTGTAAATACTGCAATATGTAGTATTTTTTTGTAGTACCTTTTGTTAAAGTGTTCGTAGTATGTAAAAAAGAAAATTGCACTTCTTTATTTTGTACTATATTTATCTAAATATTTCTTGCTAGTAACTGTAACATCATAATACAAGAGCATTATTAAAAAGACACCAACCATAGCGTATCAAAATTCATCCAACCCAAAATCTTTTTTTGATATAGTTCCTCTTCGTGAAATTTTTAAGAAATCACCCAAAGATCATAAACCAACGGAAAATCATAAACTCTCTTTTTATGTGTTGTTTGTCATTACAGCAGGAGAAGGAACACACACGATAAATTACAAAACGTATTCCTATAAAAAAGGAACAATTTTTTCTTTAAGAAAAGGTGTAATACACAAATTTACAGATAGCGGAGCCGATGGAACTTTACTGGCTTTTACCGATGATTTCATCATAAAACATATTGGTAAAAATGAAGGACTCAAAGCACTTCAATTATTTAATGAACTAATTGAATCTCCAAAAATTGAAGTAAATGCTTCTACTTTTTTAGAGATAGAAATTATTTTAGAGCAGTTAAATAACGAGATGAACGTTGAAAAAGACTTGTATACTTCTAGTGTAAAAAGAAGCTTGTTACATATCTTATTATCAAAAATATATCGTGAAAAAGTAAAAGATAAAAAAGTGTATACTAACACAAAATATTTGAATCAATTTCTAAAGTTTCAAAGTTTAATTGAAGCGCAATGGTTTGAAAGCAGAACAGCATTGCACTATGCAGAACAAATGTCAATTACACCAAAAACATTGAATAATATTGTAAAAGCTACGATTGAAAAATCGGCAAAATCTTTAATTGACGATATTGTTATTACCCAAATCAAACGTCTTCTGGTGAATACTGAATTATCTATTGGCGAAATTGCCTATGAAGCAGGATTTGACGATCCAACCAACTTCTTTAAGTATTTCAAAAAAAATACGTCGCTTTCTCCGAATCAGTTTAGGGAAAAGCACACGTGAATTCCTTTTTTTACAGTTTTTGCCTGTGTGTTTAGTGGTTAAAATGAATTGGAAACTCGCTTTTTGATTCTTTTTTGTATTATTTACAGTGAAATTTGTATGATAAATACAAAGAGGTAAATGCCTTAGAGAATATCTGCATAATTATATTTTCCCTTTTTTACAGTATTTAGATTATTTCTTACCATGAGCAAAATATTTTGCGATTTTACATTTGTGGTGTTAATCAATTAAAGATATAAACATGACAAACAAAGAAGTAATAAATGCATTTTATGAAAAAGCACTTACGGTAAACACTGAGACAACTCCAGCTGTTGTATTAAGCGATATTTTGGCAGATAACTTTGTCTCTAAAGGTTCCGTACAAAACAAATCTAAAGAAGAACTTATTGGACAATTAGGCTTCTTTTGGAAACTAATTCCAGACCTGAAATGGATGCCTCAAGAAATCCTTAATGAAGGCAACAGATACACTGTAAGAAGTCTAGTAACAGGAACTCCTAACGGCGATTTTATGGGATTACCAACTGATGGAACAAAATCATTCAGCATTATGACTATTGACATCCATACGATAATAGATGGAAAAGATGTGGAAGTATATCATTTGGAAGACTGGGGAACAGCCATGAAACAACTACAATAATCACTAACAACTAATTTTTTACGAAATGAATACGATAAAGAGAAATGCCGTTTTTGGCGTACTAGCCGTTGTGTTTTTATGCACTTTTATTGGATGTATTGAAACAAGCAAAGCTACTGAAAGTGCTAAAACAGAAAAAACAGTTTCACCTATAACAAAAAGCGATATGGAATTACAAGGAGAAGAAACACTAAAAATCGCAAATGCATTTATGGGCGCAATGGGAAAAGGCGATATGGAAGCAATGAAGAATTTAATGCATGAAGATATGGTGTGGCAAAATGCTGGAGATTCTAGTTTACCATGGATTGGACCTTGGAATGGAAAGAAAGCAATATTGGAAGATTTTTTTCCTGTTTTTGGCAAAAACTTCATCACCAAAAAATGGCAACCAACAGATGCAATCGCTAATGGAGATACGGCAGCTTATTTTGGACAAATGATAGGTTTATTAACCAATTCAAATAAAGAAACAAAAGAATTTACATACGCTTTACGAGTAAAAGTTAAAGATGGGAAAGTAATACTATGGAATTGGTTTGAAGATAGTTATGAGGTTTCTAAAGTGTATCATGATAAATAAACCTACGAATAAAAACATAAGAAATATAAGAAACATGAAAAATATCAAAATAACATTCCTTGCCATTATAAGTAGTCTCACATTATTATCTTGTGATAGTGATGATGATAATACTACACAATTACCACCATTAAGCGAAGGTGTGAATATTACGTTGAGGAATACATTACAAGATCCAGGTGAAAACGAAAATACCTACCCAAGTTTATTTGGACAAGCTGATGATGCGTATGACGAATTTGCAACACTTTCAAATGATACCACAGAATTTGCAACGGCATTAGCTCAAAATGGAACTCCTGCAGGCGATATAAGCGGATTGTACAATATAAACTTTACAAGTAATACTATAGAATATGCACTTATCGCGGCAATTGACGATCCATTTTGGTCAAATATTGCAGATGTATTTGGTGTTTTTCCAGCAGGTAAATTTGATCGATACTATTTTACGTTTTCACAACCACACAACATTTCAGGTTTTTCAAGCAGTACAAACGCTGTCAACTTACGAATCGATTCTGAAACGGTAATTGTAGTAGAAATAGGAGAAGGTTTTGATGTAAGTCCAGGGGCAGCTTTTAGCATTACGCTAAATTAATATCATTATAAATATTTGATTTTATATAAAAATATGGCCACTAAATTTAAAGAGTTCAAACGTGATGAAAAAGTATTTTTTATCGGATTAATTATTTGGATTCTACTACAAATATCTAGGTTCATTGCTCTTGTATTAATTAATGATATCAATGAGGATGTTGAATCAAAAGCATGGATGTATCCTGCTTATTTGGATATATTTGCGGCAGTTTTTGCAGTGCCTCTTATTGTTGGACTTATAAAATGGCGCGGTTTGTTTACTTGGGTTGCTACTGTAGTGTATATGGCAATTTCTATTGTAGATCATATCGGAAATTTTACAACGACAACCATCGTTGGACCGCCTTCTATTGTTGAAGAAGGAATGAATCCATACCTAATACCAGCCATTCAAACGGTTCTGGATATTGTGTTTCTAATCCTTTTACTCGTCCCTAAATACTATCAACTTTTCTTTAAAATTGAGAGAAAGTAAACTAAATCTATCAACAAAATTTGGTGTCTAATGATGTTCCCAAGAAGATTCGTCATCTTTATTACTAGGTGATAAACCTAAAATTTCGCCAGCCGTATTTACCCCCAAACCTAAAACTGTACGGTTGGCGTAATTAAAATAAGCTACAACTTGATTGACTTCTAAAATTTCACCATCATCATAACCGAAACTACGAATTTCATCAATATCTGCACGTGTTAAATCTGCGGCAGCGAAGGTCAATTTATGGGCATAATTCACTAAAATCATTTCTTTTTCAGATAAAATACTGGCTAAAGAATCGTTTTCAATATGTTCTTTGATGGATGCAGCTTTGACGTCGTCGTTTAAAAAACGTTTCATTCCTGCAAAATGATGTTCGTAGCAATAGTCACATTTATTAATAAAACTTGTATACGTACCTAATAATTCTAAAAACCAATTAGGAAATGTATTGCTTGCATGATGCAGCGTATTTTTATACAAACTTACATGTCCTGTGAGTGTATGCGGACGCAAACTATGAATGCCCAAAACATTATCAATTTGATTGTTTGGACCTTTAATTTTGTTGTAAATCGATTTGAGTTTTCCAGTAGCTTTATCAAATGGAATAATGTGTATCCAGCTCATGAATTATATTTTTCGTTTTTTAAGTTTTTGTTCTTTTGGTTTATCTTTTTCTTGTCCAAGTGCGCCCGGAAACGATAAATTGGTACTTGAGTAAATCGTTCCGAATGTGTAATTGGCATTATAAACTTGCGAGACGGCATCAATAACTTGTGCGTCTGAAAGTTCTTTTAATGGATGAATGAACACAGACCAAAGAATATCATCAGAAATGGCATACTTCACGTCTAAGGCAGTATGAAAGTTTGCGGTTAAGCAATTTTTCAAGATGGTTTCATCAACGGTAGAAACTTCTGTGATCGGAGAAATAATACGCATGCGATTGTTTTTTTCGTCTGTCAAACAAATAAAAAGTCGATCATTAATAGCAAAACGCCAATTTCCTTCTTGTCCTTGAATGGTATCTGAGTTTTTCGTTAACAATGCTCCAAGTTTGGTATTGTCCATATTTTGGGCAGAAAGTCCACTGAAACTTAACATAAAAACGGTAATCAAAAGTATTTTTTTCATGAGATCGGTTTTAGTATATAAGAATCAGTCGAACGAAAGTATAAAAACAAACAGATAAACAGGAGTTTCTCATGGAAAAAGATAAAATTTTTAACATGAAATTGGTGCTGAAAAAATATTTGTGTAATTTTAACGCTAAATAAAGAATGTATTCCTGAAAAAGTGAAGTCAATCGTAAAATATGGTGTTGTAGGATTTAGCAGAAATCAATTTGATAAAAAAGCTGCTCGTGACATATTGTATACTGAATTTCAAAAACTCAAAGAGAAACACTCAGACGACATCATTGAAATTGTGAGTGGTTATACAAATTCTGGTATTCCTAAAATAGCGTATGAATTGGCAGATGAATTTGGTTTTGTTACGGTTGGATTTTCAGCAAAACAAGCCTTGAGAGTTCGAAGTGGCGTTTATCCTGTAAAAAAGAAAATCATTAGCGGAAATCGATTTGGTGATGAGTCGCAAGATTTTGTACGTTATATTGATGTATTAATACGTGTTGGTGGAGGAAAACAAAGCAGACATGAAACGGAATTATTTAAGAACAGGCACGTAACAAAACCAATGGATATTTTACTAAAAGAATTTGAAATAGATTGGTATGGGAAATAATGAAAATGTTCTATAGTTTACAAGTAGTTTCAAAATATAAACTTCATATTTCTGATCTGAAATTTTAATGCAGAAATCGTCTTAATATCTTCACTAAAAGCAACATTTTCAAAATATAAAAATTGGTTTAGTTTAAGTTTTTGAATGTAAACTCATTCGTAAGTATTTGATTATTAGTGTATTTTTTTGTACTTTTAGAAGTAATCAGATTTTAAGATTCCCGAGATTTGATTGTGTTTAAAATAGAAAACTCTCTTCCTGTATCGCACGTAAATCGTTATAAATGTCATTTGAAACGTGTGTTGACACCTCACAATTATGAAAAATGGTGAATTGAATTTTAAACACCAAGTAAAACTAAAAAATACATTCCGAGCTTTAATTATATTCTGTAACTGCGTAGTGAGTTGGATGCCAACCTCGTTCTATCTAAAGGATAGAAAATAACCAAAAAACCATGAAAAAAATAATAAAAAACTTACCAGTGATTGTTCTTGCGTTTGCCTTTTTGCTAACTGGTTGTACCAGTGATCAAACAGCAACAAATTCAGATGATGAAAATACAGCAAAATTTAAGTTGCCTACAATAGATGCTGATTGGGTAGAAATTGGGTACATAAAAGATGGAATGCCGTATTTAACTTTTGATACAAAAAAAGCATTGAATACACTCAGTGGAAACATGAAAAAATATGCAGATATCAACGAAAAGTATACTAGTGTGTATATTGCAACTATTGGAAAGGATTACAATTTACTGTTTGAAGGGGAAACATATCGTACCTCATTTTATGCAAAAATCATAAAATCACCTTCAAAATTGGCATCGGGAGCTTCGCATGCAATCGTAGCTGCACGTAAAATAACCTGTACAACTTCTGAATGTTCTCATGAACCTGAAGGCTGTGCTGTAAAATATGATAATGATAATCTTGGATTACCATATTGTTCTCCTTGTGCAAATGGAGGGAAATGTACTAAAACAGATATTAGTAATAGCGATGCAGTAGCAGTAGGCGTATTCTAATTCAAAATAAAAAATATCCGTGAACTGAATCCAAAAATTGGAATCAAAAAGAGACTGTTTAAAAAATCAAAACTTCGTCAAACCGAACTTGATTCGGTTTACCATTATCATTGAAATTCAATATGATGAGATTCTGAATCAAGTTCAGAATGACATGTTTTTAAGCCTTTTTAGACGGTTTTTTTATTTGAATTATTCATCAATCAAAATCTCTAACAACTGAATGGCTGCTTCACTAATTTTGGTTCCAGGGCCAAATACAGCTACAGCGCCGGCTTCGAATAAGAATTCATAATCTTGATGCGGAATTACACCACCAACAATCACCATAATATCTTCACGACCATACTTTTTTAATTCAGCAATTACTTGCGGAACTAAGGTTTTATGTCCAGCAGCTAAAGACGAAACACCTAGAATATGTACATCATTTTCCATGGCTTGTTTGGCAGCTTCTGCAGGTGTTTGGAATAATGGTCCGATGTCAACATCAAAACCAACGTCCGCATATCCTGTAGCCACCACTTTGGCACCACGATCGTGTCCGTCTTGTCCCATCTTTGCAATCATGATTCGCGGTTGGCGACCTTCCATTTCTGCAAACTGAGCAGCCATTTCTTTCGCTTTTTGGAACGAGCTATCGTCTTTTATTTCTTTACTATACACGCCTGAAAATGATTTAATTTGTGCTTTATACCTTCCGAAAACGGTTTCCATCGCATCTGATATTTCTCCTAAAGTTGCCCGTTTACGCGCCGCATCAACAGCTAAAGCTAGTAAATTTTCATCACCAGAAGTTGCCGCAGCAGTTAGTTTGTTGAGCACTTCGGTAACTTCGGAAGCATTTCGGTTTTTCTTCAATGTATCCAAACGCGCCAATTGTGCATTTCGAACCGTTTGATTGTCTACTTCTAATATGTGTAAAGGATCTTCCTTTTCAAGTCTATATTTATTCACACCAACAATGACATCCTGGCCAGAATCGATACGTGCTTGTTTACGTGCCGCAGCTTCTTCAATACGCATTTTTGGAATTCCAGCTTCAATAGCTTTGGTCATTCCACCAAGTTCTTCAACTTCTTCAATGAGTTGCATGGCTTTGTGAGCAATTTCATGTGTCAATTTTTCCACATAATAACTTCCTGCCCAAGGATCAACCGTCTTGGTAATTTTGGTTTCTTCTTGTAAATATATTTGTGTGTTACGGGCAATTCTAGCAGAAAAGTCAGTTGGCAATGCAATGGCTTCATCTAAGGCATTGGTATGCAAACTTTGTGTGCCACCAAAAGCTGCCGCCGCCGCTTCAATGCAAGTTCTTGCTACATTATTAAAAGGATCTTGCTCCGTTAAACTCCAACCACTGGTTTGACAGTGTGTACGTAAAGACAATGATTTTGGATTCTTCGGATTGAATTGTTTGACCAATTTTGCCCACAACATACGTGCTGCACGCATCTTTGCAATTTCCATAAAATGATTCATTCCTATTGCCCAGAAAAACGAAAGGCGAGGAGCAAAGGTGTCAATATCCATTCCTGCCGCCAATCCTTTACGAATATATTCTAAACCATCTGCTAAAGTATATGCGAGCTCAATATCGCAGGTTGCGCCAGCTTCCTGCATATGATATCCAGAAATACTGATACTGTTGAATTTTGGCATGTTTGCCGATGTATATTCAAAAATATCAGAAATAATTTTCATTGATGGTGTTGGTGGATAAATGTATGTATTACGCACCATGAATTCTTTTAGAATATCATTCTGAATGGTTCCAGCCAATTGTGCAGGTTCTACACCTTGTTCTTCTGCCGCTACAATATAAAATGCCATAATTGGTAATACAGCACCGTTCATGGTCATGGAAACGGACATTTTATCCAATGGAATTTGATCAAAAAGAATCTTCATGTCTTCCACAGAATCGATGGCAACTCCAGCTTTTCCAACATCGCCTACTACACGTTCATGATCGCTATCATAACCGCGATGTGTTGCTAAATCGAACGCAACCGACAATCCTTTTTGTCCAGCAGCTAAGTTTCTTCTGTAAAAAGCATTACTTTCTTCTGCCGTTGAAAATCCTGCGTACTGACGAATCGTCCATGGTCTACGAACATACATGGTAGAATATGGACCACGAAGATTTGGCGCAATTCCAGCTACAAAATCAAGATGTGCTACATTGTCCAGATCTTCTTTGTTATACGATGTTTGTACATCAATATCTTCTGCTGTTTTGAATGAAGCAGTTGTTTCTGATTTTTCAAACGTTTTCGTAGCGTTATCGAGTGTAATATGTTGAAGATTTTTTCTGCTCATTTTATAATTTGATTTTTTGAACGTATGAATCAAAGTCATACACTTTTTTCGAATTGAAGCTCAGTACAAATGTTTTTCCATTTCGGTTGATCACATAAAAATACGTGTAAATTTGTGCGTCTTCGCCAGTTAATACTTCGATTCCTTTGTACAAAAAGATAGCTCTAAAAATTCGGTCATGTCCTTTTTTTATGATTCCTGCACGGCTAAAAGAACTTTCTAAACCAAATACTTTCCCGTTTTTTTTGTGTTGTCTATTGAGTAGTTGAAGTAACGTTTGCGAAACAGATTGATCAATTCTAATATATGGAATTGACATATAGGTCACATCAAGTTCTAGGTCTTCACTTCGCATGACATAGGTGTTTTCAATACCGTATTTCATGTTTAAATAACGATCACGTTCTATTTTTCGAACTCTAGGATCTTCAATACTATCAATAAATTCCTTGTATTGACTAATAGAAAATAGTTTTACTTTTTTAGGAACAAAAAGATAAATGTTTTCAGTTTCTAAATGTATGTATTTCCCGTCTACATCATTAAACGGAACTGCTTTATCCTTATCCTTTTCATTTACATCGCATTGAATAAAGAAAAAGCTAAGTAAAAGTATGTAGATAGCTCTATTCATGCTTCAGTCTTTCTTTTTCTAATTTGGTAGCCAAACGTCTTAAACCAATTGGAATGACTAATACTTTTCGGACTTCATTTTTTGAAAAAGGTTCTATTTCCAAATCGTGTTTCATACGATCTTCAGGATTTGGATATTTATTAGTTCCTAGTAATACTTCTTTTCCTTCGTCAAATAGTGCTTGTTCTTTGGCGGCACTTTCTTTGATTTTACGATAAATAGTTTCTGCTTTTAATTGCTTTAAGAATCCGCCATTGGCTTCAATATCTTTAAACAACGTCAAGGCTTTTTCTGCTAGTTGCTGCGTGATGCTTTCAATATAATAAGAACCTTCTGTAGGATTGTCAGTTTTATCAAAATAGCTTTCATCTTTTAAAATACGAAGCTGATTTCTTGAAATCCGATCACCAAATTCATTGGCATGATGATACAAAGCATCATATGGAAGATTGTACACAAAATCGGCACCACCTAATACGGCGCTCATAGATTCCGTCGTAGTTCGCAACATATTTACATTGTAATCATACAAGGTTTTGTTACGTTTTGAAGGTGAAGCAATGATTGTACATTCTGATTGTACATTATATTCTTTCGCTAAAACACTCCACAAATGACGCAAAGCTCTTAGTTTGGCAATTTCAAAGAAATAGTGTGTACCAACTGCTACCTTAAATGTAATTGTATTTGTAATCTGTTCGCCATAGTGGTTCAAATATTCATTGACATGTGCCATTGCGTAGGCAAGTTGCTGCACCATAGTAGCACCCGCGTTTTGGTAAATATCCAAACGCACCGTAAGAACACTCTTGAAACCATCAAACTTTAAGATTTGTGCTAATGCTTCATGATCTTTCGTAAGATTGTCAAACCAATTTCCTGTGGAAGCTAAATTTCCTATCAAATCAACACCAATCGTGATACTTGCAGTATTTGCTTTCGCGAAAGCGTGAATATCCGAACAATACGAAACTGATAAAAAGTCCATTTCAATATGAAAAGGAATGGTTTTTACATTAATATCGGCTAGTATTTCCGTGATAGAAATACTTTCATTGGTAATGGATAACACAATACTTTCTGCGCCTCTAGTGAGTACATCTTTAATGTTTGCATTTGCTTCGCTAGCATCTGTCACAACAATATATTGTGTCACTTTCCATTCGGTTGTTTTTGTCGCAATAGGTTGTGCAATACCAAAATTTTCACTGTGATAAAAAGGTGTAATATTGATGCCTTCATGTGTAGCCGTGACTAGGGTTTGATTGTAATCGGCACCTTTTAGATCGACTTGTATTTTTTGTTTCCATTGTGCTGCCGAAACAGCATCAAATTCTTGAAATAGTGACTTACTCATTGGTTGATGTTTTTAGGCTATCTTCATATTCTATGATATAGATTTCTTCATTTTCTTTCTTCATGAAATAGCGTTCGCGAGCGAATTTTTCAAGTTTTTCCATAGTAGAGAATTCCTTGATTTCATTTCGATCTTTTTTGATAGCGCGTTGTAAGTTTGCTTTTTGTTTCTCTAGAAGTTCAATTTGTTTATCGAGTTCTCTGTGTGAAGAAAACCATGAATTTGCATCTAAAAATAGCATCCATGTAATAAATATGGCGGAAACAATGATGTATATATTTTTGAACTTTTCTAATTTCATATTCAAATGCGTGATGCGCTACGTTGATACCTGTAAATGTACTAAATATTAGGCTAATCGCTCACTTATAATTGTTCGAACAATATCTACAGCTACGGTGTTGTATCGATTATTTGGAATAATGATATCTGCAAACTCTTTGGTAGGTTCAATAAATTGCTCGTGCATTGGTTTTAATGTGTTTTGATATCGAGCCAATACTTCGTCAATATCGCGTCCACGTTGGGTAATATCGCGCTTTATTCTTCGAATCAAACGTTCGTCTGAATCGGCATGCACAAATATTTTGATGTCGCACATTTTACGAAGTTCAGAATTCGTTAAAATTAAAATTCCTTCCACAATCATTACCTTTCTTGGTAACGTATGAATGGTATCGCCTGTACGATTGTGTTTTACAAAGGAATACACAGGTTGATCTATTTCGTTTCCTTTTTTCAATTCTTTTAAATGTTCACATAATAAATCAAAATCAATAGATCGTGGATGATCGAAATTGATTTTTGTACGTTGTTCGTAATTTAAATGTGAAGTATCATTATAATACGAATCTTGTGAGATGACTCCAACTTCATTTTCGGGAAGTTGTTTAATAATTTCGTTTACAACTGTTGTTTTTCCACTTCCTGTTCCGCCTCCAATACCGATGATGAGCATATATTTTATCTTTTTTATTGTGGGACAAAATTAAGTAAATTATTCATGAGAATTATTTTTTGAAAAATAAATTATTTTTGCTTTTCCGTTTCAAGAAAAACCCTATATTTGCAATCCAATTTTGGATAACCTTTTCGGGGTGTAGCGTAGCCCGGTTATCGCGCCGCGTTTGGGACGCGGAGGTCGCAGGTTCGAATCCTGCCACCCCGACAAATAAAAAGTCTTGCCTTTGGCAGGACTTTTTTTGTATGTATATATGTTGAGCTTGCTCAAAAATATATACATACAAAAAAAGGACTCAACTCGCATGGCGAGTTAAGACTTTAAAATTTGCAACGTTCCCACACTCAGGATCACGGAGTAATCCTAAACATCCTAAAATACAAGCTCGCTCAAAAATATATACATACAAAAAAAGGACTCAACTCGCATGGCGAGTTAAGACTTTAAAATTTGCAACATTCCCACACTCAGGATCATGGAGTAATCCTAGAATTTATAAAAGTAGTGCTTGCTCAACATTTCGACTTCGCTCAATGTGTCGCGTTAACGGGATTTCTATGATGTCTATTCAAGATCATGGAGTAATCTTTTTATTTCCAAAAACCACCTTTTAGCAATTATACACAGATTCAGTTATATTTGTGAGAAACACTAACGAACTAAAACTGCACATGAATTCACGATTATTACTCTACGTTTTTGTAATAGCAACTTTTTTTGCTTGTGGAGCGGAAGAAAAGAAAGCAGATACAACGACTTCTCAAACCAAAGAAAAAGAAACTGTTGATACTCCTGAAAAGATACTATCATTGGATGATAAAATTAAGCTGATTAAAACGAACTTTTCAACAATAGAAAACCAACTTTCTTCATTTGATAAAAAAGAGATCGAAGAAAATGTTGGAGGCGGCGTTCTTAAAAAGGAAGCTTATTTTAAGTCTGGAGTTCCCCAGAAAGTTAAAGAAGGTAATTATGGAGAGCATGGTTCTATCGAACGAACTTTTTATTTGCATAATAATATCTTATTTTTTGTATTTGAACAAGAACGAAGTGAAGCTGGTATGCATGGTCCGTTTACTTCCAAAGAGAAACGTTATTATATTCATGATGGAAAGTTAATACGTGTATTAGCAAAAGAGAAAACATCAAAATCTTATGAAATTGATATGTCTACGGTTAAAAATATAGATGTTACTGAGCAATGGAAATCGGAGCAAAATATGATTTCTGAATTTGAAAAAACACTACGTGAAACAAGCGCAAGTCTTTTAGAAAGTGAAACGGAAACGGTTGGTTTAAGTAATGGACGTTGGATTAGTACAGACGATCCTAATTCGGGTGTAGAAATTAAAGACGGAACTTTTACGATGTTTTATAAAGGCACAGAAACGAATCCCAATAGTATCTATAAGTATACGTTGACCGAAAAAGATGGTGTTGAATATTTGAACTTAAAAAATGATGCTGGAGAAGAAATGATTTACGGATTATTAGAATATTCAGACGAAAGCATGGTGTTAAGTTATTTGAATCGCGGAAGTACCTTAACGTATCGCAAAGAAAAATAATAAATGATTCTCGAAGGAACACAACCGTTGCAAAAGAGTGGTAGTTATTATCATTTAGTAGTTTCAGCTGATATTGTGAATCAGTATGAAAAAAAACGTGCGACACGATTGATTTGTACCATTGATGATACCGTTAGGCTGCAATGTGGATTGAATCATCTAGGAAACGGAGATTTTTATATCATGCTTGCCAAAAAATACATCAAACAAATTGGGAAAGAAGCTGGCGAAACTATTTCATACAAATTAGAAATTGATCCAAATCCGCTTGGCGTTGATATTCCTGAAGTTTTGGAAGTGTTTTTAGCGCAAGATCCTGACGGAAAAACCATTTTTGATAAACTTACTGATGGAAGAAAACGCACTTTGATTTTTAGTGTATTGCGCATCAAAAATGTAGACAAGCAAGTAGAAACGATTCTTAAGTTTTTACAAGCAGAACACGAAAAACAGCGCGCAAAGAAAAGTAATTGGTAAACCTATAATTGTACATGACAGAATTTACAGAACGTTACAGGAAATTATCTGACGAAGAATTGTTAGGGATCATCACTAGTGCTTCAAGTTACCAACCAATTGCAATAGAAACTGCAAAATTAGAACTGTTGAATCGAGGAATTCCAGAAGATGAATTAAACGAATTGATCACTCAAAATAGGGAAGAGGCAGCGGAAAGACAAAAAAATCTTCAAGAAAAAAAAGAAGCTAGCGAAGCTAAAAAGAAAGCTTTTTTTGATCCGATAAATCCTTTTTTAAAAGGACTTGAATCTCATGAACGACAAATTCGTATTCTGAGTTGGCTTTTATCAGGATTGGGATTGTACGTAGCAGTTTTGTTAATCTACATTTTTATAGAAGGTTACGCATTAATTCACTTATTTCTTAGTTCTATTTTATCTGTTGAATTTGGAAAAAGTTATTTGTTGATTTTGTATTTGATATACATTATTTCAACAATACTAGGTCCTATTTTGTTTTGGAAACGGACCAGGTTTGGCTGGTTTTTATCAGCATTTATTATTATTTCAAGTGCATTAGGATTGATTCTTACAGTCTTTTATTATGCTTCTCAGCCATACTACCAATTTGATGAAATAGTGGATGCATTTATGATGTCTGATACCAGAATTATGATACATCTATTCTATGTAAGTTTCGTTACTTTCGGTTTGTATGTATTGTTTAAAAGAAAAGTGAAATATATCTTTAACGTTAAGAAAACCATCATTTGGATTGCGTGGATCACAGCAATTATATGTCAAATGTTACTTTGGTATCCTTTTTTAGGAAATTAATCTGTATCCACAGAAGCAATTCAGTGTTCTTGATTTGTGAGTTTGTCTATGCTATTCTTCCTGTATGTTACTCAAAACCGCTTCCAATTCTCCTTGTATATACGCTGAAATATTAGGTTGGTTTAAGGTGTAAATTATATACACTTGCACCATTGGATGAAACCTTCCAATTGTCTCTAAAGACCATGCTGCCGCTCTTCCAACAGCATATTTTATCAGTGCTGCTTCAGGTAAATTTTTCGCATCTTCTTCACTAATATCCTTTTTAAAATACAATGTTGAAATAATTTTTTCTAGATTCTCATATTTTCCATTAGCAAAAAATAAACTCCATAACATATCTAAATCTGAAGGATGATCAATTTCTTTTTCTAATGGATTGTAGAATTCGTCTCTAAATTCGTAGAGAATTTTTAACTCTTCTTCAGAAAATCCTAAACTGTCTACTTTTTCATACTTGGAACGCGCAAATAAAATAATCAATCCGTTTCGTTGCAATCTGGAAAATTTATCTGCTTTTATAAGTGAAATAATTTCATCAACAAGAAATAACGAATTGTTCAAGGCTTCTACATAAAATAGAATACTAGCATCATTATTAAGCGTATTATTTTCTTCTAAACCTTTACAATAATATGAAATTAATTCTGTCGGTTTTGGATCTAAATAATACTTCTGGCGCCATTCTTCTAATTCTAATGTTGGTTTTTGTAATAAGTTTGGCAGGCTTTTACGAAACGTAAGTTCTTGTGTAACGATTATTTTTTCTTCATCCGAATTGGTATCATCTACAGAAAGGATAAGATTATAAACACCTTCTTCATCTTCTTCTGTAAACTTAAATGGAAGTAGTTCAGGAAAAAGAATAAACCCGATTTTTTCTTCTAAATCACCTAATAATACTTTTTCAGTAGCGTTTGGTAAAACCTTTCCAGTATTGCTATTTTCGAGCGAACAATTGATTTTTAAGTTGATTTTCCCGCCTTTAATTTCATACTTGCCTAACAAAATTAATGCTTTAAACTCCTGATTTGGTAAGGCATCGTAAACCGCAGAAAATTTAGGAGCTGTAATTCCTTTTGTCATTTCCCATTGATCTTCAACGTATGTGCTTAAGGTTGGAATGAGTATCGTTTCTTGATTCATAGTTGCTTATTTTTCTTGCTAATGCACAACATATATATAAGAAACTCTTATGGTTTTGATGAGCATTGAACCTACCTTTTACTATAGATTTTGTGTATGGCTAAAACTACAATAATCTTGTTCAAAGTCAAAGTTACGTGGGAAGTTTTAATCTTTTCAATGCCAATTTGTAAGTATAAATATAGACTTCGATAATTTAATCTAGCAAAGTCAATATCGTATCAACAGATGCCACTAAACGTTCTTCATTAGCATCTGTTTTGGAGACAACTTTTAAACCGTTTAAAAAAGTGTGTAGGAGTGAAGCAATATTTTTGATGTTTTTAGTAGAAGAAATCTCTCCTGAATCGACTCCTTTTTTTAGAAAGTCTTCAAAAGTAGTTGTCATGAATGTTTTATTCTCTTGGATGACTTTGAGCATTTCTTCATCATTTGGAACCAATTCGGTAGTAACATTCACTACAAAACAACCTTTATGATCAGCATCGCAGGCAGCTTCTGAAATTTCACGTTCAAACAATGAGCGAAATCCTTCTTTTACATTTTCTTGACTTTCTAAAAATGCTTGTAACTGCTTTCTGTTTGAAGTTCGGTAATGTGTAAAAGCCTTTTCAAAGAGTTCTTTTTTTCCACCATATGTATCATAAATACTTGCCCGATTGATACCTAAATAAGTCACCAAATCTTGCATGGAAGTTGCGTGGAAACCATTTCGCCAAAACAAGCACATGGCTTTGTTCAGCGTTTCTTCTTCATTAAATTTTTTTACTCTTGGCATAAACTAAAAATTGTAGCGATAGTAAAAACCATCGCTACAAAAATACAGATTAATAATCATATGTATTAACTCAATAAAGGATTTACATTCATTCCACCATCTACATTATATTCACTTCCTGTAATAAAAGAAGCTTCATCAGAGGCTAAAAAGGCTACTAAATTGGCTACATCTTCTGGTTGTCCAAATCGTTTTAATGGAATGCGTTCTTGCATCGCTTGTGCAAGACCATTAAGTTGCTCTGTTGGCATGCCAGTTTTTCCAAAAATTGGTGTTTCTACAGGTCCAGGATTCACCGCATTTACACGAATTTTTCTTGGAGCTAACTCCGTAGCAGCAGTTCGAGTATACGAATTCAAAGCAGCTTTGGTAGCAGCATAAATCGCCGTATTTGGCATTCCTGTATACGCATTAATAGAAGATAAGTTGATAATAGAAGCGCCATCATTCAAAATTGGTAAAAACTTTTCTGTAGTAAACACGGCGCCTTTAAAATTGATGTTAAACTGCGAATCGTATACTTCTTCGGTAATTTGACCCACGGGCGCTGGCGTAAAAATTCCTGCGTTTACAAATAAAACATCCACATTTCCATGCGATTCTTTGACTTCATTTACTAAATTATCGATCGCATCTAAGGATGTAACATCTGCTACAATTCCGCGAACGCCTAATTCTTGAGCAGCTTTTGCCACACGTTCTTCCGATCTTCCTGTAATGATGACATTGGCTCCTTGTGCTTTTAATTTAGATGCAGAAGCATAGCCAATTCCACTATTTCCACCGGTAACTACTGCAGTTTTTCCTTGTAATGTATTCATGATTTTTTGGTTTTTATGTTTGATAACTATTTTGGAACGATCATTCCGATACAAATATATAAATAACAGAATGATCATTCCAAATAAAAGAGCGATTTTTTTTGTTACTTTTGAATTGTGCTAAAAAACAACACGATATGACACCAAATTCATTTGTAAAAACTTTGACAATCATACATTTTGTCTTAGTTGCTGGTTTAGTGATTCTTGCGGGTATTTTTTCTTATGATGATATAGGAACTGCAAAATTTTCTTTTGATACAACAGATATGTTCTTGCTTATTTTTCCTGTGATTGTGATTAGTACGCTGACTATGAGTCGCATAATGTTTCAAAAAATGGTGCAAAACGCAAAGAATATGGAAGGTTTGAAAAAGATGTTGACTCAATATCAAACGGCAAGTATTGTAAAATTTGCTTTGATTGAAAGTCCAGCTATGTTTGGTATTGTGATGTATATGGTTTCAAAGAATGCAACATTTATAGCAATTTCTGGCGTGTTGATTCTGTATTTGATTTTACAAAGGCCTTCGAAATCTAAAATTGAAAACGATTTGGAATTACGTGGCGAAGCGCGCAATCAGTTTCGTAAATATGATTCGGTGATCGACTAATTTTTTATGAAAATAACCTCAGAAAAATTTCCCTATTGTATTGCGAAAATTAAAGAAAGTCTATATGACTCTTGTAATTTTCATTTCTCAAACTTTTGTTCAGAAGAAGAAAGCACAGCCTATGAAGCCTGTTCGTTTCAACTTGAAACATATCATATAATTTCTAGAACGGCAAAAATCACACCTAAAAAAATTGGTCAATTTGTTACTGTTTGGAAACGAAATGTCGAAGGTATCACGGCGCCTTTTCATGAAACTGATACGTTTGATTTTATTGTAATTAATGTTCAAAAAGAGCAACAATTTGGACAATTTGTATTTCCAAAATCAATATTGATTCAAAAACAAATCGTAGCTACCGAATTGAAAGATGGAAAACGTGGAATTAGAGTCTATCCATCTTGGGACAAACCAACAAGTAAGCAAGCTATCAAAACACAGGCTTGGCAATTGCGTTATTTCCTTATGTTGAATACTGCAGAAACAGTATTAAAAACAAAATTACTTTATGGTATTTGATTGGTTTAGTTAGCTTTTTAAATTACAATTGGAGCACCACCAATATTCATGAATAGCATCTTTTAACTTTGTTTTAGTTTCCTTTTCGCAATTAGTACAAATTTGCTCATCATTTTCATTCTCAAAAGCTTCATAAAAACATATTGAGCAGTTCCAAATAGTGAGTTCAGATTTTTCATTATCTAACATCCAAGTGAATGAATCTTTGTTACAGTTTGGGCAAATTTGAGTAGCCATTCTTCTTTAGATTGAAAAACTCAAAGTAAACGTAGTCAAACCGTTTTCAGACTTAAAGAAAATTGTGCCATCATGCATTTCTACAATACTTTTGGTTAAGGTTAATCCAATTCCAGAACCTTCTTTTCGAGTAGTAAAATACGGAATGAAAATATTATTCTTAATCTTTTTAGAAATTCCAATTCCGTTATCCGAAACGGTTAAATGCACACGATTGTTATCGGCATTGATGGTCACAGTTATTGTTGGATTTTCGGCTTCTTTCAACGCATACAAACAGTTAGAAATTAAATTGATAACAACTTGTTCTAGTTGCTGTTTATCCGCCAAAAGCTGAATATTTTCTTTATGATGAAAGTCAAGTTGAATATTTTTTTCTTTAAACTCTTGGGCAAATAAATCGAGCGTTTGCTGTACAGTTTCTGTAAAGTTAATGTCCTTTTTATCGGGCAAAGGCAATTCTGATAACTGACGATACGTATTCACAAAATTATTTAAGTGAGAAGAACGCTTTTTAATAATTTTCAATCCTTGCGATAATTCTTCCAACGTATCTTCATCAGGTTCGTCTTGTAATAGTGAATCTAAATTTTCTGCCAAACTGCTTATTGGCGTAATCGTATTGATGATTTCATGCGACATCACGGTCATGAGTTTATACCAAGATTCTTTTTCTTTTTTATCAATTAGTTGTTGAATGGTTTCCATAGTTACCATCAAATAATCAAATTCGCTAGTATGCGTAACCGAAGTTTTTAGGAAAAACGATTCTACTTGATCATTTACACTTAACGAAATGGTATGTTTTACACGTTTCCAAGGCTGCGCATCAATAATAGCAACCAAAGGCGTAATTTTTTCTTTTAGAAGTTTCCAATTGTAAAATTTCGGAATTTGAAAGAAATCGACAAAAGCTTTGTTCAACTGAAATACTTCTATTTGTTGGTTTGTATCCTTCCGGAGAATTAACACGCCAATCGTTAAACTCTCAATAATATTTGTAAAAATCACCTGTTCGGAAGTGAACAGTTTGCTTTGTGTGCGGTATTTTTCTTGGAGTTTTGCTGTTTTTGCATGTAAACTATTTTGTTGCTTTTCAGTGGAAATTTTATTAGAAAAGTCATCGTTCAACAAACAATCTACCGTTTTTTCAATATCTAAAAATAGCTTATCTAAATAGTCAAAACATAAAAACATTTGAAACATCAGCAATAGCGTAAAGCCTAATCCATTAATGATGTATCCATATTGAAAGAAATAATAGATCAGCATGGCATTCAAAGCAATCAGCAATATGCGAATGCAGAGTTGTATGTAGATTTTTTTCCCCATTTAGAGTTGGTGTTTTTCAAGTCGTCGGTACAAAGCAGCACGCGTCAATCCTAAATCTTTTGCAGCTTTTGAAATATTTCCATGATGTTTATCCATGGCTTGTTGAATCAGTATTTTTTCCGTTTCCTCTAAATTAAGTGTTACAGGCGTATTTGTCGCTACTTTGCGAGAAGAAAAATGCAAATCTTCTGCTTCAATACTGGTATTTTCTGTAATGATTACGGCGCGTTCTATGATGTGTTCGAGTTCACGAATATTTCCTGGCCAATTGTAATTCTTCAGTGCTATTAGGGCACTATTTGAGATTGAAGAAAGTTGTTTTCGATAGCGTTGATTCAACTTTTTTAAGAAATGATGTGCCAATACTTCAATGTCTTCGTTACGTTCTCTCAATGGCGGTAATTGCAGTTCGATGGTATTGATTCTGAACAGTAAATCTTGTCGGAAGGTTTGTTCGTTTACCATTTCATGAATCGGCGCATTGGTTGCACAAATAATACGTACATCAATTGTACGCTCGTTTCCTTCTCCCAAACGAGTGACTTTTCTATTTTGAATTACCGTTAATAATTTGGATTGAAGGTGTAAAGGAAGATTTCCAATTTCATCTAAAAAAATAGTTCCGCCAGCGGCCAATTCAAAGCGTCCCAAAGTATCTTTTTGTGCATCGGTAAAAGCACCTTTGGCATATCCGAACAATTCACTTTCAAATAAATTTTCATTCAAAGCACCTAAATCAACATGTATAAACGGATGATTTTTACGTTCGGATTGCAAGTGAATTTCTTTGGCAAACACATATTTTCCAGTTCCGTTTTCACCTAAAATCAACACATTTGCATCTGTTGGCGCTACTTTTTGGACCAAATTGATCGCTTTTTTCATCGCAGCGGATTTTCCAATGATATGTTCTGTCTGTTGATGAAAATCTTTGTCCAGTTGTTTCTGAACTGTTTCTAATTGTGTTGTTTTTCGTTTCGATCGCGCTAATTCCACACCTGCATTGACAATACTATACAGTTTTTCGGTATTCCAAGGTTTCAGAATAAAATCGGTTGCACCTTGCTTAATCGCTTCTACAGCTAGATTCACGCTTCCAAAAGCAGTCATGAGAATTACGGTTGTTTCTGGACTTATTTCCTTGACTTGTTGCAGCCAATACAATCCTTCTTTCCCATCTTCAAAACCAATGCGGTAATTCATATCTAACAAAACCACATCAAACGTTTGTGACGTAATATAATTGTTAATCTTCTTAGGATTGTTTGTGGTAATGATTTCCGTAAAATATTTCTTCAAGCTAATACGCGCAGAAAATAAAATATCGTCATCATCATCAACAATTAATATGGAAGCTTCCTTTTTTCTCATACTACATAGTTAGTGAGATGTTTGATAATGAACAAAAAAATGTTCGAAAATGAACACTTGCAAAAACGCTTTATTTTTTAAATATCTGATTTTTAGTTTTTTACATGTTTTTTTTTTCATGGCACAAGAATGGCACTCTATCTATCAAACAAATAAAAAAACGATGGACAAGCAAATTCAACCAAAAAATAAAAAAACGAAACGTATGCTGTTTTGGGGAATTCCAACGATTGTGTTAGCCGCTATTATTTTTATGAGCGCCACACGTAAAAAGCAAGTGAACTTAGACAAAGAAACCATTTCTATTAAGGAAGTAACAAAAGGTGACTTTGAAGATGTGTTATTATTTAATAGTACTGTAGAACCAAAAACTTCGGTATTGATCAATGTAATTCAAGGCGGATCGGTTTCGGAAGTATTTGTAGAAAGCGGACAAACGGTGACAAAAGGAACGCCGTTATTACGTGTGTACAATCCGAATGCAGAATTGAATTATTTGACACAAGAAACTGCCATTGTAGAACAGATTAATAATTTGAGAAATATTCGTGTCACTATCAAAAATCAACAATTGAATTTGGACGAACAGTTATTGAGTATTGACAATGCTTATAAAAATGCAGAACGTCAGTATGCAATTGATCAACGATTGTACAAAAAAGAAATCATTGCACGCAATAAGTATCAAACATCAGAGCAAGAATACAAATTTCAAAAAGAGCGTAACGAAGTGATTAAAACGAAAGTTTCTAACGAAAAAAATGATCGTAATGTACAATTGTCGCGTATCAATGCTTCGGTAAGAAAGATGGAAGAAAGTTTGGAGTTATTGCGTAAAAACAAAGAAAACTTTATTGTAAAAGCGCCTAAAGATGGTTTGTTATCGTCATTCAATCCGACGTTGGGACAAAACTACAATCAAGGTGATAATGTTGGGAAAATTGATGTTTTGGATGGTTATAAATTAACCGCAAAAGTTGATGAATACTATATTTCAAAACTTAAAGAAGGCATACGTGGAACCGTGACTGTGGACGATCAAAAAATGCCAATTCGTATTTCAAAAATTTATCCTGAGATTGTGAAAGGAGGTTTTCAAGTAGAATTGCAGTTTGAAACAGATTCAATTTCAAAAGGAATTCGTCGAGGAATGTCTTTAAAAAGTAAAATGTTTTTATCAAACAATAGCAAAGCATTATTACTTCCAAAAGGATTATTTTACCAAAGCACCAATGGGAAATGGGTTTTTGTATTAAATTCAGACAATAAAGCCGTAAAACGCTCTGTACGCATCGGACGTGAGAATCCTTTTTATTACGAAGTTTTAGAAGGTTTAAAAGAAGGCGATCGTGTCATTACTTCGAGTTATGATGATTATAAAGATATGGAAGAATTAAATTTAAATTAATCATGCTTGTATTTGTATATATTTTAATAGAAAAGCTTGTCACATTATTTTTATAAAAATTAGTTTAAAGTACCAAACAGTTATTTAAGTACTTCTCGATACAATTTTCTAGTGAAAATCACTCGAAGAGACGCTTTGAAAAATAATCAAAATTGTAAATGTTGAATGCTAAATTTTAAATGAAAAAAGATACTTTTTAACACACAACAAATCAACAAATCAACAAATCAACAAATCAACAAATCAACAAATCAACAAATCAACAAAAAACGAACAAACAAATAAACGAACAATGATTACATTATCAGATTTAACGAAAGTTTACAGAACAGAAGAAGTAGAAACCACGGCCATTCATAAATTAAATTTAACCGTGAAAGAAGGAGAATTTGTTTCGATCATGGGAACTTCAGGATGTGGAAAATCTACCTTATTAAACATCATCGGATTGTTAGATGCGCCAACTTCAGGAAGCTATCAGTTTGCAGATGAAGAAGTTTCAAAATATTCCGAAAAACAACGCGCCTTATTACGCAAAGCGAATATTGGATTTGTATTTCAAAATTTCAATCTCATCGATGAACTTTCAGTATATGAAAACATTGAATTACCATTGATTTACAACAAAGTACCTTCAAGCGATCGCAAAAAACGTGTCAATGAAATTTTAGAACGCATCGGAATTGCACACAGAGCCAAACATTTTCCATTACAATTATCTGGAGGACAACAGCAACGTGTAGCCGTAGCAAGAGCGTTGGTTGCCAATCCAAAATTAATCTTAGCCGATGAGCCGACAGGAAATTTAGACAGTAAAAATGGTAATGAAGTAATGGAATTATTAGCAGAATTGCATGCTTCAGGCGCGACTATCATCATGGTAACACACTCTTCATACGATGCGCAATTTTCTAGCAGAATTGTGATGATGAAAGATGGAGAAATCATTTCAGAAAAAACAAATACACGTGATATAGACGTGTTAGTTGAGTAACATATATCAATCATTCATCAATCAAAAACAAAATTATGTTACGAACTTGGATCAAAATATTTTTTAGAAACAGCAAAAAGAATTGGCTCAATGTAGTAGTCAATATCTTAGGGTTAACACTTGGTTTTGCAGGCTTACTTATTGTGTTATTGTATTTTAATGACGAATTGAGTTACAATAAAACGAATCCCGATAAAAACGAAATATTTAGAGTAATTCATAAAATGTCTGACGGAGATGTTTGGGCAACGAGTACCAATGTAGAAGGACCAAAATACAAAGAAGATATTCCAGAGATTAAAGACTATTATTTAAGTAATAGTTGGTATGAGAATAGCTTAGTTAAAGTCGGTGACAAAGAATTATATACTAGAGACATACTACAGGGAGAACCTAATTTCTTTGAATTCTTTTCTTTTAAAATCGTAGAAGGGAATGCAGAGACATTCAAGCAAACACGAAATAATGCAGCACTTTCTGAGAAGCAAGCAAAGATCTTTTTTGGGAAGGAATCTGCGATAGGAAAATCAATCGATGTATCAGGTAGTATATATACTGTTACTGCGGTTTATAAGATTGAAGGAAAGCATTATTTCATGCCCGAAATGGTAATTCAATATAAAAAGCAACCCTTAGATGTGCGTTGGGGAAATTTTTCAAAAACATTATTTGTAAAAACAGTTGAAAAACCAAATTTGGCAGATTTAGAGGAAAAAGCCTTGGCAGTTTGGTATAAAAATGAAGTATTGCCTTCTTCGAAAAGAGATGGAATTACTCCAGAAAAATTTATGGAGAAATATGGAACAACTCCTGTTTTTGAAGCCATAGAGGATATTCGATTAAAAACAATTTCGGATGATGCTGGACCAGAAGGCAGCGGAAATTATCAGTTGATACTTATTATGTTATCGCTGTCTGTTTTATTAATTATAATTTCTTGTGTAAACTTTATAAATCTATCCATAGCTTCTGCAACGCAAAGAGCCAAAGAAGTAGGCGTAAAGAAAACATTTGGCTTATCTAAAGCAACTTTAGTTAGACAATATGCTTTAGAAATAGTTTTGCAAAGCTTTATAGCCTTTCTACTTTCTTTATTATTTGTGGAACTTCTTTTGCCGTATTTTAATGAATTTATGGATAAAGAAATCTCCATTTTAGAGATCGATTTATTGATAAAAGTAGCATTGTTAGCTATAGTGATTTCATTACTTATCGGAATTATTCCTGCGTTATATCTATCAAAATTCAAATCGGTAGAAGTTTTAAAAGGGAATATTTCAAGAAGCAAAAAAGGTGTGCTAGCAAGAAATATTATGCTGGGAATTCAATTTTTGATTTCAGGTTTTTTCCTTACGGGATCAATCATTATCAACAAGCAAGTTGAATATATGATAGAAAAAGATCTTGGTTTTAAAGGCGATCAAGTTGTAATGGTTTCTATGAATAAATATAAAGATCGTTACAAAAACTATTTACTAGCAAAAAATGAATTGGTAAAGCATCCTAATATTGAAACCATAACAAGCAACTCTTTTATTATAGGAGGCGGAAGTTCTAACTCAACAAACTTTAATTATAAAGACATTTCGGTACAAACTAACGCCAATGCAATAGATTATAATTACTTAGATGTCATGAATATTAAGCTTGTAAAAGGGCGAGAATTGAAAGAGGAAATTGCATCCGATACAACAAAAAATGTACTAATAAATGAAACCTTAGCCAAAGCTTTACATATTTACGATGATCCTATTGGAAAAAAACTGAGCGCAGGTTTTCAGGGAGACAATAATGACGGTAAAAATTTAGAAGTAGTTGGCGTGGTTAAGGATTATCATATTACAGGATTAGATGGCAAAATTCCACCAACAGTGTTTATGCATTGGAATAGTTTTGATTGGATGAAACAAAATTTCTGGACAATTCAATTCAAAATAAAACCAGATAATGTAGAAGAAACCTTAGACTTTATTGAAGAGTATTGGAATGAGAATATAGAACAAGGCTACCCTTTTAATCCTGTATTTGTCGATAAGCGATTTGCCAGAACTTATAAAAAGTATGAAAAACAACAAACCTTATTCTTTATATTAACAAGCATCGTAATTATCATTTCATTACTCGGATTGTTTGCGTTGGCAACCTTAACCATTCAACAACGTTTAAAAGAAGTTGCCATCCGTAAAACGCTTGGCGCATCGGTCAAAGAAATCATTTTTCAACTCATAAAAAGCTTTTTGAAAATTACAGTGATCGCTTCTGTTATTCTAATTCCTATTGCGTACTATTTTATGCAAAACTGGCTAGAGAACTTTGTATATCGTATCAATATGCCTATTTGGCCATACATTATGACGCCAATCATATTAGTACTCCTTGTATTTACCGTAGTAGGTGTAAAGGCGATGAATGCCACAAAAATAGATTTAATCAAATACTTAAAATTCGAATAACATGGTAAAGACTTGGCTAAAATTATTTTTTCGAAATAGCAAAAAAAACTGGCTCAATACCACAATTAACATTAGTGGTTTAACGCTAGGATTGGTAGGACTCATTATTGTGTTATTATATTATAATAATGAAAAAAGTTACGATCAATGGAATGAAGGAAAAGATACGATATACAAAGTAGCGCACAAATGGGGCGATGGACAAATATATGATGGCGCAACTAATCCAGAAGGAAGAACAATCAAAGAATTGGTGCCAGAAGTAACCGATTATTGTTCGGTGCACTCTGCCTACAACAGTCAAATATTGACTTACAAAGATCAATCGGTCTATGAAATGAAAATTGGACAAGCGAATGCAAACTTTTTCGAATTTTTCCCGCATACGATTGTCAAAGGTGATCCAAAAACTATTTTGGCGACCAAAACAGCAATTGTACTTTCTACAGATCTTGAAAAAAAATTGTTTGGAGATAAGGAATCTATTGGGAAAACCATTAAATATGGAAAAACGGAATGTATTGTTACAGGTGTATATAAATTAGAAAAACCTTCGGTGTATTTGCCCAATGCAATGATGCACAAACCTGTGAGTACAAACGATAATTGGGGCGGATACGGAGTATATACTTTTTATAAAATTCCAGTTGGAACGGATTTGGCTTCGGTTGAAAAGAAAATTTTTGATATTTATGTAGATCGATATTATAAAAAAGAAGCTGAAGAACAAGGAATTACTGTCGATGAATATGTGTCTATGCAAGGTTCGTATCCGTTGTTAGAAAAGTTAGTTGATTTGCGTTTGCACGGGCAAGGAGATGATGGTATGTTGGAAGGAAAAGGAAACTATTCGTTACTCTTGATTATGTTGAGTTTGTCAATTTTAGTGATTATCATTTCAAGTATCAACTTTATTAATTTATCCATAGCTTCTGCAAGTCAGCGAGCAAAAGAAGTAGGTGTTAAGAAAACCTTGGGTGTTTCTAAATTTGGCTTGCATTTGCAGTTTGTTTCAGAAATCGTAGTGCAAGGACTTATTGCTGCTTTCTTGGCGTTGATTATTGTAGAATTAATTTTACCTGTATTTAATGTATTTATTAATAAGGACTTGACTTTACGAAGTGCCGCTATTATTGTCAAAGTAATTTTATTAGCTGTTGGAATTGCTTTTGTGATCGGATTCATTACGGCATTGTATGTATCTAACTTTAAAACCGTACGTGTACTAAAAGGAAACTTCTCAAGAAGTGGCGGTATGATTTTGATGCGAAATGTAATGCTAGGATTGCAATTTGTAATTTCAGGATTCTTCTTTATTGGTGGATTGGTTGTGTACGCGCAAGTAGATTATATGAGCTCAAAAGATTTAGGATTTTCAGGAGAAGAAATCTTGGTGGTAGAGTTTAATGATACACAAATGAGTAGAAGCAAGCAATACAACTTGATTCAAAATGTATTTCAAAACAACCCGAATATAGAAGATATTTCTTCTACGTTTTTAGTGCCTGGCGATGACAATGATATTTCTCTAGATGTCATGTACAAAGATGTTGTGGTAGATATAAAATTCATTCCGCTCGATTTTGGACATTTAGAAATGATCAATACAAAAATTGCCAAAGGACGCTATTTTTCTAAGGATTTTGCTTCCGATACCATTAACAGTATTATTTTAAATGAAACGGCTGCGAAACGTTTGGGAATTGCAAACGATCCATTAGACAAAGAATTAGACATTAATGAAAAGAAGTTTTCCGTTGTTGGTGTAGTAAAAGATTATCATATTCAAGGATTAGACAAAGAAATTCGTCCAACATTCTTTATGTATTATACAGGTTTTAGCTGGATTCGAGGTGCAATGAGTACAGTACAATTTAAAATAAAACCAGGAAAAAAAGAAGCAGCATTGACAGAAATTGAACGTTTTTGGACTACGGAATTGGAACCTGGCTATCCGTTTTCATTCTATTACCTTGATAAATATTTTAACAAAACACATGATATTTACAAAAAGCAACAAACACTATTTTTCATTCTAACGTTAGTAGTAATATTCATTGCACTTCTTGGCTTATTTGCCTTAGCTACGTTGACCATTCAGCAGCGTTTAAAAGAAGTTGCCATTCGGAAAACATTGGGCGCATCTGTCAAAGAAATCATCGTGCAGCTTGTCAAAAGTTTTATAAAAATTACGGGAATTGCGGTTATTATTTTATTGCCAATTGCGTACTATTTGATGCAAAACTGGTTGGATAACTTTGCGTACAGAATTGAGATGCCTTGGTGGCCATTTATTATTGCTCCAGTGATATTATTGATATTAGTATTTGTTGTAGTAGGTATCAAAGCTTTTAATGCTACCAAAGTTGATTTAATTAAATATTTGAAGTTTGAGTAGTTTTTGGAATTATAAATGTTGGATGTTGAATTATAAATGTAAAATGCTAAATTTTAAATGTAAAAGTTGCGTTTCGATACGTCATTACGAGGAGTTGCGACGAAGTAATCTGTTAATATAATACCAAACGTCACTTCGAGTGATTTTTCAAAATGAAATGAAGAAAAATTGTATCGAGAAGTACTATGAAATGTTAAATGTAAAATGCTAAATTTTAAATGTAAAAGTTGCGTTTCGATATTTCATGACTAGAAGTTTGCGACGAAGTGATCTGCTTCTATAATACCAAACGTCACTTCGAGTGATTTTTCAAAATGAAATGAAGAAAAATTGTATCGAGAAGTACTTAGAAATTATAAATGTAAAATGCTAAATTTTAAATGTAAAAGTTGCGTTTCGATACTTCATGACGAGAAGTTTGCGATGGCGTAATCTGCTTGTTAGAAATAAGTTGCTACACGTTTTTCAAAACGCTCGCAAAGACAAACCAACCAATACTTCGACAATCTCAGCATAAACAAGCAAACAAACAGACAAATCAACAAATCAACAAATCAACAAATTTAAAGCATAGGAGTTTATAAGTTTAAGAATACATGCTTTGAAACAAAAAACCAACCACCAACCAAAAAGCTACGTATAAACCCTTGATTTTTAAATGCGTATTTGTATAAGTTTTCAAATACGCATTTTAAATTGTAAGTTTGAAGAACTGACCAAAATTATTAATCATATGGCTACTTCAAACCCAACACCAACGTTTACGCCAACAGGTTCTTCTAAATCTAAATCAAGTACTACGACCACTGCGAGTACAAATGAAACGGCAAATGAACCGCCAAAAGGAATCTCCAAAGGTGTGTCAGATGATACGATGATTCAATTCAAACAAGAGCTAGAAAACATGCTTTTGTATGCAATGAATAGTGGCAAAACGATCAATACAGATGTCAACTCTTTAATAGAAAGTGATAAAATAAGCGATTTGATAAATGCACATAATATTCTTGTGAAAAATGTTGCACCAGCAACACCGAAATCTATTGCGTATCTCGATGTCGTTTCAAAAGATAACACCAAAAAAAGTTTATTAACAAAATTGCCAATCATCAGAAACTTAATCATTCTGGCGATTATATTCTTAATTTTGTTTATTGGAACTTCCTTGTCAGATGAGGTAAATACCTTGTCGTTATCTAAAGGAATTTTAAGTAATAGCGGAAAATCGTTATTGCTAAATATCCTATTTCTTTGTGCAATTTCGGGATTAGGAGTGATGTTTTACCTCCTAAGAAGTATTAGCGAAGGCATAAAGAATGCTACATTACTACCCGAACAAACTATTTATTATACCGCATTAATCATATTGGGAATTATTTCAGGATTGATTCTTTCAGAAATTGTTTCTTCTTATAATGTGAATCAAGAGCTAAGTATTTTTAACAATGCAGTTTTAGCGCTTATTGGTGGATTTTCTTCGGATGCTATTTTTAGTATTCTTCAAGGAATTATCAATAAAATAAAATCCATCTTTCAATAAAAAACTAAAAACCAACCCTATTAAATAAAGAACTCATGAAATTTTTTATCCGCAGTATAGCGATTGCCTTTGTGGTTATAAGTATCAACGCTTGTGCTTCCATTCCAGCATCTACGGCTACTTTATCACAAGAAGTAATTGCAGAAGCCAATTCAATGCACCAATTAAACATAGCATTAGTCAATAAATTATTTGAAGAGCGAAAAGGAAAGGTAGATGCTTTCATGAATAATCAATACATTCCGTCATTCGTTAAAAATTTACAATCAAAAATACCTGCTGGCGTAGATGTGAATTCAGAATTGGCAAATATCTTAAAAAGTGTCATGCCAGTCATTAATAGAAAACGCGATTCGCTTCATAATTTACTCGATACACAACGTGAGCAAATGGTTACTTCGCTCAATACAAACTTTGCAAGCTATCAACAGGCGAGCGCTACCTTACAAAATTTAATCAGTTCTGCGGTAAAGTTGAAACAAACTGAAGCCAATACATTGACGCAAATTCAGAGTTTAACGAAAACTAATTTTGATGTAGGGAAAATTCAAAGGCATTTAGACAGTTTATTGGTTAAAACTGGAAATGGATTTAACAAACTTCTCAACATAGAATCAGCAATTAAAGGAAACAATTAAAATAGAAAACATATGAGTGATATAGATTGGAATAGCCTAGCAAATCAGGCTGCAGCACAAACAGATGCTCAGTTTCAAACTACCATTGCAAGTTTGACGCAAATGAGTATTTCAGAAGTTGATCAATTCATTAAAGAAAGCAATATTACCAATGGAAATGCAATTAAAGTATTAAAAGAAATTAATGATGCAGCTGCTTCAAACTCTTCAAAAGCAGATGCAATTTCTAATATAGACAATGGCGTAAATTTCTTAGTGAGTTTGGCAAATAAAATTGTGTAAACAGCACAAAAATTAAATACACAAAATAGAGCAATAACGTATTTTATAGGTTATTGCTTTTTTTACGCCAACACTCAAAACTTCTTTTCAAAACTTTTAATTTTCCATTGACTCATATGTTCTGAATGGTTTGATTCTTAAATTTGAAATTTAGTACTTCACTTTTGAAATTTTCACCTGCGCTTTTGTAGTTTGTATTGTGACTTAATACTTCTTTTTAGATATTTATGTTTAATATTAAAATTAGAATTATTATGAAGAAAAAAATCTTAAATCGTTAAGCTTGAATAAGAGGTCAATTTCAAGTTTAGAACATAAAGGTCAGCTTTTAGGAGGATTGTATTATACTAGCTATAAACTATATTGTCCAGCTAGATAAATTAAGGCGAACCTAAGTCATTCATGTTTAGAAGATTATTTCTTCCGACGATGACTGTGTTTTTTACAGGCTATTGCTTTTTTATATATTGCTCATTTAATACTTTTATAAACATTAAAACCATACCAAAATGAAAATTAGAAACATAATATTACCAGTATTATTGTTGATTATTACTGCGAGTTGTAACAATGATGATGATGTTACTCCTTTAGTAATAGATGACAGTACATTAAGCGGATCTTGGAACCTTAAAAGATCTGATATAGTAGGAGATGAAACCTATATATAATGAGGTTTTAGTAACCTATACTTTTGACAATGGTACACTAACTGTTGAAAACAATGCCATAGAAACTACAGATTTTAGTCCAAAACCTTCAGGAAGAATGTATTCTGGGATATATTCATACTTAATTTTTGAATTTAATGGGAATGCATATTTAGTCGTAGAAAATGATCAATTTGGTCAAGCTGAAATAGGAATCATGACGCTTAATCCAGATAATACATTAACCATAGATCAGACAGAAATCCCGCTTACAGATGGTATTTACCAATATGTACTAAACTTTGAAAGATAACCTCTTTAAAAGAGTCTTACGATTGTTTGTATGTATAAGCAATTAAAGGTTTTATAAAGAAGAAATACATATTAGAAACTACAAAGCAATAATGTTTACAAGGCATTGTTGCTTTTTTTATGAGCTTGAAAAAAGATATCAAACACTTAACGAATATTGTTGATAAATTTTATGTAAGGAATTCACAGAAAAAACTACTTTTGTTAAAAAGCGTTTAATATTTAGAAAAAAGAATATGTCAGACACAAATACAGCATTAGATTGCTTAATCATAGGAAGTGGACCTGCAGGTTATACAGCCGCAATTTATGCAGCAAGAGCAGACATGAAACCAGTAATGTACACAGGAATGGAGCCTGGAGGACAGTTAACCACGACAACAGAAGTAGATAACTTTCCAGGATATCCAAATGGTACAGATGGAACTGCCATGATGGAAGATTTAAAAAACCAAGCAACTCGCTTTGGTACTGATGTGCGTTTTGGAATTGCTACAAAGGTTGATTTTTCTACGGAAGTAGGAGGAGTTCATACAGTATACATAAGTGATGGAGCAGAGGAGAAACCATTTTTAGCCAAAACGGTAATCATCTCAACTGGAGCTTCTGCCAAGTATTTAGGCTTGGAAAGTGAAGAACGTTTAAAAGGTGGTGGCGTTTCTGCGTGTGCTACTTGTGACGGATTTTTCTATAAAGGACAAGATGTAATTGTTGTTGGTGGTGGAGATACTGCTGCAGAAGAAGCTACATACTTAGCAAAACTTTGTAAAAAAGTAACCATGTTGGTTCGTAGAGATGAAATGCGTGCTAGTAAAGCAATGCAACACCGCGTAAATGCTACTGAAAACTTAGAAGTATTATACAATACAGAATTAGATGAAGTATTAGGTAATATGGTGGTAGAAGGTGTTCGTGTGGTAAACAATCAAACGAAAGAAAAACACGAAATTCCTGTAACAGGAGTTTTTATTGCGATTGGACATAAACCAAATACAGATATGTTTAAAGGAATTTTAGACATGGATGATACTGGATATTTAATCACGGGAGCAAAGTCAACTAAAACAAACATTCCAGGTGTATTTGCTGCTGGAGATGTTCAAGATAAAGAATACCGTCAAGCAATTACTGCTGCAGGTACAGGTTGTATGGCAGCATTGGATGCAGAACGTTATTTAGCATCTGTAGAAGATGTTGTAGAAGCGTAAAAATTCAATTTGATAATTTTCTACTTTGAAGATTGATCAATAAAAATATAAAAAATAAAAAACCGCGTTAAATAATTTAGCGCGGTTTTTTGGTTAGGCAGGGTTTGGTTGATGTGATATTATATACTAGCGATGGTTATTTGTTTTTTGATGAATACCACCAGCTACAGATTTGTTTTTTGTAACCGATTCTGGATTTCCATAATAACTAATATCGCCGCCACTAGAACTATTTGCTGTTAATTTCTCAGTAACATATACGGTAATATCAGCGCCGCTACTTACAGAAGCATTGCAGTCTTTCACAGTCAATTCTTTTGCATGAATATCGCTTCCGCTACTGGCACTTGCTTCCAATGAATCTGCAGTTCCTGAAATTTTAATATCAGCACCGCTAGAACTAGAGCAAGTTACATATTCTGCTTCTACTTCAAGATTTACATCTGCTCCACTATTGCTTTTTACTTCAAGATCTTCTGTGACAATAGTGTTCGTTCCATATACGTCTGAACCACTTGTCCCTACAATTTTTTCAATATTGGGTACGCTTACATGTACTTTTTTAGCTTTGCAGCGTCCAATATTTTTTTCTGTATGAATTCTAAGCGTACCATTATTAATATCGGTAGCAATTAATCCAATAATATTTTCATCTGCTTCTACTTCAATAGAAGCTGTTTCAGACTGTGTAATATACACGTCCAATCCTTCAGAAGCTTTGATAATAGTAAAGCGCTGATCTACGTCTCTTTCTTCGGTAACCACGTTACGGTTACCAGCAATACCTGAACTAAAATTAAAGTCGCAGGAAGTCATCAGTAGACTCAAAATTGCAATGGCGATAATTCGTGCTATTGTGATCATAATAGTTAGTGTTTTTTGTTGATGTTTTGTTCTTCATTTCCACTTCGCTCAATGTGACATGTCTTTTTCACACTGAACGCGGAGTCGAAGTGATGATTGATGATGTTTTGTTGTTTAAAATTCCTAACAAACAATCCAACTATCAAAACTAATGGTGTCAACTAGTTTCGATAGTATTGATATGGATTGTGAACTGCTCATTTGATTGATTGATTGATTGATTGATTGATTGATTTTTCAACAATACTCAATATGTTTCATACTGAGTGAAGCTGAGGTATTTTGATTGATTTTAGTTATTTGTATTGTTTGAAACGCTATCCTTTGGAACGTTTACATTTACATCGTTGTCTTTATTTTTAATATTAATATCTACCTTTTCAGAGTTGATTGTAATATCACTTTTCTTGGTTGTTCTCTTTTTACTTTTTTTTGTTTCCGATGGCGGACAATCTAAACATTGTAATTCATCGTCAACAACTTGGTGATGATATCCTTCTGTCTTAGAACCATTTGGTAAAATATCTCCAGAACGTCTAGAATTATAGTGGAATGGTTTAGTACTCTTATCTGGATAAATAATAGCACCTTCTGGTAAATAAAGAATTACTTCTACTTCTTGATTATTGTATTTATCGTCTTCATCAAATAAAAAGTAACCATTAAGCTTTAAGGTATTATCTTCAAAAAGGTAATTATAGTTAATTCCTTGTGCGCGTTGTTTTGCTTTTTGGAAGGATACACCACTAGCTTTTCTATTAATGTTGATTCTTGCATTTTCATTTTCAGTAGCTCTTACAATTAGTTTTACAGATTGAGAGTAGAGAATAACATCTCCATTTTCGTCATATTCAACTTTGTAACTATGATCGTATCTACGGAAGCTTTCATTAAAATCTTCATTCTTTACCATTCTTACTTTAATCGTATCATTTTGACTAATTGGCAATTGCACTTTTTCAGTTAAACTAGCTTCTACATTTTGATGCAAAGCTGCGCTAGAAGCGATATAGGCAATTCCGATACAAGCAGCAACCCACAATACAATTAAAATTGTTTTAGCTGGAGTTCCAATAGATCTTGAATTTTTCACTAAAATCTTCATTCCCAAAATGAATAACACGATTGCAGGAATTCCAATAGCAACTAAAGCGAGTAGAGCTAATATCCAAGGTGAAGTTTCATTCAAGACTCCTAAATCTTCGTAGTAGAAGAAATCTCTTCCTTCCCAAACTTCAAAATTAAAGAAGCTAAACCCAAGTGCTGACATTAAAACGCTAATTAAAATAGAAGCGGCTGTAATGATGAAAATAACTCCAAAAAACTTTCCAAAAATCTTTAAAAAAGTTTCAATAATATGTCCTATAGAATCAAAGAAGGAAGATGTTCCACTTTTTGCTTTTTGTCCGACTTGCTCAAAGTTGATGTCATTTAATGTTTCTTGAACATCATCCAATCCTTCTTTGATTTTTTGCTCAATATTGCTGATGTTCGCCGGCTTTCCCGCCATTGCTAGTTTTTCACTAGTAGTGGTAGCTTTTGGAATGATAAACCATAAGATAAAATACACAAGTATAGGCGATCCAACTCCTGCAAATACAATAATAATTGCTAACAAACGGATCCATAAAGAATCTACACCAAAGTATTGTGCCAATCCAGCACAAACACCTGCAATTGCTTTATTGTCATAGTCTCTGTATAACTTTCTAGTGGCTCCAGAAGTTCCTGTTGCGTTCGTATTGCCAGCTTTTGGTCCGTCTTCAAAGATTTCGTCATCTACCAAATAATCTTCTGGTTGTCCCATGATATCAATAACTTCCTGAACTTCTTTCATTCCAACTACTTGTCGGTCCGATTTTAGACGTTCTGAGAAAAGTTCGGCAACTCTTGCTTCAATATCAGTAATAATTTCATCTCTTCCTTGCGAGTCTGTAAAGGAGCGTTTTATGGCGTTTAAATAACGCTGCAATGTGTTATATGCATCTTCATCGATATGAAAAAACATATTTGCTAAATTTATATTTATGGTCTTATTCATTGTTAGTATTTTTTTGTCGTGTTACGAGTGATACAGCTTTTTGTAAATTGTCCCAAGTAGTATTGAGTTCTTTAAGAAATAATCTTCCTGTTTCTGTAAGTCCATAGTATTTTCTTGGAGGTCCAGAAGTAGATTCTTCCCAGCGGTAACTTAATAAACCTGCATTTTTTAATCTTGTCAGTAGCGGATAAATAGTGCCTTCTACGACAAGCATTTTTGCGTCTTTAAGTGTTCCAAGTATTTCGGCCACGTACGCATCCTGATCTCTCAAGATGGATAAAATACAATACTCCAACACGCCTTTACGCATTTGTGCTTTTGTGTTCTCTATCTTCATGTTTTCATGTGTCTTTTAATGATTCTGTTCGTTTTTTGATTGATGATGATTGATTGATGATTGATTGTACACTAAGCTAAATCCAAGTATAATGATTGATGATGTTATACTGAGCTAAGCAGAAGTGTGATGATTTTATTTGATGAATCGATACGTTAATGGATAACGATAACGTTCACCTTCATTCGCTTTCATTGCTGCCACAATGGTATACGTAATGTTTACTGCAAAAAATAATAATGCTACGAGTCCTAAAATAATTCCAATCACAGAGAATCCAAAAAAACGAGTTCCTTCTTCTACATTGAATGAAATATGATTGAACCAAAAAATATCCCAAGTATTAATAGATCGAACTCCAAATACAAAGAAAAATGGAATGCATAACATCGTAGCTATGATTTTATAACAAAACAGACTCAATTGAAAGTTAATCACTTCTTTTCCATGATGATCTATGTATTCACCATCCTTTTTATACATCGACCACAAAATGACGGGAAGTATAAAATTTCCAAAAGGAAAAAAGTATTTACTAAACGACGCTACATGTAAAACTGTCGCTACATTTTTGTCATGATTTGTTAAAGTTGATTCCATTGCATATTATTTTCTTATGCAAATATATGGTTAAAAAAAGGTATTATGCAAAACATAGTACTTAAATTTAACATAATATTAACATTTTGATATCGTGATTTTAGATGAAGGTATTAGAGTTATGGTATTGATTATTAGTTATTTAAAATGGTAATGCGTGTCGTTTTAGCTCAAAAACATAATTTAGGATACAGGTGTACTTAAGAGAAGAGATAAGTCGAAATATGAAACAGGCAACAAATAATTAATTCTGAAACTATAGAATAATATTAATCTTTAAAACTCTTTGCAATAAATGCAATACTCTAAGTTTCTTTGTGAGCATCACTATTTTTTTGTAATTTGCTATGCGTGCATAAAATATAATTCATGAAACTGACTCCATCTAAAATCAACAAATTTTTATTATTCAAACTTCCATCGGCTTACTTCTCAGGTGTACGATTAAAAGAAATCAACCAAGAAGAAGCAACCGTGACTGTAAAACATCGCTGGATCAATCAAAATCCTTTTAAATCATTGTATTGGGCAACGCAAGGAATGGCTTCCGAGTTGGCAACAGGCGTATTGGTGATTCAAGAAATTGAAAACTCAGGCAAAAAAATTTCAATGTTAGTCCGATCGCAAAAAGGAACATTTACCAAAAAAGCGACAGGACGTATTCATTTTGTGTGTAAAGATGGACTCAAAGTAAAAGCAGCTATTGAAGAAGCTGTCAAAACAGGAGAAGGGCAAAGCCTAACCTTATACGCGGAAGGTTTTGATGCATCAGGAGAAAGTGTTTCCAATTTTGAATACGAATGGGGAATAAAACTCAGAAAGAAAAAATAATTTCCTTGTAACAAATTGTATTTTTTTTCATCTTATACATTGCAATCAAAAAACAAAATAAACAATGACAGCACACGAAATAGATTACCATATTTATGGTGAAGAAATGCAATATGTAGAAATTGAACTGGATCCACAAGAAGCCGTAGTCGCGGAAGCAGGAAGCTTTATGATGATGGACGATGGTATTAGTATGAATACCATTTTTGGCGACGGTTCCAATCAAGAACAAAGTATTTTAGGGAAATTATTCTCTGCCGGAAAACGAATTCTAACTGGCGAAAGCTTATTCATGACTTCTTTTTTAAATGAAAAAGCGTTTGGTGTCCGCAAAGTAAGTTTCGCATCACCATATCCAGGAAAAATTATTCCCATAGATTTAACAAATTATGGCGGAAAATTTATCTGTCAAAAAGACGCCTTCTTATGCGCTGCAAAAGGTGTAACGGTAGGTATTGAATTTTCTAAAAAGTTAGGCCGCGGATTTTTTGGCGGTGAAGGCTTCATCATGCAAAAACTTGAAGGAGACGGAATGGCGTTTGTACATGCTGGTGGAACCATGGCACGAAAAGAATTGGCGCCTGGCGAAACATTACGTGTAGATACAGGTTGTATTGTAGGTTTTACACAAGATGTAGATTACGATATTGAATTTGTTGGCGGTATTAAAAACACCTTATTTGGTGGCGAAGGAATGTTTTTTGCAACCTTAAAGGGACCAGGAATTGTATATATTCAATCTTTACCATTTAGTCGTTTGGCAGGACGAATTATCTCTTCATTACCAAATGGTGGAAACAGCAAAGGAGAAGGAAGCATCTTAGGAAGTATTGGCGATTTATTCGATGGAGACAATCGTTAGTTAAGTCTAAAATTATAAAAATATAAGAAGCGTTTATTACCGAGTTACGGCTTGTGACTTGATAATGAGCGCTTTTTGTATGTCTTTCATCAAAGGATAATACCCTAAAGTATACATAATTTATAAATTACGATGTACACTTATATGCTTACTTTAGTTAAATTTATATATTACATCAAAATTGATTTAATAATTACAAAGAGCGCTAAACAAGCAGTCCCAAATTAGTTTAAGAAAATGCAAATATGAAATAAATAGCTACATATTTACATTTAATATTGAAATTATTTCCCAATGCTATATCTTTATACTATTACGAATGAATTTTATCTTAGTAAGCCCTAAATAAACGATTACCAACCAAAACCTACACATGAAAAAAAGTTACCTACTACTACCACTATTTTTTATAATACAATGGAGTCAAGCACAAATTATAAATATTCCCGATGCTAATTTTAAAAACTATTTATTAACAACAAATCTTGTTGATACGGATGATGATGAAATAAATGATAGTACGATTGATCTTAATAATGATGGTGAAATTCAAGAATCGGAAGCCTTATTAGTAACATTTATGAGTGCTACGGGGAGATCGATTTCGTCACTAGAAGGAATTGAATATTTTACAAATCTTGAAGCATTATATTGTTCAGCAAATCCAATTTCGACCTTATCACTTACACAAAATGTCAATCTAAAGACACTAGCTTGTAGTAATGATTTCTCAAATTTCTCTCTTACTGCTGTTGATGTAACACAAAATGTCAATCTAGAATCTTTATTTTTATCAGGGAATGATCAATTAACTACTTTAGATGTAACGCAGAATATAAATTTAGAGTACTTACATATATATCGCTGTAACTTTACAAGTATTGATGTTACACAAAACACACAATTAAAGAATTTTTCTTGTTTTAGAAATGGAATCACAAGCTTAGATGTAACTTCCAATCCAAATCTTGAAGATTTACGTTGTAACAATAACTTGTTAACTAGTTTAGATATTTCTCAAAATCCAAATTTACAGTTATTAACTGCTAGTGACAATTCAATAACAACAATCAATCCCACGCAAAATCCATCATTAAGAACTCTAAGTATTGATAAAAATAGTATTTCAACTATTGATGTCACCCAAAATCCTCATTTGCAATCATTACGATGCAGCGAAACTTCATTAACTAGCTTAAATCTTACTCAAAATCCCAACTTAAAATATTTAGACTGTGAAAAAAATAGCTTTACAAGTTTAGATGTTTCTCAAAATCCTATTTTACAAACCGTTAATTGCTTTGAAAACCAATTGACAAGTTTGGACTTTACTCAAAATCCAAACTTAGAAAATGTAAATTGTAATGATAATCTATTAACGAGTATAAATACAACAGGAGCTACAAGCCTTAAAAGATTGTTTTGTAATAATAATTTATTAGAAACTATAGATGTTACTAGTAATAACAATCTTATCTATTTTGAATGTAATGATAATTCATTAACACAATTGGAACTAAGTGGAAATCCAAATCTTTTAGGCTTAGAATGTAATTCAAATTCCTTGACAGCTCTTGATTTAAGTCAAAACCCTGAAATGATAGGTTTACAATGTACTGATAATCTCTTAACAGAATTAGATGTAAGTCAAAATCCTCGACTTAATGATATTGATTGTTATAATAATCAACTAACATATATAAATGTAAAAAACGGAATCATTATTTCAAGTATATATGACCTTCGTTTTGATAACAATCCAACCTTAGAATTTATTTGTGTAGATGAAGAAGAACAAGCTTTTATATCGGCTTTATCAATAGTTCCTGCAACAGCAGTTGTAAGTACGTACTGTTCTTTTACGCCTGGAGGCGAATATGTAGTATTGCAAGGAAGTTCAAAATTAGATAACAATACAAATGGCTGCGATATAAATGATATTGTATACCCGAGTATTGGATTAGCGATAGTTGAAGGTTCAGCAACGGAGACAATTATTACAGATACTTCAGGTGATTATGCTTTGTACTTGTCAGAAGGCGAGACCTATACAATCACGCCACAATTAGAAAACTCTGCATACTATACAGTTTCACCAGCTTCTATAATGATTGATACTGCAACGGCTTCCAATCCTACCATACAAGATTTTTGTGTGACACCAAACGGAACTCATAATGATGTAGAAGTCACTATTATGCCACTAGAAATTGCACGACCAGGTTTCGATGCTTCATATCAAATTCAATATGAAAATAAAGGGAATACAACGCTGTCAGGAACTGTCCAATTGACCTTCGATGATGATTTGATGGATGTAGTAACTGCAACTCCTATGTCAGATACGCAGGCTATTAATACAAGTACGTGGAATTTTACAAACCTAGTGCCATTTGAAACAAGAAATATTGCTTTTACGATGAATATCAATTCACCAACAGAAGTTCCTGCAGTGAATGGAGGCGATGTGTTAAGTTTTGAAACTACTATAAATTCAGGAGTGTCAGACGAAACACCTAATAATAATATAATGGTGTTACAACAAACTGTTGTCAACTCGTATGATCCAAATGATATACGTTGTTTGGAAGGTGAAACTGTCACCACAGATTATATAAACGAGTTTGTACACTATATGATTCGTTTTGAGAATACGGGAACAGCATCCGCAGTAAATGTGGTAGTAACAGACGAAATAGATACTTCTAAATTTGATATTTCTACATTGCGACCAGTTTCGAGTAGTCATGAAATGGTTACCAATATCAAAAGTAACAATGAAGTAGAATTCATTTTTGAGAACATAAACCTTCCTTTTGATGACGCCGATAATGATGGATACCTAGTTTTTAAAATTAAGACACTAACAACATTGGTAGAAAATGATACATTTGACAATACAGCAAACATTTATTTTGATTTCAATTTTCCAATCATTACAAATACGGCATCTACTTTAATTGCAAATCCGTTGAGTATTGCAGAAGAAAATTTGGAAAGAGATATGATCAATATCTATCCAAATCCAACAAATGGAATTTTGAATATTACTGCCAAAGAAGCTATAAAAGCGATAGAAATAAGAACAATGGAAGGGAGACTTTTAAAAAGTAACATTACGCAAATCACTCATAATTCATACGAAGTTAATTTATCAGAAGCCGCAGCAGGAATATACATACTAAATACACTAACAAATTCTGGTAAGATAATAAGTAAGGTAATGAAAGAATAATAGGTCTTATTGTTAAAGTTTTGTTGAAGAAGTATAAACATTAATTTTTTTTAGTACATTTATAAGGATAAACAAAATGCTTATAGACGAAAACTACTCTTAGAAATTTTAACCTTAACCCTCGTTGAATATGGCTAGAGCGATGTTTGATTACACAAAAACTATACTCAAAAAAGTTAGTTTTGATCCATCACTGTTTTGTAAAGAGTTACAAAAAGCTTTGCAGAGATTGCTGCCTCACGAAATAGAAGAATTGAAAATTTGGATCAATTCTCTCGTAACAGCAAATCCACAATTAGATCAATGTTTAATCTATTTAAAACCATAAAAAAAGCCGCGATACGTCGCGGCTTTTTTAGCATATATACTTTTCTATTGTTGTATTGGACTAATAATTTGCACATTGTGAAACGCAATGGCACCGCGTACAATGCCCATAATTACACTGCGTAGTGCTTCAATAATCTGCATTTTCAATTCGCTTTTGTGAAATAGCAAACTGACTTCTCGTGCTGGTCTTGGCTCTGCAAAATGGCGCAAATATTTACGTTCCGATTCTTTAATGTCTAAGGTATGTAAATAGGGCAGAAGTGTCATGCCTAAGTCTTCATTAGACAGTTTTATTAAAGTTTCAAAACTTCCGCTTTCCAATTGAAAATGATCGTCAATTGCCGTTCTTGGTACTTTACATAAATTGATAACACCATCTCTAAAGCAATGTCCATCTTCTAACAATAAAATATCGTCAATATCTAAATCGCTAGTTTCAATTTCTTTCTTGTCATACAAACGGTGATTTTCGGTCGTATACCCTACAAAGGGTTCGTAATATAAAACACGTTCTTTAATTTGGTCATATCCGAGCGGAGTTGCAGCAATAGCGGCATCCAAATGTCCGTCATTGAGTCTTTTAATAATAGTTTCTGTCGTTAATTCTTCTATTTTTAAGTTGACTTTTGGATACTTTTTAATAAACGTTTTTAAAAACATTGGCAACAAAGTCGGCATGATGGTCGGAATGATTCCTAACTTAAATTCGCCACCAATAAATCCTTTCTGCTGATCGACAATATCTTGCATTCTCCCAGATTCATTGACAATATTGCGTGCTTGTTCAACAATTTTCTTCCCAATTTCTGTGAGCTGAATAGGTTTCTTACTTCGATCAAAAATCTGAATTTCCAACTCATCTTCAAGCTTTTGTATTTGCATACTCAACGTAGGTTGCGTTACAAATGACTTTTGTGCGGCAAGTGTAAAATTCTGGTGTTCGGCTACTGCCAATACATATTGTAATTGTGTGATTGTCATCGTTATAAATTTGAGTGATAAAAATATAAAAACTATCAATAAAACTTATACTAAATCAGGTTAAATGTTCAATAATTTTGCTTCAACAAAAGTTAACACTGTAAAAACAGAATCAAATGACATTAAATATATTAGGATTAGACATCCAAAAAACAGAAAGTTTAGTTGAAGATTTGAACGTATTATTGGCAAATTTTCAAGTGTATTATCAAAACTTACGTGGAATTCACTGGAATATCAAAGGAAAAGGATTCTTTGAGTTACATACGAAATTCGAAGAGTTGTACAACGATACGCAAGTAAAAGTAGATGAAATTGCAGAACGTGTTTTAACTCTTGGAGGCGAACCATTACACACATTTCAAGATTATATAGCAAACGCGAAAGTTCCTGTTGGAAAACATATTTCTAAAGATGAAAAAGCAGTTGAATTGATTGTGGCTTCTATCTCAGAATTGTTGCAGTTAGAAAGAACACTTTTAGAAAAAGCAGGCGAAGCTCATGATGAAGGAACCAATGCGATGATGAGCGATTTAATTTCTGAGCAAGAAAAAACTATTTGGATGATGAATGCTTGGTTAGATAAGTAGTACTAAGTTTTAATTAAAGTTTATAAGGTTGGTTAAAAGAAAAGCGACACAGAAATGTGTCGCTTTCTTAGTTAAATCATTTACTACTAAAAATTAACTGCAAGTACAATCTGTATTTGCAATCATTGCTAGTGTATACTTCAGAATAGTCATTGAATTTGGGTTTTGTTCAATACTACTGACGCTTAGCCAGAAATTATTCTAACTTTAATCATAAAATAAGCTATTAAGGTAAGGTAGCTCCTTCTTTTGCTTTAAATGTTATTTTCCCACCTTTTATCTTTGAGGGAGACTTTACAAGATATTTTTTGAATTTTTGAATTTTGCTCATCGTTTTTACTAAGTTTTAATTATTAAAAAAATTATGAATTTTTAAACTTTTAGCTTTAAGTAAAATAGAATTAAATATACAAGTATAAATAATAAATTACAAAAAAAGCGAGCTGAACTGGCTCGCTTTTTCTTTATCAAAAAGTGTTTGGATTATGCACATGCTTGTATTGACAAACAATTGTGCGGTACACCTCCACCAGCGCAGTATGAAAGTTGATCGGTTGGACTAGTACATCCGGCAGCACAAGTAGCAATTACTGTTACATCACCTACGGGACCGCAATCAAGAGAATCACAAGCACCACCATCAGATTTAACAGCACATGGACTTTGTCTAGTAATGTCGCGCCCATCGCCTCCTTTTACAAGGTTTGATACTACTGTTTTGTTTAATAGCAAGTTTTTCAAATTCTTTTTCTTCATAATTATATTTTTTTGAATTAATAATTGATCAAACTTATTCCAATATTTGGAGCTTGAAAAATGAAGATTATCGCCATTTATAAATCATGTACCACTTTTTATAAATCACGATGAACATAAGGTGAAATAACATGTTTTTCCTTGTAAGATTTTATAAAAAGATGAGAATTTAAGATGTTGTCATACTGTTTATTACATAAAAAAAGCAACACTTTTTAGCATTGCTTTTTTATGATTGATGAAAGAATGTTGTTTGTTTGAATTTATCTAGATCGGTATCTCAATACGCAAATCTAAGAGCTCAAAAATTATATTATAAAACGATTTTTAAAGTTACATCGCTATCTTTTACGTCAAATTTTGCAGGATCAAATTGTGGTGGTCCGTAGCTCATTGGATTATTAGAAATGCCGTAATCTTCTTTTGGCATTCCGCTAGCTTCAAAATCCATTTGTCCGTTGTTGTTCTCGTCATGTACACATGTAATTGCATACGTGCCTTTTGGAACATTTGTAAAAGTAACGGTTACTGTATTGCCTTCAATTTTGCTTCCTGCAGTTTGTACAGGTGTTGTTTTCATAAACGTACTTTCGGTATGTAAAGCGAATAATACTTTTCCGGTGTTGTTTTTAATTTTGTCAATGGTAACTGTGATGGTTACTCCTTCTTCAGAAGTTGTTTGTGCTGTTGTTGTAAAAAGACCTGTAAAGAAAACTGCGATTAAAAGTAAATTTCTCATGATTGTAATTGTTTATTGATTAATGATTTATTGTTTGATGATTCAAATGTCCAAATAAATCTCAATCACACACAAAAAAAGATACCTAACTGTAATTTTTGAAGGATGAATTGTAAAAAAGGCATTTGGTAATAGATTTTAGGTGTTAGGTCGGGAACCTTTTCAAAATTAACTACGTCTATATATATAGAATGTAGTATTGCTATTTTATGGAAGCTCAACGGTTTTTTAGGTAATCACAGTATATATTATGCTTCCATAAAAAAGTAACATTTATAAAACTTTCGTTAGTTATTGATTTAGGTTAGTAGAATTCAAAATTACGAATTTTACGAGCTTCGTTGAAAAACGGAGTCTTTTAAAAAAATAAGAGATTGTCATAAAAGTCAAATCTTCGTCAAGTCGAATATGATTCGGTTTCTCAGTACAATTGAAAAACCAGTTGAGTTAGGTGCTGAACCAAGTTTAGAATGACGTTTTAAAAACTTTTCAGATGGTCTCTTATTTTAAAAAATAAACGAATGAAATCATACGTACGTAACCTCTTTAATCTTATTTTTATAAAATAGTATCTAAAACAAGTGTAAAATGCTATCAAATAAGAATATTATGAAAAAACTCATTGCTGTTCTATTGTTTGTAACTCCTATTGTGCTATTCAGTCAAATTGATCATGCTATCGGAACGGTATATTACAAACAAAACAATTCAATCTATACCATTTTTAGCAATCAGAATCATACTTTAATCGGACAAAACGGAATAGAATATCGTGAAGGAAAAACAGCTACTGATATCGACAAAGTTTTTGGCGCAGTATTTTATCCAAACAATAATACGATCTATGCAATCTATGCCGATTCCAAAGGTACGCTGATCGGACAAAAAGGATTGGAATACCGCGAAGGAAAAATGGCAACGGATATTGCCAAAGTATTTGGAACGGTCTATTATCCTCCAAGTAATACCATATATGTGATTTATGCAGATTCCAAAGGCACTTTAATTGGACAAAAAGGAATCGAATATCGCGAAGGAAAAATGGCAACGGACATTTCTAAAACATTTGGTACGGTGTATTACCCTAAAAATAATACGATCTATGTGGTCTATGCAGATTCCAAAGGCACGTTAGTTGGGCAAAAGGGAATTGAATATCGTGAAGGAAAAACGGCTAAAAATATTTCCAAAACTTTTGGAACGGTCTATTATCCAAAGAGTAATACCATATACGTAATGTATGTAGATTCTAAAGGAACGTTGGTTGGACAAAAAGGAATTGAATATCGTGAAGGAAAAACAGCCAAAGACATTTCTAAAACTTTCGGAACCGTCTATTATCCAAAGAGTAATACCATATACGTAATGTATGCAGATTCCAAAGGTACGTTGATCGGTCAAAAAGGAATTGAATACCGAGAAGGAAAAACAGCAAATTAAAATCATAACTTCTCAACATAAAATACAAACACAAGCGGACTTTTCAGAGTTCGCTTTTTTATTGCTTGCTTTTTTTTGCTGAGCTAACTTCCTTTTTTATCTGTCCATAATTATAAAATTACCGCTTCTTTTATCTTTTTTCTCTAGAGAAATGAAATCTCTTTTCAAGTACTTTTTATTCTTTACTACCTAGTAAAAATATTTTTACTAGGTAGTAAACTTTATTTTGCTACGTAGTAAAGTGTGAAAACTTCTTGATGTTTTGATTGGAATGTCAAGAGGAAATGGTTGAAAGTAGTTGAGGAGATGATGGATTTGTCTTTACTTATAGTATAGGATGTAGAAAGAAAGTTAAGTTTTATTGTATGCGATTACAGGAAATTACATTGCGTATGTATAATCTTTATTTTACTTTTAAAGATAATAGCCATTAAATAACGAGTTGTTGTTATATATAATTTAAGTATATACAATACTGAAATAATATTATAATCTATGATAAAAAGAGATTTAAATAAATATAAAAACTTAGATATTAGTAATTTGTAAATGCAATACTTTTTTAGTTTTAAAATAAGAGAAAATAAAATAATCAAATTGAACTTTGCTAGTAATTAATTAAAAACCTTACTCTTACACAAATTTATAAAAGCGCTATCTTAATTTAAAAATCTAATAATTCCTAAATTCACAATGGACTATCCAAAAATTATCGTATTTGTTATTTATATCATACTTTCAATTTATTGTGGGATATTAGCATTTTTTTCTGAGGAAACTAATAAAGTTTTAAAAAGTTTTATAATACTTTTTTGCGCTTTTACAGCGATTACGTTTTCATCTCTATTATTCACTGATGATGTCAGAAGCTTAACAGAAGCAGATCTGAAAATTGAAATTCAGATCGATAAAGATATCAAACTAGTAGAAGACAAAATTCGTAAAAACATTTTTTCATATTTTGATAGTTTAAAAAAGACAGGGAAAATATCTAAAGAATTTGAACCTAAATTTTCTTATCAGAATATAATTAAAGATAATCAAAGGGTTTTACGATCAGAATTTAGTTATACAACTAAAGGTGAAAAATTAAAAGGAAAAATTACTGATTATAATTTAGGGAAATATCATCTTGCAGATTCTCCAAGTGCACTTTCAATGTTAGAATTTGCCGATATAACAATTAGAGAATTTTTTAAAGATAACTTTGAACAAGGAGAGGAAATTCAATTAGAGTTACATGGTTTTGCCGATGCAACCCCATTTGATCCCAAAGACCCTAAATATTATGATGGTATTGAAGGAGATTTTCCTAAAAGTCCCCAAGAAACGTTAAACGGACAAAAAATATATGCATACAAACTAAATGGAGTCGAAACTCCTATAAAATTAAAAGAAGGAGATCTTCTTACCAATGAGACTTTAGCATTTTTAAGAGCATATTGCTTATACAGTGAGTACTTGGTTACTGTAAAACAAATTCGTGAAGTAGAGAGTAAAACAAGAATTTCATATCATGCAACTACGACTAAAGATGTTACAAAAAAAGGAGGGAAGTTTCGAAAAGTTAAATTTACGATTGACATTATTAACCCTATAGGCTTACCACCTGCTCCTGAAAAAAAATGTAACATTGTTTTTCAAATATTTTTATTGCTTTTGAGTGCATGTTTGTGCTATTATGGTTTCTATCATTACAAAAGATATCATGAAAAAAGAGATAGAAATGAACCTGTAAAAAAAGATTTGATTAAATTCTTATGCTGGATTCTTATCGGTATTGTTTGTATTATTTTAAGTTTATATTTCTGTCAAATACTTTTCAATTAAAGAGGTTAATCAAAAATATAGGAGTTGTAGTTATTTTAAATCTCTACACCAACCCACGAGATTTCATCTCCAAATACTTATTAATAGCATCAATAGTTAAATTCTCTGGAGTCGTAAGAATAGAGTGAATTCCGTATTTCTTAAGTTCGTTGACAATCAAACGTTTTTCGAAAGAGAACTTTTCCGCGATGACTTTATCATACGCTTCTTGAATGTTAGTCACATCCGTATGGATCAACTGATCTAATTCTGTATTCTTAAAAAAGATGACTACGAGTAAGTGACTTTTGGCAATTCCTTTTAAATAAGGCAATTGTCGGTTGAGCGCTTCTACAGTTTCAAAGTTCGTGTACAACAATAAAAGACTGCGATGTTTTATCGTTTGCTTAATGTTTGCGTACAATCTTCCATAATCGGATTCAAAGAAATCTGTTTTTACATTGTACAGCGCTTCTAAGATTAAATTCATCTGTGAACTGCGTCTCTCTGCAATTACCATATTATCAACCTTTTTAGAAAAGGTGAACATACCTGCTTTGTCTTGCTTTTTTAAAACTACATTGCTCATCACCAAAGTGGCGTTAATGGCATAATCGAGCAAGCTTAATTCATTAAAAGGCATTTTCATCATTCGCCCTTTATCAATCACAGAATATATAGGTTGCGATTTCTCGTCTTGGTACTGATTCACCATCAACTGACGTTGTTTTGCGGTGGCTTTCCAGTTAATCGTACGCAAATCATCTCCAATCACATATTCTTTGATTTGCTCGAACTCCATCGTATGTCCGATACGACGAATTTTCTTGATTCCATACATCGTCAAATTATTACCAATAGCCAACAAATCGTACTTTTTAAGCTGTAAAAAAGCAGGATAGGTTGGTACCATAGCTTCCTTATCAAAATGATAACGACGGGAAACCAATCCTAAAGAAGTAGCAACATATACGTTGAGTTTTCCAAAGGTATATTCGCCACGTTCGGTCGGACGTAATTTATATTTTAGTTCAACAATACTTGAAGGTTTTATTTTTCGTTCAATAGAAAAATCACGTACCTGGAATTGTTCTGGAATTTCATCAATAATAGTAGTAAATACAGGAAATGTATAATAGTTTTCCAATTTGAGATATATCTCGTTTTCATCACCATTAGACAATTTATCAGGAAGTTGTCGTTTCCCAACAATACCATTGTTCGTTCGGTATAAGATAAAAATATCAAGTAGAGTTACAGTGAAATAAATAAGCAATAAAAGCTTTGAGACATAAAAGAGTCTTGGAAAAAGGAAGCTAATAATAAAGCATAGCACGATTCCCAAACACACGTAAAAGAAACGATCTTGGATATATAAGGACTTAAAAAAATCTTTTATGACTTGCACTCACTAGTAGTTTAAAAACCATACATTATCGAGGAATCTCAATAGTTTGTATGATTTGATTGATAATTTGCTTTGAAGTCATACCTTCCATTTCGCGCTCAGGTGTTACAATGATACGATGTTGTAATACAGGTGCTGCCACTTGTTTAATGTCTTCTGGCGTCACAAAATCACGTCCGTTCATCGCAGCATACGCTTTAGAAGCTTTCAAAATTGCAATCGAAGCTCTTGGAGACGCGCCCATGTATAAAAATTGATTGCTGCGCGTATTAATGATAATCTCTGCAATGTATTTTAATAAGTGAGGCTCTACTACAATTTCATTGACCAACGATTGGTACTTGGTAATTTGTTCTTGATTTAAAAACGCCGTGATTTGATCTATTTTTTTACTTTCTTTCAAAGCGTGTTCACGAGCAATGATTTCTACTTCTTCTTCAAGATTAGGATATTCTACATTGATTTTAAACAGAAAACGGTCCAATTGCGCTTCCGGCAAACGATACGTTCCTTCTTGTTCAATTGGGTTTTGTGTGGCCAATACCATAAAAGGTGCGTCTAAAGAATATTTAGTACCATCCATTGTTATTTGACGTTCTTCCATAACCTCAAACAAAGCAGCTTGTGTTTTTGCGGGCGCACGATTGATTTCGTCAATTAATAACATATTGGTGAATACAGGTCCTTTTTTAAACTCAAATTCAGACTTTTTCATGTCAAAAATAGACGTTCCTAAAATATCACTTGGCATCAAATCTGGCGTAAATTGAATACGACTAAAATCAACCGTCAACGATTTTGCTAACAACTTTGCAGTAATCGTTTTGGCAACTCCAGGCACACCTTCAATCAGTACGTGTCCTTTGGCAAGCAATGCGGTAATCAGCATATCAATCATGCCTTTTTGTCCAACAATTACTTTAGAGAGTTCTTGTCTTATTTTCTGAATTCCATCTTGCAATTCGGTCAAATCAATTCTATTTTCAAAAGACAATGGCGTGTCTTTTGCTGACTGTGCTTCTTCTTCGTTAATATCTCCTTTAAAGTCCATATAATGCGTTTAATAGTGTAATTTACTAATTTAATTGTCTTTTTTGCGGAATTTTTCAATAGCGTCCGTAATTCGAATGACATCATTTTCGTCAAAAAATAATTTCTTCTTTAAAATTTTGACTAGTTTGATGAGTCGCTCCGTTTCTTCTAATGATTTTCCTGATTTTTGATGCAAACGTTTGCAAAATTTTTCATCGAGAACTTGCGTATCCATAAAATATTCTGTGCGCAGATATTCTAAGAAATACGTAATTTTTTTATGTGCTACATTTTGATGATCCTTGGTTTCATAGAAAAGATTTCCAATGGTTTTGGTAAAATCTACAGTGGTGTTTTCTAGTGGTTTTATGACTTTTACAATACGTTGCTTTCGTTTGATATTGAAAAGAATAAAAATAGTTAAGAATACTAACGATAAGTACCAAGCCCAACGCAATGCGGGTTGCGAATCTATAAAACGAAATCGTGAATCGTTATTTGTGCCATCCGCGCTTTGTATTTTATTGGGTGAATCGAAAAAGATATCATCATTTGGAATATATGCCAACACGCCTTCTGTATACTTGTGATAATTATCTTTTAGTAAATAATAATTTGTAAACGTAGCAGGTTGCGTGTGTAGTAAGAAAGAACCTTTCCCAATTGGAATTTGAATGAAATTGGTATATGTCTTTTTTTTAGGATCCTCTTTAAATTTTTGATATCCTAATACGGTAGTTGTCAAGGTATCAATATATGAGAAGAAGACGTTGCTAATTCCTTTTTTGTATGTAACATGATGATTAGCCAATCGACTGTTAGCAAATGTAAAGGTCGCTTCACTTACAATTCTAGGTTCATGTTTTATTGAAAAACCTAAAGAATCTCTCAGATAACGTGGCATTTCTTTAGCGGAAATAAAAACGGTATTTCCTTCTGCGGCAAAATCAAGCATTTCATGAATGGATGAAGGATCAACCAAAAAATCTGGTGTGATATTCATGTAGGTTCCTTCAATTTTATATTCATATTTCTTCCAATCGTATTCGTCATTGAAAAATTCGTACGGAGTTCGGTAAATATTTTTGATTTCTCCATCGTATACAATGATTCCTAATTCCTTGTAAAATACTTCCAAGTCATACGGATTGGTTTCTTTTTCATTATACGTTTCTCGCCAATCAATAACCGTAGGTTGAGACACTTCTATAAACGTAACCGAAATAATTATCGCGATTAAAATTCCAAGATATATTTTTAGTCTTTTACTCATGCGGCAACATTTTTAAGTAAGACATGAAATGATTCTTGGGCTTTTTGATATTGTGCTTCATCAATGTCAAATTCGCCATACCAAACATAATTATACAGATAAGAAGTATATTGAAATTGTTCGCGGACAGCTTCATCTTTAATTTCATACGTATAATCAAGATTCGTTTTTTCGGGATCAAACGCAATGACTTCAGCAGCATTTAATTTTTTGAGCATATTGAGATACTGATAGCGAATTGCCAATCGGTAATTGCCTTTTGCCATTGCTGCTTCAATAAGTTTTTTGAAATCGGTAATGAGAATATCTGTAGTTACATCTTCAAAATTTATTTTATGACGGATGGATTGTTTTCCGAAAACCCAACGACCTTCACCATTCATCAGTGTTCTCACAATAAAGAAAACAACCAATACAATGATAATTATATAAAATGCATTTGTAAGATTTTTTACGATAGCAGAAGCTTCTTCGCGTGTGTCTAAATTAAACCAATCTTGCATGGTTTCTTCCAACCAATCAACCAAACTAGAAAGCCAAGATTTGCTTCTTTTTTCGCCATCATATATATAATCATCCGTTTGATAACGCTCTTTAAAATCGTCATCGTATTTCTTTGGACTTATATATGAGAAATCTTCTTTTAGAGGTGTTTGTTGTACGGTTGTTTCGTTAACAGACGTACGAACTTCAGCTCGAAGCGGATTTGTGCAAATTCCAACAATGAGAAAAGTAAAAAATATGTGTTTTAAGAATTTTGACATGAATGTTAGCCTTTCCCAATACTATCAATGGTACTTCTTGTGTGAATATTTTCTCGGTCTTCTTTTAAACCATAATATACAATAGCCTGATGTATTTGTATAATAGCTGAAATTATAAAATTGATAAGATATATGGCAATTTGCAATACAAATGCAATCATGAATATTGTGGAACTTTTCTCTAAATCGTTTAAATATGCAGGATTTTCATATACAGAAATCCCAATAAAGAATAAAATTCCTTCATGTACCAATCCTAATACAAATTGAAATACTCCTGTAATCAACATAAAAACACCAACGGCTCCGACTGCAGGGAAAAAGTTTTGAAGACAAAGTTGTAAGCTATATCCATAACAATCAAATACACCTTTATCAGACTTTAAATATTCCATGATGGCAGAATGATAAAAAAGCGAAAGAAATGCGATTACAAATAAAATGAACGGAATTCCAATAATCGTAAATGTTAAAATACCCATTACAATAAAAGTTGCAATAAGAATAGGAATTGAAATAACTATGGTAGCTAAAATGAACTTGACCAATTTTCCAAAGTTGGAAAATAATTCATCAGATATTTCTTTATAACCAAAATTGGCTCCTTGATGTCGTTCATACAACTTAAAATAGAAAGCGATATATGAATAATTCAAGATTCCCACAAAAGCAGCTAACAATATGTAAAAGATACCATAGGTAGAAAACGTAGCCGAATATCTCTGAAGATATCTTAAGAGTTCTTGATAGTTGTTTTCTTCCAAAAGACCTAGCGCTTGCATTTCGGCTAATTCGTTATATAAAAAATAACTCATACCAATTAAAACTGCCAAAAAGAGTCCATTTACCAAAATATAATTTTTGAAAAAATGGGCAGCATGCATTTTTAGAAAAGCAAAAGTATCTTTAAAAAAGAGTCCGAAATCTCTAGATTTATATAGTTGCAACATGTGTTCTTAATTTTTTATGAACGATACGCGGATATAGTAAGTAGTAAAATGATATAATTCCTAAGGTAAGAATTATAATACCAACCGAAAGCCAATTCGGCATAATATTCGAGTATCGCGTAACGTATCCTTCTAAAAAGCCAGCAGCGATTGTAAAAGGAAATGTACTGATTAATATTTTTATTCCAATTTTGAGTCCCATCTTAAAAGAAGTAATGCGCGAATAGGTTTTAGGAAACAAAATACTAGCGCCTAATATTAAGCCAGCAGCACCTTCTATAACAATGGCAAATATTTCCATAGCACCGTGAATCCAAATACCACGAACGCTTTCCCACAATACTTCTTGGTCATAAAAGAAGTACTGAAAAGAACCTAACATCACACCGTTGCGCATTAAAACATAGCCAGTACCAATGCCTCCAAAAACGCCAAGGATAAAGCATTGCATTCCTACATACAGATTCCGAAGTGTAATGCCAATAAAACTTCCCCAATTACTTCCACTTTTATAAATGGCTACAGGATCTCCTTTTTGAATGTTTTCTAAGGTTGTATTGACATAACCATCGCCTAAAATTAAACGAACAAATGAATCATCAAACGCAGCAGAAACTGCACCAATTGCAACAAAAACACCAAATATTAAAAACGCATACATCACATAACGGCGAGCATCGTACATAATTAGTGGAACTTCTGTTTTCCAAAAAGAAACAATACGATTTGTTTTGGTACGTTTGGTTCTGTAAATACGTTGAAAAGCTGCAGCGGCAAGCTGATTTAGGTAGCTAATGGTTTTACTCTTAGGGTAATAGGTTTGTGCATACGACAAGTCATTCATTAACTGAATGTATAAGGACGAAAGTTCATCTGGATTTTGAAACTGATTATTATAAATGGTTTTTTCAAAGTTTAACCATTTTTCCTTATTTTGCTTGATAAATGCAACTTCTCTCATAGATACGCTAAAATAAAACATAATATGTCAGAGATACAAATTAATACTACGCAAAATGTAAATATCGATTTTACACTGGCAGCTATTGGAGAACGTGTTGTTGCGCACGTTATTGACTTAATTATTAAAATTGCATACGGATATGTAATTATCATGAGTTTTCTTGGTCTTTTTCAATATTCGGATTGGTTTTATTATGCAGATCATTGGTCTCAATATGCCATTTATGCAATGTTGCTTTTTCCTGCGCTGATTTATAGTTTGGTTTTAGAATCTTTGTGGGAAGGACAAACCGTGGGAAAGAAAATTACAAAGATTAAAGTCGTGAAAATTGATGGCTATCAAGCTACTTTTGTCGATTATTTGATTCGATGGTTTTTTAGAATTGTTGATTTAAATCTGTTAAGTGGTTTTATTGCAATCATTAGTATCATTATGAGCGATAAAGCGCAGCGTTTAGGAGATGTTACTGCTGGAACGGCTGTAATTTCTCAGAAAAATAAAGTCCGCATTTCACATACAATCATGGAGGAATTGGGCGACAATTATGTGCCACAATATCCTTCTGTGATCAATCTTTCAGATAATGATATGCGCATCATTAAAGAAACCTTCTTGATCGCTAAAAAAGGAAAAGATTTTGATACACTGAATAAATTACGTGCCAAAGTAGAGCAGGTAATGGAAACGAAGTCCGATAAAGCAACGATTCCTTTTATAGAAATTATCATTAAAGACTACAACTTTTACACACAAAACATGTAATGCTCTTTTACGCACTAGATATTATTGGGACTTTTGCATTTGCAATTTCAGGCGTGCTTATTGCGATGCAAAAACGTATGGATCCGTTTGGAATTTTCATCATTGCTTTTGTCACAGCTGTTGGAGGCGGAACTTTGCGTGATGTGCTTATTGGGAAAACTCCCGTTGGCTGGATGAACGATTTAAACTATGTATATGCTATTGGTGCGGCTGTTATTTTTTCGATAGTACTTCGGAAAAAACTCAACCGACTCAGAACGTCTCTCTTTCTGTTTGATACAATTGGACTTGGAGTTTTTACCATTATTGGTGTTGAGGTCGGAATCTCAAAAGACTTAAATCCGCTTATCTGTATTGCATTAGGAACTATGAGCGCGAGTTTCGGTGGTGTAATTCGAGATATTTTATGTAATGAAATTCCTGTAATCTTCCGCAAAGAAATTTATGCAACTGCTTGTATTTTGGGCGGAATTACCTTTTTTGTGTTGAAATATGCAGGTTTACCAGAAGACTTAATCTATATTTTTACAGCGCTTATGGTCATTTCAATTCGTTTGATTGTGGTAAAGTTTCGAATTCAATTGCCAACCATTTATCATAAATAAAAAAGGAACCAACATGTGTCAGTTCCTTTACAATATATTTTTCTTAGATTTTTTAGAAAATAGTATATCCTACAGTAATAGAGAATTGTTGCAATTCAATACTAGATACTGGACTAGTTTCCAAAATCTGTCTATTTGGAATATATCTTGCTTCCACTGAATACTTATCATAACTATATCCAAGTCCTACGGAAAATCCGGCAGCAGTTTTGAATCGATCTTTTTCAATCACGATATTTCCACTTCCTTTTGCATCTAACAACATGTCAAAAATAACAGCACCACTTAAAAATAATTTAGAAGAATCATTCAAAAACATATAATGATGAAACCCAATAGGAACTTGAATGGAACTGTATTCTAGTTTAAATCTTCTTCTGACGGATAAATCTAAAAAGCCACCTTCACCTTCATAAGAGCTATAGTTTGGCGCTACGAATACGGACCATTTATTTTTGTTAAACGGAAAAACATATTCAAGTTCTACACCAAAAGTCGGTGACCAAGCAGTTCCTGTATCAATACCATTATTAAAAAAGGCAGAAATGGCTATATTGCTTTCAGAACTTCCTTGATAAGCTCCTGCAAAGGCTTTTAAATGGAATACTCCTTTTTTCTTTTTATTAAATTCAACGCTAGTTTTTCCTTTACATTGGTTGTAATCTCTGAAAAAGGATTTTAAATCATCCGTTTTGTAATCAACACGCGTAATTTTTTTCATAGAAATTCCAGCACACGGTAATTCAGTTAATAACTGTTGTTGGTATCTCTTATTGTATAAAATATCGCGATCTTTGTTGGTATAAACTTTATAAATTAATGGTTCAATAGCATTGTCTCCTTTCTTAAAGAAAAATGCTCTTTTATCTCCATCGACAAAAGAATACAAAGAAGCTTCTCCTTCAATAAGCACATTTAATAAAAGATCTACTTCTTTTAAATTTGGACTTCTTTCATAATTTAACTTTGCAATTGAACGATCTGAATTATCAAAAGGAACAGTATGTTTCTCAAACTTAAACGCATTGTTTATCACAACGGTTTTTAAAGATGATATTCTTAATGTTTTGGTATCTCCATCAAGAGTTAGTTTATATTCAAATTTAGAAGGATTGTTGAGCCAATCTCCATTTTTAATATAACAGTCTGTTTTTTGACCGTCTTCAGAAATAAAATAGCCTTTTTCAAAGTTAATCTGTGCAAAAAGGCTAGAAGTAAATAACAAGAAAATAAGTAATACTCTTGTGCAGTTTTTCATGTGTTTTAATGTTGATTTTAACGCAAAACTAATGAATTATCTTAATAAGGAGTGAAAAAATGTATGAGCGTTGTATAGAATCGTATTAATCCAACACTTCCACACGAAGAATCATAATATTTGCCTTTGGCCATTCGCCTTTATCCGTTGGCTGATTGGCAATTTCATCCACAACATCCATACCTGCAAATACTTTTCCAAAAGCCGTATATCCTCCATTTAAATGATGTGTACCACCTTTTTTCTGAACGATAAAAAATTCATATGGTGAAGCAAGTTTATACGCATTATTAATTTCACCACTAGGCATGGAAATAACGCCTCGGTCATGTTTGAATCCTTTTTTAGTATCTGGCGGAAGCAAATACCTACCAATAGCACGACGTTTTTTTGCAATATTCCAGCCATCGGAGTTTCCACCTTGAATAACAAAGTCCTTTACCACACGATGAAATTGTGTACCATCAAAATATTTACGCTTGGCAAGCATGATAAAATTTGCTCTGTGATACGGAGTTTCGTTGTATAATTCAATATCAATATCTCCAAAATCAGTCACAATTCGCACCTTACGTTCAGGATTATTTTTACCGTATTCGATCATATAATCTAATACATTCTTACTGGTAATCTTGACTTCTTTTTTTGGTTGCTTTTTCACCTCTTTCGTAGGCTTTTTAACTGTTTTTGGGGTTTCTGTTTTTTGCGATTCTTTCGTATCGGATGTAGAAGTTTTAGTATCTTCGCAACCGAATAAAACGCATGCAGCAATTAATACAAAGCAAATCTTTTTCATAGATGAATTTTGATAATTTTAAAAAAATCCTTCCAAAAATAGCAAAAATCCCGCTTCCAGGCGTTTCTTCACAGTTGAAAATGGCGCCTTCGATGCGAGAACAAGAGCTCAACGCCATGGAAGATCGTATGAAAAATGCACGAAAATCGGCAGTCATGGCATTGTTTTATCCGGATGAAAAAGGAGAAACAAATTTTGTTTTAATTCTTCGTAAAACCTACAGTGGAGTGCATTCCAATCAGGTTGGATTTCCAGGCGGAAAGCTAGAGCCTGAGGATGTAAACTATGAAGCAGCCGCATTGCGTGAAACGGAAGAAGAAGTAGGAGTGCCAATACATACCGTTGAGGTAATTCGTGAACTTACAGCGACTTACATTCCTCCAAGTAACTTTATCGTACAGCCATTTATCGGAATTTTACATGAAACGCCAAGTTTTATTCCGGAACCTTCAGAAGTAGAAGCAATCATTGAAGTGACCTTGGCAGACTTCCTTTCGGAACGTACCGTTATTCAAAAAGAATTGACAACTTCCTACATGAAAAAGATCCAAGTTCCAGCATTTTATTTAAATGAACACGTGGTTTGGGGAGCAACAGCAATGATGCTAAGTGAAGTTAAAGACATTATTTCTAAAGCCATTTCAAATTAGTTTTTGTAGCTTTGTAATTCGTTCAAAATTTAAAATACATGGGATTATTCAAAAGAAATCCTTTCGGACATATACTATTTTTAAAAAAATGGTTGATTAGAATCGCGGGTACTATGACGCATAGACGTTATCGTGGTTTTAATGAACTAAAAATTGAAGGCTCAGAAGTATTACGCTCCTTACCAGACAAAAATGTATTATTTGTGTCCAATCACCAAACCTATTTTGCAGATGTTGTAGCGATGTTTCACGTGTTTAATGCGAGTTTGAAAGGTCGAGGTGATTCTATTAAAAACGTAGGATATTTGTGGAATCCGAAGCTAAACTTATACTATGTTGCGGCTAAGGAAACAATGAAATCAGGATTACTACCAAAAATATTAGCATATGCAGGATCTGTAAGCATTGAACGTACTTGGCGTGCCAATGGTGAAGATGTAAACAGACAAGTGAAAATGAGTGATATTTCCAATATTGGAATCGCACTTGATGACGGTTGGGTAATTACATTTCCACAAGGAACTACAAGACCTTGGAAACCTATCCGAAAAGGGACAGCACATATCATAAAACGTTACAAACCTATTGTTGTTCCAATAGTAATAGATGGTTTTAGACGTTCTTTTGATCGCAAAGGACTTCGTATCAAAAAGAAAGGAATTCTGCAATCCATGGAAATCAAACAACCGTTAGAGATTGATTATGAAAATGAAAGCGTAGCAGCGATCATAGAAAAAATAGAATATGCAATTGAGCAGCATCCTTCGTTCTTAAAAGTAATTCCTCAAGCAGAATTGGAGGCGATGGAAAAACTCAATGAAAAACGTAAATGGGAGTATTAATATATTTCAAAAACATGCAGAAAAAGGACGTTACTTCGAAATAACGTCCTTTTTTTATATGTTGAATTTACCGAGCGTATTAATTCTCAGTGTTTTCTTCTTCTTGCGGTGTATCGTTTACCGTTGAATACAAAGCTTGTCCAACTTTATGAAATACATTATAAATAAACTGCATCCATCCACCATTATTAATAGTATGCATTGATGCATGTGAAGTTGTATTTTGTACTAAGGATGTTCCAAATTGTTGTTGGAAACTCTTTGTGTTTTCATGTGCACTTACTGAGACGCAAAACATAGCAGCTAGTACTAAAAAAAAGATCTTTTTCATGATATATGGTTTATTAAAAAGGTATGATTGTTTTTATGATTTTAATTGTTGTAACTCTGTATAATTTGTTTTGAGCTTCTTGGTAAGGAGTCCGTATAATAAATAATACACTCCGTAAAATAAGGCTACAACCAAACAAGCTGCAATAATAGTGGCTACCGCAAGTAATAAATAATGCGAAAGTGTTGCTTCGGCTGTAAACTTATCTGCTCCGCCTGCTCCTTCAATATATCCTGTTGGAACCGCAATACATACGGTAAAAGCAATCACACTCAAACTGTACATCACATAATGTTTTACAGTTCTACGTGTGGTCATAATATTTTTCATTAAATCTTTAATGGAGCTTGTTGTAGAGATTTTTTTATAATTGGTAAAAAACTTGTAAATAAAATAAAATACAACTGCAGAGGAGGCGTAAAAGAACCAATTCAACCATGATGGCATGCTAGAATCGTTCAAAATGTCGGGTTGAATTAACAAAGCGAGAATCACAATGGCAATTCCAAACCCAAGTTCTAACAAACTGACGTAAAAAACCCATTTTACAAGCGAAGAGGATTTCTTCAACATCATATTGTCAATATCGTCGTAGGATAGCTTCGGCTGATGTGCCTCTTGCTTTTTCCAATCTTTTTTTAATAAATCTAATTCTTCCATGAGTTATGGATTTAAAATCTTTTTCAATTTGGTCTTAATTCTGTTCATCTTCACACGTGCATTCACTTCTGTAATCCCAATTGTTTCGGCTATTTCTTTATAATTTTTATCTTCTAAGTATAAGAAAATCAAGGCTTTTTCTATATCTGATAGCTGCTTGATTGCTTTATACATTATTTTTAACTGTTCTTCTTCAGTATTGTCATAATCTTCAGATTTGATTTTAAAAACAACACTTTCATAGTCTTGCGTCTTCACACTACGTTTAGATTTTCTGTATAAGGTAATCGCTGTATTCAACGCTACTCTGTACATCCAAGTACTAAACTTAGAATCGCCTCTGAATTTTGGGTATGCTTTCCATAATTGTATGGTAATCTCCTGAAAAAGATCGTTGTGCTGATCTTTATTTGAGGTATATATACGACACACTTTATGAACGATATTCTGATGACGTTCTAATTCGGTAACAAAACTATGTTCGAGGTTTTTGCTCAATTTTTGATGGTTATTTGCTTATGAGTGTTTCTTTTCACAAATATGTTACATATTTTTCAAAAAAAAATTAGAAAGCCGTATTTTTGTAGTGTAAAGTCACTTTTTTTTATGAACATACCAAGAACAAGCTACCCAAGAGTAGTCATTATTGGTGGCGGATTTGCAGGAATTTCGCTGGCAAAGCAGTTAAAAAAACAAGAAGTTCAAGCCGTATTAATCGATAAACATAATTATCACACTTTTCAACCTTTACTGTATCAGGTTTCTACGGGCGGATTAGAACCCGATTCTATTGCATATCCCATTCGAAAAATTATCAAAGATTACCCAAATTTTTATTTCCGTATGGCCAATGTGGAAGCTATAGACACGGACAATAAATGTATTAATACTGATATTGGGGAATTGAGCTACGATCATTTGATCATTGCCACAGGTTCAAAAACAAACTTTTTTGGCAATAGCGAAATTGAAAAACACAGTATGGAGATGAAAACGATTCCACAATCGTTGAACCTTCGTAGTTTGATTCTTGAAAATTTTGAACAGGCGATTTTAATTTCTGATTTGGAAGAACGAAATGCGCTCATGAATTTTGTGATTGTAGGCGCTGGTCCAACGGGTGTTGAATTGGCAGGAGCGTTGGCAGAAATAAAAAAAGGAATTCTTCCAAAAGATTATCCTGATTTAGACATTCGTCAGATGAAAATCAATTTAGTACAAGGTTCCGATCGTATATTACCAGCAATGAGCGAACAAGCGTCTGCAAAGGCAGAAGATTATTTGCAAGGTTTGGGCGTTGATGTTTGGAAAAATTTACGAGTGACCAATTATGATGGAGATAAGGTACAAACAAATGATACTGTAAACTTCAGATCGGCTACTGTAATTTGGTCAGCAGGTGTAAAAGGAGCAACTATTCCAGGTTTAGACGGAGAAGAACTCATTACAAGAGGCAATCGTATTTTGGTGAATCAGTTCAATCAAGTAAAAGGATTTGACAATATATATGCTTTAGGAGATATTGCTTCTATGCAAAGTGAAGAATATCCTTTTGGACATCCAATGATGGCACAACCTGCCATTCAGCAAGGAAAAAACTTGGGAAAAAACTTAGTGCGTCAACTCAATGGCAAAGAAATGAAACCTTTCAGTTATTATGACAAAGGTTCTATGGCAACTGTTGGAAGAAACAAAGCAGTAGTTGATTTACCAAAATTCAAATTTCAAGGAGTTTTTGCTTGGTTTGTGTGGATGTTTGTACATTTATTCTTCCTAATTGGATTCCGAAATCGAATGGTAGTTTTTATCAATTGGGTATATAATTATATTCGTTTCGATCGTGAAGCACGCTTAATTATTAGACCGTATAAAAAACGCAAAAAATCATCTTTACAATAAGAAAGCGTCTTCTTGTTTTTGAACTTTTTCATGGGAACTGATTGACAAAATACCCATAATAATTAATAATTGAGAAGTTCCATAGAAGAACATGATATATATATCTTTATATGGTAAAGTTTTATAAAATTCATTGAGTCCAATAATCATTTGCGCCAACGTAAAGCAAACAATTCCTATAAATACCAAGCGATAACTTTTCATATTTACACTTTTGTAACGTAAAAAACCAATTTTTAAAAAGTTGAGTACAGTTACCAGATAAATCATGACTGGAATTAATAAATTATTTAAACCATCATACATTAAGTAAATCATGGAGAGCGAAATCAATAAGGATACTGCCAAATAAGGAATCAATCGGTCAATATCGTATCTCGTTTGCTTATAAAAATACAGCGAGTAGAGTAGCATAGAGATTAAAAATAGTGCCAATCCTCCCATAAAAGAATAAAAAGGAGTGTCTTGTAATAAAAGAACATCGCCTGCACACAGGAATAACAAAGCACCAATAATAGTCATTCGATGGCGAAATTGCATTGCATGACTATTCACATAAAAAAAGACAGCTAATAAAAGAGTTATTAGAGGCTTTGTGACAATTCTGAATTCATAAAACTCTTTAGCATTATTAAAATAAATGTCTAAAGAAAGATTTAGTAAGAATATAGCAATAAAGACTTTAAAAAATTTCATACAACTATCATGCTTCTCAAAAAGCAGTGCAATTTAGTGAAAAAAATAGTACTTTTTAGTTCTTATAACTTTTGATAATTCCCAAAACAATGAAAAGTTGCGCCAAGGCATATGTAGACATAATGCTAAGGTTTGAAAAAGGAAGTGTATAATGGAATTTGTTGATTGCTAGTAAACTATCAGATAACATGAAAAATATTGCACCCACAAAAACATATACATAACCAACGTGTAATACCATTTCTTTTCGCAAAAATGCTGTTGTAGCCATAGTTAAGATTACTGCCATATAAACCAAAACAGGAATCAACAAATCTCCTAATCCATCTTTAATTAACCAAAACAAACCTGTAGCGTATACTAATAATAGTGCTATGAATGGGAAATTGTTCATTTTGGTATTTCTATTGCGCAGGAAAACCAAAATATACATGATATGTGCTAACAAAAAAGAAACCAAACCTGCGATGAAAAAAGTTTCAGAGCTTGTAACAAACATTAATAAAACATCTCCCGATAAGGAAAAGAGTAAGGCAAGAATAGTGATCAACTTCAAAGAAGAAGTCAAATGTTTTGAATTTGAAAGAAAAAACACAAGTAAAGAAATTACAATTGCTGGTTTTGTAAAATAATGTAAATATGTATAGTCTTCAAAGCTTCCAAAAAAGAGTTCAAGTATTGTGATAACTGCAAAAAGAATAAGGAAGAATTTTGTTTTCATGAGGATTTCCTTCTAAAGAAATAATTTAAGACTAATAAACTTACTGCAGGAATTCCAATATACAGCGCTTCACTTTGAAGCACTCGCAATCCCCATTCACTAAAGAACTTGCCAGCGCCTAATGGAGAAACCATAATCGGTCGCCAAGGGAAAAAATAACGAGAATTTTCAAAAGGAATAAAGAAACCAACACCTCTTCCGCCATTGGTACACGCATCTAATATACTGTGAGATAAGGTAGATAAGAGAAAAATGACAAATAATATGATACCGAGTTTGGAGAAATAATTGACTTTTCTGTAAAAGATAGCACGGATCAAAAAAGCCAATATAAAAGCAAACAAAATACTATGGGTAAATCCACGATGTCCAAGCGGATGCATGTATGGATACCCAAAATTGAACATAATCACATCTGCATCAGGAATAACTGCACAGAAAATAGCTAATAAGGATAACTTTACAGGATTTAGTTTTACATGGGCAACTTTTCCAATCGTATACGCTGCCAAAGCATGTCCAAAAATAGACGCCATTATTGAGAGTTTGAATATTCGTCCAAGAGCGCTTTTTCTTGTGGTGTTAAACTGGCTACACCTTTTTCATTGATTTTCTCTAAAATACGATCAATGCGTTGTTGTTTCTCTTTGCGTTGCGCGTTGTATTTATCATCAATGGTTTGGTATCTTTGACCTGACTTTTCAGTAAATCCTCCGCCATCACTCTTTGGCTTAAAAAATTTAATGTAAATAAAAATTGCAATAACTGCACAGGCAAGGTAAACCATTATATTCATGAGTAAATAGTGCTTCTAGGGATTTTTTTAGATATCAAAAGTATGATATTTCTATTTTTTCTGCAATTAGAATCAAATTCAATTGCTGAATTCTGTTTTTTTAACTCGAATTTAACTTAACTACAATTCATCCATAAATTACGACAATTGAGTAGTTCCTTTTTTCTAAGTCTTTCATTTTACAAGAGATTTGTCCCATCATCAATCAATAATAAAATAATCTCATGAAAAAATTACTACTACTTATCGGTTTCTGTTTCTGCAATATAATTGTGGCACAAACGACTGTTTCTGGAATTGTAACCGATCAATCAAACGAACCTATTTTTGGCGCCAATGTGTATTTAAAAGGTACGTATGATGGCGCTTCTACCAATGAAAAAGGGGCATTTAACTTTACCACAGAAGAAACAGGAACACAGGTTTTAGTAATTTCTTTTTTATCGTTTGAAACGAAAGAAATATCTCTGGAAGTTTCAAAAATGGAAAATATAACGATTCAACTTCGTGAAAATGTAGATGCATTGAATGCCGTAATTTTGAGCGCAGGATCGTTTGAAGCTGGAGAAAATGCCAAAGTAACAGCGTTAAAACCTTTAGATATTGTGACTACAGCAAGTGCTTTGGGCGATTTTGTAGGTGCTTTACAAACGTTACCAGGAACGAGTACGGTAGCAGAAGATGGACGTTTGTTTGTACGTGGCGGACGTGCCGAAGAAACACAAATATTTATTGATGGAATTCGTGTGTTTACGCCGTATAGCAATACAACCAATAATATTCCTGCGCGTGGACGTTATTCGCCATTTTTATTTAAAGGAATTACCTTTTCTACAGGTGGTTACTCCGCAGAATTTGGACAAGCCTTGTCGGGAGTTTTAGAATTGAATACGATTAACGAACCCGATCAAGAGAAGACAGATATTTCAGTGATGACGGTTGGTGGCGCACTTGGACATACAGAAAAGTGGGAGAAAGGTTCTGTCAGTTTTAGTACGTCATATATCAACTTAGCGCCGTATTTAGAGTTGTTTCCAGATCGTAACGATTGGATTAAACCGTTTCAAGGTGGACAAGGAGAAAGTGTATTTCGTCATCATTTTGAGAATGGAACCTTAAAATTTTATACTGCATTTGATATTACCGATTTTGAACTAGATCAAGAAAGTATCAATTTTGATGAATTGGTTCGTTTCAAATTGAACAACAACAATTTATATATGAATGGTTCGTACAAAGGCGTATTTGGTGAAAATTGGGCAATAACTTCTGGATTGAGTTATACGCGCGATCAATCGAAAGTACGTATTATTGACGATCGAATTAACAGTTTGGAAAATTCATTCCACTTTAAAACAAAGTTGAAAAAGAACTTTAGCAATCGCTTCAAACTGAGTTTTGGAGCAGAATATTTTACAACTGATTTTGACGAAGAGTTTGAAAATCCGTTCGTACCAAAGGTTGATTATGGTTTTAAGAGTAATTTAATTGGTGCTTTTGCGGAAACAGATATCTTTTTCTCTAAAAACTTCGCAGCTAAAGTTGGCGTACGTTTAGATCATACTTCATTATTAGACAAGACTACGATTTCACCGCGTTTATCTGTGGCGTACAAAACTTCAGAAAAAGATCAAGTATCGTTTGCTTTCGGACAGTTTTACCAGAATCCGAATAGTAATTATCTGAAATTTAATACGAATTTCCGTCCAGAAAATGCGACACATTATATTTTAAACTATCAATATGTGCATGATGGAAAGACATTTCGCGCGGAAGCGTATCATAAAGAATACAACAATTTAATTACGTTTTCAGGTGATTTTCCTCAGTTCGGAACTGATTTTGCCAATGATGGTTTTGGACATGCAACTGGATTAGATCTTTGGTGGAGAGATAATAAAAGTATCAAAAATGTAGATTATTGGGTTTCGTATTCGTACTTAGACACTTCGCGTAAATTTGAAAATTATCCTGTAGAAGCCATGCCAAATTTTGCGACAAAGCACAACTTTTCATTGGTGACAAAACATTGGATTGACAAATTGAAAAGTCAGGTAGGATTCAGCTATAGCTACTCTACAGGTAGAGCATATACCAACCCGAATGTTGGCGGTTTCTTAAATGAAAAAACCAAAGATTTCCATAGTGTAAGTGTGAATTGGGCGTACTTAATTTCACAACAAAAAATATTATTTTTCTCAGTATCAAATCCGCTTGGACTTCGAAATGTATTTGGGTATGAATACGCAAACCAACCAGATATAAACGGAACATTTCAGCGTATGACACGTCGTCCGAATGCAGATCAATTCTTCTTTGTAGGATTCTTTTGGACGATTAGTGATGATAAGAAAAGCAATCAATTGGATACGTTGTAGTTGTTGCTATCTAACTGTAAAACCTAGCGCGAGTCTGAGACTCGTGCTAGCTTCTATATTCTATTTCAGTAGCTTTTCCAAAAAATTAATATGTTGCTTGGAAAGCATCTGTTTTAAGTCTTCGTATTGAGATTCATGTGTGTTTTCCTCTAGATTTTCTAATAAAGCCACGAGAAGCGTCGTAATTCCAACAGTATCATATTGTCCAATATCTTCTGTGGCATTCCAATGAATACAATTTCTTAAATGATTTTCTAGTTCTTCAAAAGAATTGAATTTTAATTGATGCGACATACTTTTTAGTTTTATTTGTTTGCACGCGTTTGGAAACTCGTACTAGCTAATCTTTATTCCATTCATGTTGTAAAACAGCATACACAACATCATCAACCCAAGTTCCTTTGAAGAATAGACTTTGTTTAAAATGTGCTTCTTTTCTAAAGCGTAAGCGTTCTAAAAGTTGAATAGAAGCCGTATTTTCTGGATCTACAGAAGCTATGATTCGGTGTTTGTTTAATGTATTGAACAAATAATCAATGACAAGTGCCATGGCTTTTGTCGCGTATCCTTTTCCGTGAAAATCCTTGTGTAAAGTACAACCAAGTTCACATTGCTGATGATCTCCTGCTATAAAATGAATTCCTAAATCTCCAATGATTTTTTGAGAAGATTTTTCAATAATAACTAATTGAAACCAAGTATTAGGTACATTAAATTGTGAAGGATTTTCAGCAATGAATTCATCTACTTGAGATACATCTGTTGGGACAAAATTTTGAAATTTATTTGTGTTGGCATCTGATCTGTAATCAAATACCTGTATAGAATCTTCAAGACGAATAGGTCTTAGTAAAAGCGTTTCTGTTTCGATCATTTGGATAGGAAAAGATTGAGTTAAATTTACAACTCAAAATTTAAATATCCATCAATTTCATTAGAATAAATTGGATGTTCAAAACTGCCAAATTTTATACGGAACTTAGTTTTAAAACGACCGTAATTTTGTCGGAATGCTGTTATTGCTATCTGGTTTGGATTAAGGTAATACCTAGCTAATCCTGTGCCACAAAAATACATGAAATCACGTTCTATTTCACGCCAATTCCCAGTAGAATCTTTTGCTTCAGTCTTCATATATAAAATTTCTCCTATACCAATTTGGTGAATCTTATTAGAAGTATTTTTAATAAATACAGGATACGATTTTTTATTGGTGCGATATTCAGTTTTATTATATGAGACAGCCATAGGCATAGAAAAACCAATAGTTCTGGTAGTATCTATAAATATTTGTATGTCAGAAGTAGTCGGAATTCTATAATCACGATCAAACTCAGTTCCATTATAGGCTAGTTTGGACGTTTTGTATACAAGCTTGATCGTTTTTTTTTCATCACCAATATATAGCGGTGAGAATTGAGCTTCACGTTTAAATTGAAGCGTATCTAAAATCAATTCATTACTGAAATCATCATATAAGCTCACATTTGAAAAAGGATACGTGTTCTTTTTGATTTCGTTTGAAATTTGTGACGTTTCTAATGTAGCCACAGTTTTCTTTTGGGGTTGCTGGTAACAAGCACTTACGAATAAAGCTACGATAACAACACTTACAAAATGTTTCATGTGTAATGATTTTGATGGTTAATTTTGTGTATACAATAGCACAAAAACTAGACCAAAACAGCACAATCAGTATTCGTCTAAGTTTCTAAAAGTGTTGAAAGCAGTCTTAGATTCGAGTTTTTAATCCTTACATTGATTATTATATACTTTACTAACCGTACTTGAAGTTTTAATAATACTTTGATAACATTGTTCGGTTGTAGCGCCACTTTTACTGCATTTTTCCATGAGATATTCAAAAGTGGGTCCATGCGGATTTTTATATTTTTTTAAATCTCTAGCCTGTAAAGCTTTTACTGAATCTTTGTTTTGCATCATGAATCTGGCATTTACACGCGCATTATGTCGAAGTGTATACGCTTTTTTCGCTCTGGTTTTTAAATCGATATCTTGTGAAATCCAGTTTTTATTAAGTTCGGAAATAGCGACAACTTGATAGTTATACCATACGCGTATTTCACAATCTGTAACCGGAATAGTTACTAAAACACCATCGCCTTTTGTGTCTTTAGTTGAAGAATAATTTGGAATCCACAATTTTTGACCCACACGAATTTTACGAACATCCGTAATTTTTTGAAAACTATGGTCTGTCAGTTGCTTTTCATTGGTACTTTCAATAATTCTATAGTATAAATGCGGATTTCCATATGCTTTTTGAGAAATTTTACTCAACCAATCTCCATGTTGAACTACATATGCTGAATTGACTTCTTGAGAAAAGCCCGTGTGAAAAAATAATTGAAAAATGGTTATGAGAAGTAATTTTGAAAAGAATTTCATGATTAAAGATTTAGGTAAGATTTCAAATATATTGTACTTGAAAAATAGAAAAAAGATTACAAATAGACAATGTGATATGCATTAAAAACTTTCAAATGTCGGAAAAGAAAAAGAAGAAAATTGTTTTGAATGCCTGAATATATATGTGTTAAATCGTGAAATGCCTTTTGAAAGCTAAGGTTTCTCCGTTGGATTTTAATTACTGATTTTAATACTCATTTTGACGTATCCAATCAGCATCTAAAACGTCTCGTAGTCGTTGTAAACTGTTTCTTGATAAAAATTTAAAAGCAAGTTCTACAGCAATAAAGCGAATTATCAATATTTGTATAATCGCCACAATAATCAATAAAAAACTGAATTGCTCTTTATCAGTAAAGAAAACGATGGAAAGACCAATTGGAATAAGACATATCATAATAGTGATTAATATTCTGAAAGCTTTGTGAATTTCCACATGGACATAGCCTTTATTTGCGTCAATTTTACCTTTCATCACACAGAAAGCACCTTTGCCTATAGTTGAAGAAATAAGATGAAAGTTATTTCCTTTAATTGTTCCTATAAAAGATTTATCTGTATAATACGTAACTAATTTTTCAGATTTTTTAGTTCTTCGTTGTAATTGATCTAAGGTTTTTGTTTGCGTATCATGAAGTTTGAAATACAGCTTTTTTGTAGGGAAAATGTTCATGATTCTGAGTTTTTTAGCATCTTTTTAATTAACAATATCTGTCCCAAATGATAATACGCATGTTCAATTTGTACATCTATATTTCGATGATAAGTACCGTATTTTTCCACCACAAAATTTTCAAATAATTGTGTTTCGGACATGTTTTCTACCAAAAGAATGAATTTGTCAGCATCTTCACTAAACTTTTTAACGCGATCTTTCCAATCTTGTTCCGAAGTAATTGGAGGCGCATCAAAGCTGTATTTATCTCTAATATCTAAGGTTCCGCCTTCAAATACTTGTGTCACACCAACGATATAATAGTTTAAGTGAAATGTCAATTTTGCAATAGAGTTTAAACCGTGAATACTTTGTATAGCATCTTGCCAAGAAGTATTCATAATTTGCTCTTTCACGTTGGTTCCTGTAACCCATTTTCCTTCAGTATATACTTCACGTAATCGGTTTGCCAGACTTTTGGATAAACTTTCTTTTTGCATAAGATTGGTGTTTAAATCAGTAAAGGTGTCACAATATACATTCAAAAAACTACTTTTTTTACCACTTTGATAAGGAAAAATTTTGCAAAATTGTCAAGTCGAGCGCAGTCGAGATGAATGAAAAATATGATTATTCCTCACTACACGACTGCGCTGAAACTGACAAAGTATTGATTGTTAAAAGCTTTCTGTTTTATGTCAAAACATTACATAAACTCCAACATGCTGCCTTTTAAATGTTCTGTGGCTTGCATATACGCGAATACTTCTTTGGGTCTGGCACCAATTTTTTTCTTCTCCATTTCGGCAGTAAATGCCAAATCTAATTTTCTGCAATTTAAAGCTCTAGCTCTTAATAAGGTTTTGAATAAAATTTGTTTGTACGTTTTGTGACTGTACACATATTCATAATCCAAACCGACAATTAACGCATTGTATACATCTTCATGAATATGACTAAACATAACGCCCACCAAACGATTTGTATGTTTGCTTTCATCATCTTTTAAGTACAATCGAATCACATCATATTCATCAGAAGTACACATTCTTTGAAAGTATTCATAAGTCAGTTTGAAAACATTCAAATCATACGACTTTTCAAAGACTTGCTCGTATAATTTATACACTTGACTGATTTCAACTTCGCTGTTTGGTTTTGTATATGAAGTCTCAAAATTCGGTTCGTACTGTATAATTTCCTTTTTTACATTGTAGCGGTATTTCTGTGGCAGCGATTTTAAATACTGATTCCTATCGTTCCAAGTTAAATGCTCAACTTCCATATTATTTGGCAATTGAAACTTGATAAATCCGCGTTCAAGCATTTCAGTCTCAAACTCGCTATCTTGTTGTCCGTAGAAATCGCGAATCATGATTTTAGTTGCTTTGGACGTTTCCAACACTTTATAAAGTTGTTCAATAAACAAAGACAAGGCTTTTTTCCAATGTTTGTTTTTATAATCAATATATACATGATTTCCTTTGGTAATCAAAGTTCCCGTAATGACCGTTTTTGAAGTCAAAAAATAAGGCGTGTTTTCCAAACGTAAGTTTTCAATTTTTTCAGAAACATATCCTGGATGAAAAATATCGTCTTTAATCAACGCTACTGTAATTGGAGTTTTTAGTATGACTTTTTGCGTGTGATCTTTTATGAGTAAATAATAAAAATCCCAGTTATTTTCGGGTGTTGTTTGATGCGAATATACATCTTCAATCAAGTTTAAATTGGCATAACTCAAGGTGCCATTTCGGGAATAAGTTGCATTCCATTCTTTTTCGTCCAAATCTTTGATGGTACGAAATAACTCCACTTGAAGTTTCTCGTTTGATTCATTTCTAATGTGTTGTTTTTCAATATGAATGTTGAAATTTGGAATGGAAAATGTCTTTGCTATTTTTTCATAAGTCATCTCATTTTCCATGATAGTTTCCGCATACACTTCACACAAAGTCGTCAACATGGAATTGATATGAGTTTTGTCCAAAAAAGTAGTAATCATAAAACGAATTCCGCTTTTACGCATCGGAACTACCGGAAAAGAAGCGGTATTTACAAAGAAACCTTTGTCTTTCATTTTAGAAATAATATCATAACAGATTTTAGGAAGTCCCACAGGAATAAAAAATACAGGACTATCTGTTTTTTGAAACTGCGGAAAACCAAGAGCATCCAATCGCTGGTTTGTATATTGAATAAGTTCCCAAAGCGTATCTTGCATCGGTTTGATTTCTTCAGAAAGATGCAATTTTGCAGAAGCAACTGCAGCGCCTAACATTGGCGGTTGAATTGGACCAGAAAACAAATACGTAGGACCACAATTCCGAACTTTCTTTGCGGTTTCTTCATTCGGAAAAACGATGCATCCGCCAGCAGCAGCAAAGGATTTATTTAAAGAAACTGTCAAAATCATTTTTTCAGATTGTTGCATTTTACTCCACACAACACCGCAACCGCTTTTGCCAGTCCATCCCATACCATGCGCATCATCAATGTACAGATGGAATTTATCATAGGTATTTAGTAAAGAATCGAGTGCTTCAAACGGCGCATAATCTCCGTACATGGAATAAATACCGTCCGCAAAATACCAGATTTTTTCATGCTTGTTGTATAGTTTTTTTATCTGATTTTCTAGCGATTCCATACAATTGTGCTTAATAATATGGATTGGAATGTTTTTAGCTTTCAACTGTTGTACAGTCATCTGAATGCTCGAATGTACTTGCAAATCCAGAATCACAGCATCATTTTTGCCGACCAAGACAGGAATTGTTGCCAAATGTCCTAAGGTTGTACTTGCTGAAACAATCGCAGGTTTGTTGAATATTTGAAACATTAACTGTTCCAATTCTTGATACAAGTCTACCGAAACATAGCCTCTTGAGGACGAAAACTGTGTGCCGTATTTCATGACGGCATTGATAACACCGTTTTGTAACGTTCTGTTTTTTTCGAGTCCTAAATAACTGCAAGATCCAAAATGGATCATTTCATTATCGTCTATGACAATAGTGTTGTTGGGTAATTGTGGATTTGGAGTAGTAAAATTGTGTACCAACTTTCTTCTAAATCCATCTTCAATGATTTGATTTAACGTGTCAATCATAATGTAGGTTGTTTATGGAGTTAACTTTTTTCTGTAAAATTTGGCATGTATTCCATAGCAAAGTCACGACTATAATGTCCCTTTTTGCAAGTCTATAATTTGCTATGTGTTGTATTGTAGATGTACTTTTTGAAGATATGCCTTATCTTAAATTTATGTAGTACATCAAACTGCTATAAAAGTTTTTTTCAAGCAATTCTACCTTGGCTTCAAGACATCATGAATTTGATAAGGCGTAATTCTAATCAGCTACAAACGATAGTTTTAGCGTAGAATAAATAATATCCATGATTCTTAAAACAAGAAAATGTGTAATTACTTTAATGAAAAGTAAACTTTTACAGGTTTAAAAGTAGGTTTTATTTTTAATAATTCCAATCCGATTGAATGAAATTATTGTAAAGAGAACTAGAGAAGCGGAAGCTAAATTAAAGATTATTTTTGGAAGATAGAAGCATCATAAGTCGCTCCTTTTGCCACTTGAATCATGGTGATGCGTACTTTGGTGGGAAAAAATTTTTCATGATCAGAACGTTTGTGTGCATGTCCTTGTCCGCCGCTATCATCTTTAATCACTAAATCCATTTGTTTGATACCTTCTGACCAAATAATAGATTCATTTTCCCAGAATTCGTTCATAGAAACGTCTTTTTCATAAATTCCTTCGTTCGTAAACAAATTCGTAGAAGTACAGCCGTACATATTTTCTTGTCCTTTGTTGGGAATATAGCAAAGTGTCCATTTTGTAGGTTCGTTTCCTGTAGGTTTTTCAATGACTTCAATACGAATGTGAACTGTTCCGTTTCTATAATCAATAGGATGCGTCCAATCTTTCGGAATGTTAGGAGAAAGCATTTCATTCATGACATAATAATGTGATTTACTCGGCGAAGAAGTTAATGCATCTTGATGCGTAAAGGTAAATTCTTCATCAAACAATACAAATTGCGTAGCTTCTTTGGTTGAACACGCATACAAGTATGATACGAGCAGCAATACGAAATACTTTTTCATGTTTCTGTTAAAAATTAGTCATTTCAATATGTTTGGTTGCGCCTTCGGTAAGTGTCACACGTTGCATGAGTCCGCCGCCAGTTTCATCCCACAGCATAAAAGCAATTATGTAATAATCGCCTGCAGGCAAATCTTTATATGCAAACGCACCATCTTCATCACACATCATTTTTATAGTGTCGTGATATCCTTCGGGATCAGGTGTAAATGTTGGAATTCCATCTTCAAGAAATACAGCTCCAGATTGTTTGTTTTTGTAAATATGTTGCAATCGTTCTTCCGTATATGTGCAACTTGGCATCAACTCAATTCGAAACTCTTTTCCATACCGTACTTCACCGCTTTTAGATTTAAATTTCGCAACGCCCGTAATTGTTCCAGTTCCTTTAGATTTGAACCATGTTACTTCTGCATCATCAAATGCATTGATAATTTGTATGGGAGTTTTAGCATTGTCGTTTTTTGTTTGATGACAACTTACCATGATCAAAAATAGACAAAAGAGAATAGCGTTAGATTTCATGTGATGAAAGTAAAGTATTAGCGTTTTTCTCTAATGTACGGAACTTTTTTGCCTAACGATTTATCAGCAAACATAAAAGACAAAAAACTGTAAAGGAATGATTATTTTGTTGAAAGCGTTGTGATACTTCTTTATTCAATGCGAATAATTTCGTCGTCAAGTTCTTTTATAAGCGATCTTGCTTTTTTGGATAATCGTTTATACAAATCCAACATATATTGATCGATACGCAGTGCCCAACTAATGGTTTGCTTAAACTCAAAATCATGGAATAATTCGTCGTAATTTAGCGGCTTTATTTCATTATTTGACATGTCAAAACTCTTCAACATCATAGGTTTCATATAATTTATATGATGTTCATAATGTTGTCTTTCATTGGTTTGAATTTTTTCATATTCAAAATCATAATACAGCGATATTTTTAACCGAATGCTGTCGTTACTTATGGTTTCCAAACCTCTAGACTTCAAGGTTTCATAAGGACCAATATTCGATAGAAATGTTGTGATACCTTGCAAATATGGAAGTTGTGCTTGTAAATCTTTATCTAAAGGAAGATCATTTTTAATATGACGAATAATACGTTCGTACAAGGCAACTCTTGCGCCAAAACCTGCAATGTTTTCTTCGATATCTAATAAATCTTGATGAATTGCATTTTTGATTTCCTTAATGGATTTTACTTCTATTCTTTTCGATTTTTGATGTTCATTCCAATTGTTAAACCAAATAGCCATGGTAATACCGAGAAAAATTAAGAATAGTTCTCCAAACGCATATTTCCAATTAATTTTTTTAATGAATTTTTTCAAAATATTTCTGATTAGATGATGTCTTCCTATTAGGATTGAACCAATATACAAACTTCTGCGTCGATTTAATATTCCAAATACATGATATAATTAGGATTGTATCGTGTTTCCGAAATTTTAAAATCGTATTCGCCCACAATTTGAAAGTTGTTTTGTTGATAGAAACGCAAAGCACGTTCGTTTTCAATTAATACATATAACCAAATTCCTTGTTGTTCGTTTTCTTTAGAAAAATCTATAGTATGATTAAATAGTTGTGCGCCCAATTTTTGTCCGTGAAATTCTTTCAATACATAAAAACGATCAAGTTTGGTAAGCTGCGTTTCTTCAATAGTAGTATTAGGTACGTTGTGTATAATTTTAGAATATCCTGCGAGTGTTTCTTCCAAAAAAATCAAAAAATAGTGAACGTTTGGATCGTCAAATTCTGCGCAAAGCGTATCTATAGCAAAAGCATTTTCTACAAAAGATTCCACGGCTTCTTTAGGCGTATTTGGTAAGTACGTGTCTAAAAAAGTAGTGCTTCCTAATTGCGCAATGGCATTGATGTCATTTGGAGTGGCTTTTCGTATGTGAATCATTTTAAATACAGAGGATTAATATCTTATTCAGAGACTTCTTCAATGAAAACTATATTTTCAAACTTAATATACAGCATCTTATATAATTCACTTGCTATAAACTTTGTGGCATCAAATCTATTTCCTTGAAAGGTATTGTGACTCCATTCTTTGTTATTCATAAATGTAGTAATGGTAATAACATGGTTCTGTTTTAAAAGTATTTCAAAAGAAATATGTACCTGTTTACAAACTTCCATAATAGCTTCGTACTTAGTTAAGCCTTGTGCCATTAAATCATCTACAGTATTTCGAAGTTTTATACATGCTTTAAATGATTGTGGATCTAAAAATTCGCCATGACAATCAAAAAAGCAGAATACTTTTCCAAACTTTTCTTGATCTAAATAATCCATTGTATTGTTCTTAAGAATCAAATATAGTAAAATCAATATGTAGTTATAAAAGTACGCAAATCTACGTGCTTTTTAAATTAGGATAGTATTACGCTTATATCAGAAGTATTTAGCTTCTATATTTGAGATATATAAAACTAAACCATATTACAATGAAAAACCCAATACATTTGAAGCATAGCCCAGTTGTGGTAGAGTTACAAGCATTATTAAAAGCGAAGCCAGAAATAGAGTCTGCCTTATTAGTATCATTACAAGCCGCAAATATTTCTGCGAAAGAAAGCTTAAATTCAGATTTATACAATGCGTATAATGATGAGTTTAATGGAAATGCATGGCCAACAACTATTCAAGATTATTATGATTATTTAGACATGTATGTATGTTTGGTACCAGACGAAAGTGATGATCCAAATTACCCGAATGCATGGAAAAGTACCGATTCTTCTAACGGTTACAACCAAAAAGTATACGATTTATTATGTCAATTCTATTGGTTGGTAGATCAAAAAGTAGAACAATCAGGACTTTCATTACAAAGCTATCCAGAGTTTGCAGATTGGTTGGTAGATTTTGCCAAAGCTTGGGGAAGCTTTTTAGATACAACCGATTCATTAACCAAAGAAAGTTATTATTCGTTTAGACACAATCCAATGTATAATTATCCTTTATATGGAGATAATTCTGAAAGTTGGACTACGTTTAACGAATTCTTTTACAGAGAATTTAACGGAGCTGATGCAGTCACAGGAATTTCTCCATTGCGACCAATTGCAGCGCCAGACGATAATACAACTGTAGTAGCGCCAGCAGATTGTACCTTTAAGCAAGATTATATAATTGATGCACAAGGAAATGTATTAGGAAAAGATGGAGTGCCTACACAAGATCGTTTAAAAAACACGCATGCCATCGGAACTATTGACGAGTTGTTGGATGGAAGCGAATATGCAAGTGATTTTTACGGAGGAACCTTTGTACACTATTTCTTAGGACCTTACGATTATCACCGTTTCCATACGCCAGTAAGTGGAGAAGTATTGGAAATTAAAGATATTAACGGAAAAGTATTTTTAAATGTTGATATGGTAGAAGGACAATGGGATGCGCCAGATGGTTCTGAAGATGGATACGAATTCAATCAAGCACGTGGATTAGTCATTGTTGATGGAGGCGAAGATGTTGGAAAAGTAGCGATTCTTCCTATCGGAATGGCACAAGTTTCAGGTGTGATGATGTATACAAAAGACAATCCGCCAGCAGGTGTGCCAGCAGAAAAATTGATTGGAGTCGGCGATTCAGTCGTAAAAGGACGCGAATTTGGTAAGTTCAGATTCGGTGGTTCTGATATCATCATGGTATTCGAAAAACCAGTAAAAGATTTATATATGTTTAAAGCAGATCCAGGGCATGTTCCAATTCATTTTCAATATGGACAGACTGCTATTTATGTACAATAATTTATCAGATTATACATAGTAACAAAAAACGCCACAATGTAAAAGTTGTGGCGTTTGTATTTTATAATGTAAAAGATTAATCAAAAAGCTTTTCTTTGAGTTTTCCTTTCTTCATTGCTCTATAAAACTTTTTAGTTTTGGACTTCATTGGAACATTATTTTTTTCATCAGACATATACGTGAGCATTATTTTTGCTGCTTCTAATTGAACTTCTTTGATTTCTTTTCGAAGTTCCTCTTTACTTAAACCTTCTCTTTTTGGATTACAAGAAACTAAGCGTCCTTCATAGTGTTTCTGTTCCAATTGATATTTTAGTACTGCAGCAACATATAAGAATTTTTGATTAGAAGTTAAGCTCTCATAAAACTTACCACCAAGAGGAATTGCGGTTTCAGTTTCTTTATTCATCCAAAAACGAACAATATTAAAAGCGGCATTACACTCTCTACCTTTTTCAAATACAGGAAGCGCAAAAATGTATTGTGTAGCATCAAAAAGTAATAATTCATATTTTTCATAGCTAGCATCTTTATCGTCTTTCATCTTTGCAAAAGATTCTGATAATAATTCTTTAGAAGATGTAGGAAAAGTAAAAGGCGTCCACATACGGGTATGTACAGCCTTTCCATCAACCATTCCAGGTTTTACTTTTAATTTCATGATGGCATCCCTAAAATCATCGGAATAATCGTAAGTCTTAGGATAGTTAGCTGTGGCAATATCTGTGATTTTACCTTCTTTAGTAACTGTAAAATAAACATATACATTTCCACTAAAATCATTAAACATATTTAAGTTTTCAAAGATCATTGTACGTACATGACTTTCTGCGCATGCCATACGTTCTTTTTCATTTAATTCGGGAGCACAATTATTTTCAAAAGGAAGTGTTGTTACTTTGGAATAGTGATAAAGTTCTTTGTCTTTTTGAACCATTGGCGTTATTACAGCTTTTGTATTTTTTTTGCTATCAGTATTTTTTGTTTTTTGCCCCAAAAGAAGGAGAGGAAAGAGGCTTATCATAAAAAATAAGCGGATTGTATGTTTAATCATAAGTATGATTTATAGTATGTTAATGTATTTACAAAAATAATGTAAACAGCTTAAAAGGAAAGAACGTATGTGTATTAATTTATATTTATATCTTTTCCTGAAATCTCATCAATTTCGTCAATAACTGTTTTCTTTCTAAAGTATTTTCTTGAGGAAAAATGAATAATCAACATAATTAATGATAATACATCAATACTTAGTTTTTGAGCTCCTAAATTAATTCCAAGACTTATTGACATGTCAAGCCCATATCCGAAGTCAAACGAAAAACTAAAAGAATCGAAGACCAGCTGAATTGAAAATGTGAGAAGGATATACCAAACACACATGATTTTCCATGCAATTCTTTTACCTAATAGCAAATGATAATTAGTAATCATCAACAATACGGCTATCGTTCCTAACCACCAACCGATGGGAAAGACTTGCATAAGTATGTATAAAATAACCAATGTTTGAAAGCAATTATATATTGTAATTACTTTTACCTGAATAGGGAGTTTTATAATACCGGTAAATGTCAAGTTTTTCAAAAGCTTTTATATTTTTTATACAAGTTAAGTTTAAAAGTAAAACTTTTTAAAAATAAACTATCTTTAAGTAAAAAATAGAACTCATCATGCAAAAAAAGCTTGCCCAACATTTGGTTCGAAATTTTTATTTGGTAGCGTTATTGCTCAATGTAGTGCTTCCGTGGATACTTGCCAAAATTACTGTGGGAGACAGAACGGGTGAAATACAAATGATATACATATTGGTAGCTGCTTGGGCTGTAGGGAGTTTGCTTATTTATGCCATTTATTTTACAATTCCAGATTATAACAAAGAATGGGAAAAAATAGCTGCTTTTTTGTTTCCTTCCATATTGACGTGTCCAATGATTGTGATAGAATTTCCGTATTGTATGCTACCATGGGGAATTAATTTCCTTTTCAGTATCATCTGTATCATAATATATAAAGAGCAACTCAAAAAAGTTGTATCAACTACTTAATACAGATGTAAAATGCTTCTTATGTGTCTGAAGTAGAAGGCCAGAGAAATATGCCTAAAAGAAATCCGAGATTTATATACAAAAGATATATCGTAGAGGTAATTGTCGCTATGTCAGTGGTTGTAAATGACTGAATGATTTCTGTTTGTTTAAAAAACAACACAATTGTAATAGCCAATAAAATACCCAAACCTAACAATTCGTTCAGCCAACGTTTTTTAGTTTTAATAAAAATATGACCTGCTAAAAATCCCCAAATCCATGGAACAATAGACAATTGAACTGTTGTGATTGTTGCTGATCTATAATATAAAATCATACAAAGTAAAATCAGTATTAATAAAACCTGTTGAAACCTCTGTACACTTTTCTTTTCTTTCCCTAACGGTTTTTTAAAACCAATTGTAGCTAAAAAATCATAACTAAGTAAAGCATATACAACAATAAGTATAAAGTATTCTAAGGTTGCTGAAAATTGCATAAAAAAATGTTTCGGTTAAGTAGTTTAAAAATAACCAATTCACAATGTTAGGAAATACCTATACATAGGGAGATTTTGAATAGGTTTTGGGACGCTTTGCTTTTAGGTTTTGGGTATTTGAAGTTTATTTATTAAACACCGAAATCCTAGATTGACAGTATATTTTCAATGACAAAGACTTCAATAAACGTAGCGTAAACGAATAAACAAATCAACCAACCAAGTAACAAAAGTCAAGCATAAACCACCAAAAAATCTAAAAGCGAAGCGGTCTAAGAAGTCTAAAAATCTACATAATGACAATTCATCCTTAAAAAATTACAATTCGGTAGTTTCTTTTTTTTCAGACCTATAGTTTATTGGATATTTGAACCATCAATCAAAACAATCAAATCAATCAAAAAATGATCAGTATCGCATTCATCATCATCGAATATCTTTTTTCAATCATTTGAAAACAGGAATTCAAGCAAACAAAGTAAAATCATCAAAAAGCAAACACAATGAAAAAAGTCGTATTAATTTTAAGTTTAGTTTTCTTCGGAAGCATTGCCACAGCACAAACAAAGTATGAAAAAGGAATGGAAAAAGCCTTTTCGTTATGGAAAGAACAAAAAAGTGTAGAAGCTGCTAATTTATTTGAGCGCATTGCTGAAGCAACTCCAAACGAATGGTTGCCATCGTATTATGCAGCGCAAATCAACGTTATTAATGGATTTGCAATTAAAGACAAAAGTAAATTAGCACAACAACTAGAAAAGGCACAAAAACAAATTGATCATGCAACAAGTATTTCGCCAAATAATCCAGAAATCATGATTTTACAAGCCATGTTATATACAGTTTGGGTAGCTTATGACGGCGCAACGTATGGAATGCAGTATGCACCAAAAGTGAGTGAAATCTACGCGAAAGCATATGCAATTGACAAAAACAATCCAAGAGTTGTACTAAGCAAAACAGAATGGGATATGGGAAGTGCACGCTATTTTGGAAAAGACACGGCGCCATATTGCAAAGAATTGGAAAGAGCAAAAACACTCTTTGAAGCAGAAAAAAAGAAAGATGATTATAGTCCAAGTTGGGGAAAAGAACGAGCTACACAATTAGTAGAAGATTGTAAAAAGTAACGAGATCGTTTAAAAATCCTTAGTATATTTGATAGAAGCCAACTAAAAAAGCAAATAATGAAAGAGTTTACAAGAGTTGTATTTGTAGGAATTATAATTGCAATCGTATTAATGGGAGTAGACCTGTTATTTAAGTATGTAGGTGGAGGCACGATCGTATTTAATAAACAAACGCTCATAGTTTTTGGATACTATTGCTTGTATTCCATTCCAATCAGTTTAGCAAACTCGTACTTTTTTGATCATTTGAACACCAAAGTACAATGGACAAAAACGATGAAACAATATCGATTGTTTATAGGAATTGTTGGTTCAGTTGTTATTACAATAGTTACCGTATTTTTAGTTAGAATTACGCAACGTGTATATATTGAAGGACTTTCTTATGGAGAGTTTCTACAAAAGGAAAGTCCCAGTTTTTATTTTAGAGCTTTACTCATCACCATTATTTTCGCTGTTTTCTTTCACGCAATATACTTTTACAAGGAATTACAAAAAAAGAGAGTTACCGAACAAAAAATCATTGCAGGAACGGCCTCTGCACAGTTTGATGCCTTAAAAAATCAACTCGATCCACATTTTTTGTTCAACAGTTTAAATGTACTCAGTTCTTTAATTGATGAAAATCCGCGTCAAGCGCAGAAATTTACATCCGGACTTTCCAAAGTATATCGGTATGTATTAGAACAGAAAAACAAAGAATTGGTCACGGTTGATGAAGAATTGAAATTTGCCAAAACGTATATGAGTTTGCTAAAAATGCGATTTGAAGATAGTATCATTTTTGAAGCTCCAGAAACGGCAAGTAATCCAGAAAGTAAAGTAGTGCCATTGTCATTACAATTACTATTAGAAAACGCCGTAAAACACAATATGGTAACGCCTTCAAAACCGTTACATATAAAAATACATGAAGATCGTGGGAATTTAATCATTGAAAACAATCTTCAAGAAAAACAAATTGTAAAAAAGAGTAGTGGTGTAGGTTTAAATAATATCCGACAACGATACGATTTACTCACAGAACGCCAAGTATACATTAACAAAACTACATCGGATTTTCAAGTAGCAATTCCGATGCTAACAAAACAAAGAGAAGTCATGAAAAATAGAACAATACATAGAGAAGATCAAGACTTAGATGATAAATACATCCAAGCTAGAAAGCACGTAGAAAAATTAAAAGAATTTTATTATAACTTATTATCATACTGTTTAGTAATTCCATTTTTAATATTCATCAATTTAAGATTCAGTCCACAATTCCACTGGTTTTGGTTTCCAATATTTGGTTGGGGAATCGGATTAGCATTTCATGCAATGAGCGTGTATTTAGAAGGTGGACGTTTTGGTAGAAATTGGGAAGAGCGTAAGATTAGAGAATTTATGGAACATGAAGAACGTAAAAATTGGAACTAATGAATACAGACGATCAAAAGCGCGAAAAAACAGAAAGATACATGCGTGCGCAAAAGAAAGTAGAAAACATTAGAGGTTTTTATGTCCACTTGCTCGTATATCTTTGTATAAACTTATTCATTAGCATCAAAAAAATATCAAGAAACCTAGATAACGGAGAAACCTTTAATGAAGCATTTTTTGATGTAGGAACCTTTGTTGTGTGGTTAGCTTGGGGAATTGGATTGGCATTTCATGCATTCAATGTTTTCGTGAAAGATGGAAAACTAGGAAGAAGTTGGGAAGAGCGTAAAATTAAGGAATACATGGAGGAAGAGAAGCAAAAAAGATGGAACTAATGGAAAATGAAAAAGTGCATATACACAAAAGTGAAGCATATATTGAAGCTCAGAAAAAAGTAGCGTCTTTGCGCAGTTTTTATAAGCATGTAGCCATATACATATTCGTTAACTTATTTATTTCTTTTCGAGAACATTTTCATAATATGGAAGCTGGAGCAACGATAAAAAGTTCACTAAAAGATGGAGATTTATATACACTTTGGATCATTTGGGGTTTTGTACTTTTGATACATGGAATGAATGTGTTTTCTTCCATTAACATCTTTGGAGCACAATGGGAAAAACGAAAAATAAAACAGTATATGGACGAGGAAACTCGTTCCGAAAATCTATAAATTAAGAGTTATGGAAAGATTATCATCAAACACATATAATAAAGATTACACCAAAGAAGAAGCATACATGCGTGCGCGCAAGAAGGTTGAAAAACTAAAAGGATTTTATGGACATTTTGCTTCATATATCATCGTCAATGTTTTTATATTAGCCATGATTTGGTTGAATTTAGACGAAGGCGAAACATTTTGGAAATTTGGACATTTTTCAACAGCATTTTTCTGGGGAATTGGAGTTGCATTTCATGCAGCAGGCGTTTTTGGTCCCGATTTTTTATTAGGAAAAAAATGGGAAGAACGAAAAATTCAAGAATACATGTCTGACGACAGAAGAAACTGGGAATGATTTTGAAATTATAAATGTTGAATTATAAATTCTAAATGTACCAAACGTCACTTCGAGTGAATTTGTGAAACAAATTAGTATCGAGAAGTACTTAGAAACTATAAATGTAAAATGCTAAATTATAAATGTAAAAGTTATATTTCAATACGTCATTATGAGGAGTTGCGATGAAGTAATCTGCTTCTATACTACCAAACGTCACTTCGAGTGAATTTGTGAAACAAATTAGTATCGAGAAGTACTTAGAAACTATAAATGTAAAATGC
>NZ_CANLEA010000020.1 GCF_947489565.1 uncultured Kordia sp. | reverse complement strand
TTATAAACTCAAAACGTCTTTTCGAGTGATTTTTGTAAAAAATTGTATCGAGAAATGTGTGATGTTAGACGCGCTTTTGCTTTAAGATTGTTAGACTTGCTCACGCTCTTAGAAGCGCTTTTGCTTTTGGACTTGCTTTGTTCTTGGATTTATTCAATAAAATTATAAACTCAAAACGTCTTTTCGAGTGATTTTTGTAAAAAATTGTATCGAGAAATGTGTGATGTTAGACGCGCTTTGCTTTTGGATTGTTAGACTTGCTCGCGCTCTTAGACGCGCTTTTGCTTTTGGATTGATTAGCTTTGTTCTTGGATTTATTCAATAAAATTATAAACTCAAAACATCTTTTCGAGTGATTTTTGTAAAAAATTGTATCGAGAAATGTGTGATGTTAGACGCGCTTTGCTTTTAGATTGTTAGACTTGCTCACGCTCTTAGACGCGCTTTTGCTTTTGGATTTGTTTTGTTCTTGGATTTATTCAATAAAATTATAAACTCAAAACGTCTTTTTGAGTGATTTTTGTAAAAAATTGTATCGAGAAATGTGTGATGTTAGACGCGCTTTGCTTTTGGATTGTTAGACTTGCTCGCGCTCTTAGACGCGCTTTTGCTTTTGGATTTGCTTTGTTCAATTCAAGAAATTTAAAATCCCTTCGCATTCAAAGTATTCTCGACTGCGCTCGAATTGACATTTGATACTTTCAATCAAAAAAAAGCTCCACAAACTAGTCTGCGAAGCCTTTTACAAATGATGTAAACCAAACTTCATTCTTTTTGTAATGTCTTTATATCTGCAATGAGTTGTTGTACAGCAGTTTTGTTCAGACCATTGTAAATTCCTCTTATTTGTCTGTTTTTATCAATGAGTACAAAGTTTTCTGTATGTAAAAAATCGTCCTCAGTTTTTGTTTCTCCCAAATCTTCTTCTACAAAATAGTGGTTTCGACCTAAGTCATATATTTGAGAACGATCGCCAGTAACTAAATGCCATTTTTTACTGTCAATTCCTTTATTTTCAGCATACGCTTTTAGCACGGGAACTGAATCCATTTCTGGAGTTACTGAATGTGATAGCAATAAAATTTCGTCATCATTTTTAAATTCTTGTTGTAAAATGTCCATATTAGCAGTCATTTTTGGACAAATTCCGGGACAGGTTGTAAAAAAGAAATCTGTGATGTAGATTTTATCTTTAAATGTTTCTTCTGTAATCGTTTTTCCCTCTTGATTTGTGAAGCTAAAAGCTGGAATTTGATGAAATGTTTTTTGTGCTTCTGTTCCTTTTTCAAACCAAAATGGCGTAAAAGATGCTTCTTGATAATACGGTAAACTCGCTACACGACTGTCTAGTTTTTTCTTTCCATCTTTACAATTAAACACTAGTAAAGAAGTTAGAAACAACAAGAAATATTTACTTGGTCTGTACAATTTCGTTTTGTAATTCATAACACAATCCTGATCGTTTTAAGCCAAAAAACCGCCCATTTTTAGCTTCATAATTATTAAATAGCTTTCCATTTTTTCGCCATGCTTGCTGCAATCCTTCTTCTTTTCCATTGACAATGGTTCTGCGTTTGAATTTTTCTCCAGTTTTATACCATTGTTCTTGAATTCCGTTCACAATTCCATGCTCATGATTGGATATAGAACGTAAGTTTCCGTTGCTCCACCATGTTTTAGAAATTCCGTGTTGTTTTCCATCCACATACATTGCTTCATAGCTAAGTGTCCCATTTTGAAACCATTTTTTTCGTTCACCATGTTTCTTTCCATCTACATATTGAATCGTTTCTGCGACTGTTCCATGCGGATATTGTTCTTCAGAAATTCCTGAAAATGGTACATTCTGATAATACACCAATCCTAAATTTGGCTTTAGTGTAAGTGCATCTTTAGAAACTACTACCGAAGCACTTGGGGAACTTACTTCGGTATTCGTTTCTTTTTTAAGAGTTGCAATTTCTGTACATGAAACTATTGAAAGTATCATGATAAGAAGCATTGCTATATTACTGGATGTTACTCGCAGTTCCCTGATAACTGCCTGGAAATAATATATAATATGCATTCAAATAAAGTTCATTTTGTATGTGATAGTGATATTCTGCTTCGGTAGTGTGTTGCGTGGTACTTGAATGTCCACCAGAAGCATCTAAATCCGTTGGATAATCTCCCGTAGCATTGCATTTACGTCCGTATAAGAAAAAACCATCTGCAATAATTCCAATCAATTTATCATCATCATCCGACCATGCTTTTGGCTCTAAATGGTAATGGTAACTTTGCGGGCCTGTATGTGCCGCAGAATAATCTAACGAAGGCAACGCATTGTCAATAGGAACATTTGGTCCTTCTTGATCGTTGTAAATTACCGCTCCAGAAACGGCAACTCCAATAGGACCTAAACCTGTAGCACTTGAACTTGAAGCCAAACTTGGATTCGCAGAAACGGTTAACAAAAACGAACCGTTAAAGTCATCAATATTACCTGGTGCCATATTTTGATACGATGTTACCGTTGGCGCTACAAATAACGGATGATCTGTTGCAACTGCAGGAGTTCCTGTTCTTGCATTGGTACTTGACCAATATGGAGATGTATGATTTGGTCTTCCATTGGTTTCTATTTCTACATCAGTTCCATTGAGCATGATAGTTACATTATTCTTGTCAAACTCACTAAAAGCATCATGTAATGTGGCGGTGTCTCCACCGCCAGTTGTAGGTGTTGTAGTAGTTGCATCATCGTCACTTCCACACGATATTATAAATACCGTTGAAGCTATGACTAATAAAGAAAGTATTATTGCTTTTCTGTTCATGTTTTTCTTGTTTGTTAGGTGTGTATTTATCTTTTGTTTTTATTTCGTTTGTAGAACTTTTACCAACAACTAGCAAATTTACTGTCGTCCGCGTTGTCCTCTTTGTCCGCGCTGTCCACCTTGTCTTCCTTTAGGTTTTGGTGCGTTTTCCAGTTCTTTTTCAGTGATGAAACCATCATCATTTGTATCTACTTTTGCAAAATCGCGTTGCAATGGACCTCTGACTTCTTTTTTGCTTAGTTTTCCATCACCATTTTCATCCATATGCTCTAAGATTTGTGCTGCGCTTGGACGTTCTCTGTTATTTCTTCTGCCTTCTCTTCCAGGAAAACCATTCGGTCCACCACGCATTCCACCTTCTACTTTAAAACTCTTATTTGGTGTTCCTACAAAAAATCGTGGTAATGAAGGAAAGCTATCCGTTATTATATAATAATAGCTGCCATCAGGGAATTCAGGAGTTTTTCCAAATCGACCATTTGCTTCATCCAAATCTCCATGACCTTCTATATATTCAAAATCACGCACATACGTTCCGTCATAAGCGCCATTTGGTGCAGAAATCCCATCGCCTGGACGATTTCCTTGTCTTAATTTATAACTTGAAGTCAATTCGATCAACTCATTACTATCCTCCGAAGCGTAGCCATATTTGTAATAAATTGGAAAACCATCTGCTGCCCAACCAATTAAAAACATACTGTTTTCTTTGGCTTGTTGTATAATTCCCCAAGGTGTTCCGTGATAGTGATATTCGCCCGTTGGTTGTACGTGTGCATTGTTACAATCGTCTCCTAAATCTACATTAGTACTCAAAGCTTCTTTTGACCAAGCCATGTTCATTTCGCGCGTATTCGGATTCACAAAAAACTCCATTGCCGTTGGTTCCATCTTTACGCCATTAATAGCAACACCAAAAACGTATTCAGGCCTTCCCTGCCCTAACAATCCTTCACTATAGACAGACGTTAGTTTTTTATTCTTTTTTGGTCGTAAAGCAACTTTATAGGTTTTATTTTGAGGCGAAATACGATTCGGATTTCCTGCATTAGGAAAACTTCCTGTAGCATGTTGTGGAATCGCATTTGATTTGATAACTCGGTATTTTCCTTGTTTTGTGATAGCAACTTCACTTTTGTACTTTACCATTTCAGTACATTCATAACCATCGGTTACCGAAAAAGTGTTCATAACTGTTTCCTGTGCGAGTGTCATACAGGCAATCAACAAAAAAATAGGAGTGATTTTATAGTTCATACTAAAAGAGTTTCATCTTGTTGTTTTGTAGTTAGATGTGTTCTTTTAGAAAAACTTGTGCAGAGAATTAAATTATTTTTATTTCTTTAATTTTATATCAAATTTAGAGTCTTTGATTTTCGTTATTTTCCCGATCTTCCCTTTCCACGTCTTCCGTGGCGTTTTAAAGACTCTTGTACTATTGTATTGAAACGTGTACGTTGTTCATCGGTACAAATTTTTTGAACTTCTTTGAAATGATAGAAAGTTTTTAAGTCTTTTTCACGTTCTCTATCACCAATACGTCGGGTAATATCATCAATTTTTGCTTCATTTACGGTAGTTGAAGAAATCTCAGCGAATAATTGATCTTTCAGTTCTTTGATTTCGCGGGAAATTCCCATCATTTCTTCATGATGCGCATCATTCATTTCTGAAAACTGAGCCATTTGCGTTGCATCAAATTGTAATTCCTTGGCGATAAATTTCCCAGGATTTGGTCCTTTTGGCGGTTTATCTCCAAAAATTTTGAACATAAAAAAGCCATTCATCACTACCAGAAAAGCCACTAAAATATATAATAAAGTATTTTTTTTCATCTGCTTCTGCAAGTTTAGTTAAATAATGATGGACTTTCTTCTGCTCCCAATTCGTACATCGTTGCGAAATCTGAAATATTATTGTCATATTCCGTTTTGTTCAATTGATATATTCCAAAAATATTGATCAGTAACACACAAACGAATGTTGCCAATTGCAATTTTGGACTCAACCAACCGAATCCCGTTGAAACTGCTTCTTCCTTTTCCGAAAATAAACGTTGCATGGTTTTATCTCTGAAAAACGGCGAAACTTTTACTTCATTGATCGTATCTATAACGTCAAATGTAGTGTCAATATTCTCCTGTATGTCTTTTGGTATCTTCATAACTCTCTTTTAGATGCGAACTTTTTAAAAAACTTGCGCTATCTTGAATTTTTATAAAAATTTGCTAATATTTTCTGTAAATTTTTCTTTGCACGAAACATTAAGGACTCTACAGAAGAAACACTTTTTTCCGTAATCTCTCCTACTTCCTTGTAACTCAAACCATCAATTTTATGCAAGGTAAACACAATACGTTGCGCTTCTGGCAATTGGTGAATAGCTCTAAAAATAGTTTCGCTTTTTTCTTTGTTCTCTAACAAAATTCCAGGATGATTCATTTCAGTGAAATACATGGTTTTATCTAGCGGAATTTCGTTTCCAAAAATAGATTGCATAAACGCAAAACGCTTTTTGGTGTTCTTTTTTCGAATAAATTCTAAAGATTTGTTGGTGGAAATTCTATAAATCCAAGTGGAAAGTTTTGAATTTCCTTGAAACTTATGAATCGATCGAAATACTTCTACAAATACTTCCTGAGCTATGTCTTCTGCATCTTCTTTATTGGGCACAAAGGACAAACACGTATGAAAAACACGCTGCTCATATTCCTCCAAAAGACGACTATAGGCTGCTCGTTTTCCTGCTTGTAAATCTGCTATAAAAGTAGTTTCGCTCAATGATTTTATTTGATTACATAAATAAACTAAAAAATATAAACATAAAACAATACCTTTGCGCTTTAATTTGAATTAGATGCGATTACACAGAAATTTAGTTTTTTCCGTAATAGATGGATTAAACTTGATATTTAATGAAGGAGCTTATGCCGATAAAGTAGTTGAAAAGTTACTGAAACGAGATGCCCGTTGGGGAAGTCGAGATCGAAAGTTTGTTGCCGAAACCACGTATGAAATTGTACGCTGGAAACGTTTGTATGCTGAGATAGCTGACATTAAAGAAAATTATTCCCGCGAAAATTTATGGCGTATTTTTGCTGTTTGGGCAACTTTACGAGGTATTGAATTACCAGATTGGAATCAGCTTGCTGGTACACCAACACGTAGAATTAAAGGTCGTTTTGATGAACTATCTAAGATTCGAAAAATTAAGGAATCTATTCCTGATTGGTTGGATGAATTGGGTGTTGCAGAATTAGGTGAAGAAGTTTGGACTAAAGAAATTAACGCCTTAAACAAACAAGCAGACGTTATTCTTCGCGCAAATACGTTGCGAACTACTAAAGATAAACTGAAAGAATTATTGGCTACTTTTGATCATGAAACAGAAGAAATTAAGGATCATCCTGTAGCATTACGCTTAAAAGAGCGTGCCAATATATTTAAAAATGATGCTTTCAAAAATGGTTTCTTCGAAGTACAAGACGCAAATTCTCAATTGGTTTCTGAATTTTTAGATGTAAAACCAGGAATGAAAGTTGTTGATACTTGTGCTGGTGCTGGCGGAAAATCATTGCACTTAGCTGCATTGATGGAAAATAAAGGAAACTTAATTTCTTTGGATATTTACGAAGGAAAGTTACGTGAACTAAAGCGTAGAGCACGACGAAATGGCGCTCATAATATTGAAACTCGCGTGATTACTTCCACGAAAGTGATCAAAAAATTATATGACAAAGCCGATCGTGTATTGATTGATGCTCCGTGTTCTGGATTGGGCGTTTTACGTAGAAATCCAGACGCAAAGTGGAAAATTCAACCTGAGTTTTTAGAAAAAATTAAAGACACGCAACAAGACATTTTACAACGCTATTCGCGAATGGTAAAATCGGGTGGAAAACTTGTATATGCAACCTGTTCTATCTTACCATCTGAAAATCAAGAACAAGTTGAGAAATTCTTAGCTTCCAATGATGATTTTACACTTGTAGAAGACAAAAAACTATTGGCGTCAGCTTCTGGCTTTGATGGTTTTTATATGGCCTTGTTAGAACGAAAATAGAACCCTAAATTTATTTCAATATATTATTACAATGAAAAGAACTCTACTTTTTTTAATCGGATTGATCTCATTTTCTGCTGTTGCACAACAAGCATATTATAATGATGTTAATCTTACTTTGACTGGAACACAATTACGTGATGCATTGGCGACAAAAGTGATCAACACACACTCAAATTCATTATCATATTCTGAAATTTGGGATGCTATTATGATTACTGATATAGACCCAAATAATACGAGTAATGTAACCTTATTATACGGATGGGAAAATGGAAGTGATGGCGATGTTACCAATGATTTATACAGAGGTATAAACGAAAATGGTGGAAATGTTGGTGACTGGAATAGAGAACACACATTTGCAAATTCATTAGCGAGTCCTGATTTAGATTCAAATACTACAAACGGACCTCCATACAGTGATGCGCACAATTTACGTCCTACCGATGTACAACGAAACGGACAACGTGGAAGTCGTTTGTTTTCTGCAGGTTCAGGAAATTCTGGAACTGTTGGTGCTTTTTGGTATCCTGGTGATGCTACTCAAGGCGGACCAGATTGGCGTGGTGATGTTGCCAGAATTGTAATGTACATGTATATTCGTTATGGAAATCAATGTGCACCAAATTTAGTAGCAAACGGAACTACGAATAGTGTCGATTCAAATATGATCGATTTGTTGTTAGAATGGAATGCTGCCGATCCTGTTTCCCCACTTGAAGATGCACGTAATGCATACCATGAAGATATTTTTAATGCTACTGCACAAGGAAATCGTAATCCTTTTATTGACAATCCACGTTTGGCAACTCAAATTTGGGGCGGAACTCCAGCGGAAGATCGTTGGGGAATTTTTGGAACAGATACAGAAGATCCAACCGTACCAATGAATCTAATGGTAAGTAATGAAACTTCTACTAGTATTGATGTTTCTTGGACAGCTTCTACCGATAATGTTGGTGTTACTGGATACGATGTATATGTAGATGGAGTGTTTGAACAAACAGTAGCAGGAACAAGCGCAACAGTAAGTGGTTTGCTTGCTTCTACAACATATACCTTTACCGTATTGGCAAAAGATGCACAAGGAAATACATCTGCACAATCTACTGGAGTCGATGGAACGACACTCGCTAACGGTGGCGGAGGCGGAACTGGTAGTAGTTTGTACTTTTCAGAATATATGGAAGGAAGTTCGTTTAACAAAGCATTAGAGATTGCAAATTATACTGGAAGTACCGTTGATTTGAATGAAGTTGGAAATGTATATACTTTAAAAATATCTACGAACGGAAGTGCTACTTGGAACTCAACCTATAGTTTTCCAATGGGCGCAATGATTACAGATGGTGATGTATATGTAATTGGAAATACTGGTTTGGCTGTTTGTACAGGAGCTGTAGACGATTCGAATGATAATATTACTGGATTTAATGGAAACGATGCTATCGGTTTATTTAAAAACGATGTGTTGATCGATATTTTAGGAACTTTAGGTGATGGAGCCACGTATGCTCAAAATACGACTTTGGTTAGAAAACCTAGCATTAGCAGTCCAAATGCAACCTTTACAATTGGTGAATGGGATGCTTCTGCTTCTAATACTTGTGACAATTTAGGAATGCATACACAAACTTTAAGTGTCACTACGTTTGATACTGAGGAATTTGTGATCTATCCAAATCCAACCAATGGAAATGTGGTATACATCAACACACAAAATAATTCTGAAATCTCACGTGTTCGTCTGTATGATATGACTGGAAAGCAACTCATCAATCAAATCAATACTTCAAACGAAATCAACGTTCAAGGATTGCAACAAGGAATGTATATTTTACAACTAGAAATAGGAAACCAAACAATTAGCAAAAAACTAATGAAACAATAAGAGAAATCCTTCGGGATTTATAAAAAGCGATACTATTTGTATGAATAGTGTCGCTTTTTTTTATAGTTTTAAGTCAAATTAAAACCAGCTATGAAAAAAATTACATTAATATTATTCATCCTTTTTAGTACGTATACTTCTTTTTCACAAGACACAGAAGCGCCTACTACTCCAGTAAACTTTCAATTTATAGACAATCCAATAGTTCAACCAGATGACATATCTGTAGAATGGGAACACTCGACAGATAACGTTGGTGTAGAAACGTATGAAATTTACATTAATGGTACTTTATCAAGAATTGTAGCGTATGATGGAACTGGCGCTATTCAATATGCAAGTTTTGTAAACTATCCTAATGGCTCGTACTGCTTAACAATTCTAGCCAGAGACGCAGCGGGGAATGCTTCCCCAATATCAGGTCAAGTTTGTAAAACTGTGAATGTTATTTATCAAAATGGACCTGCAGAACTTTACCTATCAGGATTTGTAAATTATTCAGGAAGTGAAAAAGCAATTGAAGTATCGAATATGACGTTTAGTGCTATTGATTTATCAGATTATTCTATAAAAATAAGCTACGATGGTAATGCTACATGGGATGTTGTGTATACATTCCCTGCGAATTCAATGATATCTCCTTTAGAAAGTTTTATCATTGCGCATCCTAGTTTTTCAATTTGTACAGATGTAATTACCAACTTAGGAATCAACGTTGATTATAACGCTAACCTTACCAATATAGATGGAAACGATGCTATCGGTTTATTTAAATATGATATTTTGTATGATATGATTGGGGAATTAGGGAATAATGCAACACATACAAACACTGATCAATTTATTAAAAGAGGTGCTTATCTTGCCGCTATACCTAATACACTTTTTAATATAAATACATGGGATATGGAAGTAAGTAATGGAAGTTGTCCTGGCTTATTTGGATTTCCTAATATGGTTTTGTTAAGTACTGAAGATGTAGAATTGAATTCGTTTCAAATATATCCAAATCCAACCAATGGAGATATTGTTACCATCGACACAAAAAATAATGTAGAAATTACCGCTGTAAAAGTATTTGATCTTACAGGAAAACAAGTGTTACAACAAACAAACGTTTCAAACGAAATTAATGTTCAATCATTACAGCAAGGAATGTATATTTTACAGTTAGAAACTGAAAATCAAACCATTACTAAAAAATTAATCAAACAGTAAGTATTTACAACTGATTTATCAAAAAGCGATATTATTCATACAAATAGTGTCGCTTTTTTTTTATAGCTTTATATATAATTAAAACCAGCTATGAAAAAAATTACACTAACACTACTCTTTGTTTTTATCACATTTATTTCTTTTTCTCAAGATACCGAAGCTCCAACTGCGCCAACAAACTTAAATGCTATCTTCTACCAGAATGATAATGGCACCAATATTCTCTATTGGAATAATGCTACTGATAATGTTGCTGTAACAGCATATGATATCTATGTTAATGACAACTTTCATATCACAGTGCCACATCTTGATGGTCAATCACAGCAAGATGTTTTAATAGAAGGTTTATTTGGTTTAAGTTATTGTTTTTATGTAGTAGCAAGAGATGCTGCTCAAAATACTTCTGAAACAAGTAATACAGATTGTTTTCATCGTAATCCTAGTACAAGTGACCAATTTCCTGACGATTTGTATTTATCAGCAATTGTGAATGGAGATAGTAATAATAAAATTATCGAAATTTCTAATTTAACTGATATTAATGCCAATTTAGACAACTATTCAATAAAAATAAGTAGAGATGGAAATGCAACTTGGCAGGACACATATACCTTTCCTTCTGGGCATATACTAAATGATTTGGATGCCTTTGTAATTGGAAGGTCTACAGGAACTTTTTGTGCTGATGAATACGATGTAATTGATGATATAATTACAGATTTTGATGGAAATGATGTTATTGGATTTTTTAAAAATGATGTACTCATTCAGTCATATGGAACTCTCGGTGATTCGAGTGTTATTATGAATGCCAATACCGCTTATACAGTGAATACAGGTGCAATAGAATTAAATTACTTTGATATTAACTTTTGGACAGAAATGGACTTGGCAACTCCTCTCGGATCTATTTGTTATTACTATATAGGAACTACCGAATTTATCGTATTAAGTACAGAAGATAATACTCAAAATTCTTTCAGTATTTACCCAAACCCAACCAATGGAGATATTGTTACCATCGACACAAAAAATAATGTAGAAATTACCGCTGTAAAAGTATTTGATCTTACAGGAAAACAAGTACTACAACAAACAAACGTTTCAAACGAAATTAATGTTCAAGGATTGCAGCAAGGTGTATACATTCTACAAATAGAATCTGATAACAAACTGACTACCAAAAAATTAATCAGGCAGTAAGAAAAAATAAATTCTAAAAAAAGCGGTATTATTCACACAAATAGTATCGCTTTTTTTTATAGCTTTATATCAAATTAAAACCAGCTATGAAAAAAATTACACTAACACTACTCTTACTTTTTAGTATCTATACTTCTTTTTCACAAGATACAGAAGCGCCAACAGTTCCAGACAATTTAATAATTGACCATGTTATAGATTATTTGTATTGGGATAGTTCTACAGACAATGTCGAAGTCATGGAATACGATATTTATGTAAATGATGCATTTAGATTGACCGTAACTCATCTTCCAAATGACACAAATTTTGTAAACATAAACCATCTAGGTCCTATTGTGTATGAAGAAATATATTCGTTTAGAATATTAGCTCGTGATACTTCTGGAAATGAATCTGCATTTAGTGACTATACTTCTTTTGTATCTCCTACACCGGGAACTATTTACGATCCTGATGCCGTATTTATTTCAAGAGTAATGAATGGAGACAATGACTATAAAGGCGTTGAAGTTTTGAATACTACTGGTGAAATCGTAGATATGTCTGAGTATACACTAAAACTAAGCTATGATGGAAACTCAACTTGGGATATTACCTATACATTTCCTCCAAATACATTTCTAAATCACTTCGATAAAATTAGAATTCTACATTCACAAGCAACACCTTGTGTGCCTCAAGATTTCTTAGTCATGGATACGAACGATGTCATCACAAATTTTGACGGAAATGATGCTATGGGATTATTTCACAACGATGTCTTAATTGATCGTCTTGGACATTTAGGACAAAATACTACGTATGTGGAAGCAAATCAACTCGCTGTAAGACTGTTTTATACCGATCAGCATTCTCCATGGGTAGAATTCGAAATCACCTCATTTTTAGATATTTGTGAAGGAAATTTAGGAGAAGATTATTATACCTTAAGTGTTTCCAAATTTGCAGCCAAAAACATTACGGTATATCCAAATCCTGTAAAAGGAAACGTATTGCATTTTGACACCAAAAACAATCAACCATTAGATACCGCTACGATTGTAGATATGACTGGAAAAACGGTGTTGACTAGTGCTAATATTATCAACAATCAATTAGACATTCAAAACATTACACAGGGAATTTACTTTGTAAAAATTCAATCAGGCGATAAAATCAGCATTCACAAAATGATTCGCCAATAACTATCAAGAATGCGCTCCAATTAAAAAGCTCCAAATGTACATTTGGAGCTTTTATATATTACATAATTATGCCAGTAATCATATAATTTTCTATAAAAGTAACAACTATTTTCTATTTATAAAAATCGCCTCAACAATTAACTCAATGCCAAGTCCATTGCTTTGGTAGCATGAATCTTTGTGGTATCAAACACAGGAATGGAAACATCTTTCTGTTTGATCAATAATGGAATTTCTGTACAACCCAAAATCACACCTTCTGCTCCTTCTTCATTTTTGAGACGCTCAATAATAGTTACATATGCTGCTCTTGAACTTTCTTTCAGTTCTCCTTTCGGTAATTCCTCATAAATCACACGATTAATTTCTTGACGTTCTTCTGCATTCGGAATCACAAAATCAATACCAAATGACGTCAATACATCTTTATAGAAATCCATTTCCATCGTGTATTTTGTACCTAAAAGCGCCACTTTTTTTAAGTTTTTTGCTATAATTTTTTCAGAAGTTGCTTCGGCAATATGAATTACAGGAACCGACACACTTTTACGTACAGCATCAATCGTTAAATGCATGGTATTTGCTGTAATGAGAATCAAGCTTGCACCTGCTTTTTCTAGATTTTTTCCAGCTTCAGACATGATATCATTCAGAATATCCCAACGTCCATCGTGCTGTAACGCTTTTATTTCTCCAAAATCAACCGAACTGATAATACATTTTGCAGAATGTGAAGTTCCTGAATGTTTTTCGGCTAAATCGTTTAAAATTTGATAATATAGTATCGTCGATTGCGGTGTAATTCCGCCAATAAGTCCAATAGTTTGCATGATTGATAATTTATGTTGTTAAAATTAGGGATTTATTCGCTTTGCTTCTACATTTGTAAGTATAATTTTAGCACATGACAACCTTACTCATCAACATCAAAGAATTACTCCAAGTTCGAGAAACAAATGTTTCTAAAATTGCTGGAGCCGATATGAAAACGCTTCCTATATTAGAAAACGCATATCTCTATATTGTTGATGATGTCATTTCCGATTTTGGTTTGATGGCAACTATTGAAATCGCTTCCGCAGATACTATCATTGACTGTACAGATAAAGTGGTATTACCAACTTGGTGCGATAGTCATACGCATTTAGTTTATGCTGGAAACCGAGCGCAAGAATTTGTTGATCGTATCAATGGTTTAAGCTATGAAGAAATTGCCAATCGCGGTGGTGGTATTTTAAATTCAGCCAAAAAACTACAAGAAACTTCTGAAGATGAACTCTTTGCACAATCGGCAAAACGTTTGGAAGAAGTTATGCAGATGGGAACTGGCGCCATTGAAATAAAATCGGGTTATGGACTCACCGTAGAAGCCGAACTCAAAATGTTGCGTGTCGCAAAACGGTTGAAAGAAGCTTACAACTTTCCTATCAAAACCACATTTTTGGGCGCACATGCGGTTCCTGCAAATTACAAAGGAAATCAAGATGGCTATATGGATTTGGTCATTAATGAAATGTTGCCAAAAGTTGCGGAACAAAACTTAGCGGAATACGTAGATATTTTCTGCGAAAAAGGATATTTTACCTTAGAAGACACAGAACGTTTGCTCAAAGCTGCGCAACAATACAACTTAACACCAAAAATTCACGTAAATCAATTCAATGCATTTGGTGGCGTGGCTTTAGGTGTACAGTACAATGCACTTTCGGTAGATCATTTAGAAGAACTCAATGATGATGATATTACTGCTTTGCAAGGAAGCAATACCATGCCCGTTGCCTTGCCTTCGTGTTCGTATTTCTTAAGCATTCCGTATACGCCAGCTCGTAAATTGATGGACGCAGGTTTACCTGTTGCATTGGCTACCGATTACAATCCTGGTTCAACGCCTTCTGGAAATATGAATTTTGTAGTAAGTACAGCGTGTATCAAAATGAAAATGACGCCTGAAGAAGCAATCAATGCTGCAACTATTAACGGTGCGTACGCTATGAGACTTTCTGAAACTCACGGAAGCATTACCAAAGGAAAAGCTGCCAACATTATCATAACCAAAGAAATTCCGTCGTTTCATGTATTGCCGTATGCGTTTGGTGACAACAATATTGAACAGGTTTTAATCAATGGAAAAGTTATTTAGACTTGCTTCGCTCTTGGATTTTTAGATTTATTAGAAACGTCTTTGCGAGGCAGCATGACGTAGCAATCTGTTTCTCCAAAGAACAATAACGTAATATAGTAAACAGATTACTTCGCTATCGTTCGTAGTGACGAATTGTAGTTTTTAGACTGTATCACACTGAACGGATTCGAAGTGTAGACTTCTCATAGTACGTCACTGCGAGGAGTTTGCGACGTGGCAGTCTGTTCCTCGTTGAGAAAAATATATTTTGATTGAAAATACCTAGCGTAGCTATCGAGAACTACTTGGAAAATCAAAACTGCTCTCGATACAATTTTCTATGAAAATCACTCGAGCTGACGTTTGGTATATCATTATATTATAGAAATCTATAAATTGAAAATACTATATCTTTACAAAAACGCATCTCTATGCTTAATTTCTCGCTTCCGCAGAACGGTTCCTTGTCCAGCTTGATGATTGAAAACGGCATCTCTGATTTCAAAAGTGCGATTGCATACGTGAATCAATTGCCATACGGAAGAACCTCAGATCGTAGTGATTATCGATTGATCATTCCCGAACAGAAAGGAACTTGCGCTACCAAACACGCTTTCTTAAAGCAACTCGCTATAGAAAATCAGGAAGAAACTGTGCAATTATTCATCGGAATCTACCAGATGAACGAAGCCAATACCAAAGGTGTCGGAAGTGTTTTAAATACGTACCAACTGAATTATATTCCAGAAGCACACACGTACTTAAAAATCAACGGAAACTTGGTAGATATCACCCGAACTACCGAAAATGATACTTCTTTTGAAGACAGTTTACTTATAGAACAAGAAATTCTTCCATATCAAATTGCCAATTATAAAGTAGATTTTCATCAAAACTATCTCAAACAATGGATTGTAGACGAGCAACTCTCCTATTCTTTTGAAGAAATCTGGAAGATTCGTGAGGAATGTATTGCTGCGCTAGCTGGTTAGACTTCTTAGAATCGCTTTGCTTTTAGACTTGTTAAATTTCCTTTTCTCTTAGAGTATTAGAATTCTTCGATTCTGTCATTCCGCACACTTGATGCGGAATCTCATTATACTTTTCTCCTTTTATATTTTTTGACCAATTACACTTACTTAAAATCGTAAGAAAAATGTAACTTTATTGAATTCTAGTTACTAATATGCTGACTCAACAAACTAATTCATGGAAGAAGTACACGACATTAACTACGCACGAAAACTTATTAGAGAGAATTTAGAAACAAAGAATCCATATTTAGATTTGGGGAATTGTGGATTAAAGAGTTTATTAAGGGTTACTGAATTATTTAAATGCATTCACTTAAAAACCCTTATTTTAAGTGGAGTTTGGAAAGAATCGACAAACTTAAATAGTCACAGTGTAAATAAAGGATCCATTAATGACATAAATTTCCTTCCTAAAGAATTTTCAAATCTTAAGAATCTTGAAAAATTGGTCCTTTCAGAAAATTCAATACGAGACATAAAAATCCTAAAATATCTAGTAAAGCTAAAATTTCTGGATATAGCAAGATGTGAAATTGTTGAGGCAGAAGCTTTAAAAAACTTAGTACATCTAGAACATTTGAATGCAGGTTTTAATCCATTTAATAATAATCAATACTTACAAATATTATCAAATTTAAAATTTTTAAATATTGATTATAATAATGTTAATACTAACCATCTAAAAAATCTTATTAAACTAGAATATTTATCTCTTTCAAAATGTAATATAACAAACTGTGAATTTCTAACTAATTTAACAAAAGTTACATTTTTAAACTTATCAAAAAACAAACTAATAAATACAGATAAAATTTGTAGTCTTAAAAAATTAAAAACTCTAATAATTAGACATACTAAATTAGATAATTTCAATTTCCTTCAAAAAATAGAAAAATTAGAAAATCTTAACTTAAATGGTAATCGTAATTTTGATTTTAACAAATTACGGAAAATGAATTATCTTAAGAGATTGTTTATTGGTAACTGTAGTATTGATAACATTAATTTTTTAGAACACCTTCATAAATTAGAGATTTTAATCTTAAGTAATAATGATATAACTGATATAAAAGTTTTAGAAAATCTTAAAAAATTAAAATATTTAAGTCTAATAAATAACAAAATTAAAAATGTTCCTTCAGCTATTTTCAAACAATTCAACAATAACAAAATTATTAACAAATCACTTAATAGCAATGAATTAAACATATTACTATTTCGGGGAAATCCAATCCAATCACCTCCACTAGAAATATTAGAACAAGGAAGTCAAGCAACTTTAGATTGGTATGAAGCAAATAAAGTAAAGCTTAATGAAATAAAAGTTATTTTGCTAGGTGATCCCGAAGCAGGGAAAACATCTCTTTTGCGCAGACTAAAAGACAATACATTTGATGAAAAAGAAGTCCAAACCGATGGTATTAATATTGAAAGTTTAAGATTTGGAACACTAGAAACTTTTAAAAAACAAACAGTTTTACATAAATTAACTGGGCTTTTTTGGGATTTTGGCGGTCAAGAGATTATGAACGCTACACATCAATTTTTCTTAACAAAATGCTGTGTTTATGTACTGGTTCTAGAATCTCGAAAAGACACCAATTCTTCTGAACAAATTCGCCAATGGATCAATAAGATCAAAACTACTGGTGGTAATTCTTCAATCATAATTGTTAGTAACAAAATTGATATAAATCCTGGATTTGGTTTTGAAAATGAATATGATTTACAGCAAGAATTTCCACAAATTAAACACTTTATCAAAACCTCCAGTAAAACCAATAAAGGAATTGAAGAATTAAAAGATAAACTAGCTGAACTCATTCCACAATCTGAATTATTTAATACCGAAATTGATGAACGTTGGATTCCGATTAAAGAACAATTACAAGAAGAAACCAAACAAAATGACAAACTTAATGAAACTCGTTTTATAGAAATCTGTCAAAAACATGGTTTGACAAAAAAATCAGAACGACAAAGTGCTATCCGATTTTTAAACGATTTAGGAATCGTATTGCACTTTGAAGATATCAAACTAGCAGAGTATTATGTATTAGACCCTTATTGGATTACTTACGGCATCTATCAAATTGTTACGTCTAAATTTGCTAGTGAGCAAAATGGAAAGATAGCCATGGATAAGTTAGAATTTATAATAAATGAAGAAGAAGACAAAGAAACTGTATATCGTCCTTCATCTTATAAAAAAATCGACTATTCTAATAATGAAAGGCGTTTTTTGGTTGATATTTTACAACAATTTAAGCTAAGCTTTATATTACGTGATGAATGTCATTTTATTCTTCCTGATTTGCTTGATACAAAAGAACCAAAAGCATTGACTGTTCCCATACGTGATGAAGAAAATACAATTCAATTTGTGTATGAATATGCATATTTACCAAAAGCTATTATTCCCTACATCATGGTAGAAACGCATGAAATTATGGTTGCAAATTGGCGAACTGGCTGTGTACTTAAACATGAAGAGTGTAAAGCCTTAATCAGTACTTATGGCAATAGTTTACGAATTATAGTAAGTGGGGAATCTCAAAAACGCGAATTTATGTCCATCATTAGATATGTAATAGATTCGTTCAATAAAAAATTAAGCAATTTTCCTGAAATGAAAATACCATTACCAAATGATAGAAGATTTGCTGATTATAAAGAATTATTAGAACGTGAAAAAGATGGTGAATCCGTTTTCAAAACATATAATCCAAAAAAAGAATATACGATAAGTCAATTATTAGACGGCATCTCTTCAATTAAAGAAGTTGAGAAAATTTCTCCTGCCATAATGAATCAAATAATAGAAAAACTAGAAATCATTACTAAAAAATTAAATATTAATACGGAATTCTTATATCAAAAATTAGGTAAGCCCAATATGGAAGGAGAATTACATAAAGCTATTTTTCAACTCAATCAAGAACAACAATTGGAAATTTCTTCTGAAATTACAACCAAATTAGCAAGCATTTTCAGTGGTTTTGAAGCACAAATTGAAGAACAATTCAAAAGTATTTACCAAGATTTACAAAAAAGTGATCATACAGATGTAAAGCTGAAACTTGGAATTCCGCTCATTAGTCTTTTAGGTATTCAATTAGAAGTTGATTTTGATGTCAAAAATTGGTTCAAAGAATTATCTGAAAAATATAATTTAAAAGCATTAATTCCATTTCCCTAGAGAATAGTTTCTCTTAATAAACCTTATATTTGAACACAACACGTTTCAAAGATTCATGAAAACCAACCACCAACTTTATATCCTAAGTTTTTTGCTCATTTTGACTTTTTCCTGCAAAGAAAAATTAGAAAAGAAAGTCAGCGTTTCTAAAAAAATCCACACGTTTTATTACAATTGGTATGGTTCGCCCGAATATGATGGAAAGTATTTGCATTGGAATCATGAAATTTTACCACATTGGTCAGATACGACTTGGAACAACGCAGGAAGTTTTAAAGGTGGCAATGATATTGGTGCAAACTATTATCCAGCCTTGGGAAATTACAGTTCTAACGATCCAAAAGTGATCAATGAACATTTTAAACTTATGCAGCAAGCAGGAATTGGCGTTTGTGTGATGTCGTGGTGGGGAAAAAATGGTTTTGAAGACAAATCGATTCCGACCTATTTAGATATTGCAGCGAAATACGGAATTCAACTCGCCTTTCATATTGAACCTTTTTACAAATCTGTAGCCGAACTCAAAGCACAATTACATTACATTCATGAACAATATGGAAAGCATTCCGCAGTCTACAAAACAAATGGGAAACCTTTGTATTATATGTACGATTCATACAAATTAGATGCTTCAGAATGGGCAAAACTGTTGAAACCGAATGGTGAACTAAGCATTCGAAACACGGAATTAGATGCAACATTTATAGGTTTGTGGGTACATGAAAATGAAGGTGATTTTTTTACAACTGGTGGTTTTGACGGATTCTACACGTATTTTGCCAGCACAGGTTTTGTCTACGGAAGTACACCAAAAAACTGGAAACAACTTGCCGATTTCGCACAAAAAAATAAGTTACTATTTATTCCTTCGGTTGGTCCAGGATATATCGACACACGTATTCGCCCGTGGAATGCAAACAATACCAAAAGTCGCGAACAAGGTAGCTATTATGAACACATGTTTGAAAGTGCTGCCAAATTGAATCCTAATTATATTTCCATAACATCGTTTAATGAATGGCATGAAGGCACACAAATTGAACCTGCCGTTCCTAAAACAATTCCGAATTACACGTACGAAGATTATGGGAAAAATGTAGATTCGTTATTTTACATCCGTAAAACGCGTGAGCTAATTGAGAAATATGTACATTAGCAATAGCAATTGATTTGATAACCATGTTACACTTGTACACTCGCGCGAACCTCAACGCGCTGATTTCTAAACGAGATGGGGAAACTAAATTTGGAGAAAAAGTAGAAACGCTTTTATCTTCTGAAAATTTAGTTGCACAATTACAGCAATCGGATGCAAAATATGTGCTTTTTGGAATTCCTGAAGATATTGGTATTCGTGCCAATCATGGAAAAGCCGGCGCTACTACGGCGTGGAATGCTGCTTTGAAAGCACTCGTAAATACACAAGATAACGCATATAATAAAGGAAGAAGAGTCTTAGTCTTAGGACATTTGGATTTTTCTGAATTCATGGAAACTGCCGATAAAATGTATGCAAGCGCTTATGATTATCATCAAAAATTAAGCGAATTAGTTGCTAAAATCGATGAAGAAGTTAGCTATTTAATGTTTCAAATTGTAAGTGCTGGAAAAACGCCGATTGTTATTGGTGGCGGACATAACAACGCGTATGGAAATATTAAAGGAACTGCGTTAGGAAAAAGCAAAGCGATCAATGTGGTTAATTTTGACGCGCATACAGACTTTAGAAGTTTGGAAGGCAGGCACAGCGGAAATGGGTTTAGTTATGCGTTTAAAAAATGTTTTATGGACAAATATTTTATGTTTGGATTGCATGAAAATTATACTTCCAAAAAAGTCTTTAAAACGATTGATCAATATGCAGATCGTATTAAATACAATACCTTCGAAGGTATTAAAATTCGACAAGAACAAGGATTTTCATTTCAGCTGAATACTGTTTTAGACTTTATCAACAATCGTCCTTTTGGTGTTGAAATTGACTGCGATTCTATTGAAAATGTACCAAGTAGTGCCATGACTCCAAGTGGTTTTACTGCCAACGAAGCACGTATGTTTGCTTCCTTCTTTGGAAAGCAAAAAAACGCAGCCTATTTACATTTGTGTGAAGCTGCGCCAAATGCCGACGATCCGAGAGAAATGTATATAGTTGGCAAATTACTCAGCTATTTAATTACCGATTTTATCCGTAAATAAGATTTCTTTATTTGGAAAATATTCAAATTCTACATATTTTTACATAAGTACTTATATAAACAATTATACAATGGATGCATTACGCGAATTTAGAGAAATTAGTTTGGGTTCAAGATTGAATCGTATGAGTGAAGTGATGATGAAGGAAACGCAAAAAGTATATACCTATTACGGAATTGACTTTGATCCGTATTTATTCCCTGCTTTTAAGATCATTTCATTAAAAAACAAAACGACCAATACAGAAATAAGAGAGTTGCTAAATGTTACGCAACCTGCTATTACTCAGACCTTAAACAAGCTTTTAAAAAAAGAATTGATCACGACTGATAGTAATGAAGCAGATAAACGCAAAAAAAATGTTTCGCTGTCATTAAAAGGTGAAAAACTGTTGATTAAAATGATTCCGATTTGGAATGTAATTCATGAAACCATCGAAAACCTAACGACTTTTTCTTCCGAGAGTTTGGTGGCACATTTGAGCAAATTGGAAGATGCTTTTTCTGAAAAAAGTATGAGCGAACGTGTGATTGAGAATATGAAATCCATAGAATCTTTAGACATCACAATTATATCTTTTGATGAAAAGTATGCAGATGCGTTTTACAATTTAAACTTGGAATGGTTGGAAACTTTTTTCTATGTAGAACCGCATGATAAAGAAGTTTTGAGCAATGCTAAAAGTTATATTGTTGATAAAGGCGGACATATCTTTTTTGCCAAAGATGGAGAACGCATTGCAGGAACTGTCGCGTTGATAAAAATAGAAGATAATATTTATGAGCTTAGCAAAATGGCTGTCTCACCTGCATTCAGAGGAAAAAAGATAGGTCAAAAATTAATGCAGCATTGTCTAGATTTTGCCAAGGAACAAGGTTTTACAAAGTTCATTCTATATTCTAATAGAAAACTTGAAAATGCTATTTATATCTACGAAAAGTATGGTTTTAAAGAAATTCCTGTAGAAGAAGGAAGTCCGTATGAACGTAGTAATATTAAAATGGAATTGTTTTTTTAGACTTTGTTAGACTTGGTTAGATTTGGTTAGATTGTTAGACTACTTAGATTGTTAGACTTTTAGAAACTTGGAATTTTGTTACAAATAGAAAATTAAGAGTATTTTATAAAGTGCTTACACCCAAAATTTTACATAATTATATCTTAAAAAATATGAAATCAGTCTGGATTTATAAATCACGACATTCATTGGTATGATTTATCAAGTAACTCCTTTAATTTTAGGTAATTATTAATCTTTAAATTTTCAAAATCATGAAAAAGAAAAAACAAAGCTTAAGCTTAAACAAGACAAAAATTACCGAATTAAATGAATCTATGGGACAGAAAATTATTGGAGGTGCCACGTATTGGAACTGTACTTCTAAATTTCCAACATTCTGCCCAACTAAAAATTGTACTACTATTTGGCAAGACCAAAACTGTACGTTGGATTAAATCTCCATTTAGGAATTAAAAGTTTCAATATAAAATTTTTGACAACTTTATATTTCTGCAGACCCTTGGTGTTCCAAGGGTCTCTTATTTTCTAAATTTTGTCAAACACTATTAAAAAGTCAAACGAAATCTATAAAATCTGTTTCTATAGCATCAAACAATCAATCGATAAATGAAAATAGTCCACAGTTTTTGGTCGAAACCTATACTACAATCTTCAAGAAGTAAGAATAGCTCAATAGCAGGTTGGCCACATATGAAGTATTTTTTAATGAGTTGGACGTTGAGTTGTTTGACTTTTAAAAAGGTTTACCATACAATTGAATTAATCACAGATGCCAAAGGAAAAGAAATTCTTGTAGACAAGTTACAATTGCCTTATGATAGCGTTCAGGTAACCTTAGATGCTTTAAATCACTATCCAAAAAACTTATGGGCACTAGGAAAGATACATGCGTATGCACTGCAAGATGAACCTTTTATACATGTAGATGGTGATGTCTTTATATGGGAACGCTTTAACTCTAAAATAGAAAACGCTGAACTGATAGGACAACATGTCGATATTGATACTGGAGCTAATTATAAATCTAGCATTCAAATGCTTAGAGAACATGGTCTAACCTTACCGAAAGTGATTGAAACAGACTTAAAAGAACAACCGATCATAAAAGCAAGCAACGCAGGTATTATAGGAGGAAATAATGTTGATTTTTTTAAAGAGTTTGCAGATCAAGCGTTTTGGTTTATAGATAGCAATAAGCAAAAAATAGATGTATCAATAGTAGGTTCAAGTTTTGCGATTATTTATGAACAATTCTTGTATAGTGCAATGGCTAGAGAGAAAAATATTAAAGTTCAGCATTATATAAAAGAAAATGAAACTATTCGAATGGATTTGACAGATTTCATGCGAAAGTATCAACACCATGAAAAATTTGTGCATTTGTTTGCCGCTGGTAAAACAAAGTTCGCGTCTTGCCGAGAATTGGAAATGCAATTGCTTACAGAATATCCTGAGTATCATGCCAAAGTAATGAAGTTAATTGATAATTATGTCTAATACCGAAAATGATTACTGGAGAACGATCGCCTTGATGAATTTTTCACAAAAAGAAAAAGGTGTATTAACGCATGCATCAAATTCATTTCCTTGTTTAGATTCTGATGCTGCATTTCAAGATTTTCTTGGTGATCAACAACATCTAGATGCAAACTCAAGAAATCTGCTCAAAGAAATATATAGAATTGAACATGAGAAAAAGTCGCTTAGACTTAGTTCTTCCGAGATGGAAAAAATATTCAAATCTGAATTGGACATTTTTAAGCAACGAGAACTTTTCTTGTCTCGAGATATTGAATTGATTTATGACGAAACGTTTGTAATCAATCCATTGCTGAATATATATGAACTAACGGCAGATTGGACATTTGATGGAATGTATGATTTAACGCATCAGTTTGAACATATGACACAATCTGAAAGTGAGGAGCATTTCTTTTTGGCTTTTCTGCAAACAGGAAGTTTTGACTTTTTTGCAAATAGCAACGTATTGGAAGTAGCTATTAATGAATACCAGTATTTTCTAATCTCATGTATGGAAGAACCTACAACCATACGTTCTGCTGTACATACATTTGAGAGCGAGTTTGATGTGACCTCTGAAGCAGAGCGACAACAAGTTCGAAAATTGACTCTGATGATCTTGAGAAATTTGATCCATAAAACTTTTATAATTAGCAGCACTTCTTCGTAACAATTATGTAGCTTTGACGTCTTGTATTCGGTATTGAACTACACATTCATGAAAGAAAGTTATATTACGTTTTTTAGACGCTTTTGGATTGCCCTTATTGTTGGTTTTATCCTGTACAATATTATTTTTCCAGAAACATTTTCGAGAGAGAGTATTGTTGCAAAAATTCAATCGTATGGAAATTATGGTTGGGTTATTTTTGCTATTTGTCACTTAGTGCGCGGTTTTGTTATGCTTCCAAGTACAGCACTTATTTTTGCAGGTGTCTTTTTATTTCCGAACGACTTGTTTATGGTGCTTGTAATTTCAGTTATCGGCATCGTGATTTCTTCGATGATTGTATATTATTTTTCAGATAAACTCGGTTTTTCAAAACTGTTTGATAAAAACACAAAAGCTTCTAATTTGGTTAAAGAGAAGCTTTCCGGAAAATATGGTCCGCTGTTTATCATATTTTGGGCATTTTTTCCTTTTGTTCCTACCGATTTGATTTGCTATACTGCAGGCGCCATGAAGATTAATCCGATTGTTTTTGCCGTAAGTATTTTTATTGGCGAATTGATTTTGTGTACAGTATATATTTACGGAAGCTCGTATTTTATATAATATTCACGTATAAATTTTTCAAAATAATTTGATGAAACTCTGCCAAATCGTACGGTTTGATGATAAAATCGTTCATACCTGCGTCATAAATCCGATCTCTTATTTGATCTTCTTCTACGGCAGTTAATGCAATGATCGGCGTTTTTTGATCCGTTTCGCGAATGCGCTTTGTCGTTTCAACACCATCAATTCTTGGCATATTAATATCCATTAAAATCAAGTCATACGTATTCACTTTAAGAATATCAATGGCTTCCAATCCATCTTCTGCAGTATCACATTGATAACCTTTACTTTGTAAAATTCGCTTCGTTACAACACGATTTATCTTGTTATCATCAACAATTAAAATATTTTTATCAATCGTATTGATTGTTTTTATGGGTGCCGATTTGTCTTTCATAGAAAGCTCGCAACTTTCTTCGAGGGCAATGGAAAACGAAAATTCGGTTCCGTTATTTTCTTCACTTTTCAGCGTAATATCACTCTCAAAAAGTAATAACAAACGTTTTACAATAGATAAACCTAAGCCTGTACCTTGGTAGTTTTTCTCAATCGGACGCAATTGGACAAACTTATCAAATACGGAAACTTGTTTATCTTTTGGAATACCAATTCCATCATCTTGAATCGTAAATTTAATGGTATGTGTTTTATCTTTTTTCCCTTCTGATTCTAATCGAATCCAAATATTTCCATCTTCCGTAAACTTGATCGCATTTCCTATAAGATTCATCAAAATTTGTGACAGTCGAACAGAATCTCCTAACAGGATTTCTGGGATTTTAGGATCAATTTCTTGATGTACTTTGTTTTTATTTTGATTCGCCGAGAAACTGAAGGAATTCACAACTTCGTTTAATAAATTCCTCACATTAAAAGGAATACTCTCCAGCTTCACTCCTTGCGATTCAATTTTATTGATCTGTAATACATTGTTGATGAGCGACAATAAGTATTTACTCGAAAACTTAAGCGACTTAAAGTTTTCATTCTTTTTTAAATTTGGAAAATCTTCAGATAATAATGACGTCAAACCAACAACTCCGTACAAAGGCGTTCGCAATTCGTGACTGACTGTTGAGAAGAATTGCGACTTAAGATTCGCTTGTGCTTCTGCTTCTATTTTAGCTTCTCGCAGTTCCGTATTTTTCAAGCGAAGTTTTTCTAAAGCCTTGTTTCTAAACTTATAGTTTTTGAACATATTGATCAACAACAAAATCAAAATAAAACCAGCAATCATCAACACATACGAGATTTGCTGTGACTTTTTCATAATGGTTTCTTGCGACTTTTGCTTCTCCTTTACTTGCTGTAAATCTTTTTTAACATCATCGACAGAAAACTTTGCCAATGCCAATTGATTCTCCTTAATTTTTGTTTCATCAAATAGGGAATCCTGATATTTTAAATGCGTTTGTAAATATTCATACGCTTGTTCGTATTTACCTTGTTTTTGTGCTAAAATGGCATATTGCTCATAAATTTCAGTCAATTCATCTAATAAACCATCGCTTTTAGCATATTGAATGGAAGATTTAAAGTAGTTATCCGCCAATACCAACTTTTCCTTATACATATAATAACGTCCTAACAAAAAATTGATTTGAGCCTTTCCCGAGATATCTCCGTGTTCTGTAAAAATCATTTTTTCTGATTTTACCAAATATGGATACGCAGTGTCAAAATCACCTTGATCTGCATACGTCCATCCAATATTTAGGATTGGAGTTAAAATTTCGGAAGTATCTTTTAATTTTTCTGCAAAACGTAAGGATTCTTTATAATAATAAATAGCTGAATCTGTATTTTTCAAACCTTCCGAATATACATTTCCAATATTATTGTAAACCCAACCTTGAAGTGTATCATTGGCTCCTTTTTGGGCAAAACGCAAAGCAGTCAGATAGTTTTTTTTAGATCTTTCAAATTCTGAAATTCCTTCATACCCTAATCCCAATTCATTGTAAAATAGTGCCAAGTGATAATAATCATCAATTTGACTTGCATATACAATTCCTCGATTAGAGGCTTCAATAGCTTCTTTGTATTGGTATTTTGAAAAATAGAGAGTCGATGTATTGAGATATTTATAAATACTATCGCTAATCTTTTCTTTGTCTATCTCTTGACTTTGAGCGGAAAGCATCATCAATAGACATAATAGTATGGTAGTAGGTATAACGTTTTTCAAAGATTTTAGTTTTAAAAACACCCTTAAAATACGAAAAAATACTATAGTAATATATTTTCCAAAAAATTATTCCCTGCAATTTGATTTTATATTGATCCGAAAGAACAATGGGCATCAACTTGGAGTTCATTATATGCTTATTATTTCCTTTTTTAATTATATCGTTAGAGAAGGTAATAACCACTTAAAAATTTCTATAAAAAACGTTTTCAGGGTATTTGCTTTTTTATTGTAGCTTTGAGTTTTCAACTTGCGAGTACTGTACCAATTTATATAAGTAATAATAAAGATATGAATGCTTTTCACTACGCTTTTAAAATAAAGGATATTGAATCTACACGTAAATTTTATGTGGAATTATTAGGCTGCACAGAAGGTCGCTCTACCGAACATTGGATAGATTTTGATTTTTTTGGACATCAATTATCTGGACATGTCAGTACGGATATTCCTGACTTAGATTATTGTGGAAAAGTAGATGGCATACGTGTTCCTATTCCGCATTTTGGCTGCTTGTTGACTATTTCTCAATTTGAAGCTTTGCAGAAAATCTTTGAAACTCATGATATTGAATTTGTTGTAAAACCACAAGTTCGCTATGAAGGTCAAGCAGGCGAACAACGAACGATGTTTGTCTTTGATTTTAGTGGAAATCCGTTAGAATTCAAGGCTTTTTCTGATGAAAGTGAAGTGTTTGCAAAATAATTTCTAATTTAGATATATGAATGCGCTCAAACTACCTTTCGAATTTGCTCCTGATATTATGAAAAAAGAGCTTGCTCAATTTTCATCAAAAGACTTTCAAGATATCTATAATCCATCTGTAGAATTGGAAACTTTATGGTTAAAGCATTTTATTGAACCAATCATGGGACCTGATAATTTACCCGTTTTCTTACCAAATGATGCACTCAAAAAGTGTCCGTATTTGCTTTCTATTTTTGAGATGTTTCAATGCAATGTAGAAACATTTCGTGTACATACCTTAGATCCTGGCGCAAGCATTCAGAAACACAGAGACACTGGATACAGTTTTGAATATGGACAAGTACGCTTGCATATTCCTGTACAAACCAATGATAAAGTTGAAATTTTAGTAGAAGATGAACCTATTCATATGAAAGCAGGTGAATGTTGGTATTGTAATTTCCATCTAGAACATGAAGTTAGAAATAACAGCGACAAACCACGCATACATATTATTTTAGATTGTATTGTAAACGATTGGTTAACGCATGTTTTTAAGCAAGCTAAAAATTAAAGCTAGCGCGAGTTAGTGCGAGTTTGCAACTCGTGCTGAAAAACAACTCAAAACATATAAAATATTAAAACCTAATTAGTCAAAGAAACCCATATCATCTATTTCTAAAATAGTATGATCGCCTTGAAAGTTTCTAGCACTAGAATATTTCCAATCAATTGTATCAGTCACAAAACCTGCTTTTACGGGATTTTGATGTATATACGTAATTTTTTGTTTTATGCTTTTTTGGGTCCAAAGTTCAATGGGATGATTATTTTGTTGCCAAAATTGATATGTTGATACATTACTTTTTTCTTTTCCAGCTTTTTCAAACATCGATAAAAGCCATTCTCTTCTACTTTCTCGACGATTATTTTTTATGGCTTCAATCAATTTCTTAGAAGTATACTTTTTAAAATCTCTAAGTAGACCAGAAGGATCTTCTTTCGCAGATCTAAAAATTAGATGTATATGATTTGGCATAAAACAATACGTATATAATTCCATACCTTTTTGTTTTCTACAATAGTTAATGCTATCGATAAGTATATTATAATAGATTTGTCGTGTAAACACATCAACCCAATATACAGTAGCAAAACTGATAAAATAAATGCCTGATTTATTATGAAATTTGTATTTTCTACTCATGATTCTAAATAAAAAGTGTTTTAGAGTATGAGTTTTTAGTGAGGTTTTATAATTCTACGCGTAGTGGTATCTAAATTACAAAAAATGTAGAAAATATAGTTGTAACGATTTATAAATTGTTTTTTGTTTTTTGTTTTTTGTTTTTAGCACGAGTTATAAACTCGCGCTAGCTAAAATTAAAAGTTAGCGCGAGTCAGACTCGCACTAACTAATAATTACATAGGTTTAGTTTAACACAATTAATCCTATTTTCACTATTTTACTATTAACTTTAAACTTGCTTTTTTCTTCTCTGAAGTTATATTGATTATATACATTCCGGAAGTATATCTTGAAGTATCTACTTCTATCGTGTCTGTACTATTATAGTTTGCTGAAAAAACTTGTTTTCCCATAATATCAATCACAACCAAATTTACATTAGTATGCTTAGCACCTAATTGTACATTGGTATAGGTACGACTTGGATTGGGAACTAACTTTAAATCTTCACCAAAAGAGTTTTCAGCGATACTTAGCGTTGTTTCTATATCTATTACTTGCGTAAATACATTTCCCCAAGTATTGTCACTATTTTTAAGTCGCACATTAAACGCATGTAATCCAACTGGATTAACAATATCAATAGATGCTACAGCTAAACGTTCTAAAGCATTGTCAAAGTTTCCATCTGCCGCAGTAAATGCAATTCCATTGCCTTCGCCAGGATCGGTGTCCCAAAAATATTCTGCTTCCGTTAGTGTTACCACAGCATTTGTTCCTACTGAATCATCACTTACATCAATGATTTGCGTAAATACATTTCCCCAAGTATTGTTGCTGTTTTTAATACGCGCATTAAATGTGTGCAATCCAGTTGTTGAAGGAACCGCAATTCCGATTTCTAAAAGAGCTTCCAAAGGATTGTCAAAACTACCATCTGCCACCGTAAATGCAATTCCATTACCTTCACCAGGATCTGTATTCCAAAAATATTCTGCTTCCGCTAGTGTTACAGCTGCGTTCGTTCCTACTGGATTATCACTTACATCAATGACTTGCGTAAATACATTTCCCCAAACACTGTTACTGTTTTGCATCCGTACATTAAATGTATGCAATCCGTTGGCAGCAGGAACAACAATTCCGCTTTCAAAAATAGCTTCTAAGGCATTATCGAAATTTCCATCTGCAACCGTAAATATAGTTCCATTGCCTTCGCCCGGATCAGTATCCCAAAAGTATTCTGCTGTTGTAATACTCACTTGTCCGTACGATAACATACACCAACCAAGGAACAGCAATAAACTGTAATAATTTTTCATATCTATCTCTTAGTTAGTAGTTCCAGATCCGTTGGCATCAAACGTAGTTATTCCATTAAAAATGATTCTTGGTGTATTTAGAAAAAACACATAAGGTTGTTGATCTTGTAATGGCCAATAGTTATTCCAAGAAAAAGATCCGCCTGCTCTTCCTATATCATTCCGAGTTAAATCGATGTCTGTATATATCGAATTTGGATCACCAGCATTAATATTGTCTCCTACAGCAAGGATATCTGCAGTTGGACTTGTTGTGAAATTAACATTGGTTGTATTATTCGATTGAATATCTACACTTGAAAATGAAAATGCAGTATTCGTAGTAACATTATATGTAGCCACTACAAAAGCATCAGAGTTGTTCACATCAATTGCGCTTAAAATATTATTATTGATTACAATATTATGTGTTCCTGTTCCTGTTCCGCTACCATCTATTCTAATACGTTGACTAGTGGTTCCTTCTACATAATTATTATTGATAAAATTTGTAGTATTTTCTTTTGCGCTTGTTATAAGAACATAGTTAGATCCCGACAAGGATTTTATATAATTATTGAGAACATGAAATGCATACTGCGGTTGGAATATTTCTACCGGGTCAACATTAAGATCACTCGTAAAAATTTTATTTGCTATGATATAAATATCATCATTTGCTAATACAGTTCCATTATCTGGTCCTACTATAATTTTTTCACAATCATTCGCAATTGCTTTCCCATGAACCATTCTTAAACTTCTAAAAGAACAACCAACAACATTGACAGTTACACTATTTTTTTGAAAATTTATATCTCCAAAACCATTGTTCACTCTAGAGTTTAATATGTTAATTTGCATTCTATCATTACCTGTAACATCACTAGACATTGTAACATTGTTTGTGCCTTCTAATTCTAAATCATGTACCGTAACGATTCTTCCTGCTGCTGCTTCAATATTAAAATTTCCAAGAACTGCATATCTAACTCCATGTATTTCTGTGACAAATGTGAGCGATTTGTTGACAGACACACTTTCTATGTATGGAAGATTGGAAGACTTAGGTCGTATGATAATTCGGTCTCCATCCGAAGCAGCTGCAATGGCTGATGTAATTGTTGCGTAAGCTCCACCTGCTCCACCATCTCTTACAACTAAATCTGCTGCATTACTGGTAAATACCATTAAAAAAAAGAGTGTTGTAATTTTTATGGTCTTAGATAATTTTATTTCCATTTGTTTTCATTTTATGGTTATGAAAAACAAAAGTATGTGATAAGAGTAGCGGAAGAAACAATCAACCATTTTGCGCTGATTCAGAATTAATAATCGCTAGTTAACACCAAATATTTGAATTTGTGATGGAATCCATACATCAACTTACTTTTTATTTAAAAAAGCCGCTAAGAAAGATTCTCTCTTTCTTAAAGACACAGGAATCTTCTTTCCATTTTCCAAGTAAATGACTCCTGATTTATCGTATTTATCTATGAAATTCAAATTGACTATAAAGGATTGATGCGGGCGTATAAATTCGGTATTGGACAATTGTTCTTCAAATTCCTTGAGTATTTTTGAAACCATATATTTTTTTCCATCACTACAGTAAAATGTTGTATAACCTTTATCCGATTCACAAAACATAAGTTGGTCTAAATGCACTACTTGAAAGCTATCTTCTAGCGATAATATTAATTTATCCTTTTTATGAGCTAAGGCTTGTTTTACAATATTTAGTTGTTGTTTTTGTTGTTGTAATGGCAATTTTTCAACTTTTTGTAAAGCCGTTCTTAACTCTTCAATATCGATGGGTTTTAAAAGATAATCAATGGCTCCCAATCTAAAAGCTTTGAGCGCATATTCTTCAAAAGCAGTGATAAAAATAATTTTAAAGTCTTTATATGTTGACTGTTCTAAAAAATCAAAAGCAGTTCCATCTATTAGATTGATATCTAAAAAAATCAATTCTGGTTTGCAGGCTTTTGTGAGTATTACTGCTTCTTTGATAGATCCGCATTCACCAATAACTTGCACGTTAGAACCTACCTTATCTAGCAAATTTACCAGACCTTTTCGAATATATTCTTCGTCTTCTATGATGAGTGATTTCATTATAAACTTTTCAATTTATGAGGAATAATTAGCGTAACAATAGTACCTCGTTCATTATATTTTTCTCTATCCTCTATGGTGATTGCTCCTTTGGTTTTTAAGTTTTTAGATAAAATCGTTAATCGTTCAGAAGTAATCGTAGTTGCCAATGATTTCTTGTGCTTTTTTGTATTTTCTTTTTGTGAATTAATACCTAAACCATTATCTATAATAGTGCAAATTAATTCATTATTTAAATACTTCAACGATATCTGAATTTTTAATTCTTTCTTCTGTTTATCAACGGCATGTTCAAAAGCATTTTCTATAAAAGGCTGAATCAACATGGGAGGAATTTCAAATAAGTTTTTATCTATTGAATCATCCAAAAAGATCGTATACTCATAAGAAAAGTTAGATTTAATATTTTGTAGCGCTAAGTAATTCTCGACAGCTATTAACTCTTGATCTAGCGATACAATTTTATCTCTAGAATTTTCTAATGTGATGCGAAGTAGTCTTGAAAATTTAGATAAATATGTGAGTGATTTTTCTTCTTCTTTATTCAAAATAATACCTTGCAACACAGACAATGCATTAAAGATAAAGTGAGGCGTCATCTGAGATCGTAAGAGTTTTTGTTCTGTTAAAACGTTTTGGTTTTTGATGTTTACATTTCGCAATCTCAAGAAAAAGATGATGGTCACTAAAACCAGCGTAATGCCAAGAAAAATAATGATTCCTAAAAGGAAATTATACTTTGATTTTTGCAGGTCTTTTGTGGTTGTTTCTACTTTTTTATTTGCTTGTTCTAACTCTTGCTTGTATTTATAATCAAATTCAAATTGTATAATTTTTTTGTTAATCTCTTTATTTAGCAAACTATCACTCAATGTTTTGAACTTTTTATAATTTGCTAATGATTTTTCAGGCTCTCCTAAATTTTCATAAATATCAGCCAATAGTTTATGCGCTTCTTGCTGATACGGTAACATTTTTAATTCTGTTCCTGTAGCCTGAATTTTTAATGTGTACTCCAATGCGGTTTTGTAATTTCTCTGAAGAAAATAACAATTAGCTAGGCCCGTATAACTAATTAGCATTCCTTTTTTGTCTGATATATCTTTACAAATAATCAATGCTTTATGAAACAGGTTCAATGCTTCTTCATTTTTTGATTGGGCTTTATAAATGTTTCCTATTTTATTGTAATTATCTGCAATGCCAAGTTTATTTTCTTGTTGCTCGCAAATTGCTAATGACTTATTATAATAGTCTAAGGCTTTATCATATTGTTTTTGCTTGCTATAAATAATTCCAATATTTGATAAAAGTATCCACGACTTTCTATTTTTAGCTATTGAATCATAAATATCTTCAGCCTTTTTTAAGTTTTCAAGTGCATTTGTATAATTATTCATTTCCCCATACACACCTCCAATATTTGTGTATAATTTTGCAACACCATATAAGTTATGAAGCTTTTCTTTAATGTCTTTAGACTCCGTATATTTTTTTATGGCTTCGTAATATTTTCCTTGATCTGCATAAATACCTGCGATATTATTTAAGGTACTTGCAAGTCCTTTTATATTGTTACTTTTCTTGTATAATGGAATGGATTTATTGTAATACACTAACGATTTTGTATAATCACCAGAATCATAGTATGCATATCCTTTGCTGGCATAACATCTGGCCATTCCCTTAAAATCATTGATATTTTCATACAATTTATAGGCCTCATCAAAGTGTTGGATACTCTTTTCAAAATTGTATTTTATAATTTCAATATGTCCTTTATAATAATTAACAGTGGCTTTTCCTTTTGTATACTGTAATGTGTTAGATATTTCTTCGGCTTCTTTTAATAATGTTTCTGCCTGCGCTACATCCAAATCATAAACTTGATGAATTAATGAAGATAGAAGATTTACGCGTATCGTATCTTTTTGTGTATGAAGACGTAATTCATTCTGTAGACTATCTACCACAGCATTTTGAGCATGCATAGTTCCCGAAAAGGAGACTACCACAAGGAACAAGAAAAGATATTTAGGAATCGTATTCATGCAGTACTGTTTTAAATTCTATGAAAAAGAAATTAAATAAGTAGTAAATGTAATGAAGTATCTCTAAAATGAGATATTTTTAAAAAATAAAAACCTTCGCATATTGCAAAGGTTTTTAAGTTTTTATGCCACATTGAGCATTATTGAAATCAAGACGCAATTGAATGAAAGTTTCTCGACTGCGCTCGAAATGACATTTTTTATTTCGAAGTCTAACGAATCAACTTCTTATATTTAATACGCTTCGGCATCAAGTCGCCACCTAAACGTTTCTTTTTGTTTTCTTCATAATCTGAGAAGCTTCCTTCAAAGAAATAAACTTGCGAATCTCCTTCAAAAGCCAAGATATGTGTACAGATACGATCTAAAAACCATCTATCATGCGAAATGACTACCGCACAACCTGCAAAGTTTTCCAAACCTTCTTCCAACGCTCGTAATGTATTTACATCCAAGTCGTTCGTAGGCTCATCCAGTAATAATACGTTTCCTTCTTCTTTCAACGTCATCGCTAAATGCAGACGATTTCGTTCTCCACCAGAAAGTGTATCAACCTTTTTGTTTTGTTCACTTCCTGCAAAATTAAATCGACTTAAGTAGGCTCTAGAGTTTACTTGCTTTCCGCCCATCATTACTAATTCCTGCTCGTCAGAGAAGTTTGCCCAAATTGATTTATTCGGATCAATGTTCGAGTGAGACTGATCTACATACGCGATTTTTGCCGTTTCTCCTACCGTAAAGCTTCCTTTGTCTGGTGCTTCTTCTCCCATAATCATTTTGAAAATGGTTGTTTTACCAGCTCCATTTGGTCCAATAACACCTACAATTCCCGCTTGTGGTAAGTTGAAGTTTAAATCTTCATATAATAATTTATCACCAAATGCTTTAGAAACACCTGTTGCTTCAATTACGTTGGTTCCTAAACGTGGACCATTTGGAATGTAAATTTCCAGTTTTGCGTCCATTTGTTTTTGGTCTTGACTCATCAATTTGTCATAATTCTTCAAACGTGCTTTTTGCTTTGTTTGACGACCTTTTGCTCCTTGACGAACCCATTCTAATTCTCGTTCTAATGTTTTTTGACGTTTGGAAGCTGTTTTGCTTTCTTGCGCCATACGTTTCGATTTTTGATCTAACCAAGAAGAATAATTTCCTTTCCAAGGAATTCCTTCTCCTCTATCCAATTCTAAAATCCAACCTGCTACATTATCTAAGAAATATCTATCGTGCGTTACGGCAATAACCGTTCCTTTGTATTGTGCTAAATGATGCTCTAACCAATGTACAGATTCTGCATCCAGGTGGTTGGTAGGCTCATCAAGTAATAAGATTTCTGGTTCTTGTAATAACAAACGACACAAAGCTACACGACGACGTTCTCCTCCAGAAAGTACGCCAATTAATTTATCTGGTTCTGGCGTACGTAAAGCGTCCATGGCAATTTCTAACTTGGTATCTAATTCCCAAGCGTTACTAGCATCGATTTTATCTTGTAAATCTGCTTGTTGCGCCATCAACTTCTCCATTCTGTCTGCATCTGAATATACTTCTTCCAAACCAAACATATCGTTGATTTTGTTGTATTCATCTAAGATGGCAACCGTTTCGGCAACACCTTCTTTTACAACTTCCATCACCGTTTTTGTTTCATCAAGTTGTGGCTCTTGTTCTAAATAGCCTACTTTATACCCTGGTGAAAACGTAACATCTCCTTGATAGTTTTTCTCTACACCTGCAATGATTTTGAGTAAGGTAGACTTACCAGAACCGTTGAGACCGAGAATCCCGATTTTAGCTCCGTAGAAAAAACTTAGGTATATATCTTTTAAAACTTGTTTGTTAGTACTTTGATAGGTTTTAGAAACCCTATTCATGGAAAAGATAACTTTCTTATCGTCTGACATAATTATGCGTTGATTTTATTACTTCGTCACAAATATACATAATTGTCGTAGCATTCGCACATATAAATGATGGATTGAAAAAGATTAATTTTCAAGACCAAATCATGCTATCTTCAAGTAGTTTTATTCCTTTTGTCCTGAGAAATGAATATTATTCTCAAGAGGTTTTATAATTTTACTACCTAGTAAAATTTATTTTAATACATAGTAAACTTAACTTTAATAGGTATTAAAAATTTATTTACTCCGTAACATATATACAATTTCACTTGACAAATGTTTTCATTCCTCTTGAAGAAAGCAATAAATATACAAGTACACATCTTAGAATTGACCGCTAAAAAAGAATACTTTTTACGTCCTATTTACTTTTTTATACGTTCTAAAAGTATATTTTCTCAAAAAAAACAAAAACTTCACGCAATTTCAAGTGTCTCAAAAACAGCCTTTTACGCTAAATAAAACTATACTCCCTAAAACTTTTTTAAAAAAAATACACTTTTTAAAAACCGTATTGTACTTGTTCTCGTAAGTAAGATCAAACAGTAAAAATCTATTTAAACTTAAAAATTATGAAACGAGTAACAGCCATTTTAGGAATCAGTATTGTATTGGTGGGAAGTTTCTTTTTGATTGCAGCTGATCATATTGATGCGCCTGCGGTTCAGGGAACAACTTCTGACATTACCGATTTCTACGCCTTTCAGGGAGCAGACAACAACAATATCGCTTTTGTTGTAAACACACAAGGATTATTAAGTCCCACAGCAACAGGAAATGCTTCTTTTGACGAAAACACATTGATTGAAATTAATATTGACACTACGGGCGACAGTGTGGAAGATTTAGTGATTCAAGCAATTCCAAGAGGAGACAAAATGTACTTTTTTGGACCAGTAGCGCCAAGTGCCACAGGACTCAATAGTGTTATTGAAGCTGTAGAAACAGCTTCTTCAGTAGATATTACTCCATATGGAAGCAACGCCATCACTGCTACGAATAATGGAATGCAATTTTTTGCAGGTCCAAGAGACGATCCTTTTTTTATGGATTTTGCACAGTACGGGGAAATTATCGCTGGAAACGCAACCAGTTTTAATGATCCGGGAACTGACACGTTTGCAGGAAGCAATGTACTATCAATTGTAGTAGAAGTGCCAAAATCACAAATTGGTGGTTCAGGAACCATTAATGTTTGGGCAGAAGCCAAAGGAAAACAATAATCAATCAACATTCACACATAAAAAATATTTAAATGAAAACTATACAATCTATATTCGGAACAGTAATACTAAGTCTGTTTTTATTGACAAGTTGCTCTTCTGACGATAACACAATTATTATTGACAATATGCCTGATTTTTCAGGAACATTTTCACAACAAGACCAAATGGGAAGACCTGCGGTGAATACCGTTTTTGTATCCTCTGCCAATAAAGATGCGTTCAATACGACGATTCCGTCACAACAGAATGCGGCTTTTCAAAGTATGTTTCAAACCAATTTAACAGCCTTAAGTCCAGCGTTTGCCAATCCTGGTGATCAAAATGCTTTGGGACAAGATGCAGCTGCTTTTACAGGCTTATTAGCAACGGATGTCTTGAATGTTTCTTTGGATGGAACCACTACTTTCTTTGATGGAACCAATGTATTAACAGGTCGCGCTTTAGCAGATGACGTGATTACGGTAGAATTACTATTAATTTTTGGCGGCGAAGATTTCATGGAAAACCCAAATCTTTCGGATGATCATGTTGACGCCAATGACAAACCTTTTTTGTCCTCATTTCCATACTTAGCCACACCGTGGTAATTTAATTATCTGATTTGCTACGAGAGCATTTAGTCACACAATTTAACGTGTTTTTTAGTTGAACGATCAAACTAGGTGCTCTCTTTTAAAATTATATGTAACTATACAAACAAGACTCCGCTTTTCAACGGAGTTAGCTTAACTTTTATAAAAGTCAAACTAATGAATACCAAAATCGCCTTTCAAATTCTTGGAGTATGCATGCTTATGATGAGCTGCACATCTACTCCATCACAAAAAATTACTGCGTCAAAATCGTACAATACATATTTAGACATCGCTGAAAACAGAACAACACAAACTGCTACTGAAATTCATAAGTTTTGGTCAGAAAAACTAGAGAAATCTCCAAATCAATATCCGTATCATAGCAAAATTGCGAAGGCAGAAACACAGTTATTTAACGCCACAGGAAACATTACACATTTAGCGGAAGCTGCACGTCATTTAGAATTGGTAAATGAACGTACAAAGTATCAAAATGCAGGATATATTAGAAGCTTGACGCGCAATTATATTTCCCAACATCGCTTTCAAGAAGCCTTGGTGTTATTGCAAAATGCAGAAGTATTGGGCGAGAACCTTCAAGCGACACAAAAGATGCTGTTTGATGTACATTTAGAATTAGGAAATATACAAGAAGCAGAAACCTACCTCAACATTTTTAAGAATGAAAACAGTTTTGATGCCATGATCCGATTGTCAAAATGGTACGATCATAAAGGAAAATTACTGGCTGCCATCAAAATGATGGAAAAAGCAATGTGGAAAGCCGAAGCAGCAAATAATACTGCGCTACAGCAATGGTCATATACAAACTTGGCTGATTTTTACGGTCATGCCGGCAGCATTAAAGATGCGTATGAACATTATTTAAAAGCCTTGGAATTAGATCCAAACGACGCATATGCTAAAAAAGGAATTGCTTGGATTGTATTTTCACATGAAAAAAATCCAACGGAAGCATTGCGAATTTTAAATACCATCATGTCACAACACAAAGCTCCAGATTATTACTTGTTAAAGGCTGAGATTGCGGAATTCATGGGAGAAAATGCGGAAAAAGAAAAAAATATTGCAGCGTTTATGAAAGCTATTGAAGATGAAAAATATGGAGTTATGTATACTTCGTATGCGATTTCTGTTCTTTCGGAAGAATTGAACAATACAGAAAAGGCTTTAGAAATAGCGCAACAGGAAATTGAACTTCGTCCAACTCCGCAAGCGTACGATTTATTAGCTTGGACATATCATTTACAAGGTGATGCTGCAAAAGCCCTCGACATTGTAAAAGCACATATAATTGATAAAACGTTTGAACCTGTTGCCATGTATCATGTAGCAGAAATTTTAAAAGCAAACGGAGAAACCGCAACCATACAAGATATCAAATCTGAATTGTTGGAAAGCAGTTTTGAATTAGGTCCAATAATGACTCAAAAAATAGAACGATTATAGTCCCCATAATTTGTAAGAACTAACTTTTTGTTAGGCGATTGGTTTTTATTGAAAAGGCACTTTTTAGGAAGTGTCTTTTTGTTTTATGGTCATACCGTAACACAAAACTGTTGACTTTCAGTAGATTTATAGTATAATCAAAAACATACTACCATGAAAAAAAAGAATCTAAAAACGTTAAGATTAAACAAAACAGAGATTTCAAATTTTGATCCAAGCTCACTAAAAGGCGGTTCAGTATTTACATCGTATCCACTTCCAAATGGACAAATCATTTGTAAATTTTCGTATGTACCAGGTTGTAATACTGAAAGTATTTGGAATATCTGTGATGATTAAAAACATGTATACTCAACACAATTAGTTTTAATGAAAAGGCGCTTTTTAGGAAGTGTCTTTTTTGTTATTCTTCTTCTTCAGTCGTTTCAATTGGCGGCGGTGGTGGCGGAAGCAAAATTGTTCTTTTTAAATCTAATTCTACTGTAAACGGCAATCGCTTTTTTAAGGTATCTATTTCTGAAGTCTTTAGCTCGCAGATTTTCTTAGAAAACAATTCTTGCGCTAAGTTTTCATAAACTAACAAATAACCATCTCTAATCGCCGCAAATGCTTTTTCAATACTATCTTTTGGTGTTTCCACATCCCATAAAACGGAAGTTCGTTTATACTTTATAACTTTCTTCTTCAAGAAATTTTTACGCATCCAAAATTTGACACTATCCATCGGAACAATTTCATGTTCTATTAATAATAAACCTTTTAAGTTTAAAATTACGTTTGCTTCCTTCCGTCCCAAATAACAACTTATCATTCCATCATCACACATTTTTCGATACTTCACTTTGACTACATCTTCATTTTCCAGAATTAATCCAAAACCAACAAGTTCTCCGCATACATTTGTATCCAATTTTTCTTCAATAGATTTTAATAAAGGCTTCGCTTCCAATTGATAATCTATTGTTATTTTTTTGAGCGAATCTGGAACTGAAAACAAACTCATTTGATTCGTACAGTATTTAGACTGATGAACTTCACTTTTCACTTGCGTCTGATTACATGCTGTAAAAAGAAAGCCAAAAAGAAACCATACATACAAAAGTTTTATATTTTTCATTTAAGGAATTGGTTGGTTATTCATATTCGTATTGAAGCACATCACTACTGCTTCTGCTGCTTTTTAATACATATTAGGTATTGTTTCACCAAAAATTATACCATGATAAAGAAGAAGTTTTAAATCGTTAACATTATATAAAAATTGATGGCACAAGCACTAGTAATCAGCTCACAGGATGTAGCAATGATTATTGTAGCTCTTTCTTTAATAGAGGCTCTTGGGTTTGTTAAAGAGCTGTATATACAACTAACAAAAAGTGAACCGTAGAAGTTCTCTTTTATATCTAAAAGCCCAAAACATACTGATTATCTGATAATTACGGTTTTCACGTAACAACTTCTCAATTCGTTTTTTTACCTTAAAGTATTGTCCAACTTAAACTTTATATCATGAAAACAAACTTAAAGAGTCTGCGTTTTAGAAAACAAACAATTTCTATATTGAACGGAAAAAAGATTTACGGAGGAACAGATCCAAATTTTACAAGAGGTTGCCCTCCTAGTGTCATAGATTGTCACTCTCTAGAACCACACAGATGCCCACATCATACTGAACAACCTGATTGTCATCTTTCGGAAGTCCCTGAATGTCATACAGATTTTTTATGCGAAACTGACTATTGTTGATAAAGAATTAGTAATACTGAAAAAGGAAATATCCTTGGAAAAGCGGACTTCACATTGAGCTTGTCAATATGTGGTTCGCTTTTTTATATTTTACAAATTAAAAAGCAGTAACACCTTAAAAATAAGATAAATCTTACGTTTAAACAATATTCAAAGTAGGGTTAATTCTTTATTTTTATATTATTTAACTTACAATAAGAGTAAAATAGTATGGTATAAATGTAATACTTTTCTTAATTTAAGACATACCTTTATTGTATTATTAACCATTTAAATATAAATACCATGAAAAAAAACAGTATTAAAACATTGAAATTAAACAAAACAGCAGTCTGTAATTTAGAAGACATTAAAGGAGGAATGCAAGACGAGGATTGTACTTGTGATTGCTGTACATGTAAATCGAATTGTTGTAACTAACGCAGATTAGATAGATCATCTTTCTAATGAATACAATTCAAGTCACGGTTAGAACAACAAATTCTAACCGTGATTTTTTGTTCCCGTAAATTATATCTTTTTGTTTATGGATTCGAAGCTACAACTCCAAGCGTATAGAGTTGTTCCATTGTTGGTGATTCACTTCCACCTGCTGGTTCAAGGGTAATTCCGAAAGCTTCAGATTCGTTCACATTTTGTAAATCAAACACTTTGTCTGTATCTGTAGTAAAATCTTCGATGACACCTAAACTCGTTGGCGTTAGCGGATCTAACTTTAAAGACCAAACTTGATATACTTTTCCTGGCGGTGGTACTGGCAATCCTTGTAAATCTAAGTAGACATTGTTCGCACTTTTATCCCAATATACTTTGGCGTATGAATCTGGAGAAACGGCTTGTCCGCCAAGTGGCACCGAAATGATGTCTTTGGTTCGTAATACATTCAACAACTCGTTTGCCGCTGTTAAATCGCTATTTGCTTGATATATTTGTTCTTTTAAAGCTTCTCTTTCAGCTCGTACAATTTCTATTTGCGATTCTACATCGTTTTTCAACATCATAGTAAATACCAAGCCTGCCGCAAATACAATCGCTGCTGCCCAACCAACATAACTAAATAGCGATGGTTTCGGTTTGATTGGAATTACAGGTGTTTCCTTCGTATCATTCTCCGAAAGTTGTAATTTCTCTTGAATTGAACTAAAAGGAATCGTTGTTTTTCTGTGGTCCGTTGCCGCAGTCAAACCTACAATAGCAGCTTCAATAGAAAGCACTTCTTGCTTCACTTCCGGATACTGTTGCATCATAGCATGCACTTGCTCGTTTTCTTGTTCAGAAAGCGCGCCTGCTACATACAGTTCTAATATTCCAGATGCTATGTATTCCTTGCTATCCATTATACTTCTAGTGCTTTTCTAAGTTCACTTATGCAATTTCTATTTCTAGTTTTAACAGTTCCTAACGGGATTTCGAGTGTTTCTGCGGTTTCCTTTTGTGTGAATCCTTTAAAATATATCAAATCAATGAGCTGCTTGCATTTTTCAGCAAGCTTCCCAATGTATTTTTTAATGCCAATTGCGTTGATTTTTTGCTCTAAATTATCATTGCTTTCAATACTATGTACGAAGAAATCAATGTCTTGGTTTTGTTGTGCGTTTTTAAATGATTTTGAACGGACTTTGTCAATAGCAGCGTTTCGGGCAATATTGAGCAACCATGTAAAAAAACGACCTTTCTTTGCGGTATACGCATCCGATTTATTCCATGCTTTTATAAAAACATCTTGTAGTACTTCTGCAGCAATATCATCATTTTTGACAATCGTATTTATCACACCAAAAATACTTTCGTTATACATTTCATATAACGATTCAAAAGCTTTGGCGTCTTTATTTTGAAATTGTTCAATGAGTATCTCTAACTCCATGAAATTATATTGCTTTTTAAATAGAAAGAGTTGCCTTTATATTTAGAGAGTTAAATCTACAATTTTTCATTTACATTTTCATTTTTAAAACAAAAAAAAGCTTCCAACATATGGAAGCTTTATCATGTATTGTATTTGGTTATTTATTTTATACTCTACCTTTTAGTGCGTTAAAAACCCACGCTATAGAAAAAAATCCTACACCAACCGCTGCAAAGCCGTAGCCTGCAACATCGTCATAGCGAAAAGCACCGAGTGCAATTAAACCTACGCCGACTATGATCATTATTAATGTAGCCCAACCTAATACTGTATTTTTATTCATTCCCATAATTTGATATTTTGGCGCATCTGCAACACACTTCGACTCCGCTCAGTGTTTATGCAGTCAGGCTTTCGGCAGTCGCTCTCTGCGAGGAGCTTCAACAATGCCTCTATCCTTTGCGCTTTTGTGAAATACAAATATCGAATTTTTAATCTAAAAAACTAAAAAAAATAATATAAGCATTTCAAATTGACTTCGAGTGTGCTTTCCAAGTCTACGCATATATTTTTAGTATCTTTATCAAAAAAAAGAGCGTTCCCAGACGCATTAAATTTAATTTATGAATAAAAAACTGTCCCTATTAGTACTTTCTGTACTCGCATTATTTATGAGTTGTAATTCTAGCAAATCTGTTGCTAAAAGTACTACAACTGCAAAATTAGAAAATTCGTTACTCTGGAAAATTTCTGGAAATGGTTTAGAAAAACCTTCTTATCTATACGGAACTATTCACCTAACCTGTGATTATAATTATACAGATAAGCTTAGAAAAGCATTTGATGAGACTGAACGTTTGGTGTTAGAGATTGACATGTCCGATCCTAAATTGCAAGCAGATATGATGAAGCATATCTTTTTGGAAGATGGCAAAACCATCAAAGGCTTGATGAATGATAAAGATTATAAAACCCTATCAGATTTTTTCCAAGAACAAGTTGGTATGGATTTAAAGTTTTTCAATACTATGAAACCGCTAGCAATTACCTCAGCAATTACAGCAAAAATGGCTGTTTGTGATAATGGAACTGCGTATGAAACTGAGTTTATGAAAGTTGCTAAAGAACAAAAAGAAGATGTTATTGGCTTGGAAACGATTGCTGATCAAATGAAAGTATTTGATAATATTCCATACGAAGAACAATTGAAATCATTGGTAGAAATGGCAACTAGCGGCATGGATGAAAGCAAAAAAAGCTTTGAAGAAATGACCAAATATTACAATGCAGAAGATTTGGAAGGTTTGTTATCTGTGATGACAGAACAAGGTTTGGAAGCAGATTTTCAAGATAATTTAGTAGATCAACGCAATAGAAATTGGATTCCATTAATTGAGAATATTACAAAAGAAGCGCCTGCTTTTATTGGTGTTGGTGCGTTGCATTTGCCAGGAGATCAAGGTGTGATTAACTTATTGAGAAAGCAAGGATATACGGTGGAACCGGTTCTTTAGGTTTTAGAGCGCTTTGCTGTTAGACCTCTTCGCTTTTAGAATTGTTTCTGCGAAATTGGAGCTCTTTGGATTGCTGCGCAATTGTATTTGTTCCCGCAAAAGCGACAACTTTTAGATGATATAAAAAAATCCGCAATATTCTAAAATGAACATTGCGGATTTTTTATGTTTTGTGCTTTGATATGATTGGCGGTTATTTTCCTTACTTCGCCACTTTTTTGAGTTGATTAATTATTTTTTGAGCGTTACTTTTTACAAACTTCCAATCCCATAATTCAGGATTTCCAAATTCAGGATTTGTATTATTCCAATCTTTAGCTCTTTCCTTTGAGTTTACAGATATATTACATTCCATCTGGTTTTCTCCATTTTGTAAATCAAGGTGAATCGCAATGATTGCCCAACCATCTATTCTATACCGAAATGTGTTTCCGTTACAATATTTTGGATCAAGTGCTATTTTTGAAGTGAAGAATTTACCTTTGGATTCAGGATGATAAATGCCAAATCCGAAATGTACTTTTCCATTCGCGATTCCATTTTCAAAATAGTGTTGAAACTCCGAAAATGTATGCATTCGAACAAGCTCTTTTTTCCATTTCTGAATAGGATTCATAAAACTCGTTTTTAGTGTCTGTAAAGATGAATTCAATCAGTTCAAAAAGCTGTTTTTTATCTATAATTTCTTTTCTATCCATTGGTTTTTCTTTAATTATATTTTGTGTAACACTGATAAAAATTTCTATATAACTTCACTTGTTTTATATGTGATACCATGAGACTTACTTAAAATCCCAATAGGAAGTTTTAGAGCTTCTAAAAGCTGAAAAATCATGTACTAAAGCTGCTATTTCATTGACAGATTTATCATAATCAAACATTGCCTTTAACGTAGTTTTTTTCCAGTTAGATTTGCTGTGTGATGTACGTTTGCAACTAAATGTCCAATGTCTGGTCTTTGAAACGGATACGTTTAAAATATCTTCTTTATCAATTAAAATATGCGTGCAAGCTTTGGCATTGTTGTTTTCAGCTGCTTTAAATTCAAATTCTATTGGGACTGGAATTCCTTGTAGCGACATTTCATAACGCTTTTCTACATAATAATAGATTTTATCTAAATCCTTATCCGCTAACATTGGAAAGGATGTCATTAATCCCCAATATTCATCACCTATGGCTACAGCAAGACTATCTCCTTCTTTATACATTTTTAATGAGTTTTTGGTGAATTTGTATAACCATTCTTTGTTTCGTTTCTTCGTTACGCCTCCTAATGGCGGTGCTGTTGATGTACGAATCATATCTTGTGAATGACAGGCTCTGCAATTCTCTTTAAATAATGCTTTTCCATAAGTAAACATAGTGTCTTGCTGTATTTCAATATTCGATGCTACTTGTAATGTATATTTCGTTTTTTCTTTAGGTAATGCAAATACAATACTTAATAGTAGCAGTGTAATTACGAAAGTAGTTACTATATTTTTCTTCATTTAGGAATTTTTATCTGAGGGAAAGACACCATAAATTTACTATTTTTTAAAAGAAAATCCGCAATATTCATGCTGGAATACTGCGGATTTTTTTATGTTTTTTAGAATATTCTTATGACTTGGAGTTTTTTCGTTCGTGCTCAATAAGCCATTTTTTTCGTTCAATTCCACCACTATATCCCGTCATTTTTCCATCTTTTCCTAGCACTCTATGACAAGGTATCACAATAGCAATTCGATTACAACCATTTGCAGAAGCGACTGCTCGTACAGCTTTAGGATTGCCTATTTTTTCTGCTTGTTGTTGATATGTTACCGTTTTAGCATATTCAATATCTTTCAAATAGTTCCATACAGAATTTTGAAATTCAGTTCCAGGTGTTTCCAGTTGTAGATCAAAAACTTTTCTCGTTCCTTCAAAGTATTCTTTGACTTCTTTCTTGGCTTGTTTAATATGCAGATTCTCGCCCAAAATGATCGTGGCATTCAATAACTTTTGTAAATCTTTGAATTCTTTTTCAAGCATTCGTCTATCTACAAATTCCAGCAAACAAATTCCGTTATCCGTTGCGCAAACAAACATGGGACCTAACGGTGTTGTGAGTCTGTTTATGAGGATTATGTTTTTATTTTTACTGTGCTTTGGCGATTCTCCTATCAGTTTCTTAAAAGTGTAATTAAATCCGCTTAACGATTCATAACTCGAATCAAAAGCAGTATGTGTCGCATTCTTTCCTTGTTTTAATTCTTGAAAAGCATTGTTTATTCTATACATTCGCTGATATGCTTGGAACGTCATACCATAATTCTTTTTAAACCATCTGCGTACTACTTCTGGGCTAATTCCTTTTTGTCTTAATTGAAAGTCCGTTATTTTGTCTGTAGGATGCTCTTTTACCATTTGAATCGCTTTTTCAACTATTTCAGGTGCTTGATTCGTATTTTCTGTAGGTTTACAAATTTTACAAGGTCTGTATCCATTAGCTAAAGCCGTTTTAAAAGATGTATAAAATTCAACATTCTTCCGCTTGGGTTTTCGTGCTCTACAAGTCGCAATACAAAAAATAGAGGTCGTTTTTACTCCAACAAAGAAAATACCAACAAAACTTTGTTTTCTGTCTAACAGCGCTTGATAATACGTTTCAATTTTGTTGTTATCCGTGATTAACATTTAAAAAATAGATTTAAAAGAATTCTGACTTAACACATGCTTTACGGTTTCTTCAAATTTATCATACATCTTGTCAAAAAGAAAATTCCCCATGCTTATTCGTTTGACGCCTAATTTTGTTAGTGTTTCAAAATTTGGAAGATTTGGCATACACATTACATTGACGGGCAAACTTGTTGAATTGACAATCGTTTTTATATCATTTTCTTTTTCAATACAAGGAACAAAAACTCCATTTACGCCAGCATTTTCATATAGTTGAATCCTTTTTTTTGTTTCTTGAAGTACGTTTTCTTGAAGTAACATAAACGTATCAATTCTCACATTTATAAAAATAGCTATATTTTCTTTTTTTAACTGTTGTATTATTTCCGTGAGTGTCTTTGCAAAGTCATTAGCGTCTAATAAAACTCGTTTCTCATTAACTATACTATCTTCAATATTAATTCCAACAACGCCTAATGCTGATAGTTTTTTAATGTGTTGAACAATTTTTTCCGGATCACGACTATATCCAGATTCCAAATCGACCGACAAAGGTAAATTTGTGTTACTAACAATTCGTTTTATAAAATATTCCAATTCAGAAAACTTTATTTCTTCACCATCATTATATCCTAAAAGTGAGGCAATTGCTGAGCTTGAAGTTCCTATTGCTTGAAAGTTTAATTCTTCGGCTGTTTTCGTACTTGGTACGTCCCAAACATTCGCAATTATTAATGGTTTATCTTGATTGTGTAAATTTTTAAACTCCATCTTTTTATATTTTAAAGCAAAGTAACTATGATGAAGTTTAGTCCGCAACCGAAAATTGGACGTGTATTTTTTTAGCTTATAAAATAGGATTTTATGACTTCCAGTATTCTTTTAATTTATTGAATAATCCAGGGTATTTATGGTGTCCAAACGCTCCAATTCCTACAAATCCACAGACTAATAAAAAGGGAAATACCCATCGTAATTCTGACTTTGCATCATCCATATCATACAGAATGTTTCCTATTCCTGTAGCGATTTGAAATACTTTGGGTTCTATGTCTTTCAATTCACCTTCTTGAATCCAAATACTTGCGCTTCCAGATTTTTCGAGTCGCCTTTCAATGTCTTCATATAATTTATAAGAACGATCGTTTCCTATATTTTTGAAGATTGAATAAAATTTAGGATCATTTTCTAGACGAATTGCCAATCTAGCTTTTGTACTTTTTGAACGACTATCTCCCACAGGAATATACGTTGTTTTCACATAGATAACTGTACCTTTCTGTTCAATTAAAGATGATTGAGAAGTTAATAAGGTAGGTGCAAAAAAATAGAAGGCGCAAACAATACAGGTTACTCCAAAAAATAATAGTTCGTTTGCATAATCATCTTTAGAGCTCAAAATATACGTGTTGGATTTATACTTCTATAATTTCGCTGCCAATCGGCTTCCTTGATCAATGGCACGTTTGGCATCTAATTCTGCAGCGATGTCTGCTCCACCAATCACATGAACTTTCATTCCTTTGGCTTCTAACGGTTCAAATAATTCTTTTAATGGTGTTTGTCCCGCACAGATAATTACATTGTCTACAGCCAATACTTTGGCTTCATCGTTTTGTGTATAATGCAATCCTTCATGGTCAATTTTTGTATACTGAACTTCGTTGATAAAGTTTACTTTTTTCTTTTTCAAGTTTGCTCGGTGAATCCAACCTGTTGTTTTTCCTAGATTACCTCCAAACTTTCCTTTGCTACGCTTGAACATGAAAATTTCTCTTGGCGAACCGTGAAAATCAGGTTTCATATTTTCGATTCCGCCACGTGCTTCTAGAGTTTTATCAATTCCCCATTCTGCCAACCAAGCATCTATGTTTTGCGAAGTAGCTTCTCCTTCATGCGATAAATATTCGGAAACATCGAAGCCAATTCCTCCTGCTCCAATGACAGCAACACGTTTTCCAACTGGTTTTTTATGCTTTAGTACATCTAAATAGCTTAATACCTTTTCGTGTTCTATGCCTTCAATTTTTGGAGTTCTTGGTTTAATTCCTGTTGCCAGAATAATTTCTTCAAAATTTCCTTGCGAAAGCTCATCGGCAGTGATACGCTTGTTTAATTGTAGTTCAACATTATGCAATTCTATTTGTTTGTTGAAATAGCGAATGGTTTCATAGAATTCTTCCTTTCCAGGAATTTGTTTTGCAATATTAAATTGTCCACCAACCTCAGCATGATCGTCAAATAATGTAACTTCATGTCCGCGTTGTGCTGCAATGGTTGCTGCTGCCATACCTGCTGGACCAGCTCCAATAACGGCTAGTTTCTTTTTGATACTTGCAGGTTTATAATCGAATTCTGTTTCGTGACAAGCTCTTGGATTTACCAAACAACTCGCTACTTTTTTACTAAATATATGATCTAAACATGCTTGATTACATGCAATACATGTGTTGATTTCTTCGTCTTTTTCTTCTGCGGCTTTATTTACCCAATCTGCATCTGCCAAAAATGGGCGTGCCATCGAAATCATATCTGCATGTCCATCTGCCAAAACCTTTTCGGCTACACTTGGCATGTTGATTCTGTTTGATGTAATTAAAGGAATGCTTATCTCCTTTTTCATACGTTCCGTTATCCAAGTAAAAGCAGCTCTTGGAACAGAAGTTGCAATGGTAGGAATTCTGGCTTCATGCCAACCAATTCCAGTATTTATAATCGTTGCGCCTGCTTTTTCAATAGCTTTTCCTAATGCTACTACTTCTTCCCAACTACTTCCTTTATCTACCAAATCGAGCATGGACAAACGATATATGATGATAAAATCTTTTCCTACAGCTTCTCGTGCAGCTTTTACCGTTTCTACAGCAAACTTCATTCTATTTGCATAGCTTCCGCCCCATTCGTCTGTACGTTTGTTTGTATGTTCTACTGTAAACTGATTGATCAAATATCCTTCAGAACCCATGATTTCTACTCCATCATATCCAGCTAATTTTGCCAATTCTGCTGATTTCGCAAAACTCTTGATCGTTCTTTTTACACCATTCCCACTCAACTTTTTAGGCTTAAATGGTGTAATTGGCGATTGAATTGCCGAAGGAGCTACATTCAACGGATGATAACCGTAGCGACCAGCATGTAGAATTTGCATACATATTTTTCCGCCATTTTGATGTACTGCTTCCGTGATTACTTTATGCTTTTTGGCATGTTTCTTCGTGCTCATTCGCGATGAAAAAGGTGTCAACCAACCACGTACACTCGGTGCCATTCCTCCTGTAACAATTAATCCAACGCCTCCTTTTGCACGTTCTGCGTAAAATGCAGCCAATCGTTCAAATCCGTTCTTCTCTTCTTCTAAACCTGTGTGCATGGAACCCATTAACACTCTGTTTTTAAGTGTTGTAAATCCTAAATCCAATGGTTCAAAAATATGCTTATACTTCATCTATGCTGATGGTTTTGTGGTTGTATTAAATATACTATAATTCTACCAATGTGAATCGTTTGTTTTTATTATGCACGCATAACATTATGCAATATAACTAATTTTTGAGAAGTGGCGAATATTTTTCGGTGATTGCTTAAGAATTGTGGTTGTTTGAAAAGAAAAAGCCTAAACTTTTGCTTGGGCTTTTTGAGTTTGATTAACTTATGGTGTACTAAGAAATTTCTTCTTAATAAAAATCTCAACGGTTGTGTTGGGATTTTACTTTTAGAAGAAAGTTAGTTTTTTATTTCTTCTAAAGAGCCTAATAAGTGTTTCCTTTTCATAATAACTACTGTTTAATTGTTAATTATTTATTTCACTGTAGGAATTTACTGTTTTAATTTGTTATATTATTATAAACCATAAACATTAAAACCATGAAAAAAAAGAATCTTAAATCGTTAAAGCTCAATAAGAAGCTTGTATCGAATTTATCATCCGCTCAAATTAAAGGGCAAGGACCAAATAGTGCTGGAAATACTTGCACTACAGATATTTCTTATGATGTAACTTGTGATAATCATTCAAAATTACATGATACCTGTATTGTTTCTATAAATTTTTATTGTACTAACAGCGACTATAATGATTGTAATCCGAATACGATTTTTATATGTAACTATTCCGATTTGCATTGCGGAGAGACCAATGATTTAGATTAGAAAAAATGCTTAAATACAGTTAAGGTCGAAAGAAAAAATCTTTCGATCTTAACTTAATTCGGTTTGCTTTTATTTTATACTGTTGTTTCATAATTTCTGAGGATTTTTAAATAGTACTCATGTATTAAAAATTATACATTTTGTATTATTTCTTTTATGTTAATGATTATGATACTAGTAACAAAGCTTTCTTTTCTTTTGTTAATTCTCCAATTTGCTTCAAATCCTCATACAATAAGTTCGATTTTAGATTCTTTAGGTGTAGTTTAACTACAAATGGTGAATTTTGTTGAACCATCTTTTTTTAATTCGGGAGAAACACCTGAACCATAAATTCCCCAGTGCGGTCCCCAAGGGCCTTCAGCTGTTTTCCATGGTTCATCAAACATTTCAAACCACATCGTAATGAAAGCCTTCTTATATATATTTGTGCCGTTAATCCATGTACATGTTGCTTTAAAATTGGCTACTGATGCTTTTATATTTGTATCCGCTGTAGTATCTCCAGCAGTTGGCCAACCAATTTCTGCAATAACTACTTCCAATCCTGCCGCTATAGCTTGTGCCATTCCATTATTATAAGAATACTGCATGTTTGCAGTAATATCATTAGGATTAAATTTATTATTCACTTTTTGTCCATACCACGGATAAATGGTTAGAAATGCATAGTCCTGCATCAGCGGCAATAATGATGACCAGTTAATATTAGGTGCTTTCTGAGGTATTGGACCTGATCCGGTCATACAAATAGTTAAAGGAACATTGCTGATTTTTGGATAGTTGACTAATTGTGTTTTTGCGTAATTAAAAGCTGCCTCTACTTCTGCAAGCGTATAGTTATTTGAAGCCAGATCAACTTCATTTCCTATGACAATGACTTTTACCATATCTGGATGTGCATTTGCTTGCGTAAGCGCTGTATCTATTTCTGTATGTGTGCTTGCACTATCGCCTTGAAAAATCCATGCGCCTAAAGCAAGACCTATGTTGTGTGCTTTACACAATTCGGGGAGATGCTGCTGACATCCTTGTACTGTATACGTACGAATAAATGTCATGTTGAAATCACTAATAATTTTTAAATCTGCATCTACATCTGCTTTGGTGTAGGATGATTTTTTTACGGTAGCAGCTTGATGATAAGGAGCGTAACATACGCCCATCATATCACTACCTCCAAATAATGAATTTGTGTTGCTCATGGTGGTTCGTTTTTTGAAAAGGTAGGTATAAAAAGTTGGAAAAAGAAAAAGACTATCTATAACTTCATGTTCTAGATAGTCTTTTTTATGTGTGATATGCGTTTGTTGTGGAGCAACTATTTAATTCATTGGAACTTCAACCACTAAAATTTTAGAATCTTCTTTGATATTCATGGTTACATTTCCTGTTTCCCAAATGCCTAGTGCATCTTTGGTAGCAAGCGTTTCGCCTCCAATAGCAATGGAACCTTCTAGGATAAAAACATAGATTCCGTGAGAAGCATCATTGAGTTGAAAGTCTACTGTTTGTGATGCCGTAAAGTTTCCTAATGAAATGTATGCTTGTTGGTGAATCCAAAGTGCTTCATCGATGACATTATCTTTTGGAGCTACGACTGTTTGGAATTGATTTTCGCGTTTGCTTTGATCAAATTGTTTTTGCTCGTAACGTGGTTCAACACCTAATTCTTGTGGTTGAATCCATAGTTGTAAAAAGTTGACCTCATCGGTTTTGCTATCATTGAACTCAGAATGTTGCAAACCTGTTCCTGCCGACATGACTTGTACTTCACCAACCGTAATGGCTCTTTTATTGTCCATACTGTCTTTATGTGATAATGCACCACTTAACGGAATAGAAATGATTTCCATATTTTGATGTGGATGTGTTCCGAAGCCCATTTTTGGTTGTACGATATCGTCGTTTAAGACGCGTAATTGTCCAAATCCCATGCGCTCTGGATCGTAATAATTTGCAAAGCTGAAACTATGGTAACTTTTGAGCCATCCGTGGTCAGCTTTTCCTCTTGTATTTGCTTTGTGAACTGTTGTTTTCATTTTTTTGTTGTTTGTTTTGGGTCTTGGGTCTTGGGTTTTGGGTTTTGGGTTAAGTTATTTACTTCTTTTTTGTTAATTCGTCTATTTGTTTTTTTGTTGATTTGTTTTGGGATGTGTTATTTACTTCCTTTTTGTTACCTAGTGTAAACCGTTCAACTTATAAACTTTTATACTTCTTTTTTGTTGATTTGTTTTGGGCTATATTATTTACTTCCCTTTTGTTACCTAGTGTAAACTGTTCAACTTATAAACTTTTATACTTCTTTTTGTTGATTCGTCTATTTGTTGATTTGTTTTGGGCTGTGTTATTTACTTCCTTTTTGTTACCTAGTGTAAACTGTTCAACTTATAAACTTTTATACTTCTTTTTTGTTTATGTTGAGGCTATCGAAGTATTGGTTTGGTCTTTGAAAGTCTGAGGCTGTACTTTGAAATTTCTCAATACTCAATACTAAAACCTCAATACTTTTTGAACCGCGTAAGCGATTGAGAGATTTGTTGAAGCTCCTCGTAGAGAGCGACTCTCGAAAGCGCGACTCCCGATTTTCTCGGGAGTTACGCCATAATCATTAAAAGACAACGCAATTATTTTGAATAAGCAGTAATTATTTTATGTACGTCATCAATTGCTGTTACTTTTTCTTCAATCCACTCGTTTTCTTCTTTTCTGTAAATAAATAATTTATATATGTACTTACCATTTTCAGGGACAAATTTTGATTCTAGTTTTTTGATTTCTTGTCCATTTTTAAAGAACGTTATATTGTCAAATAAAAAAGGTTTTATTTGTTGAATACTGTCGGGAAAAGGTGTCATTAGAAATCCTTCTTCATGAAAAACTATTTTTCTTTTAGGCATTTCATTTTGAGTAAATGTTTCCCATTTGTATTTATAGAATCTATTATTTCGTTCATAAGGATCTTTGGAAAAAATTCTTCTTAAAACTAAAAATTCTTTTCTTTTTATTTTCTCAATTAGATTTCCTTCTTTGTTAAATATTTTTAATTTTCTACGATTCCATTGCTTGCTAATTTGTCCATTTTGAAAATATTCTGTTGATTTTACGTGGTATTTTTTAGACCAAGATCTTTCTTTTTTTATTTGACCATTTTGATAATACTCTTTTTCAAATCGTTTCTTCGTATTATACACTGAGTGCAATTGACCATTTTTAAAATAAATGCTCTTTTTCCAACTCTTTTTATTCTGTATGAACAATTCTGATAACTGGCCGTTTCTGTGATATGAGAAGAGACTGTCAACTGGCTGTCCATTTTTAAAAACGCCTTGCATTCGCTTATTTCCATTCATATAGAAATCTGTAATTTTACCATTTGCAAGACTATCACAATCAAAATATTCTGAATGCGGAGGATTACTTACATAAATTGCTAGGCTTATTTTTTTCAATAATAATGTATCTCTATTGACGCCGCTATCTAGAATTTCTATTTTTATTGGATCTTCAAAATTATAATGTAACTGATATGTCCCTAATTTTGGTAATGAAATGCTTTTTGATTGCTCATAGTCAAATCCATATGTTGTATCTGAATCTGTAACATACCAAAGGACGTTTTCTTCAACTTTATCTGTACATTGATTGATGAAGGTCGGTTCATACCTAATTTGTCCAAAAACTGTTTGACTTAATATCAAGAATAGTATGTAAAGTATTCGTTTCATTATGTTTTGATTTTTTTAAACTTAATCATTTTTATGTTTTTCTGAAACGCAGAATGAGTTAATGTTCGTTTCTAATTAGGCAACAAGCTTACTCATCCGTATAAAGAACACTTGAAAGCGCGACTCCCGTTTTTTTTCGGGAGTTGCGCCCATTGTTTCTTTGTTTTCCTGCTATTGATTTGATTTATAGACTATTCAACTTATTTTGTTGATTTGTTTTTTTTGTTGATTTGTTGATCTGTCTATTTGTTTTTTTGTTGATACGTTTCTGTCTTTGCGAACACCAGAATGTATTTTGAAACTTCTCAATACTCAATACTCAAATCTAACCTCTAATACAAATGTCCCATTTTGCCCTGTTGATAATCGCGTAAAGCTTCCATGATTTCGGTTTGCGTGTTCATGACATACGGTCCCCAAGACGCAACTTTTTCCTCAATTGGAGCTCCAGAAAGGATTAGTAACGTACTGTTTTTATTGGCTTCCAATGCAATGGCTTCTCCGTCTTTGTGAAATCTAAGCATTTGCAATTGATCTAATTTTAAGGTTTGATCGTCATTGACGTGTGTTTCTCCTTCTACCAAATATATTAAGGCTTCATGATGTGTTGGCAACAGAATTGTTGTGGTATCATTGGCTTCGAGATTGACAATAAATGCATTGATTTCAGTAAAAGTACTCGCTGCTCCTTTTTGTCCGTTGAGTTCTCCTGCAACCACTTTTATGCTTCCATTTCCATTGTCTACAGGAACAACTGGCATCGTTTCCGCTTTGATATCTTGGTATTTTGGTGTTGTCATCTTAAACTCACTTGGAAGATTTACCCAAAGTTGAATTCCTTCCATGGTTCCGACAAAGTCTTTGCTTGGTCCTTCGTCATGAATGATTCCGCTTCCAGAAGTCATCCATTGTACATCACCAGCTTTTAAAATGCCTTCATTCCCTAGAGAATCTCGATGTAATTGTTCTCCTTGAAACAGAAACGTTACCGGCTCAAATCCGCGATGTGGATGCGGCGATAATGATAATCCAGGACTGTACGGTCCTACATCGTATTTGTAATGATGCAACAGTAAGAATGGATCTACTTGATCGAGTTCTTGTGTTGGCAACGGTTGGCGAATTAGATTTCCGCCCATATTTACATAGTCACTTTTTCCTTTGTACGCTATGCTTCTTAGTGTTTTCATGATTTCTACTCTTTCTTTTTTTAATTGTGTTTTAAATATTTTCCATGGAAAATATTTGGTTTTAAAAACAGGCTATCTCGTAGCCTATTTTTATTACTTGTATTAACGGACTTTGTCCAAAAGATCACTTAATTGTTTGGCTTCTTCTTCCGTTAATTTGTCGAGAACTTTACGTTTTTCTCCTATTTTGTCAATTTCTTTCAATAAGTTCAATCCGGCATCGGTAATGGCAATATGAACTACTCTCCGATCTTCTGGACAACGAATGCGTTCTATGAGATTTTTACTGCATAATTTGTCCATCAAGCGTGTTGCATTTGGTGCTCTTTCAATCATTCTGTCTTTGATCTCTTGCACTTTTATTGCGTTTCCTGCTCCACGTAATATTCTCAATATGTTGAATTGTTGCGGAGAGATTCCGTAGGGTTTAAAAAAATCATTTTCTAAACTCGTAATCCAATTTGCGGTATATTTTATATTGATAAACGCTTTCACTCTTTCAGATGGAAATGTTGATTGTATGTCTTTTGCAATGTCTCCCATGCTTTGTTGTCTCTTTTTAATTATCCTTTAAAACCAGCGGCAATGTGTGCGCCATCACAATACGGTTTGTTATTAGAAGCTCCACATCTACAAAATGCTGTTGTTTTGTTGCGTTTCTCTTTGGTTCCATCAGAATTTGTAATGTTTAGCGTACCATATACTATTAAAGGTCCGTTTTCCATAGCTTCCACTTTGGTTTCCAAGTGCATTTCTTCTGGATCATCTTCTTTGTTACTTCTGTATGATAATGCTCCTGATGGACAGGCCACAATTTGTTTTTTGATACGTTCTGTACTAGCACCATCCATATTCACCCAAGGTCTGTTTTGCGGATTGAATACTTGCAACAAGCCTTTCCAACAGTTTTTGGAATGTGTACATGTTTTCGGTTTCCAAACCACGGTAATGTCTTCATTACTGTATTCTTTGATGATTTCTTTTTCTGCCATGATTGCTAGTTTTTAATGATTCTTGCTCCTTAAAGATACAAAAGCTATTACTCAAAAATTGCTTTTGATAATACAAATACAGCTTCTTCTAGTTTTTCTGCTAAGGCTGCATCCTTTATTCCATTTTCTGAAAAATTATCTCCAAAAGATGGCAATGAAAAGTCAGCTACAATGTTTCCGCCCATGTATGGGAATCTTCCTTTAGCAATATCCAACACTGTTTGTCCACCTCTTCCACCTGGAGAAGTTGCCATTAATAACATGGGTACATTGGACCATAATTTTCCATCAATACGTGACATCCAATCAAAGATATTTTTAAAGACTGTTGCATACGCGCCATTGTGTTCTGCTAAGGATAATACAATTCCGTCCGCAGCTTTTATTTCGTTTAAAAACGCATGTGCATTGTCTGGAATGCCACTTTCCGCTTCTCTATCAATTCCATATAATGGCAATTTGTAATCGTTTAAATCTAATACTTTTACTTCTGCATCTTTTACCAAACCAGCTGCATATGCGGCTAATTTTTTGTTGATCGATGTTTTACTATCGCTACCTGCAAAGGCTATTATTGTTTTCATGTTTTATTTTTTATCGTGTAATTAATCAATTAAATATTTCCTGTTTTCTTTCCAAAATAATAAGAGCTTAGTAAAAGCACTAATGCGATGATTGCACCTGTTTGTTCTCCATCACCAATCATATAGTGAGCAAAAAAAGCAAGTACTACATTAAAAAAGAAACCTGCATACGCCCATTCTTTGATGGTCTTGTATTTTGTTTGCCAAATGGTGATCAATCCTAAAATTTTAGCAATCCCTAATGGATAAATAATGTAAGTTGGATATCCGAAACTTGTAAATCCTTTTACCATATCGGCATTCTTAAAAAAATACATACTTGCCGAAAATAACATTAATGCTGTAAATAAACCTGTAAGTACGTAATAAATTATTTTTTGAGTTTTCATGTTTGTTAGTTTTTAAATTCTTTACAAAGCTACGTAAAATATTTTTATTTTCCAAGGAAACTATTTCCATGTAATATTTTAATGATTTTTTAAGAAAACTTTCAAACGCTGTCACTTTCAATAGCGATAATAGTTTCGTATTTTTACGAGCGAAAATTTTATAACCATGGACATTAACTTCAATAAGAACGAAGATCACAACAGACTTTTAGCATCAGAATTACGTCAACGCTTAGCCAAAGTAGCTTTGGGCGGCGGACAGAAACGTATTGATAAATTGCACAGCAAAGGAAAAATGACTGCTCGCGAACGTATTGATTTTCTGTTAGATACTAAGAAACCTTCGATTGAAATTGGAGCTTTTGTTGGAGATGAAATGTATGAAGAACATGGTGGTTGCCCTTCTGGCGGTGTTGTTGTGAAGATTGGATATGTGAAAGGAAAACAATGTATTGTGGTTGCCAATGACGCAACTGTGAAAGCAGGTGCTTGGTTTCCTATTACCGCAAAAAAGAACTTACGCGCACAAGAAATTTCTATTGAAAATAGATTGCCTATTATTTATTTGGTAGATAGCGCTGGTGTGTATTTGCCGATGCAGGATGAAATTTTCCCTGATAAGGAACACTTTGGACGTATTTTTAGAAATAATGCTGTGATGAGTAGCATGGGAATTACCCAAATTGCTGCCGTAATGGGAAGTTGTGTCGCTGGTGGCGCATATTTACCTATTATGAGTGATGAAGCGTTGATTGTTGATAAAACAGGAAGTATTTTCTTGGCAGGAAGCTATTTAGTGAAAGCTGCTATTGGTGAAAGTATTGATAATGAAACTTTAGGTGGTGCTACTACGCATTGTGAAATTTCGGGTGTAACTGATTATAAATCGAAAGATGATAAAGATGCGTTGACCACGATTCAGAATATTGTAAGTAAGATTGGTGATTATACTCCGACAGGTTATAATCGTGAGAAAGCTGCGAAACCAACCGAAAATCCAGATGATATTTTCGGAATTCTTCCAAAAGCACGTCATGAACAGTATGACATGAAAGAAATCATTAAACGAATTGTTGATAATTCTGAGTTTGATGAATATAAAGAAGGATACGGCCAAAGTATTATTACCGCATACGCGAGAATTGATGGTTGGGCTGTTGGAATTGTGGCAAATCAACGAAAGTTAGTAAAAACCAAGAAAGGAGAAATGCAGTTTGGTGGTGTGATTTATTCTGATTCTGCTGATAAAGCCACACGATTTATAGCAAATTGTAACCAAAAGAAGATTCCGTTAGTGTTTTTACAAGATGTTACTGGATTTATGGTAGGAAGTAAATCGGAACATGGGGGAATTATTAAAGATGGAGCCAAAATGGTAAATGCGGTGAGTAATAGTGTGGTTCCTAAGTTTACGATTGTGATTGGAAATTCGTACGGTGCAGGAAATTATGCTATGTGCGGAAAAGCCTATGACCCAAGATTAATCGCTGCCTGGCCAAGTGCTGAATTGGCGGTAATGAGTGGAAATTCTGCTGCAAAGGTATTGTTACAGATTGAAACTGCTTCTTTGAAGAAACAAGGAGAAGAAATTACGAAAGAGAAAGAAGATGAGTTATTCAATAAGATAAAGTCACGCTATGACAAGCAGATTTCTCCATATTATGCGGCTGCACGTTTATGGACCGATGCTATTATCAATCCGTTAGATACACGTACTTGGATTTCTATGGGAATTGAAGCTGCGAATCAAGCTCCGATTGAGAAACCTTTTAATTTGGGAGTTATTCAGGTGTAGTTAGATACGCTGACGCTTTTGGACTCGTTGCTCTTTTAGATTGTTAGACACGGCTTTGCCTCTTCTCTTAGAATGTTAGTATCGCTTCGCTGTTAGATTGTTAGACACGGCTTTGCCTTTGGATTTTTTTATTTTGCTGCGCTCAATGTTGTTTTTTTGATCGCTTTGCTTGTTTGTTGATTTGTTAGGATTGCAAAAGTGTTGATTTGTTTTTTTGATCGCTTCGCTTGTTTGTCAATTTGTTATGTTTGGCTGAACTTATAGCAGTATGAATTTATTATGCTAGTTGAAATTGAAGTTGTCATTATATTAATGTATTTTCAACTGTGCTCAAGTTGACATTTGAAACCTCTCAATACTAAAAACTAACTTCTCACTACTAATTTTAGTATTAAAATTCTTTAAAAAACGCAGAAATTAGCGAAATGACTTCAAAAGTTGTAAAAAACTTATTTTTAAATGACTTATATAAGAAAAGGCCTAGTAACTTAATTACCAGACCTTTTCCCCCTAAAAAACCTAAAATAACCTAATCTTTATTTCGTTTGAAAGCAAAGATTCGCTTCTATAAAAGTCACAAATTCTATGCCATTCTACATAATTTTTATGAATAATTTAACAAAAAAAGAAAAACCTAATAAATCAGAATTTTACTCACAATTGAGATTTTTAATATCTGAGTCTTGCCCTGATATTTTTTAAATGAATTCTTTACATACTCCTCAAAGATTTTCAATGAGGTCGTATTTATTAGGTTTTTCAAAACAACTAAACAACCAACCTTTCGTTAATTCTATATTAAAAGTACGTTACTACTTTTGATTCTGAAACCCATATTGAGCAAACGCTCTGTATTGGTGAGTGAAGTCATATACTTACTTAGTTGGCATTGGTGATGCCTTTACCAATCGTATGAACTCCGCTCTATATCCGTTTTTGTCTTCTCCTCTACCCAATTCTGCTAAGTTTACTACATCCTTTATTTTTGAATTGTTATGATATTCAGAACCTCTTAATTGCATTCCGAATAAAGCAACAGCTGCTGTAAAGTTGAAATCATCTGAAGCATTTTTAGCTACTTCATTTTCAACAACTGCTTTTAACTGAATACTTCTTTTTTTATCTGGCTTCTTGTAACGAATTTTCACTGTCAATAATTCGTCCGAATATGATTTTACATCCACATTTTTATTGGTGTATTTTAAATCGTCTACATCTTTCAAATACTCCGTTTTTATACCAACAGGAATAATTTCATATAAAGCAGTTACCGTATGTCCTGCGCCTAATTCACCTGCATCTTTTGTATCATCTTTAAAATCTTCATCATTTAACAATCTATTTTCATATCCAATTAAACGATACGCTTGTACGGTATTTGGGTTAAACTCCAATTGTAACTTTACATCTTTTGCAATTGTATATAAAGTTCCACCGAATTCTTTTCCAAAAATCTTATGCGCTTCTTGCATTGTATCGACATATGCATGATTTCCATTTCCTTTGTCTGCCAACAATTCCAAACGATCATCTTTATAATTCCCCATTCCAAAACCTAATACAGATAAATAAACTCCAGTTTCACGTTTCGCTTCAATCAAGGTTTCCATATGATCTTTGCTTGTTTGTCCTACATTAAAATCACCATCTGTTGCTAGAATCACACGATTGTTTCCTTTTTTAATGAAATTTTCTGCTGCAATTTTATAAGCCAATTCTATTCCTGCGCCACCAGCTGTTGATCCGCCAGCACTTAATTTATCTAACGCTGCTAAGATTTTTTCTTTATTGTCACCCGATGTTGGTTCTAACACCATTCCGGCAGCACCTGCATACACAACAATGGCAACTTTGTCTTCTTTTCGCATTTTATCAACCATTAATTTAAAAGCAGATTTTAATAATGGTAGTTTATTTTGTGACGACATAGAACCCGAAACATCAATTAAGAAGGTAAAGTTTGATGGCGGAATTTTATGTAAAGGAATTTCTTTCCCTTTCAAAGCAATTTTTAGCAATTTTGTATCTGTATTCCAAGGTGTTGTGCCAACTTCTGTATGAATAGCTAATGGATGTCTTCCTTTTGGTTGTTTGTAATCGTACTCAAAATAATTGATCATTTCTTCAATTTTCACCGCATCCACAGGTATTGTTTCTCCATTGTTAATCATACGTCGCACATTGCTATAAGCAGCTTTATCTACATCAATAGAAAACGTAGATAATGGTGTTAAGGTTGCTCTTTTAAACGTATTTTCATTAATTTCTTTATATGATTCTGTTGAAGCCTGATATTGTGGATTGTAATATCCCAGATTTCCTTGTATTGAGCTTTGTCCTCTTATAATTATTCTTTTACTTAGATTTGGTTGCCCACTACTAGAACTAACACTAACTCCAGCAGCAGCGCCACTTAGCACTTGATCCATTGAAACAGTACTAACTGCGGAAGACACTTTAGCAGAATTATTTTTACTTCCATACGAAGTTACTACAACCTCATCCAACGTTGCATCTTGCTTCAGTTGAATGTTCATTATTTTTTGAGATACTACTACTTCTTGGGTTGCATATCCAACATAGGAAAAGACTAAAATTGCACCGACATTTGTATTGATTTTATACTTTCCATCAAAATCGGTCGTCATTCCTTTGGCTGTACCTTTTATCAGTATAGATGCACCTGGTAATGGCATTCCTGAATCGTCAGTTACTTTTCCGCTGACTTCAATTTTTTGTGCCCAAACTTGACTAATCATCAAGAATATGCAAAGTGTTAAGAGCTTTTTCATCATAGTATTGTTTTAATAGTTCTAAACGAAACTAAACAACCATACCGTGTTAAAAAACTGGAATTGAGTGAAGTGCTATTTTGAGTTAGGGAACTGAGTTTTGGGTTTTGGGTTTTGGGTTTTGGGTTTTGGGTTTTGTACATTCATAATAAAAGCTTCACAAGTATGCGAAGCTTTTGTATAAACTAAATTGTATTAAGCACAGTCTACAACAGTTTCTTGACACGGAGATGCCAAACCTGTATCTCCATCACAAACTGGTCTTTCTGTCAAATTGAGACAGGCATTCCCTAGTGTTAGTTCTCCTGAACAAATTCTTGGATGCGTGTGACAATACCAAAATAACCATGATCCTTCATCTGCTTCATTTCCTCCATAAATTATATTTTCAGGTTGTAACATCGAAATAGCTTTTTTATTTAGCGACAACTTTTTTAAACTCCTTTTTTTCTTCATTACTATAAAATTTAAATTAAACATTACCCAAAATTTATAACAGATCTGACTACTTTCAAATTGATAGTAGTCTGATTTTTACAATTACGAGTATTAAAAAAAGAATTTCAAACCTTATGCATAAGATACATGGAGGTTTGCCACAATGTAGTGTGAAAGGAAAGCCAGTTCTTCCTTGTAGTGAACTTTGCAATACCGAACAATTGTGTTGTACTCATGAAGAAACGTGCGAGTGTAAAGGTTAATATCGAGAAAGTCAAAGCTTCATACAAAAGTGGAACTTTGATTTATAAACATGCTAAAGCCAGCGTTTTAACACGTTGTACTTTTCCAGTATTCGTTTCAGAGAAGTTTTTTACTATAAAAATAGCTTTTGGGATTTCGAATTTTGAAAGCTTTTTAGAATCTTTGATGGTTTGTAAAAGTTGAGAAACATTTATATTTTCTAAGGTGTCTTCCACTAGCAATACCAACTTTTTTCCTAATTGCGCATCGTCAATGGCAGCAACAAAAAATCGTGTTTTGATCAAGGCACTCAGCTTTTCCTCTATTTGTTCGGGATGTAGTTTGATACCGCCACTGTTAATTACATTGTCATGTCTTCCTAACCAATTGAATTTCGTTTGCGAGATGATTTCAACCACATCATTGGTCACAATTGTCTCGTTGGTAATTCTTGGCGCGTTAATCACCAAACAGTTTCGATCGTCTGTACTAATGTGAATTTTAGGCAACGTTTGATAATTCGCTGTCTTTCCTTTCGGGAGATGATTTAATGGTTTTGCCGCTATGTGCGTGATAGTTTCTGTCATTCCATACGTAGCAAATATCTTAGAAGAAACCGTTTGCAAACGTTCAATTAAAGCGGATGAAGCTGGCGCACCACCAACGATTAAGGTTTTAATTTGCGATAAGTTTTCTATTGAATTTTCAACTTGTAACGGAACCATCGCACCAAAATCATATTCTTTTTGAAGGTTCTCTAAAGGATTGGAGGTTGGTGCTATCAAATCTAACGACCATCCTAAAATCATGGCGCGAACCAACATCATTTTTCCAGCAATAAAATTTGAAGGCAAACATTGCAACGCGGTAGCTCCGGGTTTGATTCCGAAAAAATCACCTGTTGCCAACGCAGAATGTACCATTGCTTGTTTCTCTAAACGAATTTGCTTTGGTTTCCCTGTAGAACCTGAAGTAAAAACATCTACATAGGGTTTCTCATCCAACCAATCGATTAAAAAATTACCCATCGTTTGTTCATGTGATGTTCCTTCTTTTACAAAGCTGTAAGCAACTTCTTTTAAGGCTTCTCTATCGAAGTAATTGCCATCTAATTTAAACTTTAGATGAATATTTTTAAAGCTTGGAATCATTTTTGTTAATTGTTCTATAAAATTAAAGATTCACATCGAGAAATCGCCCATTTCTTGCAGAGTTTTTAGTATTTTAGTGGATAACACTTATTTTTTGCGATACAATATTTTTGAAGAAGATTTGTTTGTGATAAAGTAAGTTTCTCCTCAACAATTTTAAATTGTAATTTATGACAACATCATATATGAAATTCCCTGTAGTATTGCTGTTTTTGGTAGCAAATATTTGCTTGGCACAGAAAAATACAAACGAAGATTTCCGTTTCCTAGAACGCACCGAAAATATTAAAATCAACTTGCAAAAAGGTTCCTTTAATATTGTAAAGAGCATTCACGAAAAAGCAGAATATATAACTGCTAACAAACTATATTTTGCGAATGAAGTACTGCATTTTGACAGTTTTACCAAATTAGAAGATATTGAAGCTACTACGTATTTACCAACTTCTGGGAAAACGCTAGAAGTTGATTATATAGAAACAAAGCACGAGTTTGACGATGGTATTTTTTATAGCGATCAGCAAACGAAAAACTTCACCTTTCCAGGAGTAACCAAAGGCGCTATTACCGATTTAAAATATAAAGAAGTCATCAGCGAACCACACTTTTTAGGTTTGTTTCGTTTTGGAACCTACGCGCCAACACAAAAAGCAGTATTGCGCATTGAGTTTCCTAAAAATGTAGAGATTGGTTATAAAGAATTTCACACCGAAAATATTCAAATTGATTTCCAAAAAGAAGAAACGAAAAACAGTAATATCTATACATGGACCACGGAAAATGTAGCAAAATTTAGCATGGAAGACGATGCCGAAGCTGCATTATATCACTTACCACATGTCATTTTACATATTAAAAATTACAAAGAAAATAACAAAACCATTCCAATTTTAAACAACGTAAACGATCTGTACAGTTGGTACGCTTCTTTAGCCAAACAAGTCGATGAAAATGATTTAAAAAAAGTATATCAAATCGCAGAAGATATTGCTAAAAAATATAAAACTGATCGTGAAAAAGCAGAAGCAATTTACAATTGGGTACAAGAGAATATTACGTATGTAGCTTTTGAAGATGGTTTAGGAGGATTCATTCCGCGTGGCGCTGCAAGTGTTTGTAAAAACCGTTATGGTGATTGTAAAGACATGGCAAATTTACTGTATGTAATGTTGAATCGTGTGGGAATTCCGTCTTATAGAACTTGGATTGGTACACGCGATCGTCCGTATTTGTATGACGAAGTACCAACACCAATGGTTGACAATCATATGATTACTGCGACGGTGATTGATAAAGACACCATTTTTATTGATGGAACCGATAGTTATGTCAATTTTGGAATGCCAAGTTCCTTTACGCAAACAAAAGAAGCTTTAATTGGAATTTCTCCTGAAAAATTTGTCCTTAAAAAAGTGCCTGTGCAACCTTCTGAAAAGAGTAAAACTGCTATCAATACGACGATTACTTTTGAAGATGGCAATATCAAAGCTTCTGAAAAACGTATTATGACAGGATACGAAAAAGTAGATTTTGTCACAGATTATCTATACAAGAAAAAAGACAATACAGAAGAAGAGTTTTTAAACACAACCTTGGCACTTGGTAATAACAAAACAAAGTATCAAAATATTAAAGTTTCACCATTAGAATCAAAGTATAAAACATTGACGCTATCTTTTGATTTATTGATTGAAAGCTACGCGAAAACTATTGGTTCAAAGACCATTTTAAACCTCAATATTGACCGCGTATTATCGAAGCAAAAGATTGATATTGAAGCGCGTAAATACGCCAAAAAGATCGATCATCAGTTTCAAAAGGAATACACAACTACTTTTGTTGTTCCTGAAGGTTACAAAGTGACTTCGGTGCCAAAACCTATCAAATATGACGGAAAAGCTTATGGTTTTGACATTCATTACGAACAAAAAGAAGGAAAAATTATTCAACACAAAACCATTTACATCAATACGTTACGTGTAGAAAAAAATGATTTTGAAGCTTGGAATAGTTTTGTCAAAAAATTAATAAAAGCCTACAAAAAAAGTATTATTATTGAAAAGTAAATTAACATCTATGAGAGCAGTTATTGTCATCCTTTTGTGTTTATGTACAACACAAGCATTTTCTCAATTCTACAAAGATTATGATTGGGCAAAGAAACCGAAACTACACAAATTATCTGATAAAGAAGCCAACGAATCTTCCATTGCAATCATGGAAAAATATATGGTAGAATATGTAGTACCAAAGTTCGGCAACGAGCTGCAAAAGTTTGAAACAACGCATACGATTGCACGTGTACATGACGAAAAAGGAATTAAAACACACAATACGGTGTATATTTCTATGTACGATGTCATTAATATTGTAGATATTAAAGCACGTACAATTACGCCCGATGGAAAAGTGACCTTGTTGAACAAAGACAATATCAAAGAAGTCAAAAATGTAGAAGAATACGGCGATTTTAAAATCTTTGCTATTGAAGGTGCTGAAAAGGATTCGGAAATTGAAGTCTTATATACGTTGGAAAAAGAATACTCTGCTTTTGGGCGCGAAACATTACAGAAAAGCTATCCGATTAAAAAGCTGGAATACGATTTTATTTATGGAAAATTGCCTGGTCGTACAAAAGTATACAATGCTTTTACGGATTTTGACAATCGTACGTATAATAAAAGAGAAGGAAAACAACTGGTACTGGAAGATATTGTTCCTATGATTGAAGAAGAATACGCAACGCCAGATTCTAATAAAATCTATGTTGCTTTTCAATGTTTTGGTCCTGGAACACAAGTAACCGATGATATGTTGTGGAGCAATGTAGTGACGAATATTACGGAAGGAATGTTTCCTGAAAAAGTGAATCCTGAGATTACAAAAATTGTAGCAGGCATTCTTAAAGATCAAAAAACAGATGCGTATACCAAAGCGTATTTGATTGATGATTATGTAAAGAAGAATTATACAATTGTAAAAAACAACAACTCACAACTTTCTGAAATTGATTATATTATCAAAAATAAATCGGCAAGTGATTTGGGAATCATCAAAGTATATTCGCATTTATTAGAAGCTGCAAAAGTGGAATATATGCCTGTAATTACGTCAGATGTATATGAGCATAAATTTGATTCTGAATTCTTTAATCCGACAGCTTTGCGCGAATTTTTAATTTACATTCCAGAAGCCTACAACTATATTACGCCAAATAGAGTGGATTACCGTTTGAGTGAAATTCCGCCGAATATTTTAGGGAATACAGGAATTTTCGTGAACAATAAAAAGCAATTCAGCTTCTATAAAATACTACAAAAAGACCAAGATTATAGTCGTGTTGTGCGCAATATGAATATTTCTTTTGAAGATGAAATGGAATATGTGAAAATTAACCAGAATCAAGAGTATTACGGACATTGGGCAATGAACAACAGAGCGTACTTAAATCTAGCGCCAGAACAAGCTGTCAAAGAATTTGAAGACTACTTAACAGGTTCTGGAATTGAAGATAAAGTGGTTAAAAAATACGAGACTGCCAACAAGGAAATGCTGCAATTGGAATACAACAAACCATTTTTGGTAAGCAGTACCATAACTTCTGAATCTTTATTGGAAGAAGCTGGTGAGAGTTATATTTTTCAGGTGGGAAAAGTCATTGGAACGCAAAGTGAATTGTACCAAGAAACCGAGCGTATCAATCCAATTCAGATGCAATATCCAAATCGTTACAATTATGAAATTGTAGTAACGATTCCTTCAGATTATGAAATTGAAGGCTTAGAATCGCTGATCATTAAGAAAGAATTGCTAGATGAAGAAGGAAATCAGAAATGTAAGTTTGAATCTAATTATAAACTAGACGGAAATAAACTCACAATTACTATTGAAGAATTCTATAAAGAATTTGAATATGAAATTACTGAATATGAAGGCTTTAGAGAAGTGATCAATGCGGCTTCTGACTTTAACAAAGCTGCAATTTTGATGAATCCAAAGGAGTAAAGAATAATAGCTTTTTATTTTAAGCAAATTAACACAAATGTCAAATCGAGCGCAGTTAGAAAGCTTACAAAACTATTTTGTTTCATTTAAATCTCGACTGCGCTCAATTTGACATTTTTTAGTTATTAAACTATATACAATCTTTCTATTACCAACACTTTAAACCATGTTAGATCATTTTCCTCCACATTTTTTAGTAGGCGTTGCCCTTGGAATAATTTTACTTATAAACTTGATTTACCAGCGTTTCAAGAAAAAAAAGTAGCAACGTATTGTCTTTCTATTTTATAAATTAAACATATTTATTTAATAAAACGAATAATCCTTTTCTTTCAAATAAATTGTTTTTGTAGTAATTTAAATCATCATTAATTAAAAAATTATTACAATTATGAAAAAACAACAGATCAAAAGTTTACAATTAAACAAGAAGTCTATTTCAAACCTAAACTCCAAGGAAATTAAAGGAGGAGTTATTCCAACACTTGGCGTAATTTGTACAGTATCAATCGCGGTATGTACACGCTGGAATGGATGTGACTTACCAACAATTGGACACGATGATGGTTCTAACTGTCTAAGTCAAGAAGCCAATTGGTGTGGCGGTAGATAAAATCTATCCTAAAAAAAATGAGGAGTCCGTCAATTATGGCGGACTTTTTTTATAGAATCTCCATAAAACTTCTTTTCTCTTCCTTAAAAAGAAAGATAAAATTTATACTTTTTGAGTATTTTTCTTTCAAATCAAAAAATATTTCATTAACTTAATCTACTATTAATCAATAAATTACAACCATTATGAAGAAAAAAGAAATTAAAAACTTAAAATTGAACAAGAAATCAATTTCTCATTTAAGTTCAAACAGTATCCAAGGAGGAACAATTCCAACGCTTGGAGTTATTTGTACCATTACAATTCCTGTTTCAATCGCAGCTTGTACTCAATGGGACGGATGTGACCTTCCAACTATCGGACACGACGATGGTTCTATTTGCTTAAGCAAAGAAGCAGATTGGTGTAATGGTAGATAAAACTATCATACAAAAACCTACAAAAAGTAAGTCCGTCAATTATGGCGGACTTTTTTTTAATGTAAGATCTCAATATTATAAAGTTAGATTTTAAAAATAGAAAAATTCGTATCTTAGAAGAACCGATTAAATACCACTAAAGTATGAATTACAAAACTACAATTTGTTACCTATTACTGCTCAGTAGTTTTCTTTCGTATTCACAATTATTAGGTGAAGTTGCCAACGATTCTTTGGTTAAATATCCTGAATATATTGCGACACAACAACTCAAAGAAAACATTTACATTCATACAGATAAAGATATTTACGAACCCGGCGAAGACGTATGGTTTAAAGCTTATTTACTAAATGGAAATACCTTAAAGCTATCTACGAATACTGAGATGATTTTTGTAACACTGACACAGTTACATCCAGATGGAGATAAAACCATTATCCATGAAAAGTACGAAGCTGCAAATGGTTTTGCTAATGGACATTTATTTTTAAAGGAAACTTTAGATATTGGAAGGTATCAATTGGCGATTTACACAAAGAACACCTTAGAAAGTACCTCAAAAGAGTTTCTTGGCGTAAAAGAAATTCAGATCAAACAAAGTGTCATTCCCAAGATTTTAATTGATGCAGAGTTTTCTGAAACAGAATACCATCGAAATGAAGACATCGCGGCAGAAATTGCCGTATTTTCCAGAGGTCGCGCGCCTTATGTAAATGCCACTGTGATTGCACAATTGTATAACGGATCGAAAAAATTAGCTCGAACTCGAATCAAAACAAACGAAGAAGGAATTGTCAATATTAACTTTCCTGCCGAAAAAAGTAATAAAGCGACACATATTAAACTTCGTGTAAAATACAAAAGACAAGAAGCCATTCATCGTATTGAGATTCCTTTTAAAAGTATGAACGAAATTCAATTTGGAATGTATCCTGAAGGTGGAAGTTTAGTAGCGAATTTACCAAATACGGTAGCATTTAAAGCCTTAGATCCTAGTGGACGACCTGTGGAAGTAAAAGGTATTTTGTTTGAAAACGGAAAAAAAGTACAATCATTTTCCGCTGTGCATAACGGAATGGGCACGTTTAATTTTAATCCGAAAGCAAATCAAACATATACCATAAAATTAACCGAACCTAAAATTGATAGCATTTTTCAAGTACCTAAAATTTTACCAGAAGGCATTAAATTGCAAGTAGACCGAAGAAATGAAAAGCACGTACATTTTAGCATTACGCGATCAGAAAATATTCCGTCACAAAAAGTGTATATCAGAGCGCAAAATCGCGGATTGGTCTATTGGATGGCAACAGCTTCCTTAGAAAAAGAGCGTGTTCGTTTTAGATTACCTTTAGACAAATTTCCACAAGGAATTGCAGAAGTCACCATTTTTGACGAGCATTTTCAACCTTTGGCAGAACGCTTGGTATATGCGAATATGCATCAAAAATTAAACGTAATACTCAAAGAAATTTCTCGAAGTTCTTTTACACAAAAAGACAAAGTTACTATGAAATTTGAAGTGACAGATCAAAATAAAAATCCTGCAATTGCAAATTTTAGCATGAGTGTACACGATCATTTATATGCTGATACAACCAATGATTACGCGTTGTTTCCGCATTATTATCTCTTTTCAGAATTAAAAGGTCATGTGTATGATGCTGGTTATTATTTCAATCCGAAAAATAAAAAGAGGGAAAAACATTTAGATTTATTATTGCTCACACAAGGTTGGCGTAATTATGTTTGGAACAAAAAACAACTTTCACACGAAATAAACACCGTACAATTTGATCCATTTATCAAAGGAAAAGTATTTCAACAATTAGCCAATGGCGCTTTACAAAATGCTCCTGAAGCAACCGTTAATGTTACATATCCAACTTATACAATAGGCGTAAAAACGGATATAACGGCTTCTTTTGATTTACCGTTATCTGCATACAAAGAAGCACAAGGAACAGAGTTGGTATTTATTCCATTTGAGAACAAGAATGTGGTTATTCAACTTAACGATCCTTTTAAAAATATTGAAAAAATGACGGAAGAATGTACTTTCACTTTTCCAGAAAATGATTTGGCTATACAAAAGAAGAAGCAATCTTCATACGATACTAAATTTAGTTTTACGGAAACCAATTTTTTGGACGAAGTGAACTTAGATTCTTTTAGCGGACGCCATAGAAATCGTGGCAGCGAAGGAGAATTTGGCGATAATTACGGAGATTATGTATGTCAGTTTAATATTTTAAATTGTAGAAACCATCCTACGGGAAGAAAACCTGAAGATGGCCAAACCTATCGTTTAAATGATGGCAGATACGTAACGTATATTTTCAAAAAGGCAAAAGCTGAAAGTGCTAAAAACAGTCGTTTTATAAAAATTCGAGGATTGTATCCAGCAAAGGAATTTTACAGTCCGCAATACGATAAAAATCCAGATGAAGCTATGTTTCCAGACAATAGAAAAACCTTGTTTTGGGCGCCAAATTTGGTCTCCAATAAAAACGGCGAGATTGAAGTAAGCTTTTATACCTCTGATGTGCAGACTACCTTTTTAGGAAAATTGGAAGGAACCAATGGAAATGGTTTGTTAGGCGGAACTGTTTTTCAGTTTGATGTGAATTGAGTTATTTTATTTTCTAAACAACTTCCCAAAAAAACCTTTGGGACTTTCTTTTTTTGTAATTTTTGATACGTTTATATCTGTGGTATCATTGGTTAAATTTCTGATACCGTTGTATAACGATTCAGCTTGTTTTTGAAGAGGTGTCAAGGAATCAAGAGGGTAAAAAACGTCGTAAGCATCCATTCCAACAGGGAAATTTGTTCTCTCAACCCAAGTTTTTTCCAATAATTCAGGCAACGGACTCATTACAATTTTTTCGTCAAAGCTTTTTTTAGCTCTTTCAATAAATTGGTCGTCAATATTAGAAATAACTTTAGAAAAAAAATCGACTCCAGTTGCAGGAATATGTAATAGAAAAATTTGAGTTTTACCGTTTAGTTTATAAATATTCAGCACCTTAAAGTAACTATTGGCATTAATGCAACAATGTCCATATTTTTCAACATCCGGATTAACTTTATATAACTTTGCTGCTTTGGATGATGCTACAATAAATCGGGTGTTTTTATCCAATCCTGCTCCTTTCCAGCTCACATCTAGGAAAAAGCCATTTCTTAGAATTTGACCTTCTTTGTATCGTTCAGTTACAGAACTTTTAAGTTCACAATCTCTATAATACAGCGTAGCACCAGGATAGGTCCAGTTAAAAATTTCTTCAGAATTTTCGAATACTTTTTCTTCCTTATCAGTCATTAATTGTTTGTTTTACGATTCCTAACTTATGAATTAGCGTCTACTTTTTATGTGCTATAACTTCATTGATATAATCAATTAATTTCGCTTTATCTTCTGCATTCAGTGCTTTTTGATTCAGTTGATAAAATGCTGCAATTGTGTTGGAATCCAGATTTCCTTGAAAGTGTAAAAATGTAATTTCTTCAATAAAACTGTCTGTATGAATATCGTGATATGCTGCTTTTAATACAGCTAATTCGTCATGGGCAATGAGTTTCTTTCTTTCTTCAGTAGATAAATCGGTGGTTAAATATGTAGTATCAACTGCGATTTTAGAAATTAATTCAGGTTTCACTTTTCCTTTTCCATTACAATAAGCACACGAACCGGGAAGCCATTTCAATTCTTTGTTTAAGCGTTTTATATCGTCCAAATCTACATGTCCTTTTCCTAAACATCGTGGACACTGTACTTTTTCTTTATTAAAAAATTTACTTATAAAACTCATCTTTTCAATCTTAACATTATGATTTCAATTGCTACTTTCACTATTCTTCAATCTTAAATTGCGAACCATCTTTTGAAGAAACCTCATCTTCAAATTCTGCGGCGAGTTCGTCTCGTTGAAAAGCATGGAAACGCTTTCGCTGATAACTTAAATAGCCAATATCATTTTCTACCATTTGATCAAATTCTGATTCAGTTACCGAAAATGTATGTCGTTCTGCCGTGTCTAAATCTTCAAAAATTACTTTGAATACATTTCTAGAATGATTCTTGTTTCTATTGCGTCTTTGTACTCTCTTTTCAACCACTTTTACAGGAATTTCAAGTACAGGAGCACGATTGTTAAGTACTTTTTCATTGATCGTTTTAAAAAGTCCAGCGACAATGATCACACATACGGTAATAATTACAATGACAAAGAGCATATCAGATTGGGTAGAATCCATAACTGTATTTATTTTTATTAAACTATAGTATTTGGTTGTAAGACAGCATCACTTCAAAATTTTTTACAACCTTAATTTTTTAATTTTTAAATGGAGCTTCAAGTACAACCGTACTTTCGGAAGCACTTGGCACGCGACCGAATAGCTTTTCTTTCCAATGCGTCCATTTGTATTTTTTTGTAAAAATGAGCAAGATAATTGGATATGCAATGACAATCGGAACCAAAATATGAAAAAATGATGGTGAGCTTTCTTGCGGAACGTACTTAAATAACGAATCGGTTCGCAAGCTAGAATATTCTGCAGTAGCTAGTGTTGCAGCTAAAAAGTTGTTTGCAAAATGAAATCCTAATGCCAGTTCCAAACCTTCATCCATTAAGGTCATGATTCCTAAAAACAAACCTGTTCCTATATAAAATATCATCGTAACTCCACCCATCGTTGCTACTTCAGGATTTGCAGAATGTAACAAACCAAACGTAACCGAAGTCAGCAGTAACGGAAACCATCTATTTCTGGCAAGAATTCCGATTTGTTGCATGAAATATCCTCTGAATAAGTATTCTTCAAAACCAATTTGAAAAGGAAAAAGTATCAAACTCAATACAATCAACATAAAGAAACTCACAGGTTTAAAGTCCAACACAACCATTCCTGGATACAGATAACATTCTACAGCAAAAGAAGCAATTCCTAAAAAAAGTACCAATCCGAAAGAAAAGGCAATTCGTTTTAAATCGACCTTACTGCGCGCTGTCGTCAACGAAACAAGACTTCGTTTATGTAAATAAATAACCAATCCGAAAAGCATCAATAAGAGAAATACAAAAAAGGATAAGTTCACAACAAACCAAAAGTTTTTATTGGACACTTGTTGGTACATTTCTTCCATTTGTTTTGCAGTGTCAATATCTCCAAACAATACATAAATAATGTTTACTATAAAAATTGCAAGCATCAATATGCTGGTAAGAATCACTTTCCAATTGGCGTTATCTCCTTTGTAAGCTTGTTGTATAAACATGTTTCTGTTTTTTATAAATATGGTACGTCCCACGACATTTCAGGATTGTAATGCAATGCGCCGTTTTGTATGTTTAGTGGTGAATCAAAATTGTTGGTATACAAACCGCCTGTTCCCAAACCTTGTGGCAACGCACTTTGCAAGGTATGCGTCCATTGTGCAATAGCATTTAAACCAATATTGCTTTCTAAAGCACTTGTAATCCACCAATCGATATTTTGTTTGGCTGCCAACGAAATCCATTCGTTACTTCCGGCATAACCGCCAACTAAACTGGGTTTCAAGATAATGAATTGTGGCTGAATGGTTTCCAATACTTTTTGTTTGTCAGATGTATGAAAAACACCAATCAATTCTTCATCTAAAGCAATTGGTAATGGTGTCATTTCGCAAAGTCTGGCCATTTCTTCCAATTGTCCTTGCTTGATCGGTTGTTCTATAGAATGTAAATCCAGTTGAGACAAGCGTTTGAGCTTTTCTAAGGCGTTTTCAGATGTAAATGCGCCATTGGCATCTACGCGTAATTCTATATCGTTTACAGAATATTCATTGCGAATACTTTGTAATAATTTGAGTTCTGTTTCAAAATCAATAGCACCAATCTTCATTTTAATACAGGAAAAACCTGCGGCAAGTTTCTCTTTGATTTGCGATTTCATAAATGTTGCATCGCCCATCCAAATTAAACCATTGATATCAATAGCTTCGTTACCTTCGGTAAATGCTGATGGATGCAAAATATAAGGTGAAGTTGAGCCTAAAGAACGAAATGCTTGCTCTACGCCAAACTGAATTGATGGAAACTCGATTAATGCTTGCAATAGCGCTTCTTCTCCTAAAGTGATGTTTTCACAAGTCCAACGTAATTTCTCTTCATATTCAGGCACATCATCAATACTCAAACTTCGTAAAATTCCGCACTCTCCTATTCCTTGTTTTCCTTCTGAAAAAAGCTGGATAAACCAAGTTTCTTTTTGTTTTAATATGCCGCGCGATGTTCCGCTTGGTCGTTTAAAATCTAAAATATGTTTGTGATAAGTTGCTTTCATCTATGTTTTCTAGACTTCTTAGATTATTAGAATTATTAGAATTGTTAGAATTTTAGACCAATCTATACTCCATTTGTTACATCGAGCGCAGTCGAGATGCCATTTTATTAATTATACATTCAAAGATTTCCCTATATCAAGTAAAACCAATGATTTTGCTTTTTCTTTAAACCTAATCTTAGCAGCTTCTTTGTCTATTGCTATTGGTGGAAAAGAATCGTAATGATATCCTAAAACTCTGCCGCATTCTACAAAATCACTAGCAATAATCGCATCTTCAACGCCCATTGTGAAGGTATCTCCAATTGGTAGAATAGCTACATCTAATTTTGTTTGCATCGGAATGAGTTTCATGTCGTAAGTCAACGCAGTATCTCCTGCGATATAAATAGATTTTCCATTGGCTGTTAATACAAATCCGCCTGGTTGTCCTCCATACGAACCATCGGGAAACGATGATGTATGAATGGCATTTACATATTTTGCAGAAAATGTTTCAGTTGTGTACGTTCCACCGTGATTCATCGCAAAAACGTTGAAATCTTTTGCGCCATAATGCATTGCAATTTCATAATTAGATACAATAGTTGCACCTGTATTTTTCGCAATCGCTTCTACATCTAAAATATGATCTTGATGTGCGTGCGTTACTAGAATATAATCTGCTTGTAAGTTATTAATATCAATATGAGCAGCTAGTGGATTTCCTGAAATAAAAGGATCTACAATAATAGAAGTTTCGCTAAATTCAATATGTAATGAAGCGTGTCCTAAATAAGTGATTTTCATATTATATCTGTTTTTTTTAGTTGAATATTGAGAATAAAATCGCGTATAAAAAAGTACTCAAAGCCACTTTTTTAAGTTCTGGATCTAATTCTTTGTGAATGATGTTTTTGCCAACCACAACCATGTTCATGATTAAAGGTACAAAAGCTATTAAGAAAATGTAATTTTTATAAGAATGAATTCCTTGTAGATTGACGTACAGCAACGAACAAGCCAATGCGCCAATTATCAGTGCGTAATGATATAGTTTTGCATTTTGACTTCCCATTTTTACGACCAAGGTATTTTTTCCATGTGCTTTGTCTTTGATACGATCGCGCATATTGTTTAAGTTCAATACAGCTACACTCAACAATCCAATGGCCGTTGCTGGCAAGAAAATTTCAAAATTCAATGATTTTGTATATAAAAAGTAGCTTCCCACAACACTTAACCATCCAAAAAATAGAAATACAAAAATATCTCCCAAACCAGAATAGCCATAGGCACTTTTCCCAACCGTGTATTTCACGGCAGCAATAATAGCCGCTATTCCTAAAAATAAAAAGAGAATGGAATACTTAAAGTTTTCACTTCCAAAAGCTACATAAATGACTCCTAAAGCCAGTAAAAGAGTTATGATAGCCGTAAGAATCATGGCGTTTTTCATTTGCTTTGGCGAAATAATTCCCGAAGCTACCATACGCTGTTCTCCTTCTCTATCTTCGTCTGTTCCGCGAATTCCATCACCGTAATCATTGGCAAAATTTGATAATACTTGAAAACCGATGGTTGTGAGAATGGCAAGTATAAAAATGAGGTAATTCTTTTCAAATCGCGGAATTTGCACAAGAACCGTTTCATTTAGTAAACCTGTTGAAAAATTGGCTAACGAACAACCTACTATAATTCCAGAAACGGACAATGGTAAGGTTCGTAATCGTGCAGCAGCTAACCATGCTTTTATCATGTACAATTAATTTTTGTAAAGATAACTTTTAAAAAGTATTGAAAAAACACTTGGTATTGTTTTTGCGATGGTTTGAATCATAATATTCTATTAATTTTTATGCGCAATTCTGAGTTTTACTTACATTGCAACAAGTTTTACTTTTAGTCTATGAACACAGTTATACGCATCTTTTTATTTTTCTTTGCTGTTAGTTTTGTGCATGCGCAAGAAACTCAAATTTGGAACACGTATCAAGCCAAACAAGAACAAGGTGTAAGTTCTACAAATTTGCGAATGGATTTGATTGAAAAAGCGCCTATCAACGCATACGACTTTCTTTTTTATGTAAAAATTAAATATAAAGTTACCAAAGAAAGTGACTTTCCTGTTGGGAATAAGTTGAAGAAATTATACCGAATCAAAGACGCTATTTATGATAAAATGCAATCGGTTGCTGACGAAAGTTATTATGTAGGTTCATTTATGTATGACGGAAGTCGTTTTGAGTATTATTATGTAAAAGATGCTTCTGATATTGAACGTCATATCGACAAATTGTTTAGAAATAAGTTTCGTGGTGAAAAATATGAAGTCTTTGTAAAGTCTGATCCTGCTTGGGATTTGTATATCAATTTTTTATATCCGAATGACGAAATCAAAAATTTCATGTCCAATCGCGATACTGTAATTCAATTAAAAAACGCGGGAGATGATGTTGTAAAACCTAGGAAAATTGAGCATTATGCTACGTTTTCAACTATCAACGAAATGAACTTGTTTGCAGATGCTGTTCAAAAACTTTCGTATACTATAGCATATAAGAAGAAAGTTAAGAATGATAAATTTCCTCATGAAGTCAAGTTTTATCGCGACAATTCTGTGACTTTAGAAAACACCATGAAATTCACTACGGAACTCATCAATCTTGCCAAAGAGATGAATGGAAATTATGATGGTTGGGAAACGTTTGTGGTGAAGAAGGCGGAATAGGTTTTTAGACACGCTTTGCTGTTAGACCGCTAACGCTGTTAGATATTAGACTGCTTCGCAGTTAGATTTTTGAGTCTTGGATCTTAACTCTTAAAAAGTATCATTTTTATTTCAAGCAAAAAACGTCACTTCGAGTGATTTTTCGCAGAAAAATTGTATCGAGAAGTACTTTATTTCAAAACTATTCTCGACTGCGCTCGAATTGACATTTGAAACTTCTCAATTTAAAATTCAACATTTAGCATTTAAAATTTCAAGAATCAAAACCTCAATCCAACGCCCATATTCACCGTATGAATGTTTTCGTTATAACGATTTCCAGAAGTATTTCCATCTAAATCTAACTTGATAAAATCGGCAGAAACCTCAACAAAGAATGTTTCCGTAAGATCGTACGCGGCGCCAAATCCCCAATTGATACCGTTTTGCGTATCGTTAAATCGATCACCATTAGGCTGAATGACAGGATTAGGACTTCCAAAATCAAAATTTGCATTGGCAGCATTCAAAGAAGTCGTAAATACACTCCAACCCAACGAAACATAGGGTTTGAATTGTGGCAGACTGTTTAAATTGAATTCACCAATCAGTTTTGGTTTCAACACAAAAGCACCACCATTTACATCATCTACAAAGTTATAATTGAAATAATCAACTGAGAATGCCAGTTTTGGAGAAATCAGTTCCGTATCTGCAAATTGATATCTAAAATCTAAACCTATCAAACCATCATAAGCAAATACCATAAAGTTATCTCCTGTAGATAATGGAAAATGCAATCCGATTTCAAATTTACGATCTGTATTTTGTCCAATTCCTATAAAGAAAGACAACAAAAACATAGAAACTATGAACTTTTTCATTGTGTGAGTCGATTAGTGTATACACTACAAACGTAGGTATTCAAAAAATATTGAAATAATTAATTTATAAAGAATGGATTCCTGCCTCCGCAGGAATGACAGTTTCTAAAAACAAACAACCAACAACTAGCAACTAAATCAAGGAATCCACTTTTTCTCAAAGTTTGGCTTACGCTTTTCTAAGAATGCATCGCGTCCTTCTTTGGCTTCGTCAGTCATATACGCTAAACGTGTTGCTTCTCCTGCAAATACTTGTTGTCCAACCATTCCGTCATCGGTTAAATTCATCGCGAACTTCAACATTTTGATAGATGTTGGCGATTTTGCTAAGATTTCTTGCGCCCATTCAAAAGCTGTATCTTCCAACTCATCATGTGGAATTACCGCATTGACCATGCCCATTTCATAGGCTTCTTGTGCAGAGTAGTTTCTTCCCAAGAAAAAGATTTCGCGTGCTTTTTTCTGTCCTACCATTTTCGCTAAATACGCAGAACCATAACCAGCGTCAAAACTTGTTACATCAGCATCAGTTTGCTTAAAAATGGCATGTTCTTTACTTGCCAAGGTTAAATCGCAAACTACATGCAAACTATGTCCGCCACCAACTGCCCAACCTGGCACAACGCAAATCACGGCTTTTGGCATAAAACGAATTAGACGTTGTACTTCCAAAATATTCAATCTATGGTAACCGTCTTGTCCAACATATCCTTGATGTCCACGTGCTTTTTGATCGCCTCCGCTACAAAAAGAATAGACACCATCTTTTGACGATGGACCTTCTGCAGAAAGCAATACCACACCAATAGTTACATCTTCATGTGCGTCTCTGAAAGCATCTAATAATTCGCTAGTCGTATGCGGACGAAATGCATTTCGCACATCTGGTCTGTTAAAAGCAATTCTTGCGACACCATCTGCTTTTTTATAGGTAATATCATCGTACTCTTTTGCTGTTTTCCAATCTGGTTTACTCATATTTTTAGTATTTTGCGTAAAAATAATTCATTTTACACAGTTATCAAGAATTTCGCGGTTCAAATTCTTGTTCGTAAACACTAAAATTTCTCATGAAAAAAATTCTTTTAGCTGCTTTTTTAAGCTGTTTCACGTTTGTAACATTTGCACAAGATTATCAATTCAAAACTACGGTAGATTTAGAAGCAACGCCTGTAATAAGTCAAGGGCGTACTGGAACTTGTTGGAGTTTTTCGGCTTCTTCATTTTTGGAATCTGAAATTATACGATTGACAGGAAAGCAGATTGATATTTCGGAAATGTATAATGTACGAAATACATATCCGAAAAAAGCATGGAATTATGTGATGCGACAAGGAAAAGCACAATTCAGCGAAGGTGGATTGGCACATGATGTAATGAATGCTGTAAAATCGAACGGTTTGGTTCCTAACAGTGCCTATTCAGGTTTACAAATTTTACAAGAAACGCACAATCATGTAGAAATGATTGCTGTTTTAAAAGCGATGCTAAATGCATACATAAAAAATCCTGGTAAAAAATTATCATTGAACTGGAAACGTGCTATTGAAAGTGTATTGGATATTTATTTAGGTGAACGTCCAGCATCATTTTTGTATGATGGAAAAACATATACGCCACAATCATTCTTGGAAATGACAAAGATTAATCCGGATGATTATGTGACCATTACTTCGTTTACACACCAGCCATATTATAAATCGTTTATTTTGAATATTCCTGATAATTTTTCAAACGGAAGTTTTTATAATGTGACTTTGGACGAATTGGTTGCTGTGACTAAAAATGCTTTAAAAACTGGTTATACAGTTGAATTGGATTGTGATGTTTCTGAAGCTACATTTTCAGCAAAATATGGAATTGCAACCATTCCGGAAACTCCTGTTGCAGATAGAAAAAGTTTTACTGGAGAAGTTCGAAAAGAAAAGTCAATTTCAGAAAGATATCGTCAGCAAGAATTTGAAAATTTCACTACGACAGACGATCATTTAATGCATATTACAGGATTGGCTACAGATCAAAATGGAAACGAATATTTCCGTGTAAAAAATTCTTGGGGAAGCAATACCAAACGTGTACCAAATGATGGACATGTGAATATGAGTGAATCCTTTTTTAGGTTGAAAACTATTTCTGTAATGGTACACAAAGATGCACTTCCAAAAGCTTTACGCTCTAAACTAGGTTTGTAACGTTTATTCAATATTTTATACAGATATTGTATGAAGCATGAAAAGCGCATACAATTCAAACCACATTTAACAATTGCTAAAATTGGGCAAACTCGATTTTGGACAGGTATATTTTTGGGAGTATGTTACGCCTTCATATTTTATGCTTTTGTGTTTTGTATTCTTGAAATCATTAACCTCACACGTGTAGGTATGTTTTTTGATATTTCGCATCAATCTTCAAGTGCTATAGCATTTGAACATACACTTTTGCTAGGTATTTCGATTTCCATGGGAAATCATATGATGATACGTTATTGGTTTATGCAACCAACATTTCATTTAAAAAAAACACGAAAACAGATAGCACTTCGCATCACAAATTATGCTCTGTTTATAGAGTATTTATGTTGGTATATGTTGGTAGAGTTTTTACTTCAAATCCTTTCAAACCCTATACTCGTTGGATCAAACACGTATGAACAGTACGGATATTTTCTATATCTAATTCCTATGTATTTGTTTTTAGGTGCTTGGATAAAAGTTTCTCTATATTTTAAGGTTTGGAAATGGAAATTGTACGCATTCCTTATTAGTTTATTCTGTGTGATCTCTCTTAGCTTTATAAATGTTTCTAATTTGCGCTATAGTAAAATTACTTATGAAAAAATCTTTGAAAAAGAACTAAGCTATTTAAAGAATGAAATTTCGAATGCTAAAGAAAATTATGGAATAACTTATAAGACAGAAACTATTGCTTTACTAAAATGTTTAGATCATCCAGATTTACAGCAATTATTGTTAAATACGAAGCAAAAATTTGAAACACGAAAAAAGATTGCATTAAAAGACATTGTGCTTCAAAAAATATTGATTCATAATTTTAAGTCTGCCAAGTTTGATGGATATGGTATTCAATATTATCCAGATCCTATTGATGTATATCGCCAACTCAAGCAAGTATCACCAAATTCTAAAGAAGCGAAAGAACTGCTTGATATTCTATATGAATACCATCGATTTTTCATAATAGCAGGAGAAGACAATGACGACAAAAAATTGAGTATAAAAGATAGCCGCCGAAATTATTTGCTACAAAATGCATTATCGGGTTATACTCGTTACGATAGTCCTTACAGTAGGATAATTACTCAAATTAATGATATTAAACATGTACTTATAAACTCCAAAATATATGACCATTCGTTTGTTGATTACTTATCTTCAGCATCCACTACTCCGTTGGTTCCGTATTCTTCTGACATTTATCAGTATCAAAAAGAATTCCCAGAATTTAAACATCTTCTAGAATAATTTGTGGTTTGGTATCATTTTTGTTGCTAGTTGAAATATAAAATCATCAGTCAACAAAAACCGATTCCACATGAAAACTACCTATCTAATTAGCTGTCTAGCAATCCTTTTTGCCTTTAGCAGCTGCAGTATTGACGAAGACGAACCGCAATTTGATCTTAATGAAAGTCTAGTTGCGTATTATCCGCTTGACGGAAACACCAATGATCTTAGTCCGTATAGAATTAATGCTCAACAAAATGGCGTTCGCGGAACTTTTGATCGTTTAGGAAATGCAAATTTTGCATATCGATTTGATGGTATGGATGATCATCTTCGTATTCCTGCCAACGAACATTTAAATTTTACCGATGAGTTTACCATCAATTTATGGTTAAAAACAGATGTTACGCATTTACAACAAGTACTTTATAAAAATGTTTCTGACGCAAAAACTGAAAAAGCTGCGTACGGAATTTCCATTGGTTATTCTCCATTAGAAGATGAAGAAGTGGTTACCAACGATATTATTTTTACGATTGCACCGTACGGAATTATGCATGAATTGCGAAAGTTTAATTATGAAAAAGATACTTGGTACATGGTTACTTGCACGTTAAAAGGTGATACTATGTACTTATACATTAATGGGAAACCTGCATTGATGAAATATATAAAAGGAGAAATTTCTACGTCTACGTTACCATTATTGATTGGAAACGATGGATCGGGTAAAAATCCGTTTAGTGGAAGTATTGATGATATCCGAATTTACAGCAAAGCAAAATCTACAGAATTTGTTTCGTATTTATTTGAACAATAATTCGTAACATTCAGTTTATAAACGGTATACCTTTGATTCATAAACCAAAGCTTATAATGCTTTTTTTCAATGATTTACATGATTAATTTTACCTCAACATTAGTCATAAAAAATCAATTATGAAAAAACAGAAGCCACTAAAAAAGTTAGCATTTTGCAAAATGTTACTGGAAATTTGAATCAAGTTTCTGGAGGAAAACCACCAAAATTGTATCGCTATTGTGACAATGATATTTGCAAGCCATCTGAAAGCAGAAGTAATGCTTCTTGGTGCAATAACTATTGCTAAAAACAAAAAGGCGCGTTTGTGATAAACGCGCCTTTTCATATTTCTTTTGTCTGTTAAAACAACTTATTTCAATTCAATTCCGTCTGGATTGATAATAATTTGCTGTTGTTTATACAGACTTCCTATTGCTTTCTTGAAGCTCTTTTTGCTCATTTTTAAACGTCTCTTTATTTCATCTGGATCACTTTTATCATGCAAAGGCAGGCTTCCTCCATTTTGTTGTAAAGCATCCAAAACTGTTTGTGCAGAAGGTTCTATGTTCTTATATCCAATTTGCTGTAAAGAAAGATCAATCTTATTGTCTTCTCTAATTTTTTTGATAACACCTTTCAGTTTCTCTCCAAGTTTCAATTCTTTAAAAATCTCATCCTGATACACCAAACCTTTGTGTTGTTCATTGATGATCATTTCTACACCTAAATCTGTGAAACGAGACACCATCAAATCGACTTCTTCAAAACGTTCTACAGTCAATTCTTCATTGCTCAAAAACTTATTTGTTTTGCTAGAAGCTACCAATCGATTCGTTTCTTCATCCAAATAACAATACACTACATACCATTTTCCTTCTAGCATATCGCGTGCTTGTTCTTTAAACGGAACAAACAAATCTTTCTCCAATCCCCAATCTAAAAACGCACCATAATCACTTAATGCTGTCACACGAAGTAATGCGAATTCATTCACTTTCATGTAAGGTTTTAACGTAGTAGTTACAGGACGTTCGTGACTATCTAAATATGCAAAAACCGTTAACTTATCTCCTATTTCAAAAGAGCTTGGTATATATTTATTTGGCAACAAAATTTCATTTCCTTCCTCATCGCCTAAGAAAAGTCCAGGAGGCGTTTCTCGTAAAATCTCTAATGTATTAAGTTGTCCTAAGTGAATCATATTCTTAAATTTCGGTCAAAGGTACGCTTTATCTGTCTCAAATTAGATTTCGTAGAATTATAATTTTATCAAGTCTTCCAATGAGTACATATCAATCTCCTGTCTTTTAGCTTTTTCTAATGCTAATAGCTTATTTTTATCTTGAATATCAAGCCAAAGCATTGGATCATTTTTAAATATTTGACCAAAAACTAAAGCCAATTCGTGACTCAAGGAACGCTCTCCTTTAATCAATTTAGATAAGTTTGATGGTTTTTGCCCAATATAGCTTGCAAATTTATTTTGCTTGATTTTAAATGTACTCAAATGACTTTTCAAAAAATATCCAACCAATTTTAGCTCTTGATCATTTGATTTTAAATAATCTTCCATTTCAAACGTAAGTGCCATTAACTCAATTTTCTCTTTTTGTTCTAATGTTCGCTGTTTTGATTTGTTTAAAAGCATTGCTTGAAACATCTCAAACTCGCTAGTATTTACCTCCATTTTTTCGGTAATTACTTGTGCCTTTTTGCTGTCTATTTTTTGCTTTTCCATATCATTCTACTTTTAATCCAAATATTCTTCAATCAATCGTAAACCGGCAACATCATCAATATACATTCTTTGTCCAAATGCTTGAATAGCACCATATTTATCTCTGTACCAATCTATTAATTTTGTTTTTGAAACAAATGTCAAAAAACCTTTATAGTTTCCTTCAATTTTAAAACTTTCCCTACAAGCAAAAGCGATTAAACAACCTGCAACACGATCAAACTTTTTAGTATTAGATCCAATATTATAAGGAGCTATTTCTACAATGTTCATAATTAACATATCATTTTCAATGCGCAACTGCAATATTCCTTCGATACTATTAGGTACATTTTTTATTTTTAAAATATACGTTTTAGTATTTTTCTCTTTGATAAGATCGTTCCATTCAAAATTCCAACCATCATCACAAGAAGGCATTTTCCCTAAGGCACTAACAATTTCTACTTCAATTAATTGGTTATTTTCTACATCATGAATGTGCACTCTATTCTTGTTTTGCTAGTATACAATATATTAAAAAGTTATCAATTTTGTATAATTATTTAGAAGAAATTATCATTAAGAGAAATTTATTTAGTGTGATATTAAATTTTTTCCATAAAAAAACGCCATCGTGAGATTAAGATGGCGTTTTCAAAAGGGATTTTAATAATAGTATTAAAATACAATCTGATATTAGTTATAGATTGCTTCTTTACCGAAATGAACTGTTAATAAGTAATATACAACAGCTCTATATTTTGATCTGTTTGAGCGACCATACTGATCTAAAACTGCGTCAATAGCTTTGTCTAAATCTGCACTGTCAGCCAATCCTAATTTTTTGATTAAGAAATTGTTTTTTACGGTTGCTAATTCTTTTTCATCTGATCCTGCAACAGTTGATGCATCTTTGTTATAGATAGCCGGTCCACATCCGATAGTTACTTTTGTTAATAAATCCATGTCTGGAGTTACTCCACATTTGTCTTTTAAATCAGCAGCGTACTTTGTAATTAGCTCGTCTCTTTTGCTCATAATTGTGTGTATTTATTGTTGTAAAATTTGACTAATAATATCTGGGATCAAAAGTATAGAATTGAAAGATATTCCTACTTTTCATAATGCCCACGTTATTTTTTTTCGTTAAAAAACCTAAAATAATCGATTAACGTACTGTCGTTTTCAGTTCTTGGCGTAAAAACCTCTAAAAGCTTTGGTTGTTCACTTTCTTCATAGAAATTTACCAATGCCGCTTGAAGCGATGTTTCATCAGAAACTGTACTGTATTCAAAGTGATACATCTCCGCCAATTGTTTTGCCGTATGCGGATGAATGGTTTCAAAATACGTATCAAAATTCGCCGTATTTTTATTTCCCGGAAGAATTCTAAAAATTCCGCCTCCGCTATTATTGACCAAGATGATTCGGAAGTTTTTCGGAATGTAATTATTCCACAAAGCATTGCTGTCGTAAAAGAAACTCAAATCACCTGTAATTAATAAGGTTTGTTTTTCGGCAACAACCGCAGTTCCTATAGCGGTAGAAGTACTTCCATCAATGCCACTTGTACCACGATTACAAAACAGTTCAATACTCGCATCAATTTCAAACAATTGTGCATAACGAACGGTAGAACTATTTCCTAAATGCAGAATGATAGAAGACGGCAAGGAAGCTAATATCGCTTCAAAAGCTTTTAAATCAGTAAAATTAGCCTGCTTCAAATAGATTTCATGACGTTGCTGACGATCTGCTTTTATAGCATTCCAAAACGATTTATACGAACTTTCAATAGCCGTTTCTTGCTCAAAAAATAATTCAAAGAAATGATTCGGATTCATCTGAAAGAAATGCTCCAAACAGAAAAATGTATCAAAGACTCTATTTTCATGAATATGCCAATGATGTTTGGGTTGGCGTTTTCGCAGAATCGCTTTTATTTTCTTAGAAACAATCATTCCTCCAAGCGTTAACAATACTTCTGGCTGAAATTCGTCCAACATTGCTTCATTCTTCTCAATCGGCAAAATCATTTGATCTATTTTATTGAAAAATGTATCATCGCGTAAATTGGAAGTCGTTTCCGTAAAAACGAGCACCGAAGGATCGTTTGCCAAAATAGTCAAGTATTTTTCAGCAATCGTATTTGGCGGCAAAGTTCCAACCAAGACCATTTTTTGAGTAGAATTCCTCCAAATTGAAGCTACAGCAGCAATCTTTTCATGTTCAATTTCTTCTGTCAATTCCAAAGGTTGCACTACTGGAAATACAGATGGTGTTTCTTCCATTTCATACAAAGGTTCATCAAATGGTGCGTTGATATGCACAGGACCGTTTTTTTCAACGGCAGCATTCAAAGCCAAATTGATTTCTTGCTCGTTATATGCTTGAATATTTTTTTGCAGTTCGCGCTCCATTTCTGGCGAAAGTTGATGCGTTTCTGCTAAAATGGTGGTTTTATGTGTAATGTCTTGCTTTAAATTTGCTTCATAATTGATATGACTTTTAAAGACATGTTTTTGTCGAATGGTTTGTCCATCACCAACATCAATCAAATATTCAGGTCTGTCTGCTGAAATAACGACTACCGGAACATTGCTGTAATACGCTTCCGCAATAGCGGGATAATAATTTAAAACCGCAGAACCCGAAGTACAAATAACTGCGACAGGTTTGTGTAATTGTTGTGCCATTCCTAAAGCAAAAAAGGCGGCACAGCGCTCATCTACAATACTATACGCATGAATGTTTGGATGTTGAGAAAAACTCAATGTTAAGGGTGCATTTCGTGAACCTGGGGAAATCACAACATGGTTGATACCTTTGGCTATACAAAGCGAAACTAATGTTTGTGCTAGTGGAATTTTTGAATACTTCATTCGAGGCGTAAAAGTACAAATTTCAATGTATTTTTTATAATACTCGCTTCATTATTTGCGATTTGGCTAGTGTTTCTTGCCACTCTGATTCAGGATCCGAGTCTTTGGTAATTCCGCCACCAATGTACAGGATTCTTTTTGTCGTTGTCAGCTCCATACAGCGCAAGTTTACATACAATTCAGAAGAGCTTCGAATGGTTTTGTACGCGCTATTTTCCTGATTTTTACGATTGCGATTTCGCGAAGTTTCTTCCTTTAGATTCAATTCTCCTAAATAACCTGTATAAAAGGTGCGATCGTAATTTTCTTCTTGTAAAATAAACGATTTCGCTGCTTCCGTTGGAAAACCACAAATTGCTGGTGTAGGATGCAACGCCGTAATAATATCACCAATATTTACATTTGCTGCCATTCTTCCAGAAATCATAGCACATAAGTGCACCAAACTTCCTGCTCGGTGAGTTTTTGCTTCTGTAACGGATACGTTGGTCGTAATGTTTTGCAAACTATCTACAATATAATCGGTTACAATTTGCTGTTCTTCTCGTTCCTTTTGATTCCAAGAAACCTCCACATTTTCTTGAAATTTTCGAGTTCCTGCCAAAGACATGGTGGTAATATTTGTTCTTCTAGCATTTACGAGTGTTTCTGGTGTCGCTCCTGCCCACATGCCTACTTTTGGATGATACCATAAATACACAAAAGCGTTTGGATAATTCGCTCGCAAGCGTTCAAAAATGACAAAAGGATGTATCGTGGAATCAATTTCTTCTGTGCGTGACAATACAATTTTTTCAATGTCTGAATTTTGAATTGTGTCCACTCCTTTTTTGACCAATTTGAGATGTTGTTCGTATGCTTCCGCAGATGGATTCATAGAGCCGCTTGCCGTACTATCAGATTCAACTTTGTCTGCAGATCCTAAGTATACCTCATCAAATGGTATGAGAATTGGTTTTTTCGTATTGTCAAAAGGTGCAAATACAAATCCGCTTTCTGTAAAATCTGAAACTGTATGCAATTCATTTGTATGCTGAAAAACTAGCATTACCGAAGTATTTTTAGGTCTTCTGTAAGCTACAAAAGGAAGTTGTTTTTGAAGTTGTACTGATAGCTTTGCTAACATATTTATGAATATTACTTCGCTAAAACGATGGTCGTTAATTTACAAAGGGAAATCAAATTGCCTTCTTCGTCTTCCACTCTAATTTCCCAAAGATGTGTAGTGCGTCCTTTGTGAATAGGACGTGCGGTTGCAAACACTTCGCCATCTTTTTTACTTTTTAAATGATTGGCAGAAATTTCCAATCCTTTTATTTTAAACTTTGACGTATCAATAAATAAATGAGAAGCTGTGCTTCCAACGGTTTCAGCCAATGCTACAGTAGCGCCGCCATGCAATAATCCTTGTGGTTGATGTACGCTTGGATTTACGGGCATTTTTGCGGTTAAAAAATCGTCACCTACATCTGTATAGGAAATTTTTAGTGTTTCTAACAAAGTATTAGGGACAATTGCATTGAGTTGTGCTAAAATTGCTTCTTTATTGAGATTCATTTGATATATTTATGGAAATTTATCGACTACTTTTGAAATACAAAAATACGAAACCCTAAGCATAATTATACTAATGGAAGAAAAAGAAATTGCGTATCAAATTACAAATACATATTCAACCATGAACACGTTGACCAATAACACGAAGAATGTTTGGTTTGTATGTCATGGAATTGGTTTTTTGAGCCGTTACTTTATTAAATATTTTGATGCTTTGAATCCGGATGAAAATTACATCATTGCACCACAAGCGTCTTCTAAATACTATTTAAAAAACGAATACAAACATGTTGGTGCAAGTTGGTTGACACGCGAAAACACACAAGCAGAAATCAAAAATGTCATGGCAAATTTAAACGCCATTTATCATGCAGAACAAATTCCTGAGCATGTAAATTTCTTTGTATTAGGCTTTTCGCAAGGTGTTTCGGTAGCAATGCGTTGGGTTTCGCGTTATCAAATTCCTTGTGATAAATTGATCATATATGCAGGAAGCATTCCCACAGAATTAACTACAGAAGATTTTTCATTTATCAATCCTGAAAAAACAAAAATACTGAATATCGTAGGTTTGCAAGACGAATATTTTACAGAAGAACGCATGCATCAAGAACATGAAAAAATGCAATTATTATTTGGTAAGAATTACACTTTTAAAACATACGAAGGCACGCACAAAGTATCTAAAACAGCCTTAGAAATGTTAAAAAAAGCTTAAAATGTAACGGACTTACCTACATATAGTAAGGCGATCACGTAATGCATTTTTCCTTTTTCTATATACTTTTACACTATGAAAAATATCGCTGAGCGATGATTTTTAGTTTTCCTAAAAAACCTAAAGTAGCTCAGTCTCATCTATAATAACCAATCAACCAACCAAAAAAATGCATGATTTTCAAGATCATGCATTTTTTATTACACTCATTATCAAAAGGTTACAAGGTGAAAAACTAATACTCTCTTTATTAGCTTTATATCAGTACTGAATCTTTATTTTTTAATTATACTACAAGCACATGGTTTAAGACTAAAAATGGCATAATACTCACATTATTTTTTAGTTTCTTTGTAAGCTATGATAGCTCCAACTATACTTACAAAAACATTAAAAGAATATTTCGGATACGACAAATTTAGACCACTACAAGAAGAAATTATAAATTCCATTTTTAAAGGAAATGATAATTTAGTGATTATGCCTACAGGTGGTGGAAAATCAATTTGTTTTCAACTGCCCGCTATTTTGCTAGATGGTATTACCATTGTGATTTCTCCTTTGATTGCCTTGATGAAAGATCAAGTAGACGGATTGACCACAAATGGAATTGCTGCAGCATTTTTAAATAGTAGTCAGACCGAAACAGAACAACAAGAAATTTTCAAAAAAATTGAAAACGGTGAACTCAAATTATTGTACACTGCGCCTGAAAGTTTATCGTATTTAGAAAATATTTTCAACAGTCAAACTATTAGTCTTATTGCCATAGATGAAGCGCATTGTATTTCTTCTTGGGGACACGATTTTCGTCCTGCGTATACCAATCTTGGGTATTTGAAGAAACGTTTTCCAAAGGTTCCACTAATTGCTTTGACTGCTACAGCCGATAAAGCAACACGCGAAGATATTGCTAGTCAGTTGAATATTTCGCATGCCAAACAACATATTGCTTCTTTTGATCGAAAGAATTTAAAATTAGAAGTACGTCCTGCCAATGATCGTATCAAACAAATCATCAATTTTATAGACGATCGCCCAAACGAAAGTGGAATTATTTACTGTTTGAGCAGAAAAGCCACCGAAAAAGTTGCAGAAAAGCTACAAAATGCAAACATCAATGCCGTTGCTTATCATGCGGGAATTGGTCATGAATTTCGCGCTAAAACTCAAGAAGATTTTATCAATGATACCTGCCAAGTAATTTGTGCTACTATTGCCTTTGGAATGGGAATTGACAAATCGAATGTTCGTTGGGTGATTCATTATAATTTACCTAAAAATATAGAAGGTTATTACCAAGAAATTGGTCGTGCCGGACGTGACGGATTGCCCTCAAATACGCTGCTTTTTCATAGTTATGGCGATGTGATTCAATTAAAGAAATTTGCCCAAAGCTCTGGAAATGTAGAAGTTCAGTTGGCCAAACTCGACCGTATGAAAGAATATGCAGATGCATTGAGTTGTCGCCGAAAAATTTTGTTGAATTATTTTGGTGAATTGATTAGTGAAGATTGCGGAAACTGTGATGTATGTACCAATCCACCACAGTTTTTTGACGGAACAGTCATTGCACAAAAAGCCTTATCTGCTGTTGCACGTGTAAACGGCCAAGAACCTATTGGAACGGTGATTGACGTATTGCGTGGCGCACAAAATAATACAATTTATGAAAAAGGCTATCAAGAATTAAAAACCTACGGAATTGCTAAAGATATTGCTTGGCTTGATTGGAAACAATATATTACACAACTCATTAATCAAGGATATTTAGAAATTGCTTTTCATGAAAATAATAAATTAAAACTCACTGATTTTGCGAAAGATGTACTCTTTAATCAGCAAAAAGTAGATTTAGCAAATTTAGTGGAAGCCGAAAAAGAAAAAGAGGAACAGAAAAAGAAGAAGCCAAAAGTTTCAAAGAATTCGTTATTTGAACGTTTACGTGCCATCCGTTTGGAAATTTCTACAGAGGAAGATGTTCCTGCATACCAAATTTTCAGTGATGCTACATTGCGCGAAATGGAAGCCGAACGTCCAATGTCTGACGAAGAATTTATACGAATTAGTGGCGTTGGTCGTGTAAAAATGATGAATTACGGACATGCTTTCATCAAAGAAATCATCAGTTTTACGAATGAAAAGAAGAAAAAACGGAAAGTAGATACGACAAAGAAAACTTTTGAATTGTACCAATTAGGTTTGTCGCTTGAAGAAATAGCTGAAGAACGAAAATTAGCTGTTGGTACTATTTTTTCACATATTTTCAAGCTATACAATGGAGGCGAAAATATCGACTTGAATCAATTTATTGATAAACACGATTTGGATAGTATTCGAAAAGCCCAAGAAGAACTTGCAAACCCGGAAACGTTGAAACCTTATTTTGAACATTTTCAAGAAGCAATGTCATACAATACTATTCGGATTGGTTTGGCAATTTTAAACGAGAAAAAATCGTAAAGCATTCAATTTTTATTTTCTTCATTCATAATCTATTTGTTCGATAGATAAAATAGCTATGCTGTGATTGCATTTATCACAGTAATAACCTTATAATGTAGTTGATTTTGAGAAGTTTATAATTTTTAGTCAATTTAAATGAAAAATTTGATAGTCTAATCAAATTCTACTAACTTCCTGACAAATTTCAAAGTAAAATTAACCTTAACCAACTCATTATGAAAAAAAAATTACTCGTTTTATTTCTTTTTATCACTGGCATAACCACCAATTATGCACAAGGAATTTTTGACGATAGCATACATACCGCCACCACTTTTGGTAGTGTAAATTCTCCTGGTGGTGAAGCTGTTCAGAATGTAATTGATCAAAATTCTAATACAAAATACTTAGATTTCAATGCTTTTGATGGTATTGGATTTGAAGTCGATTTATTAGGCGTTTCTGCGACTGCAATTGCCATGGAATTTGTCACTGCAAATGACGCGCCTGAAAGAGATCCAACAGATTATGAAATTTTTGGTTCTAACGACGGAACAAACTTCACAAGTATTGCTACTGGAAATCTTCCGTGTGTTTCCACTCGTTTTTTCTCAAGAACATTTTCATTTACAAATACAAACTCATATACCTATTATAGAGTTAATTTTACAGGAACTTGTGGTACATCTAGCATCAATCAAATTGCAGACGTGCAATTGTATGAATCTATTGGAGATTCACCAGTAATTACTTGTCCTGCAAACATAAACGTAAATAACACTACAGGACTATGCGAAGCTGTTGTAAACTATAGTGTCACTGCCAACGATACAGAAGATGGTATGTTGACACCAACCGTAACTTCTGGTTTAGCTTCTGGTTCAGCATTTCCAGTTGGAGTTACCGAAGTTTTTATGAGCGTGACCGATTCCGATAATAATGTATCTAGCTGTAGTTTTACGGTAACAGTTACAGATAATGAAGATCCAGTAGCGGGTTGTCCTGCAGATATTATGATTACTGCTGCTAATTTTGGAGATACGACCGCCGTTGTAAATTACACCTTATCTCCTACCGATAATTGTGTGTTGATCAATCCTTTAACAGATTTTACGCCATTGACCAATATTAATGGGAAAGCGTATTATTTATCAGACAATTCTTTTGCACCTGCAGATGCATTTAACGATGCTATTTCACAAGGTGGTTTTGTGGGAACAATAAGAAATGCAACAGACAATGCAACTATTACAGAAGCAATTAGTAAAGTTGGAGGTGCTGGAGATGTTTTACTTGGATTTAGTGATACTGCCACCGAAGGTACTTTTGTATGGCAGAGTGGAGATACATCTACTTATGACAACTGGAATCCCGGTGAGCCGAATAATGCTGGAAATGAAGATTATACTGTAATACAATCAAGTGGCGGTTGGAATGACATTACTAATGGAAGTACGTACAGATATCTTTTAGAAATTGATTACATTCCTACGCAAACAGCTGGTTTAGCTAGTGGAGCCGATTTCCCAATTGGAACAACAACCAATACATTTACGATTACCGATTTGGCAGGAAATGCTGTCATGTGCTCTTTTGACGTTACTGTAGATGAAAACTTAAGTGTCACTGAAAATTCATTTTCAAACAGTATTGATTTGGTTCCAAATCCAACAAAAGGTTTGATTACGATTAATAGTGTGACCAATGTTTCTTTGGCTAGCATTGCCATTACAGATTTAAATGGAAGAATACTTCAAACCTCAACGGATATTGGACAACTTTCAGAAGGAAAAACTATTGATATTTCTAATCTTGCAGCAGGAATGTATTTTATACGATTGCAAGACATTCAAAATAATATTGCTGTAAAGCGAATTGTGAAAAACTAAAACCTTAGTAAGACACCATAATTTTTAGAGCAGAAGCTATTTGAAAAGTCTTTAAAAACGTCATCCTGAATCAAGTTTGGTTTGACGAAAATTTGACTCTTCAAATAGCTTTCTCTATTCTATACAGCTTCTTCCCTAACCCATACGCCGTTTTTACATCCTGAGAACTACACTAGACTAATTTCATATTTTTTTACTTAGATATTGAAGTTATTTTCCATAGGAAATTCTTAAAATCAATACATCATGTCTTATAGTAAGTATGCGTTAGTAGCGTTATTTTGCTGTTGTTTTATCTCTGTATCGGCGCAGATGAACAGCAAAAATTTAAAAATCATGAATACGAAAAAAAATGTATTCAAAAATTTACAACTCATTCCAATTAAAGCCAATACTGCTTATAAAAAAGCCTATCAAAATATTGGGAAGTATGATAATTTAAAAAAAGCGATTGAATCTGGTAAAATAGAAATCAATGATTCTGGTTCTGTAAATACGCTTATTGCCATCAACAACTCAAATGTAAATGTATATATCATTGCGGGAGAAGTGGTAAAAGGCGGAAAACAAGATCGATTGGTTGCAGAAGATGTTGTGATTGCACCAGGCGAAACAAAGAATATTCCAGCGTTTTGCGTAGAACAACACAGATGGCAACAAAAAGAATCTGGAAATAACTTTAATGGTTATTATAATGTAAGTAGCAAGGAAGTTAGAAAAGCAGCTTTGGTAGAGAAAGATCAGCAAAAAGTTTGGGCAAATGTGGCAGAAACTACCAAGAAAAATCAAGCAACTTCTGGTACAGGAACCTATGCTGAATTGGCAAAGTCAAAAACATACACCAAAGATTTGAATTCCTATTTAGATTTTTTTAAGAACAGACTTATCAATAAATCTTCTGTCGTTGGAGTCATTGCCGTTTCTGGCGATAAAATTATTGGTTGCGACATCTTTGCAACGCACGATTTGTTTAAAAACGCATACCAAGGATTGTTACATTCATACATCACAGAAGCCATTACAAATGGTGGAAAACCGACACTTAGCAATGCAGAAGTTTCTAAATACTATGAAAAATTCATGAAGATTGAAGCTGAACAAGAGGCAAAATTAAAAGGAAAAGGAACTGTGTTCCGTTATAAAAATAAAAAGTTGCACTTGACTTCTTTTTAAAAAGTATTGCTATAAAAAAAGCAGCTCATTGAGCTGCTTTTTTGTTTTATATAGCTGTGAAATAATTATTTCACTTCTTCGAAGTCTACGTCTTGTACATCTTCTCCGTCTTTCCCTTCATCTCCGCTTGGTGCAGAAGCTTCTGGTCCAGCTTGTCCAGCATCACCTTGTTGTGCTTCAGCCTGTGCTTTGTACATTTCTTCACTAGCAACTTTCCATGCTTCGTTGATTTTCTCTAAAGCAGGATCGATTACAGCGATGTCTTTTGTTTCATACGCTTTCTTCAATTCTTCCAAAGCATCTTCGATTGGCTTTTTCTTATCATCAGATAATTTATCACCAAATTCGCTTAATTGCTTTTCTGTTTGGAAAATCATAGAATCTGCGCTGTTTAACTTATCAGCCGTTTCTTTTGCAGCTTTATCCGCTTCCGCATTTGCTTCTGCTTCTTGCTTCATTTTTGCAATTTCTTCTTCTGTCAATCCTGAAGAAGCTTCAATACGAATATTTTGCTCTTTGTTTGTTCCTTTATCTTTTGCAGAAACATTGATGATTCCGTTCGCATCAATATCAAACGTTACTTCAATTTGAGGAACTCCTCTTTGTGCTGGTGGAATTCCATCCAAGTGAAAACGACCAATTGTTTTATTGTGTGCTGCCATTGGACGCTCACCTTGTAATACGTGAATTTCCACAGATGGCTGATTGTCTGCTGCAGTTGAGAATACTTGTGACTTTTTCGTTGGAATTGTTGTGTTAGCATCAATCAACTTTGTCATTACATTCCCCATCGTTTCAATTCCTAATGAAAGTGGCGTTACATCTAATAATAAAACGTCTTTAACATCTCCTGTTAAAACTCCACCTTGAATTGCTGCACCAACGGCAACAACCTCATCAGGGTTTACTCCTTTACTTGGTTTTTTACCAAAGAATTTTTCAACAGCTTCTTGTACTGCTGGAATACGTGTTGATCCACCAACTAAGATAATTTCATCAATATCTCCTGTAGATAAACCTGCATTCTTAAGGGCAGTTTGACAAGGCTCGATTGTTCTTTTTACTAAATCGTCAATTAATTGCTCAAATTTAGATCTTGATAATGAACGTACTAAGTGCTTAGGTCCGCTTGCAGTTGCCGTAATATAAGGCAAGTTAATTTCTGTAGAAGTTGAGCTAGATAATTCAATCTTAGCTTTCTCTGCAGCTTCCTTTAAACGTTGCAATGCCATAGGATCTTTACGTAAATCCATTCCTTCATCATTGTTGAACTCATCTGCCAACCAGTTGATAATTTTCTCATCTACGTCATCACCACCTAAGTGTGTATCTCCATCCGTAGCTAATACTTCAAAAACTCCATCTCCTAATTCTAAGACAGAAACATCATGTGTTCCACCTCCAAAGTCAAAAACAGCAATTTTTTGGTCTTGTCCTTTTTTATCTAATCCGTAAGCTAATGCCGCAGCAGTTGGCTCATTGATAATTCTTCTTACTTTTAAACCAGCAATTTCACCAGCTTCTTTAGTTGCTTGACGTTGTGCATCGTTAAAGTATGCAGGAACTGTAACTACAGCTTCCGTAACATCTTGTCCTAAGAACTCTTCAGCAGTTTTCTTCATTTTTTGAAGGATCATTGCTGATAATTCTTGTGGTGTATATAAACGTCCATCGATATCAACTCTTGGTGTATCGTTGTCTCCTTTTACTACTTTGTAAGGAACACGTCCTGCTTCTTTTGAAGATTCAGAAAATTTGTTCCCCATAAAACGCTTAATAGAATAAACCGTTTTTGTAGGGTTTGTTACTGCCTGTCTTTTTGCAGGATCTCCAACTTTAATTTCTCCACCTTCAACAAAAGCAATAACAGAAGGAGTTGTACGTCTTCCCTCAGCATTTGCAATTACTACTGGCTCGTTTCCTTCCATTACAGAAACACATGAGTTGGTAGTTCCTAAATCGATTCCAATAATTTTACTCATAACTTATTTTAAACTTTTATCTATTGTGTTGTGTTATACTTTAATTTTAAAAATGTTTGCTTTTCTAATGCGAGTATAATAAGTCAATGACTATGCCAACAAAAAAATGCTGACATGATGTCAGCATTTCCTAAAAACGTTGTAAAATGATTAGCAGAAACACGTATTTCCCCTAATTGTTTCACATTGATCTTGTGAATTTGGACAGTGATCAGACGTACAACAATAACAAGTAAATAATGATCCGCCACCTTTAATACTCAAGGTTCCTAATTCTGAAACTTTAATTTTTTTAAAGCTTAGCTTTTTGTTCGCTTTTTTGTTTTTCATAATAATGTGTTTTGATGAACTTTTGAAGTTCGATTACTAAAAAAATTGATGAATTCATATTCAGATTTTACTCATTTTAACATATGATATTAAAATCTGTTGATCTAGATTACTTAAATTTACAGAGAAATGAAATGATTTCCTACAAGTTTAAAAAAACTTTAACTAGGAAAATATAAAGGTGTATAGTTTCAAACAATACAATTATATTTACAGCCACGAACAACTAACTTATTATGGAATACATCAGCGTTTTTGATATGCTAAAAATTGGTGTAGGACCTTCTAGTTCCCATACTTTAGGACCTTGGAGAGCTGCCGAAAGCTGGATTAAAGAACTGAAAGCTGCCAATCTTTTTAACGACGTTACCTCTATTAAAGTAGATTTATTTGGCTCTTTGTCATTGACTGGAAAGGGACATGCTACAGATTTAGCCGTATTACTCGGTTTGTATGGAGCCGATCCTGAAACTGTTCCGACCGATCGTATTCCTGAAATTGTAGAAACCATTTCAACAACGAAAACGCTATCTTTTAATCAAGAAAAAGACATTTCATTTACGCCAAGTAAAGACATTATATTCAATTCTGATTTTTTATCATTTCACCCAAATGGAATCACATTTCACGCGATTGTAAATCATAAAATACATTCTTCAACTTTCTATTCCATTGGTGGCGGATTTGTGGTCAAAGAAAATGAAACACATGATGATACCGATCATCCTATTCGTATTTTTCCATATCCTATTAATAAAGCAACTGACTTACTGGAGTTTTGCGAAAAGGAACAAAAAAAGATTTCTGAAATTGTTCTCTTAAACGAAACTTTATTGCGTTTTCCAGAAGAAATTGATGCTGAATTAAATCGTGTATGGAAAACCATGCTTGAATGTATGTATACAGGTTGTCACACACATGGTATTTTACCTGGCGGATTGAATGTAAAACGTAGATCATATGACATTCATCAAAAGTTAAAAGGAGATTTACCATATTCCAATCCGGAAGAATGGCTGCAAACCATCCGAAAAACAAAGGTGCGATTCCGTCAAATTTTTAAATGGGTAAGTTGTTTTGCGCTAGCCGTTAATGAAGTAAACGCTTCTTTAGGTCGTGTGGTAACAGCTCCCACGAATGGAAGTGCTGGCGTTATTCCCGCTGTTTTAATGTATTATATGGTGATTGAAAATCATAAAGCTGATTTTAGTCACATCAAACGATTTTTGTTAGTTGCTGGTGAAATTGGCAGTATTTTCAAAAAAGGAGCTACTATTTCTGCAGCTATGGGCGGTTGCCAAGCTGAAATTGGTGTTTCTTCTGCAATGGCCGCTGGTGCTTTGACAGAATTGTATGGAGGTTCGCCTGAACAAGTCATGATTGCTGCCGAAATTGCTATGGAACATCATTTGGGAATGACCTGCGATCCTATTGGTGGTTTGGTACAAGTTCCGTGTATTGAGCGTAATTCTATGGGAGCTATCAAAGCAATTAATGCCGCAGAATTGGCTATGGAAACCAATCCGGAAGATACCAAAGTTCCTCTCGATAAAGTGGTTCATACCATGTGGGAAACTGCAAAAGACATGAATTCTAAATATAAAGAAACCTCCGAAGGTGGATTGGCTGTTGGTGTGAATTTAGCGGATTGTTAAGGTAGATACGCTTCGCTTTTAGACTTCTTAGACTTGCTATGCTCTTAGACGCGCTTTCGCTTTTGGACTTGTTTTGTTCTTGGGTTTATTCAATAGAATTATAGTCTCAAAACGTCTTTTCGAGTGATTTTTGTAAAAAATTGTATCGAGAAATGTTTGATTTTAGATACGCTTCTCTTTTAGACTTCTTACACTTGCTATGCTCTTAGACGCGCTTTCGCTTTTGGACTTGCTTTACTCTTGGATTTATTCAATAAAATTATAGTCTCAAAACGTCTTTTCGAGTGATTTTTGTAAAAAATTGTGTCGAGAAATGTTTGATTTTAGATACGCTTCGCTTTTAGACTTCTTAGACTTGCTAAGCTCTTAGACGCGCTTTCGCTTTTAGACTTGCTCTGTTCTTGAGTTTATTCAATAAAATTATAGACTCAAAACGTCTTTGCGAGTGATTTTTGTGAAAAATTGTATCGAGAAATGTTTGATTTTAGATACGCTTTGCTTTTAGACTTCTTAGACTTGCTAAGCTCTTAGACGCGCTTTCGCTTTTGGAATTGCTCTGTTCTTGGATTTATTCAATAAAATTATTGTCTCAAAACGTCTTTTCGAGTGATTTTTGTAAAAAATTGTATCGAGAAATGTTTGATTTTAGATATGCTTCGCTTTTAGACTTCTTAGACTTACTAAGCTCTTAGACG